>CAWEJP010000015.1:0-161346 GCA_963809455.1 Candidatus Bathyarchaeota archaeon | reverse complement strand
AAAAGGAAAGCGCAGTCGAAAGCGGCTATCTAAACCAGTTAGTCACAAGGCGAATTATCAAAAGAGCACACGGGAACACCTGGGACGAACGTTCTTTTCACCGTTGATCTGGAGGCTTTAGATTGGAAAAAGGGAAGCCCTAGTCATTGAGGAAAGCAGCTGATACTTCATCAGCGTTTCTTCAATACTGGGCAAATCATCAGGCAACTCAAGAGAAGTAGTCGACGAAACGTTTTTTTTCTCTTCGTCGACTACTTCTAAACCTAACTGCTCAATTTTCTTGTAAATAGCATCCTTAGTGTATTGGCCATCAAAGCTGAAAACCAGAGCACGCATAATCTATCACCTCTAACATGATGGAAACGCAAACAATGACGCCATTCGCGTAACTGTTGGCGGAGTTTTCAAAAAACATAGAGATCTACCGCTGCCAGCAAATAAGTGGATCCGATTAGCCTACAACTTCCCAGTAAACCAAAACGTAACTACAGAGTTTTGGTGCCGAGGCGCAATGTACGACTACCCATTCTACTGGATCGATGAAATCTGGGTAATCACAAAATAAGCGTTTAACTCAGTTTGGCTTACTTGCAAGCTTCCTATTAGTTCAACTACTTCGTTCAATTAGCTAGCTGTTTTTCGTTGCCCTCCTGAAGAAAAATGCCTTGAAATCCCGTTTCCTCAGTCATAGAAAAAGGGGACTTAACTTTCCTCCAAATGGCAACCTCTCTCACCTAAGACCCGGTTTTTTGCACAATGAGTATAGCTAAATGGAAATTAAGTAAATAGAACAAGCCTTTTATCGCTAATTGTTTCTTAAAACTAACTATGGGCTATACAGGTAAAGGTATCGCATTCATCCTTATTCTTACAGTGGCTTTCTCATTCCTGAGTCTATTGATCGTTAAACCTGCTTTTGCTCAAACTCCAATCCCAACATCGTACCCAACTGCATTTAGTCCATCCCTCTCTATTCCAGAATTCACGATTCAACTAGCTGACCACTCCTATGATGTGCCACCAACCACAACTACTTCAACCGACCCATACACAGGCAAACAAACTGTGACTACCCAACCTGGTTATCACGTAGAAAACAAAACTATTGACTTCAACATCATTAATCAGCCTCACATTTCAACACCTAGCTCAAATTACTATGGAATAGACCTGTACTACGATATACGCTTCAAAGGGCATTTTGGAGATACTTGGACTGAACTTCACACTTATAACGAAGAAGAAAACGTATTGCCAACTGCAACAAATTCTCAATACACCTTAATTTCAGTTCCATACACTTTACTTTCAATTCCAGAAAACTATTCTTCTGACGCTCAGATTGATTTTCAGATTCGAGCAATCAACGGGACTAGCCACCCGCTTTCAGGTGTTAACAGCCCTTTTGGCTATTGGACATATGAATCAAGCGCCTGGAGTAACATAGAAACAATAAGCATACCTGATGGTTCAGTTTCTGTTTCTGCTTCAGTAACCCCTGTACCTCCCCCCACTCTAACCCCAACTTCAACATCTGCACCATCGCCTACCATTCCAGAATTTCAAGGCTCGATAATCTTGTCTTTGTTTGCAGTTATTCCTTTGATATTTACCTTACTTCTACGGAAAAAAACATCATTAAAAAGACTTATAACTAGATGCAACCATACATAAATTAAGAAGAAAGATAAAAAAAAAAAAAAATAGTAAAAAATTATTTTGCCCTAAGGCTGGAACGGCGACATCATCCCCATGGAAAATTCATTGTTCCATCGTTTAGATTAAAGTGTCATAGTCCTTATTTGTGCAGGATATGTGAGTTTTATGGTTTAGTTCGTTTGTTTTCGTTGCGTTGACTGGTTGCTGGTATTGGTTCCAAGGAGCAACCTTCGACTAACCATTTTATTGGATTGATGAAATCTGGGTTATCACAAAATAAGCGCTTATGTCGTAAAAAGCTCCTATCTCCTGGTCTAAGCAGTAGATCACGTTTGCCTTCGGGTTTTCTTTGTTATATGACCTCTGGACTAATTCTTGATTTACTTAAAAATTGATCCTTTAATATTAGAAGTCTTCGGTAACCTGTGTTTGTCCGGGGGGTACAGCAACGGTAAATGTGCCAACATAGTCTGCGAATCTTTCCATGTTACCATAGTAACTTACAGTTACACTATAGGTATGTTGATTCATTAAAATGACGGTGTAATTTCCGAGGGAATATTCCATGGGATCAAGGGTTGGTGGCGGAGGAAAATTAAAGTCATAGGTGGTATTGGCGTCTGTTTGGATGTCAGTAAATGTTATACTTATCAAGCTTGAAGGAAAAGGCATGAAAAGCGCAGCACTGTTAGCTCGCCCCGAAACTACTACAGTTCCTGCCGTTAAATTCGCGCGCAAGACAGACACAACACTCGATGCATTTGTCTTTTGGCTATCACTTGAAGCAATAACTGTTACAGTATAGTTTCCTATTGGAGTAGAATCGGGAACGTACACGGTTAATGTGCTGGTAAAGTTCAAAACACCGGCAGGTGGATCAAACGTACAGTCTAATCCGCTTGGACTCACATCACAGCCTAATGTTATGTTTCTGGCTTTTCCAATCGAATCAACAAGAACTTTGAATCGAGAACTACTTCCCTGCAGAACATCTTGATTGGTGATGGCGACCAAGTAAAGGTTAATTCGCTGCGCAGTAGCTGGCTTGTTGAAATCAATTAGAATGGCAACAGAAGAAATCAAAAGAATTGTTACAACAACCGAAATTACGATAATATTTTTACAATGACTTCGAGTTTGAGCGGTCAAAGTATACTGCCTTTTCTTATGTTGATCTTAAGTACAATCTATAATAAAAAAGGAGACGTCCACCGTACCACCGCAGGGACAGCCCTAAACGATCAGGCTGTATGCAACGGTAAGTTGTATGCAGTAAGTGACACTAGACGACTGTTATGTTGGAATGGAATTGACGCCTTTACAGAGGTTGCTGGAGTGCTAAATTATACATCTGGAAATAAACTGGTTGTTCTTCGTTAGAAAAAGTTGCTAGAAAAGAACCTATTCACTATGCCGCCCATTAATCATAAGAATAAACTAAAAGTTTTTAATCGTTTCCTCAAAAAAGAGGGAAAATTGTTGTTTTGGTTTGGTGTTTACGGTCGCTTTCTAAGCATCAGGATTGTAATGGCGAACCCTATGACTATTGCAATGATGATTGCTGCTACTCCAACTATGATGTACATTCCCGTAGACTGCTGAGCCTCTGATGGAGCTGGTGATGCGGTTGCTGATGCGGCGTTGAGAATGAAAGAACTTTCTGCGGATGAAGAGTAGTAAGAGTTAGATCCGCCGAAGTTAGCGAGGACTGCGTATTGGCCTGAACCTGCTCCAAGGGTGCTTGGATTCACTGCAAGGCTGTAATAGCCGGTATAACCATCGGATGTAGTGGTGCCAAGTTGGATGAGGTTGCCGTTGGGGTCAATCGCATTTATCGTCACTGGAACGCCGGTTGTGTTCGTTGGTTTTGGCTGGTCCATGTACAGATATGTCATCCATGAACTCATGCTCGCGTCTGAGACCGCAGGTGTGCCTGCAGTTGGTACGCCTATGCCTGTTTGACCTGGAGATTGGTCAGTTACCGTACCGCTTATAACAAATTTGTTTCCGTCTATAACTCCACTCATTGGTGCGTTGACTGTGGTTTGCGTATTGCCTTTGCCGAAGCCATACAATTGATTGTCATAGCCGTTGATTGCCACCATCATGCCGTCTGCGCCTGCAGGTGCACCAGCTTCCCACCATCCTTCGAGACTCCATATCAATTGTCCGGTAGTTCCGTTAACGTCGTAGAGTTGAGCGCCTCTGTACATTGGTTGTAGGTGTGTGTGTCCACCGACTGCGTAGATTTGAAGTCCGTTTGTGCCAGGTGCGTCTTTACTGCCGAGGAAGGTTGCGGTTAGAAGAGGCCAATTGCCCCAGGTAGTTTCTAGTCCACTTGGTCCAGTGTCAAAGTCCCAAAGCCATTTCCCAGTAGTAATGTTCAAGCAATGAACGTATCCGTCCATTCCTGGTAGGTAAATACAGCCTTGACCTACCCAGTTGCATCTGTAAAAGCCGTATTCAGCCCATCCGTTCACTGTTGGGCTTGCTAAAGTTGGTCCCCACATCTTGGCTCCGGTAGCCGCATTGTATCCGTAAAATGACATGGTCGGTCCTACGTATTCCACGATAACTCCGTCCGATATTCCAGTAATTCCTGATTCAGAGGTGGATCCAAACGTGCCAGGTACTGCCGTTGTATTTTCGGGTCCCCATAGAAGTGCACCATTTGACGCGCTATAAGCCATAAGCTCTGGCATGGTTGTCCCGTCGTTTTGGGCAAATTGTACAGTGCAAAGAACCATGTTTGATGAATCAACAACATCTACTTTCGCAATGCTTTGTGTTCCGGTTATTGCTGGCTCAGTTACATTCCATTGTATTCCAAGTGACCAGTTAAGGCCGGTGGCTCCTGAATAAGGTCTCCACTCCAAATAGGTATTGGATACGTATAAGTTTGGCGTGTTTGCCCAGACGGCAAGACTTGAGTTCCACATTGCGAGCCATCTTCCTGCGCCGCTTCCGCCCATTATGTAGACTAAGATGCTTCCGTCGGTGGGACTGGTTACAGTTGTGCCGCTTGTACAGCCCTTAAAGCTTTCGATAAAGTTACCGTTAGCTGCGTTATACATGCTCCACGTAGAACCTTGCATATTCCACAGATATGGGATACCTCCGAATTGGTTGGGTGATACGTACTGCTGCACCTGAGCAGCAGTGATTGTGAAGTTTTGTTGCCATACTAGTTTTCCTGTAGCTAAATCATAGCAGTAGCATCCATAATTGGGTGCTGCAAAGGTTGGATTGTCAAAGTAGAGCATTCCGCTGATAATCCATGGTCCGTAGTTCATTCCCCAGGTTTGTTCGTATGACATTCCAGTGTAGTAGTTACCAACTCCTCCATTTTCTGATACGACTCCGCCCATAACACCACCGAACGCGGATGGCTCTGGTTGCGCCCAGAGTATGTGTGCGCTAGTTGGACCTGCCGTGTATGGATTGTAACCGCCTCCTTTGTAGTAATATCCTTCCGCCGCGGAGTTGAAGCCGTTTGTCTCAAGCCAGTTCCCTGAAATTGTCCACCAGTCTCTGTTCTGGTCGTTTATTGGGTTACTCCAGTAGTCTGTTGGAAGAGGAGCATCCGGCCAATTTGGTATTGGTGTGCTTTGGACCACGAGAGTTACAGGTATGCTTGTAGCAGCCGTGTAAATATCGCCGATAGTGGCATATCCCGTACTTGAAGGTCCCCAGCCTAAAGCAGGACCGTTAGGTTGGTTAGAGATTGTGTGTTGTTCAACTGTTGCAGTGATAGTGTAGTTACCTGCTTGGTCGGGCGTAAATGCAGTGTTCCCGGTTCCTACAGGGTCAGATGTTATCGGTCCTAATGTTGTGTTGGTTCCGTCGGGCGCCGTAATAGTCACCATGAAAGTCCATCTGTCACCAGTTTCACCCACGGCTGTTGGTGGCACAAAGTTGCTCCAAAAGGCAATGAAATCTGTTTGACCTACGCCGATTACGTTTGGTGCTACGATACAATAGCAATACTGTTGTACAGTCCATGGAGGGTTATGAGCGCTAGCTCCTGGTATTATTGTAATTACAGCTGTCATCGAAAGTGCAATGAGTAAAGAAATAGCAATAGCTAATATTTTCTTTAGGTTTTTCATTTTTTTCACTTTAATTGTTTAATCTAAAAAAGCCACAGCGCATCAACCTTTATGTTGATAAATAGCACGCGCGAATAGGCATTTTCTAGGTCATAAAAGTATCTCGAAGGTTTGAACTTATAAATTTTGTGGAAAAATAAAACCTGACAGACTTTTTCTAACTACATAATCGGCGGAAGACCTCGGTCAAGTCAAATGAGAAAGACTCTTAGTTATAGGAGACATCTTTTAAGTAGTGACTGCATATACTTTTTCCGCTATTGAGCTCAAAACTAGTAATTTCCTCACTATATTATGAGTGTATCGAGGTTTGCTCATTTAGATTCTCTTACTTGGGCTGGCTTACTTTGTTTCTTTAACTTGGCTTGATAAGCCAGGCTTCTAATCGATGGCTTCTTATCGGTGTTATCCCGCCATAAAATGCCTAATATGGGGATCAAACGCCATAATAGGCTAATAGCAGGTTTACGGTGGGTATTCAAGCGTGGAAATACACAATTTAGAGAGTTTCACCCCGAATTTTCAAAGTCGCATATCTAGGTTGCCAACTGTTCTTCAAGATATTTTCTTTGAGGATTTGGCTACTGCACCAGAAAACCCTCTTTGCGTTTTAGAAAAAGTTAGGTTGAAAAAAGTGACTAAACCCTCTCTTGAAAGCCAGCTGGCTTCCTGTAGCCCTGGGCTTATTGAAAGAAGAAGAAGATGCCCTGCACCACTCTTCTTCTTCTTCAAAGCTTGAGTTGCCCAAGGAGTTGCCAAGAGGACATTCGGAAAAACTGATTAACCTTGACTGGTTGAAAGAACAACAACAAAAAAATCAGTGTTGTTGTTCTTCTCCCAAGATAAAGTTACCTGAGGAGTTCCCAAGTGTTGAAGAAACACTCATGACATTATCGGCTGCCTTGGCGTCTCTTGACACACTGGACTGGAACGACATTCTTCGATTGCGTTGCATAATTGCCGGTGCCAAAGAGTGCCCATCCGGCACAAATGAAAGTCATATAATAAAGAAAATCCCGCTAAAAGAAACGCTTATTAAACGAGCCGAATTAGAATGTAGAAGCCAGATAGTTTGGGCGAGTAGATCAGTCTGGCATGATCGCCACGTTGGCATCGTGGAGGTCGCGGGTTCAAATCCCGCCTCGTCCACCAAACACTTATTTTGATTTAGTCCCTGTAAACGTCCAATTGCCTGTTTTAAGGCGTTTTCGCATATTTTTGAGGGATTTAACCCCAATTCAAAAGCTAAACTTGTTAATTCTGGTTTTAAATCGATTGTTGAACTAATTTGCGTTATCATTTTGATGATCTCCACGTTACTAACGTGTCCGTTGTCCGGTTGGGACTTTATAGGAATAACGGCTAAAACGCTGTAAAAAATGCTATAACCCAGCAAAGGTGTTTAATTGATTCTTTTAAGGCATTTTCAGCGCCTGTAAATAATCTGCCATTGCCCCCATGCGTAACAAACGCAATCACCGAAGCCCCTTATTGATTCCTATCGATTACTCTGACTTTATTCTTGGATTAGTGCAGTTATACTTATGGCATGAATCGTTGCCCCATAAGCATCAAACAATATGGTTGAAATGCGAGGTGAAGTGACATCTGTAATCAATCCGGAACTCACCTCCTCACAATAAGGAACTGCACCGGTAATATTTACGACAACATCTTTGAGTTGATAAATTGGATTCAAGTGCTCTGATGAATCAGGTGGTTGAGAAGAACCACTGCGATAAAACTTCAGGTGAGAGAATGATTTGGCTTCTACGATTACACCGCCATAATTATCCGTCTCTCTATCATTTTTCATATCCAAATACCCTTCTCTCCTTAATCCTCCTTTTATATTCAACTTCACTCTTGTCGGTTGTTTAGTTTCCCAAGAAAAAAATGTTAGCGGCTTTAACGAATAATTTTTAATATTTACAACACAATCATCTAAATGCCTAAATGCTTTGAACAGATTCTCAAAGTTTGTCCAGTCTGTAGGTATGCAACTCAAATACAAATCGGCACATATATCTTTTACAATATTACCTTTTCTATAACCCGAAAGGACTAAGAAACAAGTCTTGCTATTATCTTCTCAATAACATCCTTGCATTATCCCTCCCACTGCCACCCTTTTATGTCTTAGCAACTCATGTTGAAGGTTCTCTGTACCGCAACCAAAGGCAAAATGCCCATCATCGGAAATCCCCCAATTTAGCGGTCCATAGGGTGAAAGAAAGTAGGAAGCGTCTTTCCATTTTTGTTCGATTTCCCTCATGAATTCGACAAACTGTGAAATACTTCCAGTAAACGGTGATCTGTATCTAGCGTGGACACAACAATTTGTTCCTCCTATCCTGGGTAATGGCGAGTTAATGGTAAATTGTGGGATAAAAACGGGAATATCACTAAGTGCCCAAAGCCCTCTTCTCTTGTGGGATTGGAAAGAGTTCGATTCACCTTTTCCGAATAACTCTATGTTATTATTCTCAAAATATGGAGTGTCTATAGCCAATTCTTGTGTAACTATTTCAAAAGTTCTTTCCAAACCATCTTCAGCAAGTTTGAGCAATCCAACCTTTGCGCTTGCCCAATCTTGTTCCAAAGGCACTCTTTTTCCAACAAGCCTAAAATATATTTCGCCTACCTTACGATACTTCTTTTTTACGTCGCTTTCTTTTCCATGTTCTCTTGCATGGAGAAAGTGGTTCCTAAGTTCTCGAAGGGATGAAAGCATGACCTCGATCCGTGAATCTTCAGGTAGACGATTTCCGCCCCCTGAGGACTCTATTATTAGTTTGTACAACATCTCGATAAGTTTACGAAACTCACTTTCACTTTGGCAAGACAGGTTTGATAAGTCAAAAACGATTTGCTCATTTTCGATGACTGCCGTAAAAATGGGCTCTTTTTGTTTTTGTAATGCCGCTTGGTTAATACTTTTTCTTAGAATTACAATATTGGCAACAATATCACGTGTCAAGCGAATCGAACCTTGTTTTGCTATCTAACATTTTATGCATTGCCCTATCATTGTTTGCTAAGTAACTAATATTTTTGGGTAGCCGCTCAATCGTTTATACTTTTTTGCTTATAAGTAACAAGCACTAAAGTGTGCTTATGGAACTGATAATCAAAAATTCGCGAGTCACCGCAGACGTTGTTGGAAAAACTTCTGAATTTCCAAAGTATACAACTCAAATTATGAATCTTGCAAACCAAAACGCTCAGGGGACAAGACCGAAAGTTGTTGGGCAAATGTCAGAGTTAATTGAACAATGCCCTAAAGGAACTTACAATCAATGGGTTGAATGGTATTCAGAAAAAATACCTGAAGGGGTTGATGATGCGACGGAGAGGGTTTATGAAATGGTTCAAAACCTCAAGTCTGCGATAGAACTTATCGATAAACCATTGGTCAAAAAATGGGTTCAAGATTTAGTTTTGACCAAAACCTTTACGGGCTTTTGTTTTCAGGAGAGTATTCTCAAAACTATAGCCCAAAGAAAATGGTCTACATACAGAAGGTCAACACCTGAAGAGGAATCACAATTTATCGATGGTTATATTGATGAAACGCCAGTTTCAATCAAACCAATAACCTACAAAACCAAAAACATGCTTCATGAAAACATTAACATTAAACTGATTTATTATGAGAAGTTAAAGGATGGCATAAAAGTAGAATACGATTTTTAACTATCTTCAATCCAATTCTTTAACGATTTTCCTTTTTGAAGTAAGTCTTCATCGATCATTTGGAAGGTTGGTTTTTCTTTGTATTCAATCTCAAACACGCTATCTTTCTTAGCGATTTTCTTTAGTTCAGCAAATTCTATTTCGGTTTCTTGGCTTGTCATTACTGGAAAACCATAAACCTTGCTCGTATAACCTAACGCACCTTTTGTTTTAATACGCTGTCGTGTAAATTCGAGGTGAGCGTTTATTCTACTTTCAATTAATTGGTTGGCGAAATCTACAATCCCCTTGAAACGTGAAGATAA
The DNA here is from genome assembly GCA_963809455.1 of Candidatus Bathyarchaeota archaeon. Lineage (GTDB taxonomy): Archaea > Thermoproteota > Bathyarchaeia > Bathyarchaeales > Bathycorpusculaceae > Bathycorpusculum. The sequence continues at coordinate 151,577 of CAWEJP010000015.1, read as the reverse complement.
ATGATCGGTGAAGTTGGGGTCAATTTCAAACCCTATGCTGTTTCTTCCTGTTGCCATTGCTGCCATTGTTGTAGTTCCTGTTCCTAAAAAGGGGTCTAAAACTGTGTCTTCTTTTAATGATAGCATGTTGATTAAACGATAAGCCAATTCAAATGGGTAAGCGCCGCTTCGTTCTCTTATTTTTTTATCAATGTTGTTTTGTTTTGTTCCTTTGAGGTCTTCCCACACATCCGAAAACCACACGTTACGCTCTTCCCAAAAGAATGCGCTTTTTTGTCTTCTCAGTTTTTCTTCTGGTGTTTTGAAATTGCGTTTGTTACCTTTTCTTAAAACTAAGATATGCTCATGTTCCAATGTAACATAAGCACCTGCAGGCAACATTCCAGAGCCCATGAACTTGTTTGGAGCATTCGTTTGTTTTCTCCACAAAATTTCAGGTAAAGAACTGAAACCTAAATTTATGCAATATTCAAGTATTCGTGAGTGATTGGAATATAGTTTGAATTCATTGCCGATTTTTCTCGTAGCGTTACCGATGTTTATGCAGGCAAATCCACCATCTACGAGAACTCGAAACACTTCTTTCCAAACTTTATCAAGTTCTTTATTCATAAATTCAAACGCTTTGTTGCCATTTTCCTCCCGTAATGCTTCACCAATTGCAGGATTTTGTTTAGAAAAAATTTCGTCCCACATTTCAATCATAGGGTAAGGCGGAGAGGTGATCATTAATTCAATTGAACTGTTGGCAATTGTATCCATTTTAGCAGAACTACTAAAAATAACATTGTGAACAGTGTTCATCAGACGTCTCCGTTTTCTTGTGAGCTTTTTAGATTCCTTAATTTATGGCGTCCTTGAGCGTCTCTTGACAATTCATAGAAATTATCTTTTTCCACATATGCTATGGAGTCCCCCTTCTTAATTTTTACGAACATATGGTTATTGTCAAAAAGCTGAATTTTTGAAGCCTCTATACCCAATAATCCTTTAACCCCTCCTCCAGCCTTAATTTCCGTATATTGTTGAGGCGATTTTGTTTTAACCATAGTTCCACACCTTCTTTTCTTTCTCAACCAACTATTCATTTTTTACCTTTTTTTACACACACGGATTCTTATTTATTGTTTCCCAAAGCTCTCTTATGACGGAGTAGGCTCCATCATAAAACTTGCTTGATTCATCTGTTGGCAATTTGAAATATGAGATGATGAGTTCTCTTGCTGCGGAGTCAATGTCTAAATTGTAAGCTTCCACAGGAGCGTTTTCAACTAATGCCCGGTTTTCCCTCGTTTCTATTGCGTTTTTTGTGGCAGCATCAAAAAATTTTGATAACTGCTTGAAAGATAGTTCTGGAATTAGTTGTTGTGCGGCATATTGCCTTCCTTCAGCATAGTGTACATGCATTTCTTTTTTGAAGCGTTCAACAATTTCTGGGGAAAGCAAAGTCTCAAACCGAGTGTTAACGTATTCTTCGATAGCCGTTCTGGCAATTTTGGACCAATTCACACCCTTTAGAGTTTCCATCTTTTCCACGACTTCAATAGGCATGTAAATGGTTATATTTTTTGCAGACAATTAAGCCTCATCCACAGCATAAACTCTCCAAGAGATATTTAAATATATCTTTAATCTGTGGATTTTGACTTATGCCGTAATAACATCCCTAAGAGAAGGGGTTTGCGATCGGTGAAGTACGTTAACAAATTGTATGATGCCTTTTCCATGAAAAAGGATGATTACCCATAATTTCAGACTTTTTAACATGTTTTTTCGCTGAAAATCGAGTAAAATTTTTCTGGTAAAATGAAAAATACGAGCATTTTCGCCTTATTTTTGCATTTACTTTATGTTTTAGCGTTCGAAAATAACGAACGTTTACTTTGCATTCTCCGTCTACCGCCACGATACCTGCGTGGTGAACGTTTGCTTGTTTTTTCAGCATTTTCGCACTTAAAAAGCATGGACTTTATCCATTCAAACAACAACAAAAGCAACGGTTTTTATGGGCAGGTAGCGCACACTCGCAAGTCCTAACGCTTTGGACAGAGGCAGACGAAGCAGCATCGAAAAGTACAATAACTCTGAAAACGGACCGTGTTAAGTTTTGTTTCGATCGTTTCGAGTCTGCTAAGTTTGAAAAAGAATTATAAGCAATAACTACTGAGATGCAAAAGACGGGTCGTTTCTAAGAGGTCGGTAGGTAAATCATATGGATAGTTGCAGAAAGATAGTGGCAAGTTGCAATAATTGCGGTAGAACTTTGGATGTCTTCGATAGTCGAAATGAAGCATTAATTAAAATCGCTAAAATGAATGTATGCGAAAACTGCGGTAAAGTATTCGTAGTCAAAAGTGACTACCATCACGGATTCGAATTGACAGAATTAAAAATCGATAATTCTGATGACGACTCGCAATCAAAACAAAACGAAGCTAAGTCTAAAAAAAATAACATTCCCTTTGTCTCTATGAGTTTTGATTCTGCCGACCAAGACATAAATAATTACATAATCAGTATTCTAAAATCTCTTCAGTTAGATTATCGAACAGGCGAGAGCTATTCTAAAGATAGTATTCCAGAAAAAGTAATAGAAAGAATTACTAATTCAGGGCTCTTCATCGTCATATTCGTAAAACGGAAGAAGATGGAAGATGGTATCTATTCAACGTCGCCGTGGTTGATATCTGAAACAGGGATAGCACAAGGTTGTAAAAAAGATATTATTGCATTGGTAGAAAAAGGAATCAATGAAAAAGAGATCGCTAACTTAAATTATAAAAAAGAGCTAATTTATTTTGATCGGACAAGCGTAGTTGACATTCAAAAAGCTACTTTAAAGTTTCTTGAGGCTTTGAAGGAACACAGCTTAATTTGAAAACAATAACAAGATTGGCGACAGACAAAGCTATAACCATATTATTTGTCTTTGCACGCCGCAAAATGGACAGCGTGCGAAGTTGCGAATCAACAAAAAGGGAAAAAGGGGTTGTAATGCGTTTACGTATTACGTTTCGCTTCTATGGTAGCTTATAGCGTAGTCTATCTTGGTCATGAAAACATCTGCCATCACGGATTGTTAGATACAGACCCAAAAACACACAAGCAGAATGATCGCTTAGATGGAGAAAAAATTAATTCAGCGACGAAAGAGGATAGAGTAAGCCAAATTTTCTGTTTCAAGCGAATTTAGATTAATCGTTTTTGTTGGGTTCAGAGTTGGCGTTTTCTTGGAGCCAATTCCTCGATTTCATCAGGGTTTTCCCAGCGAACTCGAAACGTAAAGCACCCTCGTAGGGGCAGATTTCAACGCATCTAGCACATAGCATGCATCTGGATTCTGTGACATCTCCACCTTTCTTTTCAAACATGTCGGTGGCCTGGGTTGGGCAAACTCGTTTGCAGACCCCGCATTTTGTGCATTTTTGCTCGTTTTTCTGTAGTTTGGTTAATGCGATTTGTTTGAAGGGTGTAAAGGTGCTGAAGAGTGCGGTTAAGCCGCCAAGGGGGCAGATTCTGCACCAGAACCGCCTGTAAGCCAACGAAACTATGGTTACAGCTATGAAGATTGTTAAGTTTATGGACGTTATGTACATCCCCAACGTCCAGAAGGGTCCATAGGTAATTTGGGAAATGTAATTGTAACTCATGGCGCCGATGCCGGATTCAACGATTAAGCAGAGCGGACGCATGGGGCACACCAGGCAGAAGGGCTCGTTGATGTAGCTTACTATACCAGCTTCGGTTCCTTGGGGACCACCAGGGATTGTGCCTGGGATAAGTTGGGTTCCGAAGATGGCGTATGAAGCGAATATGACGCTTAAAATCAAAAACAATGCGATGATTATGTAGCGGAATTGTCCAAGTTTAGCGCTTGTGCTATCAGAAAATTTCAAGTGACGGAGACGAGCGGATTTTCTGATTCGGATCAATAAATCTTGGTATAAGCCGAAGGGGCAGATCCATCCGCAGAAAAACCTACCTAAAATAACCGATGCGGCAACAATCATGCCGAGGACTATTGCTATTTTTTCTATTCCTGAAGTTGAGTAATTAACTTGGTAGCCTATGGGGAAGTTCCAGAAGGGAAAAATGTAGGCTTGCAGTTGCCAAATGGGGCAGGTGACAGTTCGCCCATTGGGGAAGTAACAAGCTAGGATGGGCAGGGATATGCCGTCTGGGAAATTGGTTGCCTAAAACGTCTTTGCCGATTAAGTGGTCACGTGGCGAAATTCCCAGAGGTGCAAATACTGATCCTGGTTGGTTGAATGGACCAATTAGAAGTCCCATGAAAACGGCGATGACGGCGACGATTTGAATGAAAAGGCGTAGGGTGCTGATTTTTCTTGTTTTATCCTTGGATAATTTTAGGATGAGGATGATGCCTGCCGCAACAATCAAAGCATACAGGAACAGAATTGTTTCCGGCGAAGTTATCGACACCATACCTTTTATCTCCTAACCTTAAACTTAATTAGCACAGCTACTGCGATGGTTGCAGCCAATACAGCAGTGGTTATGATAATAATCGAATGCTGAACATAGAAAGGACCGGTAGCAGTTGGGAAGCTGTAACTAAAATGCGACACAGTAACATTTCCCTTAAGACCATTTAATACTACTGTGTTGTCGGGCAAAAGGTTCCAGCCAATGCCATGGACAACTGCGCCCCCGTTAGGAACAGTTATGAGCCATTCACTTGGGTCAGTTGATTTCGTGGTGTTTAAACCGAGATTGATGTATTGTTTGCCTTGACCGTCCGCGTTGTACTTGATGCTTGTCGTTCGTCCAAACTGACCTGTTGTTCTAAAATAGTATACAGTTATGTTGGAGTTTTCTGTAGAAAATTTCAAGGTCCCGTTTGATGGGTAATTAACAAGTTCTAAATCAGTAAAAACCCAGGCACCATTCAGCAACGTTGCTGAAGTACAGGAGCCATTTACCGCGAAATGGATTGATGCGTTGTTTTCTGGGATGCTGAATGTATCGCTGGGCGTAAATGTTATCTTGGTTTGTGCTTGAGTGGTAGAATAGACTGGCAGAAAAATTAAGGCTACGGCGATAACGATTGCAAGTCCAGTTAGGACTGTTTTGCCTCTAGCTACCAACATAAGTCCACTTTGGTTACCTCAAAGTGGTTGACTTTAGCTATAAGTCTTTTCAAGCTTTATCCTGATGGTTAAATCTGCGCGTCGAAGCTATCTTTTTCTTCCTTTTTCTTCTGATCTTCGTCTGCTTTCTTAGGCTGTTCATCGGCAGGGCCAGCTGGGACAGGGGAAGATGATTTTGGTTTCCGCTTCTTCTGCACGACCATAACTATCAGAGCTAAAACAACGACCACAACGATTGCGGCTACAGCAAAGTAGATTATCAGATTTAAGGGGGATGTTGAACCTGTATTTGTCTGTCCTCCGCCTCCTCCAGTTGGACTTATGGTTATGGTAGGAGTGATTCCAGTTGTGTTAGCAGGTAAAACCATAATGGTCGTTACTGTTGAGTTCCAGTAGAATTCGTTTTGGTTGGAACTTTCTATTCCGTCAACACCAACATAATAATTGTGTGTCCCGACCGTTACGTTTGTGGGAATTTGAACGAGGAATGGAGGCGTAGTGTAGGTACCGTTGCTCGGAACGACAGCGGGGTTGCTGCTTAAATCTGGACCGTAAAATCCGCTTGGGTCCATCCAGTCAAAGTTAACTCCTATGTGGCTTATCTGGAGTTCCTCATCTACGTTGCTCTGAACTGTAATTCTGACAGTTACAGTGCTTCCAATATTTGGTGTCTGCGAAGAAAAAATTGGGTATGCTGTTAATGAAGATTCGTCAAAAGCGTAGACTAAACCGCTGAAAACAAAAAGTGCCAAAGCAAAAACTACGATGAACATGATTTTAGTTGTCTTCACTCTAATTCCTCTAACCAGAGGGTATTTTCCCTTCTAGCTATATATTAGTTTTCCATAATCTCACCTATCCAAGAAACAATCCCGCCACCGCAATCCACAGCCAGCACAATAACGCGAAATCATTATTGTTTCTTCACCTTTTATTCAAGGATTCATACGGCAGGGCAAGTCAAGATTTAAGGCAATTTACAGGCTATAGCTTGGCGTGGCGATAGTCTTAAGTTGCGGCAAACTGTTTTGGCTTTGGGAAACAACGAAAAATGGACACGTTAGGTTACGCGAACTTAGCACTAGACTTGGCAAGTATCATAAACTTCATCGCCCTACTCCTGATGCTAAGAGCAGTAATAAAAAGCCGCAATGCCCTAAGAGGATACAGCATTTTAGGTTCATTTTTAACTTTTGTCTCCATTGTTGGCTTCGAAATAGCATATTATCTTATAGGAAACATAGTTGGTTTCGCGTTGGGATGGGCAACTGTAGCTTTCTGGTTCATAGCGTTCCTGTACAGTCTTAGACAAAGATTGAAGGGAACTCCAAAAGCAGAAAGAAATGATTGAACCTTAGTTGGCTGGAAGCTGAATTGTGAATTTGGCGCCCTTTCCCATTGTGCTCTCAAAGCTAATGTTGCCGCCATGCGCTTCTATAACCCGTTTGCATACGGCTAAGCCGAAGCCTTGTCCACGCGGTTTAGTGGTGAATAAGGGAGTGAAAATCTGGTTTTTAATTGCATCTGGAATCCCAACACCCGTATCCTCCACAGTAAAGGAGACTTTCCCGTCTGAATTAACCTGCCCAATCAACGTTAATTTGCCTCCATCTGGCATAGCCTGCACCGAGTTAGTTACCAAATTAATTAAAACCCGTTTCAGCAGTTGAAGATCAGCTTTTATCTGCGGAAAATCATCTTCAATACGGGTTTCCGCCACAATGCTTTTTGGAGTCCCAACAGAAGTTAAAACGTCGCAAACGAGTTTTTTTAGGCTGATTGGTTGTTTGTCTATTTTGACTGGTTGCACGAACGCTTGAAGGTCAGAAACAATCTTGTCCATGTAAACCGCTTGCTCTTCAATTACCTGAATGCTCTCTTGGAGGTTGTTTTTGGCTTCGCTTTCGTTAAGCGAGTTAACTTCATTTTTCGCAAGGTACAACTCGCCTATAACAGTCTGGAGTGGATTGCGGAGGTCATGCCCAACCATACCAGCAGTTTGACCAATAGCAACTAAACGCTCCGAATCTTTAAGCTGCTTGGTCCGTTCTTCAATTATTCTTTTGAGATAATCCGCTGTATCTTGAAGGTTTTTCTGACGTTCTTTTTGTTCAGTGATGTCGCGAACGATGGACCAAATACCAACGATGTTACCTTTACCAGCGGTTAACCGCCACGTTCTAACAGAAGCGGGAAAAACTGAACCATCTTTTCGCCTATATTCTCTTTCAAAAACTATAGATCTCCCAGTTTGAAGGACTTTTTTCACGATTTTTTCTCTTTCATCAAGCCACTTCTCAAGTATCAAATCTTGGACACTTAAATTCCGCAATTCTTTTTTTGTGTATCCAAGCATTTTCGCGTAAGCTAAGTTGCAGTCTATCATTCGTGATTGTAAATCTCGCGCCATGATACCGTCTTGAGTTGTTTCGTAGAGTCTGCGGTATTTTTTTTCCGAAAATGAAAGTTGCTGCTCAGATTTCTTTTGTTCCTCAAGTTCATCGGCAGCTCTTTTTTTCCGCTCTGATATATCCACGAACATTGAAACAAAAAATGTTTTTTTTGGGCTATAAATGTAGATTTGATACCACTTATCTTTGGGCGCGCAGTAGGATTCAAAATACTCTGGCACACCTGTGGTGGCGACCCGGCCATAAATTCGTAACCAATCTGTAGGGTCATCTTTTATTTTTGGATTGAACTCTACTGCTTTTTGCCCGATTCGTTCTCTTTTAAAAGAATGAATATTATCATATGCCTTATTACCTTCAAGGGGAATGTAGTCAACGGGCTTGCCTTTTTTGTCGTAAACCATCTTGTATATAGCAACTGCATGGGGAAGATTGTCAAATAAGATTTTGAAATCGAGGTTCTTTATGCCCAGTTCCCCAAGAAAATTGTTGCATATATCGACGCATTTTTTTATTTTTGGGGGAGTCTTTAAAGAATGGATTAATGGAGGCATCTGCCTATTTGCCTTTGACTGGGCAACATCGATAGAATTCACTATCTTTATCCCCGAGTAATTATCAGGTTCAATGCATAAAAAACTTTCCAATGTCTTATTTGTCCATAAACTTGAAAAAAATTAATTCAATAAAAATTATCTGGACTTTAAACTTAACCCTATTGTATAATTAAAGGATCCATTGTTCGGACGCATAGAATAGCTCAAACCAGCCCAAGAAAACCGATTCCTCGTATGCTCCCAACCTCTAAAGAACCTGACGCCTCTAGAGTTTCCTATACAGAAAGAAACTTGTCCTCGGACCTCCTGCAGAGATGCTTGATCAGCCGTAACTGTTTCCCAAGCCCCTATCTTGTGGTCAAGAAGGCTTAAGCCATTTGAATCAACATACTTTCGGAAAAAACTTGAGCCTTGCTCGTTTAAAACCAAGACTTCACTACACTTGTCTAAAACTATTTTTGAAAAATCCGCGCTGATATCGATAGATGTTGGTTGGCAGTGGTAGGTCACTGTCACTTTTCCGCGGGGTTTAACTTTTATAAATTCTGTTTTTATATTTGCTAAATCCCGGAATTCCATAACTTTGTTAAAGAGCGGCATTAGTTTTTTGTGTTTAAGGTAAAGTCTTTCGAAGGTTTTTCTCAACGGTGAATACACTGCATCGTCAATGTAGCTGGCGTTCCCAAACTTTTTTATTGAAACCGTATCTAAAATGAAAACTTTAGTTATGACAATGTCAGACCCGCTTTTCTTAATTGACAAGTCTGCTTTGCTAGAAAAAAACGTTTTATCCTCATATTTTACTACAGGAACGCCAAATCCTACTCCTTCCTCAATCAACTCCACCTCATCAAGCAATAGCACAAGCCCCTTTTGAAGCGCACCAGTTTCCAAATAATTGGGGCGGCAGTCCTGGTAGATTCTGACAGAGAGGTGGTCGGTAAGCTCTTGAGTAAATAAGCCTGTGGAATCTAAAGAATTTGTCTCTTTAACTATTTGGAGTTGACTCAAACAAGGACCTCAAGTTCCCAAGATTGCGGACAGATAACAGTTTAAACGTTCACTCAATATTTAATAGATATAAGTACTTAACATTGATGCCAGTTAAACTGCACTAAAATTCATATGAATTACGGTGACAATTGGGAGTAAAGGTTTGTGTTTGAATACTTGTGTGAGACTGATTCATTCTCGTCGCAACAGCTCAAGTATTCGGCATTCAAAGGAGAGCCCTCTGAATGATAGTTTTCGACAACATCTGGATCTTATGGCTAATCGGTATGCCAATCTACTTCATTTTAGCATATCAAATAATAAGGTACAGAAAATTTTTAGTCAAGAAATCCTTCGTTCCCATCAACCCGAAAAAATTGATATTTCAGATAACCACAATAGGCAACATGAAAATTGTTCAGGATGCAGTTCACAACATTAACCGAATATGCAAAGAGGTAGGATACAGTAATTACAGTATATTTGTAGTTTCTGAAGTGGAAGAAACTTTTGATGGGGCGCTCACAATGACTGTTCCCAAAGACTATTCAACAACCAACAATGCCAAATACAAAGCTAGAGCACTTCATTACGCAGTAGAACAAAGAGACAAAAACGGAGAAAACACGCCTGACATATGGGTATACCATCTTGACGATGAGTCAATGATTACTAAACAAGGGCTCTTGTCAGTTTTAGACCATATTGACAGTAATCGAGAGCCAATCGCTGAAGGATTAATTACTTATCCAAATAAAATTGATGTCGGTAGCAAAATAGTGAAATATTTGGATGCTGTGAGACCAACTTTTTGTTACTCTTGTTGTGCCATGTTACAATCCAAAGGAAAACCAGATTGGCTACATGGATCAAACCTGCTTTTAAGAGCTGACATTGAGAAGGATATTGGTTGGGATTTCCCAAACACCTGCGCAGAAGACAGCCTGTTCGGTTATGTAGCATACAAAAAATATGGCGGAATCTTTGGGTGGCATGGTGGTGTTCTCGAAGAACAATCCCCATTCACATATTCCGACTTCATTAAGCAACGGCAAAGATGGATAAAAGGAAACATTGAAAATTTAAGCAGACTAGGAATATGGGATAAAGCCAAAGCAACATACAGGATGATAAGTTGGTTTTTGGGTGCAGTGAGTTTTTTCATGCTGATACCTTCTTTAATCATAAAACAGTCATATTCACCTTATCTTACTCCGTTCTTTATTTTAGACACAGTCATTCTGTTTGGCGTTTACCAGATAGGGTTGGAGATGAACTTTTCTAAAGTAAGTAAGAAACAAAGAATCCGTGAACATCTCGCTGTTCTTGTTCTGTCGCCGATACTTTGGTTTTTGGAAGCTATTCCAATGGCATTGTATTTCTTTAGGAAAGCACCAAAGTTTTATGTCATCAAGAAATAGCCAGAACCAGGTAATACAACAGTTAAGTAAGTGCTAATGAGATTGCGGGCGCAAGTCAATTTTAGTGTATTTTTAATACTTGAAATTCCATAAGCCTATCGATGACAAAAAAAGCAAGAAATTACAAGAATACGTCTCTTGCATTAACAATTGCCTTAATTTCGTTAGTAATAATAGCGTCCATTCTAACGAGCAGTCAATTACAATCAAATTCTAAGATTAACGCCGACACCATAATCAATCAAATATCAAAACAATCATCACTTCCAACGAACTTATCAAACATCAATCAAACAAATGGACAGAACGAAACTAGTTTTCAAGTTAACTCTTCTAATCCAGACCTCACCACGAACCCTATTTCATCAAAATCTTCCACAATTAAACAGCCTCCCCTAACCCCGCTCTATTTTTCCCTCGCAGATAATATGTACGAGGACCAGATAACAGGACCCGACACTACTCCAATAAGCAATTCAGGTGAATTTGATTCGGTTAATTCTTCCAACAACTTCTCTTCCGAATCCTCCACCTCAACATCGATTCCCTTAGAAACCATACAATTCGAGACATATACCTACGGCGGCTATTCTGTTCAGCAGCCTGACCCAACACAATTCTTTTTTCCCTTTCCAGATAACACAAATCAAGGTCAATTAGCCGGGTCAGACGCTCTCACTTTAAACGCGTACCCAATTCAGAAAATAACCTTTGACGCGGCATTCATCACACCCAAAATCAATGCACTTGGCTTCGACGAAATGGTAATCTTCGCAGCCTCAGATACAACCACATACAAGGGAACAGAATTTGGCATAAGAATGGATCTAAAAGACGGTTTTATCTACGGCTACAATCAAGAGCCGGGTAGCAGAGAACCTTTTAGCTCCTTTTCAGAAGTTAATTTTCGTATGTTCAGCCTCATACCTAACGACGGGAATATGCATCACTATACTATGATTATGTCGGGCACAGAAGTCACATTCTACGTTGACGGAGTAAACTATGGTACCCTGAGTTTTCTCAGCAACACAGACTATTCAAGCCTCACCTTTTCCGTCCTTGCAGTTGTTCACAGATTTACCGATGACTGGGATTCCGTCGGCGACAACATGACAGCGGAAAATTTCTCCTTAAACTAAACTTTCTTATGTTTACTTAGAATTTTAACCACCAATCGCCAAGCAAAAACCTGCCAAATAACAATAACTAAGAAACGAGCAATAAGTCGCCATTCCCGAATGTTGTTTTCAATCGCCAGCGCTGTATTTACAAGTGATGGCGAGGAAAAAAGATAGAAAAGTTGTGCAAAATTGGTGGTTAGAACCATGAAAACGAGGGGAATCACCCATAGGAAATGAAAGTCTCGAAAGTTTACTTTCGAAAAAGGCAACGCCAAAAGAACTAAAGCAATAACTATGATGATGTAGGGTTCTGAGAGCCAAGTATAAGTGAGGAAAAAGATAAGCATTAAGCCAATTGCTTTCTGAGTTAATTCGTTGAAATTTTTAGGGGGATCACGATAAACCAGGTAATAACCCGCCAGCAAGGCGGGGATCCATAGGTAGCCTAAGACTTGTAGTCCTGCTGGAAGGGTCACGGTGTCTTGTAAAAGCTCCACTATACTGAAGGGGGTCATGCCGCCAGCCCTCGTGAAAAAGGATGTCAACTGGCCAGTCGATGAAGGCAAAACCCATCCAAGCAGGTAGAAGGGCAAAATCCACAAACTAACAATAACTAAAACGATAATTACTGAATATTGGAGAGTTTTTTTCCAAGTTCTTCCTTCGGAAAATAGGAGAGGCAATCCAAGCAATGGAAAAGAAATTGGTTTCAAAACAACACTTAAAGAAAGCATTACTGCGCCGGTTTTAATCATACCTTTGCTGAGTAAGTAAATGGAAACTACACATAGGAGTGCTATTAATGTGTCGAATTGTCCCCAAGCAGCAGTTGTTAGCAGAAGGAAAGGGTTGAAAAGCAAGAAAAGCCATGCGAACTTGATTTTTTCCTCGGATGCACCTTGCCGCCGCAGAATGTTCCTTACAGCGTAAGCTAAGCCTATGTTAGCAACGATAACTGGAACTTTAACTGCAAAATTGTAGAGAAAAATATTCGGCACAATACTATAGGTTAACCGGTAGATTGCTCCTAAAAGTAAAGGCCAAAGTGGCGGATCTCCAATAATCGGGTTAATCCCGACCATGCGAGGCGAAAAAATCGTGATCATGTAATGATGATAAGGATTTAACCCGGAACCTACTAGAAACCCAGTATCCAGAAACGATGTTTGATCATAGGCGTGTCCAAGAAAAATTGCCAACGGCACCTGCACCAAAACACTTAGAATAACTCCTACTAAATCGCGGTGAAGATTCAGCCAAAGTAAGCCGCTAACTCTCAAAACAAGCAACCAACAATAAAGTAAATAAAATGTTGGTAATAAATAAAAAGGGCAATACTTGCCGCAGATGATGTTTTGCATCTTTTCGGAGTACAGCAGTGCTTTTTCGGGTTTTGTTTTAGAAATAGTCTTATGGTTGTTTAGTTGATTGTATTTGCGAAGTTTAAATGCCTACTAATTTGCCGCCTGAGGCGATGGATAAATGGGAGCTTGTCGAAGCTGCCCACACGCCTAAAGAAAAAATGGATGCCATGATAGAGTTCCTAAAGTATGTTCCGCATCACAAGGGCACCATGAAACTGCGCGGTGAAATGAACCGCAAAATTGCGCTTATCCGAGATGATTTGGATAAAAAGAAACGTCAGGGCACTGGCAAGAGCAGCGGGGGACCAAAACTTTTCATTGAGAAGGAAGGTTCAGCCCAGATAGCTTTGATAGGTATGACGAACGTGGGCAAAAGCGCACTTATGACCGCTGTTACAAACTCAAAAGTGCTTGTTACCCCTACGCCATTTAGTACGCATGAGCCTATGCCGGGCATAATGAGTTACATGGATGTACAGTTCCAGATTGTGGAAGCACCCGCAGTAATGGAGGGAGCAGCAGAAGGAAAAGCAGGCGGCAACGTCACACTTGGCTTAGCACGCAACGCCGACGGAGTAATTTTGATGGTAGATTTGGGCAGGGACCCTGTTAAGCAATTGGATTTGATTTTGGCTGAACTGGAGAAAACCCGAGTTTTAGTCTACAAACCCAGCGGAAAAGTCGACATTGACAGGCGGCACTCCGGCACGGCATTAAGAGTTATCCTTGTGGGCAAATTGATTGATTGCAGCATGAATCAAGTGGAACAATTACTTCGGAACTACAAAGTCCACGATGCCATCGTGCATATCAGCGGCGAGGTTACTCTGGAAGATGTAGAAAACGCAATTTACGAGAGCACCATCTACAAACCGGCAGTAATTGTAGCTAACAAGCTGGATTTGAAGGGCGCTCAAGCGAACCTTAGGCATCTAAAGTCTTTTGTGAATGGAAAATTACCCATAGTTGCAATGTCTGCTCAGAACAAAGTTGGGCTTCAAGAACTGGGAAAGACACTGTTTGATGCATTGGGACTCATTCGAATCTACACCAAAGAACCCGGCAACAAAGTGCACGCCGACCGCCCCTTCGCCCTTAAAAAAGGCGCCACCGTCAACGAGTTGGCAAAGAACATTCACAAGGAACTTTTAATGAATTTCATGTTTGCCATGGTTTGGGCGAAGCGGTTGCCTTTCAGCCCCAAAAAGGTCGGGATGAACTTTGTTTTAGACGACGGCGACATCGTGGAAATTCACGCCAGAATCATCTAAAGAAATTAAGTTAATTTCTGCAGTTTCCATCAAAAAAAGATCTGGAAAAATGGATTCGAGGTTTTTCATCTATGGTTGTTGAGGTAGTGGTGGCGGAGACGGGAATGTTGGTGCTTCGTTCTGGTGACTGCTGCCTCGTTTCCTTATTAGCATTAGGGCGACGATGATGATTACGATAACAGCTACTACCGCAACGACTATTATAGCCGTCAGTATTGACGCCGTTGTGCCTTGGTTTTGTGAAGGGTTGGGTGAATTACTTGTGGAGGAGGAAGGCTGAGATGTCGTGGCTGCTGTCGGTTCAGGGGTTGCCACTGCAGTTGCAGGAGAAGATTGCAACAGTATGGCGTAGCTTTCTATTTCACCTGACAAAGTACCCGTATTGTCCCAGGGAGTCACTTCAAAAGACGTCTGTTGCCCCATTGCAAGACCAGAATTTAGGTCTGTGAAGCTTAACGCCACTACAGTTCCATTTGAGCTGTAAAATGTTGCTGTCAAGGCGACGTCTCCAACGCTTTGATCTCCAGTGTTCTGGATTGTTCCGCTGACTGTGTAGGTTCCGGCTTCGTTAACTCCGTTAAGGTTTGAAGAAGTTAAACCCGTGTATTGAGTGCTTGTGTCACTGGCATTGTTTATGGCAGCTACCGATACGGCTACGGTGGTTACGTTGGCAATCCAGCTTTGATCTTGAGTAAAACTGTCCTCAGGAGCGAAATCTAAGTAGAAGGGCGCTTTCTGGTTAGGCGTCAGGCTGTTTGCCATTGCGGGGACTTCAGTTGAAGCCAAAATTGTTCCGTTGGCATCGTATGCCTGTCCTGCAACCCAAACTAATCCCACAGTGGTTGAACCAGTGTTCTGAACCTCGCCTACCGCGACCAAGTCACCGATGTACTCCGCTGCAGTTGTTGTCGAAGGCGCTATGTACCAGCTATAACTTAATACCTGAGCTTGGTTAGTCTGTGCCCTCACATTTGGAAGCGATAAAACGGTAAATGATGATAAAGCTAAAACAGCAAGAATTACAAGAGCTAATGTTTTTTTCAAATTATTTTCCTTCAAACGTTCGGTTCCTTAAGAGGTAGTTTTGTCTTTAATGAATTAACGTGTAATAAGGTTTTTTCCATATCTGTTCCATATGCTACGAACAGTAAAAAAAGAACTCTCTGCCTCTAGAAGACAGAGTCATCTAAGACCTGAAAAATAACCTGTGTTACAGTTAGTTTCTTGAAGATTTGCAGGTTTATTCTATCTTCTCTGCCTGTTTGAAGCGGATAACACGGGTTCTGTTTTTGTCCAAGAGAACTTTTCCGCCTTCAACGGTAAGGTAAGAAGCGATTGTGCCAACGGTTGTCATACCAGGAATAACCTTAACTGATTCGGGCAAAGCATTCCTTATTCCGCCAAAACCAGCCATACAACTCAATGTAATTGCGGCATCTGAACCCTTGGCTGCATTGACGATTTTCTTTCGGTCGTTTTGGTTTAGCTGGCAGTAAGGCGAAGTGGGCAAACCGAAGAATTTTATGTTCACTGATTTCCCGTTCTTCTCCAGAAGTTCCTTGATACGGTTTGCTTCCCCAGAGGTGGCAAAACAGCTGAAACGTAGACCGCCCAGTGAGGAGGTGCCGATGATGAATATGTTGTTCTTGTAGGCGATACTTTGGTTAGCGCAGAAGCCGCAGCCGAAAATGGTCACGGATTTGGCGTCTCCAACTTGGTTGAGGAGAAATGTATCGGTTGCAAGTTCAGAGTAACAGCCCAATGAAATTCACCAAATCAAATAACGAAGAAACTTGTATTTAAAATTTAAACCTAAAATTTAGAGCAAAAGATTCAACGTTAAAAAAGATTAAAAAACTAAAATAAGAAAAAGAAAATTGTTTTATCTGCTGGATTGTGCAACGCGTTCAATTTCGTTGCGTTTAGCGATTGCAACGCTCTTGATGTCTTTGTTGGCTGCGAGGACAAGTTCGTCGGCGAGAGTTTCTTGGATGCTGCGTGGGTTGTTTTTGCTTGAGGCACGTGCGCCTTCGGTGATGTGTCGTATGGCGAGGTCGATTCTGCGTTGGGGTGCAACGTCGACGGATAAGTGGTAGACGACTCCACCGTAGCTGACTCGTGTGGTGTCTTCGCATGGAGAAGCGTTCTCAACTGCTTTTACTAGGACTTCAATGGGGTTTTTGCTCGTGCGTATGTTGATAATTTCGAAGGTTTCTTTGACGATGTTTGTGGCTTTGGCTTTTTTGCCTGCGTTTTTGCCGCTGCGCATTAAGCCGTTGATTAAGCGTTCAACGATGTTAACTTTGGATTTGCGGAAGCGTTGGTGTTCGTGGCGTCCCATGCTGTGGGGTGCAACCATCGGTGTTAAGTTGAGGTATCTTTGCAAGCCGATGTCGACGACTGCAATATCTTTGAAACTCCATTTTTGGAAGAGTTTAATTTCTTGGGGTTGAGAAACTGTGGATATTTGTGACATAAGCTATTACCTTGCTGGTTTTTGTTTACGTCCATAAACGAGTTCGTTTAGGCTTACACCGTTAACCATAACGACTTTCCAGCGTACACCTGGAATGTCTCCCATAGCGCCGCCTCTTGTTCCACCGATACCTTCTACAACGACTTCGTCGTGTTCGTCGACTACGTTGAGGGCGCCGTCACCTGGCAAGAACGCTGTGATGGTTCTGCCGTTTTTGATGAGTTGTGTGCGGACGCATTTGCGGATGGCGCTGTTGGGCTGTTTTGATTCGACACCTACTTTCTCGAGAACGATGCCCCGGCTTTGGGGTGCACCCTGCATAGGGTCAACTTTTTCGTCGAGCATAAGCATGCGTCGGTTAAAGTAACGATCTGACCAACGGAAGTTTTTCCGTTTCTTTGCTAGTTGCCTTGCGGCAAATTCGCCTCTTGGAGACTTGGAACCCATTCTAAGATATTCCTTCTTTTTGCAACATCATAGTCATACAACTAATATTTAAACAATAATGGCAAAAAAACTATTAACGGATTCATTTCAAATATACTGCCGAAGATAATTATGGGATAGGGGAAGCTCCATCTGGGTAGTTAAGAACCTCATGCAAGCACAGGTAAATGCGGGGCAATAATGAGATTCACCGACTAAACAGTAATTAAAGAACTCGAAAGCGAAAATGAAAACCTCAAGAAACGAGTAAAAGACTAAAATCTAAGTCGCAACTGAAGTTTGAAAAGAAAAAAGCTAAAGCCGTTCAAAGCTAACACTCTTTGTATTTGCGAATGGAATCACACATCTTTAGGCTATAATCTAATAGAGGGCGTAGAGAGAGCCGGTATAGCGCGACATAGTTAAATAAGTTAAAAATTATCTAATTAAAACAGATGCAAGTTCTTAAACTTCACAAATGGATTGTTTTGGTTGCTATTTTGTTAGTTGTAGTGTTGCTGGTGTCTTTTTTTGTGGTTCAGAATAGTTTTAAGCCTTCATTGAAAGCCTCGCCCACGCCTCCTCCGTCGCCGACTCCCACATCGACGGGAACTGCAACTCCGTCCGCTACTTCTAAGAGCACCCCATCGCCTACTCCCCTGTTAACTCCAGTGCAGCCCACAACGATGCCCCAACTATACCCAGGAGAACTTACCCAGTACCAAAACCAAACCCTCTCAACGATTAGCGCTGTCTACCAGAACGCAATCGCTGGAACACAGTACATAAACCAGTCAACTTACCGATTATCCATCACTGGCCTTGTTAATCAGCCCTTGAAGCTTACCTACAACCAAGTCATTAACAGCCACCAACCGATCCAGAAAGTTGTCACACTTAACTGCGTAGAAGGCTGGAGTGCCACTATTCTTTGGGAGGGAATCCAAGTCAACGACCTCCTCACTGATGCAGGCGTCAACTCGCAGGCGACCGTCGTCATCTTCAAAGCTTCCGACGGCTACACCACCGCTCTGCCGTTAGACTATGTTGTGCAAAACCACATAATGATAGCTTACAAAATGAACAATGTAACCCTCACGCCTGAGATTGGTTGGCCTTTTATGGTTGTTGCACAGGACCAATATGGGTACAAGTGGGCTAAGTGGTTGACGGAAATTGAGGTTTCAAGCGACACGGGTTACCTTGGTTACTGGGAAAGCCGAGGATATTCCAACAACGCGAACGTACCCTAACCAGTGATTCAGAAAAAATTCTGCCCTGTGCATGCAAATCGGCTTGCAACTTAAAATAGACACAGACAACAAAAGGGGCAGTTGACGGTTTTGCTTGTTTATCGTTGGTGGGCATAACAAAAACTCAGTTACCCCTAATGAAAAACCCCTGTTTGTAGCATATTGCAGTCACACATCTTTAAAGCCCAAGAGCGTGACTTGTTTTTAGGTTTCTGGAGGTGAGTTTGGTTGGTTGATGTTGAAGTGCTTAAGTCTGAAACAGACTCCGATAAAGCGACGACCGCCAAGTTTGATGTTAACGACATAATCAGCAGAGTGCGCGATTTTGTTGAAAGCATTAAAGAGACATCTTTGGGTGGGCAGCGTATGGCGGTTAATGTGGAGGGTTTTAATTTTTCGGTGGGAAAAGAGGGTAAAAAATACGATTTGTCGGTGAGTGTGAATTTGTCTTTTATACCGAAAACCTCAGAAGTTGAGATTGAGCAACCTCCGTATGAACCCTTTTAGTTTCCCCTAAGCTTATAATTATGCACACAAATATTATTGGATAAGGTATCAGTATGGAAAAGAAATGTCCAGTTTGCAAAAAGAAATACACCACTTTTGATGCTAAATCCAAGTATTGCAGTGACGCCTGCGCCAGAAAAGCCGGCAAAAAATAGTTTGTCAGGCGCCATAATTTTTTTATGGCATAAGCTATTTTTTGGTTAATTCGCAGTTATTTTCAGGGAGAAAAGCAGTTAAGTCGCTGGGATTCCGCGAAGATTCTTTTTCTCTATTTCCAGACACTCATCGCATAAGTCATGTGTTGGTCGATGGGTGCGTTTTTCGACGACTACACGAGGATATTGTTTGCAGTTTTTGTTCCAGTGCCACCTGTCGGGTTCGGCTCCCTTAACATATTCGTCCACCCTACAATCCTCACCAGAATATATGTCAATGGAAATATTTCTAATTTGCGTCTCGCCAAAGTATTGAAGCTTTAGAAAATTGGTTGATCATTTTCAAGAAGAATTTTCCTTCTTTTACGGTCTATAAGAAGAATCACATTTGTGCGGTTATGCATTTAAGCTTCCAATACATAACCAATTTCATACAGCCAGTGAATTACCATGCCATACGACAAAGAAGAACTAACAAAATTCCGATTATCAGGCAAAATTCTTCGGGAAACACGTGAGGAAATGCGCAGTTTCGTTAAGGAGAACATGGCGGTTATCGATGTTTGCGAGAAAGCTGAAGGACTTAATCCGCTCTAAAGGTGGCAAACCTGCGTTTCCCTGTAACGTCAGCATCAACGAAGTCGCAGCGCATTACACCGCACCACCAGGGGACAAATCGGTGATTCCTGCAGGGTTCCACGGTTAAAGTGGACATTGGAGTGCAGGTTGATGGTTACGTCACCGACACAGCTTTCACGGCGGCTTTTGGCGCTGAAGGCAGAAGCATGACAGCCACCGCCGAGCTTGCTTTGAAAACAGCGATAGACAACATTCACGGCGACATGGCGCTGGGCAAAATCGGCGCTCTAATTGAAACCACCATCAAAAACCGCGGCTTCAAACCCATCAGCAACCTCACCGGGACACTCGGTTGGACGATACCTCATTCATGCAGGAACATCCATCCCCAACGTTGCTCAGACTATCGCTGGGCAAAGTACGATCAGGCGAAGTGTACGCCATAGAACCCTTCGTCACACAACCCGACGCCATCGGACAGAGTAGACGATGAACCCACAAATCACCATCTACCGCTTACTCAAAGCAAAATCCACAAAAACTGAAGCAGCCAAAAAAATGCTAAAACACATCGAAACAAACTTCCGCACTCTGCCGTTTGCTGAACGCTGGCTCATCGGAGTTGTCCCCGCAGAACAACATAAAGCTGCCTTTAAAGAATTGTTTGCGTCAAAAGCGATTATGGGGTACCCCGTTTTTGTTGAAGCCAGCAAAAAACCTGTTGCTCAAGCAGAACATACAGTGTTGATAAAAGATGATGGTTGTGAAGTTTTAACCTAAAAAAAGGTTAAGCTTCTTAGACGTTGAAGGTTTTTTCTTTTTCTTTGACTTCTTTGTATATAGCTGTGATCATCTGTTTGCCGCCGCATTTGCCGCATGGAACATCGAGTTCTTTGTAGACATAATCGCCACGTTGGAATTCGCGGCTGGCTTTGTTGCTGCAGCCTTTGTTTGTGCAATCGATGAGTGTCATTACTTTGGGGGCTTCAATTTTAACAGCTGCACTTTGCCTCTTGGACTGGTACAGTAACCCCACAGACATGGCCAATGCCAGTATGCCTATGCCGGCTAATACGCCTGCAGCTATCTGGTCACCTGCCAAGTAAGTTTCGCCTGCTATAAGCAAAGCTGTTACAGCTAGCGCCATAACGATCAGGACGATTAGGGTGAGGTAGGTGGAAATTTTGTTGTTTGGTGATGTGGATTGGGTTTGGTTTTTTGTAGTCATTTTCTTATTCCTCCTTATTGTCCAACTCCGATAGAGTTGCCGACGCCGACGATTATGACTTT
Source organism: Candidatus Bathyarchaeota archaeon (assembly GCA_963809455.1). Lineage (GTDB taxonomy): Archaea > Thermoproteota > Bathyarchaeia > Bathyarchaeales > Bathycorpusculaceae > Bathycorpusculum. Next base: position 130,639 of record CAWEJP010000015.1, on the reverse strand, counting down.
GTCGCCTTCTTTGGTGCGTTCCAAAACGACTGCTTTTATGCGTTCAATGACTTTGTCAGTTGCATCGTTGATTTCTTTTCGCATCGGTGAAACTGCATCGCCAATATCTTCTTTGACTATGACTGCGTAGTTAGGAATTTTGTATTTTGTTAGTGTTTCTTCAATTTTGAATGCGTCTACGCCTGGTCCACCGATTGCTGCGCCGATGCCTTCAGAGACTTCGCCGACAAGTTCGCCTTCAAGCTTTAAGCCTGCATCAATCATGATGAGGCAGCCGATTTTACCTTCGTTTTCGTCTATGACTTGTACGACAGCTTCGCCTGGTTTGCCGACGTTTCCACCGGGTCCTTCTGCTTTAAGAACAAATGCTGTACGTCCTTCGAATGGAACACTTGCAACGACACAATCTTTGCGCACTTTGCGTATTTCGTAGCCATGCATGAGTTTGCCTGCGACCAGCGGTCCTGCGCCATCTCCGATTGGTTGCCCGTAGGCAAAGGCTTTAAGTGCGCTGCGTATGCGTCTGCTTCTTTCATAACCATAGGCAAGATCATTTGGAGTTGCATGATAACGTAGAGGCTGAGGGTTTTTTTGCCTTGGATGTAGTAGTGGCGTACGACTTTGTAGATGAAGTTGAGTGCCATAGCGGCTTCCAGGGTGTTTTCAAGGTTGTTGATTTGGACGTCGTCGTTTTGGACTGCTGGAGCCATAAGTCTAACTTCTTCTTTTAAGCGTTCGTCTCGGACGTCTAGTACGTGATCGAGTTTGTTAACGATGCCTGCTGGATCCATGTTTTGGGGCCCAATGGTGAAGTAATCGAGGTAACGGTCAACGCGTGCCGCTGGGTCGGTTGTGGGTTTGCCGATTTCTTTGAGGGTTTCAATGGCAGTTTTTCTGCCTTCCTCTTTGATATGCTTGAGTTTATGCAGAGAGTTTTCGACTTCACGGATCATAACGTACATCTGGATACGTTGACCGTAAAAGATCAGAACTATGAAGAACACGTAAGATAGTAAACTGATTATCTGGGTAATTGAATCGCTTCCGGGAATAAGACTCACTTTAAGACACCACTTCTTTTCAAAAACTATAAAAAGTACAGTTATAAAGCTATGCCAAATCACACTTAGAAATTTAGAAGTTAAAAGAAATGTTGCCAGCTTTCCCAGGTTCACGTGGCCTAAGACCACACTACAGCTGGAAACGGAACACGGTTTAACTTCTGAGTTCGGAATGGGATCAGGTGGAACCCGTGCCCTTTGACCGGCAGACGAAACATAACTGTTCAACAATCCCATATATACCTTCTGCTTTGTTTTTGAAAGAAGAACTTTTGACAGGAGTTTTGCATGGAAACAAGATGATTTGAAAGTTATAGTTGATTGTTCGTGAGGCTTAATCAAGATTTTCAACATGTTAAGGGAGCAAAAAAAACAAAAGCACTTATCCTCTATTGTTTCTTACACCAGACTAGACCTATTATGGCCACGGTTATCGCTGTTAAGGGGCTATAGGGTTGATAGCCTGCAATGGAGCATAAGAAGTCGTCAAGAACACAATTAAAGATAACATAGAAAACAAAATTATCGCTATCCTTATGGTGAAGTTTTTGTGGCTCATTTTTTCTCTAAGCCTCCTTATAGGTGCATAGTTAGGGACGTTTTGATTTAATGCTAAGGTTTAGAAAAGTCTGTTCAGTGAATAGACATTTGTTAAGCCTTCGAAAATTCTGTTTGATAACGATACAGATTTCTCAATAAAGCCGCTTGCTAAACTAAATTAATTTAAAATGATAAAAATTTTAGGGAAAAACCCTAATCTTCTTCCTCTTCAAGTTTACGTTCTTTAATTTTCAGTTCGTCTTCGTCACCGATAACTTTGAAAGTTTCAGATAGCTCATGTTTGTGAAGGAACTTCCTAACAATTATGCGAATGTATTTTTTTGAGAGCGCTTCACCTTCACCCTTCACTGTCACGGTTTTTCCGTCTGTTGTTACGTCTCCGCCTGTTTTGTCCTTGAGGAAATCAGATAGTTTCTCGAGTAGTTTGCTTTCGTCGCCTTTTAGTTCTGAAGCGTTAACTTTCATTTCAACCATTTTTCTTATTCACCTCGATTCATGCCACGCCAATTAACTGATGATTTAGCTACTTTCTCATATCTGCTCTATTGATAAATTTTCCGCTTACAGTTGTCAGTTCGCCCGTCGAGTCTATCTCACTGCTTATGCTCAGACTCTAAGTTCACATCATCCAAGCAGATATTCATCATCGGACTTTAAGACCGTTACGCTGGCAAACTATTATTGACCCGGATAACCAGTTTTTACTATTCCAAACAATTGTTTACTCGAAGAGTTAGCTATATGGACGTGGTGATTTTAAGGAGAGCGAGGAAAAAAAGTTGTTAACGCGTCCCAACATAAGCGTCCAGTTGCCTTAATTGCTGCGGACACCCGAATAGATAGCCAGATGCTCATTCAAGAAGGCCGTTGAATGAGATTATCCCCAAGGAAACCTTCTAATTTCCCAATTTCTGGTGAAATTGCTTAGTCAGAATCTTGATTTCAATATTCATAAAGTTTAAAAGTGCCATCCACATCTATAGTTGAACTTCAATGGATGAATGTCCATGTGTGAATCGGTAGAACGCTGGTTCAACAAACATGTGCCAATTCACCACTGAAAATCATAATCACAGGAGGAAAAGAATGAAATGTTATCACGAGATTGCGATGGATGCTCCCAAATGAAGCCTTGCAGCAAACGATTCGGCATCGCCCATACAGGCGAAAAAGTTTACTGCCCAGATGGAACAGCCCATTTAGTTGACGGCTGCTAAAACAACGACCAACATAGAGTTAGTTTTAAGCAAATAATTTTTCCCTGTTTTCTTTCTATTTTATTTTTCAGTTTCAGAAGTACTATTTTCCCAGCGTTTTCTTAACTTCAGCAATGATATCTGAGAAATCTGCTTCTTTTTCAGGTTTCATGCCCTTCTTTGAGACTTTCAAAATCGTATCGTATCCCTTGCTTTTCAAGTCTTTTTCCATAGCTTTCATAGTTCGTTCGTTGCCAAATATACGGTATGTGCAAAACAGAATGGCTTTTTTGCCTTCCACCTTAGACAAGCTTTCGATGAATGCTTTGGTTTCTTTGGCGGGACTTGAGCCTTCCACTGGTGTACCCAGGATTATGAGGTCGTAGGTTTCGATGGTTGACGGCGTCGTTCCTGACATATCAAAGATTGGGGCTTTTGCTGTCTCGGCTATGGCTTGGGCTAAACGCTTGGTGTTGCCTGTTCTTGAAAAATAAACTACGCAAGAGTTCATAGTTTGAATAGGCGCTAACTTACCTAATAAAATCTTGCATCATAGAATAGGTGGTAAGTTTAAAAGTTCAGCCAAGCAGTATTTCTTGTGAGCGAAAAACCATGGATTACGCTATAATCGCCGATGCCTACGAAAAAATCGAAGCAACCACCAAGCGCTTAGAAATGACAGATTTGCTAGTTGAACTCCTAAAGAAAACGCCTAAAGACGTCATTTCCAGAGTTGTTTATCTAACTCAGGGCAAATTGTATCCTGATTTTATGGGCGTCGAGATGGGAGTTGCCGAGAAACTCGCCGTAAAAGCTCTATCTCGCGCTTCTGGACAAAGTGAAAGTGTAATCCAGTCGGAGCTACAGAAGAGTGGCGACATCGGCGAAACCTCACAAAAACAATTAGAAAAACGCAAACAATCTACCTTCTTCACAAAAAAGCTCACCGCCGAACGCGTTTACGAAACACTCGACAAACTCGCCAAAACCTCAGGCTCAGGAGCAGTGGATACGAAGATGGCGCTTCTCTGCGGTCTTATTAACTGACGCCTCGCCAAAAGAAGCCAAATGGATAATCCGCACCGTCACAAGTAACCTACGTTTGGGCATTGCGGACATGACGGTGCTTGATGCTTTGGCTATTGCTTATGGCGGCGGAAAAGAGAGCCCGAGAATTCATCGAACGCGCCTACAACATCTCCTCGGACCTGGGCAGAGTCGCAAGCATCGTCGCCGAGAAAGGCATAGAAGGCATCAAAGAATTCCAGGTAGTGGTTTTTGAACCCATAAGACCAATGTTGGCTGAGCGGCTTGGGTGCACCAGAAGAAATTTTAGAGAAGTTCGGAGGCAAATGCGTTGCAGAATACAAATACGATGGCGAGCGAATACAAGCCCACAAAAAAGATGGCAAAGTTATTTTGTTTTCCAGGCGATTGGAGAACATTTCTGATCAATATCCCGACGCCGTGGATTTAATTAAAGAAAAAATCGATGCAAAAGAAGCAATTTTAGAAGCTGAATGCGTCGCGATGGATTTAGAAACTGGCGATATGCGCCCGTTTCAAGAACTTGATGCATCGCAGACGAAAGTACGGTGTGGAAGCAGCCATCAAGGACTATCCGATTTCCCTCTTCGCTTTCGACGCACTATTCGTTGACGGCAAAGACTTAACCCAAGAGACATTCCCACAGAGACGCAAAACCCTCGAAAAAATCATTAAGCAAACTGACCGAATAAAACCAGCCACACAAAAACTGGTAAAAAGCCCTAAGGAACTGGAAGATTTCTTTGAGCAAGCCATAGCAGAAGGCTGTGAAGGATTAATGTGCAAATCCGTCGCCAAAGATTCCGTTTACCAAGCTGGAAGCCGAGGATGGCTCTGGATAAAATACAAACGCGACTACAAGAGCGAAATGAAAGACACTGTGGACCTCGTGGTTGTTGGCGCTTTTCATGGAAGAGGCAAACGTGTAGGAACTTACGGCGCACTACTCTTAGCCACCTACAACGATGAAAACGACACCTTTGAAACAGTAACCAAATGCGGCACCGGATTCACCGACAAAGATTTGGCAAAACTCTACGAAATGCTCCAAAAGCATATAATTCCCCGCAAAAACAGCCGCGTATCAATCGATGATGGAGGCAGATGTTTGGTTTGAACCAGCTGTGGTTTTGGAGATTTTAGGTGCCGAAGTCACGTTAAGCCCCATCCATATGACCGCAATGAACTCCATCCGCAAAGGCGCAGGCTTAGCCATCCGTTTCCCACGTTTCACAGGCAAATACCGAACCGACAAAGCCCCAGAAGATGCAACTACCTCCAAAGAAATCGTGGAAATGTACCGTGCGCAGCTAAAGAAAATCGGTGAAGCAGCCAAAAAGCTAAAACTGATAAGTCTCCTGTACCTAAATAGTTGTGAGTGCTGATTGCTTTGTCGCTTGATCCAGAAAAAATGAAAACTATGATTGCCTTCAAAAAAAGGCTTGAAGAGCAACTGGAAAGATTAACTTCTGAAACTAAAGAGGTCCAAGCAACCCTTGACACCAGTTAACCAGATACTGCTTGAGAAAGGCTTCAAACGCGGAGACATAAAAGAAGTTCCCGCCGCCACAGCGCCCTCCCTCAAAGAAGTGGTTCTGCCAAAACATGAACCTGAACCGTCAAAGGTGCCGTTAACGCAGCAACACACAGAACCCGAAAGCGTCATACCCCTAAAAACCATGGCAGATGAACCATTAGCACTCATGTACTTCGACAAACAAACTATCCACGTTTATCCTGACGAAACAAAAAACTTCACCGTCAACACGCCCCCTTTTACTAATTTCCTCGTTGAGAAAGTGTTCTCGAAGATGCAGGAAAAAGACAAGGAACTCGTGCAGGCTTGGGCAATTGACGACTGAAAAAATGTTCTCTTACAACATCGTTCGTGAAGACGACTTAATTCGCGAAATAATAATCAAAAATGTCGATGATGAACGTCTGAAAGAGCTTGAAGTCAAGCATCCGCTGGACTTTTGAGAAAATGTATGAAAAAATGAAAAGTAGCTTATAAAAAGCTACATTGAATGTTTCTGTAGGCTGTCAGCTATTCGGTTTTTGGGGCATAAACCTACGAGTCGTTCTGCTTCTTTGCCGTCTTTGAAAACTATCATGGTTGGAATGCTTGAACACTTGAATTTTTCTGCTGTAGCTGGATTCTCATCAACATCTAAGTTTGCCGACTAGGAATTTTCCGCTGAATTCCTTTGCTAATTCCACGATTGTTGGAGCTAAAGCTCGGCAGGGACCACACCAATTAGCCCAGAAATCCACAAAAACCAACTTGTTTTTCTTGATTGTTTCTTCAAAATTTGAGTCAGTTACATGAAAAGGTTCAGTACTCATTTATAATTCTCCTGATAAATAATTAAAATTAATGATTTGTTTGATATAAACTGTTCGTGAGCAAAATATCACACTTTTCTGTTTTATTTGTTTTAGTTATTTTTCTGTTCGGCGCTTAAGTTGCTTCTAGAATAACTGGGGCTCATAGCTCGAACACTAAATAATTGAAATGTCGACAAACTAAAAAACCAAAATGAACAAACCATCGTGTTTAAGATTATTCCTTAACCAATTTAAACAAAAGAAAAAGGATTTAGGAAGATGGGCAAAATTATTCTATTTTCCATCTTTTGACAACTTTGACTGCTATGAATGCAAGTAATGCAACGATAAGGAATGTTATTAAAGCGACCAAGAATTCGCCGACTCCGAATGGTCCTGCAGTGACTGTTGCCAAATTGTTTATGCCTGGAATTGCATAGCCGATTGCTGGCAGCAATAAATCTTTGACTAACGCTTGAACTAAAGTTCCCAAATACAGGGCAATGATAAATGCTATGGCAAGCCCAAAAATCTTGTATTTTGATAGGAAATCTTTGAATTCATTCCATAAGCCCTTTGGCGGCGTTGGCGGCGGCGCTTTCTCGACAGCTTCTCTAATTTTTCGTAGTTCAACTAACATTTCGTCTTCTTTACTCAATCAAAACACCTACTAGTAATGCTCACCAATTAGCTTAAAAAATTATTGCTCCAACGCACCTATGACTTGTGATTGCCCACTTACTCCCACAAAACAATATACCTAATGCCAAGATTGAGAATTTAAACCACACATTCAACCTCCTAAACAAAAATAGGATCCAAGCGATGAATCGAAAGGAACTTTACCGGATTTTTAAAACTTCTTTTCAAGATTGGCTAGAAGACAATGCCATATTGCGAGCTGCAGCTCTGACTTTTTTTATAATCCTGCCCTTACCCACCCTTCTGCTTATCATAATCGCTGTTTTTGCTCAGTTTTACGGTCAAACCCAAGCGATCCAAATATTAGTTCAGTTAATATCCGTAGTGGTCGGACCTGTGGTAGCTGACTTATTTAAGCAGGTTCTGTTTAATGCTGGTTCACCATTTATCTCAGTTTGGACTGCAATCGTTGAGGTGGGCTTTTCAGTCGGCGGCGCAATTGGTGCTTTCTCAGTTTTACGCGATACTATGGACTGCATTTGGGAGGTTAGGTTTCCCAAACGTCGACCGTTGTGGATAAGAATTAGACAGAAAATCGGGCCGTTTATTCTCGTTTCTATTCTCGGCTTAATAGTCATTGCTTGGACTGCAATATCGAGCAGTTTGTCGAGCGTGATAAAACTTTATTCTATTAATGGAACTTTAACGTTAATAGGCATCACAGCGGCCCAAGTGATATTGACATTTGCTGTAGCCACGTTGCTTTTAGCCATAATTTATAAAATGATTCCCTCAGCAAGAGTTCACTGGCACGATGTAAGTATTGCGGCGGTAATTACGGGTACAGCTTTCACTGTGACGAACTACATTTTTGGGATGTACATTCGAACCTTCACAGTCACCACCCTCATCGGAGCTGCAGGGGCGCTTTTGATTATTCTGCTTTGGATTTTTGTTCTAAACCAAATCGTGCTTTTCGGAGCAGAAGTGTCAAAAGTTTATGCTACCATCGCCGAGAACCATGCAAAACTACATTCGCCTTCACCTTTAGAAAGATTTATTGAGCCCTTTGAGCGTGCAGTTGAGCGGATAGAAGCGGCAACTAAGGATGAATATGAAACCGGGGAAAGACCCAAAAAAGAAGAACCTCAAAAAGCATCAGAGGAATAAAAAACTGAAAGAAAAAGAACTGTAAGCTTTTACCGATCGGTTAAGCGGTTATCTAATGAGTATATGTATTCTACACACAAATCGTTAATACCAAATTCAGCTACTTTTTGAAACGGTTTAGGTATGAAGCGATCCAAACTTGAAATGCACGTTGACATCCTGAAGGTTATAGCCAACAAAGGCCCATTACAAATGCCGATTATCATATGCGAAGCTAAAATCAACTGCAATGTTCTAAAGGAGCATTTAGGTTTTCTAATCAAGCAGGGTTTGATTGCAAAAATTGAGTTCGACAAAAACAGAGTCGTATATTCCAACACGGATCGGGGAACATCGGTCTTAAGGTTTTTTGGACAGTTAGATAAGTCGCTTCCGGCGAAACAAGAAACTGATTCTGCCTTTTTTCCGATTGAAAATGGTAACTAAAAGGATAATTAGTCGATTCGAAAAATTCCAGTTCCCCTAAATATTGAGTTGTCGTCTAAGCCGAAATATACACAGAGTCTTTGACCTTTTTCTGTTAAAGAATAAACCACTTTGGATCCAGAGATTTTTTGGCTAACTATTCCTAATTTGACTAGAAAATTGAAGAATTCTTTTGTTGGGAGGACGGGGATGCCTGCTTTGCGGATTATTTGTTGTGGTGCCATTGCACCCCCGTTGTCTAAGACCCTGATTACGGCGAGGTACATCTCCATTCTGGAAAGTCCCAAATTGTATCTTCCTTTCAAGAGAAAAGGAAAACCCTTCAATTATTAAGCCTTTCGACTTAAGATTCTATCAGGAGAGAAAAAACAAACATTTTCACATAAAAGTCGAATAATCAATAAAAAAAATCATTAACACTGCGAATAAATAATACAATTTTATAGCAAACTCACTCATCACCCAAAATGTGGTTCGAAGAAGGTTTAAAAGTGTCTAAATCCAAATTTATTTGGTAATAATTTTATGCAGAAAAGTTTGTTTTCTATATTCCTAATTTTATTTGTTATACTTGCTGGTTCTTTAAGCGGGGCTTTCGGCGAAATGATGTCAACTGTCGGAGTAGCCCAAGGCGACTTTTTCCGATACAACTACGCAAGCCATTATAGCTCAAGCGATCCCCATGCAACCATTCCCAGCGATTTAGCCTGGATAAACCAAACCGATTATTTCATGATTAACATTACAGGAGTTTCAGGTGCGTCAGTAAATTTTGAGACCAATTACAGAGGCTTGAATGGGTCAAGCGTTACAGGCGTTTGCAGCATGAACGTGGGAACCGGAATGGCAACGATTTCAGGGTACGGCGGTCCGTCCTCAGCAAACAACTTTTACTTCATGGCTCGAGGCGTAGGCATGATGGGGAGAATGTTTCCTTCATCGTCTTTGAGTCCAACCATAAACGATACATTTTCCATGCCTTATTCGGGGGGCTCGCGGTTAACCAACCATTATGTAACAAACGAAAACAACTCCTTAATCGGCGTTTACAATAGTATGGATATCTACTATGACCAAGCGACAGGCATGATAGTACAGTGGCGGCAAGAAACCATCCAAACAAGTGGCACAACACGGACAAATAGCACACAAATGATGAACATAAGCTCGTCTAATGTTTGGGTGATTCCCGAATTTCCAACGACAATTGCTGTTCCAGTTTTGGCTGCTGTTGGCGTTGCCTCAACATTGGCAGCTATTAGGATTAGCAAATACAAAGGGCGCTTAAGCAACAAATAATGGAAAGAATTATTTTTTTCCAAAAGTTTGCGGATCGATCTGCTTTCGTGTCCCATCTTTATCGACAATGTACATATGGAAATCGTATTCGTTGCAGTAATTCTTGAATTCAGCGTACCTTTGAATGTCGCCTTCAAACATTTCAGGAGTGGCTATTTCGCAAATTCTGGTTATGCAGCCTTTCTTTTCTGCTTGGATATCTGGAACATATCTTGCTGCAATCATCGGCGGTTTCTCGTAGCCTTCTAAATCTGCTTTAACTAACCAGTTATCTCGTTTCAATTCTTCGGCAACTGCCATAACGCAGGCATCGTGGTTTTCTTGGGATTTAATTTTTTTCTCAGTCACAAACAAACCTCATCTATCATTTTTTATTGTTTTTCCAGGGTCTCTTAACCCCGTCATTATCCCAGTAGGCACAGCACATACGTACAGTAACGTACATTTCAATTTTTTTGTTATAACAAAGTCTTTTGTTTGTTGCATCAACTTTGGAGCCACCTGGAAGTGTAATTAAGTCGGCGCTCTCAGCGCGATTCATTTCTTCGGCGTTTTTTGGGTCGATTCCGCCTTCATTGTTTAACTCTTGTGAAGCCACAGGTTCATTGTTGTTTGCAACGAATTTGCAGTTAAAACAATTGGTTCCGATAACCATCTCTTTAGGTGAGCTATTTTTACTCATGAAAAACACATTAAAGATAATTATTTTTCAGTGAAATAAACTTTTGCAGAAAATAAATTATGCTTGTATACTGGCTACTCTAAGGATTTGCTCAATCAAATGCTTTTCATTTGCCTTCTTATCCTTGTTTAAGTGATTTTTCACTGCTCTAGCCATTGCTGCAACATCAGGAATAACCAAAATTTTTGCGCCACAAGTACAACCAATTAATTGCATATGATGGCTGTTTATCTTTTCATCTTTTTTGATGTTGTGGAACTTGCTAATTTGATTTTTCTTCAAGGTAAACCATCTTTCATATTGCTTACGAAACAAGATATTACATAACATATTTCCTTAAACCAAAATAAGATTATGTGGTAGGCAGAGTGTAACCACAAAAGGAAGGCGAAGATTAATGGGTGAATGGTGGGCCGAGGCGGATTTGAACTGCCGACCTTTCGATTATCAGTCGAACGCTCCAGCCAAGCTGAGCTACCGGCCCCCATTTGACGCGTAACCAATTTAATATTATGTGGTTTTATAAGCATTGCCGTAAATCTTTTAATGCAACTCCATTATTGAAATGTTAGGTTAGTATAGTTTGGGCTCGTAGCCTAGCCAGGATTAAGGTGTCGGCCTTCGGAGCCGGAGATCGTGGGTCCGAATCCCACCGAGCCCGCTCTACTTGCTATTTTGTTTGTTATTGCTTTTTGAAGTCACATATCCGTAAATAATGTAGCTGTTTTCTTTTACCGTGAGGTTTTCATTGAGATGTTAACTCTGGTTTTTAGGAGGAATTAAACGATAACTACAATTAAAACTAAGGATGGCACAGAGATATATTACAAGGATTGGGGAAGTGGGCAGCCCGTTGTTTTTAGCCATGGCTGGCCGCTTAATTCGGATGCATTTGAAGATCAAATGTTCTATCTTGCATCCCGCGGCTACCGCTGCATAGCGCATGACCGCCGAGGCCACGGACGCTCAAGTCAACCTTGGAACGGAAACGACATGGATACCTACGCCGATGATCTTTCAGCACTCATCGAAGCGCTCGACTTAGAAAAAGCGTTCCTTGTCGGTCACTCGACGGGAGGCGGCGAAGTTGCACGCTACATCGGTCGTCATGGAACTAAACGTGTGGCCAAAGCAGTACTAACCGGTGCAGTCCCTCCAATTATGGTACAGACACTTGCTAATCCGGGAGGATTACCGATACAAACATTCGACCAAATACGCGCCGCAGTAGTTGCGGACCGATCTCAATTCTTCCTAAAAGACTTGCCCATGATGTTCTATGGCTACAACCGACCAGGCGCAAAGGTTTCAGAAGGAGTAGTGGAATCTTTTTGGCATCAAAGCATGATGTGTGGATTCCCGGCAGCCTACTTTTGCATCAAACAGTTCTCAGAAACCGACTTCACAGAGGACCTAAAAAAAATCGATATACCGACACTAATTTTGCACGGCGACGACGACCAAATTGTGCCAATCGCTGACTCTGCTCTGCTCTCATCCAAAATTGTCAAGAATGCTACGCTTAAGGTGTACAAGGGCGCCCCACATGGAATGTGCACCACACGTAAGGACCAAGTGAACGCCGATCTACTCGAATTCTTTAAAAAATAAATCGTTACAGTATTAACGTAACGGTTAAATCTCACTTTCTTTCGTTATTTTTAGTTCTAATTTAGATCAATTTGTATTTTTTTGATGGGCGTTCAAAATGACAGAAAAAGTTTCTTCTTGGTTTCGAAAAGACAGAACAGAAGGTCTCACAGACGGCATATTTGCAACTGTAATGACTATACTAGTACTTAGTTTAGTGGTACCCACAGTAACTGGACCAAACGCTTCAGCAACATTACAAGCCGACGTCTACAACCTCATTCCAGACCTGCTTGCTTACATTGTTACATTTATTTTTCTTGGCGTACTTTGGATAAGCCACCAGAACATGTTCAGTCACATCGAAATCATTGACCTTAGAGTTTTATGGATAAACATATTCTTGCTGCTTAGCGTTGCGCTTGCCCCTTTCTCAACTGCGCTTCTTGGCAGATATCCTCTGCAACCTATCGCGGTTCTTGCTTATGGAGTAAACGCGTTGGCAGTTTCAATATTATTTAACATTCTATGGTTCTACCCGCGAATTCAGCATTTGACTCATGAGGAACCAAACCCAGAAGTTATCACCAAAAGGAGCAGAATTGTTATTGTTGGGCCAATCGCTTATAGTTTAGCTATTATTTTTTCTTTTGTGGCTCCCATGGTCAGCTTGGGATTGTACGCTTTTGTGACAGCGTTCTACCTTATTTTCGGAGGAAGATACTTCCATTAACAAATCCGCTTTTGTAATAAACCAAAAACAGTTAATCTTGTGCTGTTGGCCTTAGCAAATCTTAAATCTGCCTTCCTTTGCATAAGAAAGTGAGAAGGAAGCGATATCATGGTAGATATACTCTTAGTCTTAGCAATAGTCGTACCTTTAATCGTAATAGTTTATGCGTTTTTTTCAACACTTCGCATCGTGAGGCCTACGGAGAAAGGTTTAGTTGAGCGACTTGGTAAATACCGCAGATTTGTCGAAGGAGGCATAACATTTCTTTTTCCCTTCGTAGACCGAATAATAAAAGTCAACGTCACCGAACGAATGACACCCGTTCAGCGTCAAGACGTCATTACCAAAGACAAAGTCTTCATGGGCGTAGACGCAGTTGTGTTCTACAGAATCAAACATGACGAAATGTCCGTTAAAGCATCACAGTATGCCGTGGCGAGTTTTGCTGCGCAAATTGACACTCTTGCCCGCACAGTGCTAAGGGACATCATCGGCGGCATGGACATGAGTGTAGCTAACACTTCCAGACCAATAATCAACGCAAGCCTCAAAACAGCTCTTGACGAGCAAACAGAAAGATGGGGCATTGAAATCGTACGTGCAGAAATCAAAGACCTAGAACCTCCAAGAGAACTAATAATATCCATGGAATCCGTGCTCAAAGCAGACAACGATCGCCAAGCAGCCGAAAAAACCGCTATAGCACAAGCTACATTAGCTGGAGGACAGAAAAACGCTGCCATTCAAGTTGCAGAGGGACAAAAGCAAGCGGCGATTCTTCAAGCTGAAGGACAAAAAACAGCTACAATCGCAATAGCTGAAGGAGACGCCCAAGCAACCAGACTAAGAAACGAGGCTTTAACAACGTACTTCAAAGACAGCGCCATCACATTCAAACAACTGGACACTATTTCAGCATCTCTGCAGAACAACACAAAGATAATCGTTCCAGAAGGCAAAGCAATTTCACTTAATCCTCAACGAGCAAGAAAACCTATCAAAAGCAACAATAATTCCAATCCCACCGCCAGCAACACAGAAAAGCAGCAAACAAATGTAAAATAAGGCTCTTATTTAGAGCCTCTAATCTTTTTGTTTTTTAACGTAATCTTTTATCATTATGTCGTGCTCAAAAGCTAAGGGCTTGGGCAGCTCATTTAAGTTGAAGAGTTTGATTTCTTGGATTTCGCTGTCTTGCTTTTTGATTTCTCCGCCCACAGGTTTGACAACAAAACAGGTTGGATAATACTCGTATTCAACGTCATCTTTGACGCCTTTTTCAATGTACTCGCCAACTTTGCTCACAATTGTCACGATCGAGTCCTGTTTCCTCCTTAACTTCTCGAACAATGGTTTGCTCGATGGTTTCGCCTGGGTCCATTCTGCCGCCAGGCAACGCCCAGTAGCCCTTGAAGGGTATTGTGTTTCGTTTTATCAGCAAAATCTTGTCGTCTGGAAAAGGTATTATTGCAGTTGAGGTTTTACCTGTGTACTTCTTCATTTCATTCTGCTCCTAAGTTGTTAATTTGTATCTCCAGTTAATCACTATGGATGCAGCGAAGATTATGATTCCTGAGAAAACAACCAACGGACCAGAGAATGGAATAGCAGAGTTAGGACCAAAAAAGATGCTCCAAATAAGTACTCCCGAGAACCCAGCAATTGCACCGAAAACTGCACTTAGCCACGAGTACCTTCGCATATGAGAACTTAAGTTTTTAGCCGCAATCGCAGGCACAATTACGAGAAAGCCTACGAGTAATGTTCCAACTATTTGGATACCGATGGCGACTACAACTGAGACGAGGAAAAGATAGAGCAGGTTTACTCTTGCAACCTTGATGCCTTTTGAGATTGCAAGGTCCTCGGAAATCATCGCCAAAACTAACTTATCGTAAATTAATTTCGTTAGAACTATAGCTACAACACAAACAGCTGCAGCAATTGTCGTGCTAAGTAATGTGACTTGGGAAATATCGCCGAAAAGTGCTGTCTCAAGCGCATCCAAATTGTTCCCATAAATCAAAATACCTATTGCCAAAGCAAGAGTAAACATTGCGCCGACAAGAGCTTCGAAAGAGATTTTTGTTGTTCTTTGAATTTGCCAAATAATTGCTGCTGAAACAAACAAAAAGGCAAAAGCGCCCAAGAATAGGGTTAAAATGAAAAGTAATGCCGATGGCTAAACCTGGCAGGGCAACATGGGATAGTGCATCGCCGACGAGTGCCATCTTCTCCAAAACCATCAGTGACCCCAAGTAGCCTGCGGCAACGCCGACAAAGATTGAAAGTATTAAGCTGTAGAATGTTGAGTCAAGCATTGCGTTAGTTTTCTCCTCTTTCGGTTTCAACGCAGACTGTTTCGCCGTAAATTTGTCTTTGAATTTCTGGTTTCACAATTTCGTCTGCTGGTCCACAGAAGGTAACGCACTTGTTTATAGCAAGTAAAGCGTCAGCGTATTCTTGGACAATGTGGATGTTGTGGGTTATTAAGAAAATCGTTATTTTCTGGGTTTTCTTGATGTCATTGAGCATCAGGTAGATTGGTTCTTCACTGTCCATGTCCACGCCCGTGGTGGGCTCATCCAAAAGCAACACATTGGGGTTATCGTTTAATGCCCACGCGATCAAAACCCGCCGAAGTTGCCCTCCAGAGAGAACCCCTAACCGCTTATCTAAGATACTGTACTATCGTTTAATCTTACTTTTTTCAGTGAGTTTTCAACGTCCACCCCATTTCCAATAGAGAGAAATTCTCTAACTGACATGGGAATATCGGAGACAGCGACGTATTGCGGGACATAGCCGATTTTTACTTTCTCTGTCCACTCGATTGAACCTGTATGTGGAACAAGATTTAGAAGAGTTTTAAGTAAGAACTGTTTTGCCTGCGCCGTTTGGTCCAAGTATAGCTAAGGTTGTTCCTTTTTTGACGTTGAAGTTTATATGGTCGAGTAAGATTTGGTTTTGTAAGTTTTACACCAAGATTTGAGACTTTCAATATGTAATCGTTATTTCTGCCATTCAACCACAACCTTTCACACCATAAGACTAACAACAGTGATTGCAAAATGTGAGTGCAATAAGTTTTTTGAAACAACCAAACGCTAACTATTCAATCGATTGCTTAAGGTTTGCTGTTCTTTATCGGAGAGCCAGCCCTCATTTTTAAGGTATGATAAGCCTTTTGCAACGTTTTCCCTGAATACAGCCATTGTTTAAGAGATTGTTTCTTTTGGGATAAATCGTTGAGTTGACTTTCAAACACGGCTGTTTTGTTTGGTTTGGTCTTCAACATTGTCGATTAGAGTTGTTATTGCTTTGAAACGTGGCACGAGGAAATCTTTGATTTTTGATAATCCCAAATGCGCCTTTTAGCTTTGCTGAAAAATCAACCGGACTAATCGTTGAAGGCGCAAGGATAAGGTAACGTCTTGTCAATCCTGCCTCATAACAAGCCACATAAAACGGAACATAAAACAATGCCGAACTTTTCAACCCTTGATCTCTAATGCCAAATGCTTCAAAATTGGCTTTGAATTGCTTCCCTCAGCTTGAGGCTTTTGCTTAAATCTTCAATTACTGGTTTCTCTTGTTTAAGCAGTTTTCTGTTTCCAATTTGAAAGCTGAGCATTTTAGCTTCACGGGCTGCTTGCAGGTCGAGTAAAGGTTGGCGGGCAAATTTGACTTCAGAGTCAAGCTCAAAATTTAACTTGTGAAATTTCCTGCAGTTTTCTGTTTGCCTAATTTTTTAGAATTGTCTTCTATTGCGCTTAGGTTCTTTTTTAGTTCATTAAGCTCTTTTTGGGTTTGCTTGATTTTCTCTTTCCATCGTTTCTCGTAAATAGCATGGTTTCTTTGTTGCTTGGCTTTTTGCTTCACGTTGGTAAACTGCTTTATTTTTTCTTCGTTGTTTTCGATGGATTTTTTAGTTTTTGTTTTCAGTTTTTGTAGGCTTTCAAGTTCTTTGTCGAAGCTTTCGGCTAATTCTTCTATTTTCGCTTTATAATCTTTGTTAAGTTTCGCTATTTGGGGGTTTACGAATTCTTCTTGAGCTCTGATTTTTGCATCCATTTCCTCAGTAACTGCTGCAGCTTCATAGTCAAGTTCGGTTATGTACTGGCTTGTTGTCTTGTTTACGAGTCTTGTGCATTCGGGTAGCTTTCAATACTTCTCTCTCTAAGTACTGATTGTAAGCTTGTCAAAGTCCGAAAGCATCGAAGATAATCGTGTTTTCGTCAAGAATTGGAGAAAGCAAAGCCATACTGAATTTGCCCCATTATTTCAGCAGCTTCTTTTCGGTAAACACTAAATTCTTTCTTAAAATCCAAATTTAGCAATTAAACCTCTGAAAACAAATTGTTTTTCCTTTGTAGATTTCTGAAAATAGTTGCTATGATCCAATAGGAATGCGGTATAGTTTTCTCTGGGTTTCGAATTCGTCTCTAAACTTTCCATAAACACTTTAGCTGATGGAACTTCAAGATAAGAAACATGTTGTAGATTGAATCGCTAAATCCATCAAATACGAAGATTAAATCGTTTTTGGGGAACAACCACAAAGGATAGCCGACTTTTGATAGGAAAACCAGTTTTTCTTCAGGTTGCCTTGCGATTAATCCGCCACCTTTGCTTCTCTTCAAGCTCTGCAACAGCGAAAACAGCTGCTGCCTCAACCTCGGTTGAACTGGTTTTCGGGTTTGAGAAAGGTAAGGTAAAGCGTTTAGTTGCAGAGGTTAACATTGCAGCGTCAGTGAAGGTATAAAGGGACTGGTTTTTTAAAACTTGTCATCCAGCTTAGCCCTTAAAGAAATCCGTTATCCTCTTTTGGAACAGCGCCTTTTTTAACAATTCGCTCTGCAGTATCCAACGTTGCATTGGAATCTCAAATCTGCCGCTGATGAATTGGAGGGATTCGGCGAGGTTCTTGAAAAAGTAGGGTTTTTGATGCATGGCATTTCGTACGTTTTCACGGACTTGCCACACGCCAATGGGCATGATATAGCCTGGTCTGGCTTCTCGCAGCACGATGGCGATGGCTTGGCGGCGTTCTTTTTGAAGTTGTTCACAGACAGCTAAGCGAGCCGAGTAGTAGCAGCCTCCGATTTGAGCATAAGTAGTTCGTCCGCTGTTACCTTCCCAATCGCTAGAAGATGGCAATGTTTGAGCCTGCAGGGTTCCAAACAGTGCCCGGATACCATGCTTCCATCGATTCATAGCTCCACTGAGCCGGAATCATCAAAATCTCAAACACGTTATCCATGTAGATGGATTCGTAAACTCGGTACTCGTTGATTTCGGGAAAAGTTTTGACTTTTTCTCGGAGATTCTTGGAGATAATGTCGTCGACGGCTGTTATGCTCCAGCGGGTTGGAACAAGGCGTCGTTTCTTTTCTACTCCGAAAGCGCCAACGCTGAAGGCTTTCTGGATCTTGCTTACCATGACACCTCGGTTGTAGAGGTCCACCACTGCCTTGGTCGCCTCGCAAATCCGTGTCATAGTAGGCTTTCTCGATTTTGTCATCGTAACGTGCGTTGCCAACGTGAAGGTCGCGAATTGGTGCTGAAGGACCAAACGGCTGCACATTATCATCTAGGTAAATGGAGCCTCGAGGCTTTTTTGTGAGGTTCAACTTCAATGTCTACGCAGCTATCGGCGAGGGCTAACTCCCGAGTCTGATCAAGAATTTTCCCGCCATCCATAAACTTCTGTACATTAACCCTGTGTTTTCCGCGTACAAGCAAACTGCGAAAACCCACAATCTCATCCATCGACTTCCCAAACCACCGTTCAGGCAAATCATAAATCTCCGTGTCCTCATGAACAGGCGGCACAAGTGGTCCAGCGTAAACATTGGGGTACCCGATTCTTCCGATGAAAACGCTCGGCGGAGACATGCCATCGATGTCTTCGGTTGCCATTAATGGTACACTTTTGAGGAAATAGTTGACTTTTACCATTATTGGGCATCGGGTTTTGCCGCAGAGAGCTCGGGCTCCTTTACAGAGGACACATAGGCTGTCGTTTCTGGCTCGAGTTGTGATTTGTTGCTGCTCGACCGCGTTGCTGTTGACTTTCTTTATTATTTCCATTAACCAGTTGTCGGGTTTTGCTGCCGGTTTGGGTTTTTTGGGTCGACGGTCATTGTGCTTTGATTATCTATGTTGTTCGCTCATATGTTTTTTCTGCATGAAAATGGCTAAAACGCCATGTGTACCAGAGTTTTTAAAAGAAACCTTGCGTTACTTTTCAAAAAGTGTTTTTGTGATTGTTTTAAAGAATATTATTAGTCTTTTTGGGAAGTTTAGGCTTCATTTCATCCAGTTTTCTCATGACAAACGGAATTGGAACACTCGACACGTTGGCATCGATAATTTTCAGTTGCCCATTAATTCATCTTCAGGTTTTCTGCTTTAACATCAAAAATGCCATATCTGTAAACAATCTTTCTTAGTCGAGTTAGTTCCTCTTGGGTAACATTCGCAGGGAACCCGATACTCCTGCAGCAGGCAATATTTTGTGTGCCAAAAAATCCTTGCAAAAACCTTGTGCCGCATGTTTTCGGGCACTCGTTTGTAAGCTCGGTGGTCATTTTCTATGCTGTTTTTTGGGCCGACTTTGAGAACGATTTTTTGGTCCATTGAGTAGACTGCCGAAGACAATTTTGTGCCAACCAACATTTTCCACGTGCAAATCAGAAAAATTTTTCAAAATAACCCTTTTTAGTTCTTCCTGCGGGATAACTTGAATTCCACCAGCCTGTATATGGTGGTCTATTAAATGGTCAATTTGTTTTGCAGTATGATGGACGGTTTCGTACTTCAATGTTTAACACGCAAAAAATATGCATAAAAAACTAAGGCTTGCACAATAATAAAGTAAATTGGCGCCCAGGCCGGGATTCGGACCCGGGTCCTACGGGCGACAGCCGTACATACTAGGCCGAACTATACTACCTGGGCATAAGCGCCGCAACAATACTGACAACTTTAGCTAATTAACCTTTCTCGGATTTGGCGTTGAATATTTTGTAGAGCGGCTATTTCCTGTTGCATTTTGGTTGTTGGGCTGAAGGTTGTTATGCGACAATTTTAATACCCCTCAAAATACTATTTTGGTAAATGTTGTTGAGGGCGGGTGAAAAAAGTGAACGCTGTGGACACTAAAGTTTGGCAAACATATTGGATCCCCATAGCCCTGTTGCTGTTGACTGCTGCTTCGTTTATTTCAGGCGACATCGGCGTCTTCACCGCATTAATATTCACTTTTTTGGTTCCAGGCTTAATTGCCTACAGATTCTTCAATTTGAAATCTCATGAAATCTGGGCTTTCGTACCCATCTTCAGCGTCTTGGTTTCGGTGACCCTGATTTATTATTTGTCCTTAGCCGTGGGTTACTCGCAACATTCTATCCTCGTTAGCTTTCTGGCTTTAACCGCAATCTATGCGTTGGTGGTTTACAAGAAAGGCGAACCCATAACTTTTTCCAAATTCGTAAAAGTAAAGCAAATTAAAAAGACCAGTCTGCTGGTTTTTGCAATAATTTTTCTCATCAGCCTTGGTGTCCTCTACGCAAGTGTGTGGAGAGGTGATCAATACGGCATAGTCCTAACGGGCTCAAACTGGCAAGACACACCGTTCCACTACGAAATAATCGAATCCCTCAATCAAGGCAACTTCCCACCTCAAACCCCCAACTACATCGGCACCCCGTTAACTTACCACTACTTTGTGGATTTCCACACGGCCATCAGTCGAAAAAATGTTTGGTTACTTACCCGCGCTTCTCCCTGTTTTGAACGCCATCTTTATTTTAGTCTTTTCAGTCGCAATATATGCGTTGGCTCGTCCTTATGGCAGAAAAGTGGCGGTCATTGCTACGGTTTTGGCAGTTTTTGGTTGGGGCTTAAGCTACTTTGGATTGTTTTCAGCATTGTTTAATGGGCAGTTTGACCCGAATCAGAATTATATTTACCAGTTTAGGCAGTTGTTTGGGTTGCCTTCAATGTTTGACAACCTGCTTCAGCAACGTCCGCTTTTGGTTGGTTTGCCTGTATTTGCTTTTGTTTTGGCGTTGCTCCGGAACATGGAGGATAAAAACCGTCTCATACTTGCGGGTATCCTTACTGGGCTTGTTTATCAATTCCATAATGTTGCGTTCTTTTGCTGTTACGTCGCCTTTGCTGCTTGCCTTATATTAAATCTTAAACGTTTCAAGTTCAGCTTTCTCTACTTCTTGTTGCCTAGCGTTTTTGCTTTGCCATTTATTTTCGGTGGAGGACCCCCCTTAACCTTCGCCTTCAGCACGGCTTTCATAGCAGATTTTGCACAAAACCCCTTCATCTACTACTTCCTAAACCTCGGAATCCCGTTCGGTCTGGCAATTATTTCTTTTATTAAGCCTGGCCATGAGTACCTTAAGATAACTTTCTTGTTGCTGTTCCTAATTCCCAACTTTCTCTTGCTCACCCCTTGGGACTGGGACATGTACAAGTTCTTCATGTTCGCTTGGATTCCTATTGTGGTTCTGGCAGGCATTGTCTTGGCTAAGACACCGCGAATTTTGATTGTGACGTTGGTTTTGCTTTCTATAATCACCACAGCAAGTGTCGTCATCTACAACACTCAAACCCAATATCTTGGAGTGACGTGGAATGAATACAAACTTGGGCTCTGGGTAAGGGACAACACACCGCAGAACGCCGTGTTCTTAACCTATTATGGCATTCATGAGCCACCTAGCATGATTGGCGGAAGATTGCGGGTATCGTCGTATGTTTATTGGCCGTATGGACATGGGGAACCGCTGGATCAAGTGAACCAACGAGAACATGACATTGACTTAGCATACACAGGTAACGAAACCCAGGTGGCAAGTGTAATTCGAGAATACAACGTAACCTACGTTTATGTTGGAGCTGAAGAATTGAGCAATTACACAAATTGCACCGCACACTTCAGTTCGATTCCATGGTTGCCGGAGGTTTATGAGGACGTGGGCTTGCGGATTTACCAAGTGAATTTAGCTCAGATGGGCAGTTGAGCGCGGATAAGTTTTAAATACAAAAACAAATAGAAAACAAGTCATGACAACTAAACCAGCCAGCTTAGGCATAATCCACAAAATTCTCATAGTTTTCGTAGCAATCAACATCGTTGGTGACTTCGCCAACGTCGCATTCTGGTGGGCTAACTCAGCTTCACGCGGAGCATCTCTAAATACAGGCTTCATCGGAGTCAACGCAGGCGTCAGCAACGCACTAACAGCAGGCACCGTAATCCTGCTTCTTGTTTCAGTCGTGTACATGGTGGCATTGTATGGCCTGCTAAAACGAAAGATGTGGGCACCAAAACTAATCATAGCAATATCCGTAGTCAACCGAGCACTCGCCTTAGTCCTCTACTTCATAAGCCCCGCATTCGCTTTCTGGGCAGTCTGGAGCATTATACTCATAGCACTATCCTACTTTGATTGGAGCAAAATGAACAAGCCAACCAATATCGCAGTGCCAACAGCAGCACCGACAACTATTTCCTAATTTTTTTATTTTTGGTTTTTTGGCGCCTGATGCTTTTTGCCAGACATATAAGTTATATTTATTTTTCCCATGGTTGTTGACGCGAGTTTTTCAGGTTTAATCTTAGCTAGTTTAGATTCGGGATTTATAGATACCTGCCGAACAAGGATTTCCATGGCGTGGTGTTTCTCTGATAGGTCAGTCATTAGGGAGAGCTTGCCACTAAAGTGAACTGAGGTGTAAGCATAATCGCATTCTTCGGTGACGCCGAAGTCTAAGATTGCTTGTCCCCAAACATTCGGATTTTCTTCTGCATAAACGAGTTTTTTACCTTCAGGGGCACAATGGAAATAGATGCAATCGTGGGCTTGGTCATATCCATGGTTGAGTGCAACCAGATACGGCTCATTGTTCATGCAGAAGGCAACAGTCACATATTTCGTATTTTTGAGTACCACCCGCATCTCATCTATATCAGTTATTTCCCGTTCCCTGCGCCTAACATGAAAAGACATACTTTGACTTTAAGCCGCGGAGCAATTAAGTTTTTTGCGTTTAATTTTTGTTTTCGATATTTTGTTTTTCAGGAAACCCAATATTGTAGGGGTGAAAATGGACAGAGATGCTAACAGAAAGTTCAATGGAAAAACGTATGGAGACTCGAAGAGGTTGTCGCCGTAGGAACCATTGATGTTTTGTATGTAACCAACGAATTGGAACAGTGACCATCCTGCAACATATAGGAGGGCGCCGCCGAGGCGAGCAAGATACTTCTGCTTTTGACTTAAAGTCTCACTTTGCATGTTAGCGTAGAAGATTTCGCCTGCAATTGCACCTGCCGCTCCTGGGAAAAATGCATTAACCAAAACTTTCTCCACAATGTTCCCTGGCACGAAGGGTGTAACCCACCAAGGCATAAACATACTTAAGATTGGCAGGTGAATACTGCCGGTTGCTATTCTAATCGCTGCAGGCGTAGCATAGATTAGCGCCCCGCCTAACTGCCAAACCCAAAACCGCCTATTTCGAAGCGTGGCTGAGATGGCTTTTAGGTACATAGCACAAACTAACCGTGCAAGTTTTAAAAAGCCTTTCCAAAACAAAATTCAGTTTGGCTTAAGGGGAGAAAATAGAGTGTTCGACGGACCAAGCCATGTTCTAACAATGGTAAAGTGCAGAAGTCGAAGGGGGGACACTTTATCCTTGTTAGCAGCCAGACCCGCCTAACGAGGGGTATTAGCGTTTTGCTTGGAACATGTTAGGTTTCAATTTGATTTAAAATGATGTTGTCTCATTTTGAAGTCACAATCAAAATTTAGAGCTACAATATAATTTACAAAATGCGCGTTGGCAGATGCATATTTCCTTTAAGGTTCCATTGTGAATCCACAAGTCAAGAACGGCTATTTATTGATCTAACGCATCAAAGATTTTTGACCGTTCAGATATGCCTTTAAGCATCATTTCGGAGGTTTTGGTGGATTAAGATTGTGTTGATGACCTGATGCGAGATATTGATGTTGACTCGATAACAGGGCTCTCTAGTGCGGAGGTTTCCCGCGAGTTGAAAGAGGAAGGCTACAATGAATTGCCTTCTTCTGGAAAACGAGGCATATTTAGCATAGCGTTTAGTGTATTTAAAGAACCCATTTTTCTGCTTTTGGTCGCAAGCGGCAGCCTCTACTTCATTTTGCGCGAACCCACGGAAGGCGTAGTGCTTTTGAGTTTTGTATTTGTTATCATCGGCATCACAGTTTATCAGGAACAAAAAACCGAAAATGCATTAGATGCTCTAAAGAACCTCTCCAGTCCCCGAGCGTTGGTAATTAGGGATGGTATGCAAAAGAGGATTCCTGGCCGAGAAGTTGTTCCAGGAGACATACTTATCCTGTCAGAAGGTGACCGTGTACCTGCCGATTGCCTTCTATTAACATGCAATAATCTGATGGTTGATGAAGCGCTTCTCACGGGCGAATCTGTTCCAGTCCGTAAGGTTGCTTGGGATGGGGTAGAACAAACCTATCGTGCAGGCGGCGACGATTTACCCTTCGTCTATTCTGGAACACTGATCATTCAGGGTCAAGCTATTGCTGAAGTGAAGAGCACCGGACCAAAAACTGAAATGGGAAAAATAGGGGCTGTTTTGAAAAAGGTAGAGCGGGATGAAACCAGGCTAAAAAAAGAAATTAGCCACATAGTTCGAAACAGCGCAATAGTGGGTCTCAGTTTATGTGCAATTATTATTGTTGTCTACGGCTTTACCCGTCTTGACTGGATAGACGGCTTCTTAGCTGGAATAACTTTGGCGATGGCTATTTTGCCTGAAGAGTTTCCAGTTGTTCTCACCATTTTCCTAGCTTTGGGCGCATGGCGCATGTCAAAGAAAAATGTGCTTACAAGACAGGTTCATGCAATTGAGAACTTAGGCGGCGCAACGGTTCTTTGTGTTGACAAAACAGGAACCTTAACACAGAATAAAATGTCTGTTCACAAATTATTTTCCAACGGTAAATTATGTGAAATAGAATCGTCTATGAAGTTGCCCCCTGATTTCTGCCACGAACTAGTCGAATTTAGCGTTTTAGCGTGTAAAGAAGATCCGTTTGATCCGATGGAGAAAGCAATAAAAAGCTTCACCGAGGGGGAGTTCGCCAAAACCGAGCATGTGCATGACGACTGGCAGTTAGTGCAGGAATATCCGCTTTCTCAGAAACTACTTGCTATGTCTAATGTTTGGATGTCGCCAAGCGGAGAAGACTACATGATAGCGGCGAAGGGTGCACCAGAAGCCATCGTTGACCTTTGCCATTTTGACGCAGCACGCGCTAAAGACCTTTCGGTTCATATTCAAGCGATGGCGCAAGAAGGCCTAAGAGTACTCGGCGTAGCAAAGGCATCGTTCAAAAAAACTGACCTGCCTCATGAACAACACGATTTCGTTTTCAGCTTTTTGGGGCTCATTGGATTTGCTGACCCCGTTAGACCGAATGTTTTGGGAGCCGTAAAGGAATGCTTCAGTGCAGGCATCCGTGTAGTTATGATTACTGGCGACTACCCTTTAACTGCACAAAATATTGGTCGACAAATAGGGCTTAGGAATCCAGAAAACTGTATCACAGGAATTGAACTTGACAAAATGTCAGATGAAGCCCTTAAGGGACGCATTAGGGATGTTAACATTTTTGCTCGGGTGGTTCCTGAACAAAAACTTCGAATAGTAAACGCCTTCAAAAACGTCGGAGAAGTTGTAGCAATGACTGGCGACGGCGTTAACGATGCGCCTGCTCTTAAATCAGCAAACATCGGAATAGCCATGGGAGGACGAGGCACCGATGTTGCAAGGGAATCTGCTTCTATGGTGCTTTTGGATGATGATTTTACCTCTATTGTCAGCGGCGTACGAATGGGCCGCAGAATATACGACAACCTAAAGAAAGCCATAGCCTACATCTTTTCAATCCACATCCCCATCGCAGGCATGTCAGTTATTCCGGTGCTGTTTGGATGGCCACTAATTCTGCTCCCCCTGCACATTGTCTTCTTAGAATTAATCATTGACCCCGCATGCTCAGTGGTTTTTGAAACAGAAGGTGAAGAACCCAACATAATGACACGAAAGCCCCGCAGCATGGAAAAGAAACTCTTCAACAGAGAGGCAGCTGTGGTTGCGTTCCTTCAGGGCTTCGTGGTTCTGTTAATAGTAGCGCTCATATTCGTAACCTCAATTAACCAAGGACTTGGCGAGCAAACCGCTCGAACAATGGCTTTCGCAACTATAGTTACTGCAAACTTAGCGTTAATTCTGGCAAACCGCTCTTGGGCTCATACAATCATCGGGACCCTGCGAAAACCCAACAAAGCTTTCTGGTGGATACTTGCCATCGCAACAGTTGCCCTTATCGCCGTTATATACGTGCCACAACTAAGCGGTCTTTTCAACTTTAGCCCATTAAACCCAATGAACCTCTTAGTCAGTATAGGCGCAGGAATAGCCAGTATAATATGGTTCGAAATCTATAAGGCCGCTAAAATCTTTAGAGGCAGGAAGAATTCAAAAATAATTGAATAAACCTATTTGAGAATGCCCACTTTCAGCTTATTCACGAGCCTATTGAGGTACTAATAGTGGTTCATTGCGGAAACCTTAGAAAATAATGCTATAAGAATTTTCTACAAACATAATTTACTAAAAAAGGTTTCAGGGTCTGTATCTGCTAAGGGTTGCAAGCGCCAATGCACAGCAGTTAAATCTTGGGTTATGCCCGGGTTGCAAGAGGTTCCTTTTGTATGTCTTTCACTAGTTTGCTCGGAAGTATCGGCATGTATAGAAGTGCATTTTGCGAAGTTATTGGTTTCTTGTCTTGGGATTGCTCATAGACGCATCTTTCAGATTCTTTGCATACTGGTATTCTCAACCGTCGTGAGGGTCAACATGGCCAATCTTCTTTAAGATACGCTTCGAGCTTTTTGAAAAATCTGTGAGGAAAGAATAGCTGAGCCTTAATTGTCATAAAGATTTTTGCCTTTGGGTATCTTTTCTTTGATGGCGATAGCTTAAGTTTCACCCAAGTTCTTGACATATTAGCAGCCTTTTGAGTTAGCATTTTGCTACAATTGGTTTTATTCTTTGTTTTGATTGATATCCGTATGTGGTATAAGAACGAAAGTTATTGTTCCATTTTCCTCTTTTACGTTAAAATCGTAGTATAAGTCGCTGAATACTGGTTTCAGTATCTTATTGCATTCTTTTGGTAGGATGAACTCAACGTCCTCATTTTCAGTCCATGTTTTAACTTTGCCGCCTTCCTCGTGTTGTCGTCTGACTGGTCGGCTTACAACTATTTTCATTGTAGTTGTTCGCCTCCACCACTCGAAATTGAGGGAGTAATTGACAAATCTTTTGCAGCATTATCTACCAAGTCTGCTTTAGTCTATGCTGGGCTTTCGTGTATACTGTTTAGCCGGTCCATTTGCCAGCGTGTTGCTTCTCTTAGGAATTCGCCTGTTGTTAAATAACCGAACTGCTTGTTTTTCTCTATAAAAACTTCAATCTCTTCGAGAAACTCAGGTCGCATAACCACCGATTGACGAAGCAAGGTTTCCACTGCATTGTCATAAGTTATGATTTTGCCCGATTCGGCAGTAAGTTGTACAACAATTGTTGTTAATTTCGCGTGAAGTTGGGCTGATATTTTAAGCGTTTTCATGTCGGCTGTTTTTGCTGCTGTTTCTGTTTTCTTTTTCATAGGCTTTCACTTGGGTTGATGTCTATGGCTTAAGGTACACATAAAGCCAGTTCTGAGTCGACATTTTATAGTAGGGGAGGGATGATTGAAAGTAAAATTCGGATTAAAATGATGAGCGATTTTAGTTCTTAATTTTTTAGACCTAAAAAGCCATAAATGCAATCGGTGAAGCGCAAATATTTCAAACTTAACCTTTTCTTATTTTATTTTGCCCAGTCACCAATCTTCAATTCTTTTATTAAACTCACATTTAATTGCCTTTTTGGTTTTTTCATAAGTGAAATCGTCTGGGGTGATGAAAATGATCAGAAAAAGAACGCAATATTTTGATGCGTTGTAATTTTACTTAGAATTAGCTCCTTGCTTAATCTTTTGCTGATTTTATTCTCGGTCGCAGCACAGTGCATAAACTGACCTCGTACTAAGAGAATTTCTATCGAATTTGATCATTTACTGCGGGTTTCCAGAGTTATTATGAGCTAACCAAACAGAAAAACCAGTACAGCAAAAGGCAACACCAGAAGCATAACGACTAAATTCTGGAAATGCTGCTCCAACAAGACCCGCTAACGCACCAGCAGCGGCAAAATAAAATCCAACCATCTGCTTAGTACAACTAAAAGGCACAAACACCAACCCCTTTTTGGCTGAAGAATTTTTCTAACATCGTTTTCCTTTTCTTATTTGTTACTTCTTGTCCTAACATATCTTACCCCTGCCTCTACTTCGACCATTTTAGATTTAAGATATGAAGAACGGTTATGGTAAGTGGGTAACCCAGTTACAGTAACTGGGAGGTACCTGAAAGTGAACACTTCCATGGAAAAATGAGGTCTTGTTAATCTTTCCAAACGTAGGGCTGCATGTAAACCGTGGATAGCTTATTATCTCCTAATAAAAACAACTTCCCAAGAAAATATTTCCCACTAAGAGTGCAACTTTTTTTCTTCAACTACATTTACAAAAAATAAGAAATACTTTTATCCCTCTAATTCTTAACCCTGATTAAGGGGTTCCCTTGTCAAAGCTTACGTTTACAATATTATTGATAACCATAACAATAAGTGGATTAGTTTTTTCCAGTAACATGGACTTTGGGAACGCACAAACTCCCACCCCAGTCAACGGCATAATCACACAAAACACCACCTGGACAAAAGCAAACAGCCCCTATAATTTAATAGGAAATGTCTTTGTCAACAATGGTGTAAAATTAACAATTGAAGCTGGAGTTATAGTCAACTTTAACGGTTACTACTTAATGGTAAGTGGGACTTTAATTGCGAGAGGTACTGAAACAGATAAGATACAATTGAACCTTGGCTACATCATCTTTAGAGAAGACAGCGCCGCCTGGAACGAACAGACTGCTTCAGGAAGTGTCATTGAAAGCACGAATCTTGATGCGATAAAAGTTCAGTCAGCCTCGCCAAAGATTAACAAAAACTCGATGTATGCTTACAATGTTTCTTCAGAGGCTATCGATATTGAAGGCGGCTCACCAATAATTACAAACAACAACATTACAGGACCAATAATTATCAATGGGTCACCAACAATTTCAAACAACAATATTACAGCCGACAGTGCTGCATTATTCAATGTCGGTGGCTCTCCATTAATTGAGAACAACAACATAATCGGAACCGCTGGAACAGTTCCAGACGTAAATAAGTATCCTTGGAGTATAGTTGCCGGGGTAATAATGATTGACAACGGTTCGCCTTTTTTGGTAAATAACACGATTGACGAAAAATTCCATAGTTCTAGCATGTCTATAGGTTGCTGCGGCGGCAGCGGAGTAACGCTACGGAACAATACGATTTATGGCGAAGTATACAGTGAGCAAATACCATTTACAATTGAAGGCAATGTAATAAATGGGACACTGCTCATGGGCAGTAATGGATATAATCCAGACCATCCTGTGGATACACAAATTACTGTTATTTCTAACACTATAGACTCTGTTGAGATAGATGTAGGCAAAGCTACAATTCAGCACAATCTCATCTTAGGTGACATAACTCTCGGCACCGTTGTCGCAGTAAATGCTGGTCCAGAAACAACTTTTACGGCAGTTACTGCTTTAATTCAGAATAATATCATCAATGGCACAATTTACTATCAATCCTCTGCGTCCTCTGCTGTAAATTATAACAATTTGCTAATTCAAAACAACCAGAAAACCATTCGACTAAGTACAGGTGCAGATGTTGATGCCACCAACAACTGGTGGGGAACAACCGACCAAACAACAATCCGCAACGCAATTTACGATTTCAACAACGATTTTAACTTAGGCAAAGTAAATTTTATTCCTTTCTTGACAGCCCCTAACTCTCAAGCAACCCCTTCAACCCCCGAGTTTCCCTCGATTATTATTGTCACAATTGCTCTGATGGTGATAGCATTTGCCTTGGTAGTTATCAAAAAGAAAAGAAAAATATGTAAATAAAAAAGTGCTAAAAAGGCAAGTTTTAGGGTTTGCTTGTTTTCCCTTGTTTAGCTTTCAATTCAGCGTTTTCCATTTTCAGAGCGTTGTTCTCATCCATCATTATTTTCATGACTACGTTGAATTGGGTCATCATGTCGTTGATTCGTAGATTTAACAGGCCCATTTGTTGCACTACTGGTGGCATTTCAGGGGAAAGCTTTTGTCCATTATTCATTAGCTACTTGCACCTCCTTTCGTAGTCAATACTTCGATTTGTGAGCGTAGTGTTGAGATTTCATTTTTTAAGAGTTCAACGTCCCCTAAAGCGTTTCTTAATGCGTGGAACATCGTGTAGACAAACAGATCAAACTTTATGCCATCGTTTTCTACTCTGAAATCTTGGGGCAGCGTATCCATGTCGAAACTGTTCATTTCTGTTTGTTGGAACGTATGGATGGATTTTTTGGTTGGGCTTGCTTTTATGTTTTTTAGAATTTCGCTTGCTTGTTTTGCATCCATCCAGGCTGGACAACCCATGTCATTGAGTGTTTTATAGTAGATGCCGTTGAAGTAGTAAGTTGAGCTTCCAATGTTTTTGCCTCCTGCTCCGTTAGGGTAGACGTGATCGAACATCCAGATGCCCCCGCCGCTTGCACTATTAATGTGGTCAACGAATAGTAAACTTAGGTCGAGAGCGCCGAGCTGCCATGTAAACGTGCCTGAATGTCCTGCGTCAGTATAGGTCTGCAGCGACAAGACTGATGGGTGATTCTGGTCATACCCATTAGTTGTTTGAGCCAAACGCATCCCTTGATAGTTGCCCATACCGTATTGCAATATGCCGTTGCCAGTACTATGGTTGTCCAAAACAAGAGTTCCATTATTCATCGATATGGCGTTAACGTTTAAGCAACCGTCAATTATTAGTCCAGTACCAGCTAGTTCCCAAACGTAAGCTGTTCCGCTGAAAGCTGGATTATTGGTTACTGTGTTACCGTACAAACTCCCCCAAAGCGAGCCATTAATAGTGTAAGCGTTCGCGAAAAGGTTTTGAATGCCCGTCATGTTTCCGTAGCCGTCGTTGAGTATTGTAGAGCCAGTTTGCAGTAGGTCAGTACCATCAATGTTCCTTTGGACGTATAGTACGGATTTGTTTCCTGTAATGTCCCAGATGGGATTGAATGCATTTGTTCCATTTGACGCTACCTTGAAGTGGCAGTTGTTGGGTGAATTGTTTGAGTAAAATAGTATGTCGCCGCCGGTGTTGATGGATAAGCCCCCGGTTTGACTAAACGAGCCACCCGCAACCAAAGACCCTGTCAAAGTTAAAGCTGAAAGGGTTGGAGCAGCCGTGGGTTTGATGCCAAGTATATTGTCTATGACCTGCAGAACGCCTTGATCTATGATGTTAGCAATACCTGCGCTTAATGAAGTTCCAGCAGAGGCAGCAGCGAACAATGCAGCGAGAAAGTCTTGGCTGAAGTTTGCACCGCCATCAACAGTAAAGTCACCATGAACAGTTAAGTTACCTAAATCTAAGTGCGCTGGTGACATATCGCCCTGAGCATTTGATATCTGTTGTAAGTGAAGAGTATAATGAGGATCATTAGTTATGATAACATTGTCCCCAACGTTATAGCCTGCGCCAGCACCATTATGAGCGATATTAATGCTTGAGACACTGCCATTAATGACAGGCCAAAGCACTAAATTAGATCCATCACTAGGCGTGTAACCGTCGCTTTTGGTCATATTAAATTGGGTATTGCCTAAACTGTAGCCAGTTCCCTGACTGAGAACAGTGACGTTAGTTAAACTGCCTTTAGAGTCCACCGTGAAACTTGCTGAGGCACCTGATCCACCACTTATGTGAAGTTGATCGGTAGCAGAGTAATTAAAACCGGGGTTGCTTCTTACAATTTGCGTAATTGGTCCAGTGATAACTGCTGCAAGCCTAGCTCCCCATCCAGTACTAGGTGGTTGAACGTCAGCAAAATAATAGTTGCTTCCCTGATTGGTAATATCCACTCTAGCTATTCCGCCATGGCTATCAATAGCACCTACATGTGCGTGGGCTCCTGATCCACCGCCAACAGTATCCGTTAGATTAAATTGCGGGTTATCTGTTGGAGCGGTAAAACCATGGCCCATCATTATAGCTCCGCCACCGGTACCTTTCGCTGGATCGCTTGAGCTACCGTAGAAGCCATAACATTCGACATCGTTCTTAAGCATGGAAATTCCGTTAATAGTTAAGTTACCATCGATTGTTGCATTCCCAGTAGTTGAAAGTGAATTAGCAGATACTGAGTCTCCAATTGTTGCGTTTCCATAAACAGTTAGGTTGTTTACTGCAAGGTTGTCTGGTCCAATGTATTGATCAGCAACAATAACATCCGTATAGTATGTTGTAACTACGCTTCCTGTGAGACCGCCTAAGCCGCCTATATCGATGCCTAAGGTTCCGACCCATCTGTCACTATTATCGATTCCTGATTGGCTGCAGACTGTTTCTTCGACGCCGTTGAGGTAAACTTTGGTTGCTCCATTAGTGCCTATAGCTGTGTAGAATTCAAGGCAGTACCATTGACCAGCAGAAAGAGTAGATGCACTGTCTGAACTGTTATACCAATA
Organism: Candidatus Bathyarchaeota archaeon; assembly: GCA_963809455.1. Taxonomy (GTDB): domain Archaea; phylum Thermoproteota; class Bathyarchaeia; order Bathyarchaeales; family Bathycorpusculaceae; genus Bathycorpusculum. The sequence goes on along the minus strand of CAWEJP010000015.1, from coordinate 98,068 downwards.
TCCGTTGCTATGCCACGAAATATAAAAACGCCCCGTGGTCTTCACTGACAAAACGCCTGTGCGGTAATTGCTGCTGGAACTCCAGACACTCAAAAGCTCTTGATCTGCAGTATTGTCTAGGGGTAAAGCATCTAAGTAAACGTAGGCTCTAAAGTATGCGGTTGGATTTGCGCTTATCGTTGCATACGCGTAGTTTGAAGGGGGCATTTGCGCTGAAGCCGGACATATTTCAAAATTGCCGGGTGAGCAAACAACGCTAGGGGATCCGAAAACTCCATCCCAAGCGCTAAAATCGTTGGATATGAAATTATCTTTAAACCGCTGTGTCATTTTTATTCCACCAGTTAGTTTTTATTCCGTTTAATCCTTGGGCGTCGCTGCGTTGGATGCAAAGACTTGTTCCTTTTGTGTCTTTGTGGACTGCTATGTAGAGCTCTATTGTTTGGTTTGACGCAGAACATTGCTGTCCGCAGGAGTTGTTGTGGGTTGGGATTGTGAAGTCGGCTTTTTGGTTGTAGTCAAAGGTTGCTTGAATGGCTGTTCCCAAGACCAGTTTTGGCTGCCACGCATAATGGCATATTGGACATTTGAAGTGAGGGTTGACGCCGTTGGCTACATCGTTAAAGGCGATACTGTCGAAGTGAAGTTTGCTGTAGATTGCCGCCTGACTCATCAAGTTGCACCTCGATTAATTTTTAACTTGAAGGCTGATTGATGTTTTGTTTGGTTTTTGATTTTGTTTTGTTCAAACATCTTGTTCACTGACTTGTATTTCGTTTGTTTTAGTTTTAAAGTCAGTAGAACGGTTATGGTAAGTGGGTAACCCAATTACGGTAACTGGGAGGTAACTGAAAGTGAACATTTTCATGAGAAAAGCAGTGAAAGTAGAATGAGTTCACTTTCACTTTGGTCTCCCCTGTTTCGAAGGGTCTTTTCTTCCTTGGCTTTAATAGGTAAAATTGTAACTTTAAAAATCCTAAAGGAGCAATGTGAGTGGATTTAGTAGATATTTTGTCTTCCGCCTGCAGGAGAAAAATAATTGAGTTCCTATCCGCGAATGGGTCCACTAACATTATGCAGTTGATTTTGAAAATTAACAGTAAATACCCTCAGGTTAACAGTGAGCTTCAAATCCTGCAAAAAGAGGACCTGATCATCGATCAGCATGTGGGTCGAATGAGAATTATTAGGCTTAACAAAGAAAACCCCAACACAGGTCTACTGCTCCAAGCACTAAAATTACTTCACAGCAAAGACGATAAAACGCTGATTTAAAAACGATAGTTTTAACGATATTAATGGGAAGACTGCAAACTTTAGCGAACAGTTGTTAACTACTGTCACGATTTTATGTGATGAAATGGTAAATGGCCCAATTAGCGAACACTCGAAATTAGCTTGTGCAAGGGAGTATTATTAACTTTAAATAACATGTGTTAACTATTATTTACACATGTTAACTAAAGATAACAGCTTCAAAATCATGAAGCTGTTCTTTGACAGCCCAGAAAAAAGCTTCCATATAAGGGAGATTGCAAGACTGACGGGTTTGTCTGCGCCAGGGGTCATCAAGATTCTAAAAAAGCTAAAGGAAGAAAACTTGCTGAAGTCTGAAAGAGGCAAGGTAGTTGAAAATGTAACAGCAACTAAAAGCCAAAAATTTTACTTGATGAAAAAATCCAACAACACGCAGTCGCTTTTTGATTCCGGGCTAATTGACTATCTCAAGGACAAATATGAAGAACCTGAAGCGATCGTGGTGTTCGGCAGCTATTCAAGAGGCGAAGATTCCACGGGAAGCGATATTGACATTGCAGTTGTGACAAAGAAGGAAATGGATTTGGATTTAAAATCGTTTGAAAAGTATTTAAGAAGAAAAGTTAGCATATATGAAATCCAAGTGGACAGCAGTGAGAAGGAGTTTTTGAACAATTTGGCGAACGGAACCGTTGTTTATGGTTTTTTGAGGGTGCTCCAATGATAGAAAAGTTCCAATATTATATCGACGAAGGCTTAGTTAGAAAAATTTCAGTTGACAAGGAAGAGGCGAAATCCCTGATGAACAGGGCAATTCAACGCGTCGGTTACATCAAAGGCCAGGAAATAAACGAAGATACTTCACCATTCATTTTTGAGGATATCTACGAGGCTATTCGAGAGGCATCTCAGTCTTTGATGTCGTTGAAGGGCTACAAGCCATATTCTCATGAAGGCTTGATTTCATTCCTAAGAGAATTCTACAAGTTTCCCGACCATGAGATTTCAGCCTTTGACAGATATAGGATATTGAGGAACAAGACCGTTTACTGTGCTGCAAACGTCTCGCCCGAGGTATGTAAAGAGGCGCTAATCTTTATGGAATCTTTCTTGCCAAAACTAAGAATAGCGTTCGAAAATAGCCAGAAGCGCTAAAGAATCCCAAAAACAGACTCTATCTTACGCTAAACTTGCTCAAAAAAGTAATTAACAAAACCTGTCAATTGTATAACGAAGCTTGAGCAACTCTTTTTAAGATAGCCCTACCACCACACAAAATTCCTAAAACACGCTTGTTTTGAGCCCTATTTGCAATAAAAGGCATGTTGTTAGGTAGTGATAGTTCTATATCAAGAGCTGTCTATTGTAGCGGATCCGAGTTATTATGAGCCAACCAAACAGAAAAACCAGTACAGCAAAAGGCAACACCAGAAGCATAACGACTAAATTCTGGAAATGCTGCTCCAACAAGACCTGCAAACGCACCAGCAGCGGCAAAATAAAATCCAACCATCTGCTTAGTACAACTAAAAGGCACAAACACCAACCCCTCTTTGGCTGAAGAATTTTTCTAACATCGTTTTCCTTTTCTTATTTGTTACTTCTTGTCCTAACATATCTTACCCCTGCCTCTACTTCAACCATTTTAGATTTAAGATATGAAGAACGGTTATGGTAAGTGGGTAACCCAGTTACCATAACTGGGGGATGACTGAGAGTGAACGATTCCATGGAAAAAATAAGGTGCTTTGCGGATCCTTCCAAACGTGAGGCTACCACTAAACAATGGATGCCTAAACAATTGCTTAAGAAAATATTTCCCACTAAGAGTGCAACTTTTTTTCTTCAACTACATTTACAAAAAATAAGAAATACTTTTATCCCTCTAATTCTTAACCCTCATTAAGGGGTTCCTTTGTCAAAGCTTACGTTTACAATAATCTTGATAACCATAACAATAAGCGGATTAGTACTCTCCAGTAACATAGACTTTGGGAACGCACAAACTCCCACCCCAGTCAACGGCATAATCACACAAAACACCACCTGGACAAAAGCAAACAGCCCATATAGTCTTACGGGGCCAGTAGCAGTAAGCCAAGGGGTAACTTTAATTATTGAACCTGGAACGACCGTGAACCTTAACAACTACTACATAATTGTAAATGGCACCTTGGTTGCAAAAGGAACAAACACTGATAGGGTACAAATTAACGGTGTTGATGGCTCGCCACCGGGAATCCCTTTAGGAAGCTCTTTAGCAATTTCTTTCACTTATGGCATCACAATTAATAACAATCAAAATAGCATTGGCAGTACTTTTGAAAATGCCATCCTCTACTCTGTCAGAATAGCCCTTGGAAGTTCGAGCATAATTAACAATTCCACAATTAATGGTTTTGTTTCTAGCGGACAATCGTCGATTGTCTCAAATAATCTTGTCACAGGTCTAATTTATGCTGGCGAAGCCTCCCAAATATTGAACAATAATATTAGTGGCGGAATTGAAACGGAATACTGGTCACCATTTATTTCAAGTAATGTAATCACAAGAGGTGTTGGTGGCGTTGGGATTCACTTTTATTTACCTGACAATATTTCAATTTCAGGTAACACTATTACTGGTTGTCAACAAGGCATTTTTGGACAAGGTGGCAACGGTGTTATCGATAAAAATTTTATCGTCTATAACACCAATGGCATCAATATTAATTACGGCGCCACAGTAACAATACAAAAAAACACCATTGAAAGAAATCAAGTTGGAGTACAAGTGACAAGCGACGCAAGTCCAACTGTAACTAACAACAATCTTATAGACAATGCGTATAACATTTACTCAAGCTCATCAGTCAACATAAATGCAGCCAATAATTGGTGGGGAACAACCAATGAAACAGCTATAAGTCAAACAATTCATGATAATAAGAACGATTTTAACTTGGGTACAGTTACTTTTGTTCCTTTTTTGACTATACCAAACCCTGAGGCACCAGCGATTCCCACTTCAAGTCCCTCACCAACACCTAATATATCATCTTCACCTTCACAAAAGCCATCAGCAACACATAACCAACTGAGCTCCGCCGACGAAGTCTTTTTCGGTTTGGATTGGGCTGAAATAGCTATAATAGCACTGCTCGGTATTATAGCGGTTCTGCTAGCCACCGTTGTTATGTTTCGATATAAAAGAAGCATAAAGGCAAAAACCCCCAAGACATGACCAAATTTTGGTTCTTTAAATAAAAAATGTGGACAAAAATAGGTCTATCCTTTCAAGACATTAGTGACCTTTAGTAAATGACCAGGCAAAAAGAATAAAAAAAATAAAAGTTAAGCAAGTTTCTAGGACTTGCTATTTTTCCTGTTTTGTATGAATGCTCTATTTGGACAGCGCTTTTAGTTCAGTGTTCTCCCTCTTCAAGGAGGCATTCTCATCCATTATTGTCTTCATAACAGCGTTGAATTGGGTAATCATGTCGTTAATGCGTAGGTTAAGCATGCCAATCTGCTGCATAATCGGCGAGGCTTCCGTGTTTGCAGTAGATATTATGCACTTACACCTTCCTTAGAAGTTAGTTTCTGGATTTGGGATCGCAAGTCTTGTACTTCAGTTTTCAGTTTTTTAAGTTCTACAAGTATTGGTACGCCGAGCCATTCATAGTGAACGCCTTCAGGTTCGCCTTCTTTGTCAAGCCATGTAAGGTTCGGGCAAACTTTGTAAACTTCTTCAGCGATTAACCCTATTTGTGTCCCCTCTAGTTTTGCCCGTTCTTGGTCCTTCCATTCGAAAGATACCGGTCTGAGATCGTAGAGCCATGAACTGTCAGGTAATGCCCGTACATTTTGTTTGCCTCTAATAGTCGAAGAATTATAACCGAATACTCCATATTCATTTAGATATAGTGGACCAATGTAATGTGTATTCTCCAAATGACCAATTGACAGGTTTCCATATGAAGATAAAAGGTTCGCTTCTACGAAATCTGCTCTCAAGCTACCGAGTGTGTGATTTAAAATGCTCGTGTAAATATGTAGTTTATTATAGCCTGCATCTGATACAATTATGCTTGGTGGGTCATCAACAGCATTCAAACCATGACCGATAAAGACTGCGCCGCCACCTGTAGGTTTTCCTGGATCAGTAGATGTCATCAGTGCACCATATGCTTGTATATCTTTTTCGACCCATAATCCCCTGTCCATTGCGATCATCGGTTGGTAAACTGTATTATCTGTTGGGTCCTGAAGCATTATTTGATATATGTTTGCGTATCTACCATTATCACTTGGCGGGAACGTGTGGGTAGCATCTGCTTGTCCTGTATGTTTGAATAGGATGTTGCTATGTCCAAGGTCTGTGTATGTCTTGTATGGTTGACTCTGCGTTGGAAGTACTCGGTTACTAATTGAGACATAGTCAGCATTGTGCTCAATGGTTGAGCCACTGAACGTTTTCATTCCACCAGCAATTGTCATGTTTCCTAAGTTGTCGAGGTGCAAGGAGTCTGTTAGTACTGTGCCGCTGTCTCGGTAGATGTCGAATTGGTTGTCGTATTTTAGCCATATGCCGCCTGATTGAATGCCTAAGCCGTCGCTGTGAGAAGGTGTCCAGCAGTCAAGTATCATGCCAGCGTTAGAACCCGCAACAGGAGCGTGCCCAGCTACATTTGAATGCAATGAACCCGCAACTTCCATATTTCCTGCGCTATCGATGTGTAGCGAGTTAGTTATTGCAGTACCACTGTCACGGTAAATATCGAATTGGTTGTCGTATTTTAGCCACATTCCGCCATTCTGCATGCCAACGCCGTCGCCATGAGAAGGAGTCCAACAGTCAAGTATCATGCCATCGTCAGAACCAGCAACAGGAGCAGAACTTACAATAGTAGAACCCACTGTTGCGTTACCGCTAACAATTAGATTGCCCATAACTGTAAGGTCAGTAATTTCTGGTCCAATGTAGCAGTTGGCCACCACGATGTCGTCAGCGTAGATGTCTGTTTGTCCACTTACTCCGCCTTCACAATAAGCTAAACCTACAATGACACAGTTCGGGCTTCTATCAAAAACAAAAGATATCCCTGTCAAGCTGTAAGCTAAAACCCCATTCACATACAGTTTTAGGTATCCTGTGTTGTCACCGTTGTTGTCATGTTGATATTCAAACTCTACAGCATAATTGGTGTTTGGCAAAGCCACAACAGAGCTTATCTCGTCTATGATTCCTGCCGTAGCATCGTAGTAGCGGAAACCCCAATACCACGAACCATTATTGTAAATTACGCCTGCTCTGGCCAGACATGAACCTACGTCGTTATCTAGGGCAAGCAAGAACAAGCCCGTTGCCGTGCCGGCTGCTGCAAACTTTAGGTTCATCGCGCGCAAGTTAACGTGCGTTCCCAAGCCAAGTCCGTATTTATAGGGTCCAACGATATCTCCGTCATTGAAGCTTGTGTTGCTCACATGCAGGTTATAATTGCCGCTGTATGGGTTGGAAGTGTCGACTGATGGGCTGTCGCTAACCCCCGTCCAAAGGCTGAAGTTTTGAGTTTCGAATCCTTCAGCTGACAATGGTAGGGTTGGGAAGATCTGGGTCATTGCGGGTTCACCCACCAGTTTGCTGCTATGCCGACGGCACCCTCAGCGTCGGTACGCTGCATGATTAATTTTGTTCCTTTTGTGTCTTTGTGGACTGCTATGTAGAGCTCTATTTTTTGATTTGACGCCGCGCATTGTTGACCGCAGAGGTTGTTGTGGGTTGGGATTGTGAAGTTGACTTTTTGGTTGTAGTCAAAGGTTGCTTGAATGGCTGTTCCCAAGACCAATTTTGGCTGCCACGCGTATTGGCATATTGGGCATTTGAAGCGGGGATTAACGCCGTTGGCTACATCGTTAAAGGCGATGCTGTCGAAGTGGAGTTTGTTGTAGATTGCCGTCTGACTCATCAAGTTGCACCTCGTTTAATTTTTAACTTGAAGGATCCTTGATTTTCTGTTTGGTTTTTGGTTTGGTTTTGTTCAAACATTCTTGTTCACTGAGCTGTATTTCGTTTGTTTTAGTTTTAAAGTCAGTAGAACGGTTATGGTAAGTGGGTAACCCAGTTACCGTAACTGGGGGATGACTGAAAGTGAACAAATCCATGGAAAAAATAAGGTGCTTTGCGGATCCTTTCAAACGTGAGGCTGCCACTAAACAATTGATGCCTAAACAATTGCTCAAGAAAATATTTCCCACTAAGAGTGCAACTTTTTTTCTTCAACCACGGTTGCAAAAAATAAGAAATACTTTTATCCCTCTAATTCTTAACCCTGATTAAGGGGTTTGATTTGTCGAAGCTTACGTTTACAATATTATTGCTGACCATAACAATAAGCGGATTAGTAGTCGCCAGTAACATGGACTTTGGAGTTGCGCAAGCTTCTACACCCGTCAACGGCATAATCACCCAAAACACCACATGGACAAAAACAAACAGCCCCTACAGTCTTACAGGTCCAGTGCTCATCAATCAAAATGTGACTTTAACAATTGAGCCTGGAGTCACCGTTAACCTCAACGGTCATGACTTAACAATAAACGGAACCCTAACCGCCAAAGGCACCACCGCCGGCAACATAGTTTTCAATACGGGTTGGGGCAATTTGAAGTTCACCAAGTATTGCCTCAGTTGGAATGAAGAAACAGGGGTAGGCTGCATTTTAGAGAACTCTATAGTGAACTCCACTTCAATAGCAATAACCATTGGTGACACTACCCCAAAAATAAACAATAACACGATTACCGGGGCAATTTGGACGGCAGATACCTATTTGGATGGACGCGAGGCGACTTCGTCTGAGCCTATAATATCTAACAACATTCTCTTATCGAGCAACTATCCCTATGTACTGCAAATTGGTACTTCGCCAATCATCTTCAACAACACAATAATGGGCGACACTTACACCAGCATGGGTGCCGTTACGATTGAGGGTAACCACGTTTGGGGTTCCATCACTTCATACGGAGAATACGATTATATCGCCGATAATGTGTTACAGGGTAGTGGTTCTGGATATGGCATAAGAACTGACTTCACAACGATTGAACGAAACCTTATTACAAACTATGATAACGCCATCCAATTTGGCGTTGCGGGGTTCCCAACTATCCGAAACAACACATTAGCAAACAATAACAACGGCATCGCCGTCCCCGGATACGATATGGGTTCTCGTAACCCCAAAATCGTTGGAAACAACTTCCTAAACAACACAGAATACAACATCAACTTCTATTTAATCGAGAGATACCCCAACACTGATATCACCGCAACAGGCAACTGGTGGGGAACAACTGACCAGCAGGCAATAAACCAAACAATTCACGACTACAAGAATGATTACAACTTGGGCAAAGTGAACTTTGTTCCATACCTGACATCGCCCAACACACAAGCATTACCCAAACCAAATGTACAAGTACCAACACGCAACCCAACAGCAACTCAAACTCCGACAATAACAGCTACACCCATAACACCCGAGTTTCCGTTAGGCATAAGTCTCACAATCATAATAATCCTATCAACTATAATAATCTCAGCAACTGTTCTTTTGCCGAAAAATAAGACTAAAAAAAATTAAAAAAAATGGAAAGCCAAGAACGTTTTAGAATTGGCTTGTCTGCTGTTTAGCTTTCAGTTCAGCGTTCTCTTTTTTGAGGGCTGAGTTTTCATCTATCATCGCCTTCATGACAATGTTTAGTTGCGTCATCATATCATTAATGCGAAGGTTTAATATGCCAATGTGTTGCATAGTTGGCGAGACTTCGGGAGCCTTTTGGGTCACTGTGCAATCACCTCCTTTTCATAATTTTTTGGTCTAATTGGCGATTGTACTATGCAGCTGCCTGTTTTTGCTTAAGCTGACTTTCTAGCGATTCAATGCGCTTTAGTAATGCATCAATGTTTGCAGCAGAATTATCCTGTTTTAGAACTAAGCTTTGAATTGCTGACAAAGCATACGTCGTCAATACATTATAGTTCAAAGTGTGCTCATTGGTATATCGAGCACCCTCAAATACTGTTACGGCTTCAGGTATAACTTTTGCGACTTCTTGGGCAAAGAATCCTGCGACAACACTGTTACCCTTTTGAGTTTCTGGCTTCCAAGCAAAGTGTATAGGATTTAGTCTCATGACAGCGCTAAGGGCAGTTTGGGCACTTAAGTTCTCAACCAAGTTTTTGTCTCTTTCATCGCTATAGACGTCAATTTCTGCGCCGCAGATAATACGTGAGAAGGTAGTCAAAGAAACGGGTACGTTTCCTGTATAGCCATTTATAAAGCCAGAACCTGTACTGCTCAAATACCCATATTGGTTGCCCAAAGTACCGCCAGTAGAAGAACCGTAAATAATTACGGATCCATGAGCACTCAAGTTTCCGAGTGTTAAATTTCCCCAGTCCCAATTGTCGTTAATTGCAGTTACCCTTATTTCTAATGTTCCATAACTGCCATAGATTCCACCTTGAGCTAACCAAATAAAGGGATTTTGGGTCGATGATATCCCACCAGTTGTTTTGGCGTGATTATATGGTGTGCTCCAAGTTGACCAACCAGGTGCATAAGTAGCTCCAGCGTTAAGGGTGATTTCTCCTTCAAGACTATCAAACATGCCTTTGGCGATAATATCTTTTTCAACGGCTAAATGTCGGTTGCATACTAGTTGAGGATCATCGTTAACTATTACGCCATGCAATTGTACATCTTTGTCTTCTGGGTTTGCTTCATAACGTTCATCATAGAGTTTAATACAGCCTAAATCACGCGTGAATGTATGATCCTTTAAGGCAGTAAGAAATGCATTGCCATTAAACTCTTGCCACTGTGATCCCCCACTTATGGTGGTTTTGACTATAAAATTACCTGTAGTAGTCATGTTTCCTAAGTTGTCGAGGTGCAAGGAGTCTGTTAGTACTGTGCCGCTGTCTCGGTAGATGTCGAATTGGTTGTCGTATTTTAGCCATATGCCGCCTGATTGAATGCCTAAGCCGTCGCTGTGAGAAGGTGTCCAGCAGTCAAGTATCATGCCAGCGTTAGAACCCGCAACAGGAGCGTGCCCAGCTACATTTGAATGCAATGAACCCGCAACTTCCATATTTCCTGCGCTATCGATGTGTAGCGAGTTAGTTATTGCAGTACCACTGTCACGGTAAATATCGAATTGGTTGTCGTATTTTAGCCACATTCCGCCATTCTGCATGCCAACGCCGTCGCCATGAGAAGGAGTCCAACAGTCAAGTATCATGCCATCGTCAGAACCAGCAACAGGAGCAGAACTTACAATAGTAGAACCCACTGTTGCGTTACCGCTAACAATTAGATTGCCCATAACTGTAAGGTCAGTAATTTCTGGTCCAATGTAGCAGTTGGCCACCACGATGTCGTCAGCGTAGATGTCTGTTTGTCCACTTACTCCGCCTTCACAATAAGCTAAACCTACAATGACACAGTTCGGGCTTCTATCAAAAACAAAAGATATCCCTGTCAAGCTGTAAGCTAAAACCCCATTCACATACAGTTTTAGGTATCCTGTGTTGTCACCGTTGTTGTCATGTTGATATTCAAACTCTACAGCATAATTGGTGTTTGGCAAAGCCACAACAGAGCTTATCTCGTCTATGATTCCTGCCGTAGCATCGTAGTAGCGGAAACCCCAATACCACGAACCATTATTGTAAATTACGCCTGCTCTGGCCAGACATGAACCTACGTCGTTATCTAGGGCAAGCAAGAACAAGCCCGTTGCCGTGCCGGCTGCTGCAAACTTTAGGTTCATCGCGCGGAAGTTAACGTGCGTTCCCAAGCCAAGTCCGTATTTATAGGGTCCAACGATATCTCCGTCATTGAAGCTTGTGTTGCTCACATGCAGGTTATAATTGCCGCTGTATGGGTTGGAAGTGTCGACTGATGGGCTGTCGCTAACCCCCGTCCAAAGGCTGAAGTTTTGAGTTTCGAATCCTTCAGCTGACAATGGTAGGGTTGGGAAGATCTGGGTCATTGCGGGTTCACCCACCAGTTTGCTGCTATGCCGACGGCACCCTCAGCGTCGGTACGCTGCATGATTAATTTTGTTCCTTTTGTGTCTTTGTGGACTGCTATGTAGAGCTCTATTTTTTGATTTGACGCCGCGCATTGTTGACCGCAGAGGTTGTTGTGGGTTGGGATTGTGAAGTTGACTTTTTGGTTGTAGTCAAAGGTTGCTTGAATGGCTGTTCCCAAGACCAATTTTGGCTGCCACGCGTATTGGCATATTGGGCATTTGAAGCGGGGATTAACGCCGTTGGCTACATCGTTAAAGGCGATGCTGTCGAAGTGGAGTTTGTTGTAGATTGCCGTCTGACTCATCAAGTTGCACCTCGTTTACCTTTTAAATGGAAGGATCCTTGATTTTCTGTTTGGTTTTTGGTTTGGTTTTGTTCAAACATTCTTGTTCACTGAGCTGTATTTCGTTTGTTTTAGTTTTAAAGTCAGTAGAACGGTTATGGTAAGTGGGTAACCCAGTTACCATAACTGGGAGATGGCTGAAAGTGAACTATTTCATGATAAAAAGATGAAAGTGAACCGTTTCATTTTCACTCACCCCTCCACTGTCATCAAAGTCAGTTTCCAAGTGGGGATTTATATGTTAAAAAATAGAATGGAGTAAGCCCTCAAGGAAAGTGAGTCAGCATGGATTTAGAATCGATATTATCTTCTTCTTGCAGGCGAAAAATAATCAAAATCTTAGCGAGCAATGGCTCAACTAACATTATGGAATTGATTCGAAAAGCTAACAGCAAATACCCACAGCTCAATTCTGAATTAAAAATTCTGCAAACAGAAGATATAGTCGTAGATGAACATATCGGTCGAATGAGAAGAATTAAGCTAAACAAAGAAAACCCAAAAACCTTAGCATTGCTTAAGGCTTCAAAAATACTCAGCGATGAAGAAAATAAAACTTAATTTTTACAAAAAAGTCTTCAAGGTCTGTATCCGCTAAGGGTACTAAGTGCTAATGCTGCTGCAGTTAAGTCTGCGGTTGTGCCTGGGTTGCAGGAGTTGCCTTTGGAGCGAAGTTTTTTATCGAATTCTATGAGGCTCTTTTTTCCTTTAGCGGTTTCTAAGCCGCCAAGTTCAAGAATTTCTTTCGCGTCATTGGAGATTTCTTGGGCTTTTTCTTTTCCCACTTTTCGGGCGATGAATGTGTCTGGGCGCTCTGATAGGATTTTTAGGAACGTGTGGACGACTGCTGTGTTTAGAGTTTTGCTTTTGAGCTGTGTCATTAAGTATGGGTATGATGAATCGAATGTTATTGGGTAGTTGTTGACCCATTCGTAGCATATGTCGTCGTACGCTGAGGCAAGTTTGAAAACTTCAAACAACCTCACGTTTTCTTTGAGTAGCCGCTCTTTGGATGCTGGATCGGTGACGTCGAGGTCTGGTGCATCACCAAGCCCGCTGGGGTTGGCAATGTCCACAGCTTCGTAGAGGTGAACAGAATCCCATGCAGAGCTGGATTTGACGACTAAATCAATGTTCTGTCGCAATTTTTTGAAATCGAAAAAGTAGCCTTTCTTTGCTGGTGTCATGCCAGCAGCCACTGCGATGGGAACAAATAGCATAACAGTGCCGAGAATGGTGTTTCCACCTTTCTGCCAAGCATTAACTTCAACAGCACAGTCCTTTATGAGTTCACCCAACCCAACCTTGCCGACATCAAGCCGCTTCTCCGCTACTGCCGTTCCAAGATAAGCTGCCTCCTGAAAACTTGACGATGCGGCAACTGCGGAAGCCAAAAAATGCTCAACTCGGGTCTTCTCAAAGCTGGCGGTGAAACTTACGTTGCCAGGTTTTTGGCTGCTAACTTCCAGCAGAATCGCCAATTGCAGGCATTTGGATACGTGTTTTGCTTTTTCGCAGTTGCTCATTGGATGTGCTCTGGTATTGTGGCTTAAAGAAGGTTTATTAAAGTTTTGAAAACTACAAGCTTTTGATTTATATGAAAGCACGCGAGGGCGACTTAATCAAAACCAAGAGCCAAGTGGTTTTCGATGTTAAAGGCTTAGTGCATCCACCCAACAAAGTTATTGCTTTTCCCCGCTTCATTCCCTCGCCGCAAGGCACAAGGCAAGGCAAGGATGCATTGTACGGCAAAGTCTACAACCTAGGCGACCGCTTCAAGTATCTACAAGAAAATCATCCTGAACTCATTGTTTTTGACCCGGTTTTCGGTGAAACAATGTGTGAAGTGCCAGTTGACCAAATAATTGATCAATACGAACCAGCCAAAAAACTTGCGTCTCTGCGCATAGCTAAAAACCTGAATACTTTAGAGAGCAAAGCGTTGCAGCTGGCAACAACGTTAAAGGAAAAATCTGGCATCCCTTGGAGTGCTATCGGCGTCTCTGGCTCAATAATGGCTGGGTTAACGAACGAGAAATCAGACATCGACCCTCTTGTGTATGGAGTAGAAAACAGCCGCAAAGCCTACGCAGCCCTAAAAGAATTGCTAAAAACCGAGGGTTCAGGCTTCAAACCCTACAGCAAAGCAGAGCTTCAGACGCTCTTCGACTTCCGTTCGAAGGATACCGAGATGAGCTTCGAAGATTTCGAAACAGTTGAAAGCAGCAAAGCTTTCCAAGGCATGTTCATGGGAACCGACTATTTCATCCGCTTCGTAAAGGACTGGAGCGAAACAACCGAGCAGTATGGCGATGTGTGCTACAAGAACAGCGGATACGCAAAAATAATTGCCAACATCGCTGACAGTTCCGATGCACTATTTACACCCTGCACTTATAAACTCAAAGATGTCTCAGTTGTTGAAGGACCCAAACTTTCGCCAATTATCGAAATCAGTTCTTTTCGCGGACGATTCTGCGAACAAGCAATTGAAGGCGAAACCATTGAAGCACAAGGAAAAGTAGAAAAGGTAACTGACAAGAAAAGCGGAAATGAACATTACCGACTAATTATCGGCAGCAGACCAGCCGATTACATGGTGCGCTCATAATTGTTTGGTCGGGATAATTGTTTATACAATTTGTTGATACATTTTGTTTATAGAGGTTTATGGCTGGGCTTGTTTAGGTTGTATTAATCCACGTTTCAGCGCAAGGAAGATGAAGAATTGGGCGATGGCTGCCACAGCTGCGGCTTCCAAAGTGTGGGTAGCGTTGATTTCTGCCACGGCTCCCCCGCCAAGCGTGCTGAAAAAGGTTAATGCACTAATTATCGCCGCATCTAAGAGCGCATTTTCCCAGTCAAACCGTTGCTCGGTGAAGTTGGTTATTTTATTGGTGCAATAGATGATGAATCCTTTTATTGTTAATGTTGGAGTGATTTTTTTCTTTTCTGAATCATTGCTCGTTGGGATTGGTTTAATCAAATTATTCGCCATGAATAATCATAGGTTTAGTTTGCTTATTATTGAGATGAAATATTTCTCAAAGTTACCTTAACAGGTTTCAGTTTAAGCGAAATTCAGGAGAATGTTCACTTTCACTCACCTCTCTATTTCTGATTCTTTCCGTCTTTCTTTAAAGCCTCCAATAATAGGGTATCTGTATGAACTAATGCAGGATGGTTGCGATTTGGAACTTAAAAAACTGGTGTCTTCTTCGTGTAGGCAGAAAATCTTGAAAACGCTTTCCAAAGAAAACGGCATGAATATGATGAGCCTGGTCCGCAAGATTAACAGCACCTACAACGAGACAAATCGAAACCTCAAAATCTTGCAGGCAGAGGGCATCGTGGTGATTATCTACTTTGGCCGAGTTAGATGGATAAAGCTAAACCATGAAAGCCCAAAAACAATAGCTCTCCTTCAAGTGTTAAAGGTTTTGGATTCAGAAGCTAACAATCGATACTTTAATTCATAATGTCCCTTTTTCCATAAGCCCTAACCTGTCCATTTGCTTTTTTAACGTTGCAAATCTGACACAGATTATTCTTTCTGGAAGTGTATGTTTCCGAAACTTTTCATCTCTTTTAAGAATAAAATCTCCAACTAAATATTGGAAGTGAAGCAATGATAAACTTTGAAATTCCAATCGTTAAGATGTTGACTGAGCTAAGGCACCTCTCAAATGGCGCTTGTATAGTTAGCACTGGTTTCTCTTTTCTGGTCTTTGAAGATTTAGCGGAATATAAGACCTTTGAAACGAATAACAATTTAGGAAGCCCGAATCAAAACGCCAATGTTATCACAATTGCATTATCTTGCCCTGAGGAGGCGGCTTGTTAATGGGCGAAATAGCTAAATTAACTTGTCCAAAGTGTGGTTCCTTAGTAGAGCAGAGCAAATGCCAAAGCTGCAGCAAGAAAATCCATGCGTACAAATGTGCAAAATGTGGCGCTTACGTGTTAAATCCGGAATACGGAAACAGTTTGAATTAAATCATTGACCAAGGAGTGAATGAGTTTTGGGTTGTTTCAAAAGACTTTACATCCTTATCAAGCGGCATGTAGAAGAAATAGCGCTTGAGCAGCCAAATGATAAAAAAAAGAAGCAAGAAAAGAAAAATCGTTCCTTTTTCAAAATTAAGGATTACTTGATTCATATTTTGGCGTTCTGAAGAACACCAGCATAACTCGGCTTTAATTCTGATAGCATAATATTTATTACAATTACTCGACAGTATTTTATCGGTTGATTCCCTATGCAGCATAAATGGCTTATCATACTTCTAATATTTAGCATAATATTTGCCCTGTATATTGATATAGAAGCATTTCCTGCACAAGCCACGCCAGGTACATCAATAGATGATTGGCCCATGTTCCAGCATGATTCAGCCCACACTGGATCAACCACCGCTTTAGCGCCGATATCAACACCAATGGTTGCTTGGAATAGAACTCCACCAGAACTCAATGGTATCTATCAGACCTATGGTTCTCCAATTATAGCTAACGGTATAGCTTACATTTCTTCAACAACAAGTTTATGGGCGTTAAATGCTTCTAACGGCAACATTGTTTGGAGAATTTCAAGTTACGGCAGTGCCTATCTGGTTTATGATAGTGGCGTTCTTTATGCTAGCGCATATGTTTCCGCGTATAATGCTTCTACGGGAACCCAATTATGGAACACTACTGATAGCGACGCAAGTGTCCTTGCTGTTGCTGATGGTTACGTTTATTCGCTGAATAAAGAAGGTTTTTTGGTTTGCCTAAATTCTATTAACGGAAAAGAAATCTGGGATTCCCATGATAGTCCCTCATATGCTTCTCCGGCAATTTCTAATGGATCTCTCTACTTTAGTTCAGGACATATCCTCAACTCTCTTAACGCACTTAACGGGACCATGTTATGGACGGATTCGTTTACAGAAAATGTTGCTTCTTCCCCAACCATTTCGTTAAACCGCGTCTATTTTGGTTGTTTGGATAATAATATCTACTGTTTGGATGCTTTAACTGGACAGAAGATTTGGAATTATACAACTGGAGGGATTGTGGAGTCTACTCCTGCTGTCGCTAATGGCTACGTGTATGTCGGTTCTCTTGACGGTAATATCTACAGTTTTAATGCTTCTACTGGAGAAAAAATTTGGAATTACACAACCTTTTATTCCGAGCATTTTGTGCTGGGTATACGCTCTTCTCCTGTGGTTGCAGGGGGCATTTTGTATGTAGGCTCTGATGACGGCAACCTCTATGCATTTAACGCTTTTACAGGTGAGAAACTTTGGAACTATTCATTGCAGTCTACCTTTAATAAGTTCGGAAACCCCCAATACCTGCCTTCTTCTCCTGCAATTGTGGATGGCAGAATCTACATTGGTTCGAAAGACCAAATGACAGTATTAGAAACTTCGCCTAATACGGTAACAATTTCACCCTCGGTAGTTCCGCCGATTAATATAGGGCTTACAGCGGACATCCTGATTGTTGTATTGTCGCTAATAGTTGTAAGTGCTTTGATTGGCCTTATCTTTGCCCGCCGTAGAACCAAAGTCAAAACATTATTTTTCTCTTGATCAGGTTTTTCTATTTGTGAAACATTTCGCCTTTTTTAAAAACAAAAAATGCCGTTGGGTATTCTGAGCAAAGCTCACAAAAAAATATGAAGGCGAAAAAAAAATGACAAACTATAATAAAACCCTATATTATGAGTCAGATTGCAATTGTGCTACCAACAGCCCTGAAGACCCGCAAGGTCCCAGTCATCAGGGTATGAAAGGAACAACGATTTGGAAATGCAATGATAGCATAGTTACAATAGCACCAGGCAATTCCTACACAATAAGTTTTACGAATACTAATCCTAAATGTGCTGGCTATTCCGATAATTGTCTTCTCATGTACAGAGTTCATGCTTCCCAAGACTCCCAAAATTGGTCGGCAGTAAGACTATTGACAACTTTGAATAACAGCTCAACTCAAGGTGAAATTTATCATAGCAAATGGGCTAACCACGATATCGAAGAAATAGTTGATTTAAAAATGGCGACTGGTTATCTAGAAACGGAAACGAATAATTATACATTCTATAATGACTCTGACGTCGATGTCCAGTTATGGAATATACGTGTGTTCAGGGGATACGCAATGAATCAATTACAACTACAGAGTCCTTACGATGGCTCATCGGACTATAGCTCAGATGGAAACATAGATAATACAAGAGAGGATTATCCTTGCAATTACTTCAGTTGTGGCAACCGATACAGCTTTACCTATTGGAAGGGCTACCAAGACGATCCTGCTGTGAATGAAATTTCTGTTAATGACACTTTCACTTACACTTTTCAGAACCCGCCCGCTCCTCCAACTGGTCCTGCAAATTATCTCGGTCCGATTGCATGCTTCTTCAACTTCAACAACGTCAAAACTAGTGGTTCGCCGTCTGGATATGACATACATTATGAAGTCAAATTGAATGATACAATCATTCAGCACTTCTATATACCTACGATGACCAAAACTGGGAACCCTAACGAAGCTCATCAATTTCCCGGCGTTGACTTAGCTGAATCAGCGTATCAAGGCATCTATAACCCTGCACCCAATGAAATCAACACCATACAAATATACCCAGTGAATTCCGGTAACGGAAATCTAAAGCTAGTCGATGGTGATAATCAAGAAGGATATGTCAACATTTACCGCTTTTACGAAGTTGCCAATCTTTGCCAAGACAACTTTGATGACAACAATACCGATCTAAGCATTTGGGATACACTATCAGCTAATGGTGGTTCAGTCAGCGAAACAAACAATGAATTGCAAGTAAGCGTACCTTACGGCAGTGGATGGGCGCAAGCAGGCTTCGTAACCAAATTCCCATATGATACTCAGGCTTTATATGGTTCTGACCAACAAGGCTTCGAAGCCACAATCGACGTAACACAACTTAATGCTGTTGACCAAATGGCACTACTCATAAGCGACCTGAAAACAACGGACGGAGACCCCGGTAATGTTCCAAACAACTGGTATCGAATAGTCAAGGGTCGCAAAAATTGGAATACAAATTGTGTAGCTGTTGAAATCAGGACCGATGGCAATTGGTCATCAAAGCTAAACATTCCATGGGCTTCATCAACAGGTCAATTAAAAATAAAAGTATCCACAGGATCCATAGCCTTCTACGAAAACGGCATTCTACGTTATGCTGAACCATTTGCACTTCCATCAAACGTTCCATATTATGTTTACGCGTACACTAGCTGTGAAAGAATTCATTACGGCACAGACTACTTCGATAACTTCACCCTAACTCCAGCGGAAATTGTCAGAGATGACTTTGAAGATGGAAACTATGATAACTGGACAGTTGACGGCGGTTCGTGGACAATCCAGAATGGACAACTACAATCAACTGCTTACAACTCACACATCCACTACTACACTACTTTCTCAGCAAACAGACACGTAAGAGCTGACATCCAAACTATAGCCACCGACGGTGCATATCCCTGGGATGTAGCTTGGCTGATGGTTAAAGAACAAGACGGAAACAACAGGGTCTACGCACTTATCAAAACTGACGGCATCGTTGAACTCTCCCTAATTTACAATGGTCAACATTATTCCTGGCAAGTTCAATCTTCACTTAGTCCATATGACCTACATCGGATTGCAGTCAGCACCATCGGGACCAACGCTAAACTCTGGGTAGACGGCCAACTATACGTTGACGCAAACAATAGCTACTTTGCTAATCTTGCAGGATGGACTGGATTGTACACACTTGGATCAACAGCAGCTTATGACTACATAGCAATATTTAGCGAATAAAAACAAATAAATCAAAACTATTTTTTTCTTTTTTTGTGCAAAATAATAGAACAATTTGAGAAATCAGTTTCAATTAAAGAAGCGCCCTGAAAAAAAAATTAACCAATTTTAGCCATTAGTTCAGCACTTTAAGGACCTGTTCGTAGTATCGTGGACAATACGTCAAAGTAACTTGATAGAAGTTTCCCTTTTCCGATTGGACTTCTTCAAGGTTGCCCTCCACAATCACGGTCTCGTCTTTTTGGGCTTGCTGACGGAACTCTTCCATGAAACTGAAAACCCGCCTTACCAAAAGCACTTCTTTGGGTCCGCTTAGAACTTCCAGGGGCTCGATACCATAGATTGATGGGATGAAAGGTGCCTCATCGTCCGATGTGATGCGGGCTTTGATTTTTGCCCAACCCTTCTGCATAATTCGTGTCTTAGGGTCGTATTCAGATTTAATTTGGCCCCAAGCTTTTACTGGTTCAAACTCGGCTTTGATAACCCTACCACTATTCGCAGTATCGTCGTAGAGCCCATAAATCATCTTGCGACGCTGATGCCAAACAAAATCTTTAACATCAAAATTCTTGAAACGCCAATCTTTTCCTTTCATGGCGTCTAATGATTCGAATTCGTTACGCAAACCAGAACTGTCGTCAGCGTATAGTTGTGCCATTGTCTTGCACATTTTGGTGTTTTCTGTTTTGCCGTAAATTGTGAAGTCGATATCTGAAAACTTTGGATGATGAAAACCATGCAGCATTGAACCGAAAACCCCGAAGCTTTCGGCTGAAACGCCAGATTTTCCAGTTGCAATATCTAGAACACGCTCCATTGCAGCCAGCAAAGGGTCGGTTGGTCCTGCCTTGAGAAGCTCTTGGAGACGCGGCTGCGGTTGTCGAGCTTCAGTTATTAGGTTTTGGGGCAGGCCGACGATTTTTAATCCAAGCATTTCATGGTTTATTAGGTATTGAGGGTACTTTTTGGCGACGAGTTTCATGCCTTCGTCGTTGTAGAACTTGTAGAAGAGTTCACTTCTGCCTTCTCTGGGTGCTCTTGGGTCGGTTGAATGGAAAATGTTTGAGCTTGCATATTCGGCGTCGCAGATGTATGCATTTTTAGGGTGGCTGTAGCCGAAGACCCTGAAAATCAAGCCTTCCGCCGTTTGGATGGCGTCACGGTCGCGTAGTTTTACAGTGGCCATATGTATTCTTCTTCTGAAGTAGCTGTACCTACGACAACTTGGTAGAAGACGCTGTTGTCTCGGGTTGACTGGACTTTTTCAAGGGTTCCTGCAACTTTAATTTGTTGTCCCGCTCGGGCGACGTTTCGGTAGCATCCGATGTTTGAGACAACTTGAATAGGGATTTTGTCTAGGTCAATTTCTGATTGGTCATCTTGGGGTTGGTAGCCGCTTATTTTGTAGATTGCGGGGCGATACATTGTTTCTGTGTCATCGCAGACAGCTGCAAAAAACCGCATCGGCGCCAAAGGTATATAGGTATAGTCGCCGAATTGGATTTTGATTTCTTCAGGCTTTTTTGTTGCGTTATACATCCAAATTTTGCCTTGGTATTTGCCCACGAATTTTCTTGCAGCTTCAATTCGATTCCCTGCAATATAGGAGAGTTTATTTTCGTTTACGAGCGTTTGTATTGCTTCCTCTACAACACGGAAGTTGTTGTTCCCGTAAACGACAAAGTCTATATCGGACTCTGGCGCATGCATTTCCAAAGCAATAGAGCCGTGGATGCCCAAATCGCTGCAGGGTACACCCGATTCCTTTGAGATTAAATCGATTAATTGAAGCGACATAGCTTGAAGCTTATCAGGTTTCTTGAGGTTCTGCAGCCAAACCAAACGATCTTTGGGAACAAAAACCTGCTCAATCGCGTCAAGCGGGGCTGTTATGAGTTCTTTTCCGCGTGTCTGGTCGAAGTAGAGGTAGTTTGGGAATGTTTTACGGAAGGCTTCGATGAATGTTTGGTAGTTTTTGGCGGTATAGAGTTTTTCGGCTCGGAAAAGCTGGTTTGTAAGTTCATTTGTGCCGAATTTCCAGGTTCGGGTCAGCATTTCCACGTTGAAAAGCTGTTTGTATTGGGCTGGGATGTACTTGAGGAATGCAAAGACACGCTCGTCAGGGTGTTCGTAACCAAAAGTGTTCATAATGAAGCCGTCTTTTGTCACGAAGGTGTCTCCGTCCATTGGAGTCCAAATATCTGCTTCTTCTTCCGTAAGTGTGCACCGCAAAATAAGGTTGAAGCGTGGATTAAAAAAGCTATTCCCAAAAAATAGTCTCCAAAAAACCGAGGTAACTACCCTACATCGTGCCGTAAAATGGCGGGATATTCGGATCCAAATATTTGTCTATATTCGTTTCAAGTTACGAGTCTTATCGTTATCGTTAAACAAGTGAATAGGTTGTTCCCATCTTTATGTTCAATTGGGTAGTTTTAAATAGTTGCGTGTAATGAATGTGCAGGTTAGAATAAAATAACCTGACAGACGTAAAACAAAGCTCAAAAAAAAGAAGAACGTTGACTTAAACCCCGGAAAAAGCTACATCATGAAGATGTCAAAGTGAAAAGAAAATCAACCGAAAAATCGGAAATCGACAAACTGGATCTCCAAATCCTAAATACCTTACAGGAAGATTGCCATCTCAGCTTCCGAAAACTAGCTGACAAAATGCACATCACAGGCGTAATGGCAGCAACAAGAATAAAAAACCTCGAGGAAAAAGGCATACTAAAAGGCTATACTGCAATTCTTGATCCCGTAAAATTAGGCTATGATCTAACAGCAGTAATTTTTGTTCAGACTGAAGGCGGATACCTTAAGGATTTGGAGAATGAACTCGCCCAAATGGCTAACGTCATTGCCATCTATGAAATCACGGGCGATTTTGATGTGGTGGCTGTGGTTAAACTTAAGGATCGAGATAGTTTGAATAGTTTGCTTAAGAATTTGCTTGTGACTCCACACATTAAAAAGACAATGACAGATATTACGCTTAATGTGGTGAAAGAGGACTTTAAAATTAAACTTTGAGTTTTCAGAGTTCTTTCAGAAGCACGATAAATATCAACGCCCTTATTTTTCCACTAATTTAAACAAAGGTTTAGTTTATCGCAGATTATATCAAAATCCTTCCAGATTTACATAAAATTTATATACAAAGGTACAGTCTATTCTGTAAATATCAGACAAATTATTAAAGTAAGGAGGAAAAATAAAACACATGAAAGCATATATCCTATTAAGCACCAAACCTGGCACCTCACTTGAAGTCGTCAAAAGAATAAAAGAAAAAGTCAAAGAAACAATAGTCGCAGACGCCATCTTCGGCAGATACGACGCAGTCATAATCTTGGAAGCCCCAGCGCTCGAAAACATTAACCAAGTAGTTTACAAAATCATCGAAAAAGACCCCAACGTCATCCGCACTGAAACGTCAATCGCCCTTGCACCGATGGAGTAGACTGAAGCAGAAAAACTGCTTTACCCATTTTTTCATTTTAATTTTAAAAATATTGTAAGCAATTTTAAATGAGTAAATAAAAAAGAAAAATAAAGTCAGGTTTTAAAAAAAGATAATTTATCATAATTAAGCTATGTTGTTGATGGAGTTTTATTTTCTTCAGTACATTCACATTTGGGTCCTTTGTGCGCTTTCAAGACAATCGAGCTGACGGTACTTTTTATTCCTTTTATCTTCATGATTCTGTTTTTGAGAATATCTCGGAACTCTTCTATGTCTGTTGCCGAGACTAAAGTGACTATATCAAACTCGCCTGTTACCTCGTATAGTTCTTCGAGGTTTTCAAGTTTACCAAGAGCTTCAAGGACACTATCCAGTTCAGGTGCTTCTACAAAGATATCTACAAATGCCAATAGTTTAGACATATGGGTCGTCTTGCCTACTTGCACATGCGTTGGACATATTAATACTTTTCCAGCAAATCAGACAATATTTCAAATTTTAATATGACGTTT
The DNA here is from genome assembly GCA_963809455.1 of Candidatus Bathyarchaeota archaeon. Taxonomy (GTDB): domain Archaea; phylum Thermoproteota; class Bathyarchaeia; order Bathyarchaeales; family Bathycorpusculaceae; genus Bathycorpusculum. The sequence continues at coordinate 74,555 of CAWEJP010000015.1, read as the reverse complement.
GTAGTAAAAAATTATCTTGAGTTGAAAATCTGTTGGAATTCTATTTATTCTTTTTGACGCAGAATTTTTTCAGTTTGGGCTGAACTAATTCAGAAGCGTTAGAAATTTCTTGAACTAATCTTTGAATATACATTCGGATGCTATTTTTTGGCTTCAGCGAAGGGATAGCGACTCATTGCAGATAGTATTTCTTCGCTTAACGTCTTTTTGCTGACATGTTTAGCAAAATCGGACGCGACAATTATACCGACCAGTACCTTATCTTTAGTAACTGGAAGTCGTCTGATTTTGTACTTGACCATTTTCCTTGCCGCATCTCTTATGGGGGCGTTGTCCTCAATTGTTATGAGTGGATCTGACATTATCTCAGAGACTTTAGTATCAAGCGATTTTTTCAGTGCCATTACTCGTCTAACTAAATCTCGTTCAGTAACTATACCCTTGGGAACGTTGCCCTCAATAACCACAAGATCACCCACATCTTGTTGATGCATTAATTTTGCAGCATAAAGCGCGGTCTCATTAACACCAATTGTGATAACATTTGAAGTCATAAAATCTTTTACAGTTGGCATTATTCTAAAGTTACTCGCACTATTGTATAAAAGTTTTGTGAAGTTTCAATTCTGAATCAGGAGTCCGATTATTTTGCCGATACTATTGAATGAAACGACAAGAGAATGCTTGAAGAAAAAGCACAATACTACCATTTAGGCCATTTAATCATGAAGATATATTGAGGCAGTTGCACAAGCGATTCAAGTGGATGATTCAGGAAGCCGAGATTCTATCTAATTTGACTTTTCAAGAAAATAAGTCTCTTGAACTGAAGCTATTTTCCTTATAATTTCTCTCTCCCTTATTGTGCCCACTAGTTTTCTGTTATCGTCAATAATTGCAAGTATAGGCATAGAAGTTTGTCCAAAGGCTTCTGCAAGGTTCAAAGCTAAAGCGTCACCAGTCACAGTTACCACTTCATTTGAAGCATAATCGCTTACAAGACAAGTGTTTATTTCAACATCATTTAGTGCAACGATGTCGCGAAAAAGTATGGTCCCAACTGGTCTCGAATCATTATCTACAACTATAGCGGCGGGAGAATCTAGTTCAAGACACTTTTTCAACGCGACCTTCAGCAGGTCATTCTCGTTAACCGCCACGTCTGGTAGTTCACTGCTGATTTCAATTGCAGTCAAGCTACTTATCCTCTGCCACCCTGAGCTCAGAGACGATTTGCCTCGTGCGCGGGGATTTGGAACCTGAAACGCAATTTCTTTGACATCTGAAAGAAGATAACCCACAACTATCCACCCAAGGAAAAAAGCAACAAACAGTAGCGAAGCGGAAAGCATGGAGAATACCAAAACAAGAGCAGTTATAATGACCGCAGAAAAAGCAAGGGCAATTTCTCCAAATGGATAAAGTACCGTATGTATTGAACTGAAACCTCCAAAAAGCTTTCTCCTTATTCTGCGAAGGCTGACTCTTAAAAGCGAAAAATTCGCTGCTAAATGAATGAACATTTCGCCAAATATTGAGGTGGTTCCAAGAGCTATGAAAACTGCCGAAGCCTGAAATGGAATCAATAATAGCGTTGAAATAAGTATACACGCGATTCCCGCCGACAGATTTGCTACTATTGGCTGTTCGCTATGTTGTTTAGAAAAGAAGCTTGGGAGAGCTTTATCTAAACTCATCTTAAACATCGTCCGAGAAGCTGCAGCAGAAAGGGAAAGCACTGCCAGCACACCATCGTTTATTGCCGCTACCGCTAGAATTAAGACAAAATATTTTCCAAAACCTCCGAAGTACGTGTTTACTAAATTGATAACTGCAAGACCACTTCCGGATGAGACCGTGTAAACATCAACACCGTTTGACACAAGCAAGTTTATGAGCCCGTAAATGAAAATCGCTGCAAGAGAGCCGCCAATTAGAATAACAGATATCATTGTCTTCCCAACGACCTTCTCTGCACCGATGATTTCTCCTGAGATTGGAGCAATTACGCTGTATCCCAAGGGGATACCCATTACAAAGACGATGGCTAGAGCAATTTGTCCCGCAGATAGGTTAGTGGCTCCGGGATAAGATATTGGGGAATAAAAGGTGTTATGTGAAAAGTAAATTGAGAATAAAAAGAACGCTATCAATACAGCTATCTCAATTACTCCTGCAAATACAGCATACTTTGCTGAAGGCTTGACTCCCAAGAGCAGGAAAGCAAAAGCCGGAATCGTTATTGCAAGGGCAACCACTGCGGGTGATATTCCGAAAACGTAGTTAACGATATAGGCCGTTCCTACGGCGTAGGCTGATCCGAAAAGGATTGCAAAATAGAGATACATCCATCCGGTTTGGAATCCGAAACGTTCAGACAGCAAATTCATAGCATATGTGTAATATCCACCCAAAGATGTAAAGCGCTTCGAAAGTCTATTGACCACCAATCCATTTACAAGGACAACAGCCGTCCCTAATAGAATAATAACTGGAGCAAAATATCCTCCTAAACTCAGTGCCACCGCACCATATGTTAAAAGACTAAGAAGAGGAGATTGTCCGCCAAAAGAAAGAAAAAAAACATCGCTAAACGAAAGCTGCCGTTTGATATCTTTACCCTTTTGCTTGCCTGATATTTTCATATCTCCAGATGGTTCATTATCAATTTAGGTACCGACCGTCATAAACCGCTCCATTGCTGCTTTAAGAAAGTGAATAACAACCAAGCTGTTTATCATCCCAATATTTCTCCAACAGATTCTCCACCAGTTCTTAAAATCTCATCATATCTGAGGTAAATGATTCTTTATTTCTTCAAGTCTTTTCACGATTTGCCTTAATTTTGAGAGCCACTGTCCAAGTAAAGGCATATCTCCCTAAAAAGGAATCATTTAAGCTTTAAAAAAATAATCCCTTTTACGGGAAAAATTTTTGCTTCCAGAAATATTTGCAATCAAACCACCGGCCTCAATTTACTAGCAAAAATCACTTTTATAGAAGGAAAAGTTTGACACCCATGTATTTTCATAGTTTTAGGTTTGTGGCAAATTACTATTTACCCAGTCTTTGTGTTAGCAATGCGGCGCCAGGTGGAACAATTGTTCTGGTTGGTTTAGCGATTCTTGCGATAGTTTTCATTGGAATAAGAATTCAGGGTTTTGATGAAAAGCAAAGCAGCTTCCCCAAAAAAAGCTAAACGGTAAATATCCTTCAAGTAAATAAATTTCTTAAGAAAGATGCTAAACCTTCTGCGCTAAAATTCAAGCGAACAATCGCTCAGGCTTCTTGGATCTTCGAGGCATTTTTTCTTTGAATAAGTTGCCGTGAGAGAGGGGTTTGCTAATAATTTGACCTCATTAATCGCTCTTTTGTCTGACGAGTGTTTAGCTCTCTCAGCTTCGCAACCTGGTCAATTTTGATTCTCAAAAAAGCTCAAAAGCCCTTGGACCCGTTTAGCTGTTTCTATTGATAAAGTATGAAGTCCATCGATAGTCCTGGCCAGTTTGAGGTATCAGTTAACATTTTTGCTGATCCATCTCAGAAGGCGCAAGTCATAGATGCTCTCGAAAAGATCGAAAATATCGAGGAGATTTATGAAGTTAAGGGCGAATATGAAATTGTTTCGATAGTTTCTGCGCCAAGCGTTGAAGAATTCCGCAATGTCTTGCATAAGAAAATTATGACAATAAAAGGCGTCCGAAGCACCTTGATATCAGTAGTGCTTAGAACCCACAAACGAATAAAAATCCCAATCAAAAGTACTCAATTGTAATATCCGTAAACTAAGAATTCAGGTGATTTGATTGCATAAAATGCATGCATTTGTAGATATTTTTGTTGAGTCGCAACTTATGGACGAGGTTATACAGGCGCTCTCTAAGATAGATGATGTAGAGGAGCTTTATGAGGTGACTGGTGAATTCGATATCATTACTTTTGTTTCAGCAGATGATATTGAAGAGTTTAGAGAAGTCCTCAAGAATAAGATAATGAAAATACACGGTGTAAGAAGCACAGTAAGTTCTATTGTCCTAAAAGCACACAAGGGTCCAAAATGTGAAGTGGAAGATCTTCCTCATTAATTCGAAGGAAGAGGCAATTAAAATTTAATTAATTCAATTCTGATTATATAAACCTGAATCTTAAGTCAGTAAATAGTTTTTTTAAGAAAGAGACTATATCTTCTGCGCAGAAACTTAGGCGAGCAATCGCTCAAGCTCCTTCTCTTGTTCGCACCCTTCATCCAAAATTTCCCGAGTTCGCGTTGTTACAATGATGGATAAACGCAGTGGAAGAACCCATTAAAATCTAGAAGTTAAGACAAATAAATGAAAAATTTATGATTAGAATCGAACCTGAAGCAGTTTGAGTCTCTACCGGACTCATCCCCAAGATAGTCTGAATCCCTCTTCATTATTGACTTACGCTTTTTCAGAGCCTTCAGGGGATCCTAACCCCAAGGTATACAAGCCTGTAAATAATGTCGCGGCGTACATTTTGGGCCTTCGTGAGCTTTAAGCACGATAGAACTTATGGTAATTTTTCCGCCTTTGAATATCATGAATTTATTTTTGCGGATGTCTCGAAATTCGTCTATTTCATCTGCTCAAACCAGAATTATGATATTAAATTCTACTGTTACTTCGTAAAGTTCTTCGATGTGTTCTAATTTGATGAAATGAGCTAATGCCTCACCTACTCTTTATCTTGACCCGGTGAAATTACCATATACGGAAGGATAATCTTGGATAAGCAGCAAATTGACTCTCAACACGTTTATGTATGGGCTACCGAAAACCCAAAAAGTTCCCTCTTGATTCTGGTTAGCAATAGACGTTAACGAGTCAACAGAAATACCGGTTGCGTTACTTATGCCTGGAATCTGCGAATAGGCATCCTGCATTAAAATATCTGGATCAACACCCGATGCCGACGGATCTGCAGTTTCGTTTCTTGTGTGAAAGAAAATGGGCAAAGTGAAACTTTGAGCGATAAGGTTTGATCCTACAGATTGCCCGCTTAGTTGCACTAAGTCGCCGTTGGCTTGGCTAGGGAAGAAAGCTTGACCAATCCCAGTGATTAGAAATGGATAGAAAAGTCCGCAAATTAATAGCGAAACCAATGCCAATCCGATGATTGGTTTGAAGTTCCATTTTTCTTTTTGTTCTGTTGCCAAACTCTTTTCCTCCTAAATATGAAAGACTCCCACAAGGAGTAAGTCTATCAATTTAATGCCGATAAACGGCACAATAACGCCGCCAACACCATAAATTAAGGTGTTCTTTAGGAAAAGCGTCATAGTACTGGTAGGTTTAAAGGCAATGCCACGCATAGCAAGCGGGATCAAAAGTGGAATTATTATTGCGTTGAAAATAAGAGCTGACAACACAGCGCTCTTAAGACCCAACTGCAAGATATTGAGGCTGCCCAGCTCTGGAAGGGCAACTGAAAAGATGACTGGCATAATTGCAAAGTATTTTGATATATCGTTGGCAATGCTGAAAGCTGTAACTGCACCTCTTGTCATTAGCAATTGTTTGCCTAGCATAACTACGTCGATTATTTTTGCTGGATTCGATTCTAAGTCAACCATGTTGGCGGCTTCTTTTGCCGCTTCGGTGCCAGAATTCATTGCTAAGCCTACATCTGCCGCGGAAAGTGCTGGAGCGTCGTTGGTTCCATCGCCTATCATAGCTACGATTCTGTTTTCAGCTTGCTCTCTCTTAGCTATCTTGTATTTATCTTCCGGTTTAGCCTGCGCAACGTACTCATCAATTCCGACCTCGGAAGCTATGCTTTTTGCTGTAAGCGGCTGGTCTCCTGTAATCATGACAGGACGGATTCCCATGACCTTAAGCGCCTGAATTTTTTCTTTTATGCCCACTTTAAGTACGTCTTTAAGTCTGATGATTCCGATTGCTTTACCATTTACCGAGATGGCTATGGGGGTTTCTCCCGCTGAAGAAATGCCTTCAACTATTAGATCATAGTTTTGGGGAACTGAAGATGAAAGTTGTTTTATTGACTCCGGAGCACCCTTGAGAACATCGATTTGAGGTTCAAAAGTTGAAGACATCGATTCACCAGGAACAGTTGAGGTTTTTCGTCTCATTCTTTGCCTTTGGAAAATGGCTTTGCCTCCTTTTGGAAGCATCAGATTTGATTGCGTTGTGACTTTAACCCCGCTTGTGCGAGTACTTGCAGAGAATGGAAAAACTTCTGAAGTTGCCAAAGAGTTTAGTTCTTTTGGTACGAACCCTTTTTCGTAGGCAAGTCTTAATATGCTGCGTCCTTCGGGTGTATCATCATGCCATGAGGATAAGAATGCCGCTTCGCCGACATCTTCTTCCGTATATGGATTCAAACGCGATGAACTCTATGGCTTGCCGATTACCTACAGTAATTGTCCCTGTCTTATCTAAGAGAACAACATCAGTGTCTCCCGCTGTTTCTATGGCGCGGCCTGACTTTGCCACGATTCTGTTTTTGTAGAGTCGAGTTATGCCTGAGAGGCCGATCGCAGGTAGCAAGGCACCTATAGTCGTTGGCAGAAGGCAAACGTATAATGCGATCAGACACCGAGAGGTCTGCTCCTAGGCCAAGCACTACTGATGTGCCCAGTAGAGCGAGTATGATTATGGTAAATATGGCGGTTAAGCCGATCAGCACCATGGTTATCGCTACTTCGTTTGGAGTCTTTGGTCGCTTCGAGGATTCTACCATCTTTATCATTTGGTCGATGAAGGTTTCGCCCGGGTTAGTTGTAATCTTCGCTGTTAAGGTGTCACTGGCGAGACGCGAGCCGCCGATTAGTGAGTCCCCTGGCGCTTTTCTGACGGGAGCTGATTCACCTGTGACTAGGGATTCATCGACCATTGCGATTCCTTCGATTACGTCAGCGTCTAATGGGACGATGTCTCCTGATTCTATGAGGACTAAGTCGTCTTTTCGAAGTTCAGTTGATTTCACCTTAACTATGGTTCTGGTCCAGCCCTCAGTGATAATTTTTTTGCTTTCTACTTCTGTTTCCAGTTTTCGCAGGCTTCCAGCTGTGCTTTTTGCTTGTTGTTCGGCAAGAGCGTCTGAGAGTGTGCTAAACCAGACCGTGATGATGAGAATGATGGCGACTTCTATGTAGAAACCTTGTAAGCTGGGTGTAGTTACGGGGACGAACGCTTGTGGAGCTATGGCCAATGCCGCTACGATGAAGAATGTAAGTTCAACGATGAGCATTACTGGGTTTTTTAGTAGCGTTTTGGGATTTAGTCGGACGATTGAGTCGAATAGTACTTTTCTTGAGAAGACTGTGCGAATTCCAGTAGGCGCTGATTCTTTGCTATTTGCTGAATTTACTGTTTTTTCATTAATCAATAGCCATTCACCAATCCTTTAAAGAACGATGCTATTGGTCCGATAGCTAAGAATGGGAAGAAAGTCAAAACTACGAGTATGATTATAGCAACAATCAGAACTAAAGTGAATATTAGTGTGTCAGTTTTTAGGCCTGATGAGGTGCCGCCGCGTTTTCGCCCAATCATTGAACCCGAAAGCGCCAAAAGTATTGCTAGAGGAGCATAACGTCCAATGAGAATTACAATGGCAGTTGCTATGTTAAAGAAAGGCGTGTTTGCTGAAGCGCCCAAGAAGTCTGAGCCATTATTGGCGGCAGCGGAAGTGAATTCGTAGAGAATCTGCGTATATCCTACAGAGCTCCCGCTCAACCCAATTGCCGAGACTGCACCTGAGGCGTAGGAAAGCACAGTTGGTATGAGGATAATCATCGGATGAATTAGGAAAGCAATCATCACGAGCTTGACGTCGCGTCCAGTTATTTTCATGCCTAAGTACTCAGGAGTTCTTCCAGACATGAGACCCACGATAAAGACCGTTATGATAATGTACATAACCATGTACATCATTCCTACACCTTTTCCGCCAGGAATTGACTGAATAAACATGCCCAAGAAGCCTGATAGTTATTGTCAACGGATGCATTCCTGATAGGGCAGAGTTTACCGATCCTGTTGTGGCAACAGTTGTTGTAACAGTGAAGAAGTTGGACATGAAGCCGCCGAACCGTGTTTCGATGCCTGGTGCCACCAATGGAATGGCTGGGATGAAGGCTAAAGCTAAGTTAAGTCCAAAAAGGATGTAAGCGCCCCATAACAAGGGTCTGGATTCACGTTTTTTGCCTATCATTTCACCGAAAACAAAGATTAGTGCTGTCGGTAGCAGAAGCATGAGTGAAATCATGAGAATGTTCGTGATAGGTGAGGGATTCATGAATGGGTAAGCTGCGTTTGCGCCGTAGTATCCACCACCATTGGTGCCTATCTGCATTATAGAATCAAGAGAAGCAACTGGCCCAACCAGGATTGTTTGTGTGGCTCCCTCTATAGTCTTTATTGTGGTATAACCGTTGAGTGTTTGGGGCACACCTAACGCAAGAAAAACAATTGAGGCCATGATGCATAGTGGCAAGAAAATTCTAGTAATTGACCTTGTGAAGTCAACATAGAAGTTGCCCATATCTTTTGAGCCAGACAACAAGTCCCCGAATAAACGCAATACCCATGCAAAGTCCTGTTATAGCCGAAGTGAATTGAAGCCATTGTAGAACACTTATCTGGCTTAGATAGGAAAATGCAAGTTCGCCGTTATAGTGTTGCAGGTTCGTGTTTGTTACAAATGATGCTACCTGCATAAAAGAGAGGTCGGGTTTGATTCCAGGGAACCCCATGGGGTTAAGCGGCAAATTGCCTTGGAATGTCAGTACTAAAAAGCCAATAACCATCATAACAACGTTCAGTAGTAAGCCTGCAAGGAAGAATTGTTTCCAACTCATCGTCTGGGCAGAATTTACACCTGTAATTTTGTAAATGAAAGTTCTCAATTGGATTTAGAATTTTGTCTAAACGACTTGGTCTTCGATTAAAGACTCCGGCTAATGTAAGGTGCTAATAGCTTGGCTAAAAGAATGGTTACGCCAAGTATTAGGATAACTGATATGGCCTGGAATATATCGATCATTCATTTTTGCGCTCCAAAAGACTGCTCGCTCGCTCACTACGGCTCCTTTCGCTCCTTCCTATTTTAGGGTGGAAATATGTGCTTTTTTAAATAAGCATTTGGGTCCTTTGTGGGGCTCCAAAATAATAGTGATTATCGTACTTTTTATTCCTTTAATTTTCATGATTTTTTCATGCATGATCGTCCTGAACTCTTCAATGCAAGAAGCAGAAACTAAAGATACTATGTCATATTCTCCAGCAACATCGTAAACTTCTTCAATTCCTTTGAGTTCCGAGAGGGCTTTCAATACTTTAGCTTTTTGGGATTGTTCCACGAATATATTTACCGAGGCTAATAGTCGATTCATCAGTTTTACATTCCTTTCTCTAAAGGGGTCCGGTTTCCCAGAACTCTTCACCGATTTGCAATTTAGTTTCTCCCTTAACTTTTAGTCTCATATCAACTTCCGCATATAAACCTATTTGTGATTTGTACACAATTTTGCTGAAAAGCTGAACTAATTTACATGATAATGTATAAAAATTGGAAACATGACTCACTTCTTGTTTGAATCCAAGAAAATCTGTCGAAAACAATTCCGTAAAATCCAGCTCCCGCCCATTCAAGAATAAAATGAAGCATCGATTCAAAATCGAGTTTTGCGCCACTCAAAAGCAAAAAAACCGCGATCAGAACAAGAAAACCCAAAGAAAAATCAACATAAAAAATTTTTTAGAAAACATTTAAAAGAAAAACGGCTACTTTTTGCTGCTTTTTTCAGTAGAATGTTCATGAACATCTTTAACTGATCGACCTGAAGGGTCAGCTGTTTTGGCAAATTCTTTGCTCCATCTGAAGGCAGTTGGCGTTGAGCAGGCAATTGTGGGACCAACCGGAACGGTTAAGGCTGCAGAGGGACTTGTGAAGTAATTGTCGAAGATTTCCCTGTAGTAGTATTCTTCTTTTGACGTAGGGGTTTGAGTTGGAAAACGGGTTTTCGCATTTTGCAACATTTCGTCGGTTACCGCGTTATCAGCGTGTTTTTTGAGGTAATTTATCCATCCGTACCCTACACCGTCAGAGAACTGCTCTTTTTGGCGCCAAAGAATCTCTTCAGGAATGTACCCTTCAAATGCTTTTCGCAAAACGTACTTCTCGACTTTGTCGCCCGAACACATCTTTTCGCTTGGGTCAAAACCCATGGCGAAATCCAAAAATTCTTTATCCAAATACGGAACCCGCGTTTCTACACCCCAAGCGGCAGTTGCTTTGTTTGCGCGTAGGCAGTCGTATTTGCTTAGCAAGAAAAGTTTTCGAACAGTTTCTTCATAGAATTCCTTGTCGTTGGGTGCTTTGTGGAAATAGAGGTAGCCGCCGAAAACTTCGTCTGCACCTTCACCAGATAAGACCATTTTGATGCCCATGGATTTTATTTTTCTAGCCATCAAATACATGGGTGTGGCAGCGCGTATGGTTGTGACGTCAAATGTTTCTAAATGGTAAATGACGTCTCTGATTGCGTCAAAGGCTTCCTGGATAGTGAATATTATTTCGTGGTGCACGGTTCCAATGTAATCTGCAACTTTTCGTGCATATTTTAGATCAGGCGAATCCTCCATCCCCACAGCAAATGAATGCAACCTTGGCCACCATGCCTCTTCTTGACCACCAGATTCTACGCGTTTTTTGCGGTACTTTGACGCTATCGCAGCTATCAACGAAGAATCCAAACCGCCCGAGATAAGCACACCATAGGGAACATCCGACATCATTTCCCCCTTGACTGATTTTTCTAGCGCTTGTCTAAGAGAAGGCAGAGACAACGCTTTTTTCGGCATATTCTCAGCCCACTCAGGCTTATACCAACGAACAAAATCCTTGCCCTTTCCAGTCCCAAAAAAGTAATGTCCAGGTGGAAATTCTTTTATGTCGTTGCAGTAGTCGCTGAGGGCTTTCATCTCGCTGGCAACATAAAATGTTCCTTTGTCGTCCCAACCAACGTAGAGGGGAATGATTCCAATGTGGTCGCGTCCGATGAAATATCGGCCATTTTTCTTGTCATATAAGATGAATGCGAACATGCCGTTTAGCATATTAATGAAATCTGGACCGTATTCGTCGTAGAGATAGAGGATAATTTCGCAGTCAGATTTTGTTTGCCATAAATGCTCTTTTTTTAGTTTGTCTCGGAGAAGCATGTGGTTATAGATTTCGCCGTTTACGGCCAGAACGTTTCCGTTGAGTTTGTCTATGAGCGGTTGAGCGCCATGTTCCACGTCCACGATGGAGAGTCGTTCATGGGCTAAGATTGCTTGATCGTCGCTGTAAATTCCGCTCCAGTCTGGACCTCTGTGCCTTATTTTGGTAGCCATTTTTAGCGCTTTGCCTCTTGCTTGAGCTACCGGTTCAATTATGTTGAAAATTCCAACTATTCCACACATAATTCCGTCACCTAATAATGCCCCTTTTCACGAATTATCTCAGCCGTAGATTTTCAATTATTTAAGCGTATTTGTGAATTGTGCATATTTTGGCGAAAATTATGCTCTAATATCTATGAATCAATGTAAAAATTGAAAATCTGATTAACATAGTTACTGTAAACGCCCAAATTTGATGAATTCTCCAGAGGTATTTTATTATTTATCCAGTAAAAGAAATAAAACATGAACACGAGTTCAGCTTTCTACCCAAATATTGAAAATCATTCCTGTTTTTCATAATAATTATGAACATATCATAACTACGTTTATATCGACTCAAGAACTAATTAGATAATTGAAAATAAAAAACATAGGTGAATGAAGAAAATGATTGCAATAATGGATGTACTTTCAATGGCGGTAATATTAGGCTCGGCAATAGTAATGGCAATGCAACTTCGTAGTGAACTAAGAAAGAAATTTTAATTCGAAAAATACCAGATCGAAAACCGCCGCCTGCCCACTGAGTAGAAACTTTCCGAAGTTTCTTTTTTTCGTTATTTCTTAAAAAAAAATTACCAGAGTTAAATTATTTTTATTAAAAAATATTTGTTTGGCTCCTATTTTCCACCTGAATCGATAAATTTCCAAACTGCCAAGAATACTTTAGTGTCAAATCACTAGTTGTTTTGGCTCTTAAAAACAATACCTAAAAACTAATTTCGTGTCGTCGCTTAACTTAAAAAAAATAAAAGGAATAATGAGCCAATTAGGCTCGACAAATTCTTTTAGATCGCGTTGATGCTGTGTTTTTCTTCGTTTGCCATTTCTTTACCTGGGAACGGAAAGATTCCTGAGGATTTGCTCTTTGAGTTGTAATAGTAGTATACGAAGCCTATGACCATCCATATAGCAGTGATTACAATGGCGCTGAAAGCTGCTAATTGTGTGTCGCCTCCGCCGATAACTCCTAGCCATACGACTGCGATCATCATGACCATGTTTGCGAAGAAACCAGCAATTGGAACAATGTATTTAGTGAGGATTGAGCGGCGTTCTCTGGAAAGTGCTAGAACTGCTACGATACATGTGATTCCGTACAGCAGGAAAGTTCCAAAGTTTGATAGCAGTATGACTGTGGTAAGGTTTCTGAGCGATAGTACTCCGAATGCGCCTATTATTGCTGAGACTGCTGTGAGTACCCATGTTCCAACTGCGGGTGTTCCGTATCTTGGGTTTAATTTACCCAATGGTTGGGGAACTTCTGTATCACGGCTAATTGCGTAGGTTACTCTTACACCGGTGTTGAGGCATGCAAGGGTTGTTCCTAATACTGCGGCTACTACTGCTGCTGCAACTATCAGCATTATAGCAAAGCCTCCGCCACCGAACAATGCGTCGGTTGAGATTCGCACGATATCTCCTAATGGTCCAGCTGAGATTGCGGCCATGCCGAAGGTGTATTTATCGTTTATGAAGGTTTGTATTGCGAAGAAGCCGAGTAGATAGGCGAAGGCTCCTTGGATGACGAGTGAAAGTATTATTGCTTTCGGGACATCCTTGGGGTTTTTTGCTTCAGAGGTTAATGCGGTAATGGATTCGAATCCTACGAGGACTAGTATGGCAAGGCTTGCTTGGAAGAGTACGTGACTCATGTTTGTGGGTGCGAGTGCTGCGGCGGGGTTTGTGAAGTAGAACGTTACGTGTTGAGGGTTTATGAATCGATAAGATAACACCAATATGGATACGCCGACTAGCATGACAAGCTGCACTATGTTGATGATCAGGTTCGTGTTAGTGGAGCCTTGAATTCCTCTGTATGCTATTAAGCCTACTATTAGTGAGAAGAGAACTACTATGGCAATTTGCTGAAGCGGAGATATAGCAATTCCAACGGTTTGCAGAATGTATGTCATGAAAAAGCCCATGAATGCCACCATTACTCCCGGGTAAACCCAGTAGTAGAGGTGTGAAAGCCAGCCTACTAGGAACTTTGCGCTGCGCGCTTTGCGGTTGCTGGCGCCTCTGTCGAGTAGGGCGCGTTGAGCAAAGTAGTATGAACTGCCTGTGCCAGCGTCTGGGTAACGTCGAGCTAGCCATGAGTATGATGCTGCAGTCAAGAATGACAATATTAATGCAATTAAGAGGCCGAACCATATGTCGGGGGCTGTTGAGGCTCCGGATGGGTCTACTTGTGCTGCTTGGGCCTGATAGTTTAGCCATAGAAAGGCTCCAGGGGCTATTAGAGCCATGGCGTTGATGGTTAACCCTGTTAGGCTTAGAGTTTTCTTCATTTGGGGTGTGGATTGGGTTTGTTCACTACTCACTTTGCTTCTTCCTCCACGATTCTTTTTTGATAGGTACTGTGGTGTCCTTTTTTGCTTTTGTCGATGAATTCGGTAATGTATTTAGCAGAATCGTTCAATGATGATACAACTACTTTTTTCAATATGTTCACCAAGATTTATTTTGCATAACTAAATGTTCAGTCAAATATAAATATAGTTAATACTTGTTCATAATTGTTATGAAAAACTGCATGTTTGTAATGCCAGCAGATTTCTGATTGAACAAGCTTGCTCAGACAAGAGAGCTGCTTTACTCAGCAATTGTCTGATAAACACGCGTTTTTTGCTGTGTGCATTCCTGTTTTTGGCCACCCTAATGAGATGCTTCTAAGGAAGTGAATTTGGAGTGAATTTAGGGCTCTTTTGGTTATGTGGATGTTTGCTTATTAAATGGCGGTTTTTTTGGATGTCCTTTTATTTTTCTCTTATTTTGGAATGCTGGAGTAAACGAATATATGGATTAATTGGAGATTGTTAGACAATAATTCATTAATATTCTGATTTATGAAGCATGTGGATAGTTTTAAATAGTTGTTTGGGATATTTGCACAGTCAATAAACAAATAATTAAACACATGTTAAATGGTGCAATAAATGAGCGTAACAACTTTGACTTCAAACCCTGGAGATATAGCTTGGATTATAACAGCAACTGCCCTAGTTATGCTAATGACTCCCGCACTAGGCTTCTTTTACGGCGGCTTAGTGCGTAGAAAAAACCTAGTATCCACAATCGCTCAATGCTTCATCATATTTGCCGTAATCAGTCTCACCTGGGCATTGTGGGGCTACAGCTATGGCCTTTGGACCCAGCTACCACGGCATAATCGGAAACCTCTCACTCGCAGGGTTAAACGGCGTAGGCATACACGACATCAACCCTGCCCTAGCAGCAACAATACCCACACTACTCTTCTTCGCGTTTCAGTTAAAGTTCGCAGCAATCACACCCGCCCTAATCATCGGTGCATGCGCTGAAAGAGTTCGCTTTCGTTCACTGCTAATTTTCATTGTCCTTTGGTCAACGCTAATCTACGTCCCGATTGCGCACTGGGTATGGAACCCTGACGGCTGGCTCAAAGGCGTAGGCGCTATTGATTTCGCAGGCGGATTAGTCGTCCACATATCCGCAGGTGTCTCAGCTCTTGCCGCAGCTTTAGTCATTGGCAGAAGAAAAGGCTGCAGCGTTTCCTGGAAGGACCACATGCAAGCAATGGATCAAAAAGCTAGTTGCACCACAGTTCAAACCCACAAACATTCCCTATGTCCTATTGGGTGCAGCACTACTATGGTTTGGCTGGTTCGGATTCAACGCAGGCAGTGCATTAGCAGCAAACGACCTTGCAGTCTCAGCCCTCGTAGTCACAAACCTAGCCGCAGCAGCCGCCGCAGTTAGCTGTATGCTTATGGATTGGCTCATCAAAGGGAAACCCTCAGCAGTCGGCATGGCAGTCGGCGCAGTCGTCGGTTTAGTTGTTATTACACCAGCTGCAGGCTTCGTTACTCCTATGGCTGCGATAATAATGGGCTTCTTAGGCGGTATAATCTCAAACCTCGTAGCTAGTTGGAGAGCAGGCAGATCACGAATCGATGATACATTGGATGTCTTTGCATGCCATGGCGTCGGCGGTATTTGGGGAGCAATAGCCACTGGAATATTCGCATCTATTGGCGCTACTGGCCTGATTTACGGTGGTGTCCACCAATTCCTCGCACAGCTCTTAGCTGTCGGTGTAGTGGTTCCGTTCTCGTTTGTCGGTTCCTGGCTGTTGCTTAAGGCGGTCAATCTATTCTCGCCCCTGAGGGTAAGTCCTGAAGCAGAAGATGCAGGCTTAGATCTCAGCGAGCACGGTGAAGAAGCATATCAACTAGATTAGAGCGTTTCTCCGCTCCATTTTTTCTTTTTTGTTAATTTAACCTTTTGTTTTATTGTTTTAGTTGCGCTTTGCTTTTGGACAAGTTAATCCTTTATTACTTGTTTTTTGGACAATTTTGCGATTATCTGGTTATCCGTGAGAAATTATTGTTCAGATATGCCGTAATGTAGCTATTGATTAGACATTTATCAATATTTAGTCTCTTATTCGGTGCGAATGCATAGTTTAAATATTTGTTCTAACAAAAAAGGGGAGTATCTAAGCAGATAGATAGGGGAAGAGATGTCTTACAATCCAGCGGACGTTGCATGGGTTCTAACGTCAACAGCACTAGTTATGCTGATGACTCCAGCCTTAGCCTTCTTCTACGGAGGCTTAGTCCGCAGAAAAAACCTTGTCTCAACACTAGTCCAATGCATCGCCATCTTCGCCGTGGTCAGCCTTGTATGGTTCTTTTGGGGATACAGCCTTGTTTTTGGACCTAGCATCGGCGGCGTAATCGGAAACCTCTCGCTAGCAGGCTTAAACGGCGTAACCGTAAACCAAGTTAACGCCACCTACGCAGCAGGCATCCCAGAAATCCTGTTCTTCGCCTTCCAACTCAAATTCGCCGCCATAACACCTGCTTTAATAATAGGTGCCTGCGCTGAACGGATCCGATTCAAATCCCTGCTCATCTTTGTCGTTCTTTGGTCAACGCTCATTTACTCGCCAATCGCCCATTGGCTTTGGAACGTTAATGGTTGGCTGCATGTTTTAGGTGCATGGGACTTTGCGGGTGGCATAGTTGTTCATGTTGCCGCTGGATTATCAGCTTTGGCGGCTGCACTCATTGTTGGTAGACGCAAGGGGTGTGTTTATTGGAAAGACCAAATGAAAGCTTTAGACCGCAAAGACGGCAGTGCAGCAGCAATTGCCACCGAATTTAAACCTACAAACATTCCCTACGTGATTTTAGGCGCTGGTCTGTTGTGGTTTGGCTGGTTTGGCTTCAACGGTGGCAGCGCACTAGCAGCCGACGGTATAGCTGTTTCAGCGGTTGTTGCAACGAACTTGGCGGCAGCCGCAGCGGCTGTAAGCTGGATGATTCTAGATTGGGTAATTAAAGGGAAGCCCTCAGCAATCGGCATCTCCGTAGGCGCAGTCTGTGGTATGGCAGCGGTCACAGCGGCTGCAGGCTACGTTAATTTCACGGCAGCAGTCATCATTGGATTAGCTGCAGGTATAATCTCAAACTTGGTTGCTAACTGGCGTGCAGGCAGATCAAAAATCGACGATACACTAGACGTTTTCGCTTGCCACGGAATCGGCGGCATAATCGGCGCAATATCAGTAGGTTTGTTTGCAACGGTCCTTGTTAACCCCGCTGTAAAAGGATTGTTCTACGGCAACCCTGCACAGTTGGGCATCCAAGCATTCGCAGTTTTGGTTGTAGCAGCATTCGCGTTTGTCGGCTCTTATCTGCTGTTGCGATTGGTAGATGTGTTTTCACCGTTGCGTGTAAGTCCTAAAGAGGAAGATGAAGGCTTGGATATGAGTCAACACGGTGAAGAAGCTTACCATCTAGATTAGCTAAAACTGGACTCTAAAAGAATTCAAATTTTTTAGCAGTAAACCGTCTTTTAGGGTTTGTTTACTCGATCAAATCACTGCTTCATTGTCAAAATAATTTAGGGCTACTGGAAGTCGGCTTAAGTCGAATTGGCTGATCGGAAAAAATTTAGTTTAAGAGGTTAGCGGTTTTTTGCAAAGATATATAATTATAGAATTTATATGAGGATTCTTGGGTGTGGTTGGGTATTAAACAGCGAAGCATTCTATGCTTTTCCATTGCACTCCTCATCGCTGTATGTATTCTAAGTGTACAGTATATTGAACCTGCCAGCCCTTGTTTTGGTCCATGCATAACTTCAAACATTGACCGAACACAGTTAAACGTCAATGAAACTGTTACTGTCAGTGGACAAGTGTGTCCTGCCGAGGAAAATAAAACTGTAAGAATAGCTTTTGCAAAGCCAGACTACACCTACATTGATCGGTTCGTTTTAACTGACCCAATAACAGGGAATTTTTCAGTAACACAAAAACTTGACACTGCTGGCTACTGGAATATTTTTGCAATTGACGGGCATATTTCTGACCGAACTTTCGCAACTGTTACAGACCCTGCTAACCCCAACGAGCCTTCCCCAACTTCAAGTGTTCCCTCAGTTTACAAACCTAATTATGAAGTCATCGAAGCAGGCTTGGGAATATTGGCTTTTGGAATAGTTGTCGGTTTATTTGGAATACGCAACAAAACAAGAAAAATCAGTTCTCTTCGATTGCTTGTCCAAGTAGTTTTGCTGCTTCTGATTTTCTTCGGCACATTCATAGACCATTGGGGATATTTGTCGCCTAATGCAGAGATTGCACCACACGAAATCAACCTTTCAACCAACGTACTCGGTGTATCCATGCCCGATGGGCTTCCTGCACCCTTCTTCGGCTGTTTCTACCCTTGCGGAAGAACCATGACCTGTGCGCTTTGGCAGATTCAAGCGTACATTTACCCGTTCTTCAACGTTGGTCCGGGCTGGGGTGTAAGCTATGATTCAACGGGCTTGGCAAGATTAGCAATAGTTTTCGGAGTAATCATATTAGCCGCTGTACTTCTGGGAAGATTCTTCTGCGGGTGGGTATGCCCCTTTGGCTTATACGTGGATTTAACCTCGCGTCTGCGAAAAGCATTGAAAATTAAACATCGAAGCTTCTCAGATAGGTTTAACACTCGTTTCCATCAGTTAAGCCTACGTTATCTTGGCGCTCCTAATCATTGTAAGTGTTGTTTTTGGTTCCCAAGCTATCACTGGAACCCAACTAGTAAGTGGCACCCAAAGAGGCGGATCAGTCTACACTTTCTATTCAGCGCCGTTCTGCCAAGTCTGCCCAATGAAGCCCCTTTGCATTTTAGTGGACGCAAGCATTGGGTTAATGAAGCCACAGTGGATTACTCAGAACACGACTGGACAGTTCTGGCAGCTTGGGCAATTCATAACATCAACAAATCTAATAATACTCGCAATAGTCACTGTTGCAGCCTTCTTTTTCCGCCGTTCTTGGTGCCGAATCTGTCCACTAGGCGGTTTGATTGCGCTTTTTAACCGTTTTCCACCGTTCAAATGGGTGTCAGGTGTGCGACTAAATAAGTTTGAAGAAAAATGTACCAAATGCGGCATCTGCAAAAGGGTTTGCCCAACTCAAATCACCAATGTTTATGAAGGACAAAGCGGAGATGTGGCAACTTCGCAATGTATCTACTGCTTACGTTGCGTGGAGATGTGCCCAAGTGCAGATTGTTTGCAGTTCAAGTTTGCGGGAAAAACGGTGTGTAAATCGAGGAATTGGTTAATTAAATCTGACAGCATTAAAGGAGAGTAGGAAGCTAGTTGATGAAAAAAGCGTGTGCGACAATCCTTTTTCTGTTGAGTTTAACAGTTCCGATGTTTGTGCACACTGCATCTTCGGCGGAGGCAATGACAACAATTTTCATCCAATCGGACGGTTCCATAAGTCCATCCGACGTTCCAATCCAGCGAAACGGCGATGTATACACTTTCATAGGTGACGTTCACGACCCTATTCTTATCCAGAAAAGTAACGTTACTGTTGACGGCGCCGGCTATTCAGTAATTGGGTCGCTCACCGAAGAAGAGAGAAAAAGTGAACAATTATTAGGAACAGGACCAAACACCACGCTACCGCCCTACATTATCGGGTTAGATTGCGACAAGAATGTGGATGGCTTAACAATAAAGAATCTAAACGTCGACAACTTTGAGGTTGGAATCTACATTCGCACCACACACAACACCTTAATGGGCAATGCGGTTTCTGGGAACTTGGTCGGTATTTTACTTTCAGGTTCTGCGAACACGATAACTAAAAACTATATTTTTGATAACGAAATGGGACTTTTCTTTGGTTTTACACAAGTGAACGGTAGCGCATCGAACATACCTACTGACATAGATATTAGCGATAACAGTTTTATCAACAACACTTATGAATTGACGGGCTGCGTCTGCAAGGTGTATAATTTTAGTGAACCCATCCATTCGTGGGATAACGGCATAATAGGGAATTACTGGAGCAACTACAACGGAACCGACGCCGACCACGATGGAATCGGCGACACATATTACAGAATTGACGTTTTAAACCAGGACCGCTATCCATTAATTGTGAGCCCAGCCAAACCGCCCGTTCCTGCTGCACAATTTCCCTTTGAAACCACTGCCATTGGAGTTGCCGTAGCATTAGTTGCTGTTACTGCAGTGCTTGTTTATTGGCGGTATAGAAAGAAAAATCAAGGGTAAGGTTATTGTTTTATCTCAAAGTTCAGCTAATTTGTTATGGTGATTTGATGAAGGTTGTTGCAATTAATGGAAGCGCAAGAAAAGACGGAAACACCGCCATCCTAATCCGACGCGTCCTTAAAGTTCTCGAAAGCGAAGGCATCGAAACCGAACTTATTCAGCTTGCAGGTCAACAAATCCACGGCTGCACAGCATGCGGTACCTGCCGAAAAGTCCAGAACAAACAGTGCAAAATCGTTAACGACAACGTCAATCTCTACATCGAGAAGATGGCTGCAGCAGACGCAATAATCCTTGGTTCTCCCACATATTTTTCAATGATGACTTCGGAGATGAAAGCACTTATCGACCGTGCAGGATTTGTTGGCAGATCAAACGGAGACCTATTCAAGCGCAAAGTCGGCGCGGCTGTGGTGGCGGTGCGTCAGAGCAGGCGGAATACCAACTTTTGACGCTATAAATCATTTTTTCCTAATCAGCCAGATGATTGTTCCGGGCTCATCCTATTGGAACGTGGGTATAGGCTTAGCCAAGGGTGACGTAGAAAAAGATGAAGAAGGAATGAAAACTATGGAAGATTTGGGGAGAAATATGGCTTGGCTGCTCAAAAAAATTGAAGCCCTTCCTGTTGAGTCTTTTTTTAAGCGGTTATAGGTTAGTTAGAAATAGAAAAATCGGTTAAAGAAAAATAAAGTTGCCCACAAAAGGGGCGGGGATAGATCTTATTTCATTATGGCTTTGAGGTCTTCGTCTGGGGTCTTGATTGGCATTATGTTGAATTTGTCAACTAGCACTTTGAGTATGTTTGGTGTTATGAATGCGGGTAGGCTTGGTCCGAGGCGAATGTCTTTTATTCCCAAGGACCAGCAGCGACAGCAAGATGGCAACAGCTTTCTGTTCATACCATGACAGCACCAGTGACAAGCGGCAAATCGTTGACTTCCACATGGAACGCTTCTGCTAGAGCTTGAGCGATTTTCACTGCGGAGTACGCGTCGTTGCATTGTCCGATGTCAAGTAGTCGTGGGATGTCATCGATGGTTCCAAGTTCTTTGTCGAAGAAGCGGAATTTTCCGCATGCCAACGTCAAGATAATGGTGTTGCTGGGTGCTTTTTCAACGAATTCGGTGTAGTAGCTGCGTCCGGGTTTTGCTCCGTCGCATCCGCCTACGAGGATGAAGCGTTTAATGTGTCCGCTTTTGACTGATTCAATGACTTTGCCTGCTACGCTTAGAACTGCATTTCTGCCGAATCCAACTAAGACAGTTTTGCCGTCAACGTCATCGGGGAAACCTGGCATTTCTATGAGCTTTCTTGTATGACTGGTGAGAAGTCTTTGTCTTCGATGTGTGGATACGCCTGGGTAGCCGACTGGTCCAGCGGTGAATATGTTGGCTTTGTAGCTTTCGATTGGGCGTTGGATGCAATTGGTGGTCATGAGGATTGCTCCTGGGAACTGTGCGAATTCTTTCTGTTGGTTTTGCCATGCGGTTCCGTAGTGTCCATAGAAGTTGGGGTAGGCTTTGAGTTTTGGGTAGCCGTGGGTTGGGAGCATTTCGCCGTGTGTATAAACGGTGATACCTGTGCCTTGAGTTTGTTTTAAGTATGTTTTCTAAATCAATTAGATCGTGTCCTGAAACAAGAATGGCTTTGCCTTTCTTGTGTCCCAATGGCACTTTGGTTGGAACTGGGTGACCGTAGGTTTCGGTGTTGCCAGCGTCGAGAAGTTCCATGGCGCGGATGTTGATTTCGCCGCATTTGAAAACTAAACCGACAAAATCGTTTACGCCAAGTGACTTGTTGAATGGAGCAACTAATCCTTCATGGATGAAATCGAAGACTTTCTGGTCTTTTTTGCCTAGAAAGATAAGCATGATAAGAGTATGCTGAGACTCCTTTTAACCCGTAGGTCAGAAGCCACTGCAATCCATGCAAGTCAGGGTCCATTGTAGAATCAGAGTTTATTCCATGCTGTTTGCCCTGTGCAATTAAGCCTTCAGTCGTATTTGCCAACGGCAAATAATCAGCTTTAACATCCAGTTGCTTATGTAGCTTATCGTGTAGCTCAGCAGTTTTTCTGATGTAAGCAGACGATGGCTTCGGGATCAAAATTCACGTTTGTCAATGTAACAAAGAGTGCTTCAGCGGTGAAAACGCTTGTTTTCTCATCCTTTATTCCAGCTTTGTTCGCGTGGATGACGAGTTGGCTAAGTTCACGCAGTTTGTAAACTAACAGGTCCTGGAGGTTGGCAACGTCGGAGGTTTTGCCGCATACACCTGCAATGGTGCAACCTTGTTCCTTTCGCTGTTTGTTCGCATTGGTAACAGAACATTTGGTTTTGACTCATAAAATATCACACTATATAACATGTTATTGTTGTTTTTAATAAATAGATGTTGTCCCGAACATCTAAGGGATTTTAGCCCGACTTTATGAAAAGTCCGAATAAACTCGTGCGCTTTAGTTATATTCTACGTTTTAATTATTGTTCTAATAGGTTTTTTTATGATTACTGTAATTGGAGCAGGCAAAGTGGGTAGTGCCGCAGCGTTTGATATTTTACGTTACAAAATAAGTGACGTCGTACTAATCGACACTAATGAAAAAGCGGCGAAGGGTGAAGCGTTAGACATGATGCAGGCTGCACCCGCCATCGAATTTGACGGCAAAATCCATGGAACAAGTGACTACAGCGAAATGGCAGGATCAGAGCTTGTGATTGTCACGGCAGGCTTAGGAAGAAGACCGGACATGACGCGTTTTGACCTCATGAACACGAACGCAAAAATCATAAAATCTATAGTTAAAGAGATTGTGAAGTATGCTCCTAAGACCAAAATCATGATGGTAACTAACCCCGTTGACATAATGACGTACATTGCAGCTAAAGAAACAGGGATTCCACGGTGCTGCCTCTTTGGCATGGGCAACATCTTAGACACTATGCGTTTTAGAACATACCTCGCCAATGAACTGGATGTTTCACGTGAGGACACACGCGCTTTAGTTATTGGAGAGCATGGCGACTCAATGGTGCCACTTGTTGAATACGCTTCAGTCTCAGGTATACCTGTAACAAGTCTGTTATCTGAAGAGCAGCTTGACAAAATCGTTCACTCAACCGTAACTTCCGGTGCTGACGTCATTCAGCTTAAAGGCAGCACCGTTTATGCCCCGGGCATGGTGATTGCAATAATGGCTGATGCAATTTTGACTGGAAGAAACCGCGTGATGAGTGTTTCTACAATTCTCGACGGAGAATATGGTGCCTCGGGATTATCAATCGGTGTGCCAGTGGTTTTGGGAAAAGAAGGGGTCGAAAAAATTATTGAACTCGACTTATCCGTTAAAACGAAGGAAAAGTTTGCGAAGTCTGTAGCTATCTTAAAAGAAGCGATAGCTGCTTTGAAGGATTAAAAGGAGAAAAAATTAAATTATTGCCTTCATCTTGGCACAGTAAAAATTCCCGTTTTGCCTAACAAACGCAGGACATTTTCCGTCGTAGCAGTTTTTTAGCCATTGACATGGTGCCCGAATCTCATTTACTCGGGGCATATAAGAGTGTGAGTTAAATGTTTGTTGGGGGGTTGCTCGTTTAGAAATTTGTTCCATTAGAGTTTGCATTCCACTTTCCATTTTCAAAAACACCTTCAAGTTGCTTCCTGAATTGAAATACTATTGCTCAGGTCTGATTAATTAAAACTTGTTGCAAACGTTGTACAACAACAAAAGCATATAAGCACTAACAAGGAGCAAGAAAAAAAAGCCTTACTAAGGCATACAAAGTGTTATTTAGCAGTTGGAGGCTTTCTTGTTTGGGTGCTCACAAGTGGAGTTCAAGGGAAGAGACATAATATCAATCGAAGACTTCTCTCAAGCTGAAATCAACCATATCCTCGACGTAACTAAAACCATGGAGCCCTTGGCTAAAACAGGCTCAGAAATGCTTAAAGGCAAAATCCTTGCCACTCTGTTTTTTGAACCCAGCACACGCACACGCCTAAGTTTTGAAACAGCTATGCTAAAACTTGGCGGAAATTACATCGGATTTGCGGAACCCGACATTACATCAGCACGCAAAGGCGAAAACCTCGCAGATACGATCCGCACAGTAGAAAACTATGCCGACGTAATTGCACTTCGGCACAGTTTAGAAGGTTCAGCTAAAATGGCTGCGGAATTCTCGAAGGTTCCAATAATTAACGGCGGCACGGGTGCTCAGGAGCATCCGACCCAAGCGTTCATCGACTTATACACGATGCGCAAAGAGAAAGGCAAGATAGACGGCTTAAAAGTAGCGCTAGTCGGCGACTTACGCTATGGGCGAACAGTTCACTCGTTAGCTTACGCATTGGCACTTTACAACGTCGAATTGTACCTTGTTTCCCCCGAAAGCCTGCGCATGAGCAAGGACGTCCTGGAAACAATCAAAAACAAAATTCCCGTAACCGAAAACGCCAACCTCGAAACCATAATCCCCCAAATCGACGTCCTTTATGTCACCCGCATCCAAAAAGAACGCTTCCCCGACGCCGCTGAATATGCCAAAGTCAAAGGCGCCTACAAAATCGACCTAAAAACTCTAAAAGGCGCAAAAAAAGATATGATAATCCTGCATCCCCTACCCCGCGTGGACGAAATTGCTCCTGAAGTGGATTTGACACCACAAGCACACTATTTCCAACAGGTCTGGAACGGCATCGTGGTACGTATGGCGCTGCTTTCACTCGTTTTAGGTGCAGTAAAATAAATTAAGTTGATGTAAAGCGATCAAACGTAGTCAATGTGCTCATGGAGCCGCATGAGGGACATTTGTGTAGCGTTCCAAAAAAGTTTTTCTTGCAGTTATCGCAGAAGCTGATTAGGCGGTTGTAGGTGAAGAATTCTATAGCTGTATTCTCCATTAGGCGCATTGTTAGGTTCATTAGGGCTTCGGGCGTGTACTCCGCTCCTTCGAGTTCAATGATGCTGAGGTTTCCGCCAGCATTTAAGCCCTTCATTTTTTGGGCAGTTTCCAGCTGTTCAGTCTGAATGCTGAGCAGTTCTGCGGCTTTAACCTGAAAACGTTTAGCCGTTGAATAGTATGGTTTTTCTCTGGTGCCCGAAAACTTGACTTGGGCAACACCGTACCTTTCAACGTCTAACTGTGCAAGCCGTTCAGACGCTTCGGGACTTCCAAGGATGACGGGATAGAGACGTTTACCGTATTTTCTGCCGATTTTCAGCTTAAAAGCCAATAGAACCTGGATTGTTTCTTCAATGAATTTGCGGCTCTCTTCGGAGTTAATGAGCTTTCCGGTGAAGGCTTCACTGGCTTCTCGGAACCCGGCTAAATTGATTAGGCGGGAACAGTTTTCTAGTCTAAAGTAGGTGTCGCGGTCAGCTTTTTGAAGCAGAAACGGCAGGGAATTTTTTCCGAATTGCTTGAGAGCATTGTTCTTTATTCCCAGTGCTCGTGCGGCAAGTTCGAAGCGTTCGCGCATTAAATCGAAGAATTTGTTCTTGTCTTTCTCGCACTCAAGCGCAATCCGTGGCAGATTAATCGTAACGGAACCTAAACTGCCAGTGCGTAATGTGTCGGTTTCCCAGTCGCCCGTTAAATCGGGGGCGAATTTTACGCCTGAAGAAGAGAAAGCTACGTTTTCATTTTCTTTTTTAGTCATGTTAGCAAAATAGGGAATTCCGGCTTTTGCTGCTAACTGGTGAGCTCTGAGAAGTATTGCTTTGGCGTTTTCGTCGGCCAATGCTGCATTATTGATTTTTATTACCACTCTTGGACTAAGTAGCGGCTTGCTGATGCTCTCTTCAGCAAAAACGTCCACGATAACTGAGGCTACAAGTTGGCTTTCCTGCAAGTGAAGTCGCCGTATTTGCCCTTTGGTTTGCCTTCTGGACCTATGGCTTCTTTTTCCGCAGTTAATTTTGGAATCGAAAGCTCTAGTCCCAACGTGGCTTCTGCGTGTTGGTTGAGGTTTTTTATGAATAAACGCAGGTTTTCTTTGATCTTTGCAACTTCGTTGCCTCTTATGTAGGGTGCGAGAAATACATTGAAGTAGTTGAAGGTTTGAGTGCGGTTGGTTTCTTCGCTGGCATGCAAAATAACGTTAAATGCGATGGATAAGGCGGATTTTAGATCGCTTGGAGGATTCATGGCGACTTGTAGGGGATTGTCAAGTTTCACGCCGTGTTGGAAGAAATAACGTAGGTCGTGGATGACTTCGTTGGGTTTCAGTATCCAGGTGCCTAATCCTTCAATATGGATGGCCCCTGACAAGATGTGCATCCGCGATGTCCCTTGGAAAAACGTTCAGCAAAGTATATTCGCCAAGGACACTTTGGCCTGCCTTGCTGATTGTGGCTTCGCGTCTTGAGCAGCATCTTTTGATTCGATGAGAGCGGTTACTTCGTGGATTGGCATGCCGACGCGGGTAAGTTTATTGCGGTAATCCTCGTAGCCCTTTTCCACTAAAATGCCGTTTACAACTTCCCTGATAAGCGATGCAGTGAGATACTTTGGTTTTTGATTTTACAAGGCGTTTCTCAGCTTCCTTTGCTGCCTTTTGAGCTAGTTCTGCGTGGAACCTTCGCCTCTTTAATTAGTGAATTCGCAATTTTGTTAACATCAAACTCTTCCAAAGTCAAATGCGAAGTCCGAACAAGCATGCCGCGTGGTTTAACAGCCTTCTTCTCCACACGGTCAGCCACATCCAGAACCATTTTGCCAAGGTCAGTTAAGAAATATTTTTTTGCCTCTACATCTGCCTCAACCAAATCCGCTTTTAGACAGGAATTTTAGATGGTAGGCAAACCTGCCGGCGTCTCGGCTGGGGTTCATTTTAAGTTGATTCATAAGTTCAGTGTAGGAGAGGGCGCTGTTGTCGAAGAGCAAATTGAGAATCTGCAGCCTAAGCGGTGAAGAAACGGCTTTGAGCACTTTGACGCCGCGTGCACGAATGCGGAGGCTGATTAACCATACCCTAATCTCTCCTGAACTCCTCAAACTTTGGGGTTTACCTATTATTCCACTGGAGAGTTTAAACTTAACTAAAAAAAGCGGCGCTATTTTGGGGTGTTTAACGTTTAGATTCTGCAAGGCTGCTGCTGACTAATGCAGTGGATTGTACCGAACCCATAAACCAAATCTACACAGCGAATCCCAACAACTTTCCTCGTTGGAAAGAGCTCCTGTAGAATCGCTAGCGCTTTTGCATCATTTTTATGGTCAAAAATGGGCACTAACACTTTTTGGTTGCCTATGTAAAAGTTCGTGTAACTCGCAGGTAACCGTTCATCTTCGTCGCTAACAACTTTTGGCATTGGCAACTTTATTATTTTGAGTTTTTTCCCGTCTTGGTCAACTACTTGACAAAGAATGTCATAGTTTTCTTTAAGGGCATCATAGTCGACGTCGTTTTGGTCGTCCTGATAAGCGCAAACGATGGTGGTCGGGTTTACGAACCTTGCTAAGTCATCAATGTGTCCGTCGGTATCGTCTCCGAGGATGCCACATTTCAACCAGATAAAATGATTTACGCCAAGATAGTCGCCGAGGTATTTTTCTATCTGTTGCCTATTAAGGTCTGGGTTTCGGTTCTTATTTAAAAGACACTGCGCTGTAGTGAGCAGCGTTCCTTTGCCGTTAACATCAATAGAGCCACCTTCCAAAACAATGCCAGGCTTAAAACATCGTAATGACATTTTTTGGTTGATTACATCGGGAATTTGCCTGTCTTTTAGCAAGGTTTCATATTTTTCTCCCCATGAGTTAAAGTCCCAATGAATCATCGCAAGTTCATGATTTTGATTCTTGACAAATACAGGTCCATAATCCCTAAACCAAACATCGGCGTAGTCGGAAACGTAAAAGTGAATTTTTTCCAAGTTGATATTTGCAGCTTTAAACATCCTTGTTGCTTTCTGTTTGGTGGGCTCATCGATTACGAAGAGGTTTACTTCTTCTCCTTCATGAATCTCCTTAACAATTTGGACATAAGTAGCTTCAACACGCTCAACTCTGTCGGGGAAAGTGGTTGGGTCATAGGGCCATGCAAGCCAGATTGCATCGTGTTTTTCCCATTCGGCTGGCATACAGAAACCTTGTTCATGGCAACTCCGCTCGGAACTACTCATCTTCCGCACCTTTCCGTCTATCTTTGGTTAGTCTTTTGTAGGTATCTGGGCGTCGGTTACGCAGGAAACCCCAGCCGTCCTGGATTTTCTTGTTTTTGCTTAAGTCGATTTTAGCAACCACAATTTCTTCTTTGGAGGTGCTGGCTTCGTTTAGGACTTTGCCGAAAGAATCACACACAAACGAGCCCCCCCAAAACTCCAACTCGCCTTCTTCGCCAACACGGTTAACTGCTGCAACATGGATTCCATTTTCGATGGCGTTGGCACGCTGGACAGTTCGCCAAGCGTCATGCCAGTCACCGTCCTCAGATGTGTGCCCTTTAACGTAGCCGATTGCGGTGGGGTAAAATATTATTTCTGCACCTTCCAAGCGCGTTGATTCGGGCGGGTTCAGGGAACCATTGGTCATAACATATGAGCACACCAATGCGGGCAAATTCTGTTTCAAAAATTCCGTAGTCTGTGTCGCCTTCTGCGAAGTAATCTTTTTCGTAGAAATAAGGGTCCTGGGGGATGTGGGCTTTACGGTAAGTACCCAAGATTTTGCCGTTTGAACCGACTACGACGGCTGTGTTGTAGAATTTGCCGTTTTTAGCTTTCTCAAACAACGGTGCAACTATAACTATTCTATGTTTTTTTGCCAACTTAGAAAACAGGTTTGTGGATTCTCCAGGAATCACTTCAGCTAAAGCTGCAACATCTTTGTTTTCCTCTTGCGGAAAATATCTTGTTCGGTACAAGTTCTTGGAGGCAAACAATTTGGGCACCTTTTTTGATTGCTTCCTCAATCTTTTCCACGGTTTTCGCCATGTTCTCAGCGATATTCTCTGAAACTGAAGTTTGGATAAGCCCAACAGTAACTACTTTATCGTTCTTCAATTTAGTAATTTTTGAATTTGTTTTGGAAGCCTCTATTTGATTTCCATCCTGTTTTCAACTAATTTATAGGCTGTTCGTATTAACTTTTTTGAAAAATATAAGCAAACCTGCCAAAAAAATAAAACAAATGGAACACACCACGGTTTTTCAGGCTTAATTTAAGACGCACACATGGAAAAAACGGCTGTTTTGGATTTGGTGCAACGAAACTATTTATTAAGACAATGCAGTAACAATGCATAGTTTATCGGGGCCAAATAACATGAAAATATTCATCATTCAATTTCCATTCGGCGTAGCAGCCTTCGACGAAAACAACGGCTTAGTGGAAAAAGCATTGTTTCCAAAAAATGCGCAAGCCGCAGCAAAAAGTCTTCTTAAAACTGAGTCTGGAAAATTATCCGACCAAGTCTCATCATTAATCTCACTTCTAGCAAGCGTAGGTTACGACGCGTTTGCGTTTGAATCCGGCAAGTTGGCGGAGGAAGCCCAAAAGAAAATGAAAGTCGCTGTCGAAGTTGCGAAGCCAGCGGAAACTGCAGTTTTGCATTCACGTATGGGTGAAGTAGCAATCGAAGCCGGCTTTGCCAAAGACGAACAAGAACTAAGCATATGGACCCGCAGTGTCAGCTTGGAACTTGCAAAACTGAGAATCAAAGGCGCCACTGGAAAACGAGATTTAATCGTTGCCCAAGGCATCCAAACCCTCGACAGCTTAGACCAAACAGTTAACCTCTTCATGGGCAGACTCCGAGAATGGTATGGCGTCTACTTTCCAGAACTTGACCGCTTAATCGAGAAACACGAAACTTACTCAAGGCTCGTCGTGAACCTGGGTGATAGAGAAAACTTCACAGTTGAAAATTTGGAAAGAGAAAACATTCCAAAAGAACGAACCCAACTTGTAGCGAAAGCAGCAGAATCATCCATGGGCGCCGACGTCGCAGAAGCCGACTTAGAAATGGTGCAAGCGTTAGCCAAAGACGTCCTTAACTTCTATTTGCTACGCAAAACCATGGAAGACTACGTTGACAACACCATGGAAGAGCTAGCACCTAACGTGCGCGCTGTTGCAGGATCTCTTTTGGGCGCACGCTTAATCGCCATGGCAGGAAGCCTACAAAACCTGGCTATGAGACCCGCAAGCACCATCCAAGTAATAGGCGCAGAAAAAGCTCTATTCCGCTCATTAAAAACAGGAGCTAGACCACCTAAACACGGCTTAATCTTCCAACACACACTTTTGCACGATGCAAAGAGATGGCAACGAGGAAAAATCGCACGTGTCATCGCAGGCAAACTTGCTATAGCCGCAAGAGCCGACGCTTTCGGAGCAGGCCACTACATTGGAGACAAACTAAAAGCAGATATCAACAAACGCATAGAAGAAATCCAGACAAAATACAAAGAACCGCCAGCACCCAAAGAAGCTAAACCACGCCCTGAAGGAGCGGCAGGATTTGAACGCCGAGAACAACGACCTCCGCGGAGAGATGATCGAGGCGGATTTAGAGGCGGCGGCAAAAACTTCGGTGGCGGCGAGCGAGGTCCAAGACCACCACATCGCGGAGGTGGGGGTGGAGGCGGAGGACGCAACTTCAGTTACGGCGGCGGACGAGACAGAGGAGATCGAAGAGGCGGCGGCAGCGGTGGAAGCGGCGGTCAAAACCGGGGACCAGACAGACGTGCACCTCAAAGTTAAACCGCACCCAAAATTCAAAGAAATCTACCAAGTAATGCTTGAAGACGGCGCACAACGCCTCGCCACAAAAAACCTGACGCCAGGTCTTCGGGTTTATGGCGAACGACTTTTCAAATTCAAATACGTTGAATATCGCGTTTGGGATGCTTTTCGAAGCAAACTCGCAGGAGCCATAATTAAAGGCGTACAGAATGTACCGATCGAACCTGGTTTTAAGGTTCTTTATTTGGGCGCAGCTTCAGGAACCACACCCAGCCACGTCTCAGACATCGTTGGCGACACCGGGCACGTTTACTGCGTAGAATTCGCCCAACGCAGTTTACGAGACTTAGTTAATAATGTTGCAGCTTATCGAACTAACATCTCCCCCATGCTCGAAGATGCAAGAATGCCCGAACGCTACGCCATGTTCATCTCAGGCAAAGTCGACACAATCTACTGTGACGTAGCACAACCCGAACAAGCCAAACTGCTCGCAGACAATGCAGACGTTTTCCTCAAACCCCAAGGCTGGGTTATGCTGGCATGCAAATCGCAAAGCATAGATGTAACCATGAATCCCAATGACGTCTACCGCCAAGAAGCTAACATCCTCAAAAACAGAGGCTTCGACGTCAAAGAAATCGTCGACCTAGAACCCTACGACAAGGCACACGCAATGATTGTAGCTCAGCACACCTAAACTTTTGATGCTTGAAGAAAACTTAAGAAGAAATAAAAAAAAAGGCTAATCAAATAATTTATGCGAATTATTACCAAAAATCTTGGTAAGTTTTTTTATTTCTAGATTCGTGAGGGTTTTAATGTGTTGGTTGGATGGTCGTGGTTTGGGGTGTTGGCTGGCCAATTTGTTTTTTGCGATGGGTTATGCAAGAGTCTTTAGAGGGACAAACTCGTAAGCGAAGATGTTGTTGTTGTTGTTGTTGCAACTGCATTCTGCACACAGCGGTTGCAACAACAATCAAAGAAAAACCCAAATCGCCATGTTCATCCTAAATGAACCACAAGTCAGACCAATAGAAGATGATACTGATGATAATGATGCAAACCAATTTTGCACACAACATTATCATCAACAAACCATGTCCGACTGCGCTGCCAACGACTGCTTGGTGACAATTACCCTGCTGGCTATTTATGCCAATCGAGAATTGCTGCTGCATGCGTAATTTTCTTTGGAAGGCGCAATTTTGGAAAAACGTTATAGCTTAGAACCCAAACCCATTAATTGTTTAGGATGAAAACCTCTGATGTTGGTTGCTGGTGTTGATGAAGCTGGGCGCGGATGCGTTATTGGTCCTTTAGTTGTTGCTGGCGTCGCCGTGAAAACCGAGAATCTGCAGTTGCTCACCGATTTAGGAGTTAAAGACTCCAAACTTCTTACAGCCAAAAAACGTGAAGCACTGTACCCAGAAATTATAAAGTTAACTGAAAAACATCATATTATAAAAGTTCCACCTGCCCAAATCGACAAAGTAGTTCGAAGCAGCAGAACACTCCACAAATTAAACCGCCTTGAAGCGCAAACTATGGCAAAAATCATTGAGGTTTTGAGACCTGACGAAGCCTACGTTGATGCGGCGGATGTGGTGGAGCATCGGTTCGGAAACCACATAGCTGAATTGCTGAGATTCAAAACTAAAATTGTTTCAGAACACAAAGCTGACAGAACGTACCCTATAGTTTCAGCAGCTTCCATAATTGCTAAAGTACAGCGTGATGCTGAGATTGAAAAACTAAAAAAGAAATATGGAAATTTTGGCAGCGGATACTTAACTGACGACAAAACCATGGATTTTCTTAAAACGACTGCTTGATACGAACGGTGACTATCCAAGCTTCGTTAGAAAAGCGTGGAAGCCTGCGCAGAGAGCCAAAAGCGAGCATGGAACATTACAGACGAAGCTAATTTAGTGTTAACTATTGTGGTTTGTAGTGTCTGAAAAGATACAATTTATAAACACCGTCTACCATCCGTACTAGTAATTACGGGTTTTATACGGCGGTAACTTGATGAGTGAAAAAGACGTAACGAAATTCCTGCAGCTTTTAGGTTTATCTAAAAGGGAAATTCAAGTTTACATGTTCCTAGCTAAAAGCGGCGTCCAATCAACCAGTTTCGTGGCGAAACGCCTCAAAATGGAACGTGTGCAAGCTTACCGCACCTTCAAGAAACTACAGGAAAAAGGATTCATCGAAGCCACCTTAGAGAGACCCACCAGATTCACAATTGTTCCTTTTGAAAACTTAGTTGACAATTTCATCACCTCCAAAAAGAACGAAGTCATAAACCTAAACGACCAAAAAACAAGCCTGTTAACCGCATGGCAATCGATCAGCGCGCCCGAATCAGAATACCCCGTTGCCAAATTCTCGATTATAACGGGAAAGAAAAAGATCCATTCCAAAATGATTAACATGGTTGAAGAATCCAAATCTGAAGTCATCGTGTTAACCACAGCGTTGGGTTTGATACAGGAAGACATTGCAGGAATCTTTGATGCCGCAATAACTCCATCCCAAGAACACAACGTTCAAACCCAAATAATCACGGAAATTTCCCCAGAAAACCTCAAAGTCGTCGAGCGAATAGACCGCAACATCGTCGAAGACAAACTCAACATTAAACTTCGCCATGTCGGCATGAGCTCCAAGTTTTTCCCACAGATTCCTAATCAAAGACGAAGAAGAAGCAATCCTATACGCACCATTTGGAAACGAAGCATCCGTTTTAAACCTTGAAGATGAAGGTTTATGGATAAACGACAAAATGTTCATCTCAGTTCTCAAAGCATTCTTTACGCAAATGTGGCAGAGTGGAGTTGACGCTTCAAGACGAATAGAAGAACTCAAGAGCGGAATCCCAATCGGAGAAACCCTCGTCATCAAAGGCGTTGAAGAAGCATGGAACAAAGTAACCAAGATTTTGGATTCAGCCAAAAAAGACATCGTAGTCATCACCTCTTCACAGAGCATTAACCGTCTTGCTGAAGACGACCCCATCGTAAAATACTTCAGAAAAGGCTTAACCACCCGCATAATGGCGTCCATCGATTTAGACAACCTTGAACCCGCCCAAAAACTGGCAAAAGACTACGAAGTTAAACATGTCCCCATCAGCTACATGACCATGATGCTTGTCGACAACAAACACCTCTTCATGTTTAAGATGCCGCCTCTAAGCGATTTCGGCACAGAATCCGCCTTCTACTTAGCTGATACCTTCTACTCCAGCGACCCCAGCCAAATTGAAAGAGTAAGCGAAATGCTAGACGACATCTGGAAACGTGGCATAGACATAACAGAAATTAGCAGTCAAGCCGGCACAAAGCTTCCAACGCTAGAAATTGCATCCACAGAAACAGTGGCTAAAACAGTTGGCAAAATGCTGCAGACCAGTGCGACATCAGTTTTAATTACTGAACAACACAAACCCATCGGCGTAATCAACGATCGAGAACTACTGCGAGAAATCGTTGATGCACGAAAAGACCCATTGAAGACACTTGCAAAAGACACCAATTACACCCCACTGATCATCCTTGAAGGAGACGAATCAATGATTACAGCGATGAAAACTATGACTGAAAGAGGCTTCAAACGAGCAGCCATGGTTAAAAACGGGCAATTAATCGGCATGTTAACAGAAGAAGCCGCCAAAAAAACCGCATTACAGATCATGAAACCCTCTTCTAAAAAAGTTCCTTAACCTACATGCCTTCTCTTTTTTGGAAGGCAAACAACTTTTAAATAAAGACAAACAACTACCCCTTTTTCACCAAACTTCTAAATACCAAAACATATCATTACCAAAATTGAGGGCTTCAAGGTTGGCAAGCACAGTATCCAAGATATCAATTTTTTACGGGGTTCTATGGACTCTATCAGTTTTTTTTCAGAACACAATTTACTCAACAGTCATTTCTGGTTTTGGCGTAATTCTCCTCATTGTTGTTGCCATCGGATTAGCCGGCGTATTTGGTGAAAATGACGAAAACAACCTAAAATTCAAGAATGAGATAGAGAACTTACACAGAGAAATTAATGAATTAAAAAATAGGCTTTGAAAACGTTAATATCTAAATACAACAAACACATCCTCGCAATTCTGAAACAGAACCAATTCGAATGCTCACTTCCTTCAAATATAAAAGAATTTAAAGGAGAAGTATATCGAAACCTTGGGAAACAATTATTAGCAAAACTAGTTCTACCCTTAGAGCGAGGACACTGAATTGAACCTTCAAACCCCCATGATTATCGTGAATTTTAAAACCTACCTTGAATCCACAGGAAAAAGAGCTATTGAACTTGCAAAACAAGCAGAAAAAGCTGCCAAAGAAACAGGCGCCAACATCATAGTAGCACCCCAGTTCGCCGACCTTGCAAGGGTGGCTGAAGCTGTTGAGATTCCAGTTTTTGCCCAACATATTGACCCCATTAAACCGGGAAATTCTACAGGGCATATTCTTGCAGAATCTGTTATTGATGCAGGTGCGGTTGGAACTTTAATTAACCACTCTGAAATGCAAATTAAACTAGCAGAAATCGACGCTATCGTAAGGTTAACTCGAGAAAAAAAGATTGTTTGCTGCGTTTGCACAAACAATCCATCCATTAGTGCGGCGGTAGCATATTTGAACCCAGATATCATTTCTATTGAGCCTCCAGAACTTATTGGAACAGGCATCGCCGTTTCACAGGCGCAACCCGAAGCTGTCACAAACACAATTAGGCTGGTTCGCAAAGTGAATGATGAAGCAGTGATTTTGTGTGGTGCAGGAATTAGTCGGGGTGAAGATGTTTCTATTGCTTTGAAGTTGGGAACTCATGGCGTTCTTGTTGCCAGCGGCATCGTGAAGGCGAAAGACCCATATAGTGTGCTACGTGCGTTTGCCGACGCAACAAAACAATAACGCGTGAAGCACAATTGAAGGTTGAACCTGAATGTGAATCGTGCCTGCTTTCCCGGGCACAAATACAAACCTACCAAGCCACCACCAACCCTGCCTTACGTTTTAGGTGCCTAGCAGAAATCGCAAAACTATTAAGCCGTGAATTCAAATCAACCTCAGTGGCAGCCGATATAGGCACAAAAAGAGACCGCATAATCCGCCAACTAACAAGCAACAGCGACCCATACAAATACAACAAAAAACTCGCCAACGAAAAAGCCCTCAAAATGCGTCCCCATGCAAAAAAATACGTTGAATCAGGCATCAACCAGCAAGAACGCTTCAAAAAAGCATGCTTATGCGCCATTGTTGGAAACATTATGGAGTTTGACATTCCCGGGCATAAGTTTACCTTGAAGAGTATGGCAGGGGTTCTTCGAGAAGCAGCAAAAGACCTTGCAATTGATGACATCGATAAAGCCTACGAGTTGGCGAAGAAAGCAAACAGCATCCTATTTTTAGCTGATAACGCAGGAGAAATCGTTTTCGACACACTCCTCGTTGAGCAACTCAAGAACATGGGATTAAAAGTCACCTACGTCGTTAAAGGCGGACCCGTAATCAACGACGCCACCATGGAAGACGTCGAAATCTCCAACATGGATAAACTTGCCGACGAAGTCATAACCACAGGCTGCGACGCAGTGGGTCTACAGAAAAAAGAAGCCTCCGCAGATTTCCTAAAAGTCTACAATGCCGCAGAACTCGTCTTCGCCAAAGGCATGGGATACGCCGAAACCCTAACCGAATACAAACTAACCAAACCGCACTTGCTAATGTTCCGCACCAAATGTGTGCCCGTCGCAAACTATTTCTGTGTTCCACGCGATAAGAACATAGCAAAGTTGATGCCATAGATGAATTTACCCGCCATAACTTTTCCAAAAGAAACATTTTCCAGTTTTGGGGAGCTCATGGAGAAGGAGTGGCTGGTAACCAACGGCTTAGGCAGTTACGCTTCTTCAACAGTTCCAGGGATTAACAGTCGGAAATATCATGGGTTGTTTGTTGCAGCGTTGGATCCGCCTGGAAACCGCACCGTTTGTTTCTCAAAACTCGATGAAGACGTATTTGTGGGGGATGATGTTTTCAGGTTGGGCTCGACTGAGTTCCATGATGCTATTTATCCTGAAGGTTACAAGCTGATTAGTCAGTTTTCAATTGACCCATTTCCCACTTACAGCTATGATTTAGGAAGCATGCAAGTAACAAAAACCGTTTTTATGCCAAAAAACAAAAACGCCGTCAGCCGTAACCTACAAAATCACAAACAAGAATAGTTCAGAAGTTAAAATTAGGCTTTATCCGCTTTTAACCTGCAGATACTTCCACACCGTAGTTTATCGGCTAAGAGTCCCATTGAATTTCACCCTAAAAAGCACCTGCACACAAACCCAAGCAACTTTCTTGCATCCCCAAGCCACAATCATTTGCCGCATAACTGACGGAGAATTCAAAGAAAAAGTAAACTGGGTAAACCACATCCACTACCGCGACGAACTACAGCGGGGTGAATCAGATGTTGATGACTGTTTCCAGCCGGGTTACTTTGAAGTCCAAGTACCCGCTAATGCGGAAAAAGAGTTTGCGGTAACCTGTGCCGTGAGCCATGAAAGCCAACAAGCACAAGAAATCTTGGATTCTATCGGAAACACAATCAAACGACATAAAAGAACTATATATTCAAGAACTCAAACAAAAATCAGAATTGCTCTCCAATTTTCACCGTAAACATCCTCAGGTGCCGATGAGCGATTGGCTAAACTGGATTCTGCTTGCCGCAGACTCTTTTATGGTACAAAGCGCTGCGGGCAGAAAAGCCGTCATCGCTGGTTACCATTGGTTTGAAGCTTGGGGAAGGGACACTTTCATTTCGTTGCCTGGGCTTATGCTGGTGACTGGCAGATATGACGATGCAAAGGAAATAATGCGAACATTCATAGGTTATGCCAAGAGCGGGTTGATTCCCAATTTCTTCTCAGACAAATCAGGCATTCCTGTTTACGACACAGTTGACGCAACGTTATGGTACGTTAACGCTGTCCTGCAATATGTAAAATACACTGGCGACTTCGGGTTTGTCAAAGATGAGTTGTGGGAGAAAATGCAGGGCATAGTTGAGAACCATGAAAGGGGCACTTTATTCGGCATTCGAGTAGATAGCGACGGCTTGCTTATGCATGGTCCACGGCTCACATGGATGGATGCGGCGGTGGGAACCGACGTGATTACGCCCCGAACAGGCAAAGCCGTGGAAATCCAAGCATTATGGTACAACACGCTGCGGATTATGGAGTTGCTCGCAAACAAATTTGAGCAGCCTATTTTAGCAGAAAAATATGCTGAAATGGCAAACCTGACCCGCCAGAGCTTCAACCAAAAATTCTGGAACCCCCAAAACAACTGCCTTTATGATGTCATCGACGACAGAGCCCCAGACGCTTCGATTCGTCCCAACCAAATATTTGCCGTCTCCCTCGAATACACTATGCTTGACAACGAAAAAAGCCAAAAAATCGTCGACACTGTGAACCGTGAACTTGTAACGCCCTTTGGATTGAGGACGCTGTCGTTGGGTGACCCCAAGTTTGTCGGCAAATGCATGGGCGACAGCAGAAGCCAGGGACATGGCGTATCACAATGGCACAATCTGGCCATGGCTACTGGGACCATACGTGACAGCATTTCTGAAAGTGAACGAATACTCCGCACAGGCTAAGCAGCAAATGCTCGAAAACCTCATTTTGCCCCTGTTCACCGTCGGAATCCATCAAGGCGGCTTAGGCACAATAAACGAAATCTATGACTGCGACCCCCCAAACGCACCAAGAGGCTGCATTTCCCAAGCATGGAGCGTAGCAGAACCACTACGAGCCTACGTAGAAGATATTTTGCAAGTTAAACCGACAAAATAGAAAAGAAATTTTGGAAATTAGGACTTAATTGCTTTTCTAAGGCTTTCAGCAGCGGTTTCTGGCGTGATAATGTTGATGTAGCAGCCTGTGCTCTTCTCAAAGCCAGCCCACGTTGCCAGTTTCGGGTAAACTTCTAGGTGCCAGTGGTAGCTGTCTTGGGCTTCAGGGTTTAGGGATAGGTGGAAGCCGTAGTTGTAGGGTGGATCGTTTACGAGATCTTTTAGGGCTTTGAGACTGCGTTTGAGAGTTTTCGCAAACGCCGCCACTTCAGCAGTTGAAAGGTTCAGGATGTTAGACGCGTGATGTTTGGGTAGAATCCAAAACTCCATCGGATTAATGCTCGCGTAAGGCGCGAAAACCACAAAATCCCCATCTTCAGAAACCAGCCGCGGACCCTTCACTTCGCCCTCGATGATATCGCAGAATACACATTTACCATTGTCTTCATAGAAGGTTGCAGCGACTTTTTGCTCTTCCCGGACAGTTGTGGGAACCATGGGGGTTGCGATTATTTGGCTGTGATCATGGGAAAGTGAGGCGCCTGCTTCTAAGCCGTGGTTGCGGAAAATCGAAACATACTTGACATAAGGCTTTGTGCTCAACTCCCGCAACCTATCCATATAAGCGGCAATTACCAGTTCCAGCTGAGGCAAATCAGCGTCCGCCGGGTCCTCATAATGAAGGGGAGATTCAATAACAACCTCATGATGCCCGACGGCATCCCACAAATAATCGCTCTTGATAATTTTTTTGGACTCTTCAGGCTGTTTTGGTGGACTGAATGCGGGGTAGAGGTTTGGGATAACGCGGACCAGCCAGTTTTTTGGGCGCTCACCAGTTAAGGGGTCTTGGCTGCGTTTTACTTCGCCGTTCTCTTTTGTATAGAGCATTAAGGCGGGCGGAGTCATGTTTTCGTTTCCAACGCACATCGGGCAAGTATCAGTTTTGGCTGGGTCGGCTTTGGGCTTGCTAAGGTCTGTGGGGCGGCGACTGCGTTCGGTGGCGATTACGACCCACCGATCGAGCACATAATCTTTTCGTAGTTCGTTATAAGGCATAAGAAACATGTGGATTGCGGGGAATTTTAGCGTTTCTAAGCCGGTATAGCTTGTGTTGAGTGAGTTGCTGGAAGGTTTTATATCCCCTACATACAATAGTGAGAATTCAACTTTAATCAGCTGAGAACATGATTGACCCGCCAAATTCACCGCTCAGGGGCAAAGCAAGAAATGCCTTAAACAAGTGGCGAGTGGCTTTTCTGGTCTTTGCACTCGCATACCTCCTCGTCTTGCTGTTGAATTTGACCAACATGCCCATGCAATGGGACGAAGTAACCCACCTAAACGGTGCCTTAACTTTAAACGCAGGACACTTCGGCACCTACGTTTCCAACGCCTTCTACCCACCACTCTACGATTTAGCAACAGCCATTTCATTCCAAGCCGTCGGAACAAGCCTGTTTTCGGCACGGTTAGTTTCAGCAGTTTTCTCGGTACTTTCGATTTGGGCAATGTTTGAACTTGCCTACAGCATGTATAATGGAAAAACTGCCCTTCTCGCCGCCGTTTTGCTGGGGATTATGCCCGGTTACTTTTGGCTCAGCCGACTGGCGCTACTCGAAACCATGCTTCTGTTCTTTGTTACATTGGCACTTCTCTTTTTTTTCCGATGGCTCCAAAACAAGCAAGACAAGTATCTGGTTTTGGCTGGTTTAGCGGTTGGTTTAGGTTTTTTAACTAAGTACCAGGCGGTAGTGGCTGGCGTCATAATGCTTGTGAGCATTCTGTTTCTTGCTCGGGGGCAATTGAAACGGTCGTTTTCACGTTTTACGCTTGTTATCGCGGCGGCTGTGCTCGTAGTTGTTCCATGGATAGTTGTCGCCTATCGGGTGTACGCATCAAAAATCTTTAGCCAATGGCTCTATGCCCTTCAAGTTGGCAACCCAGAAAAATCCGTTTACAGCGACCGCTACCCATCACCCATCTTCTACCTAATAGACATAGTTTGGCCCTACAACAACTTCCATCCCATCTCCATCTTCATCTACGCTTTGGGTTTGGCGGGTTTAGGCTTTCTCGTATGGCGCCACAATAAAAGCGATACGTTTACTATCATAACGTTTGCAAGTGTGTTTGTCTTTTTTACTCTCATAACCAACAAAGAATGGCGTTATGTGCTGCCTTTGTTCTCCGTTTTGGCGATTTCAGCTGCAGTCTTTATTCTCTTTCTCTATGGCAAAGTTGATGCTGCATGGAAACAAAGAGTTAAAACTGGCAAAAAGAAATCGGCAAAGTTTGCGGCTGGCTTGTTTATCGTTTTGGTTGCGGGAGCGATGGCTTACAGCATCAACGACGCCTACACAATAACCTCATACTACAACATCCAAATCCAAATTGAACCCGCAACCCTATACGCCATGAACCACATGCAGAACAACCAGTCGATTATGGTTCTTGCACCGTTCAACTTTTTCAGCCAAGATATGGTACGATTCTACCTCGCTAAAAATGGAAACATCCAAATCCAAACCTACCAGTACCCTCTCCTTCCCACAGACACCTACACACCCAACTTCAACATCACCGAACTTATCAGCCAATGCAAACTATACAACGTAAAATACCTCTTCACATATGAACAGGGCGGCACCTTCCCCTACTACAACACCACGCTAACGCCGCAGCAAGTTTTCGAGCAACTCTACGCATCAGGAAAATTTACACACATTTTAGATGAAACCACATTCGGATCAAACCCGAGAAGAATCTTTGTTTTGACTTTCATCGGTTAGGTTTAACTTCTCAACGAAAAAAAAATATTAAAAGAAGGATCTATTTTGCTTTTATCGGTAATTGTTGCTTTCAGGCAGGATTCTAAGTACGCGAAGGATTTTCTTGAATTCTTCCTCTTTAAGCGAAGCTCTGCGACCATTGGCATACATATCTTTGACTGTATCCACGACTGCAGCGACGGTTGCATCTTCTGGAACGTTTCCTGATAGCTCAGTGATTTTGTGTTTGATTATGCCTTTGCCAGATTGTTTGCCGATAGTTAAGCGTCTTATGTTGCCGACTAATTCAGGCGGATAAGGTTCATAGGTCCATGGGTCATTGAGGACGCCGTGGGTGTGGATGCCTGATTCGTGTGCGAAGCCGTAGTCGCCAACGATTGCTTTGTTTGGCGGTACGATGTAGCCCGTGGCTTTGCCGATGTAGTCTGCGGTTAACTTGAGTTTCTCAGTTTTACCCTCATATTTTGCTACGCCGTAATGTAAGTACAAGTTTAATAGGACTTTTTCCGTCTCGGCGTTACCTGCACGTTCACCGATTCCGAGATACGTTGTACTTGCATAGACTTTGTCCCAAACGCCCGAAGCTGCCTTAATCGCTGCGATAGTGTTTTCAACTGCATTGCCGAAGTCGTCATGTGCATGGATTTCGATGGCGCTGATTCGTGTTTCCTTCTTGATGGCAACTACTTTAGCCGGGATACCGTGAGGTAAGGGTGCTTCTGGATCAGATAAGCCGATTCCGACGGTGTCGCATATGCGGTAACATTCTGCGCCTGCGTCTGCAATCGCATTGATGAAGGCTCTTTCAAAGTCCCAGTCTGCACGTGTGCTGTCTTCTCCGTGAACAAAAGTTCTAAGGCCACATGTCTTCGCCGCATACTCAGTCACATCAACGACGTTTGCTAAGATTTGCTCGTGGGTTTTTTCTGGCCATTTAGCCTTGAAATGTATGTCGGAAACGGGATGTGAAATGCCAACTTCTTTGAGTCCACATGCACAGCGCTGTCGATGTCTTCTTTGACGGCTCTGCACCATCCTGCAACTCGTAAATCAAGGTTTAATTCTCCAATTAATTTGCATGCTTTTTTGTCTGGTTCCTGATAGTGGAATAACTCTATTCGTTCAACTCCTATTTCATTTAGCAACTGTGCGATTTTTGCGGAGTCTTTTGGTCCAGCTGCTAAGCCCGGCATTTGGATGCCGTCGCGAAGTGTAGTGTCATCTATTATGGGCTCGGTTTTTAGGGGCTTGAGTTTGAAATAGAAGTCTTTTATGTCCATTTTTTATGCTCTCTTGTCAGGTTTTGCGTTTCTACAACGCATATTGGTAATGCTAATTAACGCTTATCGTGTAATTGATAAACGTTTCTGCACTATTTTTGTAAGTTTGTCCAAGCGAATAGATTACTTAACTTCAGAATGTGTTGTCTTAAAGTAAATAAAATCTTTACATTCAAAATAAATTAGGCGACAGTCGTGTATAACGCCTTAAGCGTACCCGAAACAGCCAACACACGAACTGAAGCAGCCTTACCGGCTACCACCGTCACCAAAGCCAACGAAGCCCTCACCATCAGCAAAGACGCAAGCGAAGTGCGAACCACAAAAATCTTGCGTTTTCCATCAAAATTAATCAAACCAAACCTGCCAAACTCGCCCCCACCTCGCCATACAATTTGGTTAATGAAGCCCAAACCGCATCCATAAACTCTCGCTCACTGGGTAAGGTTTCAGATTCCAGTTGTAGGGCAAGATAGCGACGTTTAATTCGTTTCAAATCGGTTTGCCCTCCTTAACAACGCTGATGCCGGGTGCAATAAATCTTGAACTAAGCTTCTCCCGATTACGCAGAACAATCGCAACTGGATTTGTTGAAACTGCATTCAAAGCCTCCGACTTCATTGAGTCCAAAGAAGTACCCTAAACTTGCCAAATCCCTTGGCAACCGCATTAAAATCTCTTCACCAACACCGCTAGAAACTATGATAGGCACATGGAACTCAAGAGCGATGGCTACTTCCCGCCGCAAACTCGAAAGCAACCTAACTCGTGCCGGACCTTCCATAACCAATAGAGGTTTGATGTCTACTTCTAATGCGGCTAAACTGCAGCTTGCAAGTTCTGCTTCGGCGCGATCAAAAAATCGTTTATGGTAATCTAGACTTGGAAAATTTAGAAGATCAACGCGTCGGTCTTTGGCTGCTTGCCGCGCAACCTCTTTGGTGTCGCAAACTACACATATTATTTCGAAGCTTCTTCGGAACTTGCGGAGAAAACGCATTAGGTCTTCTTGAGTTCGAGGCTTAAAATCTGCGCGTAAAGCAAAGTCTATACCTGCTTGGATGCATGCGGTTTTGAGCTCTGCAACT
Organism: Candidatus Bathyarchaeota archaeon; assembly: GCA_963809455.1. Taxonomy (GTDB): domain Archaea; phylum Thermoproteota; class Bathyarchaeia; order Bathyarchaeales; family Bathycorpusculaceae; genus Bathycorpusculum. The sequence continues at coordinate 30,793 of CAWEJP010000015.1, read as the reverse complement.
TCGGTTTCATTTATGCCGTTAGTGAATGGAACGCTGATGGTGCGGTAGCCCATCTGTGCTGCCTTGGTGATTAGTCGTTGAGCTACAGGTTGGTCTTTGGGGTTTATGCGTAAATGCAGATCAACGAAGGGTCGGGTCATGGCAGCAACCCAATCTGCTTAGAAAACTCCTCAATTTGCTGTGCCGTTTTATTTTTGAAATGAATTTTTAGGTGAATAGGATCAGTTTGAGAAAACTTGAGGGCACCCAAAAAAGCTGATTGCTTATCGAATCGCAAGTACAAGTTACCTTTTTCAACGTGAAGTTTCATGTTTTGCTGCAACTCTTCTTTATCCAATATGCCCAATTCAGCGCCAACTTTTTCCATTGCTTTTGGAAGAAGTTTTTTGTCTTCTAATTTAGCGGTAAAAAGGATAATGGGGTTTCCATGATGCCCCGTGCACTCTGTTTTTTCAAAAACAATGGTTTGTGCCAGTTCCTCTGGCAGCAAGTTTTGAACGGCTTTTTGGACTTTAGTTGGATCTTCGGTTGCGTGGGCGAAGACTCGTATGTCTATGTAGGCTATTGGAGGTTTAGAAGACATTGGTTACCGGTTGTGTGTTGTGTGTTTTGGCTTTTAGCTTTTTTTGTTTGAACACTGGCTTAGGCTTTGCGAGTTTTGGTGTTGCTTTAGCATGCGCTTTTATACAATCAACGTTTTCTTGGTGCGTAGATTTGCGTTTAACATCAACACGCAGGCCAATTTGTTTGGCTTGCTGCATGTTTACGCCGGCTTCTTTGAGTTCATTTGGGCTAAAGCCTTGACCGACGCTTTGTCTGCCGTTCTGTTTAGTGATGACGATTTTTAGATGGTGCATTTACTATTTTCCTCCCTTCTTTTGGTAGTCACCGTGTCTGCGTGTGTTACCAACTCTTCGGCTTGGACGAGCTTTCTCGGAACCTCTGCCGCGGTGATGGAGCCCCCTCACGTTTTTGCCTGCACTGGTCATGCTGCGGAAGACACGGCTTGCATGTTGGGGTTCTGTTATCCAGCCGACATCTTTGTCAGTCTTTATGGTTGGTGCGTTCGGGTCTACGAGGATAACTTCAAACCATTTGTGTTTTCCGTCTTCGCCTACCCAGTAGCTGTTTAGAACTTCTAGGTTAGGGAATTTTTTGGCGGTTCGTTCTTCTGCTATAAGTCGGATGCTTTTTCCTGGTTTAAATTTGGCGACACCCATGCGTTTAGGTCGTCGTCCTGATCGTGGACGTAGTTTTCTTAAATTGCCTCTACGGACTTTTGTTCGGGCAACTACGAAGCCTTGTTTTGCTTTATATCCGAGTTTTCTTGCGCGGTCGAGTCTTGTTGGATGCTCGATGCGTAATGTTGTTGGTTGTTTACGCCACTGCACTAAGCGTTGGCGCATAAGTTCTTCAACGAAGCTTTTTTCGGGCTGAGCCCATTCTTCTGCTATGTATTTATATGCCATCTAAATTTTTTCTCCTATGTGTTTGTTTGCTTACGGTTCAGTCCCGAAGGACCACATCCCAACGGACTATGGTGTCCGCCTGCAATTTCACATCATAGTGACCCTCAATGAAATAAACCTTTCCCGCGCAGCTGAACTCAAAACAGCCAAAGCGTCTGTTAAAACCGCTGAAATTCCAATAAGTCTTGGGTTAAATAATGCACAATGACTTTAATTTTAGTTTTTAATAAAGTTATTAGAATTAAATTAAAAAAAGAAGAAAGGGGATTGTTGTTTTGATAGCTGTGTCTTATTTCTTTCTGAGCATCAATAGAGCCAAAACTATGGCTACTATGATGATGAGAACGAATAGGCCTGCAATTGCTGGGATAAAGTATTGGTCAGCTACTGATACAGCGATTTGTGTTGGTGCAACGGTTGGAGCAACTGCTGCTTCGCTTACGTCTATGTATGCTGTTGCTGATGATGGTCCGTAGGAGTTGGTGCCTTTGAAGTTTGCGAAGATTGTGTACATGCCTGGAACTTGTGGTGTGTATGGTAATGCGTAGTTGCCGTTCATGTCGCTGGTGGCTGTTCCTAAAGTGACGTAGTTGCCGTTGGGGTCAATTGCTGTTAATTCTACTGGGACACCGGTTGCATTGGTTGGCTTGGCTTGCTGTTCAAATTTGTATTCCATCCATGATTGCATGCTGGCGTCGGATATTGCTGGAGTTCCTTGTAGTGTAAAGTCGACTTGGTCGTTGGTGTTACGTCTTCCTGTGGTAGTTTGGTCTGTGACTGTGCCTTTCACCATAACTGGAGTTCCAAGGGTCGAAACGTCGTTGGAAGAGCATACTGTGGTGGCGCTTGGACCTTTACCGAAGGCATATATCATGTTGTCTAGGTTGTTGCCTTTGAGAAGTATGCCATCAGCAATGGAAATGCCGCTACCGAAGCACAAAATCTTCCAAAGTTCTTGTCCGTTTGATGCGTTGATGCAGCGTAGGTTATCGCCACGATACATGGGTTGGATGTTGTGGTGTTCACTTGTGACAGTGTAGATAACATTGTTGTATCCGTCGACTGCGCCTATGGTCATTGGGTAGTTGCCGTATGGTGATTCAAAGCCAACGTTTTCTGCGGTATAGTTCCAGAGTTGTTGTCCGGTTCTGATGTTGTATGCGATGATTTGTCCGCCGTAGTTGCCGTAGCCGAGCAGCATGTGGTTGAAGACTGTTTGGCTTATGCCGTAGTATTCATATTGGTTTTCAGGTGGGCTTGTCCAGAGCAGTTGGCCTGTGTACAAGTCATAAACCCAGCGTTGGCATGTCTGTGGATCTGCCCACGTGATAACGCCGTCTTCTGGGTAAACGCCTGTTAGACCTAATCCGCCTGTGAACGCAGCTGGCTTTGAGACGTTAAGTGATGCTAAAGCCATTGGCGGTGTATAGGTAGTTTCCCAAAGCTTCTTTCCCATGTTGTCAGGTGCTAAACCAACACCCATCATCCAGCCTTTGTAGACACCGGTTTCATTCTGCCAGCCTTGTGTTCCAATTATCATATATTGTCCTTCGCGTATGCATTGGATAGTACCGTTTTCCAGTGATGGAACTGGTCCGACTATGCTGGGTATTGAGATGTTCTCTGAGTAGAAGTTATTTCCGTCGTGTACTGCGTTGGTGATTGCTGTAGCTGTTTGCCAGTAGGTTCCTGCTGCGCCGAATTGACCGCCTGCAGGTCTATACTGCCAGTATCCTGTTCCATCAGGGGCTGCAACCATTGTTCCTGCAGAAGAGTTCCAAATTGTCAAGTAGTAGTTTGGATTTGTAGCTGTTCCTTTGTTGACGATGTTATAGAATGTTAAGCTGCCGTCTTTGCCGTATACTTGTGTGCCGCTTGAGGATACGTTTGCAATCCAGGTAATTGGCGTCATTGTTGATGCATCGAACATTTCCCAAATAGTGCTTCCAAAGTTGACTGTTGCACTGATTTGGTTTGCGCTTGCGATGGGTGTGCCGCCGCTTGCAATGATCTTTCCAGAGGTTCTGTTATAGGTGTAGTCGTTGCCTGCTTTGGTGACTTGGCATTGTGCGTTTTCAGTTGCGTTTGCAAGATCAACAATTTGAGGTACGATGTCAATTGTTCCGCCTCCTGCACCTAGGATTGTGGTTGCTGCTTGGTTGGTTTTCCATATGTATGCGAAGCCGCCCATTTGGTTTGGTGAGTTATATTCGTAGATTGAGCCGAAGCTTGGCGGGATGTCTGTGTAGTTTTGGTACATTGTTTCGCCCGTGTAGAGGTTAATCACCTGTACACCAGAGTTGTAGTTGTCGGTCGCACGAGGACTGCAGTAAATTTTGCCATCGATGATCAAGGAGGCTGTGAAGGAGACACCTTGATAGTGGGTTGTTTCGAAGGTTTCAGATGGGACTTGGTAATCGCCGTTAACGCTATCGTTGAAGCGTGCGTCCATGGATCCGCCGATTGTGTAGGGCTTTGTCCATAAGATGTGTGCGCTAAGTGGTGAGTCACCATAGAAGTAGCTACCTACCGTACCGCCTGAACCGCCATTTGGCCATACACCCGAGGCACCGCCCAACTTGTTGCCCATAAGTACCCACCAATCTCTGGAAGCGCCGCTGACTGGGCGAGTCCAGTAGTCGTTTGGAAGAGGTGACTCAGGGAACATAGGTACTGGTGAATTGGTTACGGTGAAAGTCTCTACTGGGCTGTCTGCTGCGCTGTATAATGTGGCTGCAAGATTTGGATAGCCTGATTCATGTGATTCTGTAGGGTTAGTGCTGTTCTTCCAAGTTTCGGGGAAGTGTGCTTGAATGTGATATATTCCGGCTTGGTCTGGTGTATAAGTCTTGTAATTGTTGCCGACAGGGTCGCTGTAGCCCATATTTAGGGTTTCTGTTGTATTGTCAGGCTTTGTAACGGTAATTGTTATGCCATTCCATCCAGCTCTTCCATCAGGAGTCGATATTAGATTTGCTGTTTCTCCAATGTCGGGTGGTATGTCTTTTGTCCATGCGGTAATTAGCATCTGTTGGCCGATGCCGACATCTGCGACGCCTCCGCCTCCAGCGCTAGTACCAACGTAGAGCCAGGTATGGATTCTGCTTATAACCAAAGTCTTACCGTTCACGTTAACAACGTCTGCGCTAACAAATGCTATTGAAGCAATCATAGATAGTATTAGAATAATTGAAATTGCGGTTTGTATTTTTTTGTTTTTTGATATATTCATTTCTTTTTTCTTTCCTTTTGGTTTTTTTTCGGATAGACGAACGCCCATCCGTTAGGGCTACTACCGAACAAGATGTATATTAAATTAATCAGAATACAGGAAAAGAAGATTTCATTAATTTATACAAAAAATTTGCTATTCAATTGATAAGAAATAAAATTTTAAAATTATTGACTCATATGATAAAACAATCTGCGAACAAATTTAACGTATCGCCATTCTTCGCCAAATCACAACAATTAAAGCAACTGCTAAAACTGCAATCACAACAGCCATAATTATTAGGGCTGTTTGCTCCCAGTTAGAACCAAATATCACATTAGTGAGTGTGTTTGGCTGGGTTGGAGTTGCTGTCGGATTCTGTGTTGGCACATTTGTTGGGTTTTGGGTAGGTGGAGTGGTCGGTGTTGGATTGGGCGGTGAAACATAGGGCGTTGGTGTTGGGGTTAGGTCGGAGGCGTATGGAGGCAGAGTTGGGCTTGCAGGGGTTGCGTTGCCAATAGTTATTGTTTGAGTGTTGCTCCAGCCGCTTTCATCAACTGTAGTGGAATATTGCGTACCGCAAACTTGGGAATTATAATAAGTGTAACCTGCAACTGCATCCACTTGAAAATCTATTTGTCCACCCACTTGAACATTCCAGTATTGTATGTTAAATGAAATCACCGTGGAGCTGGAAGACGATGCTTGGACACCTATTATGCTGTGTAAACTTGAACCGCTGTTCCAATCGTCAAAGTGACCTTTGCTACGAACATTATAGTTTAATTGCACAATGTGACCAGATGAATCGTTGTATGGCGTGAACGGCTGATTCTGTATAGTCACATCGAGAGTTCGGTTATCGACGTGGCTACCGTAGCTTGTTACGATGGTTTGTCCAGTGTAGGGGTCTTTACCATAAGTTGGAGGAATATCGTAGGAATGGTCGATGTACGCCACTGTGAAGTCCGGCACAGAAGGCTTAGACCCAAAAGCCACTGAAGGTGAAACCAGTAACAAGGAAGAGGCTACTAAAAGAAGAACAACCAGAAACGTAAACACCTTGTTGGATTTCATATCCTATCCTGAATCTCAACAGCGATAAAAGCGTATCAGTAAAGAAACCTTGACAAACTTTTCTTGACTAAGCTTAAAAAATGTTGTTTTTCAACAATTTTGTGTCGCTGCCACAGTTATTTTTCTTTACAAACAACCTTTTATCCCGACATAACAAGTAATATGCATGCGAGACCCATGTTGCCCTCTTGCTTATCCTCGTTATTTTAGCTTCAGGTTTGATTAGCCTTAAACCTGCTGGAACTCAAACCAGCCCTTCAATTCCGCAATTCACCCTCAAGCTTGAAGACGATTCCCACGATGTAGTGAACGCTTCGGGCACTTACCACTTGGAAATAAAATTCGTCGATGTCATCATCAAAAACACATCACCCTACGCCATGTATGCCGTGGTAAACGACAGCATAGTAAAACTATACTATAACATCCACGTTAAAGGGCATTCACAAGACTGGGTAGATGCACCTATTACCTCAAACCTTGCTCCACAAAATAAGCCGCCCAACGACAATCAAACAATAGTGAAATTTGGATTAGGCACCACTAACCCAGATCCTGGCGGCTGGAGCATTTGGCTTGGAAACATAACCACCGATAAACAAATTGATTTTCAAGTCAGAGGCGTAGAGGGATTCTACTCGACGATAAAAGATAATCCGCCATGCTGGAGAAACCCTGACTTCAGCGTTTTTAACGAAACAGGCAGAAGCGCATGGAGCGATACGCAAACAATAGCTATTCAAAACGGTACATATTCAGAGTCGGCGACTTCTACCCCCAAAGGATTATTTTCAGCAACTAATTTGCTTCTACCAGTAAGTATAGTTATTGCTGCAGTCGTAATAGCGGTTTTAGTAAGTGCATTAACTTTTCTTGTTAAGCATGGAAAATCAAAGCAGCCCACCAAGAACAGCAGTAAAAACTAACATCTAATAAGCCCAAAAATCAGCCAATACAACCTACCCCTCTTAGGAACCCAAACGGGTTTATAGCTAAAAGAAAAATAACGTGTAGAGCAGCTTACTCTGAGATTTCTTTAAAGGTTACAGTTGCTTCACGAGGTATCGTTTTCTGAGTAATCTGATATTTCTTATTCTTTTTGCGTGTCATGGCAACCTTAAACCGACATTATCGTTTTATGCTTTGTGTTTCATGCTCAGGATTTGTAGAGTTTAGGGTCTAATAATGCAAAATTGTTTCCGCCTGCATGGTAGAGCATACGGGCTTTTTTTAGGTCATAGCCTGCTTCAGAAAACACGCCCATGTCTGCGTAGGCTTCAAGGATTTTGCCGACGAAAATGGTGTGGTCGCCTGTAGTGAATTGCCCGTCCACTTCGCACTCTAAGTGAGCGATGCATTCGCTGATGGCTGGTGCCTTAACTTTTTTACCTGGAAGTTGGGTGAGATTGGCTTTTTTGAATTTATCAAAACTTCTCCCCGTTAAGGAGCCGCAGGAGTAGACGGCTTGGAGAATTTCCATGGTGGGGATGTTTACGGTGAATTCGCCTGATTCTTCAATTAAGGTGTGGCTATGTCGGGTTGGTGCCAGGCTGACGGCGAGGAGCGGAGGATTAATTGAGGTAGGCATTGCCCAAGCAACAGTAGTTACGTTGGGTTTGTTAGCTTTTCCAACACAAGAAACCAGAACAGTATGCATGGGATGAAGAAGCCTATAGGCTGAATTGATGTTAACTGGAGTTTTAGCTGACACATAAACCACCTTTATGAACTGAAAGGATGGTATTCGCCGAGTTTATTTCTCTTTCTTTATTTCAAAATGTGATTTTTCGCGTTAAACTTGTGGCACGGCTTCTGAAGGCGCTTGTAAATCTGATGTAGGTTTACGAAGATGAGACCGCAAATCAATAACTGTCGTTCCTGCGAACTTGTCAAAATACCTCATGAATGCAGTGTTTTTGATACGCCAACCTATGAGCAAGTCAAAAGGTAGCAACGGCAATACTTTGCCAAAGTTCCGTACGGCAGCGTGGTCGTAGGACATTTTTTTGCCATCGGTTCTAACCACCTTTAAACCTAAGACGCGTTTGCCTATGCTTTGACCGTTAAAGCCCTCAAGTAAAGTTGAGTAGAGCCAAAGGAGCCCAATAGTGATGAACAGTAATGCGCTTATTCGGTTGCTTAAGAAGCCGGGAGTAGAAATCGAAAGTATGTCCGGTATGAAGGTGATTGCCGCCGTAATTGCTAAAATCAAAGCAAAATCAAATAAGAATGCAAAAGCTCTGTTTTTGAAAGATGCAAGCGGAAGCGTAGATGCTTTGCCTTGTATATCGGCAACTTCTGCCCAACCTTCAACATCATGAATAACCCGGACAGCGCTTTCGCCTGCTCTGCTTAATTTGTATTTGCCGCTGGATGTTTGCTCTATGAACGGTGACAATGCTCGGAGGTGAAAACTAAGCTTTCCAGTATCAACCTTCAGTAGATTTAGCAAGTCAGTAAAAGATGACTCGCCGTTATCGCTAAGGTCTAGTAATATTTCCCTTCGCAACGGATGCGAAAGGACCGAAAGTATCTTCGAGACGTTTCCTTGATCAACTGACATATTTCAAAACCAATCGCTTACTAATCAATAATATCTCATGCGTGAACGGTTTTGGCATATAGCCCAATAAAAACCACTTCTCACATATAAGTTCCACCCAAAAAACTCCATTAAAAAAAAGACCTAGTTTTAATACCTAAAATCAGCCTATTAAACAATCATATGTCAAGCGCTGAAGTAGCAGTACACGTATTCAAAGAACTGGAAATTGAAGACTTCCGAATCCTCAACATCATCGAGGCAGGCATGAGCAAACACGAATTTGTCCCAAAAGAACAAATCCAAAGATACGCTAAACTGCCCATGGACCGCATAGATTTCACTTTGGGCAAACTAAACAAGTTGGGCTTGACCTATCGAACAAAAGAAACATACAATGGACACACCCTAAACTACGCTGGATACGACTGCCTCGCCATAAACGCACTTGTTAAAGCAGGGATAATTGAATCGTTTGGGCAATCTTTAGGCGTTGGAAAAGAAGCAGACGTCTATGACGCACTAAATGCAGAGAGTAAACGAATAGCCGTCAAATTTCATCGCCTGGGCAGGATAAGTTTTCGGCAAACAAGACGAACAAGAGGCTATACAAGAGAGCACTCTACATGGCTTTTTCAATCGCATATCGCGGCGGAAAAAGAGTTCCAAGCTATGAAGTTGGCCTACGATAACGGTGTTTCTGTTCCAGAACCCATCAGCCAGAATCGCCATGTCGTTGCTATGGGAATGATTGAGGGTGCCCAACTTTCAAAGTACAAAGACATTGGGAACCCAGAGAAAGTTCTAAAAGAAATATTGCTCAACCTCAGAAAAGCTTACCTTAAAGCCCACCTAATTCATGCGGACATTAGCGAATATAACATCATTCTAAGGCCAGACGGTCGCATTCTTATCATTGATTGGCCTCAAGCAGTTAAAACTGATCATGCTAATGCAGCGGAACTGCTGGATAGGGATATTAAAAATGTGCTGACTTTTTTCAGCCGCAAATTTAATGTTGATTTAGCTGCAGAAACAGCCTGCAAGTACGTTGTTGGAGAAGCCCGAAGCTTGACGTTTTAGTGCTTGTTGGGGTCCATAACTATGTAGAGGATGTTGTTTCCGCGAAGCAACACGTTTCCATAATTAGTCATTAATTGGTCTTCTTTGAATTCTGTGGCGCCTTCCAAGAGAATATTCATGTGTCCATCGCACTTTATCATTTTTCCCTTGTATTCATAGCCGTTTTTCAGAACAACTTCGATGTTGCCATGCAATTGTTTAATGAGAACGTTTAGTGGTTTTTTACTTGGTTCCATCATCGTCATTTTTGGGTCCCTGTCTATTCCTGTTAATATGCAAGAACTCCATACCAAATATAAAAGTCTTATGAAAACGCTCAAACGCTAAATAAACAAAAAATGGTTAAAAAAAGCGGAGAAGACTTTATTTGAGAAAAATAGCTGTAAAACTTGTCCTTCTTGAATCTTGAAAATGTAACTACATAGTTAACATAAAAAAAGAAAGTGAGAATTTGCGAAAACTACAACTTAGCCAGTATCGACAAGCGCTGCCACGACGAGGAAAGCTACTCCTGTCCAGAACAAATCGCCCGTGAGGAAATATACAACGAGTGCTGCTAGAATTGCTGGTATGAGTACAAGGAATATTTTGATAAGAATGATGATTATCAAACCAATTATTACCAGCACGATAAGGAAAGTGAGGTCTAACCCACCAAGCCCTAAACTGCTCAAGATAGAATAGATAAAGACCATTAAAACTACGAAATTCATTAAAACTCCTCAATAAAAAATTGTATAAGCTAGGTAATAAGCATTATCCAGGTTGTATAAATTCCAAAAAATTTAGGCGCCAATTTTTGATTTGATTTTTGGAAGAACTTCTTTTTGGAACTGGGCAATACCAAACACCGTTATCCTAAATCGCTCGTTATCTGTCTTTGCAGCGAAATCGGATTTGACAAATTCGCCCAGTCGGGTACTGGTTATTTTGCCGCTTTTACCCAATTTGATTTGCAACTCTTCCTTTGACAAGGAATCACAATTAACTAAACCAAGCTTATGCCCCAAATAGTAGCCTGCAAACCAAACCAACAAAGTCTCATTATCTGTCAATTTGTTCGTGGGCACCAACAAACTTACACCGTCCGCAGAAAAAGCCACGATACCGTTTAGGTCCTTAGCAAGCTTTGCAATATCAATGTTCAGCCAAAGTTTTTGTGCAATATCAAAAGAAGGAATCATATCGTTGAAGAAGCCATTTAACAATAACCATGCTTCTTGTGGGTCAGCGACAAACTGCTGCTCAACACCTTTGTACTTTATTTGAACTTGGATTTTTTCGGGTTTAACGCTCACTCATTTTGCCCCTAAGCTTGGAGAGAACATCATCCTCAACCCATTTTTCACCTTGGATGGTTAGTTTGAACTCGGGCTTGTTGGGGTCGGGTTTGAAGACTTGTCCGCGTTTGGTCATTTCGTTGAGGCGTGCAGGTACCATGCTTTTTATGCCGCTGGATTCCAAGAGCTTCTGGATTAGTGCTGCGGTGTTTTTTCTCTCTCCTGAAGCATACAGCACTAAACCGACGGCTTCGTAATGTGTGAGGTTTTCACGTGTTACAATAATAGGTCCTTCGGTTGTGGGTTCGATGATGCCTTTTAGCTGGGCTCCTGACGACGTTAAGCGGTTGGAGACAAAATCTGAGAGTTTCTCCACAAAGTTCTCCGGGATATTTTCTAACATGTCCATTATGTCTTGGGGGTTTTCGCCTTCGATGACGACTTCGCCGAACTGGGTTTTAATGTGTGCCTCAATGCGTTTCAACAGGTTAAGCCTCTTTACAGCTGTACTCTGAGTAGCCATTTAGGATTTGTGGCTAATAGCTTCTTTTGACATGAAAAAGACTATTTTAGCCGCTCCCGTAGCAGTTTGCCGACCAATTCAGGATTCGCTTTTCCACGGACTTCTTTCATGGCAGCGCCCATAATCATGCCCTGAGCGTTCTTGCCTAATTTGTCGATTTGTGATTTGTTTGCGGCGATTATGCGATCGATGATTGGCGCTAAGTCGGCTTCGGTAAACATTTTCAAACCTAAGGCCACAACTGCATCTTGTACGGTTTTATCTTCATTCTTAGATAGCCAACCGAAAACTTCAGCTAATGCTTCTTTGGCAAGCTGTCCTGAGCCTACGGCTTTGAAGATGGCGCTGATTTGATCGTCTGCGACGTTTTCGACTTGTAATCCCTCACGCTTGAGTGCTTTGACTGTTTCGGTAAGGAACGCTGCGGCGGTGGAAGCTGCGACTCCGCTGGTTTTGGCGGTTTCTTCAAAGAGGAGGATGTATTCGGAGTCTATGAGTTGTTTGGCTAATTTTTCGTTTAATCCGTACTGTTTTATGAGGCGTGATAGTTTTTTGTCGGCAGGTTCGGGCAGATGCGAACAGACCTTCTTTACTAATTGTTTTGTTATTAGTTGGGCTGGAATGTCGGTTTCGGGGTACATTCTTGCAGCACCTGGACGTGGACGCATATATCGTGTGGTTCCGTCGTCTTTGGCTGTGCGAGTTTCCGCCGGGATTCCAGTACAAGCTTCTTGCGCTCGTTCAACGACTGCTTTGAGGGCGTCTTGGGTGTTTTCAGCTGTATCAGCAACAAACACCACTGCATCGGTTTCTGTGGCTCCGATTGTTTTCCGCACAGCTTCGACCTCTGTAGTCGTGATTCCGTAGTTGGAGAGTGTTTCGTCAGTGTGGAATATTCCGCCGACTCTCCCCCAGAATTTAGCGCGGTCAGAAAGCTCTGAACCTAAACGGAAATTAGGCATCAATTCACGTCCAGTTAAGCCTGCGAAACCTGAAAGTTTGACAGCCAAGACTCTATCGTTTTTGTCGACTGCTTTGCGGATGACTTTGCTTTTAGTATCTTTGAAGATGGCTGTAACATCGATGAATTCCATTTTAAGTGATTCTGGTTTAATACAGCGTTTAGCAAGTTCCTCTTTAATCTCGATTAATCCAAGCTGCCGTTGAACCTCATATTCGACCACAGTAGAAATCAACTCAAGTTCCTGAACACCTTTAATTTCAATCAATGCACCATTTGGCAGAGACACGTTAAGGTCCTGACGAATCGTGCCCAAACCACGCATAACTTTTCCTGTGTCACGGAGAATTCTGCCGATTGCAAACGCAACTTCCTGTGCTTCCTGGGGTGAATAAATCACCGGTGCTGTCGCAACTTCTATGAGCGGAATTCCTAAACGGTCGATGCGGTAGCGAATAGTTTTGCCTTCATCTTGAGTTCCCGTTTTTCGTGCGGCATCCTCTTCGAGGCTAGAGGCTTGCATGGGGATGATTTTTTCGCCCATCTTAATCCAACCATCCAAAGCTATAATGCAGGTGCGTTGGAATCCTGTGGTATTTGAGCCGTCGATAACCGTTTTTCTCATCACATGGACTTCGTCGACAGGCTGCATGTTCATCATAAGCGAAGCAGTCAAAACTACTTCAACTGCAGCTAAATTGATAGGATGCGGCGGCTCCTCATCCATCTCAACAAGACAGCTACTTTTCCGGTTAGCTTCATAGAGAATTTTCACGCCCTTCTGGAACTCAAAAAAAGCCGCTGGGTCAATCTGTCCAAGTTCGCTTTGGGTTGGCCTGAGTCGGCGTAGGAATGTGATTTCGGGGTCTTCTTTGAAGAGTTCAGGTGGGCAACTGCAGAAGAGTTTGCTGTTGACGTTGAGTTGTTGATGGATTTCTAACCCTACTTTCAAGCCGACTTTTGCATAGTCGATGGTCATTTTATTGTGCTCCTTCACAGATTCTGTCTTGCGGTAGCGTTCGCGGCAAATATTCGCCAGCAATGTTAGTTTTCATCAGCTTAATGGCTTCTTTTGGGTTACTGGTTTGGCCGAGAGCCCACATTAGTTTAACAAGTCCTGTTTCAGGGAACATGTCATCAAGTGGCACAACACCGAACGATAAGAGGTCGCGTCCTGTGTCGTAGACGTTCATGTTTACTCGCCCCCATATGCACTGAGAAGCCAATGCAACCACTACGCCCTTCGCCACCGCATTCTTGATTGCGTCAAAGCAGAATTTGCTCACATGACCCAAACCCGACCCTTCAAGCAAAATTCCCTTGAAGCCTTTTTCAACGTAAAAGTCGATGATTGCTGGGTCAAGTCCCGGATAGAACTTGACAAGTGCCACTTTATCGCTGAAATTTGGCATTAACACGAGTTTGTTCTTGGGGTCTCGGCGCTGGTACTGGTCAGTTTCCATAGTGACTTGTAAGTTTTTGACTTTGGCTATGGGGAAACCGTTGATGGATTTGAAGGTGTCTCGACGACTGGTGTGGCATTTGCGCACCTTGGTTCCCCTGTGCACGATAATTGCTATATCAGATATGGTTTCATGCATGGCTAAACCTACTTCGGCGAACGGTGCTTCTCCAGCGGCTTTGACTGCGCCGATGAGGTTTGTGGCTGCATCGCTGCTGGGCCGGTCAGACGATCTCTGAGCACCTACGACGATAACTGGAACGGGCAAATTCTGCAAAGCAAAGCTCAACGCGGCTGATGTATAAGCCATCGTGTCTGTGCCATGAGCTATTACTATGCCGTCAACGCCTTGTTCGATGCGTTCGGCAACTTTTTGGGCGAGTTCACACCAGTTCTTCTGCGTGAGGTTTTCGCTGTAAATACTATAAACGATTTCTGTATCAACTCTAGCGACGTCAGCGAGTTCTGGAACGACGCCGTAGAGGTCGCTGGCTGAAATCGCTGAACGTACGGCTCCTGTGCGGTAATCTACGCGACTGGCGATGGTCCCGCCTGTACTCATAATGACGACGTGTGGCAGTTCTGGGTTCTGTTTGGGAATTGGTGGCGAAGCAAATGTCGGTTTGGTGCCTTTGCCGATTTTTTCGACTTTCACGTCTGCAGTGGCTTCCATGCCGATGTTGTAACCGCTCTTCATCTTGATGATAATTGCTGTGCCTCCGCCTGAACGAGGAATCAATATGCCCTCGTAGGTTTTTCCTTTACGTGTAACTTTGAGGATGTCTCCGACGTTGCAGTCAGCTTGTTTTAGCAAATTCAACGCTTCGCCTTTATAGCCTGAATCTTCAAGTTCACTCAACTTTGTAACCTCTTTGAAACGTAAACTCCATCACGTTCATATCCGAAACGCATGTAATATCTTCTTGTTCCTAACGCACTGATAACTAAAAGCTTTTTCAACCCCAACTCTTCGCCGGCTAAACGTTCAGCCTCTTTTAATAGGATTTGTCCATATCCTTTGTGCTGCCATGCGCTCTCGGTGTGTTTTCCGACCGGAACGAGTTGTCCGTACACGTGGAGTTCCCTGACAATCGCTGAAGGAACATTTGTGATTTCTGGTCTGTGAGTTTTTGTTGATGGAACCCGCATACGCAAGTAGCCCAAAAGAACGTTGTTTTCGGGGTCCTCAGCTGAAATGAAATATTCTTGCCCTCCCGAGGCTTCGTAATGCTGCGTGAGAATTTTGATTTTTTCCAAGTCAGGTTTCACGTGATCAACTGCTAAACGATGCCCAACCTCTCGACAACGAATGCATTGACATTGGCTTCCCTGGGCTTTTAGTTTATTTTGAACTAGTTCGCGTATGTCGCTCTTTTTTACGCCTGCCAAAATGAGTTTTGCAGGAATGTCTCTTTGTACGCGCATCACTCGCACCCACTGTGGGATGACTTTTTTGATTTCGGCAATGACATTGGCTGCTTGCTCTGTTGTGTAGGGCTCAAACGTGCCTTTTTGGTACCATTCGTAGGCCTTGGTACCAGCGATGGCTAAGCAGGGATAGATTTTTATCATGTCAGGTTTAAAATCTGGATTGGAAAAAACTCGTTTGAACGCGGCCATATCTTTTTCAGGATTAGAACCAGGCATGCCAGGCATTAAGTGATAAACAATTTTTAGCCCAGCGTCCTTCGCAATGCGCGTAGCCTCAACCACATCTGCAACGGTGTGGGTTCTTCCAACGAGTCGATAGATTTCGTCATCAGGGTTCTGCACACCAAGTTCCACACGCGTGACACCCATACCAAGCATAGCGTCGATATGGGGTTGTTTTGCCCAGTCAGGACGAGTTTCAACGGTTATGCCGACGTTACGTGTCTTGCTGAGTTCTGCGTTCATTTTTGCCTCTTCTAAATTCGCAGAATTCTTGTCGGTTATCGCATCTAGGCAACGCTGGATAAACCAGGTCTGGTATTCCATGGGTGTAGCGGGGAAGGTTCCGCCCATAACGATTAACTCAACTTTATCTACTTTGTGCCCGATAGCAGTGAGCTGACGAATACGGCTTTTAACTTGATCATACGGGTCAAAGCTGTTCTGGCTTCCACGCAACGCTGCGGGTTCGTATCCCGTGTAGCTTTGCGGAGAACCTTGGGTTGGTCCGCCTGGGCAGTAAGCGCAGGGTTCTGGCTGCGGACAAGGATAAGGTTTTGTCATGACGGCGATGACAGTTACGCCGCTGATGGCACGGGTATTTTTTCTTCTAATGATGGGTAAGAGTTTCTTTGATTCCGGTGGCGTTAAAGCAGTAATTAAATCGGCATTGGCTGGGACAGCTTCTAAATGGTACTTCGCAGCAACCTTGATTTTTAATCGGTTAACATCCTCATGCGTAGGCGACCGCATAGAAAGCAAGGTTGAAATTATTTCTCTTAGGGCAACATCGTTAGTCAAGGGGAAAGTACCAAACAAAGGTTGGACTGCAAATAAATAAACTACACGAAATAGAAAATAGATTTAAGCTTGAAAAAAACTGGTTTAGACCCAGTTTTGGCCTGCTTTGCGCTGTAGAATCACACGTTTCTCGTAAGTACGTCGAGTCCTAGTTTTTGGGCTCGGTTTTGTTCTCTCTTGAGCAGTGATTTTTGGCGTTTGAGAGCGGACTTTTCCAGCTTTTGAAAGTGAACCGTGAGTTGGCATATTTTACACCTTTGGCACAATAAACATGCAAGTCACACTTAAACCTTACCCAAACAAATTCGCGGTGGAAATACATATGAATAAATACTTGAAATTGACTATCCGAGCGTTCAGGATAAACTGGAGACAACTATTTTTCTTTCTTCTTAAATTCGACAGCGATTCTCACGCCGAATTCTGTTGCTTTCTCAAGTTCCCCCTCAACAACAGGTCCATTCACACCTTTCACCCGCACCGAAAGACCAGGCGTTATCTGCACCAAATTTGGCAGACGTTCACTTATTTGATGATTGAGTTTTTTCATTGCCTTCTGGAAGTACCGTTCTCTCTGAAAATAAGTGTCAAAAACAGCGAACCACTTAGCATCTAAATTGGTTGTGGCGAGGGAATCTACGAATTTTCGCATAGTCCATGAAGGTTTACCCATGTGGTTTGGCGCCCCAATAACCAACGCATCGTAACCAACCAGCTTTTGAGGGTCAATGTCTTTAACGTAGCCAACCGCCACATCGGTTAGCCCAGCTTGTTTCAAGCCATCGCAGATTTTGGCTGCCACCAGTTTTGTGTTACCATATTTTGAATCGTAAATTACATAAACTTTCAAGGCAAACCACCATCTAAGATGCCTTATCAAGGGTTGGAGGCTTTCGCCGTGCATCCCAAGCATGATGGAAGGCTAAGCTTGGGTGATAAATGAGCAGGCGTGGACCAGAATAACGCATTACTTTCCTGACCTGCAGTTTCATGTCAGGTTTGTAACAGTGAATAACGCATTTTCCGCAAGTCGTTTTTTTGTCTTGGAAAGGACATTTATCAAGCCGCAAATATGCATAATCCTTGAATTGTTGGCATTCAACGCAAAGTTCGCCATGTGTTCGATGATGGCCTTTACAATAAATATCTACCATGTACGCGATGGTTTTTTTCTCACGTTTCATCCGTTTATGTTCAGGGTTAGGCGTTTGAGGCTTCATGTTAATCGGCAAAATAATAGAATTATCTTCGCTCATAAGAGTTTACCCTAAAATGTAAGGGTTTTTAGGAAATTTCTTGAGTATCTCTATGGCTAAGTCGTTTCTTTTTCCCTTTCGGTTTTTATTCGGCTTCTCCGTCTCAACGCAAGATGTACAAGCGTCAGCATGACTGGAATTTCGATGAGGGGACCAACCACTGTTGAAACCGCCACCATAGGCATCGAAGCAAACGCCGTCAACGCAATTGCTATAGCTAACTCAAAGTTTCTTCCTGTGCTATGAAATGCCATCGTAGCGGAGTCTTCATAGTTGTACCCAAAACGCCTTGTGGTAAAGTAGACGAGATTGAAGAGCAAGAAGAAGAATAGGACAACTGGAATTGCCATCTGCCAAACAAGCGAGGGATTATCTAAGATGACGCCTCCCCGCAACGCAAACATCACAACCATCGTGGCAAGCAGAGCCAACAGTTGAAGCGAGTCGAAATATGGTATGAGTTTTTTCTGGAACCACTGCTGGGATTTGCGTTTGATAACTTCGCGGCGAGTTATAGATCCTAAGAGCAGGGGTAAGCCAAGGTAGAGGAGGATGCTTTCTCCAATAACGGTGATGTCGATTGAAACGTATGTACCGACAAGCAGAGCAATGAACAATGGCGTTGTGATTATTTGGATGATGCTGTTCCATGCCATAAGCACTATACCTAATGGACCGTTGCCCTTGCATAAGTCAGTCCATACGAGAACCATGGCAATACATGGCGCAACTCCAAGAAGAATTAAGCCTGTCCAGAGGTACCGGGCAGTTAATGGATCTATCAAGCCAAAGTACGGGAAAATTACCTCAAAGAAAACGTATCCTAAAGCAAACAACAGAAACGGGTTTACGGCATAGTTGAAAAAGACTATTATGCTAGTTTGTTTGGGGCTTTTTACGGCTTTTTTGAGTTCGCTGATTTCGATTTTGGTCATCGCGGGATAAATCATGAAGAATAAGCCGATTGGGATACCTACCGATAGGGTGCTGCTGAACTGCGGAAGATACTTACCCATTGCCAGCCCGATAATTATGGCAATGAATATCCAAAGGGCAAGAAGTTTGCTTATCCAACCCAACGACTTAGTTTTATTTTCTTCACAAGCCAACTAATCCACCGACTTTTCAAAATCATGCTATGCGGTTGGACCGCAACTCATCTGTTCCACAACTTCTTTCTTCAGAATTGAGACGAGTTCAAGTGATAAAGCATCGGTGACATTGTAGATTCGCGAGTCAACGATTGAGTACATTCTTTTGGTGCCGTCTTTTCGGCATCTTATTGCGCCTACGTCTTTGAGGATTTTGAGGTGGCGGGAGACGACGGGTTGGATGAGGCTGAGGTGGGGAACGATTTCGCAGACGCATTTTTCGCCGTGGCGGAGATATTCGAGAATTTCGAGCCTGTTGGCGTCGGATAGGGCGTGGAAGACTAGGGCTTTGAACCTTAGTTGTGCGGTTGTTGGTTGGGTCATAGCCAAAAAGAGAGTATATAACAATATTTAAATATTTACATTAATGATTGTTCATGTAACGTTGTCAAACAAGTGACAAAATTGACAGAAGATTACGTCCACATCAGAAACTGGCAAGAATTCAAACAAACCGTCACAGAAAAGAAGCCTGGCTCCATTGTTTTCATCCTGGAACAAAACGGATTCTCAAAAAACAAAGAACTCTCGACCCTCAAAATAATAATGCTCCACGACAAACGCTACTACATCTTCTACGACTTCCCCAAAGGCGATGTACTCAGAGAAACAAAAATTCCCCTCCACAAAGACAAAAAAGGCATCTCCAACTTAGACGAAGCCGAAGTCAAAACGTACTTGAAAGGTCAGTTTGAAAACTTGGAAGTTTACTCGTTTTGGACAACATAAATGGTGATTTGAATGTCTGAAGAAACATACGAAGGAATCCCCAGAAACAAAATAGTTTGGCACCCCATCATCAACTATGAAAAATGCACAACCTGCGGGAAGTGCATTGAATTTTGCCATGCCAAAGCCTTTGGGTTCGAAGGAAAAGGCAAAGAGAAGAAGACTGTCGTTACCGACATGAATGCTTGTGTGGTATTGTGCAGGGGTTGCGAAGATATCTGTCCTTCAGGTGCAATATCGCATCCTTCTGTTGAGGAAACTGAAAAATCGATTAAAAAACTTCAAGAAGCTGCCTTGAGCTGAGTAACATGAAGAAAATTCTGTTTGTCTGTGTCGAAAACGCTGGTAGAAGTCAGATGGCTGAAGCATTTGCAAAGAAATATAGTGGAGACAAGTTTATCGTTTCCAGCGCTGGCAACAAACCCGCTGAAAGTGTGAACCCTTTGGTTGTTGAGGTTATGAGGGAAAAAGGCATTGATCTCTCAGCTAACAAGCCTAAACTGATAACGGCGAAGATGGCGCAGGAACAAGATTTGATTGTCACCATGGGCTGCAACGACCAAGGCGTCTGCCCAGGAACCTTCTTTAAACCTACCCTTGAATGGAAATTGGAAGACCCAAAGGGAAAACCAATGGAAAAAGTCCGGGAAATCCGCGATGAAATTGAACGCAAAGTAAAACAGCTAATAACCCAACAAACTGCTGTTGAGACATAGTTTTTTTTCACACTTTTTTTAATCTCAAGCAACCAAGCCTAAATCAGCAACCGCGGCAATGTATTTATCATTAAAGGCAATTTGACTAACGAGAAGCCGGTTTATGTAAGGGTCGCCGACCTTGACCAAAGCGTAGGCTTCACTTAGTTACTGTTTTTGCTTGCCATAAATTGGCTGTCCTAAGACTCTTTTGAAAGCTTTTTTGTCCTTTCCAACAATTTCTACAAGTCCCTGCCTATCTAATTCTTTTAAGTGCCTTCTCATTGTCGAGGCATTAGTGTTAAGTTCAAGCATTAGTTCGAGAACAGTTTTGGGCTTTAATTCTATTGATTGAAGGATGAGATTTCTTGTTTCCCCTTGAGCTCTTGCGTTTTTTCCTAGCCTGCTCGCCATATGCAGAAACACCTTATCTTTTACTGAATTTGGCAGAGGACCAATTTGCCCATATAATTCTTTACGCTTTGACGCCTTTATTGAAAAACCATGCTGATAGTGATCCCTATGTTTTTCCTCCTTAAGGCATTCGCATACCCTAATGAATTAGCAATTTGCCAAAGGTGCTCAGCCTCTCCTTTGTTAGTATAAAAAATTGTTATGCTCTGGGCTCCTATTCCGCCCTCATCTAACAGCGCTTGACCTAAAACAGCTACAGCTACTTGCTTATTACTTAGCGCAAGCTGAAGAATTTTAGAGCATTCTTCGTTTTCAATCATTTAATATCAATTCACGTATTTAGCGAAAGAGCTACATAAAATCTGCCTAGTTTTTCGATAATTGAATACCTTACCCAAAAAGTTGGCAGATGTATTTATGAGGAAGTGTTATTTTGATATCAGCAATTAATGACAGCATGTGCAGGGGTCGCCGAGCATGGTCAAAGGCGTAGAGCTGTACTTTTAATTAAACAGCGCGCATGCTTCAGGAGCCTATCCTTCAGAGGTTCGTGGGTTCAAATCCCACCCCCTGCACCACTATGGTCAAATAATAAGGGGGTCCCGCCTGGCGATGCTGACTTATTTTCTGGCTATTTTTCACGTTAAAGCTTCCTTTTCTTAAAGGAGGGCTTTTCTTGATCAAAACAAATTGGAGAGATCAATATACGGCTATGACTTTGTGCTTGCGGCAAGTGCAGGGTATTTCTCCCTAAGCTCTATCAGCAACTGTTCCAGTCCACGATAATCTTACGTAGTCAGCCAACAATTCCTTGCAGGTTTTAACGCCCGAGATAATGTTGCGGAACCGCAAAACCTCGCTTCTATCCAACCCAGGCGTCTCTAGCGCCTTCAAACTAGCACATAATGTTTTAAGTGATTCTTCAACACTTGGCAACTCCTCAGGCACTTTAGCTTGGGAGAAGAACAACAACACTGATTTTTTTGTTGTTGTTGTTCTCTCAACAAGTCCAAGTTAATCAGTTTTTGCAGAATGTCCTCTTGGCAACTCCTTAGGCAACTCAAACTTTGAAGAAGAAGAAGAGTGGTGCAGGGCATCTTCTTCTTCTTTCAACAAGCCCATATCAAGCAGTTTTTGGTAGATAGGGTTCTCGCTATACTTGCCCTCAAAACTAAAAGAAAGCACTCTAAAGTTAACGGTTCCAGACCCGGCTTTTCTAAGACAGCCAAAGCAGCCGATAACTTCATCAGCGTTTCTTCAATACTGGGCAACTCCTCGGGCAACTCAAGAGAAGTAGTAGTCGAAACGTTTTTTTTCTCTTCGTCGACTACTTCCAACCCTAACTGCTCAATCTTTTTGTAGATAGCATCCTTAGTGTACTGGCCGTCGAAACTGAAAACCAGAGATGTTTCTTGACTAGCGTTGCTCAAGTTCAAACGACTAGTTCAACTAGTAAGCTGTCTTCTTCTGTTCTACAATTATATGTGCGTAACTGTTTTTCAGCTGGTCCTCTAATCACTAAACCATTTTTAATGTTAAAACGAGAGCCATGCCAAGGGCACTGCAAAACCTCACCGTTTAACTCCCCTTCTACAAGCGGTGCTCCCGCATGAGTGCACCGCGCTTGCAAACAATATATTTGCCCACTGTATTTAGCAACAAGTATCTCAACTTCTTTTAAGACAAATTCCTTTAACTCTCCTTCTGAGACTTCATTTGTTCTGCAAAGTAAATAGAAAGTCATCGCGATTTCTCCAACGATCCTGAGCCTACATTTGGAATCATGGATGAGAGCTCTTTTTGCTTCTCAATATACTCGCAAACTGCAATTACAAATTCTGCGTGACTCCAAGCTAAGGGTGCCACAGAAATTGCCTCACCAGTGAAAGGACTAATTTGCTCTGCTAATTCTCCAGATGGCAAGGCATGCTTCGCGGTCCATTTCAATAACGTTAAACCTTTGTTGAGTTCCTCAACGGAGGAGGAGGTCGCGATATACCAACGTGCGAGCCAGAGTGTACAAATAAACCAAGGGTTTCCCGGAGTTTCTTGGGAAATTCTGTGATAATTGTCGTTTTCGTAACGGGCTAATCCTCCAATATCTGATTTTATCCAAAGCTTATCAATTATCATATTCATGCTGTTTCTTACTTCCTCGCTGTCGGCTTCGAACGCTCCCTGGGTAAAGGCAAACGATAAGCTGCTGTCTACTGTTAAATCGTTAGAATTGTCAGTGTATATTGCTTTCTTGAATCTCTTAGCTTTTGGGTCATAGAGTTTAGCTAACATCTTTTCTTTCATTTTGGCGGCTGCTGCACTCAGCAGATCTTGCTTTTCACGATCGTAGAATACTTTGGCTAATTTTGCTGCAGACTGAAGGGCAGAGATCACAGTAGATACTGTTGAAGTATAAACACCAATTTTTTCTTCCCAAATGTCAAAAGAGGGCTTTGGAAGACCTGTTTGAGGATCTACAAAATCAAGTAAGAATTCTGTGGTCTTCAACACCAATCGTGGATATACAGTCGCGATGAATTCAACATCGTGGTATTTTTGAAAGTGTTTGTACAAAGCAAATAAAACAAGCGCTGTTTCATCCTCTTGGATGGGCAGTTGAAGTTTTCCGCGAAGGTCAACCATTGAATGCCAACTACTTCCTATTGACCCGTCAGGAGAATACTTGTGACTAAAATAGCCGTCTTCATTAATGATTTTGTCGCAAAACTGGAAAAACATGCGTGAGACTTCTGGATAACCAGCCATGTCAAATGCCAAAGCAACGATTGCTCCATCGCGGGGCCAAACATACGAGTAAGTGTCGCGGTTGAATTGCAACACATCTGAGTCGCAAGAAGAAATTATTGCTCCATTATTGTCAACATGTGAACGCATTATCAGCAGAGACGTTTTAAAAAGTCGGGCTACATCTCGAGGCAGGTTTCTGGTGTCTATGGTTTGTTTATTGACCCAAGCACTCCAGTAGTTTTCTGTTTCAAGTAACAACTGCTCGACGCCTATTTTCTTGATTCTCGAGTCGAGATTTTTGATTTGGTTAAGATCTTTGCCACATGCAATCCAATAATAAAGAATGTTTGATGAGTTGGGTTCAATTTCTATCTTGAAAGAAACTGTTGAATCAACAGAGCCTTGAGCTACTGGGTTTCCTTGGAGTTCTCCGTCTTCTGCGTCTTTCCAAGTGCCTTCTTTGCCAAATGACTCTTTCTGACCTGTTGCAAATTGATAAATTCCCTGATTTTGGTCTGTTATGCCGTTGATTAGGAAATAGCGTTTTCGTTTGTAGTGGATAATTGATTTTAGAGTGGGTTCGTAGATTGAAGTGTCACCAGTGTCTTCTCCATAAATGTGGAAATCATGAGAGAAGAACAATCGGACTTCTCTTTTTCTATTAAGGTTATTTTGGATGACAATTTTGCGAAGGTACACATCCATGGAACTGTGAACGGCATCGTTAATCTCAAGTTGAAGAGCTGCTCCTTCGTTGTCCGCTATGCACGTGCTGACCAAAGTTTCTGGCAAGTATTTCATTTTTATATTCCAGTTCTCGTCAACCCAAGAGAATCTGTTGTCTGTCCAGATGCCTATCTTGAAAGAATGTCCATCCACGTGATTCTCCAAACCAATGTTTGGGTAAAAGAAGTCTCTTATCCGCATCTTATTGTCAAGGGCGACTAGTAAATGACCATTACTCACAACGATTTCCCGTGGCGTTTTACTCAGCTCCTCTTAGAAAACTAACTCAAGACTATAGATACTACTCGGAATTGAATTTATAATTATTTACTCCAGTTTTTCCGTAGGGGATTAACCGAACAGAAACGACCAATTGAGAACAAAATAGAAGATTACACCCAAGGACAGAGTTACTAACCACAGAATAAAGGTGGCGCGCATAAATTTTCTTTTAGGCGCACAAAACTTGGTTGACTGTCTTAAACGCCATCCACCAACAATCCAAACACCTAAGATACCAGTTGCCGTTCCTGCAGCCGCATGAAAAGGTGCGAACAAGATAGTCATTATTGGGGCTTTCTCAAGGTATATCGCTACGAATGACGGCACCATAATGGCCCCTATAATTATTAGGTGCAAAGTAACGGCTGTCAGCATAAAGATGCCATGCAAACGAAAACGCAGACGTTGTTTGAATTCGAAGCCGACTAGAAGCAAAGCTAAAACTCCTAGCTGAAAAGCTAGACTGACAGTGGCTACGAGCAAGTAGATATTCATGACGGGTTCACTGATCGCTTTAGTCGTAACTGGATAATGCATAAAAGGATTAGCTTTGAAAACACCTATCTCTTTTATGATAGTTCCTCCCTGACGGTTTGGGGAATCAAGATTCTATCTAAATTCTTAACCAAAAAACTATGACTGAATAAGCTACAAAGAAGATAAAACCAAAAGTCAAAACATACCATGGAATTCTCTTTTTGAGAATAAAAAATAGCATTACAAGGGATATTGTTGTTGTTGCTAAGACGCTCAGATATGCATGAATGTCTAATACCCACGTGGTGAGGAGCAACCCAATTCCTGGAAATAGTGTCGTGTAGAGTACCTTCTCGCCGACAAGCGACGCAATGCTAAGCGTGTCCTGACCTCGAAAACCCCAAATTAAAGCGCTCGCAGTCTCTGGCACCGCAGTAGCAGCAGGAACAACAATAATGGCTAGTCCCATTAAGCTAATTCCAGTCCCTATCGCAAGCTGATTTACAACACCGACCATTTCACGAGCCCCAAAATACAAAATCACAACGGAAACAATTAGCTGCACAATACCGCCAATTCGTTTAGGTGAGATAATTTTGCAAATGTATGGTGCTTTGGCGTTGTCTATTTGTCCAAGGCTCTTTCGACGATACATCAGAACTAAATACCCAAAATAAGCGCTGAGGAAGCCCAGGCCGAAAAGGATTCTGACTACACTGCTATTCAGAAGTGAGGGTATCAGAGTTAGGGGAAATAGGATGGTAACAAAGAGGAATGGCACAGCTAATGAAGTGTCGACTTGGAGAGTTTTGTGCTCTCGCCTCTTTAAAGTGTAGCCCACAAGAGCGAGGATCCCTACTAATCCATAGGATAGACTTGAAGCCATGAGCGGCTCACCAAAAATTGTTCCCACACCGACGGCTTCTCCGCTCGCTCCGCCAAGACCAAAAAGAGCTATTATCAAAACGATGAGTTCTGGGAGCGAAGTGAAAAGAGGAGATAGTATGCTACCTACGAAAGGACCGCCTATCTTGTATTGACTGCCAAGAAATTCTATAGCGTTAACGAAGAGAAGGGCAGATATGAAAACTACCAGAATGCTTAGCAACAGCAGGAGGATAAGTTCTATCATACCATTGTTCGAACCAACCTAAGAATTTTCAGCGCTCATATATCTTTCCAACAATTGTGGAAAATCAAAAGATATTGTCAAAATATTTGTTAGCAAATTTGCTCAAATGGGTCTCCCTCTTTCGGAGTAACGCTATTTCTTTTTTAAAAAAGAAGAAAAAAATCTTCTCAACAGCATCGGTTTTTTCGTCTTTCAATCATAGAGCATCAAAGAAGAACCACAACAGCATATTCCAACAAAAAAGTGTGTTGTCGTTCTATACCAAATAAGAAAAGAGACCTCAAGCAACCTAATTCTCTATGGGTAGAAGAAGAAGATTGGAAAATTTTTCTCCTCTCTTCTTCTTCTTCTCTTAAAATACGTTAAAGTTGAAAGAGCAACAACAATCAAATTTGCCACTGCTGTTGTTCTTCTTCTGTTAATACGTCGAGAATTTCAGGCGAAGTGAGTATTGAGAGATATATCTGATTAACATTTTCTAAAAGTTCTGACCAAAAAACAAATAGGCAAACTAGCAAATTAGATTGTGCAAGGGAAGAAAAAGACTTGTCTGACTTAGCCAATAGCTGCGAATATTTAACGAGTGAGAAATTGTGTATGGCTGTTTCTGACAATTCATAAGCAAAGGCAAGCAGGCAGCTTCGCTGCAAAAATGAAGAGAAGTTGACATGTTGTTATCTTTGCATGTTTGTATTTGACTGTGCGACGCCCTGCCGATTTTTAGGAAGCAACGAAAGTGTGCCTCAAAGAATTGAAGCAGAGAAAACCCAGGTTGATACTACACCCATAAATGACGAAAAACCTGAGTTGAAAAAAGCGAAAAACGCCGAAGTATCCTTTGTGCTCCTTGTGTAACGTTGAAATGTCCCAAGGAAGGACCAAATTTAGCATTGATGAATGGGATGAATCACATCAAAAACTTGATGGCGATGATTCAGGGAAACTTGGGAAGGAAGTGCTGCCTGTAATTGTTTATCTGTGTCCAAAATGCGGCAAAATAGAATTTAAAGCTGACAAAAACTAAACAAAAACGCAATATTTTCGGAAACCGGGGTTAAGGCTTTTCTCTTTTAGTTGCTGAAATCTGTGTGCCGCATTCGGTGCATTCCCAGCAAATAAGAACTTTGCTTTTGTCGTAGACAGGATTCATTTCTTCTTCGCATTCAGGACATGTTTTTTCCAGTGGATTCTTTTTTGACATGTGAATTTCAGAAGTTTCATGCACAATTATGCAATATAAACTAACTGGATTAATTTTAGGAAACCAATAAATCATAACGGGATATTGCTATCTTAGGTGACAAATTTGGTTACTGAAAAAGCGTCACATTTCTCTTCTTGTCAAATGGCAACTTCTAATTCGGTAAAACAGCATAAACTCCGAAAGCGAATATCATACCTAGCCCAGCAAAAGGGCAGAGCCAGAGAATTCATTTCGCTCTATGTACCCAGCATGGTTTCGATGAGCCAAATAGTCGCGAACCTCAAGGAAGAATCTGATAAGCAGATGAGAGAATCTGAAAGAGTCACGGAACGCTTTGAAAACGCTCTTAAGAGTTTAATTTCGCATCTAAAACAGCAGAATGAAATTCCAGAGAATGGGTTGGCGCTGTTTGCTGGAACATTCCCATCCAACGGAGCCGAAAAGGAAGTTTTAAGCGTGGAAGAGATAATTCCACCCGAGCCCATTACCGCCTACTTGTATGTGGTTGATGATCATTTCCACTTAGAAACTCTAAGAGAAATGCTGCGGGACCAAAAAATCGTTGGGATTCTCGCGTTGGATTCTAAGCAAGCCAGCTTTGGCGTAGTCAACGGGGAGCGCATCGAAAAAATGGAAAACATCTCGTCTGGAGTAGCTGGCAAATCAAGCAAGGGCGGGTCAAGCCAAAGGCGATATGAAAGAGAACGCGACACTGCAGTCACAGCTTTTTTCCACAGGATTGCGGAACATGCAGCTAAAGAATTCCTTGAAAACAAAGTAAACGTACTCATAGCTGGGGGACCGGGCCAAACAAAGAACGATTTCCTAAAAGGTGATTTCCTTCATTATGAACTAGCTAACATGCTGCTAAATGTCGTTGATACACAATCCGCAAGCAAAGAAGCGTTAAAAGAAGTACTAGACAAATCTTTAGAAATTTTGAAGACAATGTGTGGACCCGAAGAGAAAAAAATCATACAGCGCCTAATGACATCAATTAGTAAACAGGACGGTTTAGCAACTTATGGGCTTGATTCAGTGTTAGATGCACTTAAGAAAGGTGAAGCTCAAACTGCAATAGTTTCCGATAGCACCGATATCGTCGAGCTTGTTGCAGTATGCAAAAAGTGCGGTCATCCCAAAACTGCTATTGCCGATAATAAAACTCAAACATTGCAGCAAATGATTACAAGTCCATGCGAAAATTGCGGTGCAGTTTCATACGAGATCAGCGAAAGAGACATAATCGAAGTGCTGGAGGATTTAGCAACGCAAACAAATGCAAGCGTTGAGGTTATTTCTACAGCATCAGAAGAAAAAGCACAGCTCAAATCTTTAGGAGGCTTCGCTGCTCTTTTGAGGTACAAACCTGTTGGATAAAATCGGAAGAATTAATCGGCAAACAGGTCCAAGTCCAAAATCGCCCGCAAATAGCTCTGTCACAAAAAACTTATAACGGCTCAACCGCATCTTTGCGGTAAGGCGCTAAAAATATGAAGTTTGGTTCATTCACGTTTCAACCTCAAAAACCCCAAGGCTTTGACTTTCACGTTTTTCGCATAAAACTCGAAACAGGGATAAGACTAACCCCAGTAAAAGATATGATAAGCAACATCGCGGTTTTCGCCGATAACGTCGCCGTTAAGAATCATCCTGACTGGATTTCTCAGTCGCCGCTGGGACCCGCCAAAATGGGGAACCCCAACTTCAACATTTACTGGGATGTCGTTTGTGCTACTCAACCCGAGCACAGGGAAGAACAACTAAAGTATATGGCGGAAGTTGATAGGCAGTCGCCAGGTATATGCTTAAACAACCAGTATTTTGCAGACCACGACCATTGCAACTGCCCACGATGCAAAGAACTATGGCAAAAAAGCGGTCTTAGCTGGTTTGAGTGGCGCAGAAAAGAAGTCACCGAATACATCAGCCAAATCAGGGATGTTGTCAAAAAAGATCTTATCTTAAGCATTCAACCCGACCCAGTAACTTCCCTTGAACGTTACGGCGTAGATTTTGACGACTTCGCCAAGTATGCTGACGCCTTCAACGTTGTAATGTTTAGCAAAAATTACGCTACACCATGGTATTTTGAAATGCTCACAAGGAACTTCAAGAAACTGCTCAAAAAACCATTCTACATCAGCTTATATGTTTACGGTCCAGGCGACAAACCCAAAGATGTACCTACCCCCGCTGAAGTGCTCACCGTTAATGTTCGTTGTGCACGAGCAGGCGCAGACGGATTTCTCTACTTGACCGATGGCGCTAGCCAAATGCTGGATTATCAGAAAGCAGTAGTCGAGGATAATCAGCTTAGAGAGCGGCTGAAGAGTTACGGTGGAAAACCAGTGCAAGAAGTTCTTGACCGGGTTGCAAGCTGGGAAAGAATCCTCAAATAATTTCTATTTTTTTAGAATTCTTATTTTGTGTTGCCGTTATGTTTTTATCGACACCTGAGTAACCTACTGGTTAATTGGGGATAATTGTTGGATTTCATTTCCGAGGTCGGAAGAGCTGCTATCGCATTATTCATAATAGTTGACCCGTTCGGCAACATCCCCATCTTCATGGGCCTAACCGAAAATGTACCCGAATCCAAAAGAAAAAAAATCTACAATACTGCCGTGATCGTTGGCACTGTCTTGTTGCTTGTTTTCGCGTTCACAGGAACAGAAATACTGAATATTTTTGGGTTATCGATCTACAGTTTTGAGGTTGCAGGCGGGATTCTGCTGCTTATCATTGCAATTAGAATTTTGATTATGGGAAGCATGCATGAGAACATTGAATCTCCCGAAAGTTTAGGGGCTGTTCCCATAGCTATTCCGCTTTTGGTTGGTCCTGGAGCCATTACAACAACCATTTTCAGCATTCAACTCGACGATACAGCGATTCCAGCAATCCTAGCCGTTGTAATAGTGATGGCAATAACATGGGTTATCCTCAGGTACATCAATGGAATCTACAAGTTACTTGGCAAAACAGGCTCAATAGTCATAGCAAGAGTTATGGCGCTCTTAATCGCCGCCATCGCAGTCCAATACATCTTAACAGGTATAACACACTTCCTATTGTTGACACATTAATCCGATCAAAGCAGAAATTGAAACCTGAATCAAAAATTTGTCTCCAAAATCATTTGTAACTGCCGTTGATTGCGGTGTCGGTCTTTTCTTACATATTTGAGAATATGGAAAACCAATATACAGTTAGAAGGGGAATACCCCCAAGATTAGAGGAATTAGAATAAATACAACAAGAATCATATTCGTCGCCGTTTTTGTTTTGGCGCTTTGTGTTTTCAGTGGTTTAGTTTCTGCTTTTGACTCAAATTCATTATCAATAAGCTTTGAAAAAACTGCTTTGAACGTTGGAGGCACTGCCACCGTTAGAATTACGGTCCATAGTAACGTGGATGAGCAGCTTCAGGTAAGTCACGTAGGAGTTAACTTTGACTGGATGGCAAGCAGCGGATTTTACGGTCCAGATTTAAGCAGCAACCCAGCAGTTATTCCGAGCAACGGTAACTATACTACGCCTCCATTCATCGTTCAAATTCCCACAAACGTAGCCGTTGGAGCACACTCTTATTACGTGGGGGTGGACGGAATAGAAAGTTCCAATCAAAACGCTTTCTACTGGAATTCTACGGTAGTGACCATTCAGGTGTTACCCGCTAACACAACTGGAACTACTTCCATCCCAACAGCAAACCCAATACTATCGCCAACTAGTACACCAAACCCTAGTCCAACAATTCCAGAATTTCCAGCAATCGCAATTTTAACCATATTCTTAGCACTCTCTCTTTTCGCAATAACCCTGCTCTCTATAAGAAAGCGAAGGATAAGCAAAATCTAAACAAACATACTTATTTTCTTTCAGCATTTTTGGTCTTACAAAATCAAGCGATAAAA
>CAWEJP010000014.1:0-43911 GCA_963809455.1 Candidatus Bathyarchaeota archaeon | reverse complement strand
GATACTTAAAAAAACCCTTAAGCAATATATCTATTATGCTTGCTTGATTAAACCTGATTTTTGTGGTAGATATGATTGAATCTAGAAAAATTCTCGTGGTCGATTGTCAGGCATCCGGCGTTGCCGGAGACATGATTCTTGGCGGGTTAATTGACCTTGGAGCAAACGTTGACAAGATTACTTCCGCCATCAAAACTTTGGAGAAACCGGGTACGGCTACAGAAACATCAAGATAAAAATTAACCAAGTCATGCGGGGCGAATTCAAAGCTACCCAAATCGACGTTACCTCAGAAGGTGCAAGCAAAAAGCACGGCAGCGAACTCGTTGACATAGTCGAAAAAGCTGCAGACACCCTTGAACTTTCAGAGAAAGCCAAACAATTTGCCTCCAAAGTAATCCGCACACTGGTGGGCGCAGAAGCAGATTTGCATAAAACCTCATTTGACGAAGCACATCTGCATGAGGTAGCGTTGGTTGATACTGCCGCAGAAATCCTTGGCGTCGCGGTTGCACTGGATGACTTAGGCTTGTTTGAAGCAAAGATTTACTCTACTCCCGTGGCGGTTGGCGGCGGAACCTTCAAGTTTTCCCATGGCACCGTATCCAGCCCCGCACCTGCAACCTTAGCTATTCTTCAATCCAAGAATTTTCCGTTCCAAGGTGGACCCATAGAAGCGGAACTTGCTACGCCAACGGGTGTTTCTATTTTAGTTAATTTAGTTGATGAGGTCTGTCGTTTTTACCCGCGTATGGCACCTTTAAAGGTTGGCTACGGTGCAGGAACTAAAGAGTTTGTCGAGATGCCTGCTGTTTTAAGGGTTACGATGGGCAAGTCGTTGGATAGTGGGCTTGGGAAAGATGAAATTGCTGTTTTAGAAACCAACATCGACGATGTCACTGGCGAAGTTTTAGGGTACACACTCGATAGGCTGCTAAATGAAGGCGCAAAAGACGTAAGCATAATTCCCATGTTCACCAAAAAGAACCGGCCGGGACACATAGTCAAAGTTATCGCTGAACAAAAAGACGTACAACACCTTTCGCAGGTTTTGATTGAGGAAACTGGTACTTTAGGGGTTCGGGTTTACTTCTGCGAGCGACACATCATAGACCGCGAGTTGTACAATGTTGATTTGTCGATCTTGGGCAACAAGGAATCGGTTCGGGTTAAAGTCGCAAAAAACCTAAACGGCGAAATCATCCAAATAAAACCCGAGTACGACGACCTAAAGAAACTGGCGGAAAAAACCAAAAAGCCATCTAAGAGAATTATCAGAAAACGCAGTTGCAAAAGCCCGCGAAGTTATAAAAAAGTAGGTAATTTACATGGAAGAGTTAACCCAAAAGCTTGAAAAACTCAAAAGCTTCATCGTGGAAAAGGGCAAAGACGGTGTGGTTATTGCTTTTTCGGGCGGCGTGGACAGTTCAACTTTAGCCGCTGTTAGCTTCGAGGTTTTAGGTGGGAAAGCGGTGGCTGTTATAGCTAAGTCGCCCACATACACTTCTGAGGAATTGGAGGACGCCAAAAAAATAGCGAAGGATATCGGCATCAAAATATTCGTGATAGAGACAAACGAACTTGAAAACCCCGATTTCAGCAGCAACCCCGAAAACCGATGTTACTACTGCAAAAAAGAACTACTAAAAAACCTAGTTGATTTTACACACGCCCTTGGATTTAAAGCAGTTTTTGAAGGCACTAACTTTTCAGATTTAAACGATCACCGACCGGGATTTAAAGCCGTCCAAGAAGCCAAAGACGTTTACAGTCCTTGGATGGTTAACAAGTTTACGAAAGAGGAGATTCGCCAAGTCGCCAAACAAATGGGACTTAGCGTGCATGATAAACCTGCGTTGGCATGTTTAGCATCAAGGATACCGTTTAACGAGAAAATTACAGCTGAGAAACTGATCCGAGTAGATAGGGCAGAGCAAGCCGTAAAAGCTGTAACAGGCGTTAAGCAAGTTCGCGTTAGAGACCACAACGGTTTGGCACGCATCGAAGTAGCAAAAGCCGAAAGAGCACTGTTTTGCAGTGTGGTTGTTCAGGACAAGGTGGCTTGTGAACTGAAAAGACTTGGCTTCAAATACGTGACGTTTGATTTGGAAGGGTACCAATCAGGAAGCATGCTTAAAACTTTGGAACGTTAATTTTCTTAGATATAACATTAACCTTTTAAGCTTAAAGCAGCTTAAGTTGGCTTATCTGCTTGTCATACTCAAAGGAGAACAGAAAGTGGAAATTAGCCGAAAGAACCTACGCAATGAAGTTCTCGAACGCATAAAATACGTTAAAACCTGCGTCATGGCGCGCGAACTCTGTCTACTTGTACGTACAAACCGGGCGGTTTTAGAGCCCAAAGACGTCCAAGAAATCTGCCAGTACATATCAAAACTATGCAAAGAAGAAGGCTGCAATGAACCCAGCGAAATGTGCACCAAAGCAACAAACGCCATAAGCAAAGCTGATGAAGAAAAATACCTTGAATTCTGCGCACAGAGCTGTGTGAAATGCGGGGAAGCGAAAAGACCCCAACCTAAAAAAGACGCTTACGTGGCATAACAACATGATCGCAAATATTTTGAAAGGAAAGAACTGAAAATGTTTATTGCCCCATTTGTTCCAAGTCCACAAACCGTTGTAGAACATATGCTTAAGTTGGCAGATTTGAAGGCTGGTGAAGTCCTCTTTGACATGGGTTCAGGAGATGGCAGAACCGTCATTATGGCGGCAAAGACGTTTGGCGCCCGAGGCGTCGGTATCGAGCTACGCGAGGATTTAGCGAAGAAAGCCATGGGCAATATCCACGAGAATGGACTTGATGACCGCGTAACCATCATGAACGCAGACATGTTCAATGTAAACCTCACCTCAGCTGACGTCGTTTACTTGTATTTAACGACAAGCGCCAACGAGAAAATCAAACCCAAACTCGAAAGCGACCTCAAAAAGGGTGCACGTGTCGTCTCACATGACTACGAAATAATCGGCTGGCGACCCACGAAAGTAGAGAATTTCTGCGAAAACCCAACGTTGGGCTATCCTTCACACACCATTTACCTCTACACAAAACCTTAATTTTTTCACATATCAATTTGAAAGAAATATCAATCGTACGACCTTTTGATTTTTAAGTTGACTTTTCATGGGCGTCGAATTGAAAGTAAAGCGTTAAGTATCTATGAGCTGCAGTTCAGAAATTCTTTTTTGCACTATCTCTGATAGCTGTTGAATTAGTTGTTCATTTGACAATGTTCTGCCTACTTTATCTACACTTTGCGCAAGCTCTTCATCACCAATAATGGTTCTTAGCCACTTTTGAAAATCGCCGCGCTCAAAATGAAAACGGATTGATTGTGCATCCATGCTTCCCAGATCTTTTAGGAAATGGCAAAGAGACATGGCTGTTTCACCTGAATAATGACCATCCGGCATGAAAAAATGAAAACCCTGTTCATAAGAAACTGGACTGAGAATTTTCTGTGCCCTTTCAGCGTTCAAAGTCAAGACAAAAATCTCCACACGATTATAATAGACAGGGGACGTTATTATTTTTTGGCTATCGAACTACCAAGAAGCGCCAAATTTGCGTAAAATGGATGAACATGTCGAATTTATTTTAAAATCAGAAACTATAAAATACAAAAATTTGACATAAATTCCTTCCAATAGGACTTGCACAATTTTGGGATTAAGTTATTTAGGATGACTTGGCTTTATGCAGAAACATTCCAATTCACAAGAGGAACTGATATGTCTAAGGCAAAAGTTGGCGTTTCAATGCTCTACTGTCTGAGCGAGCCCTTCAGTCGCATGGTAAAACGCTTGGGCACTATGGATACAAAATACATTGAGATTCTGGACGACGGCACCTATGACCTTGACAAAAAACGCATCACACTCCTAAAAGAAGCAGCCAAAAGCTACAACCTCACCTACAGCTTACATGCACCCTTCGCCGACATCAACATTGCCTCACCAGTTAAACCCCTACTGAGCGCTTCACTAAAACGGCTGACCCAATCATTAGCCAACGCCAACGCCATCGACGCTAAAATGTGGGTATTTCATCCAGGGCAACGCACAGGCATCGGGCAATTCTATCCAGGCGCCGATTTTAAAACGATGTGCCAAAGCATCCAAAAGCTCTACTCAATCGCTGAGGAATATGGCGTAAACATAGCCTTAGAAAACCTGCCAGCAAAATACTGGTTTTTGATGAATACGCCGGAGGAATTCATGCGGATGTACAAGGAAACAAACTTGCCCATCGGCATAACCTTGGATCTTGGACATGCCAACTTGGAAGGACAAATCCAGCCTTTCTTTAACATGCTGGCTGACAAAATTGTGCACATCCACGCCAGCAACAACGACGGTTCAGATGACCAACACAACGGCGTTGAAGACGGCAACATAGACTACAATTGGTTTGCGGAAACTCTAAGTAAAATCGGCTACGATAAAATCGTCGTTGTAGAATCGATGCATAAGGTGCCTCAGAGCATTCAGAAGCTAAAGCAGTTACTCGCTTAAGGGTAGCTCTATTTCCATAAAATCTTCCGCAAGCACACTGTTTGGGAAGATTTTTTTGGCTTGTTCCAAAAGCAGTCCAGCGTTGGGATACCTTGCGCTGATATGAGAGAGAACCAATTGTTTTGCGTTTGCAGCTTTAGCTTGCTCAGCCGCTTGGCTTGGCGTCGAATGCCCATCAACCCCAGCTTTCTCAATTAAAGAATCGTCAAATGTACAATCGTGAATAACCAAATCTGCGCCCGCTGCAAATTTTGCAAAGGCTTCGAATGGTTTGGTGTCGCCTGTGTAAATGATTTTGCGTCCAGCCCGCATCGGACCCATCACGTCGCTTGGCTTAACCACCTCGTCATTCGCTAAAGTGATTTCTTCGCCTCTTTGAAGCTTAGACCACAACTCGCCCGCCGCAACCCCCAGCGCCAAAGCTTGTTTGGGATAGAACTTGCCTGGGCGTGGCTTCTCAACAAATGCGTAAGCATAACTTTCTACGGCATGGTTGGATTTGGTGGCTGTTACTTGGTATTCTTCTTCGTCGCAGACGACGCCTTCGCTGAGAATTTGGTTAATTTCTACGGGGTAGTTTAAGCCGAAGTTGAGGGTTTCTTTGGTGCAGACCAGAAAATCTTTGATTCCGGAGGGTCCGTAGATTTGTACTGGTTCTTTGCGGTCCATGAGCGCCATCGTTTGCAATAGCCCCGGTAACCCGAGTACGTGGTCTCCGTGAAGGTGAGTAATAAAAACTTTCATCTTGCGGTGAAAACTAATCTTTGTCGCCATCATTTGGCGTTGGACGTTTTCGCCGCAGTCAAACATCCACTGATCCCTGGGACACTGAACTACAACGGAAGGCAAGCTACGTTTTAATGTTGGTACGCTGCCGCTTGTTCCCAAGAACACCACACGAAGACTCATTTGGTCACCTTTTCAAACACTGCATTCTCCCTCGTCAATGACTGGTGGATCTAAGCAAAGTGAAATTTCACATGCCTATAGCCTAGCTCAGTGCTTAGGCGGGATATGTCTAATGTTTTGGGAGAAGCGATACAAATTCATTGCGCTCAGAAGGTGACATGTACGCCAATACCATTCAAACGAACTAGTTATTTCCAGCTTAGACACCTATCTATCAATTAAAATGGTAACAATGCATAATCTTTTATTACGATTCGATAATATCTCTTCCACTCATATATTGAGAGCAAGGGAATTTAGAGAAAGGCGCAAGATAATTTGGATTGGAAATTCGAAGTAAGTGGTCAAGAGGACGACATAGGTCAGTACAATCTCAGTAATGACATAAGTCGAGCTAGGCTTGGACTTTTATTACTCGTTATCCCAATTACCTTGTTAATTTTTGTTGATTT
Source organism: Candidatus Bathyarchaeota archaeon (assembly GCA_963809455.1). Lineage (GTDB taxonomy): Archaea > Thermoproteota > Bathyarchaeia > Bathyarchaeales > Bathycorpusculaceae > Bathycorpusculum. The sequence continues at coordinate 38,011 of CAWEJP010000014.1, read as the reverse complement.
CTCAATGTTCAATTTAGATTGGAAATTCTACGCTCTTGCCGGAATGAGGACCGGACTTTTAATTTATACCATTTTTCACATTTTTAACCTAAAAAAAGTAAAAAAATATGCCTCATATACAAAAGCAATGTTTATCTATGGTTTAATATTATTAGCTTCAAATTTTATTGTGAATGCACCAGAACCAGGCAATTTTATAGCGCAATCCATTATAGTGATGTTATTAGTTTTTGTTTTCTATTTAGCTATCCCCAATAAGTTTGTGTATCAAACGACTTTGGGATTAATTGCAATAGTCAGTGAAGTCATAATAATAGTGTTTTTGGGGACAGACGCGCAATTTATGGACCTTTTTCCAATGTTTTTGAGTATGCTGCTTGCGTTTATTGTAGCAGCATCAAGCTCTTGGCAGTTGCAGAAACATCGTGAAATAAATTTTCAAGACATTAATGAACGCATAAAAGCAGAAGCAAAACTCGACGAATACTCCAAAAATCTAGAACGAATTATTGAGGAACGCACCAAAGCACTAAGGGATGCAGAACGATTAGCCACCATCGGTGCAACTGCAGGCATGGTCGGTCATGATATACGCAACCCATTGCAAGCGATTACCGGCGACATTTACCTAACAAAGCTTGATGTCGCTACGTTACCTGACGACCAGACCAAGAGAAGTATGCAAGAGAGTCTCGAAGCGATAGAGCAGAATATTGATTATATCGATAAAATTGTTGCTGACCTACAGGACTATGCAAGACCAATTAAGCCCATAATTAAACCAATAGAGCTTGAAACAATCGTTAAGCTTCTCATAAAATCGAACATACCAAAGAATATCCAAACCACTTACAAAATAGATCCAGATGCAAACATAATCAATTGTGATTACGTTTTGCTCAAGCGAATCCTAACGAATTTAATCGTTAACGCAATCCAAGCTATGCCTGAAGGAGGAAAACTATCCATTAATGCCCGCAAAGAATTGCAAAACATTCTCATATTTGTTCAAGATACAGGAGTTGGCATATCTGAGGATGCTAAACCAAATATCTTTAAGCCTATGTTTACAACAAAGGCAAAAGGGCAGGGCTTCGGTTTAGTCGTGGTAAAACGTTTAACAGAAATGCTTGGAGGAACCGTAAGCTTTGAAAGTGATTTTGGCAAAGGCGCAAAATTCATTATAAGCTTACCGACTTAATGCCCTAAAGTAAGAAAATAAGGAAATAATAGAAGAGGACCAAACTACGTCAGATACAGCGCTAACAGATGCCATGTACAGAACCTTTAATAAAAGAGGCACTCCAGCATTAGAAAAAGCGAGAGAATTAATACTTCTAAATTGCAAAGATAATACTGACGTTTCTCAGGCTTTGCGTTACTTCTCAAAAGTTACACTCCAAAATGTCTTACCAGTTTTCCCAGCTCTAATTTCACTTGCATGTGAAGCTGTCGGAGGCAATCCGACAAAAACAATGCCTTTTGGAGAGTCTATTGTTTTGATAACTGGCGCCGCTGACTTGCACGACGATGTTATTGATAAAACATTTCGAAAAGGTACTAACCTGACTGTGCTGGGAAAATTTGGGGCACATACCGCCATATTGGCAGGTGACGTCTTGCTATCTCAGGGTATAATACAGTTATGCAAGGAGTCTGGCCGAATTGAGAAGGAAAAAGGCGACTTAATTACGAATTTGGTAATGGAAGCGATTTTAGAAATTTGCGTTGCAGAGGCATCCGAAACTAAACTCATTAAACGCCGTGGCCTTTTGTCTCCAAATAAGTACTTTTTAGTAATTAGGCATAAGGCAGTTGTTCCAGAATTAGCAATGAAAATAGGCGCAATTTTAGGAAACGGTAGTCCAAGAAATGTAGAGTTTCTTGGGCAATTTGGTCGAACCTTTGGAATTGTTTCCATAATTGCGGAAGAATTTACTGATATTCTTGATAGAAATGAGTTGAGAAATAGAATTGAAAATGGATGCCCCCCATTGCCATTAATCTATGCCCTTCAGGCTACTAAAACAAAAAATGTGCTATTGCCGATGCTTAGTAATTTATCAGTTAAAGAGGTACACAGTAGAGTAATTGACGCTGTAATTAGCTGTTCTGAAGTACAAGATTTTATCAAAAAAAATCTAACTTTATCCATTAACCGTGGACTCTTAAAAATAAGGAAATCAGCAATTCAGAAAACAGAGGGCGAGTTAGAAACTTTGCTTCTAGCTCTCTCGGACTATCTGAATGATTTCTCTTAAGCTAATACCATCCCGAAGGTTTAACTACTCTTGTGCAGATTTTTTTTGTTATTTTTACCCCACCGTTTACTTCTATGGTCGATAACTCTTTAAAAGTTTTGTTGTCTTAAGATTCATTATCAAACTGAGTGGAGATTTGGTAATCTCTCGAAAAGTAAAAATAGACTAATAAAAAGCCAAACCTTCCAACAAATGAAGGACTAGATTTTTTCGTAAACCATTATTTCACGTGTCAAAGAACTGTGAATGTAGACCAAATGTGATTCAATCGTTTTATATCCGAGATTCTTAACAAACCCTTCTAAATCTTTTGCCATGTGATCCACCTCACCTAATCCATTCACCTGAATCGGAAGAGCTATACAAATTCGTTGCCCCACCCCCAGCAGCACAAGCGAAGAGGCTAAAACTTCTTCAACCAACCGCTTGGTAGTTGATTTTAGGGTACTTGAGGAGCGACCGTAGGGCGGATCAGTTACGATACAGTCAACTTTAAAGAACGGAGGATTCCGTGAATCAGCCAAAACCAACCCTTCCGCGTCAATGTTGAAGAATCGCAAATTTTTTCTCGTGCCCAAAATCATCCGTCTCTGAGCATCAACGCCTACTGCTCGGCAACCGATGTAAGTGGCTTCGATAAGTGAGGTACCTGTGCCACAAAATGGATCAAGCAAAACCGATTCAGATTTTGCATGCACCAAATTCACCATACAACGTGCCATTTTCGACGGCATCGCCGAAGGGTGGAAAAAAGGTTTTTTGCGTGGACGGCGCTCGCTGAAGGTTTTACTTGTTATATCGGTTAGTTTTAATCCTAAAATGAGTTTATCATCTGTTATTATGCCGATGAAGGTTTTATCAGGGTTTTTTAGGCTAACTTTGGTGCCTTCGGTTTGTTCGAGGATTTGTTTGCCCAATTCAATTTCCAAAGTCATGGTGTTAATGTCTTTGTCGGCGTAGTTTTTTATGCGATTAATGCGGACAACAAAACTTTCTCCGGGTTTGAGTACCGCTTTGAAGTCCGTTTGTGCGGCAGCTTTAACGATATCTTCCATGGATGCTTTGGCTACTAAGAGTTCTTTTGCGCAGACCCGAGTATAAGCCGAACGCACCTGCACAGTCTTCACGCTATCAAGGTCGGATACCAACCGCAAAATCTGATCAAACTCTGACACATCGGAGTAACCGTAGCCTTCAGCTTCCAGAATCGCCTTAACTTCAGCGGCAGGCAGCGTCTTGTTCTCGCCTGATAATAGAAAGAAAAGTTTGGGCACTACTGTTGCGCCTTAAGCTCTTGACTTATCAAAGGTGCCAACGACACCTTGCTAACGCTTCCGGGAACGCTATCAGTTCCGACAATTTCCTCTACACCCGCATCCAAAATCCTCTTCTCTGCATCGCCAATAAGCAAGCCATGGACACAGCCGCAGAACACATGTTTAGCGCCCTGTTCACGGAGGATTTTGGCTGCGCCAACAATGGTGCCGCCGGTGCTGATGATGTCGTCGAGGATTATGACTGTTTGATCCTTCACGTTCAAGCCTTCTGCAGTTTGGACGGTTTGGCCTGTATACCGGTCGCGGGTTTTGCTTAGATGCCCCACATCGCCCCCTAAAACTGCCTGCGCCTGCTTAGCGATGTACATGGCGCCTTTGTCTGGTGAAAGTGCAAACGCGCCTTTGTAACCTTTCTTGACGAAGTATTCTGCGATGAGAGGGATAGCGCTCAGCGTCTTGGCTGGAAATGGAAACTGCGCCAGCGTTGGTTCGGAGTGGATGTTTACAGTTAGGAACTTGTCGATTCCTGAAGCTTTAAGCATCCGAGCGATGGTTTCAACGCTTATCCCCTCGCCGGAGAGGAACATTTTGTCTTGCCGAGCATACGCCAAGTACGGTACAACAGCGGTCACTTTTTTTGCACCCGCGCGCTTAGCCGAATCAGCCATAAACGCCAACTGGAAAAGCCTGCCATCCTGCATAGGTGGACAAGTAGTTTGCACGATGGCGACATCTTCGCCTTTAACGTCGCCCTCTAAGCGGACGTAGGATTCGCCATCAGGAAAAATCTTTGCTACAACTGGGATATTTTGGTAGCCTGTTTGGGCTGAAACCGCTTCAGCAAGCGGTTTTGAAGCCGGACCAGAGATAACCTTCACCGTAAATGCCTCTTGCCAACTTAGAAATGCAGGTTAGGGTTTTAAGGCTTATCTTAAATTCTATTTAAGAAGCTGCTGAAACTCTTCCTTTGTTAACCCAGCCTCTTCTATTATCGCCATAAGCAACCCTTTTTTTATCTCTTCATGCTTAGGAACAGGAACTATTCGTTCGTTCTTCACAAGAATTAAATGGCTGCCTCTTTGGCGCTCAACTACAAAACCTGCTTTTGTTAGCGCCTTAACTACTTCACGCCATGAGAGCAGAGGGAGCTTCGACAATCACTTCAGCCTTTTCGCCCTTAGTCCTTTTGTTAAGAAACTTCGCTTTAACTTCCAGATAGCCTTCAATGGCTTCTTTAATATTGCTCAGAGCTTCCTCTTTAGTTTCCCCTTGTGTTGCAACTGGCAGTTCCACAGATTTAACGATGAAACCACCTTCCTCTGCAGGTTCAAGAAGAACGGTAAATTTACGAGCAACCATGACGACCACATCTTACCTTATTTTATAGCTACATAAGAACATATCCAAAAAAGAATTTAATTAACTCGGGCGAATGCATAACAGTTTTAAGCACAACTTAATTTTCATTCGGAAGGATTGAAGTGTAATGGATACTTGGCGTTTACTTCCCTTACAGACTAACAATGCTTTCATGAACATGGCAATCGATGAAGCCATCTTAAACGCACGAATTGCCGGGCAGGTACCGAACACGCTGCGGTTTTATCGTTGGCAACCCTCCACAGTCAGCATCGGCAAAAACCAGACCCCAGAAAACGAAATTTACCTTGACGCCTGCAAACAGCAGGGTGTTGATGTGGTTAGGCGCATCAGTGGGGGAGGGACAGTCTATCATGACTATCAAGGCGAAGTCACTTACAGCGTAGTTGCCCAAACAGCAACTATGGGCACTACCGACATAACGGCAATCTACTTCAAAATTTACCATGCAATAACCGACGCTCTGCGCCTTCTGGGAGTAACCGCCGATTTTAGCAGCGGGGACGCAAAGAATTGCCCAAACTTAACAGTTAAAGGCAAAAAAATCTCTGGAAGCAGCCAAACCATTACCCGCGGCGTAGTGTTGCAACATGGCACTTTGCTAAGAAATGTAGATTTACCCAAAATGTTCACGCTCCTGAAATTCAAAAACGCAAGCTGCACCCAAGCAGCAGACATCGCCAAACGCAAAATCACCAGCATACAAGATGAACTAGGCCACAAAACCAGCCCTGAGACCGTTGCCAACGCATTGGCACAGGGCTTTAAGGCAATTTTAAAAATTCAGCTCGAAGAGGGCGAATTAACTCCTTCAGAATTGGAAACTGCAAACAAGCTCTATGAAGAAAAGTATTCTACAAAAAAATGGAATTTAGGCGGCTAGCCCTAAACTTTCTCTTTATGCCACCTTACGCCCTGAGCTGTATCCTCGAGCACGATGCCCATCGCTTTCAGCTGGGCACGTATGGCATCAGCTTCTTTCCAGTTTTTGGCCTTGCGGGCTGCCTCACGGTTCTGCACCAATGCATCGATGTCTGCGGATAACGCTTCTTCAACTTCCACCTTGCCGATCACGCCCAAAACTGCGTCGAACTTCATCATTAACCCGCCAACATCAGCGGCTTCCGCTTTGCTTACCATGTTTGCATCGAGCAAATTGTTGATCTCACGCACAAAATCAAAAAGCGATGCCAATGATATTCCGATGTTTAAGTCATCGTCCATTGAACCGCCAAAGCATATCTCAGCTTTACCGATAAAGTTGGCGACTTTTCCGCCACTTTCTTTGCCGTCAGTATCATGTAATCGTCTAACAAATTTCCTTAGCCTATCAACTGCGCCCTTAGCAGCATCTAAGCCTTCAAAAGTAAAGTTGAATTGCTGGCGGTAATGCGTAGACATAAGCAGGTAACGGATGGCTATTGGGTCGTAGCCTTTGGCTAAGAGGTCCCGCAGAGTGTAGAAGTTGCCGAATCGCTTAGACATTTTTTTCCCCTCCACCTGCAAATGCTCGTTATGCATCCAATAATTAACGAATTTCTTGCCCGTGGCTGCTTCTGATTGGGCGGTTTCGTTTTCGTGGTGAGGGAACATGTTGTCGACTCCGCCGCAGTGGATGTCGAAAGTTTCGCCGAGGTATTTCATGGACATGGCGCTGCACTCGATGTGCCAGCCTGGCCTGCCCTTGCCCAATTCAGTTTCCCAGAACACATCCCCGTCTTCAGGAGTCCACGCCTTCCAAAGTGCAAAATCCTGCGCTTCTTCTTTGGCATATTCGTCTTGGCTTACTCTTGCGCCAGCCTTCAATTCGTCAACTTTGATTCGGGACATTTTGCCATATTCGGGGAACTTGCAGACGGAGAAATAGATAGAGCCGTCTTCGCCTTTGTAAGCGAAGCCTTTTGCCATCAGCGTTTTTATTATGGCGACCATCTCGGGGACATGGTCGGTAGCTTTGGGATAAACGTCGGCGGGTTCAATGTTTAATGCTTTAATATCTTCAAAGAAGGCTTTCACGTAGAAATCCGTAAATATCTGAAGGGGCACACCCTGTTTTTGGCTGCCCTTAATGGTCTTATCATCTATATCAGTTAGATTCATCACATGTGTAACCTTAAAGTCCCGCTGAACAAGCCAACGCTTCAACAAATCCTCAAATAGAAAAGCACGGAAATTTCCAATATGTGCAAAATCATATACCGTGGGACCGCAAGTGTAAATTTTCACTTTTGCCTCTTCTAACGGCTTGAAAACTTCTTTTCTGCGTGTTAGAGTGTTAAAAAAACAAATGTTCGATTGCGCATCTGTCACTTTCTCAGCTCGAACAAAATACAGAGCTGAAATTATTTAAGCATTCAGATTTTCGCAAATTTTAAGTGCTTGAACATTTAACACTAACTTGGATAGAATGAAAAAGAATTCTGTAATCCTGTCTATTGTTCTCGTAAGTTTGCTATTGTGCCTAATTCCGCTCCAAACCGCCAGTTCAGCATCTCCACAAAAAATCTACATCAAACCCGACGGAAGCGTCACCCCCTCCACCCCAAACATCCACAAAGCTGGAACAACCTACACTTTTTCGGGAAACATAAATAGTCAAATCTTTGTGGAATGCAACAGCATAATAATTGACGGCTCAGGATATTCAGTTCAGGGCGGAGGAAGCGGCGTCGGATTTGATTTGACATGTAGCAACGTAACCGTCCAGAACACCAAAATTATCGATTGGGATGCAGGGGTTTTGGGGGTTTTTAACAACAACACAATCAAAAATTGTTTGATAACACAGTGTGCCAGTGCCTTCAAAATTTATGCTCAATACTACGAGATAGTAAGCAACAGCATTGAAGGAAACAATGAAGCTATCCGCATTGGTCAAGGTGGCTTGCATTTTATCGCTGGCAACAACATAACAAACAACGCTATAGGTCTCAATCTTTTCGACGACGGAAACGTCATCGTCCAAAATAACATAACCAACTGTAGCAATAGCGCTATAATCTTGGATACAACCGCTTGGACACAAACCGTTTACAACAACTACTTTGAAAATAACACCAAAGAAATAATCGATTACACATTCAGCAACACTCCTGATCGACCTGTTCAGAGCACAGTTCAACCTTGGGACAATGGCTCAAGAGGCAACTATTGGAGCGGTTACCAAGGCGTCGACATTAACCAAGATGGCATCGGCGATACCCCATACCAGATCCCAACATATTACACAACGACCGTTTTATCGCCCGACAGCTACGTCGACCGTTATCCTATTATGACGCCGCAAAACATCAAAGCCAACCTTCCGCCAATCCCGTCGGCGATTATCTCCCCGCCCATTAATCAGCCACGTTCAATCCCAGACGACCGAACGAACGCACTATCTTTTCTGGAGAACGTGGTTGGAATCGACTTAGGCAAATATCAGGTAACGTTAGTTTCAGGGCTGGGAACGGAAGATCTGCATTATTCGCTAAGCAATTTCGCCAGTCACATCACGGCTCAATTAGAATTCAGCAACGGCAATTTGACTTCCTGTTACCTAAGTGTAAATTTCGGCGAGTATATTTTGTCGTCTAATCCTTATGCCACCGCAGAAAAAATCATCCAAAATTATCAAACCTATTCTCACGACTCAGTTGTCGGAAAAATGGCAGACCTAACAAAAAGCATAGGCGAAGAAAAAAACGTTACTCTGTTGGCAAGTAACATAGACCTGAAAATTTTAGCAACCCAAAGTTACTCGACGTTTAGTTGGAACCTCAATTATAACGAAGCAGACTATTCTGGAATACAACTATCAATTGAAAATTTTAATGGCCCCGATAAAATAAACTCCTTAACATTTTCAGACACTCGACCAATATTCAACATAGGCAACACCAACATCAACATCCAAAAACAACAAGCCATCACCATGGCTGAAGACTATGTAGAAAACAACTTTTCGTATCCGCAACGCTTCTTAAACGATACAGTCAGGTTCACCAGCGGGCTTCAGGTAGTTGACGAAAATACAACCGCGGCTCTAGCTACGGCAACAAGAGACCCCACCACGTTGTACCCATATTGGAATGTCAGAGTGGCTCTCGACCACACTTATCCAGCTCTTACAATTGCGGTTAACGTTAAAGTTTGGGCAGATACAGGAACCATCTTCGAGGCGAATACCATATCTGACGGTTCATTTCTTCCTTCTATTCCGTCGCTGTTCTTAGCGAGTGAACTGGCCAATATTGAGGCAATAGCTATCGTCGCAATTGCATCTCTGACTATCATAGCTATTATTTTAGTAGTTATTCTTCGCCAAGACAAAAAGAAGCCCAACAAAACCAACCTCTAACAGAGGACGGCCACTGACAAATCAAGAAATTCCGCGCATATTAATGGAAGAGGGCCAGAGCTGAAAGGTAGTGACGATTCACTATTAAACAAATCTTCTACTCATTAGTGGCTATAGAAAAAAATTACAAAAGACTTTTCGTTTCTTCGCCTATGAGGTAGGTTCCTAGGGCCTCAACGACTTTAACCTGCACTGTTTTGCCCAACAGATTATCCGCAGTTTTTAGTACGATTGGTTTGTAGGCGAAGTTGCGTCCAACCCATGAACCCTCAACCTTGCCTTTTTCGTCGATGAGCACTTCTCCGCTCCAGCCAACCCAACGCTGGTTGCGTTCCTTGGAAAGCCGCTTCGCCAACTCCGATGCAACGGTGCTTCTGCGTTTAATCTCCTCTTTCTCTACCAATCCATCCTTCATATTCCAAACAGGAGTCTTAGGTCTTGCAAAAAACTTTGACACATTAACCACATCAGGCTTAACCTCCTCCAAAAGCTTAAGCGTATTCTCGAAAGCCGCTTCTGTTTCGCCTGGAAAACCGACAATCACATCTGTAGCAAGCGCTAAGTCTGGGTAGTTTATCCTAAATGCATCAACGATCCCCCTGAACTCGGCTGCTGTATAGAATCTGCGCATGTATTGTAGCACTGTATCATCACCGCTCTGAACTGGTAGATGTAAGAACTTGAAGATTTTCTTGTCCTCAAAAGCCCAAATCATCCTGCTTTGCATATCGGTGACTAGGTTTGGCGTCATCATGCCCACTCTAACCCTAAAATCACCCTCCAAACCGCCAATTGTGGAAAGCAATTCTGCAAGGTCAGTGTGTAAGTCTCTTCCGTAGCTGGCTGTGTCCTGAGATGTTATCCAGAACTCTTTGGTGTCAGCGGAATAGTCTTTCTTCATACGTTCCGCGATTTCTTCGATGCTGTAGCTTTGAAGGTGACCGCGCGCATGTACCACGCAGCAGTAGGAGCAACTGCCCAAGCAACCAAAGTTGATTGGAACAATGCTTATGATTGAGTTGGATGTTTGTCTTGGAAGACTCAAAAGCGGTTTTTCTAAAGCTCCAACATTCACTACTGTCTCCCCTTCTAAAACTCGTGAGACAACATCAACTATTTCTCCTCCAACTGCTGGACCGACAGCACCGTCAAAATGAACCTCGCGCAGCATCCTTTCAAAACTTATCTTGGGTAAACAGCCTGTGATTACAATTTTTTTGTTTTTTGGTGCGTTTTTTATTTCGTTGATTATGCGGTTTTCTGTGGGTCCTTTGACTGCGCAGGTGTTGTAGATTAGCAGGTCTGCTTTTGTTTCTGTTTGGGTTATTTTGTATCCTGCTTGTGCTAGGCATCCGGCTAAGACTTCGCCATCTGCTGTGTTGGAGGAGCAACCGAAGTTTTTGATGAAAATGAAAACCCGCTTGTCCATGTTTGTTCGTTCGTTAGTTGCTTCAACAAGGAATAAAAACGTAATCCTTAGTGTGCCTAAATTGACAGATAACTAGAGTCCACTTGCTCCAAGCTTTATATAGTGTTGGATGAACATGTTATAAGCATATTTGCCACATGATATATAGAAGTATAACCAAGAATATACGTTTTAGTTAATTACTCAACCTAACCAGGGAGAGAAATCCTAATGAAACTAATCACTCTGTATCTGCCTGAAACGTATATAAAAGCTTTGGACCAGCTGGTTGACGAACGGTTCTATCCAAACCGTGCCGAAGCCATCCGAGTCGCAATTCGAGATCTAATAAGTGCTGAAGTTTGGAGGCGTAAAGGCGTTGACTAAAAATCTACATGAGGACCACCTAAAACTTGCACTTTCCCTTGAAGACCCCAAAATTGAGGTCACCCCAAAAATCATCGATAACACCCGGGTCCTTGGCGCATCAGCCATATTGCCTAAATCAAAAGAAAAAATGAAAGTCAGGATGGTTAAAGCTAAAGTGACCGTTAAAAAAACCCGTTTAGACAAAGCAACCAGTAACCTCTACGACCTTGAAGACACCTGTGGACCTGAAAAAGCGTTGAATATTGATTTGGGTCTCTACCAGATGGAAGACTACTAAACCCGTCTTCCCATTTTTGTTTTATTTTTGTGTATTTTTGGAAAAGCTATTATTATCAAACCTCGTTTCTTTCAGTCATGACCAATATCCTTGCACAGATCAGAGCTGACCTAGAAGCCGCCACAGACACCAAAACACAGAAGAGTTTTCAACGATTTTTCAAAGAACAAGTAAAGTATTATGGTGTCAAAACAGAGACTGTGGGCAAAATTGCTAAGAAATATTGGCCAAAAGTAAAAACTCTGGATAAACAAGCGATTTTTAATTTATGCGAGGAACTCTATCGTTCTGACTACACTGAAGAAGCTTTCATCGCTGCTTTTTGGCTGCCCAACTACCTAGATAATCTGGAACCGAATGATTTGGTTACTTTCAAGCGCTGGATTGAAAGCTATATCAACAACTGGGCAAAATGTGACGGATTCTGCAATCACACCATCGGAGATCTAATCCAGAAATATCCCGAGGTCTTAGGAGAAGTGAAGAGCTGGGCTAAAAGCGAAAACCGCTGGCTCAAACGGGCTTCAGCTGTGTCGCTCATTGTTCCTGCAAAGAAGGGTCTTTTTCTGCATGATGCTTTTGAGATATGCAATGTGCTGTTAACAGACGAGGATGACATGGTGCAGAAGGGTTATGGGTGGCTGCTCAAAGAAGAAAGCCGAAAACACCAAAGCGCAGTTTTTGATTATGTATTCAAGAACCGCGAGGTTATGCCGAGGACAGCTTTGCGGTACGCAATTGAGTTGATGCCAAAAGAGCTTAAAGCTGAGGCAATGAAAAAAGATTAACTTAGCTTCTGCCCGCATCGAGTACAGAAAGCCGCGTCCAGCTGGTTTGGAGTTCCACAGTTTGGGCAATATTTCATTTGCACTGACAATGGAGGAACATATGAAGGAGCAATTGTTGGTTCAGGCGGCACTTTTATCCTAAAGAAAGCAATAGCCAGCAAAACCCATGCAGCATTTTGAACCAGTCCACCTGGAATCGCCGCCAACAAGTAAGTGTTATAGCCGATTGACCCAACATAGAGCATTGCGGCAAACACTATTCCCACACCGACATTAACGACAGCGCCAATCAGCAGGACTAATGCGCCAGTCTTAAACAGTGGCACCATTGATTTTGTTCCAAGCAACCTGAACGCTAACACATTGAAAACAACCCAAATTATCCCCACGAAAGAGAAAACTGCCGTAAAAGGCGCCAAGAAACTTGAACCTTGAAAAGGAGAAATGTTGGGTGCGTTGGTATTTGGAATTAAAGTTGTTAAGTTAGTTAAGAAAATTACAACCACTACTACTAGCGCTACTATTGCAGCCACGATGGTTGCTAGAAACCCATACAGGAGATAGTTGAATATTCTATGTTCACCGTAATCTCTTGAAAACCCATACATAGCAATTAAAAACAAGATAAAACCAACAAAAGAGAAAAGTGCCACAAAACCGGAAATTAGAGCAAGAGGCAAAACGACAGCTGGCGAATTCGGATTACCATACAGAAAGACCGATGAAATAGTACTTACGACACCAAGCACTGAGAAAATAGCGCCGATTCCGCCCAAGGTTCTGTTAGTTTGAATTGTCAATTTTAACCCCGTTACTATTTTGTGTGGATTTAGGGATAAGGTTTTGCATTGTCGCCGAGGAACCAATGGGATGGGTAACTATTTTTTTGATTTTTTCTGTAAATAGCCAACTCTGAGTTTTTCAACCTCAGATTTCTGAGGCAACGAAACGGTTATGGTTTTGTTTAGTGTTCCTTTGCCATATTTTACAGTGACTTCTCCTGATTTGGCGTCGGAATATGAAGCGGTTAATTTAGCCGCGGTTTCAATCGCCAGCTTTGTTTTGGGTCCCTGCAGAAGAGTTGTGGGTCCAACGGTTTCTGAGAGTTCAAAAAAGAAATCGCTTGGCATTTTGTTAGCGGCCAAAAACTTGTTTTCAGCTTCATTTCTTCCAACGACTATCTTGTTTTTGCCTATCCTAAAGTGCCTGCCCACCCGCAATATTGCAATATCTGTCATTGAAATGCGTTTTTTGTTGTCGAAAAGGTCCTGCAGTTTTTTTGAATATTCTTCGCAAGTAAGTAGGCAGCCGCCTGCTGGAGATGGAAAAGTGGTGATTCCAAATTCTTTGGCAAGCTCAAATTGGGGCTTACGAGACCTTCCTTGGATGCTTAGCAGTTTGTTTCGGTCAACTAAACCCTTCTTTTCAGCAACCGTCTCAGCCAACAATTTGGCCGAAAGAGGGCGCAAAAGTTTTCCTTTCAAGCCTGCTTCTTGAGCAATCGTCTTCAAAGCTGGGCCATGCTGCGACATTGGGCGTTCGCCTAAAACTTCTCCAGTAAACAGGAAGTCTGCACCGATTTCTTTGGCGTATTTTTTTGCTTTTTTTAAGATGAAGATTTTGCAGTCCACACAGGGATTTAGGTTTTTCCCGTAGCCATGCCTTGGATTACGCAGCATTCGCAAATAATCTTGTTCAACGCAGAGGACTTTGAGCGGTACTTTAAGTTGTTCAGCAGCTTGGGCTGCTTCGCTTGACCCGTCTTTTTTGGGAATGCCAAATGGTGTTTTAACGTTGAAAGTTATGACTTCGATGCCTTGTCTTCGGATGAGTTCTGTAGCAAGAATACTATCTAAACCCCCCGAAAGCAAACTTATCGCTTTAACATGAGTCATAACACTGCTATAGTCCTTCATCGCAAAATAATAAGCTACCTACATAAAAATCCATGAAAATGGCTCACTTCACAACCTTTGCAAAGTCGTCTGCGCAAAAAACACCATCTTAGTCAAGCCTATTTCGCTTTTTAGTGAAGCGACAGTGTCAAAAATCAATAAAAGCCGTCGAACCTAAAGGAAATTAGTAAACAGAGAAGCTTTTTGAAGGAGAAAACAAAGTTATGATTGTTGCGAAAACCCCTTCCATAATAAGTTATGAAACGTACTTACCGAAAAGCCTTCAAAACTTCGTTAGCTTGAGTGAGTGGACTGATTACAGATGGCAACTGGACAATTCGATAAAAACTGTGGCTGACTTCGAGAACTTTACAGGCATAAGGTTCACAAAAAAAGACCACATAGAACTCGAGAAAACAGTGAGCAAATTTCCACTCAGCATTACCCCCTACTATGCTTCCCTTATTGAAAAAGAAAACTACCGAAACGACCCCATCTTCAAACAAGCGTTCCCAAATCCAGCAGAATTAAAAATTTCAAAGTACGATATGAAAGATCCCCTACACGAAGACAAGGACAGCCCAACCAAAGGAATTACCCATCGCTACCCCGACCGGGTTCTCTTTTTAATTAGCAACCGCTGTGCCATGTACTGTAGACATTGTACTCGAAAACGAAAAGTCGGTGACCAAGACCACATTCCCTCAAAACAACAAATAATCCAAGGCATCCAATACATTAAAAATCACAAAGAAATCCGCGACGTACTACTATCTGGCGGAGACGCACTCATGGTGCCCGATGACTATCTGGATTGGATTCTAACCGAGTTAAACAACATTCCCCACGTTGAAGTTGTACGCATAGGCTCACGAATACCCGTCGTGTTACCCTACAGAATAACCGATAAACTAGTGCAAATGCTCAAAAAACATCATCCACTATGGCTTAACACTCACTTTAACCACCCAAGAGAGTTAACACAACCTGCAAGGGAAGCCCTCCGAAAACTTGCAGACGCCGGCATCCCATTGGGAAACCAATCGGTCCTGCTAGCGGGTGTAAACGATTGCCCCAGCATAATTAAGAAATTAAACCAAAAACTAGTGCAAAACCGAGTTCGCCCATACTATTTGTTCCAATGCGACCTCTCAGAAGGACTTAGTCACTTCAGGACGTCTATTGGAAAAGGCATAGAAATCATAGAAAGCCTTCGAGGACATACAAGCGGGTTTGCAGTGCCGACTTTTGTGGTAGATGCGCCTGGAGGTGGAGGAAAGATTCCTATTCAACCAAACTACATCGTCTCTTGGTCAACGCACAAGACAGTTATGAGAAACTATGAAGGCGTAATTACCACCTACACTGAACCGGAGGACTATAAGTCGGTTGAATGCACTAAAAACTGCAAAAAATGTGTCCTGCAGCTGGAGTTGGAAGAGAACGAAAAAACCGCTGTGGGTGTCGAAAAACTTCTAATTGATTCCGGAAAAACGATTTCGCTTGTGCCAAAAGGCAATCTGAGAATTGACCGAAGAAAAAAAGCATACAAACCGCTTTTGAAAAATTAAAAATGATACCTGACTTGAAATTTAAAATTCGCAAGGTTACCCTGCTAGATATAAAAGAAGTCTATCATCTACTCGCAGCAAATAGACCATATGTCGGCTTAAACTCACGATACACCTACTTACTTTTAGCCAGAGATTTCTCTGATACATGCCTCATCGCTGAACATGAGAAAAAGGTAATTGCGTTTTCTTCGGGGTACATACCGCCGGCGAGACCAGACACTTTTTTTAGCTGGGAAATTGTGGTTCATAAAGGTTACCGAGGAAACGGCTTACAACTGGGCCTTATCCGCAAGCATCTACAGATGACTGGAGCAAAATTTTTTGAGGGAACGGTTAATCCGTCGAATGAATTCTGTAAGGACAATTTAGAGAAGCTGGCTAAGTCGCTGGGCTCAAAGCTTAGGAGGAAAATCTTGTTTAGCAAGGAAGATTTTGAAAATGATGGACACGAGGAAGAGACCCTTTACAGGATTGGCCCAATTAATTTTCCTCAAAAAAATTATTTTAACATATCAAACTGACGCTTACTCACTTAACAGTAGAATAATTTAAAAACCCAGATGAGAATAAGTGCGTTTATTGTTGCCTTATTGAGGATTAGTCGTGGACGTCAGCATCTTTATTCCCGTTTACAAAGAATCTAATCAAATAGAGGGCGTACTGAAAGAACTTATTTCACAGAACGTTTCAAAAGAGATATTTGTGACTGTGGATGAGCCAACTGAAGATTTTCTAGGGAAAATCAACCAGCTTGAAAACAGCAACGTAAAATTCATTGTTAACAAAGAACGAATTGGAAAAGCCAATGCATGCAACAACACTGTCAAGCTTTCAACGGGTAAAGTTCTGCTTTTCCTAGACTCCGACGTTGGATTACCAAACGACCCAGACTACTTAAGAAAAATTGTAATGGAAATGCAGCACACGGATATCTTGGACATAAAAAAGAGAGTCGTAAAAGACAAGTCCTTCCTCTCAAAAATGGCGTATTACGAATACTTAACCTTCAACATTAGCTCTTGGTTATCATCTCGTTTCCTGCATAAATGTCCAGCTGTAAATGGAGCAGCGTTTGCGATTAAACGGGAAATGTTCGAGAAAGTTCAGGGTTTTCGAACTGTCGTAGCCGAAGATATTGACCTTGCTACACGCGCTTTCTTGGAAGACAGCAGCTTTGCTTATACAACCGATGTTGAAGTAAAGAATGAGGTTCATGGGGATTGGAGAAAATGGCTTACCCAACGTAGGCGATGGTCCATCGGTCAAGCCTTGTGGCTTGTGGATTGGTATAAACAGTTAGGTAAACGTTTCATCAAGAAGCCCCAGGTTTTCTTGCCCAGCATATTCTTTCTCTATCCCTCAGTAGTAGTATTCTTTTTAACCGCAGTTATTCCCAGCCTTTGGATGTACAATTCGCTCTTGGTTTTTTCGCTGTTTTTGTCGGTGAAATTTAACATTGCGCTGCCCCTTTTGCTTTTGTCTTTGGGAACCGCTGACGTAATTAAAGTACTGATAATTTCCATGTCAGGCTTTGCGTTTACCGCTGCAGTATTCTACGGGTTTGCAAGAAAACTGGGCTTTAGAGAAGTTAAATTGCATGAACTTTTTGTCTACTACTTCTTCTATTCATCCGTCTGGATGATATTGATAGTCATCGGGCATTTTCAAGTGATTTTCTTGGGCAAAAAAGCTGGACCCGGCTGGAAAACCTAAGCTCCTTCTTTGCCAGCGATTTTTTTCTATAGCCTCCTCAAATAAAACAATTAACTAATAGCAGAGAGAGTTGCTTGGCTAGATGGGGTTTGGCAGAAAGCGATAGGTAAAATTATATGTAAAGGTGTTTTCATTACAGTGCCCTGTGCGGGTCCGTGACGCAGTACGGATAGCGTGTCAGCCTTCTAAGCTGAAAGTCATGGGTTCAAATCCCATCGGACCCGCCACTTATTCAAGCAAATTTATTCTGTTTTTGCCTTTTTCTTTTGTTCGGTACGAGATTTATGTGTGCTCTTGATAGAATTAAACAAAACTTGGTCTTAGCAAAAGAAAAGAAAACTAAAAATGAGTTTTTTGATCAGGTATTTCGATGTTTAACTGCTGTTTTAGTGCTTTGTATCTGTTTCTAACTGTAACTTCGGTGACTCCGGATGCTTCTGCTATGTCTTTTTGCGTTACTTTTTCATTATTTTGGAGACAAGCTATGTAAAGTGCGGCTGCGGCCATGCCGATTGGGTCTTTTCCTGCTGAAAACCGTTTCTGTTTAGCATCTCTGAGTATCGCTATCGCGGTGCCTTGGGTTTTCCCTGATACTCCATTTTTTTCTGCAATCTTTGAAACGTATGTCAGTGGGTCTGAAATTGGCATGTGAAAATCGAGTTTTTGCAGCAGCAGCCTGTAGCATCTTGCAACATCTTTCTTGTTCACTAGACTTGCTTGCGAGATTTCGCTAAGGGTTTTTGGGGATCCGCTTTTGCGGCATGCTGCATATAATGCTGCTGCGGCGATTGCGTTGATTGATCTTCCTCGGACTAATGTTTTGTCCAGTGCTTTTCGGTAAATAACTGCTGCTTTTTCTTTGATTGGTGCTGAAATGTTTACTTTGCTTGATAAACGTTCAAGTTCAGCCATTGCTTGAGCGAGATTTCGATCAGTGGATGAGTGTACGCGGCTACGTATTTGCCATTTCCTAAGGCGCCACATCTGAAGTCTTGTGGATAAGGGTAGTTTTCGTCCAAATGCGTCTCTGTCTATTTGGCTGATGGTTGTGGATAGTCCTTTGTCATGAATTGAATATGAGGTGGGCATGCCGACGCGGCTTCTTGACGCCTTTTCTTGTTGGGTAAAGGCACGCCACTCTGGACCCTTATCTAACATCTGCTCGTACAGAACGAGACCGCAGTCTCCGCAGATGGTTTCGCCTGAATCGTAATCATGAACGAGATTTTTGCTTGCACATTCTGGGCACTTTTCAGCTAACCGCTGATTCGGTTTAGGGATGTCTTTTATTATATTAACTTGGGTTATGCTCATTTTTCCAACTTACCTTAATTGCCCAGATTCGTCACGTAATCATAAAATCCCATTTTAGGGCTTAAAAAAAATGATAATCAGATCCGCGCAATATATTCAATAAGCCATGCGTAGTTATTATACATGATTTTACTTTTGACACAATTCTGATGGGAAAAATTATGAATTATTAAAAATTTGTTAAAGATTACGATATTCAAGCTTTAACCCAGCTTGCTATGCAGCATTCTTGCAAGCATGGCTTAGTTTAAAAATTTCGTAACTTAATAGCTGGAAACTAAGTTGAAAGAAGAAGAAGAGCAAATTTTTTTTCCAATCTTCTTCTACTAATAGAGAGTTGGTTTGCTGATGCCCTTTTTTTTGATAGAACAACAAGAAAAAATTTTTCAAAAAATTGTCACTTTTTTCTTCTTCTATTGCTAGGCAGAAGAAAACAGTGGATATGTGCAAGTTAGTGTCTTCTTCTTTCAGTCGAGAGTGCGTTTTGATTTTGTTTGAAAGAAGAAGAAAAACGGCTCCGTAGGAATTCAGCCCGTTCTTCTTCTAACAACAGGAAAAAAATGAAAGTTTAACCAATCGACTTGATTTGATAAATTTCAAGGAATTTAGAATATTGGTATAATTTTGGGAAAATCCGTAAATACATAATTTTCAATCCAACCTATATGATACGGGTTTTCATGTTTGGAGTAAAATAAGTTTCCAAAAGCTAAGGAGAAAACAAAATGTTTAGAGACCCACAAGAAATGCGACGAAGACTGGAAGAGATAATAGAAAAGTTCCGTCAAAAAGACGCAATGAGCCCAGAAAAAGCCCTGACCACCATAGAACTTGGGCTGCCTCCACGCTTTGAAGAAGCCATGCATCGCAGACTCGGCAGAACAGGCATATTTGTCGAAGTAAACGGCAAATACTACCTCAACGAGGAAAAACTCAAGCAAATTCAGCAACAACGTGCTCAAGCGGGAGGTTTTAACAGGGAACGCCAACCATCTTGGTTTCGTTATGCAGGTATTATACTGATGCTGCCGATTGGCCTGATAGTTGTGGTTTTCCTTTACTTTTTTGTCATTCAAACTGGGGCAAGCTATTATCCAGGTGAATTCTTAATTGTGCTTTTGGTCATTATGTTAATTCTGTTTGTGGCTAGAATGCTATTTTGGCGGTCAAGAAGAAGATACTGGCGTCAAAACTGGCAGACTCCGCCACAGATTTAATCAGTCGGTAGTTTTTGGACTTGGAAGAGAAGGGACTATTGTCTCAGTACATTTAGTAAGAAGACAGCGAAGTTTGGATAGCACTAACTGAAGTAAATTAAACTAAGCCTTGTCAGCTCTGGCTATTCAAATGACACAGTGGTTGAGTAGAAGAATCCTCAGTTTCAAAAGGCATCGATTTGGTAACACGAAGGATGCTCGTAGCTGGACCGGTCGTAACGTAGATAATCTCAACTTCAGTAAATTGTGTTTCTATTACTTCTTTAATTTTATCAAGGTCTTTCTCGGTCGCTTTAAATATAAGGGCTCTTGGCTTAATTTTTCTAGAGTAAGATGTTTCTGAAACTGAAGCTTCTGTTGGCACTTCTTGAGTAATTTTCTCCACCATTTCGCTCTTCTCTAAATATGATGATGAATCCATCTTGGTTGTTTCCATACTCTTTACCTCCATTTTTTCATAAATATTTTTTAAAAATAAAAAAAGAAAGGATTTTGTTTTTTATTTGTTTTATGGGTGTTTTGCGCGAACAAGGATTGCGAGTACTGCGCCGACGAGTATTATCACAACTATGATGGCGATGACTGCGGGTAGGAAGTATGTGTCAACTGGTGATGCTGGAGCAGTTGGTGTTGATGTTGGAGTTGTGGTACCTGAGAAGCTGCTTGCGATTGAGGTTTCTGCAACTGAGCCGTAGTAGGAGTTTGTGCCGTTGAAGGAAGCAGTTATTGTATATAGTCCTGGAACCGTGGGTACATTCCAGTTAATAGCGTAGTGTCCTGTGCTGTCGCTAACAGTGGTGCCGATTGGGATTGTGTTGCCGTTGGGGTCTACTGCTGTTAAGGTTACTTGGACTCCTGCAGTGGCGCATGGGAAGTTGCTTGGGAGTGTTTGTTGCTCATATTGGTGTGCCATCCATTCGCTCATGTATTGGTCTGCGATTGCTGCGGTGCCGTTTGCGCCTGGCGATTGGTCAGTGACTGTTCCTTGTATGGTTGCAACGTTTCCTATGCCTGGTGATGCGGTGACTGTTGTTGCGCTTGGGCCTTTGCCGAAGGCGTAGATTTGGTTGTCGTAGTTGTTCTGGGTTACCCAGACGCCGTCTGCGAGTGCGCCGTAGTTGAACCATCCTGTCATGTTCCAGAGACTTGCGCCAGTTTGTGCATCGACTACGTAGAGTGATTGTCCACGGTACATGTCAGTTACGCCGTTGCCGTGTTGTCCTGTTTGTGCAAAGATTTTGCCATCAGCTGTAACGGTTATGCCGCCGTAGAATGGATAGACGCCGTATGGTGTTTCGTAGCCGGAGTTTGCTGAGTGGAAATCGAAGACTTCTGCGCCGGTTGTTGCATTGAAGGCGTGGATTTCTCCGTCCCATCCTGCAGCATAGAATAAGCCGAAGGCGTTCATTTCTCCGCCGCTTTCAGCGTACATGCCCCAGGGGTTGGTGTAAGGATCGGATATCCAGATTGGTTGTCCGCCTGCGTGGATGTCCCAGGCTGCCCATTGGCTGGTTTGTTTTTCGAAGCAGTAGAAGATACCGTTGTATTCGTATATTGTTTCGAAGGAGTCGCCGAAGTCATTTGGTAGGTTTGTTGGTGGGTTCAAGGTCGAGTTAAAGGCAAAGGTTCCATCTGCCATGCTGTATGCCGCGATGTTAACGGGTATTTGGCTGGTGGTGTCCCATGAACTGAAGATTCCGAAAGGTGGGTTTGCTGCAACTATGTATGGTCCATCGGTCCATGAGCCTTGGTTGAATACTGGACTAAGTGTTAGTCCCGCGGCTGTGTTTGGTTCTTGCGCTGTCCACATGGTTCCGTTAGTGCTCTGTAGAACGCCTGAAGAGTCTATTGTGAATCCGGTGGCATTAACTACGCCATGTGATGGGGCTAGTTGCCATGCGTAGGGTCTCCAGGTCCAGTAGTTGTTGGATTCTTGTGGTGCATGATTGTTGTCTTGAGCAATGGCTTGGCTTGAGTTCCACATTGATAGTGCGTACCCGTTTGCGTTTGATTTAAGTGAGTAGACTAGTATGCTTCCGTCGGATGCCGGAACAACGACTCCGCTGGGCACGCTTACGAGTGTTAGAATTTTGCCGCCTGTAGATGCATCATACATTGTCCAGGTTGTTCCTGAAACTGACCATAGGTATGCATATGTTCCTGCTTGGTTGGGTGAAACGTAATTGTAGACTTGTCCGAAGGTTAAGGATGCATTTTGGATGGTGAAGAGTGTTTTTCCTGTTTGTAGGCTCATTGCGGTTATGCTGGGGTTTGCGCTTCCTGTGCTAGGTTCTTGACCGATTATAGTGTTGTAGTAGAGTACGCCGTTGATGATGACTGGTGGGGTGAAGTATTGTTCGTAGGATGCTCCTTGGTAGTATGCTGCGTCACCGTATTGTCCTCCTGCTAAGCCGCCAAAGTCTAGTGGTGAAGTCCATAGAATGTGTGCGCTGTTTGGTGAGCTCCCCTCTCCAACATAGGAGGAGCCATCGTCGAATGCTCTAGCGCCGCTACCTGCATTGCCAGTATTATTCCAAGCTGCCATTAGCCAGTTACTTGAAATTTGGCTCCATTGGTAGTTTTGTGCGTTGATGGGTCGTGTCCAGTAATCAGTCGGTAGCGGAGTTTGTGGGATTGAGTAGACCGGTTGGTCTTGCACTGTTAGGGTGAAGATTTTGCTTTGGCTGGGTAAGTAGTTGATGTGTATGTCGGTGAAGTTGTTGCCGGTGTAGAACATTTGGAATGTGTAGTTGCCGGTGGTTTTTGGTACGTATTGGAAATAGCCTGTTGAAAGAGAGTTGAGCGTGTATGGTCCCATGGTTGTGTTTGTACCTGTGGGGTCGGTTATGACGATTGTTACGCCGCTGTAGAAGTCGCCTGTTGCGCCTACTGAGTTGGGGGTGATGTCGGACATCCAGAAGTCAACGAGGGCAGTTTGATTTACTCCCAAGGGGTTGGGGTTAGCGACGACATAGGGATAAGTGGGGGCATTGGTGGTAGTTTGTGCTTGAACTAAAAAGCTGCTGCCTGCAACTAATGCGGTTGCCATGAAAATTATAAATGCCGTTGTTAAGGTTTTTTTTAATTGCGTTTTTACTTTAAAAGATATAGACATTTTTGTTTTCTCCATTGTTGTTTGAACCAATAGAAATTGATCCAACAAAACCACCAATATACACAATTATATTTACGCTTTTCGTATTTTATCTTATTAAAATATGAAAAAGAAGAAAGCACATAAATAAAAAAGACACATAACCGCACCATACAATCCAACATTATTTCACAAAAATCTATTTATAACAAAGAAATGAACATAAAAACACCAACTGGGCAAATCTAAATGGCGCAAAAGATAAAAAACGATTCATTAAACCTTACAATTCTTGAGGATTTGCTCAGTGACGGAAGAAAAGCCTTTGCAGACATAGCAAAAGAAAACAACACTTCTAAAGATGTGATAGCGAAAAGATTCAAACAACTAAAAGCCAAAGGCGTAATTTTAGGATTCACAACCCAAAACAGCACCAGATGCTTTGATGCCAACTTCATCGCAAACCTGCTCATCCAAGTTCAACGAGGAAAAATAGAACCTACTACGCAAGCAGTTAACAAGATGTCAAATGTGATCCATGCGTACCCCTCAGCAGTTCAACAAGCTGTCTTGACAGAAGTTGCATTGAAAAACATAGATGAATTAGAAGCTGTCAAAAAGCTAATTCAGAGTCAACCTTACGTTCTGGGAACTGACGTCACAATTTGGACAGGGATGAGAAACACTCCTGAAAACCTATCCATCTTCAACGTTGAAAAACAGGTCGCCAAAAAAACGCCTGAAGAGACTGGCCCAATACAGAAGGAAAATGGACAGCAATATCGACGACATTGACAGAGCCATCATTAACAAACTTTCATTAAATGGCCGCATGCCTTTTGCAGAAATTGCAGACCCGCTTGGAGTATCAACGGAAACAATTGTTCGAAGGTACGAAAAGCTTAAGGAAAATAGAGACCTCAAAGTAGTTGTGGAGATAGACCCAACTAAAATAGGATACTACGCCTTCGGAATTTTCAACTTTTCTTTTTCTAGGGAAGCATTGGCTGTTAACATCGAAAAAATCTCCAAAACCCCCGATGTGAACAGGATTATCAAATCAGCAGGCTACCAGGATTTAACATTCACTCTAATGATTAGAGACATTAACCATTTTATAGAAGTACAAGAAGAAATGGCTGTTTTGCCAAACATTACCAAGATAGATGTCCGCATAGCTAGAATGCTTTGTCCTTGGCCAATTCAGAGAGAATTTATTTCAACATTTTAGCTCCAAGACTACCTAATGCAGCTAGCAGTCGATTCAACATCGCACCTATTCTTTTTTGCGAATGGACACTTTCGCTCGCAGCACGGAGCCTTGAAGATCAATTCTCGCCGGACACACATAACTGCAATGGCCACAACCATCGCAGAAATCTGCTTTTAACTGCTCAATTTTTTTCTGGTTGTTCTTGTCGAATGCTTCTTTGATCAGTATCGGGCTTAAGTCGTGACAACATACCTCTAAGCATTCGCCGCATCTGAGGCAATCGGTGGTGGTTTTGGTTTCGAATGGTTTGCCTTTTGGAAGATTGGGGGTTCGCTTTTCCATTTTAGGCTTGCGTAATCCAACGTTGTCCAGTAAGGGTGAAGTGAGGTTCATTATGACGAGCGCAAGGATGGAGCCTCCAAGGAAGTTCATGTAAGTCTGAATAAGCACTGTGAGCACACCTACACCTACGCCGAAGATAATTTGCCCCTTACGTGTCAGCGGCGTCGTTGCGGGGTCAGTTATCATGAAGAACGCGAGGAATATGGAGCTTCCAATGAATAGTTCGAAGCCTAACCTTAGCAATGCATCTCCACCGTATATGCCCGTCATAATTAGCGATAGAGCTGATACCGAAACAAAATAGGCAAGGGTTATTCTCCATTTGATGTATTTGCGGCATAACAAGAATAATGCGATACCTACGATGATGACTGCTAAGCTAGCAGGCACCGCCTACCCAACCGTGGAATTTCTGGATAAAGAAAGTATAGAATACGTCTGTGGGCGAGTGGCTTGAGGAGTTACCCAGGCAGGTTCGAATCCAGAAAGAAAAAGAAGATGTGCCAGTGTATCCGATTGGGCTGGTTAGGGGGGGTAAGCCTGAACCGTTGAAGCTGGTGGAGAGATGGTCTTGCGCCAGTAGAATCGAGTTCAGGAAAGGAAAAAGAACAATAAGTTTCGCTGCTGCAGCAGGGTTCACGTATTTTCTGCCCATCAAGCTTTGAGCCTTTTTGAGCACAACCATGCCAAGCACAGCGATCATCGCAACATAAAGATAAGCTTGAGGTGCCTCAAGCGGCAGAATCTCAACCGTATTTTGGGCAGGCAACCCTAAAGAGTATGAGAGAGCAACAATTAATCCGAAAACGGCTGCAGACAGGGTATTCTGGGGACCTTTGTCTTTCATGACTTTTGATAACAAATAATCCAGTCCAACGGCAACTGCGACGGCTATCACCGAGATTACAATTGACGTGGGCCAAAACGAAATGGCAGAAATGCCCGCAAGAATAACGAGTGCAACAAATGTATATGTCATCAGTTTGTTTTTGGTCATCCAAGAATACTCGTCAGGTTTAGACATTTCACGTGCTGCCTCTAAATGCGAAATTATACTAGTTTTCATTGGCTTATTGGTTAAATAAGATTTCCTCAACTTAGCTACCGCCAATTTGTTAGCTAAAGAAAATTATTGTTATTTTTGAGCAAAGCCAAACCCATTCTAAAACGCAATGAATTCAAGAAAAAGAACAAGCAATAAATGTAAACGATGGCTATATGTTTTGGAACCCCAAGGGAGACGAAGATAGAATTATGACTTCAGCCCTCAGTAAAGCAAGAACCATTCTGATTTGTGCTCTAGTAATCGGTGCCTTAGCGGAGGCAGGAGCTTATTGGTTTGTCCAAAGTTATGTATCTTTCCCGCCATCTGCGTCTGCGGTGACATCTTTTCAGCTTGGCAACTTAACTATCACGCCTTCAGAAGCAACTATAGGTCAGCAAGTAAACATTTCAGTAGGCGCGGTTAACCTCGGCGATGTCCAGGGCACTAATTCGCTCAGCCTCAAAATCAACGATACTGTTGCTGAAACAAAGAAGGTTACCCTTGTAGCAAATGAATCACAAACCATCAACTTCAACTTAAACGAAACAATTGAAGGCAGCTACAACGTAACAATCGGAGACCAATTCGGAATCCTTGTAGTTTCATCGCAACCTGCTGTGATGCCCTCTACGCTTAGCATATCCAATTTACTTGTTGATCCAATTGAGGCTTGGCCTGATCAATCTATTAACATAACGTTTAACGCAGCCAACAAGGGAAGCGAAGATCTAACTTACCGGTTACCCATTTTAGTGAATGGTGCCCCATCGAATTCGGTAAATGTGGATCTTGTTGCGGGTGGAACTTCAAGTTTAGCAACTAACATATCAGAAAGTACTCTTGGAAATTTTGCATTGAGCGTTGGAGGAAATAGCGTCACAATTCACGTTGTTCCCACTGGTATGCACACTATCCACATCATTTCCTCTCGTCCTGGAATACCCTTCACTTTGGATGGTCAAAGTCACTTGACAACTTACGTTGAACTAGCGGACGTGGGGCAGCACACCGTAGTTTTTCCATCCTCAACCGTGCTTTCAATAGGCACTTGGGGTCAAGTAACTTTTACATTCTCTAATTACAACGGTGGAACCACCAGTACCACAAAAATAGTTGACCTTGAAAAAGAAACCTACGTTGTTACTTCTTACACTCGCCCAGGTTCGTGCCCTTCCCTTTATTCGTGGAACGGATCATCCTACACATATGTAGCTGAGGTTTCTGACGGACCAGGATGGCTAGGCTACGTCAACTATTTCAAACCTGACGGAACGATGGTTTTCTCCTACAATTATCCGTGGGACTACGTAAAAATCGCGCCTAATCAACTACAAGCCAAAGATGGATACTACGCGATGAACGTGATGGAGACATCTGATGAAATTTACTATATGGACGCTGCACAACTCGTTGCAATTGACCATCCAGCCAACACAGAAGTCTTTTCAACGGCAGGCACCTACATATACAACCTCACGGGGCAAGGAACCTACTACACAGTAAGCAAAACTCCCCAAACACCCATATCTGCTGTTAATGGATCGGGAGCCAATGTTCTGCCCCAAATCGCGAAGATGGACGGCGTTTTCACCAGCGGAACCAGATGGCAATGGAACAATCTTACTCTCAACTTAGGCGACCTATCCGGAGCAAAGGAAATCAAGTTGATTGTCGGCGCCACGATTAATTGGCCTTCAACCAGTGCAGGCGGTACAAACTTCCTCAAATATGCCTCGCAACCAGGAGTGACGCCTTCTCCGCCGCCCTACCTAGAAGTCAAAGCCGCAAACGGCAGTTGGGTCCGCGTTCCAGACGATCGAGAGTTCCCCTTACCCGATGTAACTGACACAGAGTTTGTTGTGGACTTAACAGGGCTCTTCCCAACAAACGATTACTCAATTAGAATAAACACTTACCAAGACATACGCTTCGACTACATAGGAATCGACACTACCACCCAGCAGAACCTCAGTGTCCACTCGATTCTTCCATCCTCAGCTGATTTCCAACAGATTTACTCAACATACTCTAACTCTTCAGGCGCCTTCACCAAGTACGGCGACGTTACTCCCCTGCTACTTTCAGCGGATGACCAGATGGTGATTGGGCGAGAAGGAGACGGCGTGCAATTAAAGTTCCCTGCAAACCTGCCTCCAGTTGCCCCCGGTATGGAGCGAGACTTCTTCCTTGTCGCAAGCGTGTGGTTCAAGGGAAACGGCTTATCCTACGTTCCCTTCACGGTGAACCCAATGCCCTTCCAAGCCATGACCAGCTTCCCATACCCATCTAACGAGTCCTACCCCTACGACGCAACCCACCTGTACTACCTCTACAAATACGACACCAGGGTAATAACGCCCTAAAATAACCCCTTTTTAACTTTGTTTTTCTTTTAATTTACCGAATTCCAAAGCATGGGTAATTAAACGTTCAAACGTTTCAAAATCTGAATGCTGCAACGTTGTTTCCTTATACGGTAAATATTTGCCGTTTTTTGCCTGAATAACTAATTTTTCAAATTCATCTTCTAAAATATCTCTGGTCATAATCGGCTTTCCATCAAGCAATCGTAAGCCGCAGACAAGACAATATTCAAAATCGAACTCTAGCACCCTTCCCTTGGAGTTGCCTTCACCGAAATACTTGAGGTCCACAAGTTTGTGGAACTGCACGTCATCAAATTCTATGAATGAAACATGAGTTTTTTTAATTTCATGTTGATGACTCAAAGCAGCACCTTAGGATTTCTATTACCGCATATGATAGCTTAGTTATTTAAACGATAAGCAATCCCTTGAAGTAATTTGGCTAATTCTGAATTTTCTGAAAGCATTTCTTTAGAATTTAAATAGGTAAAGAGATAATGCTAACTTATGCCGTTACAACTGATTCCGTTTCCGATAACAATATTTTTTGCATTAGCCTTCGTTGCTTCTTGTCTAGCGGTTTTGTGGAAATTACGTAAAACAGGAAAAATCTATTCCTTTTTATTCAAGGCAAGCGTTGTCGCAGTTTTCTTATTTCTAATAGGCCTTATTTACACTATAATAGTTAATTTGTTAACGTAAACATTCAGGATACAATGTTTGAACTGAAAAGCACAGGGCAGTGAAGCACAAATCAAATATTCTGGTACCAATAAATCTACAATATAACAGTGCATGAGAGTTGAGTTAAAAGAAACGCTTAACTGTTAAATGCAGATAATAGTGGGTTTAGAGGAGAAAAAAATGCCGTTCAACCTATTCCACAAAAAGAAACAACCTGAACAAGAAATCCCAGCCGTGACTCCTCAAGAAGAACCCAAACAAGAAACGCCTCCAGCACCAAGTGAATCTCAGCAGGAACCCAACGCAATCGTTCAGGAAAAAACTGAGGAACCAGCGGTTATCACTCAGGAGCCATCTATGGCAACAACTGAAAAAACCACTGCATCCGTCCAAGAAGAAGCAGTTGCAGCGCCAACTGAACAAAAACAAGATATGTCTCCACCAGTGGAACAAAAAACCGAAGCCGCTATTGCCCCAAGCAAAACCTATCTAAAAGCCATGCCTCTGCGCGAATTATCGGACCTTGAAAACATCAAGAACGAAATTAAAAACGGTAACATCATTATTTTACGTGTAACCCCTCTTGCGAGCAAAAGCATCGAGGACGTAAAAACCGCAGTTAACGATCTCTACCAGTTCGCCGATTCAATAGGCGGCGACATCGCACGTTTAGGCGAAGAACGAGTAGTTATCTGCCCAAAAACGATAAGAATTTGGCGAGAAAAATCGCCGGCGCCAGTTTCCAGTGGACTGCTACCTACATCAGCCTAAAATTTTTGCTTCCTTTATTCTTACAGTAATCGGTAGGTTTCCAGTATGGCTGGAACGACAGTGTGTATTCCTACTTTGTTGTCCATGAAGTTGGCGAAGTTCATGGTTTTCTGTTTTTCTCCGTGAACCACGAAGATGCGTTCTGGCTTCGGGTTAAGATGTGTTAGGTAGTTGACGAGTTGGCGTCTGTCAGAGTGACCTGAGAAGCCTTCGATGGATTCTGTATGCATCTTCACGGATATTGCTGCCATTTTGCCTTCGTTATCCATCATGGTTACTTCGTTTACGCCTTTCTGGACACGTTTTCCCATGGTGCCTTCGATTTGGTAGCTAACGAATATGATGGTGTTACGTTCGTCGCTTGCCCAACTTTTGAAGTACTCGATTACGGGTCCACCCTCAAGCATGCCTGAAGTTGCTAATACAATGCATGGCTCTCCGTCTATGATGCTTTGACGTACGCTTGGGTGCTCAACTATAGTGAAATAGTCGCTTTGGAATGGATTGACTTCTTCATGTAGGATGCTATGACGAACTTCTCTGCCAAGGTATTCTGGGTAAGCAGTGTGAATTGCTGTGGCTTCGCTAATCATTCCCTCAATGAAAACTGGGGCTTCTTTCATTAAGCCACGTTTCATGTAGCCGTCGATGATAAGCATGATTTCTTGTGCTCTACCAACTGCAGGAACAGGTATCAGGACTTTGCCCCCTCGCATCAAGGTTTGGTTGATGACTTTTGTCATGGCTTCTTCAGCTTCCACGCGGGTAGGCATGAAATCTTCAGTGCCGCCGTAGGTGCTCTCGGTGATTACGGTTTCAATACGTGGAAACTCTGTTGCAGCCGCTTCCAAAAGCATGGTTCGAGCGAATTTGTAGTCGCTCGTGTAAACGATGTTGTGTAAGCCCTCGCCTATGTGCAGGTGAAGCATTGCACCACCCAAGATATGGCCTGAGTTATGCAGGGTTAAACGGATATCTGGAGCAATGTCGGTAACTACGCCGTAGCGGAGTGGAATCGTGTGCAATACACATTCACGCACATCTTTTTGGTCGTAGAACGGGGTCACACCCTGCTTGCTGGCAACATCCAAATAGTCAAGCTGCAACATCGTCATCAGATTCGAAGTTGGAGCAGTACAGTAGACAGGTCCGTCATAACCGTACTTAAAGAGAAATGGTGCTAAACCGCAGTGGTCAAGGTGCGCGTGACTGATAATTACAGCATCTAAGGAGTCTATTTGGAATTCTGGACAATCAAAACGTGGAAAACTCTCAAACGGCCTGTTCGAACCAGGGTTAATACCGCAGTCAAGTAAAACGCTGCTTTCACGTGTTTTTATCAGGAATGCGCTACGACCGACTTCTTGAGCACCGCCAAGCACGGTCATGCGAATATCGCCGACGTCGTAGGTTTTGGGGCGGAAGATGCGTTCACCCACTGTACGTAGGATACGTTCACGTTCTTTGCTTTCGGAGTGCAAGTAGTGGCGCATGTGAGTAACAATCTTGGATTTTATCGGCGGAGACCGCAGAACATGAGGTCGCCACTTGGTTTTCTTTATAATTTCCTGCAAAACCGAACCGTTTCTGCCAATAACTAATCCGGGCTTTTTGGTTTCGATAATGATCTCGCCAAGGCTCGGGTCAAAATTAATGTCTGTAACTTCAGCTTCTACTGGGATGAGTTCGCGTGCGATTTTTTCGGCTTCCACTTCAGGAATACGCACCGAAGGGTCGGGTCGAATAACTATTCTTTTTCGGATAACTCCGACAATTTCAGCAACGATGCTGCTTTGATCCACCAAAATTTCTGGTTTTTTAGTGTAAACCGCAAGCATAGGACCTTCGTACTCGATTCTGGTGACCTCTGCTTCACGGGGAACTTTTTGAAGAATATATTGGCTTATTTCTATTTTGTCTTTATCTTGAGTTCGTTTTTCTTGGGTTCGAGCCACAGACTTTAACTTCCTGCCTTGAGAAGTTTGCTTTTCTCCTCGTCAGATAATTCTTTGTAACCGTACTGGTCAATTACGATGATGTTGTAGTTGTTGCCGCTTGCTACGTCACGTTTCATGGCTGCATTAACGGCTTTTGCGATTGTTGGTAAAACTTCTTCGATTGTTAAGCCTTCGCGGTACTTGTCTTCAAGTATGCCGTAGGCGACTGGGGATCCGGAGCCTGTGGAAACAGATTTTTCCTCTGTTAAGCTGCCGTAGGGATCGAGGTTGTAGACGTGTGGTCCAGTGTCGTCTATGACCGCCAACTAGGACTTGCGTCGATAAGGGTACATACCTTGCTGAAAAGAGCAAGTTAGCAACCATTCGTGCAGCGGTGCTGATTGGCATGGGGCGGTTCAAGTTAATCTTGTATAGGCGCGCATTTGCAGTTAAGATATCCACCACACGCTGTGCGTCAGCTACCGTTCCAGCGATGGTCATGCCCATGTGATCGTCGATTTTGTAGACTTTTTTTCCAAATTTGTGGGCAACATAGTAACCCATGGTTACTCTGGTATCTGAAGCAAGGATAACGCCGTCTTTGCAGACGACGCCAATAGTTGTGGTGCCTTTAAGGACTAGTTGGCTAGCTGAATTATTTTGTGACATATGTTTTTGCTCCCTAAAACTCCGTTGGTTCGGAATGCCATCTCACTAGGAAGTAGCATCATCTAATCTTTCCGTGAGCCTAATTAATATTTCGCCGATGTTGAAAAAGATATCCACCAAACTGAGGAGAACTTTTTCGTTAAACAAATGAGCGCTGGTAACATTCTTCATGTCGAACAGCAGAGCTTTTTCTAGAAGCTACTCGCTGTCCTTCAACGATGGGTTGATGACATATTGCGCAGAAAACACAACCGTTCTTCTGCATTTGAATTAGGATTCTGTGATTTATTATATAGTGGTTTAGCGCCGTAATCATCACTTCCCTATTACCTTATAGGTTTACGTTGTGGTAAAATGGGTTTTTGTAAAGATTTCTTGACAAAGGTTAGTCAAAATTTCTTGACAAACAAAATTCATTGCCCGAGCAATCAAATGCACTTCTGTGAAAAAATCTTGATAAGGTTTTTAGGCGACACTAATTCTTTTATGGGCAATTGGCGGGTGAGTGGATTCTCCTACCCGTTCCGCCAACCAAAAATAAAACCCGGGAGTAGGGAGAATGAAACTGAAAATACGCACACAAGAATTAGCTGTAATTGCAATTTACGCCGCACTCTACGCAGCGCTCGTCGTTGTTTTAGGAGGGTTCTCTTATGGACCTATCCAAGTCAGAATCGCCGACTCAATGGTTGCCGCCGTCCCCTTACTTGGCATCGCAGGAGTTTTAGGGCACACACTAGGAGTCTTCATCGGTAACATTTTCTCGTCAGCTGGCCCCATTGACTTGCTCAACACCATACCCTCCTTCGCCATGTCCTTTGTAGTCTATTACACCTACAAACGCACCCAAAACGATTATACCGTAATCGCAACCTGCATCGCCTATTCGTTCGTCATCGGCACAACCGTCGGATGGATGCTGTCCTACCTATACGGCTTGCCACTGCTTCTCACAATCGCCTACGTTGCCATCGGAAACATCATTGCCACTGTGCTTATCGGATGGCCAATCTTCAAGCTGTTAAAAAGGTCAGGCGTATTCCAGAGATGGTTTGGAAACGAAAGAGGAAACTATCAGCATCCTCCCCAAAACTAAGGTGAATATAATATGAAACAGAACAAAAAATGCGTCATCGTTCTCAGCGGTGGACCAGATTCCGCCGTAGTTGCGTACTGGGCAAAAAAACAGGGTTATGAATTGTATCCTTTAACTTTCAACTATGGGCAAATCGCCGTTAAAGAAACCCAATCTGCCCAAAAAATCGCTGAAAGTCTCGGCACCAAAACAAAAATCGTCGATCTCTCAGCCCTAAAAAGCGTGTTCGGCGACGTAACCTCACTCTGCAATAGCAATATCCCCTTAACGGCTGAATTCAGCCAACCCATCATTGTCCCCTTCAGAAACGCCATCTTCCTATCCGTAGCCGTATCCTACGCGGTTTCGGTTGGCGCTAACAAAATTTTTTATGGCGCACATGGCTCAGATGAACCGTTTTATCCTGATTGCCGCCGAGAATTTTATGAAGCATTTGAGAAAGCAGCAAGGTTGGGTACTGGCGAGGACATTAGTGTTCAAGCGCCATTCAGTGGGAAACGCAAATCCGAGGTAATTGAAGAAGGCGTCAAACTGGGCGTGCCATTTGAGTTAACATGGTCCTGTTATCGTGAAGACGCCAAACACTGCGGTAAATGCGAATCCTGCGTAAACCGCAAAAAAGCCTTCAAGGAAGCATGCATCGTTGATCTAACAAAATACGAAGAATAGTCCTAAAACAACCCCAAGAAGAAGGATAGTGATACTAATGATAATGCAACTGCATTTCTGCACAACAATATCATCTTTCAAAAAAAGCTTCCATTTGCTGAGAGGCTTGGATCTCACCACTGGGCATTATATTCATCGGTAGGGAACTATGCTTAGATTTGCATAACTCACCCAACTTTCCCAGACGAATAAAGACGTCCCCAGACGCAACCAACAAGCAATCCAAACGCTAAACCAAAAAACCAAGTCAAAACTAAGCCCTTTATCACAAGCAAAAAACAAATTTACTTCTTCTAACAGACTCAAAAATTCTCCACAAATCACCCATCCCTAAGATGGTTCCAATATAACTTGGAATGTGTAACCTTCAAGGCTTGGCTTAAAATGGGCAACCACAGATAGTATCAACTTAGGAACGACTATGCGGCCATCTTTGCTCATTGTTGCATAGAAATGCTCACCAATGGGCCAGGCACCTCGGCATTGTACAGTTACCTTTAGAACTTGGTCGCTTTCAAGTTTGAAACGCCACCGTACCACCCGTGGAATTTGCAGTCTGTTGCCCCTCTGCAGCATCGCTTGAAAAGACACCGTCTCAGTTAAAGGCAATACTCCACCGTCCCAAACCTTTCCCAGACAAACCCAGACTTTCACAGACGCAGCCCGCAAACGTTAAAAGCCCTAAACCAAAAAAGCGATTCAAAACAAAGCCCTGTACAAAACGCAGTAAAACATGTGTTGTTCTTCTACTAGACAGACACAAACTTCTCTGTGCCATACTAATCCAAAATAGCTTTACTGCACTCTAAACTAATAACAATTGCTGGCACAACTATGACACAATCGACTTTACGCTAACGACACAACCAAAAAAACCCTAAACCTCATTTGAGAAGAAGAACGCCAAACCTTAACCAGCCGCACCCAGACGAACAATGACTACCCCAGACTCAACTTGCAAACACCACAAGCCCGAAAACAGAAAAGCAACCTAAAACAAGGTTATCATCGCAGCAATTTCAAGTGTTGTTGTTATATTGAACAAAAACTCTAAACAAACATTTTTCTCCTGGTTAGCTTGTAACTAATGTTTGAACAAATAAACTAAGAGCTAAGCGGTAAAAACCAATATTAGGTATAAGGTTATTTGCTAATTTAGGAAGGGACCGAAAATGGATGTTTTTGAAGCCATACAGGAACGACGTTCAATCCGCAGCTACACAGACCAGCCCGTAGAGAGAGAAAAAATTGAGAAGATTCTGGAGGCGGGACGGTTGGCGCCTTCAGCCAAAAACTGTGAACCCTGGCACTTCATCGCAGTAACTGATGCCGAAAAACGCAAAGCATTGTCTGGGGGTACTTGGGGAAAGTTCGTCTCGCAGGCGCCGCTGGTGATTGTTGCATGCGGCGACAAGAAAGCATCCCCCGACTGGTATGCCATCGACGTCGCACTAGCCGTGGAAAACATGGTTTTAACCGCCGTCAATTTGGGTTTAGGAACATGCTGCGTGGGAAGCTTCACCGAAAAAGACATCAAAGCCGCCCTGAAAATCCCAGAGAAACTTTGAAGTCCTCGTCATGTTAGCCGTCGGCTACCCAAGCGGCAAAATAGATCTATCAAGTAAAATTCTAAACATTGTGCGGACCAGAAAATCACTCAGCGAAGTCGCAAGCGAAGAAGAATTCGGCAAACGACTTGTGCCCAAGAAAATCGAAGAACTCTAAACAAGAGTACGCTGCTTCTCACCCGAAACCAAACTCGAAACCCTTACCCCAATCAACCTGACTTTGCGGTCTTTACGCAAATTAGCAAACAGCAGTTCATTGGCGGTTTTCTGCAGGTCACGAAGTCGATTGGTTAAAAAAGGCAGAGTTTTGCTTCTTGTATGAGTTTCAAATCCTTGATAACGAATTTTAACGGTCACAGTTTTGAATAGCATCTGTTGGTCTAACAGTTTCCTTCAAAACGTCCTCGCACAGGG
The DNA here is from genome assembly GCA_963809455.1 of Candidatus Bathyarchaeota archaeon. Taxonomy (GTDB): domain Archaea; phylum Thermoproteota; class Bathyarchaeia; order Bathyarchaeales; family Bathycorpusculaceae; genus Bathycorpusculum. Next base: position 2,307 of record CAWEJP010000014.1, on the reverse strand, counting down.
CATCCAAAGCTTGAAAAATAATCGTCGTGTCAACGGTATCTTCTTCAAATGTGGTTTCATGACTGACACTTTTGACGCCCATGCGTTCCTCGACTTCGCTGCGGTCGATGCCCTTTGCCATCAAGTGCATCTGCAAACCCATTACGCCAAACATCGAAGACAACGCAGTTGGGTCATAGCGCGCCAAGTCGCCGATTGTGTTTACGCCTAATTCCTTGAGTTTGGCTTCGGTTTTGCGTCCCACCCACAGCAACTTGCGAACGGGCAGAGGCTCAAGGAACTTTTCAACTTCCTCCTCTTTGACGATGGTTAAGCCGTCGGGTTTCTGGTAGTCGCTGGCAACTTTAGCTACAAGCTTGTTGGGTCCAACACCTATGGACGCGGTTAGCCCTTCTTTCTCCTTAATCTCCTGCTTTAATCTGACGCGCCAACACCTCAGCCTCAGCCCAACTCTCAACCTTGTCCGCTCACATCCAAAAAAGCCTCATCAATCCCCCACTGCTCAAACTTCCCAGCGTACTTTCGCGCTAACGCCATAATTTCACCTGAAACCTTGAATGTACAACGGGAAATTCGGCGGCAAATAAACCGCCCTTGGACAAAGTCGCCACGCCTGAGAAATAGGCATGCCTGAGCGCACGCCTGATTTTCTAGCTTCATAGTTGCTTGTGCTAACAACGCCTCTGCCTTTGCCTTCTTTTGGGTCAGCACCAACGATGACGGGTTCCCTTTGATTTCTGGGCGTTCCCGCTCCTCAACCGCCGTGTAGAAGTGATCCATGTCTAAATGGAAAATTATCCTAATCCGTCGTCACCTGCATCATCTAAGCTTTATCCAAGCAACCTAATTAATTTCTCCATGCGAGACTTGCAACACAAGATCCTGTTAACTCTAGTTGCCATAACAATCGTTGCTGAGATTGCTTCAATAATTTTCTGTACCTAAAACACAATTCCGCTAGGAAAAGCACGCGTCACCTTGGCTGTTGATTATAGAATAGCAGTGGCTGACGCAGCAGTCTTTGCTGCATTAAACTTTGCCGCGTTAATGTTGATTTTCAAGAAAAATAAAAAAGGATCCCTGCTACTAATTGCGATCTCACTCATTAACAGAGTAATTTCCGAACCCCTCTTCATAGGCGGTGCCCACCTCCTATTCATAACCTGGACTATTTTGCTAGTAATCTTTGCCGTCCTTGACTACAGAAGCCTATCTAAACAAAAGTAAATAGATAAAAGTACTATTGTCCCAAATGGAACACAAATACTATAATTTGTGACATAAAAGTCACAATATTTAAAAGAAATCTTAACCTTTAAAAGAAAATAATCAAAAGAGAAAGAATAATGATTAACCCAAAAAATCCAAAAATAAAACCAACTGTCCAGACTGCGAATTCCAACTAACATTCCCTAACGACCTGGAAAAAGGAGAAATCCTAAGTTGTCCAGGTTGTGGACTTGAACTTGAAGTTAAAAAAGTAAGTGATGGAGGTGAATGCATAGATCTTCAAGAGCTAACCATTGAAGGTGAAGACTGGGGCGAATAAAGCAATCGCCAAAACCTCACTATTTTTTTAAAACTATTTCCTATTTTTCACATTTATTATTTAGACAGGTTGTTGATGGCTTTAGGACTATACGTTCCTGGCAGCCGCAGTTAGAACGCTTTTAGGCTTTTCTTCTTCGTTTCTTTGGTTCTTTAATGAAAGCTTCGTCAACTACTTGTTCAACAAAGTCTAAATCTAAAAAGTTAATCGTAATCGGGAATCCCAAAGTGCAGCTTTCAAACTTTTGTTTACTCTTCATTTTGAACCAAAAGCAAGTTTATTAAAGAAATAAATAGATTTTATGAATTCAAGATTCATGAAATTCTTATTGTTATAAAATTCTGATTAAGATCTTGTCTAGTTTGCTTTTCCAAATTGAGGCAGAAACGGATTTGCCTGATTTTTGCTTACAGAAATTGCAGTTTGGGTCAGTGTCCGGAGTGAGTAAACAGGATTAGGGTTCCGCATTGGGGACACACATGGTAGATTACGACGTTTCGGCTGTTGGTTTTAGGTTTCATTTCTATAAAGCAATTGGGACAAAGGGGCGCTTTAGATATCATTGACCTCACCGAATTTATGCTGTATTTTTGCCGATATAACTGTTGCCCAGAAAAACCCCCAATTCCACCAAAACAAACCCAATTATCTACAAACAACAAACACTCAAACAGAGTTATTCAACAATTAAACATAAAAACAGGCAGAACTCTACAAAAATATAAAAACAAAAATTTTTCAGCAATATATGAGTTACC
>CAWEJP010000013.1:0-71763 GCA_963809455.1 Candidatus Bathyarchaeota archaeon | reverse complement strand
GGCGCTTACTATTGTGAGCTTCGCTGCTCATGTTTTGCTTTCATGACTTCTCAAGAAATTTGCAGCCCTAACTGAATTAAAAGGCAGGGCGATCGCCTTGTTTCTGGGCAGAAACTTGATCAAAGCAAACCTTAGCCTCCCGAGGATGAAAAGACGCTCAAAGATTGGGCTAGCGTATGCGTCAGTGTTGATGCACTTGCGTTCAGCTTTGAGGGCAGTATACTAAGGATGGGTATTGCAAGAAAATTGAGTGATTAGGTTTAGAAGTAGTCGACGAAGAGAAAAAAAACGTTTCGACTACTACTTCTCTTGAGATTATTTTCCTAAGAGCTCTAACATTTTTTCCGCATCATTTGTCGGTGGCATGCAGGTTTGGTCACGGCAGACGTAAGCGGTGGGTTTGCTATCGATTTTCTCGTAGATAACACCCGGAGTGGATAAGGTTTTTTCTGGGTTCCATATTGTTATAGTTAAGTTAGGTAAGTAATTTTTTCTTAAAGCCGCAAGCATAAAAAGCGTGTCCTTATCTGATGGGTCGCCTACTAAAACAACGTTAAACGTTGGTCCAAGGGCAAACTCCAATCCCACAAGCATAAACGTGTGTCCAAGCGGCTGCATTTTAATTTCTTCGGAGAATGTCTTAAGCAGCTTGCTTGCATATGCTTCAAAGCTTGGTTCCCCGTTTAAACGCGCTAAACGCAGCAAATTGAGATAAGCAACTGCGTTTCCCGAGGGCACAGCTCCATCGTATGTCTGCTTAAGTCTCGGCACAGAATCGTCTTCATTCTTGGCCGTGAAGAAGAAACCTCCGTTTTTCTCATCCCAAAACTCGACAATCATAGTTTTCGTGAATTTTGCGGCCTCGTGTAAGTATTTATTGTCGAAGTTTGCCTCGTAGAGTTCCAAAAGACCAAACACAAGGTAAGCATAGTCATCCAAAAAACCATTGACTGCTTTTTCGCCTTTGGCGTATCGATGGTAGAGTTTACCTTCGGATGTTTTCATTTCTTTGAGTATAAACTCCGCTGTCCGTGTCGCTGCTTGCAGATACATGGGGTTGCCTAAAACCTGGCTTGCCCGGGCTAAAGCAGCAATCATTAATCCATTCCAATCAACCAGGATTTTATCATCTTTTGCTGGATGCACTCTTTTTTCTCGAGCTTGGAAAAGTTTGTCAGTTATTTTTGCAAGTTTACCTATCAATTGATCCATTGTTAGGTTAGATTCGGCGGCAACTTGTTCTAGCGGCATCGCAAGGTGGAGAATATTTTTTCCGGTTTTGCCGTTTGGCGTTTCAAAATAGTTGCCTTCAGCCTTCACACCAAAGAGCTTGATTGTTAAATCCGCATCTTCCCCAGTGGCTTGTCTAACATCGTCGAGGGTCCAGAGGTAAAATTTGCCTTCTTCCCCTTCGCTGTCAGCATCCTCAGCAGAAAAGAATCCGCCTTCGGGCGAAGCCAAGTCCCTTAGAACATACTCTAAGGTCTCTTTGGCGGTTATCATGAATTTTGGGGCGCCTAACGCTTGGTAGGCTTCAAGGTAAGCTAGCGTTAATAGGGCTTGGTCGTAGAGCATTTTCTCAAAATGTGGAACCAGCCACTGTGCATCTGTGGAGTAACGGTGAAAGCCAAATCCAACTTGGTCAAAAATGCCGCCTAACCTTATAGCCCGCAAGGTTTTCTCCACCATAGTCGATGCAGTTTTTTCTTTTGATTGATTCGCATATCTTAACAGGAACAACAGGTTGTGTGGGGAAGGGAATTTGGGTGCTCTTCCGAATCCACCGTTTTCTTGGTCAAAACGCAAGAACAACTGCTCAAAAGCGTCATCAAGTGTGCTCTTATCGAGTTGGCTTTCTGGTTCAGTTTGAACTTGGGCGGCTATTTGCTCTTTAAGTTCTTTTCCTATTGTTTCCATTTCTGCTTTTCTGGTTCGCCAAATTTCACCAATCTGGGGCACAAGACTTAACATGCCAACTGAGCCATAGCGATTGTCTTTTGGTATGTAGCTGGCAACGAAAAAAGGATTCTTGTCAGGGGACATTATAACATTTAGGGGCCACCCGCAGTTTCGTCCCATCGATTGGCAAACCGCCATGTAAGCTGCGTCAAGGTCGGGCCGTTCTTCTCGATCAACTTTAATGGATACAAAGATTTGGTTCATGAGTTGTGCTACTTGGTCGTCTTCAAAGCATTCTTTCTCCATAACGTGGCACCAGTGGCACGTGGAGTAGCCAATTGAAACAAAGACTGGTTTATTCTCAGCTTTAGCCTTATCAAAAGCCTCCTGGCTCCATGGATACCAATCAACAGGGTTGTATGCATGCTGAAGCAGGTAGGGGCTTTTTTCTTTAATTAACCGATTCGGTTTTCTCTTTGTATCCGAAGCGTTTTGCATTGAAAAGCAGTCTCCTAACTCTACAATGCGCTTAGAAGCTATTTAGCTGTTAACAAAAAAAAATTTAGTAATAGTATGTGGCGGTTACGGTTATTGTGTTTGTATCGTTCTGGTTTATGTTGCCGATATTGATTTGAACTGGTCCGGGCAAGACTGGAAATATTGCAGTTCCTGATGTACCTATTGTTTGGTTGAGGTCAAAGTTGACTCCTGAAAAACTGTAGATTGCTTCGGCGTAGGTTGTGTTTGCGGTGGCTGTTGCCTGAACAACCACATAGCCTGCATAATCTAACTGGTCGTTCCAGAGGTTCGTAGTACTGTTAGCGTTTTGAACGATACTTGTACCACTTTCACTTGAATCATAGAGTAATCCTGACTCTTGAAGCTGAGCAATATTATTGGCTGTTACATAAGAGTCATTGAGGTCTGACAATTCCGCGTTTAATTGGCTTATTTGATCCATGTACGCTTGAGTTGTTCCAGAGACGCTCGTTGAATTATTTACTTGACTACTTTACTAGTTGAGAAATCCTTGCATTCAAATCGTTAATTGTGTTATCTTTCGTAGTTATCTGTGAATCGAGCGGTTGATAAATGGCTATAACACCCACTAAACTGCCCGCCAGAATTACGCAGATAGCGATTAATGCGAAGACTAAGACTTTCGAGTTGCCTTTTTTTTGAACAGTATTTTCTTGGCTCATATGCTTTCATCTGTTTTCTAACCCCTTAGACGGCTTGTGTATAAAAGATTTTTTCCAGATTCGACCCAATCACTCTCAAGAAAAGAAGAGCAGACATGAAGCTGCTGGTTTAGTACCTTACACTCAGGTAAAGCAACACCGACAAAGCTGCAAGCTCAAAAAGTCCAGGGAGAAACGCGAAAGGTCCAAGTCCGTATGCTCTAAAGCTGAACAATCCAGTTACAAATGGGTGGGAAGCGATATCTTTTAACAGGAATGCTAAGGCAAAAACTATCAATCCAATCGTGAAGGGAGAACGGGTTTTAATGTAGATGTTAATGTAAGACAAAAGTACGATGACGAGCAAAGTAATGTTTATAGTTGAAACAATCGTGAACGCCACGTAGAAGTATTCAAAGTCTCCTGGAATACCAAAGCCTGGCGGCGGAGCGCGTCTTAATTGAAGAGGCGCCTCATGCAAAGCTACAAGCGCCCAAAGAGCCGTTACAACTCCAACTGCTATTAAAACGGCGAGAATTAATCCGATTTTGAATCTATTGCTCATTTGTTTCTCCAACGTGTGTTTCTCCTTTTTCTACTTTTTCCCGATTTTCTTCACAATCTCCTCAAACAGAATATAGTTGTCTTCCATTGTTTGAGACAAGAAGTATGTAGCCCCATATCTGTCTCCGACAGAAGTTATGATTTTGTTCTTTTCTAAGACTTCAAGATGATGCCGCATTGTCTTATAATCCATCTTTAACAGGGTTGCAAGCTGGTTTGCGTTCTGCGGAGATTCTTTTAGGGCAAAGATTATTTTTGCACGGGTCGGTCCTCCTCGTGTACCTGCAATCAGCCATCCTAGCAGGTATTTTAAGGAACGTGCATTTGCCGACATTTTCTGGTTCTCCGTGCAGTTGGGGATTCTTCTTCAGATTTAATCAGACTTGGGTAATAAATGTGTGCTTTCAAACGTGGGGAGTTATGGCAATTGGGACTTAATTTGGGTGCAATCTTGAAAAATCCCTTAATAACAAAACGCCCACCTTTTTTTGAAACTCAGGAGGTGAAAAATAATATATGAACTCAAAAACTAAAGCCTTACTTTTACTTTCAATCATAGCAGTCGCGTTAGTTGCTGGATCACTAATTTTTGTTACCCAATCACTCGCTAAAGCAGACACAACTACGTCTGTTGCAACCGACCCTGAAACAACCCCATCATCTTCTTTGAATTCCACTTACAATGGCCCAATTAATTTTGGCGGATTTGGAAACGGACCAATGGCTATGGGTATGGAAACAAGACCGGGTATGGGACATAGAATGGACAGAGGCTTCGGAGGCGGATTTGGCCCTGGAGCAATACAGGTAAGCGCTGACTTTACAGCCAACATAACAAATATAGCTAAGAGCGACAGCGACGTGCAGAACTTGCTTAGCCAAGGTTTCAATATAACTTCAATTCGCCCAGTAATCACCACATCAATTGATGGCAACGGCAACATGGTAACTCAAGCCTCAACTGCAAACGTACTCTTAGTTGGCAACAACGGCAGCAGATCATTCGTGGTTGTTGACCTTTCCCAAGCCAAAGTAACAAAGATCGTGACGTTGACGGTGACAGAAATCGACAAGTAAGCCAACATTTTTCTTTTAAAAAAAGTTCCTTTCTTTTTTGTTTTAGCGTGTTAGCGTTTGCAATTAGGGAGAGATTTGGGTAAGATTTTGAAAAATTATTTAATAACACATCCGGGTAACAGTAGGATAAGCAGCCAAGAAGAGATTTGAAATCAATTAGGCCCTAAGCCTGATAACTGCCCAATCAAATACCCCTTCATATCCCTTCTTGGTTGTTCTTCATAGTAACAGAGGAAAGGTACCTTCATGGGAATAATTAACAGAGCAATAAGAAACATATCAAGAAGAAAAATCCGAGCACTACTAGTAATTATTGCTTTAGGTTTTTCAATGGCAATTTTGGTTTCAATTCCTGCAGGCGTATTGGCTAATCAGCAGACAGCAAGCACGGCAGCCACAAATTTAAGCAACATCATCACTCAAACCAGCGCCGCAATTAATCAAACCTCAACTCAAATAGACTGTAACCTTGCGCCAAGTTTTTCGGGTTTCGGTTTCAGCGGTTTTGGCGCCAACTCTGGCGATAGCGGTTCTGGATCAGGTTTTCCTTCTCGTGGTAGTGCTGGTGCATCTGGCGGTGGCGGTTTTACCCCTGGTCAATTCGGTGGCGGAACAATAGGCGGTCGATTTGGTGGCGGTGCCTTTAATGGTGGTCAATCGAATCCTATGAACGAGAGCTTATACAATGATATTAACACTGCAATTTCTGGCGTAGCGGCAGTTGAGCCTATACTACAAGCTTCTGAAGGAGCAAAACGTGACCCGAGACCTATCTTTTAACGGATACTCACGAACCATCACGACTCTTGATGTCCAGTACACAATTGAAGGCATCCCACTGACTTCTGATTTGGTAGATAACTATCCTGTATTGCCGACAAACATAACTAATGGAAGCAACTTACAGGCTGGCGATAGCGGGAAAGTGTTGCTTAGCGAAAACAACTCAGCATACTTCAATGCTGGAGTGGGCGACACAATTACCATTTTAAACCAACAATTTACTGTTGTAGGCATCTATAGCCCAGCTTCCGTTTCGCAAACACAAACATTATTCATGAATCTATCTGACGCTCAAACAATAACTAACAACACAGGATACATAACAAGCCTCCAAGCGTTTGCTACAAACAGCGACGCTGTTACACAAGTAGCTAGCGCCATAAGTACATTGCACCCTGAACTTACAGTTACTACTGACCAAACCCGACTAAATCAACTTCAAAACTTGCAAACAACTTATAATAGCTGAACTGGCAACTGCCCAAGCATCTAACAGCCAAACATATTCAACCGCCGTGGAAGAAATTGCCATAGTTGTTGTAGCGACAAGCTTGATAGTACTATTTGTTATGCTCTACACGGTCAAGGAGAGAACCAAAGAGATTGGCACGCTTAAAGCGATTGGTTTCAGCAACTCTGTTGTTATGAGCCAGTTTATGCTTGAGGGTATCTTGTTAAGCATAATTGCTGGTGTTGTTGGCATCGCAATAGGCAGCATAGCAGCACCCACGATTTCAGCCCTTTTGCTTCCAAGCGTTGGCCTAGGTGGCGGAGCCGGTCCAGGTGCTGTAGTCGTTTCAGGAACTTCAAGAATCGGAGGATTATCGTTCGCAACTTTGAATCCTGAACTTATACTGATATTGTTCGGTGCATCAGTTCTACTTGGCGCTTTAGGCAGTTTATATCCCGCATGGAGAGCCGCAAAAATTCGACCAGCAGAGGCGATGAAGTATGAGTAAACCTGTACTGCAAATATCGAACCTTAACAAAACCTACATGCTTGGCAAACGCCCAGTCCAAGCCCTAACCAACCTGAACCTTCAAGTTAACCAGGGCGAATTCATAGCAATCATGGGACCATCAGGCTCCGGCAAAACAACATTGCTCAACGTAATCGGCTGCATCGACAAAGCCACCGACGGCCAAGTCCTCCTAGACGGCATCGACGTCAGCAAAATGCCTGAAAACGAACTCTACAAAATCCGACGCGACAAAATGGGCTTTGTCTTCCAAACATTCAACCTACTCCCCTACCTAAACGCCCGCGAAAACGTCGAGTTACCCATGGAAGGCAAAATCAAATCCAAAGCCGATCGCAAAAAACGCGCAAGCGAGCTATTAGCCATGGTTGGATTGTCAGGAAGAGAAAACCACAGGCCACAACGACTAAGCGCTGGTGAGCAGCAACGTGTTGCCATCGCACGTTCATTAGCCAATAACCCCGCATTTATCCTCGCAGATGAGCCCACAGGCAACCTCGACAGCCAAAACAAACAGGAAATAATTAAACTCCTTGCAAACCTCAACTTAACGCAAGGCACCACCATCATCATGGTTACCCACGACAGCCAAGCCGCCAATCACACCGAACGGATGCTGCTCCTTAAAGATGGGAAAATCATCAAAGAAAAAGAAGGCCTACACCTTGCAAAGAAAAATAACAAGTGTCCCAGTTGCGGAGCCAACATAAAACCCACTGACAACGTATGCCCAATCTGCCAAAAATCTCTAACCATAACCGATGAACCTTTCTCATCTTAAACTCAAAAAAGATAAATCTCGTTTCAAATTGAGGATTCGCTATGGAAACATTGTCTCTCCCTTCCCCGTCCCTTCCGCCTCCACCCCCAAAACATAGAAGCTTTACCATACTACTTATCATTACTTTTCTGCTAGTAGGTTTAGTTGCAGGCGGTTTAATCGCTTACACCGTAACCTACTCAGACTTCAATGGAAAACTTTCTAATTTGCAATCTCAAATTGGCCTCTATCAAGGCTCAGGCAACAACGGCACTAAACAAACCTACCTAATCAATGGAACCATTTCGCTCTCCAACCTCTACCAGCAAGTCAAGTCATCGGTGGTTGTAATACAAGACCTCGTGCCGCAGTACAGTTTCTTTGGGAATTTGGCAGGCTACAGTCAACAACAGGGTTCAGGATTCATCACATCAGTGAATAACCAATTGGTCATAGTCACAAACAACCATGTGATTCAGGATGCACTCAACGAAACCGTAACTTTTTCAAATGGACAAAGTTACCCGGCCACCGTACTGGGGTCAGACCCCAAAGCGGACTTGGCCGTCCTCTCCATATCGCCCATGCCCAGCGGCTTAACCCCCCTCACACTTGCCAGCTCCGAAACTTTGCAAGTCGGCGATCCAGTCGTTGCCGTTGGCTCACCATACGGATTATCAGGAACATTAACAACTGGCGTCATCAGCGCAACTGGGCGAACAATCACTGAAGATTCAAGCACAAATCAAAACGGCCAAACTATCGCTGACATCATCCAAACAAGCACTGCCATAAACCCCGGCAACTCAGGCGGACCACTATTAACTTACGCTGGCGATGTCGTCGGCATAACCACTGCTGGCATCAGCAACTCTCAGGGGCTTGGCTTCGCAATTCCCTCAGATACTATTATACGGGAAATCACTTCGCTGGTCACTTCAGGCTCATACAATCAGCACCCCTCGATAAACGCGGCTGGAACCGACATGAACTATCAAATTGCTCAAGCCATGGGCACCACCACTACCTACGGTTTTCTGGTCGAAAGCATCTCCACACAAAACGGATTGCAAGGTGGCAACACTCAAAAAACCATTCTCGGCTCATCCATCACCTTAGGTGGCGACATCATAACCGCCATAAACAATCAACGCATAACCAACACCGACGACCTACTCAGCTACCTAGAACAACACACTCTACCCGGACAAACCATAAACTTCACCATAATAAGGAACGGACAACAACAAACCGTGCAGGTTACAATCGGGAAAGCATAGAGTGAAGGTCGGGTTGGTGTTTTTTTCCTGTACTTTGTATGTTAAATTTCCTTCCTTTGGAATCCGCCGTTGGTTGTAGCCGCCCGAATATTTGCGTCGCTATTTTTATAAGCTCAGCGCTGGAATTACTTTTTTATGCAAGCTGAATTTGGAGTTATCGGGGGAACTGGTCTTTATGACCCTAAATTGCTCAAGAACGTTCAGGAAGTAACTGTTGATACGCCTTATGGTAAGCCTTCTGACGCCATAACGGTTGGTGAACTTAGCGGGAAAAATGTGGCGTTTCTGCCACGGCATGGAAAACTGCATACAATTCGACCAACAGACATCAATGTGCGCGCTAACATTTTTGCTCTTAAACGGTTAGGTGTCAAACGGATTTTGGCGGCGTCCACAGTTGGTTCGTTGCGCGAGGATTATGCTCCTGGCGACGTCGTTTTCGCCGACCAATTCATCGACCGCACCACCAGACGAGAACAATCCTTCTACACGCTCTCTGAAGCACGTGTCTGCCACATTTCCGTTGCGGAACCCATGTGCCCCCAACTTCACAAAGCCGTTATCGAAGTGGCGAAGAATATTAAAATCAAGTTGCATGAAACTGGCACTTACGTCTGCATTGAAGGCCCACGTTTCTCCACTAAAGCTGAGTCACGGATGTACCAAAAGTGGGGCGCCGACATAATTGGAATGACGATGGTTCCTGAAGTTGTGTTGGCAAGGGAAGCCGAAATCTGTTACACCAACATCAGCACTGTTACCGATTACGATTGCTGGAAGGACCATGCCGTATGTGTTGACGACATCATAAACATCATGCGAACTGGCATCGAAAACGTTAAACAAATAATCGCGCAAACCATCGCAAAAACCCCCTCAGAATGCACTTGCAACTGCAATCAAGCGTTGAAGGGCGCGTTTGTATAGGAGGAAAAAACATGATAAAAACCGATAAAACCATCGATTTGAAAAGTAAAATCCGTAGAATCCCCGAGTTCAAAGGTGTCGTCTTCTGGGACATCACCCCTCTCCTCAAAGACCCTGCCTGCTTCCAGGAATGCATAAAAAAACTCGCCAACCATTACCGAGGCAAAAAAATCGACGTGATTGTCTCCAATGAAGCCAGAGGATTCATGATTGGCGCTCCCTTGGCTTACGAATTGGGTGTAGGGTTTGTTCCTGTCCGCAAGAAAGGTAAACTTCCCTACAAGTGTGTGGAATTATCCTACAAGAAAGAGTACGAATGCGACACAACCGAGATGCATGAAGACGCCATCGAAAAAGGACAGAATGTCTTAATAATCGACGATTTGCTTGCCACTGGTGGAACCGTGAAAGCCAACGTTGAATTAGTTGAGAAGTTAGGTGGAAAAGTTGTTGGCTTAGGTTTCCTCATTGAACTCGGTTATTTAGACGGCAGAAAAGCCCTCGGCGACAAACATGAAATTTACTCGCTGATAAACCTGAAAACCACCTAGCGGATAGCCACCCTTACTCTCTGCATAACCAACTATTTTTTTTCTGTTGTAGTGGCATCACAGCAACGCATGTTTAATAATTAATCTTGAGATAGTTTAGGTTAAGAGTTTTTGAGGTGCAGTATTTGGAAAATGTTTTTGCAGGTATGGCTGCAGAAGTTGGCAGTGAAGTTTCTATGCAACCCGTTTTGGATAAGCCTAAGCGGAGTGCTTTTGTCTTTATTACCGCCGCCGAATCTAATGCGGGTGCTATGGCGATTGAAGATTTAAAGAAAATCAAGGAAGTCAAAGAGGTTTATTTGGCTAATGGCGCCTATGACGTTGTCGTCAAGGTATGTGGTGAATCGTTTGATCATTTGCGAAATGTAATTCACCGACAGATTGGCAACTTAAGTAGCGTCAAATCAACCTTGACATTAACTTTAATCTGAAATTGTTTTTTTCTATGAAAAAATAACATGAGTGTAAGGGTCAGCTATTTTAACTGCAGCTGATTCAAAAGTGCGATTTGCCATGCTCTTTTCTTTTTTTAGTGATGCATTTATGTATGTAGCCAAAGCAAGTACTGGGTTCGCCAAGCCGGTGCATCACAAAAGGGGCAATTAAACATTGCTTGACCCAAAACAGCCGCCTAGCAATAGACTTACTTTTATTTTTATATGAATTTGTAGTTGCAATCAACCAACAACCGCTCGGATATGAAAATTAGAAGCAGTCAAGTCAGAATACTTATAAAATCCTTTTTGTAAACTATAGGTAAGGACGTGAATTTTTGCCTAGCTATTTAGTTAATTCAGCCATATTAAAATCTGGAAAAGAACCCAAAGCATGTGCAGAAGGAGCAGTTAAGATGTTTGCGAAAGGAAAAATCAAAGGCATCGAATTGACGGCTTGCTACTGCTGCGTAACAGAAAGCAGAGTATCCTTCATATTCGATGGACCCAGCAAAGACGCCATACTTCATGTTGTTCAAGAGCAACTAGACATTCCCGTTGCATCAATTACAGAAGCGGAAAAAGTCTCAGTTATCCCGTAAGGCTGCTTGCACAGCATTTTTTTTCTATTAAATTGAAGGTAGCGGTAGCTAAAGAAAAATCGATTCAGCCGTTTTTAGATAAACCTCATAAACCTTGTCTGAAAACAATACAAAGGTAACTCTTTCGAGTTTGTCTTCGTTTTCCAAAAACGATTTAACCGTGGCTAATGCAACGCGACTGGCTTCTTCAACTGGGTAACCATATGCTCCTGTGCTAATGGAAGGAAACGCAATCGTTTTAAGTCCCTTAGAAGCCGCAAGTTTTAGGGTGTTGCGGTATGCCTGCTTCAAAAGCTCGGCTTCTACATGGAAGCCTCCCAGCCAAACAGGTCCAACGGTGTGGATTACGTGTTTGGCTTTTAGATTGCCACCTGAGGTCATCACTGCTTTGCCCGTGGGTAATCCATCGGGCCATTCAGTTTCTCGTATGAGTTTGCATTCTTCAAGGATTTTTGGTCCGCCCTTACGATGAATTGCTCCATCTACTCCGCCGCCTCCAAGAAGCGTCGAGTTAGCCGCGTTCACGATTGCGTCAGCTTCAACGTCTGTTATGTCGCCTTTGATTAGGTCAAGCGTGGCATTTCCAACTTTAAATTCCATGAACACAACTTACCTCAACTGGCTATATAACTATGCAAGCAACGACCACAACGCTGAACCCATAAAGTAAGCTCCAAAACCGATGAATACAGCAACACAAAAAAGAGTAATTCCGTTGTGCACGCGGTCAGTCCAGAACCGCTGCGACTTAAAAATCAATAATGCAACCACAGTGTACCAAGCGAAATCAGTGAGCCAATGAACCCCAGCAAAAACTAGAAAATCCTAAGAGTCCAAACAGTTTAGCATTCAAAATAAGGGTGGTTCCGATGGTTAACCACCATAGGATAAAACCTGCGTTTGCCGCTGTCGTCCAAACCCCAGCAAGCACAGAATCTCGTTTTAAATCTAATGTTGCTTCTTCATGTTTGTGCCTGTTTCGAAATGCTTGGACTCCCATGAAAACCATGAAGAAACCCCCAACCAAACCCACTGCAACTTGCACAACGCTGGGAATGGTAAATTGGCTTAACACAAAGAAAATAAGAAACATCAAAGGAAACTCCACGATCCCGTGACCAACCGCTATCAAGGCGCCTGCTGTTTTACTTTTTGACGCTTTCTTTATTGTGACTGCAAAGAGAGGTCCAGGCATAAGAACTCCTGAAAGCGAAATTAACAAGACTGAAGCTAAGAACAAATAAAAGTCAGTGATAAACTCCAAGCTTCAAGCCTCCAATGCATTTTTCAAGTTCACATGGTGGGCTATAAGGATTCACATTCTTTATGAGGGTTTGAATCGAAAAAACCTCTATGCAGACATGCAACAGTCACCCAAACGATTACTCAAACACATTCTTACTTGGCTCGCGTGTTTTGGGCTTCAAAAGCCGAGTTTGCATTTCTACAATATCCGCGCTATCCTTAGCGGTCACGTAATTATCCAGCAACATCTGGTTTAACTCAAAAAACGTGTGCCCCCAAGGAAAAATTAACAAAATATCCTCAGCCTCTTTTTTAAAACCCGCAATGTATAAGGCTGCAGCAATTGCTTCGACAGTTGTTAACTTAGTAAGCTTGCCATAATTTACAGGGTTACCTGCAATCAAAATTGGTAAACAGCGGCTGGTTCCTTTAACTTGTTTTTCCATAACTTTCTGGGCATGTTCCCAACTGCAATCTAGAGCCGCTACCCCAAACTGCTCAAGCCGCTCCTTATCCGCTGGAGAAAACGCAATTTCGCCAAAAGGGTTTAGCACGATAGCTCGCTTTGGCAAAAACCTTGTACTTGTAACTATACGGGCAAGTCCTCGACGTTTCAACCTTAATGCAGTGTTTTTTTTTGGGTCATCTTGGGCAGCGTGGTAAATGGTAATTCTAACAGGTAAGTCTGACTTTGGTTGTTCTGAGTCAGCGTCCACTTGGCTTGCGCACCTTCAAATGACTCATCGGATCCACAAACACGTGAGGAATCCAATCGATAATGTCAGTTGCTACCATGTGAAAGCCAATTTCATTTGCAACAAAGTCGCCTGCAGCACCATTCACAAATGCACCAGCAACAGCCGCCTCAAAGGGGTCCACGTTCTTGCCATCAAACCGCCGACAATGCCACTTAGAACATCGCCCGTTCCTCCAACTGTCATTCCTGGATTCCCCGTGAAATTCAATTTTGAACGGTTGGCATCGCATATGATGTCAACTTTACCCTTTAACGAGAATCGTGGCGTTCAGTTTTTTGGCGGTTTTCTGTATTGCCAAGACTGCGTTCCTCCTGATTTTCAGGCAATGCTTCTCCCGTAAGTATTTCGTATTCGCCTGCGTGGGGCGTCAAAACAAGCGGAACCTTTAGTGGTCGCTTGAATTTTGCAAACGCTTTCAAACCGTCAGCGTCCAAAAGCAGCGGTTTCTTGGCTTTCTCAACCTCTTCCACACATGCTTTGACAAACTTGACGGTTTCGGGATTCAAGCCCAAACCTGGTCCCATGGCAACGGCGTCAACCATGCCTAAATAAGGTTTGATTGCTTCCAAGTTTGCTGCGTTAAGGTTTTCTCCTTCAAGCTTTAAAGTAATCAAATCAGGGGACATTGAAGAAATGGCAATAGCCGTTTTTGTTGGAGCAGCAAGATAAACAATATCAACGCCTGTACGCATGGCGCCTAAGGAAACCAATGTTGGAGCGCCAGAGTAAACTTCGCTTCCGCCAATAACGAGTAAACGTCCAAAGTCTCCCTTATGAGCTGATGGATTGCGCGGTCTTAGTGACAAGCGAAACATCGCCTGGACCAGCAAACCGTTCCAGTTCAAATGGTAAACCAATGTCGACCACTTCGAGTTCGCCAATATATTTTTTGGCTTTATCCAGCCCCGGCTTTGCCTTGTGGAAGGTTATGGTTAAATCGGCTTTTACAGCAGTGCCTAGCACTTCGCCTGTGTCTGAATCAATACCTGTAGGAACGTCAACTGCAATCTTGAAGCCATTCAACGAGTTAATGTAGTCGACTACTTGAGCTATTGGTGGTTTTAGCTTTCCTCTTGTTCCTGTTCCAAGCAAAGCGTCGATGATTATGCCTGCATTCACCTTTGGAATAAGTGAACTATCAGAAACTTCTATCAAAGTTACTTTATCCCGAAGAGACTCAAGAATACCCCAGTTGCTAAGCGCAGCTTCATGGCTAATGTCTCGACTTCTTCCAACTAAAACCACAGTAACCTCAAAATTCTCAGCCAAAAGATGCCTAGCTGCTACTAATCCGTCGCCGCCATTTCCTCCTAAACCACAAAAAACCACTGCCTTCTTGTTTTTTTGGAAGCGTGTGATGGTTTCTTGGGCTACGCTGCGTCCAGCGTTCTCCATCAACTGAAGTAGGCTGACACCGAAGTATTGTGCGTTGACTTCCAAGGCACGCATTTCGCGGCTTGTTATGCTGGGGGTTTTGTTCTTTGTTTGCATACTGACGCCAGATTACTGTTATGGCTTGGTTTAAAGATAAGCATATCCTTGGCTGTATACAAAAGCATCGCCCAAACAAAGAAAAAAGGTCAAACCCGTTCTGGTCGTTACAAAATTGCAAAAGAATCGAAGTTCAACGAACTTTATATATTCATAGATTGCAATCTAAAGCTAAAATAAAATTTCTCAGTTATGCGCAAGAGACAGTTTCAATTTTTGCTTTCAGTTCCAAAAATAATCGTTAAACGGAAAAAATCTCCATTTTGGCTCGGTTGAATATAGCTTTTCTGAGAAACTGGTCGCAAAATCCATTCCAAGCATTTAACGCAGGTAGCAGAGTAAGGTAAAATCTGTTGTCTGCATGATTTTTTCGTTTTCTCAGAGTCAATTTTTTTTGTAATAGCCTTATTTCTTCTTAAGAAGAGCGTTTTGCTTTTTGGGTAAAGTCGTTTGCTCAACTTGGTGGACAAGTTTACTCATTTAGGACGAGTGGGTCCCTTCGTTGTTAAGCGAAAAACTATCGAATGTAAATTTTTTACACTAAAGAGTTAAAACTATCCATGATTATAAGGTCAAAATAACTGAATTGGCTATAATTTACCATAGAGGAGTTTATTGTGTAGCCACCACACTAACGAAGGGCACTTTCTCTAATCGAAAAAAAAACGCTAATCGCTAAAAATTGGCCCTGAAGTACTGAACATTAAAATATAAAAAACTACTTAATTTTTGGTTTAGTATTCTTGCCCTTATACTCTCTTGAAATAATCATTGTTGACGTAACGAGCACGTTTGGAACGTTCCTTATGCTTTCTGAAACGAACTCTTCCAGCTTTTTCAAGCTATCTATCGTTAAGCTTGCAATTACATCATATTCACCGAAAACAATGTCTGCTTCCTTAACTTCCTTGAATTCGGTTAGTTTTTGGGCAACCTCTCTTTCGGTTCCTGAAGCCACTTTGAAGAGAACATACGCTAAAATTGCCAATTTTTTACCACAAAAATAGTCTCATGAAGCTTTAATTACCTTTCCATGCCGGCAAAAACAAATGGCAAAAAAGTTTATCCATACCTTCACGTTAATTAAGTTAGTTTTATCATAATGAAACGATTTTAAAAATGGTGACTTGTTTGAGTAAAAACTATGTTATAAAAAACTCTGATGCCCTTTTAATCACCGACATCCAAAAAGATTTTTTGCCCGGCGGTGCCTTAGACATCGACGACGGCGACAAAATTATCCCAGTCCTGAACGATTACATTCGGCGTTTTGTGGAAGCGAACGGGCATGTTTTAGCTTCACGAGATTGGCACCCCCAAAACCACATTTCTTTTGTGGCGCAGGGTGGTCCATGGCCACCACATTGTGTGCAACAAACAGCTGGAGCAAAATTTAGTCCTGACCTCAAACTACCACCCCACACAATCATTATTTCCAAAGGTACAAACCCTGAACGAGAAGCTTACTCAGCTTTTGACAGCACAAGCCTCGAACACGACCTTCAAACCCTGTGCGTTAAACGACTTTTTGTCGGTGGATTAGCAACCGATTACTGCGTCGTGAACACCGTTGTTGATGCTCGCAAACTTGGTTTTGAAGTGGTCGTCCTCATGGATGCAACCTTAGGAATTAATGTTGAACCAGGAGACGTGGATAGAGCTATAGAAACGATGCAACAAAACGGGGGACAACAGGCAGCTATTGAAGATTTTTCAGAAGCTGTCGATGTTTTACCCATAGAGGAAATGCAGCCAGATGCCTTGGAGGAGAAGCCTTCGCAGAAAGCTGAAGTTAAGAAGAAAGCGCGCATGCGGCCTAAAGGATCAGCAAAGCGGATTCGGACGGAGCGGAAAGGCTAAGCTTTCCGAATTTAACCGAACCTTATATAGTCATGCAATTGTGAAATTGAAGGAAAAACTGAAAAGTGAGCATCCAATCTTTTCTTACCCTTTTTTGCTTCGCAAAAGGGATTTTGAAAAAAAATGGATTTGAATTGCCTTAAAGCAAGTTGACAGCAGTTTGCGCAAGGGCATTTGGGGTTTGAATTTCATCAAGATTGTTTGCAGAAAGCAGATTTTAGGATACAAGTATAGTGTTTTCATTGGTTTTCCCTGATTTTACGAAACTTTATTTTAGGTTTTTAGGCTCTAAGGCTGCTGTTGGCAATTTGTTGTTATTTTGTTTCTGGTTCAAGGCCCGAATTCATTTCGATCAAGCGTTTTTTACAATAAATAGTCAAAAAACTCTATTCAGCCTTGGCTATTTAACCATCAATTGTTAAACTTTCATGCTCATTAGAATTTTTGTCTATCCGATGAACGAAATCCAAAATCTTAACAATTATGGATTTTAAATTGCCAGGCAAACTAAATTTTATGTCTCGCCCATAACTTGGATAATAACCGTTCTTTCCCTTGGATACACGTCGGTTTCAATAAAAAGCAGTGACTGCCAAGTTCCGAACTCAACCTTCCCCTCAAGTATCGGTAGCGTCTTGTCTGGAGGAAGAAGCATCGATCGCAAATGCGAGTGTGCATTTGACGGATGCTGATACCGCCCACGTTTTGGCGTCAATTCTTCAAGAAAAACCTTGATGTCTTCAAGGAGGGCATCATCGTTTTCTGTTAGAACCAAAATGCCGGTCGTGTGCGGAGAATAAACGTGAACGATGCCGTTTCTGATTCCTGAATCGAAGACTTCTTTTTGGACCTTGTCTGATAAATCTATAAAGTCGATTTCTCCTTGAGTGGAGAACTTGGTTGTTTTGTTTACTACTTTGAAATGTGACATTGGAGCTATCCTCATGGTTTGTATCGGTTTATTTCTGAAAAAGTTTTCTAGAACTTAAAGGAAAAAGTGTGTTTTGGTGATGCTTTTGTATACAAAAACTTTAAGTTTTCGAGTATTTTTTTCCCTGTAACTCAAAAATTTAATTCAACCTCTGATCCTTGTTATCACC
Source organism: Candidatus Bathyarchaeota archaeon (assembly GCA_963809455.1). Lineage (GTDB taxonomy): Archaea > Thermoproteota > Bathyarchaeia > Bathyarchaeales > Bathycorpusculaceae > Bathycorpusculum. The sequence continues at coordinate 54,271 of CAWEJP010000013.1, read as the reverse complement.
GATACCGAATTTCATAGTTCTTCTAAAGACGCTCTCAAATGAAGAAGTCTTTCTTTAATTTGGAAAAGTATGGTTCATCTTCAGGCTCAATGTTACAAGTAAGGTCGCTTATTCTTAGTGATGGATGTTTTTTGCAAGAAATAGTTTCATCAATAACACTGATGGTAATTTTTTAATCAAGCAAAACTTCAAAATTGGGTAATTAGGCTAGTATAAAACATGCCGTCTTGCTCAAAAAGAAGTTAAAAATGATGCCGCCCTGACATAGCAACAACTCAACTTTATCCTCGAAACAAAAAACATCAAACACTCGCCTCACTCAAGTGGCGTCTAACTCTAGGCAATGATTTTATTTTCAAAGAGAAATTCCGTAACTTAGCAGCCATTTAAGAACTCAGACTCTGCACCAAAAAATCGATTTCAGTTCTCAAAAGAAGGTGGTTAGAAAAAGCCATTTGTAAGGCGCAAGTGAAGTTGGTGAGCTTATTTTTCTTTTCAGTACTTTCAATGCGGCTGAGTATGTCACGAAACAAAACTGGAAATTTGGGATAAAGGCCTTAGAATAAACAGTTACAGCGCTAAAGATTTTTTCAAAACAGCTCCTATTAGGTTTGTAAAACAGCATTAAGCGATTGACCTTTGTTTGCTCTATTGCGTTTTTTAGTTTGCAAGACAAAAGGCTAAGTCGCCTAAATACTGTGTAGAGTTTGGAAAATTAGAGAAAAAGAATAAATTTTGACACAAATCAGAAAAAATTTTTGCCTCAAAATTTACGGGCTGCCGTTAACTGTTTTTTCTTTAAATAACCTATATTTGGGCTTTTTTTGGCTTAAACCTACGTTATTATAGTTGTTTCGCTCCGAAATGCAGCTAATGCAAAAAACCGTGATTTTTTTCTATGGAAACCATAATCTAAACGCTCAATTTAAGCCCAAAATAGTGAAATACCTTCAATAAAGGCTTAATCACTTATGTCCAAAACAACTGGCATGGACATTACCGGAGCCTCATATAAGTACCTCCGAAAATCTCCATGCGAAGCCAAAGCCCATTTTTTCGGAGAACCTTCGAGGAAAAAAGATGTTTTTTGACTAGAAATGCAAACTTTGCTAATTCTTGGCAACAAATTTATTCTTGCGCAAACATGATTCTTTTGTTATCTTTTGGTTTTCGTAAGCAACTTTGAATGAAATCTTTTTTTCAGGCCTGTTCCCAGTTGTGGGGCTTAGTCAGTTTTCGCTTTTTTTTCTGCAACTGATTTTTGCTATTCTGTGGCGTTTCTGTTTTCCACAGTACGTTTTTTCATGTTTTTGGTCTGTAAGATAATATTGTTTTGTGTCCAGTTTCAAGTCAACGATGGCTTTTCAAGTGCTTATGGTAGTCTAAACAGCCAATATTTTCAAGTGGTGAATGTTGCAGGATACATTATTGGTGATTGTGGTTGTATTAGTAATACATCGAATATTTACGTTAACCAGTAGTCTCTGACCTCACATTCGAAACTTGTTGGATACAAAAGCATCACCAAAACACAGTTTTTAGATCTTTTAGGGAACAATTTTTTTATCTCAATAGCTCCAATAGATATGTGAAAGAAAGGGACAGTCGTTGACAACTGAAATTGATCGTATCAAACTTAGGCGTTGGCGCAAAAGAGGATTTTACAGCGAAACTGTTCTAGTCAAACTCCTGCAGAAAAAAGGCTACAACGCTGTCCGCGTTCCCGTAAGCAACCCAAGCCTCAATCCCCTGCCAGACGTTATGGCACGCAAAGGCAAACATATGTACGCTTTCGAAGTTAAAAATGCCACCTACTATGCATACTTCCCAAGAATTCAGATCGACAAGCTCTTCCGTTTCCTTGACCAACTCATACCATCAAGCAACGAAAACAAACACGCTGTAGTCGCAGCGCATCTGGGCAAACGGTGGCTGTTCAAAGAAATCAGCTGGACAGACTGGGAAAAAAACAAGCTCCCGGACAAGGTTAGAATCCTAAAGCGCGATAGAGGAAACCTCAACATCGATACAAGCTATCAGCAGTAGAGCTAAGTAAACGTACCATAAACTTATTACTTTAAGGCAACCGACGCTAATCAGAGAATGTAAGTAAACTTTAATGAGCCATGTTAGCGGATTAATGATTTCTACACAGGCATTAGAAAAGACTTACGAATTGGTCAACATCAAAGTTATTGTTTTAAAAGATATAAACAAGATCCACTGGCAAAAATTCGTTGTGATATGAGGTCCTTTAGAGTCATGAAATCCGCCTTCTCCACATTATAAGCCGGAATTGACTTCCCTACGAAGGAAAAAATAATCGTTGCCGAGCAAGATTTAATAGAGAAAGATATGGATATCCTTGCGGATTTCCGCGCTAACCATATTTGGTTTTGTTTTTTAAGGTTACAACTTAGTGTTTACTTTAACAGTTGCAGAAAACGTCGCTTTCCCGATGGAGTTGGGACAGAAACCCGAGGAAGAGTAGAGAAGCGAGTTGAGGAATTATTGAAAATTTGGGTAGATGGCAGCGTGGAAACCTTTTTTCCTTCACAACTTAGCAGTGACGAACAGCAACGTTCAACGGTAATTTGGAAGTTAAAAAAACGGTCAAAAAATCCTCCAAGTGCCTCAATTTTTTAGGTCTAAAGGCATCTGTTATAGGTTCAACTCATGACTTGCAAATCCAAGAGTTCGCAGACCAGGTTTTCTGCTTAGAAGACGGCAAATTGGGCGGTCAAAATGAGTAATCTGGATTTCCAATCAGCGATTGGCTGCGAGGAAAACTGAAACAAGCCTAACCATCGTAACTTTGACTTTGAGTATTGATTCTACTCTAGTTCTTTTGCTGTTTAGCAATCGTTTAGGATTCAATTGTCATTTTTTCCAGTTTTCCTGTAAGGATCGTTTGGTGTGATTATGACTTAGGCGATTTTAATTACTAACCCCCGGGTTACAAGTTTTACTTTTATCGTAAATAATCTTGCCTACATGCGACATTAATTGCATTGTTCATTTTAAGCCTTAATCCAACATTTAGATTTGCCAAAACCTGAATCCTAAAAGTCATAGCTAAAGCGTTTTGAAGGTTTTAGGAAAAAACTTTAACTCCCCGATATAGGCCGGTAGTTGGCGTATGAAATCTTGAAACTGCAGAACTGGTACTACTGGGACATTGTCGTAGAATTTGTAGGTGCTGGGGATAAGTGAGAGCACTGTTGGAATAAACTTGGCTTTTTCCCACTTGGAACATTCAAAGTTTAATTTAAGATTGGGCAAAGAATCCGCTAGGGCGTGAGTTCTCTGGGATTGCAAATCAACAATTCGCTTCAAAGCTGATGGCGAAATTGCACGTTGCCAATGTTTGCAGTCTATGCAGACAACCAGTGGTTTTTTGCAGCCCACTACATCTATTTCCCATCTTTTGATTTCATGTTTGAACCTGACGTTGTTTTTCACTGAGTATCCGTTGTTTTTGAGCGCTATGGCGGCGATTTCTTCAAACTCTTGCCAGCAGAGTAGGTCACTAATATGTTCGATGACTGCGCCTTGAGATACTGCTTTAACTGCTAATTTGATTCTGCCGCTACTTTCCAATTCTATTATGTCGTTGTTTAAATAAAGGAGGTCTTCGTTTTGCAGTTTTTCCAGCAACTCCAACGCAATGGAAGAGGGTATCCTGGCCTCTTTATTGACATTTTCAATTAAAACTGACCCTTTTTTGGTCAATTTTAGGATAGAAATTAACAGGTTCCGCTCAACACTCATAAGTTGTTCTCCAAAAAGTTGAAAGAAAGAACGCAAAAACTATGTCGATAGATGATTGGGTTGATCGAGATGAGGAGGCTGAGTGGAAATGGTATACAAAAACATCACCAAAACACACTTTTGAAACTCTCTGTAACCTTCTGCACTTTCCCCAAACCATCTTCGGCACCTTTTTTTGACTTCGGTTTAAAATCTATAGTTTGGGGTTTCTGAAATAGTCTTCTCCATTTTTTCGAGTTTTCTGTTGATCTGTAAAATTTCGTCAATCTTCGCTAATCCTACTGCAAAAACAAGCGTGTCATATGGATAAATAGACAGTTAGGACAAACTTCATTCGATTGCACAAGTGCTTTTTTAACTTTTTAATGTAAAAAATGTACATTCGATAGTTTTTCGCCCAGAAAAACTTATTCACGATCTTAAAAAGGTAAAACTTTGCTTAAATAGAGGCCGGCAGCTCAATTAATCAGCGTGCCTGTGACTAAAACGATAGTCTAAACGTTCTGCGCTGAGCAGGTAAAGGTGCCCCAAGTTGCCTGATTGGAGATTTTGGCGTCAAAGTAGTATCTAAACCAGCGACTTGCTCAAAGCGTGTAAGGAAAAAAGTAATTGTGAGTTGTTTTATGTTATTTTTTCTATCCGAGAGCTTTATTGGTCTGATTTGGAGACTCACTTAGACAAGGTTGGCCTAATTTTTCACCTTGGTCGACTGCTTTTCTTTAGTGCTGCTTTGCGAATTTAGGAAAATAGAATTTTGGGTTGCTATAAGGTTCCAAATTAAATGCATGATTATATATAGTTCGCTCGATTTCGAATTTTTAGTAATTTTTTAGCAATCTTTGAGGTTTTAAGCAGCGAGCGGAAAGGTTGGGCAAAAAATTGTGTTGGGAGATGCTTTTGTATACAAACGGGTGGTTTAACAAGAAAAGCATGTTTAAATATTCAGAATAGGTTAGGCTCAATAGGTAATTTTTATGACATTAATGAAAGCAATCCAAGTTAATCATCCAGGCGGCGAATTCGTTCTGGTGCAAAAAGATGTTCCGGAACCACAAGAACACGAGGCTCTCTTAAAAGTTGAAGCCTGCGGAATATGCCATGGCGACGCCATCGTAAAGTACGGAGGCTTTCCTGGGCTTAAGTATCCAAGAACTCCTGGACACGAAGTTGTTGGTACGATCGCCAAGTTGGGTTCAGAATCGCAATATTGGAAAGTTGGGCAACGCGTCGGCGTTGGTTGGCGTGGCGGACACTGCAAGAAGTGCAGGTCCTGTCTAAAGGGTGATTACTGGTCTTGTGAGAGTCCCTTGGCTACGGGCATTTCCACAGATGGCGGATATGCCGAGTACATGGTTGCCCGTGTGGATGTCTTAACACCCATTCCTGACGAATTATCTTCTGTGGAAGCTGCTCCGCTTCTGTGTGCTGGCGCAACCACTTTGGGGGCAATAAAGAGCAGTGCGGCAAAGGGCGGCGACTTAGTGGCTATTCAAGGATTAGGCGGCTTGGGGCATTTGGCTTTGCAGTTCGCAGTAAGACTGGGTATGAAGACTGCTGTCGTTTCCCGAGGCAAAGAATAAAGAAGAATTAGCACGCAAGCTCGGCGCAAAATACTACATTGATGCAGAAACCACCAATCCCAGCGAGGAACTAATGAAACTTGGCGGTGCAAAAGCCATATTCTGCACTGCACCCAACAGCAAAGCCATCGCAGACCTCGTTGAAGGACTTGCTCGTAATGGACAATTAATCATCGTTACCTTCGTTAATGAGCCTATGCAGATTTCTCCAACTCAGCTGATGCGTGCGGTTCGGTCCGTTAGCGGTTGGGTGGGAGGTAACACTGCAGATACACTGAACTTTAGCGTTCTCACTCATGTTGTTCCGATGGTTGAGGTTTTCCCTCTCGAACAAGCGTCTGTTGCGTTTGATCGGATGATGACGGCGAAGGTTCATTTTAGGGCAGTATTGAAAATGGGAGATGATTCAAAATGAATGAAGTTCAACGAATAATTCAAGAAAGACAATCAGCTCGAGTTCCCTTTGACCCCAATCAAAAGGTGTCCAAGGAGGATCTTGCGGCAAATCTTGGATGCTGGACGATGGGCTCCAACCGCGCACAACATGCAAAACTTTGATGTCATCGTGGTTGACGACAAAGAGGTTTTAGAAATAATTGGAAATGTTAAATCCCGGATTTCAGAGGTGTTTCTCAGGGAGAATTATGAGCAACTTTCATTCTCCAAGAGAAGAATTGCTCAAGAAGAAGACTGGAATTTTGGGAGCGATGTTTCCGCCAGCATGGGTTGATCCATCGAAAATGTCTGAAGCTTGCCCGCAAAAGCGAGCCCATGCCATTGACTCAATCCATCAGGGGTAGTCCTTGTCTTCTAATTGTGGTTTATGACCCTCAAAAGAGAGCACCTGCTTCGGAAGGTGATGTTTTGGGATTCATGAGTCTTGGATGTGTAATGGAGAACATGTGGCTTATGGCTCAATCACTGGGAATTGGTTTGCAGATTCTTAGTGCGTTTGCGGCGCCGCCAGTGGAAAATGACAAGTAAAAAGATTTTAGGTATCCCTGAACAGCTAAAAATTGCTTATTCCTGCCGTCTGGGTTATCCGAATGGAGCATCCAAGTACCTGAGGGTACGTCGAGACATTGAAGATTTTGCCTATTACAACAAGTTCGGAAACCAAAGGGATATAGCCAAAATACTAGCTCAAAGAAAATTGTAGGCTTAAATTAAGGAATAGAAGAACAAAGATAGATAAAAAACTGATTATTCTTTTTCTTCTTCTTTGATTTCGCACTGCAGCCTTTTTATGATTTCGTCTGCTCTCAGCGGCTCAATCTTTAAGGTGTAGAGTTGGCTGGGTGTGCGAAGCTTCAATTTTACGGTGTCCTTGAGCCTTTTGACTTGGCATTGTTTTGCTTTGGCGCTCATGGCCACGAATTTTTCAACATCAGTAATTTCAGATGGCATATGTTTATCCTTCTTGTGTTAGTTCGTTGTGATGGATGCAAAGCCACGTTTTTATCTGTTTTGGTGCTAAGCTATGATTCGCAATGGAACAATTCCATTTAATTGCAACTTTTATATTCAATAAAGATGCATAATTACGGAAAGGAAAGTTACGCTAAACGAGTGCTTAACTCCACGGAGAAATAAGCGATTGAAACAGAATCCATATCCTCTCGCTTATCCTAATCATAATCATTCTTACTGCAACCGTATCGCTACTTGTTTGCTTACACGCAAAGCAACAGTGATGGCAGAAAAGACTCCGTTTACGTCGGCGTTGCTTTCGGCGGCAACACAACAAGTCAAGCATAACTCCTTAATTGACAGGGTAAAAAGCTACACCAACCTCTTTGTTTTGGACTGCGGCATAAATCCCATAAGCGATAATCTGACTGCAGGCAAGAGAAATCTGCGATTACGCAGTTAACGCAGGATTATACATGATTAGTTAACTTGGGAACTTGGACTCCCGGAGACTTGGACCTGGCAAAAGTCCAGTTTCTCAATGAGTCACGTACCAAGTATGGCAGACAAGTTTTTGAGCCGTTTACTATGATGACGAATCCGGCGGAATCGACTTGGACTGGAACTGGACGAAATACTTCCAAGAAACTACGTTCAACGTTAATCAACATTGGAATTCATCGATATATACAACAAAGATTTATCGACAAACTGCAAGATTGCGAAGATAACCGGAATTCTTCCAGAAAATTACACGCTAGAAGCTACATGGTTTAATTATCTTTTGACACGAAATCAGAGGAGCACATCAGTCTAAAACAATATAATCTCACGTATTTCACTTCCGACTATTCTCTTTACTGGTTTGACTACGTTGGAGGATACGACAATTTTGGCTCAGTTAGGCTGGAATAATAGTGTTAATCAGCAAATATCGCTAGTTCGTGGAGCAGCAACGTTGCAGAATAAAACTGGGGCACAATCATCACTTGGAAATACAATCAAGCACCTTATCTTGACACACCAGACAACATTTACAAGCAAATGGTAGACTCTTACAATGCTGGAGCAAAATACATTATCATCTTCAATTATGCTAACGGAACCCAAATCGACCCATATGGGGGTGCGATGACTGATACCATTTCCAAGCACTACAAAATTTCTGGCAACAATGTCGTAACCAAATCCTCGCCAAATACAATACATGCTGAGGCTGCATTAGTTTTGCCGAAAGATTATGGTTTTGGTTATCGCAGAGTAGATGATAGAATTTGGGGTTTTTGGGGTCCTGATAATAAATCGCCGATAATTTGGAATGCCACCCAGACACTTCTTAACAGATACGGTTTGAAATTGGACATAATTTATGATGATCCAGTGTTTCCCGATTGCTGATGGAAATTACAGTAAAATTTACTATTGGAACCAAACAATCAGTTAATTAAAAATTTGAAAGAAAAGGGATTCAGGTTTAACCTGAAGTTATTTTAAGCTTTTTTTGAGCGAATGCCAAGCTTAAGGTTTACTTCAACGATGTATTCTTTTTCGGCTTTTCCAACTGAGAAGTTCCAATCTTTAACATCAACTTCCAAGTCCTTGAATTGGTTAACGATTGCTTCTTTGTAGTCTTGGGCGGTTTTTTCAATCTTCTGTAGCTTCTCAGTAATGTTAATGGATGTTTCAGGCATAAATTGCACCTCCTAACAAAAGGTTCTGCACTACAAGCATCTGCGAGCTAAATGCTTTTATAAATTTGTGACTGTATTTGCACTACATCAAATTAGCGCATGCTTGGCAACTATGCGATTTGTTGAAAACAAGCTGAAATGGCTGTCTTGCTGGTTAATGTTTAGGATGAGGATGATTTACGCCATAGAACAATGTAATCGCAAATAGGACAACGAAAACAACTTCAATGATTGCTGCATATGAATATGTTTGGAAATTTTCGTTCCTTTCATCCGTAATCGTGATGTTGCCATTTGTTTGTAACCCGTTGGGGTTCTGCTGGGAATTGATGTAGTTGTCTAAGTCATGGTCAGATTCCATTATTAAAAGGACTGGAGGAACAATTAAAGCTACAATTAGAAAAACACCCGCTAATGCAAATATTGCTTTACGATGCATAAAAGTTCACTAAAACTAATTAAGCATATTCAAAGTAATAAGCGTTAATACTTGCTCGCCGTTTGAAGCGAAAAAAGGAAAAAATAAGCTGGAAAGATTTCATGAGTAAATCGGATTGCAATGGGTTCGAATATACCTGCTGGAAATGTGGTCAGCATATCACCGTCAAGCAACCAGACTCTAGTTACTCTTGCCCTGATTGTGGAACCTTGTTAAAGCCAGCCCCTAAAACTCTCCATTGGATTTTTCAATTCAACCCAAAAACCTACCGCTGGTTTGATCGAATGAAAGAAACGCGTAAGCCGGAGCAATGGCTTGCGAGTCGGGACTCTGAGTATATGAAAAATGGTGATTTCGTTGCTATTTGGGCGTCCGGAAAAAGCGCCGGTGTATATGGGTTAGGTCAAATGGTAACCTATGCAACTTACATGTCCTTAAGCGCTGATGACGAAAAATATTGGCGAAATAGTCAAGCTATCGACAAGTTTCTTTACCATCGAAGTGTGTTAGTGGAGTATTTCAGGGACCTATCGACATGCCCGTTGCTCGAGTCTCGATGTTTAGAGGATGGTATATTGAAGACATTATGCGTCCTGGATCATCTGCAAGCAACGAATTTCCAAATTACTGTCGAGCAGTGGGATAGAATTGTCGAGCTAACTCAGTTGTGTTAGTGGGCCGTACCGGGCTTATCCCCAGTACGGTATGGGTCTCTATACTCAAACTCATTTAATAATGCTATTTTTATAACTTTGGACCAAGGTTAGAAGCCTCCCGCCCCTAAAACAAGTTGGGTTCAATACCGCTAACGAAGAAGAGAATTAACCGCAGCTCAAACGGTTTTATTCTCAATGTGTTACTGCGTATTCAATAGGTATTGAACGGGGATCCCACCCTCCACACCAATCAAAAACCTACGGGAGTCAAAAGATACTAACTTATTGAGTTTTGGATTATGGCTAAAGTTCAATAAAGGCAATAGGGATTCTAGCATAACTAGAAAGCTTAGATTCTTTGGCAAACTTTCAGGTAAACCTAGTAATATGACTAATGAATTTCTTAGTTGCTCTTGGTGTGATAAATCTAAATCGAATTGTCTTGACGGAATAACTCAGTGCGCTGAATTCAAGAAAATGCCCTATATTCAACCAAATTTGAGAGCCTACGATAACCAAGAGATGTTTGTACAAATCCAGAAATGTTCAAGCAGTTTGTATATCGCATTATGTCAATTCCAGTTAAGTTTATGATAATGATATCCGCACTCTAAATCGTGTTTCTACCAAATGGCTCAACTCTGCAAAGGGGGTGTAATAACTCTCAAATACATTGAAAAATCGAACAAAGATATTAACAAAATTTCGCGAAGATAAAAAAGGGATCTGCTTAGTTATCAAATACGACTTCTTTAAGGGTCCCACTCTCTATACCATTTTACAGCCGTTTTCAATTATCCTTTGATGTTTTCAATAAGGTGATCTTGTGTTTTTAGACCTTGTCCAAGTCATTTGTTACTTTGCATAGTCAACTGTATTGCCGTTAGGATCAATAGCACTAAGTCTGACTGGGACTCCTTTGGGTTTAGGTTGGCTATTAATTAAAGTGGTAGCTTGGTAGAAAAATGCTAAGTTTAACCACTTCACTAAAATCATTGTTAACTTATTACAAGCGAAAGTTTTATAGTTGTTTGATCATCTGCCTTTAGGATAATCTTTTAAGTGCAAGAAGCTCTTAATAAAATAACTATCTTCTCGTAAGAATCGGGTGAGGCATTATATACCAATTCCAACTATATGGCAGAGTGGATCTTGACGGCACCCATAGAGCCGTTCTAGAAACTAACATACCCGAGCTTCTAAGAAAATCAATCGAAACAAGATACTTGCAAGTTCAAAATAACAAGAAAGTTTGTGGTGTTATACTTTCAGAAGTAAGGGAAGGTAATAATAACAAAATATGGTTAGATGGATTAAAGCAATGGCATTTGGAACTTAGAGACGATGAAACGGTTACTATAGAAGAAATTCACCCCCTTAGCGCCGAGAGTATAAAACTGTTTACGCAAGAAGAATTTTCCCAGCAAGACCTTGTTAGATTCATTGGCAAGCCTGTAACATCAGGGGAGAAAACCGCTCTATATACTTTTAAAGGAGATGCACGCGTGGTTGAAATCGGAAATACAAAACCCTCAGGAACAGTTCTCATTACTACAACAACTCAAATTACGACTTCAAAAGGAACAATGCAAGGAATACCAATTACTTATAAAGACATAGGCGGATTGACAAATGAAATAAAGCAAATTCGCGAGATAATTGAATATCCTTTTCGTTTTCCTCAGGTTTTTGATCATCTAGGAATATCTCAGCCGAGAGGTGTAATCCTATACGGTCCATCTGGTACAGGCAAAACACTAATTGCAAAAGCATTAGCAAATGAAGTTGGGGCCACCTTTATTCAAATCAGTGGTCCTGAAGTCTTTAGCAAGTGGTATGGTGAAACTGAAAGGCAATTACGGCAAAAATTTGAGGATGCTCAACAGAAAACCCCCTCTGTTATACTTATTGATGAATTGGATTCGTTGGCGCCTAGAAGAGACAAGAATCCTGGGGAAGTAGAACAAAGAACAGTTGCAACTCTATTGACTTTGATGGATGGACTTAAACAGCTTAAAGGAGTAATCGTAGTTGGGACAACGAATAGAATAAACACTATTGATCCGTCATTAAGAAGAGAAGGACGTTTTGGAAACGAGATATACATAGGAGTTCCAAGTTCTGAGGGAAGACGAGAAATACTAACAATACACACACGTAAAATGCCAATTTCCGACAATGTTGATATTGATTCTATTGCTGAGCAAACAAAGGGTTATGTTGGAGCCGACCTAGCTTCATTATGTCGGGAAGCGGCTTATAATACGCTTAGACGCTCATTTCAAGAAAGTGATTTTGAGAAGGGGCATATTGTTCCTCATGAGGGATTGAAAATAGAGCAACAAGATTTTGACAAGGCCCTTCGAGATGTCTCACCTTCTGCAATGAAAGAGTTTTTTATTGAAATTCCAAACGTAAATTGGGACGATATAGGTGGTTTGGATGAGATAAAAAAGCTTCTGATTGAAAATATTGTCTACGCAGTAACTAAACGAGATATATTTAAGAAAGTTGGCGTCAAACCGGCAAAAGGTGTTCTGTTGTATGGTCCCCCGGGTACTGGTAAAACGCTCTTGGCTAAAGCAGTGGCTAGTCAGTGTAAGGTAAATTTCATCGCTATTAAAGGACCCGAAATTAGATCTAAGTGGGTTGGAGAATCAGAAGAAAAAATCAGGTTTCTTTTTGCAAAGGCTCGTGAAGTAGCCCCTTGCGTGATCTTTTTTGACGAGATAGATGCAGCTGTGCCAGCTAGAGGTAGAGACACAAGTGGAGTAACTGATAGTATAGTTACTCAGTTATTATCTGAGTTAGATGGAATTGAAAATACCGAAGGTGTATTTGTTATTGGAGCAACAAATAAGGTGGATCTAATAGATCCAGCGCTGTTACGCCCGGGTAGATTTGATTACCAAATCAAAGTGCCTTTGCCAGATAGTCAATCTAGAAAAGCGATTTTTAATGTTTGCCCTAGCGAAAAAACCCCTTGCTGAATGTATCAATATAGCGGAACTTTTAGAAGCACTGGTTGATCTAAGCGATGAATTCTCAGGTGCTGAAATTAATGAAGCATGCCGCCAAGCTTTATGGGAAGCTATTCGAGACTCGAATTATGACGCTGAAAACACAAAGTTAACATGGGATCATTTAAAAAAGTCTATCGGCAATATCAGGCAAGCTAAAAGTCTCCTTAGTTAATAGCTTAATTTTCGCATATTCGTTTGTTTTCAGCTGAACTTTGGTAGTTTGTAGAGCAAGGGGGATTTTTGGTATAAATTATAAATTGCACATGATTTATTAAGACTTAAACAGTAAAATAGCTAATTGGAGAATCGATCACGGATAATTTGAAAGCAAAAAAGGACATTTATTCAATACTTATTCTGATAGTACGCGTTTACTCTTGTTATAATGATTAGTATTAGTCCTTTTGGAATTCCCATTATTTTCAGAGTTGATGCAATCTTAGCATTAATAGGCGTGTCAATTCTAATTACACTTGATTCATTTTGCCTTAAAGGACTAAACAGAGTATTCTTTTTTGGATTATTACTTTATGTTATTTCGGTGCTCGCTTTGCTTTTTCAAGAATTGACGAGGGTTATAGTAATATTTTTAGCATTTACAGGAATAGCGTTCTTTTCATGGGGGTTTTTGAGGAGTCGAAAAATTATCTCAAACATAAAAGCGGAGAATGTTCATTTCTTGGAACTTAGAGAAAGTTTAGGTTCTCTGATATTAGAATCAGAAAAAGTATCTTCTAATCTTCAAGTTCTTGAAGGTAAAATGGAAGTATTTGGAGCTGAGAGTTGGAGAAAGCAGAATGAATCAGAAGAGAAATATTTCGGTCTAATTACAGCTGTTATTCAGTTAATTGATAATTATCATTTAATTTCTAAACAGAATAAGAAAACGGAAGAAATTGATTGGTTATATCAAAGCACCTTTCAAATTCTAAAGGACCGTGGAATCTCTGAGATCCCTGTGAATAAAGGAGATGTTTTCAATGGCAAGTATCATAAATGCGTTGGAAGAAAGTTTGATGACATCCCAAAAGGATGTATCTCCCAAATTACCCGAAGTGGCTACTTTTTCAAGGCAAAAAATGAAGAGGATGATATAGTTCTAAGAGAAACAAATGTGGTTGTAAGCGATAAACAATCAAACGAATTAATAAAAAATCTTGGGGAAAAACATCAATGAATAGATCAATAGGAATCGATTTAGGAACATACAATTCAGCGGCTTCTTTTGTCTCTGGAGGCACAGTTACCATGATTAAGAGCAAATATGGGAAGGCCGCATACAGCAAAAGCTTTCCATCTTTTGTCCTCTTTGATTATAATGGCAAAAAACAATTGGTAGGGAAGTTAGCAAAGGAACAAGGTTTTCTTGACCCAAAATTGCTAGTATGGGGAGTGAAAAGACTCGTTGGCTTATCTTATTTAAACGCGGAAAGAAAAGGCGAATTTAATCGTTTCAAATATGAAGTAGAGAAAGGTTCAGATGGATCAATAATAATAAAAGTTGGAGAAGAGCGCTTCTCTCCAACACACATACTTGAGTTTATATTGCGAGAAATAAAAGAGGATGCTCAGAATCCTGCCCTAAATCCACTAGTTGGGCTCGTTAACGACGCAGTAATTAGCGTTCCAGCGTATTTTGACGCTACTAGGGTGGGACCGATCAAAGAAGCAGCCAAGAATGCGGGTTTTGAAGAAGTAAGCACTATTCCCGAACCGACTGCTGCAGCTATTCGATACGGCTTGGATTTAAAGACAAAGAGCAGGATCCTTACTTTTGACATAGGCGCAGGAACACTCGATGTGACAGCAATGCTTCTATTGGGAGAGAGCTTAAATGGTCAACTCAAGTGCGGTGACCTTTGCACTTCAGGCAATGAGGCGCTCGGAGGAATCGATATTGATGATGCTCTTGTAAAATACCTTATTGATCAATATGAGTTAAATGATCTATTTGATGACTTATCGGCGTATGCAAGTTTTAGAGATACTGTGGAAAAAGTTAAAATAAAATTATCAATGGAGCAAACTGCTAGCTTATCGCTGCCCACTATGAAAATCGTTGATTTGACTAGAGTAGAACTAGAGAGCGCGATTAAACCGATTCTTGAGAAATGCCGAGGGCCAATCAGGGTTGCTTTGAGGGAATCAGGTTTAACTGCAGATCTTATTGATCATGTACTTTTCGTTGGTGGTCCTACAAATATGCCTTGCATACGGGCAACTGTAAAAGATGAACTAAAGGGTCTTGGAGCTAGGGCGGGTGTATTAGAGGAATTAAATCTTTGGGCGAAAAATGGGCCTCCTGTTGACCCAATGGATTGTGTAGCAATGGGAGCGGCTCTTAAAGCAGCAGGAATGATAAAACATACGTCTCCTGATCCATTTGGCTATGGCACAATTTTAGGTCCCGTACCAGGGTTGGTCGACTATTACTATACGATTATTCCTCCTAACTCGTCATATCCTGTTAAGCGAACCATGGGTATAGTAAATTATAATCCGACTGCTCGACGTATTCCAATAACACTTGTGAAAAAAGAATTGCACGATGATAATGGTAAAACTGCGTATAAATACAATAATTTAGGAGAGTTCGATTGCTATATCCGATCAACTGGCGAATTTCCTGAAGTTGACATAACCTTAGAATTAACCAAAGACAAGGTTCTTGTAACGACGTTCACGCATAAACAGACCCATGAGTTTCTCAGGTTGGAAAAATTGGGTGCGCTTAAAGGTGATGAGGTTGATTTACAAGAGGAAACTCCCCCTAATATTAGACAGAAGTCGCAAAAACTTGAAGACAATGAAGAAGGGTCAGAGAGCGATAATGAAAATGAAATGATTCATTCACATTTTACCCCAGATTATGATGTCAAATCTTATGATTGGACCGAGAAACAAATGAAAAAAGCAATACACGTAGCTGGAATGCTGATAGATGACTTTGCAAGTAAGACAAGTGATGATAAGGTTCTTGAGAAAAAAAATCAATTGCAGTCAATAATTAAACGGGCTTATGATCCAAAGCTAGATACCCCGGGAATCATGGATCGAATAATAGAACTTCTAAATGCTTTGACAAATGTTGGTGTAATAACGGAGATGGAATTTCGAGATTACAACAACCAATTGAGGGCCATTGAACGAAGCCCTTGAACTTCTTAATTGCAGGGGCACGGAATAAATATGACCGATAAAGGGGAAACAATAATCAATCTGGTTGCGGCCAAGCGATATGAAGAAGCGTTAGGTATAGGTTACGATGCTCATAATGGAGTAATCCGAGAAGCCCACATAAGTTTAGTTACGGAGTATGACGATAATAGCGATGTTATCAACGCCCTTAACGAAGCGAAAGACACTGTTATCAACGAAACACTTGGAGATAAAGGAATACGTCTTTCAGGTTTGGGGCTGAAGAATGAGTCCCTGCCTTTTCTCAAAAAGGCGTTAGATAAAGAACCGCAAGATTCGTTGCTTTGTAATTGGCTAGGTTCCACTCTTTGTCAATTATATCGCTATGCAGAAAGTCTACCGTATCTTGAAAAAGCCCTTGAGCTAGAACCAGATGATATATTGAATAATTATTGGTATGGCACTGCTCTCCGTAATTTGAATCGCACCCGAGAGGCTATTCCCTACCTTAAACGCGGAGGCGTAACAGACTTACCCGTTACAAAGCCTAAAATTACCGTTAAACATATCATTGAAACCAGAAGTTATGAGCCATTAAAACATAAGCCTACTAAGACTATTTATGATTCTATTGCCAATAAATTATTGAAATGGCCGATCATTTTAATTTCTCTAATTGTTACTTTTGGGGTATTTTTGCTGCAGCAGAATTTGCTTGTGACGGTACTCGAGACAATTGTCGGCATTGTTTGTTTGTATAGCATGCACTCTAGCGTTGGTAAAGCTGGAAGACTGTTATCAGAAAGTGCTGGTTTAAGTTTGTTTGTCTTAATCTGGGGAGGAATGGCAGTTTCAACCTTTGTTATCTTAACCTTGTTGGAGAGTTTTTTGCTTCTAAACGTTTTTCTTGCATTCGCTATAAGCTCGTTAACTTCAATAGCTTTGGGTTTACCCATTGCAAAAGCGATGGTAAGGCAATCTTTGTATAGAAGTGGGTTTGTCCAGTTAGGTTGTTTTTGTATATTATTTTTGTTTCCGTTCGGACTGGTCAGTTTGATTTTTCCTAGCACGATCCAAACGGTGGGTGTATTGGTGCAGCCAATGCAAAATGCGCTGTTAAGTCTACCTCAATTTGTATGGAGTGTAATTATTTCACTTCCGAGACTCATTATATCTTTTATTTTGTTAGTCGTGTTTTTAGCTTTTTTTCTAGAAAAAGTGGAAACTTGGCTGATTCTTCTGAACCGATTTTTTGTCGCAAATTCTTTGCTGGGCTCTGGGTTACAATGTTTTGTATGGAACTGTTATATTATATTCCTTACGTTGGTCCGTATGTGGGAGGTGTATTTGGTTTCCCTAGAATCGCAGGCGAACCTATACCGAATCATTTGGTAGGCTTTGTTATTTTCAGTCTTCTATCTCTTAGCTTAGCGGCTTCTGTTTACTTAGTTTTTGTCTCCTTTGAAAGAAAAGCAATTGAAACAAACCTGAGTATATCGATGAGATTAGTTGCTGTTTTCGCTTCATTGATTTTTTCGATAGTGCTGATAAACCTATTGTTTTTAGGTTTAGGGATGCCTTCACCGTGGGATGTTGGATTTTCTCTGTCTTTAAATAACTTGTTAAGTTGGATCTAAAAAAGGCTACTTAAGACTGCTGTAATCGCTAGTGCCTGCGCTAAAGACTGCTGCTAAGACAAAAAAAACAAGTGCATATTTAACTCCGCGATATTTTTTCGTTGCAATTTTTGATATTTGCCAGATTTGTTTGGAGATCTGTGACTCAATCTCTTTTCTCTTTACTTTTTCTATCTCTTTTTTGTACGCTTCAGGACTTAGGAATGATTTGTTAATATCGCAAAAGAACAGCAGACATTTCCCATCGCTTAGCAATCTGGGTATTATACAAGATGCTGAGAAAGCAAGTGAAATTAACAAGGAAGCTAAAGCGGCAATAAAAATGCCAAGGCCTCCCAAATTTTGCGATATAACTTTGTTGATGATTTCAGTATTTCCAAAGTATAGACTTAATATTATCCCATCTACAGCTAAAATTGCGGTTGCTTTGGTGTCAGCGAATTTTATCAGATCGCTGATCGCCTCGTACGTTTTCCAGAGAGTCTCAATCTTCGAACTCAATTTATCAATTATCTCCTCGAAATAGTTTAGTTAGGACCTCTGAATAGTTATTATGGAATGGGGGTCGGCCATTTTCCTCCTTTTTATACAGCTTTTCTTCATCCTATGGTGCGTAATAGACTTTAACATCAAACGATCCCTCAACACGAACGACTACCTCTTTTCCATTTATGCATAAGTGTTGCGATTCAGTTATTGGAACTTGCAGATCATTCAAGAAGCTTCCTATGCAAATTTCTCTATTAGACCCCTTAAAGAGTTCCAAATCTTCCGCGCTGTTCTAACACACGAACAGCTTGAATAATAGGCATGCCAACACCACTACCTGAACCACCAAAACGACCGAACGCAATCTGTCCAGCAGCTAAGACGATACAACATTGAGGGGTAGGCAAACCATCATGCTCTAAAATTTTTTTGTCATCTGTGTTCGCGAAAAATTTTTTGGTTCCTATAACGATTTCACTAGAGCAATTTCTAGCATCAAAGCAAATTCCTTTTTTAAGCTCATCAGTGAGTTTTGTAGAGTCTACAACACCAAAGAACGCTATCAAGCCATCGCCAGTGAAAGAAATAAATCGACCGTTATAGTTCTCGATTATTCGCTTCATTTCCATAATATAACGACTGATTAGATTCCCTCGTTTTTGATGATCCATGTTGGCTATTACCCAAGTAGATTTTGTTAAGTCAAGAACTAAGACTGCACAATACCTGTCATTAGGCTCTTTAGGTACCGATGAAATATCTATACAGTCCGAGTGTTTCTTTTCAAGATCCGTTAACCGACTTAATTCTAAATTGAATGCGAGATTTTTTTCCTGCAATGATTTTAATTCATGATGGTCTGAAAAAGACTAGTGAGTAGTTTATTGCGATGCTCTAAAATGTGTTCTTCAGCTCCAAAGGACGCATTTGCAAATGTTCTGCTATCGTGATAAACTTCCTCGAGAACATTTGATGTTAATTGGGAAGGAACCCTTTCATCATATGCTGTTTCACGTAATTTTTGCATTAGAGAATTCTTTGTGTTAATATAAAAAACATAGGAAGGCGTACCTCCTTTTGCTCGCTCAAGTTCGTCTTCCATAAAATGCTTAAGTGGAGAAGAAACGATATTTTGCCCTTTAGCAATATATTTCTCAAGTTCGTTGCAAGCGATTTGATCAGTTCGGGTTATTAGTAAAATACCAGGCATACTGCTTGGCTCAAACGCTGCGGCTTTTACAATTTGAGGACCGTTTGTCATGTGAATGTAGAATTGAATTAATTGTTCCCACTCAGTTCCAGGTTTACCTGATTCTAGGAGAGAATCTCCTTCGCTTCTTGCACGTCAACATCATTTTTAAATGTCTCACCATAAGCGTCAATGAGAGTTTTTTCCTCATCTAGATGTGCTAATAAAACAGGAAGCCCTTTTTTAATTGCAATAGTTTCATATTGAGCATACGATTGAGGCTCATGCAAGTAGTAGATTTTATCCTTTGTGCACTTGTTTGGAATTTCACTTTGAGGTTTAAAAGTTGGACTAAATTCTTGACGATAATCTTCAAGGGTTATCAATTTTCCTTTGATGTATTTTGATAATTTTTCATATTCAGATAATTTATTTGGATTTTTTACCTGCATTGTGGTTCTGAAGGGCAAATAGTTAATCAAAGAATAGAAGAGACTGCCCTCGTTGGTATCCTTGTTCGCGACTTCCAGTACTAAAGCTGCTTGTAACATTTGAATATTTGATTCCAATATTCGTTTATACTGTTCGGATTTTCCTTTCGCATAATCGGCGAGTTTCTTAATTATTAAATCTTTCAACGCCAGCTTCAGAGCAATGAAGGATCGATCAAAAGGAATAATATTGTTTCGATCTAATGTAGGAATAAGATCAGGGCACTCCACAATTACTCCTGCAAAGGTTGCCCAGGAAAAGGGTAGAATCTCTCCAAAATTCTCCCGGATGAACATCCCTTCGAACAAATAGTTGATTGCTTACCAAGGGGTTTTGAATTGACCCAAATGGATTATAGAAGTAGATTATGCCACTTGCTTCTACTTTATGGTCATTAGTATTAAAAGCAAACTTTTCTACAGCTATGGGCGGATTGGCATAGGGAAATCGCCTTTCAAAGAAAAGCTCATAATCCTTTTTTGATTCGGGCTCTTTCTCCCAAGGGGCAATCATGCGATTCAGAGGCTTTCCGTCTTCAGTTGACTCTTCGCCTACGTAGATTGGGTAGGGCAATAAATCGCCAAATTTAACTATGGCGTTGGCAAGGGTTTGGGGATCAAGTAAGTCTATGTAATCTTCAGAATTCTTAATGTCCTTTCTTTCAGTGTTTGCATACTCATCTTTGAGGTACAAAATTATTTTAGTACCTGGTTTTAAGTCACCGTTATATACTTTATGACTCCAGTTGGTTTGACCAGTAAAAATACACTGTTGGGTTGTAGCTTTTAGATCAAATCGGCTTTTTGTTATTACTTCTACCTTTTTAGCGATAATAAACGTTGACAAAAAACCAATACCATATTGTCCGATAACTCCTTTTAACTCTGCATGACCGGCTCTTTGTTTATTATTGCTCATTTCTTGCAACCTTTTTCTCTTTATTCCCTGAACCGATCGTTGCGAGATTTTCTCTGACTTCATTAAGAGTCATTCCTGTTCCTTCATCTTGAATAGTTATTGTCTTTTTCTCTTGGCTATAAAATACGTGAATAG
Organism: Candidatus Bathyarchaeota archaeon; assembly: GCA_963809455.1. Lineage (GTDB taxonomy): Archaea > Thermoproteota > Bathyarchaeia > Bathyarchaeales > Bathycorpusculaceae > Bathycorpusculum. The sequence continues at coordinate 33,703 of CAWEJP010000013.1, read as the reverse complement.
GAAGATCTTCTTTTTGTAAATTATCAATTTTCATTTGGGCCTCGTAATTTGCATCGTTAGAGTTTTGGAGCAATTCTCTTATACTAATTTTCCAGTCGTTTCCAAAAAGATTCTGGGCTAGAGCTGGAAGAATATTGAGGTCAATTGTGATCCGTTCTTGTGTCCACCCATTTTGACTTTCCATAATAATCGCCTAGTTCTTTAATCTAGCAGACTGCATTTATAATTCTATCTTTTATCTATATCAAGAACTGTTAAGTTACAATACTCACTAATAATTTTACTTGTAAACTTAGCGTAATCATTCAAATCATCTTCAGCAAGTTGTCTACCAGAAAAGATGAAAGCCATAAAAAATAGCGCTTTTGCCACTGGTAAAAGAACACTTGCTGACAAAGTAACATTGCCATTTGTTAAAATTTCGCATAGTCTTTGCACTGCCAAATTGTTTTCATTTAGAACTAAGATTTTTGTTGCTTTGCGATCCTTAAGTTGAGCGATTGCATTTCCGACCATGAAGGTTTTTATGTTTTTTCCATCAAGAAAATATTGATTTTCTATGTTCTCTTTGATTTCTTTGATTTCTTCTTTTAAGCTATCGTTTGCATTTTCCTTTTCTTTCTTGATAATTAATGAAGTGATGTTAGGATTCGACAAGGGCATGAGTCTAACGTCCATTTCATTATTTACAAACTCTCTGAAATAAGCGCGGACTTGTTCCTGAAGAATACGATCAACAGGGTGAACATTTGAGTCTATTTCATCAACCCGTTTCAGTTGCTGATTAGTATTAAATCTTATATACTGTTCAAGCAGGGTCAAGTCTTCTGGACTTTCTAGGATTAATACTTCTAGGTTTTTAGATTTGGCCATGCCCAAAAATGGATCAAACTTATTATCACCGGGCGAATACCAGATTTCGTCTTTATGATCTTCCGACCTTCGTGCACAAAAGTCACCAAAAGAAGAAACTTCTCTTTCGGATGAACTAAATTGTAGGTAGGAGAATCAAGTTTCTGAAGAGAAGCTCGTTATTAATGCAAGCTTGCTTTAAATGGGGGAGGTGGCATCTCATAATGACTTTGAATTTTTCCTTCTTGTCCCTCGCCCAATAGGTCAGGGTAGAAATTATTGTTTCTTGAAGTTCACGCTTTAAAGAGTTAAGCTCATCAGAATCTTTAATCGCACCATTTCGATCAAGCCTAAGAGGAAGACTATCAACATCCACAATTCCTGCAATAAAAGGCCTAAAGTATTCAGGCAGGAGTTCAACTAAACAGTCTTTAACAAAAACATGGTGAACATAAAGCTTAATTCCGAACGGTGCTCGATTGACAGAAACTTTTTCAGGAATCATCAAAACACCCTTAGTGCTTCCGGTTAAAGGAAAATTGCCAATTGGTTCCCCGTGATTAAACTTCTTAAGAAAATTTCTCCATTGTTCGTCTGTAATATTCTGTTGGTCATTTCGGAGATAGAGAGGCAATTCATCGACAATTGGCTTGGGTGAATCTCGAATAAATATACGATAAGGAGAGAATTCAAAGTATTTTAGCAAAATACACTCAATTTGGTAAATATTTCGATAGTCTTTTACATAATTATCGTTAAGAGTTAGCGTAATACTGGTCCCAATTTTATCTGGCAGAGCATTCCAAACTTTAGCTGAAGGCTGACCTTGCTCAAGTTCAGTTCTATTAAACTCCATTTTACAGCCATCATTGTTGTTTAGAGCTGAACGAGTAGAAACCTCAACAAGATCTGCTACCTTTAGAAAGGAGTAAAATCCAATTCCAAATTTTCCTATGGAGTCGTCACCTTGAGTTTTCGTACTTTTTAGCGTAGTCAAATTAGCTATTGCTTCTTCGTAAGTCATCCCTATTCCATTATCAATAATACAAAAAGTTGCTGTTTTTTCGTTACTCCTTACATAAACTCTTATTTCCGACTGATCTCTTGTAAAAGAGTGATCTCTCTTTAATCTTTCCTTAACTGCATCAATTGAGTTCGAAACCAATTCTCTGACAAAAGAATCATTACCAAATAGTGATTCTATATCTTTAATTATGCTAAGAGGGTCAGGAGTTATATTGACAATTCTTGGAATACTCAAGCGTTTTATTGCTCCTGAAAGAGTATTGCGATATGGGACATAATTAAGACTTATGCTCAATAATCTGTGAATAATTCAACCTAAGTTTTTCTTATCACTCAATCCTTCCTTAGCTAAAATATTAAGGTACTACTTTCCGCTAATATTGTGTAAGAAAACGCAAAAGAAATGACGAACGAGCTAACTCATTTCTTTATTATCATATGGTACGGACTTTTTTTGTTAACCAGTATCTTGTTTGTACTCTGATTTTTTTGGGTATCGCTTGCTTGGGCAATCTCGGTATCTTATGAAGAGGGAGAAAATAAGACAACTTGCCAAACATTGATCGTTCGCGAGGTTGTGAGAGCAATAAGATCTTCCAAAATCAAATCTTGGGCAAATGGTCTTTTAATTATTGGAAGAAATTGGAAATCCGGGGTGAGAAAGTTTCGGAATTGTTTATTCAAATCGATTTCAATTTGAACAAAGTTCTTTCACACTTCTTACCGGTAAATTAAACCGGCTGGCATATCCCCAATTTATCAGTAAAAAATCAGTCTGAGAGTTAGTCGTACCGGGCTTAACCCGTACACGGTATGAATCCGTATTAACTAAAGCTGTTTGATAAAAACAAATATAGCAATTAGTCAATTAGGTCACAATTATTAAACGCGCAAATGGGTTTTTTCTCGAATTTACAGCAAAATAACCATGAAAATGGGCCGTACCGGATTTGAACCGGTGATCTTCGCCGCGTGAGGGCGACGTCCTAGCCAGCTAGACTAACGGCCCCTTTCTGGGGATTGTGAATACATAGGTTTCCTTCATAAAACCTTTACTTAACAACCGCATAAGTATGGTGTACGGTGAATTCTAAAATGGGAAAATACGACGACTTTGAAGAGCATAAGCATGATGGCTTATTGATATTCTCGTGTTTTTTGGGAACCGCATTAATAGGTTATTTTCTATCTCACATAACAAGTTTCATCCACTAAAAATATATAGAAAATATGAAGCGAGAGACACCTACTGTATTCTTTAACTTTTAATAATGTTTAGGTTTAAAAAAAAAGAAAGAAATTTTTAGATATGTATTGTTTTATGGTCGTCTTCGCAACATCATCATAATCAGCGCAATGCCGACTACGAGGATGATGATTATGATTGCGACTGCAGGAAGGAAGTAAGTGTCGACCGGTGAGGATGTTGCTGTTGTTGACGCTGGAGTTGCCGTGGCTGTTGGTGCTTCAACAGAGAATGTTGATTCTGAGGATGATGGCCAGTATGAGTTAGATCCTGAGAAAGTAGCGATGATTGTGTAGGTTCCTGTTCCGGCTGATAGCATATTTGGAGTCACTTGGAAGCTGTATAAGCCGCTGGAGTCGCTGTGGGTGGTGCCTAGGTTTATAGAGTTGCCGTTGGGGTCGATGGCATCAATTGAAACGTTAACGCCGGTGGCATTTGTCGGTTTTGGGTTCTGCATATAGACGTATTCCATCCATGCTGTTTGGCTGTCGTCTGAGACTGCTGGAACACCATCAGGGAAGCGTAAGGATTGTGCAGATTGTTTTGTGCCTGGTGAAATGTCCGTGACTGTGCCTTGGATTGTTAAGCCGTTTCCTTGAATGATTGCGTTTAACGGAGTTTGTACTGTTGTTTGGGTTGGTCCTTTGCTGAAGGCGTAGATTTGACCATCAAAGACGTTAAGGGCTGTCATGTAACCGTCTGATGAAGCGAAAGCGCTGTTGAATCCGCCGCCGCCATTCCAGAATGTTATATTCCAGATGGATGCACCGGTTGTTGCGTTGATGTTTCCAATCATAAATCCCGGTTCAAGTACTGCTGCAGGACTATGTTCGCCGCTTGACCAGAATATTGTTCCGCCCACGATTGCTCCAATGCTTGTAGGTATGCTAGACCAATAACCTTGGTAGCCCATCGAGGTTGGACCTGACTGCCATAATAAGTCGCCAGTTTTAACGTCATAAGCGTAGATTGTTCCGCCTTCACCGATTGAGTCACCGCTATAGAGTACACCGTTGTAGATTCCGGTTGTGACGCCGTAGATATGGTCTGTTACTTCAGGTGTGGATGATGTCCAAACGAGTTGGCCGGTTGTTGCGCTATAGCCCATCCAAAGTCGGGTTTCCTTCTGGAATAATGTGAACATTCCATCGCCGCATGCGCCTGCAATAATGGTTACGTTGCTTGATGGCCAAGTGTATGTTTGAGCCCATTTGACTTGCCCTATGGAACCTGGAGCGGTGCTTACTGCGTAGTTAATGTAGCTGGCTCGGTGTGGGATAGGCTTGGACGCCGAGAGTTGCGGGCGCTGAACTGTATATTGCTAATTGGTCTGCTACGTCCATGAACGTTAGTGATGCTGCAGGTGCGGGTCCAAAGTTAGTGTTAACTGTTCCAAATGCTGAGGCGGGTAGAGTACTAGTGTTAGTTAGGTTATAGACCTTCGTTTCTTTTGACGCATCGATCTGTCCTCCCAGCGGTGGTCTCCACATCCAGTAACCGTTTGTCTGGTCTTTTGATGGACTAGTGTTTTGAATTACGTCAGTACTGTTCCAGACAGATATTGTGCTAACGGCGCTTGAATTGGCACCTAAGACAACGTTATAGGTTAAAAGATCTCCTTGTGGGTCTGTTACCATGTTTGAGGCACCGAAGATTGCTCCAGCAGCTGGAATGTTCCAGAGGTTGCATATCCAGTTGCCGGTGAATGGATCAAACATTGACCAGACAGTTGAGCCATTAGTAGCTGTCCATGTTGCCCAAAGATAATCCATTACACCTGCTTGGTTGGGTGATTCATAGTTGAGTTCTTGTCCGAAGGCTAGTTGTGGGTAGTTCTGTTTTGCGAAACCAAATCCTATTTGAACTGGGTTAGGACTGTTAGTGCCTGACCATGCGGCTGTTCCGTTTTGGTACCATACTGTTTGGCCTGTATGTAAGTCGACATCAACGAAGCCGTATTCTGGTGGGTTTGGTGTGTTGTAGTAGAGTTGTCCATTCATTATGATTGGTGGGTTGAACATCCCCTCGTATGAAAGGTACGAGTAGTAACCGTTTTGACCTGAAGCAACAGATGATGTTAGACCTGCGATTCCTCCGAAGTTTATGGGCTTAGTCCACATAATGTGTGCACTTTGCGGTGCTTGTGTAAAGTCATTGGTGTATGCGTTACCGAACTGCCCATTTTGTAGTACTTGAGGCGTGCCTTGGGAGAGCCAGTCACCTGTGAGGTATTGCCAGTTTGCAGTGTTTCCTGCTTGGCTAACGGGTGTGGTCCAGTATTCAGTGGGCAATGGATAAGTTACGGCTGTCGGAATAGGGGTTGACTGGACTGTGGCGTTAACTGGAGGTGATGCAGTAGCAGGGTAAGTGTTTCCTAAATCAGAGAAGCCAGTCACGAAGATAGATTCACCGACGGTTAAGGGTAAATGATTTGCCGTGGCAAACGCTTGAGCCTGCGCTACTTCAGTGGGGTCAATTCCGTTAGGACTGTTTGTTAACGTGTGAGCGGCGGTAAATGCTTGGAATGTGTAAGTGCCTAGTTGTGTTGGAGTAAAATGTTCAAAGATCGTACCTACTGGATCTGAAACGAAAGGCCCGAGAGTCGTATTCGTTCCGTCTGGTGCTGTAACAACTATGCTCATAGACCATCTGTCACCGTACCCTCCGTTTGCAGTCGGTGGGTAGTTGGTTGTCCATGCATAGAGACTCATGGTTTGGTTGATGCCGATGGGACTTGGAAACGCATGCATGAATGTCCATTGTGGAACAGTCAGAGAAGCTGCCTGTGCTTTAGCAACATTAGATACTGTAACTGCGTAAACACTGAGTGCTAAGATAGCAATGATTAAAATTGCAAAGATCTTTGTTTTCTTGCCTTGTCTAAAAATATTTACAGATAAATTCGCCATTTCTTTTTCTCCTTTAAATTGGCTAATTATCAGTCAAATGCTATTGGTATATAAGAATTGCTAAATCGAGAGGCACACGAGACACAGTTTAACTGGTAGATAGCTATAAGCGTATATTTTGTGACTGTTTTCTGGTGGCAAGAAGGTTTAAATTGCTAGCCAATCAAAATAAATGCCTTGTTCAATGGGCAAGGGACAGTGTGAAAAGCGAAGAAGCTCGATGTAGTAGACGCTGTAATTCTAAAGACGCTTCTACTAGACTCAAGAACAAGCTTTACCGCAATTGCAAAAACCTGCAAAATCTCCGTTGCCGCTGTCAAAAGGCGCTATGAACGGCTAAGGAAAGAGGGCATAATTGCCGAAGAAATCATGTTAATTAACCCTTACAGCATAGGTTCTAAGTGCATTGTTGACCTGGGAATCGCCACTGCTGTGGAGGATGAAGAGGAAATCCTGCAGTTTCTACGAAACAAACCATACATACCTCTCGCAAACGGGGGCTTTGGACGGTATAACCTGCAAGCTTTCCTTGTGCTTCCGGACATAGACGCATTAACGTGGATTTTAGGCGAAATTGAAGCAAATCCCAAGGTGACCAGCATTGACAGCCTCATTTGGGCTGACGCTGTAAACATGGACTACCCGGAAAACCTTATTATCAAACCCGTAAAAGAAAAAAATGAACCTCAATGCATAAATCTTGAGGTTAAACGAAAAGAAATTAAGCTTGACGACGTAGACTTGCAAATAGCAGCTATATTGGTGCATAACGCCCGAATGCCTTTTAGACAAATCGCTGATCATGTCGGCATTTCAACCAAAAATGTAAGTTGCAGATACAATAAGCTCAAAGGGAATATGCTGACAAAAGCTACAGTATCGATTGATTTAAGCAAAATCGGATATACCGCCATGGCGCATGTGTTCTTAAAAGTTTCCAACCGAAGCAAGCTCAATGAAACCTATAACCAAATTATTCAGATCCCAAATCTGGTTGTCGCCATCAGGCTCATAGGAGCATATGACGTTAGAGCTTTAGTAGCCATAACGGATTTTGAAGACATATTCGAGTTAACCGAACATTTCCGCAAAATAAAAGGCGTCGAAAAAGCAGACACTTACCTCTACAGAATATTCAAAAAGTGGCCAATCAACCTTTTCGCGTTCCTCATCACTCACGGAAAAATTGTTGACGAATTCAGACCTATGCCCTTACCGCCCGATAAGAAAGGCGACTAATCAAATCTGCGTCTTGCACATACCAAAGGAGCGTCACGGCAAGCCGTAGTTGCTTATGAAAACGTAAATAAGCATCATTGACAAGAACTTAATAGCTCTCAAAAAGTTCCAAGGCTACCCCAATATGTGCCGAGGTAGCTCAGCCTGGGAGAGCGCTCGGCTGAAGACCGAGTCGTCGCATGTTCAAACCCTGCCCTCGGCACCACCATTCTCCTAAATTTTTGAGTTCTGTATAATTTGCTTATATTTGCAAGCAATAATTGTTAGCGTATGTTTGAGTATCTGGTTATTATCGCTGCTGTTGCTTCGACGCTTGCCGCTTTGGTTTACACACGTTCGATGTTTACTGGAAGAACCAAGCCGAATCGTGTTACTTGGTTGATGTGGGGGGTTGCTCCGTTGATTGCAACTGCCGCCGAAGTTTCAAAAGGTGTAGGCTGGGCTGTTTTGCCCGTGTTTATGGCGGGGTTTTCGCCTCTTATGATTTTCGCCGCATCTTTTTTTGCCAAGAAGGCATATTGGAAGCCCTCTACCTTTGATTACGTTTGCGGAACACTCTCGGGTTTTGCGCTTTTTACGTGGTGGTTAACTAAGGATCCTAATGTTGCCATCGTTTTCGCAGTATTGAGCGATGCTTTGGCTTCAATACCTACAATCACAAAAGTATGGAGCAATCCCGAAACTGAATCCATTTGGCCCTATGTTGTTGGAGTATTCGGTGCAGCTTCAAGTTTGGTTGTTGCGACATTTTGGACTTTTTCAGCTTACGCCTTCCCAAGCTATCTTATGATCATAAACACAGTGGTTCTTTTAACAATCTACAAGAGGCCGTTTACGCCACATTCAAAGAATTAGCAGATTCGGTTTTTTTAAGCAATCGGTTTATTACCTGATTTATTGTTGGTAATTTCTAAGGTTTAATTATGGAATTAGATGTTTGCATTAAAGGTAGAAGAAGCGTAAGAACCTACACGCAAGAACCCGTTTCAAAAGAGCAAATTGAAGCGGTCCTTGAGGCAGGTACGTGGGCGCCTACGGGGATGTATAGAGAGCCTTGGAAATTCATAGTTATCGAAGACAAAAAAATAATCAAGTATGTCTCAGACGAAACCAAACTTATGGTTCAGCAAATGATGCCGCCTCTAGCCAAACAATTCACAACAGAAGCCGACATAATCTGTCACAATGCACCCGTGCTAATACTAGTTTGCAGTGAAAAGGATGACCAATGGGACAACCTGAATTTACTCGACAGCGTCCTAGCAACACAGAACATGTTTCTCAAAGCATATGAATTGGGACTTGGAACATGCTACATGGGTTTCGTCAACTTTCTGAACAACAATCCTGAGGCAATAAAGAAAGTCGGAGTCCCCGAAAACTGCAAAATGATGGTTCCCTTTATCATAGGACATCCCAAAACTAAGCTGGGCGCAGGAAAACGAAATAAACCATCCATCCTAAAATGGCTCAAATAACAGCTTTATTTTTTCTTTTTAAAATCACCTTTTGGCATAATAATACATTGATTTGGAGCTCCATAAGCCACGGCTTGTTCCTCCGAGAAAAGTTTTCCTACATAAGCGCAAGTTACAGCATCAAGCTCGTGGTCGCTCATTTGATTGTTCAACCCAATGATGCCCAACTCTTCTAAGCCTACTTTTAGTTTGTCAGCCCTTTTTGCTTTCTTGGAATTCCCAAAACGTCTTGGGCGCCGCCTGGATAGGCTTCAATTACCGTAAACCTTTGAGCTTCTAAAATGTTCTTCAGACTTATGCCTCTAACGGTTAGTTTTCTCATAGGACCCAATGTTATTGGGAAAAGTTTAATGCCCATGTTCAACAGTTCTCGATCGCTTTCTCTTAAGTGGTTGTTTGTTCTTTCTTCGATTGATTTTCTTCCAGGCGGCAAACATAGGGGTGCATCTACGGCAACGATTTTTGGCTTAGCGTCAATCGTTTTTTGTATGATTTCCGTATCAGTGTAAACTAAACATGTTTCCGCCTGCATACCTCTGAGTATGCAAAAACCTGTTGGTCTATTTTCAACGCCAGCAAGATCTAACCCAACAATTCTCATTCAAACTCAAAATAGATGAGTATTCTTGACTTAATACCTCTTCCGTCCCCACCGCAAATCGCCTGTTAAACCTCACTTTTTCTCATAAAAAATAGTAAATTCAACATGATTTAATACCCAAAAAGCCCGTTTTTACTCATTTATCAAGCAAGCGATAGAAAGTGTTTTAAACCCATACATACGATACCTTCCATCAGAGGAATAACCATGGCAAAATGCCCCATATGTGCAAAAGAAGTTAAAACCGCAAAGAAAACCTGGAAGATGGCTGGAAAACCAGACAAAAAAGGCAAACGAACACAACTTACCATAGCTCTCTATGACTGCTGCGGTAAGACTTTCCGCGAAGTCTTAGATAAGAAAAAAATCTAAAATCCTTCCATTTCCTTTTTTCTATTTCATACGATGTTCTGCAATAATGCATAACTATGTTAAGTTTTGAGCCTTTGGCTTGTTCATGTTACCAATGGAAGCAATCAAAATGAACTAACTAAGTATCGTGCAAACGGTAATTTTATTTTCCAAAATTGATTGCACCCGCTCAGGGAATAACCCGTTAACAACAAAGCAATCAACATGCGAATTCAAAAGCAGTTTAGGCAAAGCTTTGTCAACGCTCGTCCGAATCTCCAGTTCTAAAAGTTCTTGAGCAGTTATTTGTGCAATTAATTTGGCGTCTGGTTGCTTTTTTGGGTCTTCTGAATAGATTCCATCAACATCAGTAATTAGAAGCACCCTTGACACATTCAATCTGCTTGCAATGTATACAGTTATGGAGTCTGAAGTTACATCCCAAGAATTTTCCAGTGGATCCACGCCAAGCATCAGATTCGAAGGCATAAGAATAGGCAACTTTCCCATCCCCAAGAAATATTCAATTTCGTCCAACTTACTGACTGCAACCGAATTCGGAATCAAATCAGAAAGCAATATGCCATATTGATCCATGCCTAAAATCGCCATCTTATGTGATGCATTACAAGATAAAGAAAAGCGCTTATCTAAATTTCTGACCACATCTGCAAATTCACCGCCGCCGGGAACAACAATCAACCTGTGCTTCTTTGAGGATAAGCTTAGTTGTGTGCATAAGGCTCTGAGTTTTTCAGGGTACAATGCTAAACTGCCGCCTATCTTTAGGACTGTGGCGTTCATTTGTAGCATTCTCCCTCAAGCGTATGTGCAGCCATCAGAGCAACTCCGAAGGCTGGAGTAGCGAAAACAGCATTCTTTGGAAGTACAATACCTAAATCAATAATTGAATCAACGCAAAGGTTCATTGCTGCTTTTTTAGCGATAAAGTTTTTTCCAAGTCCAGTAACAACCACAGGCACTTTACTTGAAACCAACGTTTTCGTGTAAGCATATACTTTGGATAAGCCTTCTTCAACTTGCAACAGTTGTTTACCATAGATGTATTTGGCAATATCCAAAATTTCTTGGGGGGTTAACATTTCTGTATCAGCGCAAATTACCCTGGCAAGCCGTGCGTAGGCTTCAGGCAGACTTTTTCCTCTTCCATCAGCGGTTTCAGAGGTAAACTCATTCTCCGTAATGTTACCTAACACAAGATGAACGTCACCTGATAAAGCAAAAAGTTCAGAAGCTACAGTTGCAACTCCTTTTGAGATAGGTATGGATTGCACGATTGCGGCAACGTTTGTTCGTAAACTGCCCGTGTAAACGAGTTCTCCACATAAGAGTTTATCTAAGTCTGTTTTGCCACGCGCCGCAACCTTGCCGTTTACGATGGGGATTATGCTTGTACTGGTGCTCCCTACATCAACTATAACGCAATCCTTGACACGTTTAGATACTAGCCAGCCCGTAGCTGCCCAATTAGCCGCAGCAACTTCCAAAGGCGCCTGTTTTGCAGCGTCTAATGGTTCCATTTTAGCGTCTGTATTCAAAACGTAAATGGGAACATCAGGAAAAGCTTTCTTAACGCAGTCTAAAATATGGGTGACGCCTTCCCGTTTGGTCTGGTAAGCATCGGATAATTCAGCTGTCATAGTTAAGCCAACACCATCAAGTCTAACCGTGCCCAACTGTTCTTTTAGAGCTAATAGGACATCAACTAGTTTTTCGGGGTGTTTCCAAACGGGAAAATACTCGGCTGCCCCTTGGACATTCAATAGTTCACCTGCTTTGACAGTGACGAAAGCGGCTTTTGTGTTGGCGCCTCCAACATCATAGCCTAACACATCAACCAAACTATGTTTCCTCAAGGATAATGTTGAGTAAGTTCTTTTTAGCTTCTTCTAAATCACGCCTTGCCTTATCTAAGCTCTCACCTTTGCCGATTACAAGGGAGCATGATTTGGTTTTTTCATCCAATGGAAAGGGCGGTGAAATAATGTTGCTTGACTGCGCGGCTTTTTGGAAAGTGATGGTAGATGGCATAGTTGTTTCGACTTTTGAGAAACAGGCAAAACCTTGATTTTCATATTTTGAAGGCAATTGACCTTTAATAACGGAGCTAATTAACGCTTCAGCAACATTGAAGTTGGCAACTTTGCTCAATCCAACGTAAGACGTAGTTAATCTTGGATTAACATCAACAACGTAAGGCTCATCCTTGGCCAAAACCAAGTCAACACCAACATACCCCCGCAAACCTGAAAACGACTCAACCACTTTTTCAGCCAAAGACAACGCTTCCTGCTTTAGTGGATGATTAAAGGGTACACAGCCACCGTCGTAAGATGACGTTTCGTTGGGTCCGGCAAGGGTTATGCTTTGCCTGTTTAAACTTAGGGTCATGGCTTTCTTGTTGCTAGAAAGAAGGCTTACGCTTGCTGGTTCGCCGTCGATGAATTGTTGAACCACAAAACGTGTCGCATTCGAATCGGCTTTTGCTTTCTCGATGGCCTTCTTAACATGGGCTTCTTCTTTAATGATACTCAATCCGCAACATCCGACTCCATCCACAGGTTTGAGGACAATGGGATAACTAAATTCACGTTTAATGGCTTGCTTAACTTGCGCTAAGCTGTCCGAGCTATTTAGAACGAAGGTTTTTGGTGTTCGAAAACCTTTATTGTGCAAATCCTTATAGAGCGCCGCTTTGTTAGCAACAGTTTTGATGGCTTTGGATTCGCAGTTAAGCGAAATTTTGCCCGTTTGCTCTGTGAGTTCTACAAACGATTGAAGAATTCTCCCTGTTTCTGGCGCGATGATGTAGGTTGCGTCGTTGATTGTCGCGATGTTTTTGAGAAATCTTTCTGATTCTATTCTGAAGTAGATGGGTAATATGCAGAATACGTCTAATGGAGGATGAAGTTTTGCTATTCTTGCATCCAGTAAAACCGTAACTTCATTTCCCGCCGCCGTGAAATTGGCAACAATCTCTCTCAGCATTCCAAAACCTTCGGCTAAAACATTTGGTGGAATAGGCAGTTCTGCGTATCCGCCTCCTGAAACATATTCGCAAACAACAATCTTCATTAAATTGCCCTTCGAAAGTGGTTTTGTGCTACGTAAAGGATGACTTAAAGCTTTTCTATCTGACCTAATTCATCCAAAAAAACACCAATATCTCGTTTTTTAACATGTGGCATAACCACGATTCTAATACAATCGTACCGTGGCACGTAAGAGACAAACCAGCCTCGCCGCCACAATTTCTCAGCTAACCCCTTAGTATTATCGCCACGGAAGGCAACCAGATTCAAAGTTGGCTCGACTACCAGCTTAAAACCAGCACTTACTAAGCCGTTCGCCAGCAATCTTGTGTTAACCATGCATTTCCCAACTACTTCAGAATAACCTTTCCTGCCTAACGCTTTAAAAACAGCCCAAACCGAAGCCGCGGAAGCTCCTGTCCTTGTGCCCGCAAACGTGTACTGTGTTTTGTCGGTTAGATAAGGTGTTTCTGTTTTGATGTAATCCAGCGATGTAGCATCTTTAAAGAGTATTCCACCAGCGGGAATTGCAGCCATGCCCATTTTATGAGGGTCAACTGTCATGGATTCTACGCCATCCAAACTAAAATCGAAGCTTGGCGGGTCGTGTTTTAGGAATGGGATTACTAAACCGCCGAACGCAGCATCAACATGCATGAAAACACCATGCTGTAACGCAATTTCTGATAACTTATCGATGGGGTCCACAACACCTAGTTCTGCCGTTCCGGCAGTGCCAACGACGGCGACCGTGTTCTTGTTAATGAGATTTTCAACTTCTGACGGATTAACCCTAAAAGAGCTGTCTAAACTGGCATATATTGGCTTGAGGTTTAACATGTTGCAGATTTTTGTGAAAGAGAAATGTGCTGACTCAGGAAGGACTACTTCGGGCTTGTTGACTTTCGCCGAATTTCTTGCCGCGAGCATTGCCATAAGGTTTGCTTCGGTTCCTCCTGAAACCAAAAAACCCACTGCACGTTTTCCATGAAGAAGTTCAGCAAGTTCTTGCATGACTTCTCTTTCTATTTGAAAACTTCCAGGAAAAAGCCCCGAATCACCCAAATTTGATTCAAAAAACATACGATATGCCGTTTTTGCGATTGGATGAGGTTTAGTGCACATAGAGCACAGAATTTTGCCCGCATCATAGTTTTGATTTAAGTTGCGAACTTTCTTGAGTTCACTTAAAATGGTTTTTTGAGGTAAGCCTTTAGGCCGCAAAACTAAGCCCTCATCGTACCCGTCTGCCTAACAGCCTCAACCAGTTCGGCTACCAATTTTCTGGTAATTTGTCCCGTTACGCGATTGCTGTTAGTGCATGCAGCCCCTCGTAACCCTGCAATGTCAGCGCCTAAACCGTAAACAATGGGTAAATCTTGTTTTCTAAGTGAACCCGCCAAAGCAGCCTCTAAGCCGAAGCTGTGCGTTAAATAAACAAATTTTTCTAGTTGCTCAACAGTTAGATGGTCGAATAAGGTTTTGCCATCTTTAACTGATGTGTCAAGCATTGCAACATCCACCTGGGCTTTATAGGCAATTTCAGGAATTAATAATGGGTTGATTAAGCGGATTTTTTCTGCATCGGCATAGCCTGCGACGGCGATTTTGATTTTTGGGTTAAATTCTTTGGCGGCTTTGCGGACGTTTTGCAACAGAAAAATTGCTTCTTCCGCCGTTTTAATTCCCTTGAGCCCTATCTTGATATAGTCAACGCCTAAAGATGCTGCTCCAAGTGCCGCAAGCGAAACTGAACCTGGATGGTTTCCAACTTCGCCTATTGTGCAGCTAACCTCAAGGTTTTTTGGCGTTATTTCTCTAATTCGTCTTATAACCCAAGGAAAATTTGCGCCCAAAGCACCCTCAGCCGGGTTTTTTACGTCGATGATGTCTGCTCCCCCCGTGATGGCTTCTTGGGCCTCTTTTTCGTTCATGGGACTTATGAGCAGCTTCAAGTTGTTTCATATTGATGCCCTTATTTGATGCCTTTAAAGTTTTCCTGTAAAGTTGGCTTGGTTCTAAATGGTCAGTAGATTGTTTATTTAACATGCTATTGACTTGAAAAAACACCAATGCAACCATCCTCTTAGATACTTGAAATAGTTAGGTTTTTCTATATGGTTGCGGTCAATTCGTAAAGGTGCCCACGTCTTGAAGATTATACCAGTCATCGACATTCTAAACAGTAGAGTTGTGCATGCGGTCAAGGGTAAACGGAAGGAATATCAGCCGCTACAAAGCATCCTCACAAAGTCAACTACACCCGAAGAAGTTGCCAAAGCTTTCAAAGACCTCGGATTCACCGAATTGTATATTGCAGATTTAGATGCCATCATCGACTGTTCCGCCAGTTTCGAACCCCTCAGAACCATCACAGACAAAACAGGCATTAGACTAATGGTTGATGCAGGTATAACAAATATAGAAAGAGCACAAAAATTGCTCGACAATGGCGTTTCTAAGCTAATAATTGGAACGGAAACCTTGCAGAACAAAAAGTTTGTTGAACAAGCCATTGATATTTTTGGAAACGACCGCGTTGTTGTCAGTTTAGATTTGAAAGGCGACAAGATCATTGTTAAATTTGGGTGCGACGGGTGCCTAAACCCCATTTGTCTCTTGAAAGATTTTAAGCAGATGGGTGTTTCGCAGGTTATTGTGTTGGATTTAGCTCGCATTGGCAGCGAGGAGGGAGTAAACATAGATTTCATTAAGGAAGTAATCGCTGAAGTTGGAGTCGACGTGTATGTTGGCGGCGGAGTCCGAGACATAAACGATTTGGTTGAGTTAAGAAACCTTGGCGTGTCAGGCGTACTAATTGCTACCGCCTTGCATACTGGCAAAATAACTGTTGCACAGTTAAGAGAAGAAGAATTTCTCTAATCGAGCTTCGCTAGACAAACAATCCCGCCTAGTTGCGTGAGGCGTTTGCCTGCGTTCGATTCGGCATCGATCACACGTGTTTTAACGCCATTCTTAGCGGCTATCTGCATGAGCCGATTTACTCGGTTTTTCTGGCGGCTATCGTTTAGGTAATCATTCGTCAGCAGGAGATATTCTGGTTGAGGTTTCCCCTGAGCTTGAGGGAATAAGATGAGGCTTTCTGCTTCTTGAAGGGAAAAAAGCACGAGGTTGTCGGTTTTGTTTAGGCGTTTTTCGAGAATTTCTAGCAGGTTTTCAGATTCTTCCGATGCGTTTTCTTGAATTAGCTCTTTGAACGCGGATGTTTTTGTTAAGGTAGCTACTTGCGGCGGTGTGTTTGCGGAACCGGTTATCTGGGCAATTGATGCTTTGTTTGTTCCCTGCGTAAGCCATGAATGATGGGCTTTTATGTGGAACAAAAAGTCCGATGCATAGTTAGTTCTGGGTGGCGAAGCAACTATTACACTTCTAACGCCCTCTTTTAGCACGGGTCTTAGAGAGTTTATTATGGTTTCGTGGAAGCTGTAGAGGGCTTTTTGGTCTTTGCGGTCGCCGGTTATGGGTATAGTTTGTTGGGGTTTGGCGACTTGGCTGAAGATGTACCAGAGCGCCGCGTGGTCTGCTTCCATTCCAATTAGAACCGCGACAGGGTAGCCGCGTTTGTAGTTTTTAGGTTTCATTCTTGTTCTCTATTCATTTGTGAGGCTTTGTTATTTTAGTTGTTGCTTACTTTATCAAGTTGTATCGAAACTCTAGTCGAATCGACATGTTTATCAAACCCAAAACCCGTTCCTAACTCATGAACAAAATATACACCAAGCAAGACCTCGACTTGGAACTAAAGAAAAACAAGAAGGTCCTTGCATTGTTCTATGCTTCATGGTGTCCCTTCTGTGTGGGATTTGTTTCAACCTTCGATAAAACAGTTGCGAAAATGGGTTTTGAAAGTGTCATTCACGTTCTCCTCGACGACTACGATAACGAGTTATGGGATGACTATAATGTTCCCGCTGTGCCAACGATTATTTATTTTGAAGACGGCAAGGTTTGCAATCGGCTTGACGCACAACTAGGAAGAGGCCTTAGTGAAAGTGCTTTTAAAAAGTGGATAGAAGAGTTCAAGATCAATTAGATAGAATTGATTTTTTTTAATAAAAAAAAGAAAAAAAGAGATTTTTGTTTTATGCTGGTGGTGGCGGTGGTGGTGGGGGAGCGCCAACGGATGCAAATGGCTGTTTGGTTTGAACGACTGTAGTTCCTGCCCATCGGTCAGTCAATTTTTGGCGTCTATCTGATCCTGCTGTTACAACTGCAACAAGCCAGTCTAGAAAAAGGAAAAGCCAGAAAATCTTGCTAATGTTGCGTATGAATGATTTATCGATAGATGTTCTGCCTCCATTTACATTCCGCACTTGTAAGCCCATGAGTCTTTTGCCTATAGTTGCACCCCAAGCGACATCTAAGATGATGAAGTACAGCAAAGATAGTAATCCGAAAGTCAAAAAGAAAAGTCCGTAGCCAGCAAACAAAAAGAATGAACCTGAAAGAACTATAGCGGCGGCAAGTATTATTCCAATGATTCCTGCGACAATACCGATTATTATTGAGTCTATAATGTAAGCAACTAGTCGTATAACCCAATGACCGAAGTCAATCTGTCCAGTACTACTGCTATCTGTCATTTTATTTAAAAACTCCTATTAATCCAGTGGGAGCGGTTGTTATTAATATCTTTCTGTTGCTTGCTTAACCAGAAAAAGATTTAGGGCTTAAAACCGGCTAAAAGCGCTAATTCAAGCCATTTCCAGTCACAATCCACATCCACAAATCCAATCTGCCTAAGCCACTGCAACTGAGTTTCGACATCCAATAGCTTATTTGAAGGGTCCTCGCTTTCACGAGTCCAATGAATAGCTTCTAAGAATTTCGCATGCAGGTTATCAGTTGGGGATGAAACGTGCTCGAGGTTGCAGAAGACACCTTTGGAATTCAGAAGATCAAATATTTCTGTGTAGAGCTGCTTTTTTCGTGGGTGCGTTAAATGATGAATTGCTAAGCTGGAGACGACAGCATCAAATTTGCCTAATTGTTCTACGGGAAGCGGCAGGCTAAAGTCATGTTTTACTATAGTGACATGTTTGTCGTTTGCGAAACGTTTCTTCGCTTGCTCAATCATCGGATCAGAAAAATCTAAAGCCACTCCTTCAATAGATGGATTATTCAGTTTCATGAGCGCAAGTAGTCTTCCATCGCCTGTTCCTAAATCCAAAACTCTTTTGGCACTTGCAGGAATTTGCTCAAGCAACGCTTTTTCTCCTTCTGTCCGATGCGGCAGCTTATCTGCCCTTGCCAAGTATGCTAGTGCATGTTCGATTGTTAGCCATTCACTTTGTGGGTTGTCATATTCAGGCATTTCTTCAACCTAAAGACGATTGGCGCCGGAACGATAGTTAAAGTTTGTTACTTTAATTTCCCAGAGTTTTCATGAACTAATAAAATAAGCCTTATATCCTATTGGTTATCATTATGAACGTTAAAGTGGGGAGTTCTGTTCAATGGAGTTTTGTCCAACCTGCGGTTGTCGTCTTGAACCTAAACAAATCGAAGCAGGAAACAACGCGTTTATTTTGTCCTGTCAGAAATGCGGCTACACAAAGCAGCCGAACGATAAAAAAACTGAAGCAAGAACAGGGGCAGTTATTCAACCTAAGGCTAAACCATTCATGACTATTATTTCAGAAGAAGATGCCAACATCAAAACTATGCAAACTATAAAGATGAAATGCGAAAAATGTGAGAATAATGAGGTTTATGTTTGGCAGGTGCAAACTCGTGGCGGAGATGAAGCGTCTACCCAATTTATGCGTTGTACAAAATGCGGACACACGTTCAGGGAATACACGTAATTTTGAAAAGTTATTAAAGCAGTAATCGCTATAAGGTTATTCTCGGAGTAAAACCCGATGCCGAAAAAAGAAAAACCGTTAACTAAAAAAGAACGCGACGAAAAACGAAAAGCAAAAAAGTCAAAGCAGAGCAAAACACAGACTAGTTAATTTAGTCTAAACGATGTTTTGCTTTCCCTTTCAGTTTTTTATTTTTTTCTATTTTAATTCCGAATAACTTTTGGGCGACGGACTATTTTTTATTTGACAACGTGTATTAGTGAATGCCTATGATGAATAACACGTCAGTCTGAGAGGGACTGGTAGTCCCAAAAATGATGTCAGTTATACGAATTCGGAGGCACAACATTTCTTTTTAAGTATAAACTGATTTAGGTTAACTTGAACTCTGCGCCTATGATGACAATTGCACGAAAGTATTGGAGAAAAGTATCTCTAAAAATGACTTTAACCAAAATACGTTCTGAGGCGCCCAAACAAAACAGTTGAGAAGAAAAAAGATTTGTCCTTTGAAGATACTACTACGCTTCTTCAACGGAAAATAACCAAAATCTTTCTTAACTGACTTATTCTAATCTCGGGATTCCGGGTTTAATTAATCTAAAACCCAAAAAAAATTGCTGATTTTTTGTTCACAACTGAATTTTCAGTGAGGAAGTCATAGTTGCAATTGGTTAAATGATTTTCCACAATTATTTTTAATGGAAACAATTAAAATGTAATTATTGTCCTCTTTGTTTTATTAGTGGACAATGTTAATTAGGAATCAAGAAGCGTTATTGATACGATATTCATGCCCAACATTACTGCGTTCTGGTTTATTAGAGAAGGCGAGAAACTTATCCAGGTTGACAAAGCAACGTTCGACAAAGCCATAATTGAAGGCAAAAGCGTCAAATACCGGGGTTACCCAAACAAAAGAACTGAACGCATCGCTGAAAAACTAGAAGCATCGAGAATGACTTTTCTTGCAGATCCCAACTGCCCTCCAAAGTTCCGTGCAGTAATAACCAATCCCGCAAACATTTGTGAGGTCCAGATTATTCAACCGGATGATCCTGATTTTTGGGTTCGAGAATCTAAGAGACCGAAATACCTGTGCTCAGATGTAGTGAGTACCACCAAAAAATCAAGCCCCTCTTAATCCTACCATCTGGTAAACATGTTATAGCGGTGTTCTTCCAACTCTTCTTAACAGCAAATTAGCTACGCCAGCCACAACCAAATCTGCTATTACCCACACAAGGAACGAAATATGCAGTAAAATGGCTAAACCAGTGATAACCAAAAGGAGAGTTATCGCGATTATACCGATGGTTCTTTTTCTTTGATTTATTTTTTCAGGGTTAAAACTTTTTTTTGCGGGCATAGCACTCTCTTTTACCCTTACGTCACTGTCTTTTAAAAATGTTTTAAACCACAAAAATCAGGGTTCATAAGACATTATAGTCATTTAATTAGAATTCAACGACAAATCGCCACGATTAAACAGCGATTTCTTTTTAATTTCGCTATATTTATCAAGTCGCAATCACCATTAATTCTTGATTGATTATGAAAGCTTACATGGGATTATCCTGTAAAGTAGGCGCCTTCAATCGAGTCATAGATGAACTGATAAAACTGAACCTTTCCAAAAAAGATGTCTTTCTGCTCTTTGGACCCATCGACATCCTCATCCAATTCGACGGCTTAAAAAGCCTCGACGAATTCATCGCCAAATGGTTTAATCCTATAAGAAACATAACCCCACAAGAATCGATGATTGAACGAACACAAACCCTAATAGTGATCTCCGAAGGAAAACCTTTCACAGAAGAACCTTACGCATTCTTGTTTTTGAATACTCAACCCAGAAACCTCGAGGAAGTTCAAAACAAACTTCACGCTATTCCCCAAGTGTTGTCGACTGATACGGTTTTTGGACCCTACGATGTAATAGTTGCGGTGAAAGCAAGTGGCAAAGAAGACCTAAAACAGCTTGTTTCTCAAATACAAGAAAAAGTTCCTCACATACAAGGAACCGTAACAGCAATAGTAGCCTCACTTTACTAGCAGATGAATGGTTTAGATAGTTGCGTAACGTTTCTTAAGCAAAGCCTTAGCGATTTATGATTAGTAAGTGTGGCCTGTTTTGCCATAAAGTTTCTGTCATTTCTTGTTTTAGAAACGCCGCCCTTCTTTCTTTCGGTGTCAATCTCCTATAATCTGAAAAAGATTTGTTTTTCACCACACAATCTAAATTAAGCTAATTTGATACTTCACCCTTACCTTGAACTCCCCCAAAGTGATCTTTCCCGTTTCTGTAGGCTTCAAATGTAAAAACTGCGGCGTATGCTGCCGAATGCAACCGCCAGACGTTGACAAAAAAGAACGAAAGGACATAGAAACAAAGGGATTCAAAGATTTCTTAGCTCCGCCTGATGAAACGGGAATCATGTGGATTCGCAGGAAAAAGGATGACAGCTGTTTTTTCCTCACAAAAGACAACAAATGCGCCATTTATGAGGTTCGCCCGGCTGCCTGCAGGATGGAGCCATTTACCATAATGGATTATGATTATCAAAACGATCGGATAGAGTTGGAGATGAACTTTCCTTTCTCACAATGTTGCAGCGGGGTATCTGAAGAAAAAACAGTAAATGCCGAAGAAATCACGAAGGCAACTCAAATTCTAGTGCAAAAGATTTTAGCTTTAACAGCCAAAGACCTGGATCTTCCAGTCACCGATAAGAGGGTTCATGCTGAAACAAGATCTAGGATTCTTCGAAGAGTAGTTGAAATGGCTGATTTGCAGTTCTAGGCAACTTCTGCTTTGAGCTAAATTGGGGCAGACTCATATTTTGGTTTGGGAGCAGCAGACATTTCCATCATTTTCTTTGCGTTGGCGATTTGCCCTTTTACGTCTTCTATGCCTGAATGGAATGATTGAAGAGGAATAACTTCCCAAGTATTTTGAACCCAGAAGGGTAAACGCTGCAGCCAACCGCTAAGTTCTTCACCTGAGGCAGCCTCAACTATAATAACGCCCGCTCTTTGTCCCGCGTATAGTCCTCCTACGATAACCTTCTTTTCTTCCCAGTCTTTCATCATTTCGATGCTTGGCAAAACCATTTTTTCAGAGGACATAACGAAATATGTTGGGTCTATTGGACCGCCATAATCAATTGCTTTACATATGACTAAAAACTTCATAAAATGACACCTACCCTCAGAAACGCTCTAGACCTCTTAAACGTATGTGGTTGTCACAAGCATACTACAAAATGATCCAAGTGAGCAGGAAGCATGGGGAATGCACGATTGGGCAAAGGTGCTTTTCTATGCCTTCTGCTCACTTAATTATAACATTGTTATTATTAGTATAATAGTTTTTTCCCTTACAAATACGGGAATAACATCAAAAAGCGTTAAGCAAAAAGAAAAATTGTTAAGCTCAAAGAATCTAAAAATTAAAAAAGAAAAAGGATATTGTTAAACGAGTAAGATGTTAGCTTAAAAGCTTAATATCTTCGTGGAGGTCTTCGTTTTGCGTAGCATTCTCGGCAGTAAACTGGCCTGCTTCCGTCTGGTTTGAATGGAACATCACATTCTTTTCCGCAGTCTGCGCAGGTTGCCTTATGCATCTCTTTGTTGCCATATGACATTTCTATTTTCACTTCCTTTTACTACTTAATTTGCAAATTGTTTTGCATGCTTGTGAAACGTGAAGCTTACTATAAAGGTTATCTGTTCACTAACTGCTGAAATAAAGTTCCCGGTTTTATTAAGCGATTGTTAGCTTTTGTTTTCGTCCACATCTTTATGTTTCAAATGGTGCAAATATGTTTAACTTTGTACCACAAAAGTCACAAAATTTATTAAAAAGAAAGAACTAATTTAGATTTGCAAGTCAGGGAGCAAGCTTTAGCTGCAATGCACTGAGGCACAGAAGCGTGCTAATTAAAACAGCGTAAAATTAGCTCGCGATCAAGACTTTGCCTCCGTGGGCTGAACATGCATAATGTTGAAGCATCTAAGCTTGAAGTAGCAGGTTCAAAACGGCGCAAGAATCTGCAGCGAAAAGACTGCTTAGATGGGCCGTAGTCAACAATAAGGCTCAGACCTGACTTGCAAATTAAGTGGAAGAAAAATAAATACGGAAAACCGTAAAACTCCACTTTTTTTTGAATTTATGCTGTCATCTAATTATGAGCTATTTTTAATAGAAAAAAAGTGAAATTATTTTGCATATGCCTCAACGAGGTCTCTTGCAGTAATAATTCCCACGATTTTTTCATCATTCACAACCAGCAATCTTCTAATGTGCTCTAAAGCCATTGTAGCTGCAGCCCTGTGAACGCTTGTACCTGCAGGAATAGCGATTAGAGGTTGCGAACATTCCGGTCCAACATCCGTAAACAACGCCTTACCTTTAGCTAAGAAATTCGTGAGCAAGTCGCGTTCAGTAAAAATACCGAATGGCTCTTTTTCCCTTGTAATTATTACGCTGCCTATACGATGGCTACCCATAATTTTAGCGATGTTAAGCACCGATGTTTCTTGGTCAGCATAAACGACTTCTTTGGTCATGAATTCATCAACTTTGATTTCCGTTTCTGCAACATCAGGTAAACTTTTAATTAAGTCAGAAGCAGTCACGATACCTACGAGTGTTCCAGCATCAAACACGGCAAGCCTGCTTTTCTTAGCAGTCATTTGCTTAGCAACTTCTTTTATCTTAGCCGACTCAGAAACGCCAGCCAACGGGTATGACATTACATTTTCTACTTTTTCATCTTTCAGAAATAACCCATACGCCAAAACTTTACTGAGCAAATCCCTCTCAGTAACAATTGCCACCGGCGTTTTGTATTTCACAACAATCAGGCTTCCGATATGTTTCTCACCCATTATGCGGGCAGCATCATCAAGCGAAGCTTCTGGAGTTACAGTAATAACATCTTGGCTCATCAGTTCCTTTGCCATTCGATAAAGCGGCAAATCACGTTTGTATTGTTCGTAAGCGATGTCGACGATGCATGGCAACTTTCGTTTTATTTCCTTTTGAGGTGTCGCCACAAAAATTCCTCAAGATATGTAGTGATTGAAAGGGCTAATTAATGTTCCATAGAAGTTTGTTTTGCAAGACAAATTTAGAAAGCACAAACGATTGGTATAAATCAATCCCTGTAATACTATTTCTCTAATTCGTGTTACCGAGGAACCATAAATACACATACCCGACGGCATCCTAAACCCATACGCATGCATAGCCATGTACATCGTAGCCTTCAGCTTCTTAGCATGGGCGTGGCACGGTATGAAAAGAAATTACCCAAGATACATAATTCCTCTAATCGCCGTTGTCAGTGCTCTTTTGCTAGTGGTTCAGTTATTTGAATTTCCCGTAGCAGGCGGCGGCAGCACCTGGCATTTCTTAGGCGGAACAGCGATCAGTATGGTTCTTGGACCCGCCGCAGGCATCATCAGCATGGCCGTAACCCTGGTCATCCAAGCCTTAGCTTTTGGAGACGGAGGATTAACCACTTGGGGCGCAAACCTCTTCAACATGGCAGTAATCGGCGCCATGTCATTCTTCATAGTAAAAGCCTGCCTATCACGAGGATTCACAACAAAACGGCTAGCACTCGGCATGTTTGTGGCTTCATTCATATCCAACGTGTGCACGGCGTTGGCGGTGGGGGTGGAAATTGGTCTTTTTCCGATGGTCGGCACTCTCGGCGGCATATTTGTGACGGTACCTTCGATGCTTATGTGGTACGTTCCAACAGGAATAATTGAAGGCGTTGTTGCTTCTTCTTTGATTGTTTCTTTGTCACGGCTACGAGGAGTAAAACTTTTGGGTTTAGAAATGTGCCGAAAACAGAAACCAGTAAAAGGCACTTCTCAATCCCTGGCGACAAATACAAACTAAACTAGAATTATCCAGAGACTATCATAAACTTCCGTAGACAATAAAAGTGATAACGCTAATGGAGGGGCAGCTAAATATCGTCTATAAACTCTTCATACAAAAAGGAGTATGCTTTTTCGAAGAAAAAATTAATTCATTCAACGATACTAAATTTGAATTCTTATCAAATCGTTTTTTCAGGTAAGCTGAAAAATAGAGACCCGTTAATTCGCGTACCTTTTCTTCATCACTGATGTATTTTAGATGCAGCAATTCATGAATTAACGCTGCTCTAGCTCTGTTTCCAGCGAATACGAAAAAGTAGTCTTTGCCATACTTTTTTCGGAAGGCATAACAGTAGTTGAAAGTTTTTGGATAAATCCGAATTCTACCCTTAAATGTGTCGCATTTGCCAACTATGTTGAAACCGTTTTTTCTAGGAGCTGGAAAAACTTTGATGTCAACGGTATTGACATTTTTTTCTTCAATGTTTTCCGCCAAAAGCATGGAGGTTAGAAATTCTTGAAATGAAGATTTTTTTAGTGCTTTCAAGATAAACCGAGAATAATTTGTGTAAAAGCCACAATGCTTAGGATAATCAGTTTTGTCAGATTTAGTGCCTATCTTTATTTTATTCGAGAGCAGATAATTTTGTTGCATCATACTCATCGATTGATCACAATGATTCCGTATTTACTAGAAAAACACTATTCTTATTTGGTTTGGAAGGAGAACGGGTAAATCCGTAAGCATTAGGTAAATTCTCTATACTATGACTCTTAGAACATTGGATTCCAACCATCTTTCCATTTTGAGAAACCCAAACGACGCGTCCCATTTTAGTGCACTGTGGGCACTGCGCTGAGTTGCCTACAATTACCATGCCGGTATGTCGCCCCTCATCTTGTTATAATTGATGTCACAAAGTTTTACTGACTTAGATTCAACCCAACTTTTCAATAAACTAACTCTTGATGTACACATTTTATTTCGCTTCTATTTTGAAAAGTGTCAATCACTAACCAACCCAAGCGCAAAGAAACTTTCCAATCATAATATACGCTACAACGCTTATAAGGAAATGATAGAAAAATCCTTTGTTCATGATGTGTTCGTTGACTTTTTTCCTGGATAGTCAATTTAAGAGTGTTGCCACCAACTTTTTTTCGGTTCAACAAAAAGAATTTCTACATTATGCTTCATTTCGCAATCCTTACTTAATGCGCATTCTTCGACTTTAACTTCATAGATACCCTCGGGAAGTTCAGCCGTTACCTTGCCATTATTGTCTGTATTCATAGAGAGAATTAATCTTTTGAAGGGAGTTCCATTCTTGAGGTTTTCTGTCCACTGTTTAAGCGATAGTGACTCGTGTTCTATTTTGAAAACTTTGACGTTAACGTTTTTTATTGGTCTATTTTCTTTAAAAGCAACCAATTTTACTTCAAGTGTGTTAGTCTTTTCCGTAACTGTTTCCAATTCTTAAATCTCCATAAACCTGAACCTAAGGATCAATAGTCTCTTTCTTTTTTCCAGATGTTTAGAGAGCATTGCCCCCAACAGTAACTACTTCCCTTGTACATACAGCCACCACAATTAGGAGAATCGAAATATCTACGATGAATCACAAAATCCACTCTATAACTATAAGCGCAGTCATGCATTTCTGTGTTGCCCATGCTTTTCACTAAAACCATCTGTATTTTCTAAATTAGGATGGCCTTTGGGTTGAACTACAGGTCATTAGGTTATATTATGTTGAAAATGTGTATGGCTAATCCCAAAATCAATACAAAAGCCCAAGTGACGAAAGTAGGTATCATTAGTCGCCACATTTTTGAGCATCCAAGTTCGGCCAAAGGATGGGCTACCCACGAAAAAATTATTACTAAACCCAAAGCAATAGCAACGGATCCAAAGGCAGCGTGTAACCAAACAATAATTGATTGGACGAGCGAAAAATTACTAACAGAACTCAAATCACCGACGAAAACAGGGATCATCACTGAAATTACAGTTGCAAGGTTTAAGATGATCGCTACGACGCTAAAGAATCCATGCATTATGAGGTTGCTATTCTTAGTTCTTATCCTATTAGGATATACGCCTATTACGAGCAAAATTAAGGCTATGACTTGAATGATAGAAACTACATTCCCTTGAAAGTCAAGTGCCATATTTACAGTTACACAATTGAAGGTTATAATCATTAGTGTCAATCACATTTTCAACATGAAATCTAATGGCAGTTTTAAAATGAAATGGCTAATTTTTGCACCTGTGGACAATGCAGATGAAAATCAACGTTTTTGTTGCTTTATTTTTCTTGGAAGGATTTTCCAAGAGTTATTTAAAATCGCCGTTCTACGGCAATAGCAAAGGCTAACGAAGATAGCTTTAGCAAACTTTATACATCTATTCGCATTTTTATTTAGATAGGTAACGGCAAATGGCACTTCCTTTCTATATGCTTCTTCACACCAGAATTGGTCAGTCAAAGATAGCTGTCCGCGAAATACAAAAGATTGAAGGCGTTAAAGTTGTTCATTCTGTCATGGGAAATTATGATGTGATACTATATGCGGAAGGAAAAGACATGGAGGATGTAAGGCGCATCCGTGATGACGTGTACAAAATTGATGCCGTAACTTTATCAGAAACTCTGGTCCACGCTTAACATTAACCAGTGCCGACTTTCCTGCGGCGTCACCTCTGTGACGTACTTTTTTCGTAAATTATTCAAAAATTAAAGAAAAATAAGATTTGCTATTCAAGGACATTTTTTAGTGTTAGGTAACTTATTTATTGGATGTTTCCATGAGTACAACATTAGTTAACGATGAAGGTTTTGTGAAAAGAAAAATTAGATACCCAAAACTCTCGCTGTTTATAATTAGCGTAATCTTAGTGTACATCCTTTTTTCTGGTTTGGTGGATACACCTTTGCATAATACCCTTGTATTCATGGGTTACTTTGGAACTTTTCTTGCGGGTTTACTATACCCTTATGCATTAACTTCAGCGGCGGGTACAGGGATATTGCTGATTCTTGCGAAAGAACAAAATATACTCTTAGCAGGAGTTATTGCTGGAATTGGTGCTTTGATAAGCGACGTTATCCTCTTCCTTTTTGTTAAACATGGCTTTAGTGATGAGGTACAAAAACTCTCAAAAGAAAAAGTTGTTCGAACCGTTAATCGATGGATACCTGAATCTTTTAGAGTATATTTGCTTGGCGCCTTTGCTTGTGTTCTAATTGCCTCTCTCCGCTTCCAACCGAAATTGGCATCATGCTGATGGCATCAATAAAGAGTTTATCAGCCAAAAAATTCGTGATTATGATTTATATTTTGCACGCAAGCGCAATTTTTGTAATTCTTCTAATTGGCAGCACTCTATAATTTGGAATTTTTTTTAATCACCAATTTATGTCTCAATAAATTTTTCTAATCTTTCAAGATATGGTCGTTGCCAGGAGGAGGAAACTCTCAAATGGGCAAATTTGGCAGAGAAGTTGTTGCTGCTGATGCAACTCGATTCACCCAAACAGTTGCAACAACAACCCATATAGCTATTTTTTTGCATTCCTATTCGTAAAAATAAGGAGATTCATGAGAAAAGTGGGCTGGTGTGTTGGCCGTAACCTTTGAGCTTAGTAATTTTTTACTACTTTCTTATTCAATCATTCTTAATCCCTGCGTTCTTATTGTTGACGTCTAATTATAATCTTTTACAGGTGCAATTACACAATGAGACATTTGATAGAATCCAGGTAGTATCTTCAAAATTGGCCATAAAGCCAATCGGCTGTCTAACCGAGCGCATCCTTATATTAGTCTATAGAAAAGTGTAAAGTTACATCGTGAAATAGAGGTAATATTGTGGCTGTATTTGCACAACCAGGAGCATATGATTATAATTCAACTGTTTTCTCGCCTGATGGACGCCTTTACCAAGTCGAATATGCACGAGAATTAGTAAATCGTGGAGGCACCATTTTAGGTATCCGATGTGCAGAAGGCGTTGTTCTGGGTTCAGAAGAAAACATTGAAGTCCTTGAAGAAGAAGGACGCTCATGGAAAATTTTTCAAGTAGACGAACACATCGGAGCAGCTATTATAGGCTTAAGTTCCGACGCAAGAGTCCTAATCGACCAAGCACGCATCAACACACAAAGTAATAAACTGACATACGATGAACCCATTGATCTTGAAGTCGTAACCCAAAAAATATGCGACACACAACAAACGTATACACAACATGGCGGTGGACGACCCTTCGGAGTTGCTATGATCTTAGGGGGAGTTGACAAAACAGGTCCACATGTCTTCGAAACCCATCCAAGTGGAAACTATAAGGGATACAAAGCCACAGCCGTAGGTGCAGGAACAGAAACAGTTCTATCAATTCTGAAAGAAGAATATCGTGAAGATTTAACTCTTGAAAAAGGCATTAAGCTCGCAGTAAAATGTTTAGTAAAAGCGTTACAAGCGAGGGAGTTACCGCTAAGAATAAAGATTGCCGTGATACCCATAGCAACAAAGAAATGGGGTATGCTACCTAATGAAGCGGTAGTAGGCTACATTAAAGAGGCGTCTTAACTACTAAAATTTCCTTGTTTATTGGTTTCTTGTGCAAAAACAGAGCCTTAGATGTAATGGGGTACCCTATAGTGAGGATAAGTTTTTGTTAAAAGAGAAAACGGTTTCTGCAACTGGTAAGAAAACGCCTATTCTTTACTTGACAAGTTCTTCTCTTGGAACAAGAAATGTGGGGTACTCCATTGAATCAACTGATTTACCACCTGTTTTTTGTGGCCCTTCGTGCATCTCATTCCGTATCTTGTTTTGATTGCATTTTCCCAAATCTTTTCCGTTGGCGCCCCACATATTGGGCACTTAAAATCTTTCATATACTTTCACCCCAAATCAAAAAAAATACTCCGAAAAAGTCAAGAGTGAATAGGTCGTCGCTGTGTTTTTCCAATTTTTTTCTCGCCTTTAGCGTTATGTTGACTTGTTTGTTTAAGTCTTCCTAATAAAGAAAAAGAGTTAATGCTTAAGTTTTTTATTCATCTTACGCTCTAACGCTTTATCGTAAGTAAAGTCATAATCTGTTATCCACTGTTGCCAACTTTTCTTTTTTACGGGATCAATATGTTTCGCTATATCTGGAGCCGTCCATAAGCACCGGATACACATATTAACAGTTTCAAGACCATCTTCTTGATCCTCTTTTGCGATTGTCTTAATTGCAGCTTCCTTTTTTGAATAGAAACGACCACATAAAGGACACTTAACGTCGCTAAGTTCGCCAACTACTTCTCCAATTTCCTTATTTTTTTTTCCGTTAGCCTTCTTCTTAACCATTATTTAGTGCCTTCTTTTTCAAGTTTTTCTATAGATTCCGTGATTTGTTTTTGAAGTTTCTGTAGCGTTGGATGATTAGCTAAATTGGGATTTGCTTCTATTAATGGAGCCAATTCCGAAAAAGCTTTCTCTAAATAATTTCCTATAACTTCAAGATATAAATTCCAAAGCTTGGGCATAAGCATATTGTAGATTTCTTCGTCGGTAAATCCTTCTTGACGCATTTTTGTAAGCATATCCGTTTCTACATTATCAATTAGGAGGTTTTTAGCGGCTTTACTTGCTTCTAGGAACTCTCTAAAGGTCATTTCAGATGTTTTCTTGTTTGTCATCGTTTAGAGCCTTCGACTTTAGCTAGAAATTGCTTGATTAATTCCAGATCAGTGTTTATTGATTCTTTATCTCGCAACTTTCTTTTTTATTTTATTTGAAAAAGGCTTTTTACATCATAAACACTATAACAGGTAATAGCCTTCATTTCGTTATCGTGGAAACGTCTGCGCCTAACCTGTTGGGCTTTGTGAATTGTTTTAGTTTGTTCTGTCGTTAAATTGAAATGTTCCTTCATAAATTTTAGAGAAGCATATTCAACGCTGTCATATTCGTGGTAGCTATCAAGAAAATATTTATCATAACTCAAACTAAAACACCTTCTAACTTAGCTTTCACTCTTCGTGAACAGGGAAATGTTCTATTTCAAACCTTGTCAATTTGACTCACTATTACGTTCCTATGGTGTGCTTGTTTTAAAGCGTTTATGCATGTTTGGTTTTAGGGTGGTTTTTATATAAAAACTTCTTTAAACTCAAGCACCAGACCTTCATTTTAAAATGAGCTCGGTTTCAAGAAATAAAAATGGTTACTCTAATTTTCCGCCACATAGGGCACTCTTTCTTTATAGTATTTTTGACGTTTGGAAGTTGACATGTGTAGTTGAAGCAGAAGTAAATCTGACATTTTGGGCAAGAATGGACTCCTCCTCCAACCATTTTCCCACAAGCATCACAAGAATAGACAAATTAACCATAAAACAACTTATACCCGTTGACTTCCTTAAGAAACAGTTGAGAAAAGACTTTCTCACCCAGTAGAGAGTTAAGTGAAAGTGCTTAACTCTTACTGTTTAATGTGAGGCTGGTGTGTTGGCCGTAACCCGCCTTCTGTTATCGTGGCATTCGGCTAATCGGGCTACCCGCGCCTTCCGGTAGATACTTCATCGGCGACTGTTTGCCCTTTCCACTTGCAGGACGGCCGTTTCACCGTTTCCAATCCAGCACACTCAACATCACAAATGTATCATTGCCTGTCTGGGTGGACGTTTCGTTTCTGCTCCGTTGCCAACGCTCTCGCGCTGTCCCAACGACGGAACTGCAATTCTACTTGTGGGCGGAGTTTCCTCAGATCCCATTTGGGATCCGAAAGCCACACACCAACTCGCCAGCCCAATCGAAAAAGCGCATTCGCAAGCAATAAACATACTCATGAACTCAGCCACAATCGATAACTATGTGACCAGCCAAAATAGCTTCATGAAACGTGTTATCCTCATCACAGGCACACCTTGCGTGGGAAAAACAACCACCGCTAAACAACTCGTTGCAAAACTTGGCGCAGAATACATCAACTTGACTGATTTTGCCAAATCCAATAATTTAACGTTAGGCGAAGACAAAGAAAGAAACACCATAATCATTAACGAAGAAGCTATGCAAGAAAAAATTGGGGAAACCATCGATGCCTCAACAAACGCCAACATTGTCATAGATGGACATTACGCAAGCGCCGTCACCCCAACCAACCACGTTGCCCTAGTTTTTGTTCTTCGAAGAAACCCCAAAGAACTTAAGCAATTCATGGAAAAATGCGGTTACACCGGCAGCAAAATGTGGGAGAATTTGCAGGCAGAGATTTTGGATGTTTGCCTTGGCGAAGCGGTTGAGGTGCATGCTGGCAGAGTCTGCGAGTTGGATGTTACGGGAAAAACAGTTGAGGAAGTTGTTGGTTGGATTTTGCAGGTTTTAGAGAAACGCCGAGACTGTCTTGTCGGCTCAGTTGATTGGTTGGGAACCCTTGAGCAAGAAGGCATCCTAGACGAGTACTTGAAAACTTAGCGAAAGCTGCCAATTTTCTGTTTTGTGAGCAATGTGATTTTGCGACGGTTGCTGTAGGATTTGGCGTGGTCACTGAATTTTTCGCCAATCATAATCGGACTTGACAGGTCAACGTCTTCCGAAGAAGTATCCAAGTTGATAATGACATTAACGCCAATGGTTCGATTCCAATCCCTTACCCAAACGCCTTGCTCCAACCGGCCTTTCTGTACAATCAAATCAAAATGTCGTGCGACGCCACTGTGTCCTTCCAGCTTGACGTTTTCGCTATTAACCTTGTAACCTTCTTTCTTAAAATAAGCAACAGCCAACTCCGTCAAATGGGATCTGGCTTTAAG
This sequence comes from Candidatus Bathyarchaeota archaeon, assembly GCA_963809455.1. Classification (GTDB taxonomy): domain Archaea; phylum Thermoproteota; class Bathyarchaeia; order Bathyarchaeales; family Bathycorpusculaceae; genus Bathycorpusculum. The sequence goes on along the minus strand of CAWEJP010000013.1, from coordinate 1,406 downwards.
TTGTTCCTCATCGCTCATGTGCTTGCTCTCCCTACCAAACCATTAAAGAACCCGTATGATGAAAAGGCTTTCGGAAGCTAACACACATGGGCGCAACACTCATCGTGAAATGTACTAAATGCGGTGGATTAACATTGGCGGCCAAGGATCAGAAAACCAAGGTTTGCCCTTACTGCGGCACACAGATTAACTTGCAAAAAGCCCGAAAAATCGCAGCTGCAAACAGCGCCATGGAAGCTTCAGAGATGCTTCGCAAATTAAAGGCTGAACAGAAACAAAACCCAAAACCTAACGAACGTGCCTGAGCAACTCACAAGCCTTGCACAGATCCATTGCAGATGGCTCTCCACATTCTCTGCAAATTTTAAAGTTGTCCTTTTGGGTGGTTGCTTCGAGTGCTGGTCGCAAACGTTCCATGGCTTTGGAAACGGTGAATTTTGTTCCTGCATGCTTCTGTTCCATCCGGTTAATCATGCCACGGATATCGTTTCGCAGAGCTTCAGATGCATATGGGCAAGGTGTATCTTGAAAGGCAATTTTTTTGACGTAAGCATAGAGGGCACTTTCGTTTTCGGGAATTTCACAGAACGGCTTAATCTTCTGCACAAACAATGGATGAACTTCGCTGGTAACGGGTTTCTCCTTTGATAGTCGTGCAATGTCGCCTCGGAAAATATTCATCAAAACCGTCTGCACCTCATCGTCGAGCGTGTGACCGGTAGCGATTTTGGTAGCTTTAACTTGTCGCGCGCCTGTGTTGATGGCTTTTCTTCTCAAAACGCCACAATAAGCGCATGCAGTTAACTGCGTTTGTCCTTTTTCGCGTGCTTTGCAGATTATTTCGTCCAATGAGAAACCATAGAGTTCTTTGAATGATACAATGTGGTGAGGGATTTCGAGTTTTTGACAATTTTTTGCTGCAATTTCTAAGGCTTCGTCACGGTAGCCTTTGATACCTTCATCTACGGTTACGGCTGTTAGAGTTGTTTGCGGTCTACGCTTCTTAATTTTCGCTAAGATGTGTAGTATGCTAAGGCTGTCTTTGCCACCTGAAACCGCCACTGCTAAATGGTCGTCGAAGTTGAGCATGTGGTAGCGGGTGATGGTTGAGCGAACTTTTGCCTCGACTGACTCGGTGAAGCATTTTTTACAAAGTCGCTCACCTGAGTGTGGCCTGAAGAAGAACGCTTCCTTGGTTTTACAGACATTACAGACAGGCGATTCCATCCGGTTTCCTTCGATAGAGTTGATTGATGAATTAAACTAAATAAACGATGCCACACTAAAGTTAGAATTAGCGAGCAAGATGGCTGTCAAACCCACAAGACAAGGAGAATACAGAGAAGTAACCTATTCGAGTGCACGCTGGGAACAACTGAGACTGCTAAGGGAAAAAGCAGTTTGGG
>CAWEJP010000012.1:0-125052 GCA_963809455.1 Candidatus Bathyarchaeota archaeon | reverse complement strand
AAATCTGTAAAAGTAAAGGTTGGCCAAAGTAACATATCACTAACAATTCAAAGTATCTCGTGCCAAAACAATTCAAATAGCGGCAATCAGCAAGGAAGAAGATTTTTCGATTGGTTTTGATTGAGAAATGAAGGTATGTGAAGCAGTTGTGAAAGAAGAAGACTCTTCAGTCATATTGGTGACGTGATTTGCCTGAAATAAATATCGAGTATGTTGACTAGGCTATTAAAGAATTAATCTGTAAATTTGGCATAAATAACCCTATTCTTTTGTTCAGATATATGAAATGCAATAATTCGACGTTCAAGATAAACAGGAAAAGCTTATTTTCTAAACACATAATTATACAAAATGGTTTAAAGCTCAGTCAAGAAAATGCTGGAATCGGAAGTGAATAAGACTAAACTGATAGAAAAAATTCTTGGAATTAGTTTAGGAATAGCCAATTCGGCGGTTGCTATTTATGAAGGCGGGCACGCAACGGTTATTCCAAGCGCTGAAGGCCCTACGATGGCGGGGAAAATGTTTCCGTCAGTGGTTGCTTTTACAAAAGACGGTCAACTCTTGGTAGGTGAATCGGCAAAACGCCAAGCAACCACCAACGCAGAAGGCACAGTGTTTGAAATACAACGTAAAATGGGCACAGACTACAAAGTCAATATCTGCGACAAAGAATATACTCCTCAGCAGATCTCATCGTTCATTCTGCAGAAAATAAAAAAAGACGCAGAAACTTACCTCAGTGGCACAATCAATAAAGCAGTCATAACAGTGCCAGCCTACTTCAACGACAATCAACGCCAAGCCACCAAAGAGGCAGGCGAAATCGCAGGATTCCAAGTCATGCGAATCATTAACGAACCCATCGCAGCATGCCTCGCCTACGGAATCGACAAGTTTCGATCACGAAATGAAGATTCTTGTTTTCAACTTTGACCGTTTTACTTACAGTATAAACTGCTTGGATTTTTGCAAAGGGTTCTTCCAAGTTCTCAACACAATAGATAGCAAAGAGTGGGGTGGAAACAAAATCGATGCGGCATTGGTGAATTATTTTTTGGAAGAGTTTAAGCATCAAACCGACATCGAAGTTAGCGGCGACAAGATGGCGATGTCACGCCTCAAAGAAGCAGGAGAAAAAGCCAAAATCGAACTCTCAACTTTGATGAGTACCCACATTGATCTACCATTCCTAACTGTAGATGCTTCAGGTCCCAAACATTTCGGGTTAACTCTTACTCGCCAAAAACTCGAAGTACTTACTGAGCCAATTTTGGAGAGAATTTATGTTTCTCTTTTTAAAGCGCTTGCAGATGCAAAACTCAGTCCTCAAACAATCGATAAAATTATCCTTGTTGGCGAAGCGACAAGAATGCCCTATTTATTTAGGTTCTTTGAATGGGTAATGGGCAAATCGCCTGAACGAGGCATAGACCCTACAGAGTGCTTGGCTATAGGTGCGGCGATTCAAGCTGGAGTGGTCTCGGGTGAAGTTTCTGACTTGACTCTAACTGATGTTACGCCTCTTTCACTTGGTTATGAAACTCCTGAGGGAATGTTCGCAAGATTGATCAGAAAAAAACTCCGCCCTCCACAAAAGGAAAATGCTTATTCACGACATCTACTGATTTTCAGACTACCATCTCAATTCATTTGCTTCAAGGGGAACGCGCAAGGGCGAATGACAATGTCTCTATAGGGAAATTTGCTCTTGTCGATTTACCTCCTGCAGCAAGAGGCGTTCCAAAGATAGAAGTGACATTTAATATCGATATCAACGGTATTTTGAACGTAACCGCGAAAGATTTAACGACAGCGAAAGAAGTTAAAATTGAAAAAACTCCTTCAAGAAAACTCTCGAAAGAAGAGAAAGAACGCTTAATTGAAGACGCCGAATAATTTACTTCAGAAAGCTGAAAAACGCAGGTTTAGTAAAGGTTTTCAAGCAAGCTTTTTTTCTTTAAGTAGAGACTCAAATCTTTTGTTAAAATAGCAAGAAGAAAAAGACTTAAGTAAATTTAAAATTAATTATCATGTGAATAACCTTACGGTGTCAAATTGACAAATTATTTGAAAACTCTTACACTAATAGGCTTGCTAATTATGTCGTATTTTGCAGTTACAGTGTCTCTTTTGGCGAATCCAAATGTTATTCCTCTGGTTAAAGGACAGTTGTCTAATCAGGGATTGGTTGGATATTGGAAATTTGATGAGGGGTCCGGAACGGTCGCTATTGATGCTAGTGGAAATAACAACAATGGTTCAATACAGAATCATCCAGTTTGGGTTAATGGAAAGTCTGGATTAGCCCTAAGCTTTAATGGATTTGATAGCTATGTGGAGTTACCCTCGAACTTCATAAGGAGCCTTAGTTCGGTCACTATTTCTGTTTGGTTTAAAACAACATCTTACGGGGTAATAATAGGTGATGAAGACACTGAATACCCGAACAATCCAACAAATACGGTTCCCATAATTTATATTGGAACGGACGGGAAGCTGAGAGGTGAACTGTGGGTGGGCTACGTATCGCCCATAACTTCGGAAAGGGCGGTTAACGATGGAAGTTGGCATAACGTAGTTTTGGTCGGAGACATTGATACCCAATCGTTATATTTAGATGGAAGCATTGTCGGAACTCTTTCAGGTGCAATAAATAATTTGAATATGAACATTAATTATGTCGGCACAATTTGCTGGGGTAGCTACGACCGCGGTTCATGGCCTGCTTCAAGCGGAATATGGGGTTTTTTCAATGGCGTAATGGATGAACTGCAAGATGTCTGATTTAGCTTTAGCCCCAAATCAATTTCCTTATGCATTAAATTCTTCGATAGCAAACCCAAAATATGACTTAAAAGGGATTTGGCAGTGGAACGATATTTGGCTTGGAGTCAAATATACTCACACAGTAACTATTTCCACATTCAATACAGATGGCACTTTCTCAGGAACAGGATACAATAACAATGGACCCGAAAAAGAGGACATTACAGGGCAAATAATTGGAGACACAATCACTTTTCGCTGGGTTACAACGTCAGATGTTAGCAATGGCGTAACCTTTGATGGAACTGGAAAAGTTTTCTCAAGTTCATTCATGAATGGAACAGGAATCCAAAGCGATGGCTACGGATCAATATTATGGGACGCCACTAGAATCCAAAATCAGCTATCAACAAATACTCCGTCTTCTTCAAATCAACCTATTCCATCACTTACTTCATCAATCACTACGCCACCAAGTTCAATCCCTTACAACTATTCAATAATAATCGTTTTCTTAGGGCTATTCTTGACAGTGATCGCCGGAGTGGTCATATGGAGAAAAATAGTCACAAGTAGAAACGGGAAAGAAAATGCGAAGCCTCTGAACGGGTATACTCAACAAGGACAAACCTTCCAAGAGAAGGAAAAAGAAAAAGCTGAGCATGAAAGAGAAGAACAAGAACGCCAAAGAGCTGAAAGAGAAAGGGCGGAACAACAATGGCGAAATGAGCAACAAAGAAGAGAACGAGCCGAACAGTCTGAACGTGAACAGCAAAGGCAACGAGAACAAAGAGCGCAACAGGACAGGCAATGGAACAATTCGATTGACCCATACGGAATTTTGGATGTCCCTAGAATTGCTCCTCAGGGTGAAGTTAAGGATAGGTGGAGAGAACTCACTAAATTATATCATCCTGACAGGTGCAAGGATAAGGATCCAATTACTCAAGAACTCTATGCTAGGAAATTCGATGAAATAAACAAAGCTTGGGAAGAAATTAGAAAAGCCAGAGGCTGGAATTAAGATTTACCTGTTAAAAGTAAAGGCACAGTCATATCTTTTTCAGGGGTGATATGATTCGACAAACGTTAGTACTGACTATGTCAACAGTATTATTGAAGAATTAATCTGTGAATTTGGAGTAAAAGACCCTGTTTCCTCTGCTCTGATATATGAGGCATTAAACTCTGGAAAAGCTCAAGATTGCTTGACCCAAATTGCTAATTATCTTGGATTACCAGTTGTTATTGATCTTTTAATTGTGAAACAAGCAGAAGGTTTCCAATCTCCTAATTTTGGTGAAAGGTTCGAATCAAGAACTATAGTTTCCCGTGATCATCGTGGACAGCCGGCTCAATCAATCACAGCTCAAGTGTTGATTCCTAACAATTTGCCTGTTTACGGTTCATCAGGATTACGAGGTTTCCATATACGCATTAAAGTAAGCGATAATTGCCAGAAATACCCAAAGACTTTTGAGCGGTTATAGCGCATGAATTTTCGCATATTGTTCTTTATTCAATAAAGCATATTCATAAAGACAACGAGGTTTATACGGATTTAACAGCTATGATTCTTGGCTTTTCAGATATTGTACGAGAGGGACGAAAGACTGTGGAGATAAAAGAATCAACTTCAAAAACGAGCACGACAACCACAACGACGACAACCACTTATGGCTATTTATACTGATGATCTTTTCAATTACGCGTTTTTGAGAAGATAAGAACCGCTCTTTTTGAATTGAAAAAAACTGACCGTGAATTACAAGATAAAATTCTATCCAAAGTCGTATCATACAAAATTTTAGTTTCGAGCTATCAGGAAAAACGCAAGGTTTTTTGTAAGTTTCTTGAAAACTTTGACAGGAAACCAAAGAATATAGAAGGAACATGTTGCAGAGCTTGTTAGAATGCATAGGCTTTACTTTTTAGAAGAATTGGCAGATAAATGTGAACGAAATATTCATGTTTTTGAAAAGCATTCTGAATCTTCAAAGAAGATCCTTGTTCGAACATCGCTCTATTCAAAACAAAGGCTAAATAGTCTACAAGTTCTACTGCAGAAAGTCGAAAATTCGATTTCTGAAATCGAAAGCGATTTAGATTCCATTGAAAAGGACATTTCAATATTGGGAAGAAAATCCAGCTTTCTTTTAAGGTATCGAATCAAACACTATACACGATAGCTGTAAGAAAGGTCAAATGACCTCAAAAAATAATCAAAGCTTGATCTTTGGATTATAAGTAGGTTTTTTCCAAATAGTATAAGAACTAATGCCAAACAAAAAAATGTTAGAAATGGTGAGTTTCTTCAATTATAAAAAATCCAACTCGTTACAGATCTGCTGAAATCTACGATAAAATTAAGACGGCTTTATTTTGGTGGGGACTAGTGAATTGATCGGTAGCTTATATTAAACTGCAGTATTTTCGGTGTTTCCAATTTTTATTTTCTTAACAGCTATGTATAATTCCTCCGTTTCTTCATTTTCCCACAACGTAACCTTGCCATTCTGAGCTAAGAACAAAAGATAGATGAAAATTCGAATCACTTCAGCTCGACTCATAGCTTTCGTAAATATTGAAAAATCCACTAACCCGCACCCTTCACTCTATCAATAAGCTGTTACATACAGTTTATCCATGTGTAATTCAAGCTCAGCGATGAAAGGGTCAAACTGGGGCATCAAATCTGAAACAGGTGGAAAAATAGTTTGCCGAGGAACAACTCTGCCAAGACGAAGCATTCTTTCTCCTTCATAACTTCCATTAAAACTTGGCGTAATTGCTCAAAAGTTGTTGATGTTAACTGGTGTCTTAAAGGTAAGAATAGCGGTGGCGGAACAAAATCTCCCATAACTTTGGGCGCTGCAGGTGGTTCTTGAAGAGAAAGAAGCATCTTTGACTTCATCAAATAAATCAGAGCAGAAGAATCCAAAGCTACACCTGAAGCTCTGAAATCCATCTTTCCATTGCGGTTCATCTCATATAGAAAAGACCTAAGCAAGTAGGCAATGTTAATATTCCATGGTGAAAGTCTCTCTATTTTGCTTAACTCAAACAAGATGTTTAAAGGCGCATGCATATAGAAAGGTCGGTTAATTGGACTTTGCCTCAATTAAAGACGATCCTCCACAACAGCAACCGAAATTCCGCAATCAGCTTTGAGATTGAGGCTGCTTTGAAATGACCAAATTCGACTAAAGCAAACTTTCTGAACTGAAATTTATCTTACCTTCAAAATTAATCGCTTTAGTTAAACCTTCGATATCCTTCTTAGCATTCATTGTTTCAGCATTTGATTTTCCTAAGCAAAGATGCGTGATTCAACCACCACTTATCAGATTCGTTATCCTATAGGTTGCTAATGTAAAGGTTTCTTTTTAAAGTTAATCAAAACGTGTGCTGTTAGCCAATTAGATTTTAAGCACTTTGTTGTTTTGTAAAAACATCTTCAAAGTGAAGTTCCACATATTCGCTTCTTGACCTTTTCTGCCGCAGTGCTTCTTGATCTATTTTTTGAAGTATACGATTAGAGAGGGCTATGCTTACTGGGTGTTTGCGCAATTGAGTATGACCTATTACGATACTTTTAATTTGTTAATATTTAACAATTGTTGTTAAGGCTTAACAACAGCCTTTTTCAGCAAAACAAGCCTAAATTGCGATTATGACTTCGACATGCAGTTATGATGCTTTTCAAGTCTTCAGGGAGGACCTATCCGATTGGTTCGTTACGCTGTCGGTTTGACTGAGAGGGAAAAGAGGATTCTACGTTTGAGTAAGAGTGGCTTGTCTTATTATCGAATAGGCCGAACAATCAAGTGTGATCCTACTAATGTTATACGATCACGTCAGAACGCTCTGAAAAAGCTTACTCAGGCAGACGCTGACTTGGCTTTTGCCAAGGAAATTGGATTATCGTTTGACAAGCAGAAAATAACGTAGCTTTGTTGGCGTGTTTGGGATAATAATCTGGTGACTGCTTGTGCCATTGCATAGATGCCGCTTGTTCGGATGGGTTTCAAAAAATCCTTAAACCTCTGCAAACCGTTTACGCTTCAGCTAAGGAGGCTCTCTCCGTGTTGAAAAATATCTGAAAAAGTTATTAAGAGACAAATATCCTAAAAATCCTTTATTGTCAAATCCAAATGTTTTCTTTATCCCCGACAATCAATCCGAAGAGGTTAAACATGCACATATTAAATCAAAAAACCTTCGCTATCGAAAAATGGCAATTAATGAAAAAGACCCCTCATTCGAAAAGGAACTAAAAATTCTGAATTAACCTCAGTTTGAAAGCGGGACCTAGTTCACGGTTATTCCCTAGGCCACACCGCTTACGTCATCAAGGGGATGACCTGCTAGACGGATTTCGGGTTTCCCCGAAAAATAATTTTGTAATAACTTATAATCCAAATCTATCATCCTCTTTTTGTTTCCATGTTTTAAATAATCTATAACAAACCTCTGTAAAGGTTGTGTAATGTATCTAGCGGTCTATCCAAAAGAAAGTACTCATGTGTTCTCTTATAAGGCTTATTATTTTATGGTAATCAGATTCATGGTTTCTACATTTGTTGATAACCATATTCGTTCTTACGTTAACCCAAGACTTCTCACGAATCTCTTTTATATTATCCACTTAAGTATAAATATTTCAATTGTTTCCATTTGTTCAAGAACCCGTTATTTGACGGAGAAACATTTGCCTTTGCCTTCTATTTGGTCAATGGTGCATTCGCTGGGTTCTTTATCAATCCTTAGCGTGTGGAGGCGTGGCATCCTTAATCTGCAATCTTTCGTAACTATTTGGTAGATGACTTCGCAAACAAGCTTAGGTTCAACCCACGTAACTTCTTGGATATCTCTTGGGATGAAAGGCGGCGGTGTTGTTTTGAGTTTTTTGAAGTTTGCCATTAATAAATCGAGCAGTTTCTGTGGAAATCCTGTTCCTACGTGAGCTACATAGACTGGTTTTCCTTTTGTATCATACAATCCTACAACTAAAGCGCCAAACGTTGATTCTCTTGCACCCTCGCCTTTTGAATAGCCAAAGATTACGCAGTCACAGCTCTTGAGATTCTTAACCTTGAGCCAACTGCCCGTTCTAAGTCCCTGCTCATAGCTGCTGTCCTTGCGTTTGGCAACCATCCCTTCCAGGTCGTGCTCCAACACTGCTCGATAGAATTGTTCGCCTTTTTCTTCGACATAATCGTTGATGATTACGTGTGAGCCTTCCTTAACTGATTCTTTTATGATGGCTTTTCTTTCTATTAAGGGCAAGGCGACAAGTGGCTGCCCATCTTTCTCTAAAATATCAAAAACAATAGGTAGCTGGCGACTGGTTCCTCAAACGCTGGATATCCTTGGTTGAAATCAGGTGGCCTCTTTCCTGTAGGGTGTGGAAATCAACTTTGCCTTGTTTCATGGTAACGATTTCGCCATCAACAACCACATTCTTCGCCAGCTGCCCAAGTTCTTCCAATTCTGGAAAAAATTTTTTCAGTTCCTTAGCGTTGCGGCTCTGAACCGTAAAGAAGTCATCGACGTAAGCTATCGCTCGAAAACCATCCCACTTAAGCTCAAAAATCCAATTCTTGCTCCAGAAAAAGGCTTCGATACAGATTTGGCAAGCATCGGCTTATAAAAACGCATAAAGATTATTATTTATTTTATCTTAAAATTGTGTTAGAGATTTCGATTTTTACTCTTGTTGCTGTCTATTCATCCATTCTTGATTTTTGTTGAATTCTTGGTCACGCCAACTATTCTCTATCTGTTTGTCGACGTACGAAGATTGAGGATACTCTCCGTAGGGATAAGAGTAACGATAGCCAGCAGAAGTAATGTATTCATCTCTTCTCGATCTGCTATTGCCTCCTGATCCACCCGTTAAATTCCCCCCATCACTTGAGACTAAGCCTAACAACACGGCAAAACTTACTAATCCGATTAATGGGACAATATATATTATTGAAGTGAGGTCAAATGTTACAAAACTTTCTCCAAAACTGCCCAAAATCATTCTAGCAGCGTAAAATGCAGGCAATCCAAAATATACATCAACAATAATACTAACGATAAATAAAGAAAGACCTAATAATCCTACAACTCCAAAGGCAATTAAAAATCCCCGAAGAGTATCTTTCGTTGTTTGGTTCAGAAAAAATACCTCCCTGCTTCAGCCTTTACAATTATACATTAGCATGTTTAAACTTAAAAATCTTGTTAAGTTGACTAAAATAGAGTTTTGATACTCAAGTTTTTTATGCAATTTGAAACTTATCGCTAACTTGTTGGTGTGGCTAATGGAAGATTCCCCTCTCGAAAAAATAGTTAACCCTTTTGCAAAAGACTCTATTTTTGTTAGCCACACCTTCATGGGGCATTTGAGCAAACAGAAGGGAAACCAAACAATGAGTACCGATGATAAATCTTCGCAGAGTTATTTTACAAAAACCAATGTCAAGGCTACAATCAGACTGAAATGCAGTTGTGGAAAATGGAATAATATACACGCTCAGAAAGTTATGATTCATTTGGATAATAATGAACCAAAGTTGGAAGTTTTTGTGCCTGCTTATTTGCCGCTTGAAACTCAGGTTTGCGTTAAATGCAAAACCATGATAGCGGAACCCAAGGAACTAATAAGAATAACAAAGGACTCTAAAATCTAAACGTGCCCTCTGGCTTTTTCAGTTTCACCTGCCTCAGGACAGGGTGAAATAGTAGTTTATTCGATTTCTTTTTATTGTTACTTTGGATGATGGGCTGATATATTGTTTAACAAAAAATGAAGAATGGACCAGGCTAAGTTAATGCAAAAATTGATTCATACAGCGCTACTTGTCTATAAGCGGACTCAGATACACTCAAGAGGAAGTGTGCTTGCGGAGATTTTCGGTTTATGTCCTTGATTTAAAAGCTCTAGGGCCTCAGCATTTGTTATTCCGAAGGGAAGAACATCTTTGTGAATAGTCTCAACATGTGACCTTACCATGGATATGGCTTCAGATATGCTACCTAAGATTTCAAAACTGTAACCGCAAGGACATTGACCTTTAAGCTTTCTTCTCAAATCCCTCTCCTCATTTACCTCAAACATATCAAAAATGGAATATTAATTTCTGTGACTACACAAGCACAATCACAACATTATATTTAGTCTGATCTGAGACCGCCAAAGCTTTCCATTGGTGGTTAAAGTAAAAATAAGTTTCTTCACCGCTTGAACGCATATCCTTAATATTATCGATAAACATGCGGACTTTAACGATAACCCCATTTATTACCCGACACCTAACAAAAGCCTGCAGTTTCTGGTTACCGTCTGGCAAGATAGTCAAAAATAAAAATGCTCTGGATGTTGTGACTGCAATAATACTATAACATAAACTAAAAGCTTTGATTTCCAATCTTTTAAGAGGTGAATTTTATTATGGAAAATGAGTCTAAGCAAGAAGGAAATTTGAGCAACAATACCTATGATTTGATGTCGCAACTTCTGGAGGAAAATCAGAGTCTTTGGCGAATAAAAAACAACTACAAAAATGATGCTAAGGGCGATTCTGAAGCCGAAGAGTTTTGGGCAGAATTAGAAAAAGACAAAGGAGCCCATATTAAACGACTAACCGAACTATTAGTAAAACGGATTTCCCATAAATAATTTGTTTGGGTTGATTTTTGAATGCCTGTACCTAAACCTGAAGCCGGGGAATCAGAAAGAGATTACATCTCTCGCTGTGAAAAGTTCATGCATGAAGAAAACGAAAGCAAACCCGAAGCTGAAAAACGTTCAAATGAACAGATGAGTGCTATTTGTTATTCAACCTGGCGCAAAAACAAAACTTGAGGGATTAAATGACAATTTCAATACCCGACAATGAAGAAAATGTGAAAAACTGCATATGTCCAACTTGTCCAACCTACAAAAACTCGAATTTAACTGGAACACTCTTCTGTGCAAGAGGAAAAGCAAAAGAACCAGTAAAAAGTGATTCTTGCCCTTGCCCTGCATGTCCAGTCTTCAGCGAATATGGATTAAAACAAACATACTATTGCATTATCGGAAAAGCCACTGAGACTTGAGTCGTGGAAATTACGCAGGACTATTTTTAGAGATCGTTTTTCTAGACCTCTTCAGGCAATATCTTCGTTATGTTTCTAAAATGTCAGTGTTGGTGTCAATAAGCTATCACATAGGCATTTAGGCGTCTTCAACAAATTTAACGGTAGGATTTCTTATGAAATCAAATAAAACCCAGAAGTCGTCAAACAATAAGTCTGAACCCGAAAAAATCCTGCGTTCCGTACCTTTTGAACAAGGATTTCATTTTGCTACATATGAGGGTAGGTTTACTAGTGAAACTGCAATTAACTTGTCAAGTTTTTCTGAAGAACTCAGAACGATAGATCTGCAATCTGTCAAATTTCATTTTCAGCGCCGTGACTTCCAAAAAAATGGGTCGAAACCACTTTAGGTGATCAAGAATTAGCCTTGAGAATAGATAAAACTCCCTCTGGGCTTTCTGATGAGGAGCTGAGAAAAGAATTGCTCAAAACAGTACAAACGCGCTTTACTGAGCTTCAGACAATAATCAACAGAGTGAGTAAGAACGTTGGAGTTTCGGGACAAGATCTCAAGAAGTTCACTTTAGAAGAACTTAAACAGTATAATGGATCGGGAGGGAAACCAGTTTACTTCGCGTTTGAAGGAAAAGTTTACGATTCTTCAAACAGTGATTTTTGGCGGACTGGAAATCATATGGGCGCTCACAATTCAGGCAAAGACCTTACTGAAGATATTAAATCTGCCCCGCACGGGACTGAAGTATTTGGCAAAGTAAAACAAGTAGGCAATCTTGGCTAGTTACCGGACTAATTATTAAAAAAACTAAACCTGGGTTATCTAAATTATGGGTTGAATTGGGAGTATTATTTAGAAGTGTGCGCAATTCATTTTTTATAGTTCCGATAGGTAAGATATCTTTGAGCAGGTCTGGGATCGTACCCGTAAATACCATTGGTTTGGTGTCTTTGAGGGCTCCATGATCATTTGTTATTGGGTCAAGCCCAGTACTTGCTTACCGTTTTTAGACTTTGCTCGCCAACAATAAGCGATCGTATTGCTTCAGCATCATAGCTTATCAAGGCAGCCATCACCATAGCCGCCTTCTTCACCAAACCCTTAGGCCTCACCCAGCAGTCCTTCAAAACGTTAGCTTTAAGATGCCCATTAAACTGTTCAACCACATAACGCCTAGTCTTCAAGAACTTGGCATGTTTGATTCTCTTGCGTTTGCCTCTTCTGGGATTGGAAGCAATAACGGGTTCTGCCTCGATTGCTTTGACAGCTCTGTTATTCGCTCTTGAATCATATCCAGCGTCTGCTAAAACATAGTCTGCCTCCAAATCTTCAATAAGCTTTGGCAGAAAAGGGGAATCATAACGGTTCCCAGAAGTGACCATTGCTTTTAGAGGCAATCCAAGCTGGTTTACGGCTGCATGAAGTTTGAAGCCTCTGAATTTTCCTCTGCCTGTGTGACCCCAGCCTGCTTCCATATCGTAGAGATCTACTAGTGGAGTTGAGTCAACGATTAGAAAAGTTGTTGGTGTTATGAGTTGAAGCATGTTGGCTATCTTTTCAAATGTCTCTTCAAGAAGGCCAAGGTGGCGTCGCCACCATCTTCCAACAGTGGTTCTATTGGGTACTTTGCACAACCCAAGTGTTCTAGCAGCATCCGAATGCTTCTTTAGATGTTCAACCACGCGAGTGTCGTTCTCTAATCCTTTCAATCTAGCGTACACGAGAACTCTGAGGGCTCTAAGACGTCCGTAACCTGGATTTCCGCGTCTTTTAGGTTCTGCAGAAATGATTGCTTTGTTGACGATAAGCCTGACAACTTCACAGGCTTCCATGCTACAATATAAACGGGAAGCAGCTTAAATTCTGCACACCCCTAAAGAATTAAAAAAGGATTCTCGGAAATCTAATCTGCCTTCTGAAGTAATTCAGGAAACCTTTAATGAGTTCTCTAAACGCTTTCTTAAAAAATTAGCCTATATTTCGTTTCACTTTCACTGTAGTCTCCACTTCAGAGAAGGGTCTGTTTAACTCATCCCTTAAGAGCTCAAAACTACCTTTTGCTCTCCTTCGACAAAAGGGAGATTTGTGAGATTGAGCCAAAATGTAATTGTTAAGACTACGCTATCTCAACCTCAACCGATTTTTCCACTTAGTATAGCGGGTGTTAAAGAGGTTTTTCCTGGGTTTGTATTGGGTGATTTTGCTGTTTTGCAAGGTTCTTCTGTTTTGTCTTTGGCATCATTGTTGTGCGTGAAAGCGCAACTTCCCAAGCAGCTTGGCGGGCTTCAAAGCAGTGTTGTCTTTATAGACGGAGGCAACACTTTTAGATTATACCAAATAGCTCAGTTAGCTCAGATTCATGGCATTAACCCGAAGAAGGTTTTGGATAATATTTTCATTTCAAGAGCCTTTACAGCCTACCAAGCAACTCATCTCATAATGCATCAGCTTAAAGAAGCCATCAAAAATTACAACGCTAAATTAGTCATTATTTCGGATATTGCTGGATTCTTCTTAGATAAGGACATTCCAGAAGTTGAAGCTCTAAGGATCTTTACTCACATTGCGACTTTCATTTCAAATTTTGCAAGAGAAAACCAAGTAATAGTAATAGCGACTTACCCGCCACATGCAGAATCATCAAGAAACAACCTCCTTCACAAGCAGACATGCGCAAAAGCAAATGTTGTTTTGTCAATTAGCAGAACAGCTTACACTAGAAAAATTACCTTAGAAAAACACCCGTACCTTCCATTAGGCTTTGCCGAATTGCCAAATGAAAGCTTGACCATCGCTGATTTTTGGGAGGCAAACGCATAATTGGAAAGGAGCGTGGATTTGAAAAAGCATTATGAAAAAATGCAGCAAGCATTTGAAGTTACCTCAAAAGAAAAAATAATTATAAAAAGGTAATTTGGAATAAGCTTTAAATTGGCATGTACGAACAAGGTGCAAGGAAAGAGAGTTACCGTTGAATCGGCAAGAAGCAGTCTTACTATTAAAGGAACTGGCATCCGTTTGCGGATCATTCCATGATGCCCTATCCGTATCCATAGAAAAGGGCAAGGAAAACAATGGTTGGGAACTTCACATTAATTGTGTGCTCCACCCCTCAGAGGTTGCATGTATAGAGAAAATACTCGCTAAACACAGCTACGAATTGGTCACTATTAACGGACACTGTGTATTTCGGTCGAAAAAACAAATTCACTAATTAGTTTAAACTTATGTTTGCAGTTCTTGCATGTATAAGCTTCTATGTTGAAAGCTTGATTTTTAAGTGCTTTGTCAGGTTTCGCAACTTCTGCTTCGCAATTCGGGCATTTTACCATTCAATCGTTCCCGCAAAAACTTTTATCGTCTGGAAAGTATTAGTTGGTTTGTTGGCACAAAAAGGAACAACAACCTTTTATCATATATGACGAGAGCTAACAGAGATACCCGTATGTCGAGAAGTTTACAAAACCGTTTTTTCTCCAACAAACAAATAAAACTCGTCGACATTAAAACACCAACACTTAAAGCGTGTATCACCGACCTCACAACAGTTCATTATTTTGATCGATGAAAATAGTATTTACTGTAACTTAATCGTCAAACTTAAGGCACTTTTAATTTACGGTCTTTAGCTCTAATTTGCCTATAATCTTCTTTTGGGCCACCATTTGTACTTATAGAACAATCTACTGCTGGGAAATCTGCAATTTTTTGAAGTTCTCGAAACTTCCTTAAGTATTCCTCCCCCTTTGGAGTTATTTTACGCTTTGAAAGTGTGTTTGGTATGGGTTCTATCAACTTTGTGCATTCTAACTCGGCTAAATATGAAACAAGCATTCTGTGACTTAGGTTTAAACTCCTCATTACTTCTGTTTTGGATCGTGACTTTCGACAATGCTCCAAAATTTCGCCAATTATATGCAAATGGTCCCGATTTCTCTTCCTCCCAACGATAGACATTCTAAAACCTCAAGAACTTGCTGCTTTGTCTAGTGTTTGTGTAATCAAAAGATTTTGGATTCGTCTTTCTTTAAAGGCAGCTTTACCAATGTCTTTCTCTTTTTTCGAATGTTCCAAAGCGTGATGTTCAATAGCTTTGCCCATTGCTTTTAAATCGGGAACTAAAAGAATTGCAAATCCGCATTCGCAAAGAATGAATGAACTAGTTTTCTTCTTTCTTTGTTTTTTATTTGTCGACAAAGTTTCATCAACCGATTTTCTCAAGTTGATATTTGCATAGAAAATGCTTAAGAGGTATGCTCCGAAAGCAAGAATATTCCGGTAGCTTCATTAAAAAGCAATTTAATTGAAACAACCGCTGGAAAATTTTGGTTGTTGTTTTTTCCTTCAACTCTATCGTCAAAGAGAACAAGAAGAATACTGAACGACGATTATTCTTCTACCAATTGAGGGCATATTTCAATTTTCAATTGCAGCCTCGATTCCTTGAAAAGTGTAGATAGAAGTAGACTAATTCCCTAAGGGATTCAATGGCTAAGTTTAGTTGGGTTAAACATTAATGTCAAGATTCCACCTAATAATACAGGAAATGTGCTCAGGAAAGCGATTGATAATATTATTACCGGGTTATACCAAAAACTCAAGACTATGCTAATAAAAAGTAATGGTCCCCAGCCAACTGTTGAGAAGACAAGTATAATTATGCCCCACTTCGTGTGCTCTATCGGGTTAGCGTTCAGCTTAACTGCAGAAAAAAGCACCACCATTGCAGAAATCAAGCACCAGATTCCTATACCTAAAGTTATTAAAAAAAGCTCAAAAATGCTTTCCAAATGCACTGGAAGATAACGCCAAACCGCGAACCCGATAATTATGAAGGAAATAATTAATCCAAAT
The DNA here is from genome assembly GCA_963809455.1 of Candidatus Bathyarchaeota archaeon. Classification (GTDB taxonomy): domain Archaea; phylum Thermoproteota; class Bathyarchaeia; order Bathyarchaeales; family Bathycorpusculaceae; genus Bathycorpusculum. The sequence goes on along the minus strand of CAWEJP010000012.1, from coordinate 109,337 downwards.
ATTCCTCCGATTAATAAAAGAACACAGGCGGCTGTTGGCTTGCTTTGAATTTGCTGAGGCCTCATTCTTACTTATCCAATCTCAAGATACATTAATCTATGCTGGGTCTTTATAAAATCTTGCAAATATTTTTCGTTTTTGGTTAGTCGTGTTTACTTGCTATATACTCTAAAAGAACAAGTACGCTCAACTGTTGGAGGTTGGATGGAAACGCATTAAATGATTCCTTTCAGATATCACGTCGTCTGTAGTCATTCTTGCCATGGCAGATCGGGCTTTAAAACCATGATGTAATATCTACTGACGTTGGTGCAGTATATGCTGATATATTTACGGTTTTTTGGCTTGTAGAACATTCATTGTCAAGCACTAGATAGTAACTTCCATTAGAAATATTATTGACACTAATTGTAGAGTTGGAGGTTAGGCCGCTTTGATAAAGAGCGGTGAAGTTTTGACCAGTGTTGTAATTGTTAAAGTTGGTATTGTCAAAAATGTAAACTTTGATGTCATTGGTGGTGCCTCCTTGGGCTGTAAATGTTCCTGAGATCCATGTGTTTGTAACGTCTGGGGGTACTTTGAACTGGTAATCCAAAGATGTGCTTGCGCTTATGGTTATGTTTTCATTAATTATTGGGGCCACAGTTATTGTGCCGGGCAATGCCAGGACTTGTGATGTGGTCAAAACTCCAAAAGTTACTATGCTTCCTGCGATTGTGAAGAGGATAATTATGGCGAGTCCTAATTTGGTTCGATTGCTCATATGTGGGCTGGTTTTGCTTAGTTTGTCAGTTGTAACCAAAGAGATTCATCCATTAATATCGTAACTATTACGACACAATTTATTTAAGGTTTTAATTTACAATTTCGCTTCATTCACAAAGAAAATAGTTACCCACTGTTTTTTTGAATGACTGCGTTGAAGATTTTTGACCAGGTGTATGCGGTAAAGTTTAATGTATTTCTGAATTGGACGTTCCTCTTTAAAGGTAAACTATTTATTTTTCGCAAATTAAAGGACAATAACAAGAGTGCTTTTTTATGGATAACAAGTTAAAAGAGGATTTTATTTCGGCATGGAAACGTTTTTTTGGTGAAGCTGAACTTCCTATTACCTTTTACTACACTGATGAAGAAGGCAAGGCAGAACTTGTTAAGCCTAGATCAGGTCAGAGCTGCGTTTTTGTAGATCTTTCACGTGTCAGAAATGGGAACGATTTATGTTTTGACGCTAAGTCAATTGCTTGTTTTGGAGGACGAAGGTTCTTAGGGTTTAGTGAAAAAGTCATTCCTGACTTTGAGTCTTTCTTGTCCTGTGGAATTTCAGGCAAGTTTGAAGGAGAGCGATATAAGAAAAACCCGGAAATTGCCGCTGAATTTCTCAAACATGTGCCCCAGTTTAAGGCTCCTGCAAAATTCATTGTTTTCAAGAGGTGGGATCATTTAGGGGAGTTAGATACACCAGAAGTTGTAATATTCTTTGCCCAACCTGACGTTCTCTCTGGCCTTTTTACGTTAGCTAACTTTGATGAAATTGACCCCAATAGTGTGATCACTCCTTTCAGTCCAGGGTGTTCTTCTATTGTGCAACATCCATTTTTTGAAAAAGATAAGGCTAAACCACGAGCAGTTATAGGATTGTTTGATGTTTCGGCACGTCCTTTTGTTCCGGAGAATACACTTACGTTTTCTGTGCCTATGAGCAAATTCGAGCAAATGGTACAAAATATGGACCAAAGCTTCTTAATTACAAAATCATGGAAAGCAGTTCAGAAAAGGATTAAGCCTGAACCACCATAAGTTAATGACTCTTAACCAAGTTTATCACAGTGAGAGTATTCCTTAACTGATTCCTTTAGAACTGCTTTTCTTTTCAGATCATTATAGCCCCCGGCACAATGGGTTAAAGGCGCGTCAGCAATCATCAACTAGTATATTTCATAAAAATTTCGAAGATTATGAACTGAAATAACCGATAACCAACTTATAAAATTCCAAGATTCTAGATTTATCTACGATTACCAACCGCAATAGAGAATGTAATTTAAATCTCCAACATACCCTTTAGGAACATCAAAAGACAGGTATACTATTTGGCTCCCTACATTAGGGGCAATAATTGGGAGTGGAGGGTCACTACTTTCAAAAGTGACACCTGTCGTATTGAATACGTCTAGAAATACCAAGTTATCGTGGCCCACATAATTATACAAATGCGTAGCTACTACTACAGTACCATTAGGAAATTCTCCAACTATTTTATCTTGAAGAAAGTTGTTTGGAGGAAATGGAGATAGAAGTTGTGGTGTATACGATGTACTAACAGTATCATTTCTGTAGACCGCTACTAAATACCATACTTGGGTTTGAGGGCACATCAACAAACTTAAAATAAATATTATTACAATAATCAACAAACCTATACCTATCCCTTTCTTAATCAAAGATTTGTGGGAAGATACTACTGCAGATGCAGGAAACTGATTAGTCCTAATAACACGTTGTAGATAATTCATTCTTATCATCTCGCTATTAATGCAGTATTTTTTTTAATTTTAGACTTGAATCTATTTATTCAAAGTAATACCATTCTAATTTACATCGGCTTCCTGCGGATTTAACGGTTATGAATTTGAAATTACTCTAATAGGTTTCAGGAAATTTATACGTGAAAAAATTGAGAGTTTAGCGCTATGAATTGAGTCCTGTCTGTTTTAATTTTTGGGCAGCAGTAGAAACCTCGTTTTATCATTCTTGCCGCATGCATCGCAAAATCTTGATAAATCAACCTTAAGAATCTTACTTGATGTTTCTCAGATTGTTTGAAAAGCATTATGCTAAAACGATTTCGATGTTTGGAGGAGAGGCAAGTGAAAGTGATGTTCAAGCAACTTAGCGCTGAACAGTTGGACTTGTATTCTAGAAAAAGTTTTTTCCCGTTAATCTTATATCTGAACTCTGCAAATTCACGATTTCATGGGGCAACGAGAAACAATATTTTTGTCAATAGCGCAAGCTATCGCCATTTCTGTTGTTTGCATTTTGCTACTTGATCCTTTTGATGTGGGATCGTGTGAATACTTTGTAGATTATGGCAAACATTCCGCCCACATGTTTGGACCAGCAATTTTAGGTTCTGCCTCTAATTTGTTCTTAGGATACTCGAAGGCAACCTCGAACGAACATTTCTTTTTAAATAAACAACTTAAGTCAACTTGGAAGACCAAAAACAAGACTACAGAGCTGGAAGTATTCAAGGGACGAGAAGCCAAGCTAAACCTCGCTATATTTTTGGTCCTTGGTTACAAAGAACCGCAAACAACAAGGGAAATTTACAAAAAAGTAAACCAAGTCAAAGGCAGGAAGCATTTCAGTTATTCAACAGTCAATAGAAGAGTCAGAAACTTAGAAGAACAACTTTACATTAAGAAAATAGAAGTCAAACAAAGACCTGGCGGAATAACTAATTATTATGAGCTGCGTCCAAAAGCACAGCTCGCCAAATTTCTCAATTCAACAAACATGAACAACGTGATTGATCAAGTCAACGACAAAACAGCTCTAATACTTCTCGGAGACTTCGTCATTGTGAAGGAATCGAGCATAGAGACAGAATAACCTTCTGCAATCTCAATTAAACTCGCTTATACTTTGAAAATAACTAAATTATCTTCATTGGCTTCATATGAAAACCCTCTATCTTTAAGAAACTGCTCTATTTGTTGAGAGTCATAAAAGCCTTTAATTTTCAATTGGCATTTATCGATTGGTTTCTGTTCAATAATAACCATAAGCGGTTGAACTAATCCATTATCGACTAATTCCTTGAGTAGTGCTACCGCTTCTTTCCTATCCAAGAGATGACCCGAATACTCTTGGGACGTACAAGATTAATAAAACTATTCCAAATTCTTTGAACAATCCTCTGAAGTCCCATGGGAAACAATAATAATAATTTGTAGGAAAAATCTTTGCCTGATATGTCCGTTTTTTGACACTGTGCATTCAGAGGGTCAGCTGTGCACAGTGTACTTTGTGAAACCCCGTATAGAACAGTGTGCATAGGAGGCCAGAATTTTCTTAACCGCAGCCTGCGATGTAGGTTTATGGTGAAAAGTTATGCGGGGTCAAAATCTTGAGTAAATCCAAACAAAAGAACACAGTGGGCGTTATGGTTAACATGTGCGAGACGTTAAACCTAATTACCGCTGCACTAAAAGACCATGAAAAAAGGATAGTGTTTCTTGAAGGTCCAAGGCTTGAAGATGAGCTAAAAGAACTTGGGAAAGAAGTTAGTCTAATTTCTGATCCAGAAAAGCGACTTCAAGCTTCGAATGCGCTAAATGGCATTTGCGATTTGTTTGGCATTCCCAACTTGGAAAGTATCGAAAAATAGTTGATTGGATAGGTGGGAGGGAATGGCTGAGCTTACAAACAATCAACTCTCCCCTGAAGTCGTATTTGGCCTTAAAGCCGGTTCCAAATCTTGTAAGTTGGAGCCTGCCTCGGACTCCACCGGCTCAAGCTCTCACATCCCACTCTGCCCAAAATGCAAAAGTAAGAAAATCTGGCGTGACGGTCAACGCGCGATCTATAGTGAGACAATTCAACGATGGCTTTGCAAAAATTGTGGATTCCGCTTCTCTGATCCAGCACAGCTTGAGGCTTTTAGGAACATGATGGCGAAACTTAAGCCACAAAATGGAGAAAGCAAACTAATAAAAAGCAAGGCTACAAACTATTTACTTGCCAAATAGGCGATTCGGAGACGAAAAATTTGGTACCGGAACAACTGTTTAAGCAGATTCCGGAGAGAAGAATTGACATCACAGGAAAAATCGTTGAATTCGCTTGGAAGATGCAAAAGGAAGGCTACGGCAAAGAAACTATTCGCGGTGACTGCGGATGCTTACGTGCATTAACTGTGCGGGGAGCTGATTTAGCTGATTCTGAAAGTGTAAAAGAAGTGCTTGCGAGAGAACAGAAATGGAGTCAAAACCGACGACGTAATATAATAAATTCTTATACGTTGCTTCTGAAGTTCGAAGGCAAATCTTGGATAAAGCCGAAATGTCTGGTAATAGTCAAGTTTCCATTCATTCCGACTGAGAAAGAAATCGATGACCTTATTGCTGCGTCAGGAAAGAAAAACGCTGCTTTTCTGATAGTGATCAAGGAAACTGCTATGCGTTCTGGCGAGGCAAAACGGCTAAAATGGCTGGACATAGATATCGAAAGATGCATAATAACGCTCAATGAGCCCGAGAAGAACTCTAATCCGAGGATGTTCAAAGTTAGCATGACCGTCATTGAAATGTTAAATGCACTACCTAAGAAAAACGAATATGTCTTTACTGGTTCGCTTAAGTCAATGAAAACAACCTTCCAGAAGACACGTAGACGGCTTGCGGCTACTCTTCAAAATCCACGACTGACAAAAATACATTTCCACACCCTAAGACACTGGAAAGCAACAATGACTTATCACCAAACCAAAGACCCGTATTATGTTCAACATCTGCTTGGCCATAAATCGATAAAATCAACGGAAATTTACATCAACATTGAGCATGCTCTCTTTGAAGCTGGCGCAAATGACCAATTCACAGTTCGCATCGCACAGAAGCCTGAAGAAATAAAGGAACTTCTAGAAGCGGGATTCGAATACGTTTGTCAGAAAGATACGTTAATATTCCTGAGGAAAAGAAAATGATAAGACCAAGCATCTCCAGTAGGCGGAGACTTCCAAAAAGTGGCCGGGGTGGTGTAGCTTGGTAGCATAGAGGCCTGTGGAGCCTTTCGCCCGAGTTCAAATCTCGGCCCCGGCCCACTCAATCTCATAAGTCTAATAATGTTTTTGTATTCCGCCAAATCCAAACTGCTTGTTTTTCTCAGACATTTTGATGAGATTGTTTAGTCGCTTGTTAAATTCAGTTGGGCGGACGCGCGCACCCTCAACATAAGCCATACGGATTCTCTGGTACTGAAGCGAAAACTTTTGGAAATTCTCCCACGCAAGCCTATTTGCTTTAAGGGTTTCCAAAATGTCGTTTGGCACAACGAAATCCTGGTGCAGGATGTCTTGAATTGCTGCCTTGACCGATGGAATAACCTTGCCTTCTTGGACAAGTTTTCTTAGTCGCACCCTGTTTGCTTCTGAATAAGGGGTTTTTGGGTTGCGTGGAGAGAAACGTTGAGCATAACTTTCATCGTCAATGTGTTTGGCTGTGCTGTCAATCCAGCCAAAACAAAGTGCTTCTTCAACTGCATCGTTGTAGAGTATACGGGGTTTAGCGCTTGCCTTTTTCGGAAACACGAGCCAGATTTCTTTTTCTTTGTCATAGTTATCTGCTAGCCATGCCCGCCATATTTTTCTGTCAATAACATAGAGTGTCTTTCCCACATTCATATGCTAACCCGGCAATAGTAAAGTTGATTTCTTGAGTTAATTAAATGATGCGTTTAATTTTTTATAAGTAATAATTTAATAAAACTATAACAACATTTAACCAACACCGCACTTATTTTTAGTTGCCTCACCGAAATTGAGCACCCATGACGACGGACTCAACAGAGGGACGTAAGAAACACAAATCTTGCACCTATGACGATCGAGTTCTACCCAATCATGGAACAGGTGAGGAGTCGGGCAAAAGTCCCACGCCGAGAGAGCTTAGCCAAGCTAAAAGCGACGCTCAGCTATGAGGTTAAGTGTTAGGTTACGTTGGGAGACAATAGCCCGCAAAAAACTGTGGTGAAGTGATGTTGGATTCGGTGACTTTTGAACCAAAGAACGCTTCCGAGCTCAGGCGTTTTTTTGAGGAAAAAAAGAGAAGTTTCATGAAATCTGGGTAATATTGACAAAAAAGACGGTTGCCAACCCTCAACCACTTTCATTCGACCAAGCGTTAATTGAAGCAAAAAAGCTAGGACTTATAGATAGCCGTACAAAAACAATTGACGCAAAAAAATATGGTGTTCGTTTTACAAAAAGAATTAAAAAATCCTCAACTTAAAGGTTATTTTTTTATAAATAATTTTAAGTCAACATGTAACGTGGATTAACGCAACCATTTTTCTTTTTTCTTGCTCTATTTTTTCGGTTATCTCCTGTGTTGGCAAAATAACCGTTTCATATTCTTTGAGGATGGTTAATGCTTCTGGCGTTATTGGGAGTGCCGATTGATGACCTATTCCGATGTAGACAACCTCAGGTTTTTCCTCTGAAAGAAAATCAAGCTCTCGCTCTGAAAGAGGGGTGTGCCCGTATTTTTCTTTCAGATCTTTGGATTTTTTCTTCTCCCTCTTTGTGATCGTGCCGTCGGCGTGAATTATGATGTCTTTTTTATATTTGTCGACGTTAATTTTTATCCAGCCAAATTCGGATTTCATTTTTTATCCTTCTTATGCTTGTTGAGGCACATAAACTGCGTATCCTCTAGGTGGAGCGTAGAATTCTCCCCAACCATTGTCCTGAGTCCATTTTTCCATGGGCTCTTGGATATCGCTTATGCTGGTTCCCCAAGCAGCAGGCGAGAGTTTTGTGCTTTTCCACTTTGTGGGGACAGTTTGTCCATTCCAGCTATCGCCGCGGTTGTTGAGGACAAAGATTAAGCCTTCTTGGTCTCCTGATCCGTTTCTCTGCATGATATAGAGGTCGTCGTCAACGTAGAGCACTGAGGTTGTGCCCCCCGCATATGCTTCATGAACTTTGATTAGTGCATCTATCCCGTTTTTGGTTCCCTCTTTTGCGAGTTGATAATTGAAGTAGTCTTGCCAGAGTACACATGGATAGCCTTCATGTGTTAAGATAAATGCGTAAGCAAGCATTTTGTCGTTGATGATTGGTTCTTGATGTGCGGTATCGTGGTCATCTACGAAGGTTACGGCGTTTTGAGGATAATCCTTTAACAGCGTTCCAGGTTGGTCTAAGTTTTTTAGGCTGAAGGCATAAGTATCGCATAAATCTTTGAGTCTATAGTGAAGTGGGAAGTCGAAGGCGCTTGCAGGATTATCTGACAACTCGTTGGTTTCGGTGAGCCATTCTTTTATAACATCATATTCAGCCCAGCATTCACCTACACCAAAGGGGTCGATAAATTTGCCGTTTTTTCTTACGCGGAGGTCTTGAATGGAAGTTGCCATCCAACTGCCGTACCCTTCAACGAAGTCGTAGCGGTAACCATCAAACCCAATCTCCTCGACAAGCAATCTCACATATTTGAGCAAATTCCAAAGAACGAAAGGGTTACGATGACACAAATCAGGCATTGCACCAAAAGTTTTGTTATCCCATCTTTCATATGGTGAGGGATGGAAGCACTTCCAGTCTCGTGCGAACTCTTCGCTTTGTGGATTAAACTTTGTCCATCGCTTTGTTTTGTCTATGGGGTTTAATTCTTCTTCGTCGCCACCACTGTTGTGGTTCAAAACGATATCAGCGTAAACCTGTAAACCATTGTCATGGGCGGCTTTGATGAGCGTGATTAATTCATCTTTTGCGCCAAACCAAGTCTTCACAGACCCTTTCTGGTTGAACTCACCCAAATCAAAGTAATCATACACGTCATACCCCATCGAGGGGTTGCTGGATGCTTTACTTGGCGGGGGCAGCCATAAAGCCGTGAATCCTGCCTTCTTTAAAATCGGAAGTTTACTTTGAACAGCGCTCCACCAATTGTACTCTTGTTTTTCAAACTTAGGACAATCCCAATAGAAAGCTTGCATCAAAACACCCATAATTTACACATCCAAACAAGACTTTTCAAGTTCTATGAAGCAGTTACTTCAAAAGAATGACCATACACTAACTGTATTCGCAAGTATTATTGTTTCCGTTATCAACGTCTTGGAGGACAACGTTTCCAAGAGTCTTCTCAAAATGCTTATTTGCTAAGTCGCCGTAAACTTGTTAGTGACAATTTTGGCTATTGATAATCCGAAGACTACTGGTGTTTCCGCCAACCGCTCGACTTTTAGCGTTTTGTTCTCAGTTGTTTTCCTCGACAACTTGGGCTACGCTATCGTCGTGCCCTACTTGTACTTCTTTGTACGTTCCCTCGGCGGGTCTACCCTACTCTACGGAATCCTCTTGGCTTCCTACAGCCTCATGTCATTTATTTTTACACCTTTGGTTGCAAGGTTCAGCGACCGTTATGGCCGAAGAAAAATCTTGCTTGCCGCTTTGGCTGTCTCGAGCTTTGCCTATTTCATTTTTGGCGTGTCCCAGATGATTTGGCTGCTGTTTTTAGGCAGAATGCTGTCTGGAACCACGGCTGCCACGGTGCCTGTTGCACAAGCATACGTTGCAGACGTTACCACCAAAAACCAGCGGCTTCGGTACTTGGGGTTACTTGGAGCAGCTGCGGGGATTGCATTTATTCTGGGTCCAGCCATCGGCGGAACCCTTAGCAGCCTCTTTGGCTACGCGGTACCCTCATTTCTGGCGTCTTCCTTAGCTTTCATAAACTTGGTTTCAGCATATTTTCTCTTGCCCGAACCAGCGAGTTTCAACATAAAGAGAACCGCCTTATCATTCAAGGCACTTTTGGATGTTCTCAGGAAACGCAAAATCGCACTGCTACTCTCGATTTACTTCTTGTTTTTTGTATCGTTTGTTTTTCTGCAGACATCGCTTTCGCCTTGGCTGCAGGCGGTTTTTGGGTTTGGAGCGTTGCAAACAGGGCTGGTTTTCTTCTTTTTCGGCGCCATATCCGTGTTCACCCAAGCGGTCCTGCTGCCAGCGCTAAGCAAGAAGCTTAGCCGACTGAACCTAACTTTGCTTGGCATCGCTTTTTTAGCAGTTGGACTTTTAGCTTTGTCGATATCGCCTAACCTTGCCGTAATGTTAGTGGTTGCAGCGGTGTTATCTTTCGGCTTTGGAATCCAAATCGTTACGCTAAACACTTTGATTTCGACGAACACGCCCGAGAATGCTCAAGGAGGAGCTTTGGGGGTTGCATGGGCGATTGCAGGGTTAGCGCAGACGGCTGCGCCTGTGTTGGCGGCTACTGCTTTTTCTTTCGGCGTTTCAGCTGGGTTTGATGGGTTAGCGTTTGTAGTTTCTGCAGCCATCTCGATTGCGACGGTGCCCTTGGTTTTAGCTTTCAAGAGAACCTCGGAAACAAAAACATGATAGTTTGCAACGTTTTCAACATAAATAATCGCTAAAAACCCCAGCAGGAACCTATCTACTGTCGTTTCCGCAATTGTAAATATTTAAGATCCTACTATTCTCCAAATAAGTTGGCAAATTGCCTGAATTCTAAGTTAATAGTTTAGATTTATTATTGCAATTTCTTCCAAAAAGAGAGTTTGGTGAGGTTTGTAGGGGTAAGAGGTTAAAAGGAGAAGCAATTTCCCTAACAATTATAAGGCGAAGAGTAAAAATAAATTATTAAATTTATTGAGTCGTTTTTAAGCCCATGCTTTAGAACGGATTCGTCCACATCGAGAACAGCAGTTTAGGATTTCTCCATTTTCGCTTATTTTGACCTCAACATGTTTTTCATTGCATTTAGGGCAAACATCAAATTTCATCATATTTTATTTCACTCCGGTTTAATTTTTGAACATGTTGAAAAGTTACTTGAAAACTTCATGGAACTTTGGCTTATTTTTTTAAAGGAATAAGAATTGCATGTTCTAAAATATCTAGTCTGTGCTGTCTTTTATTGATGATTCGGTTCCTAAGCTTAAAAAATTCATTTTTCATTTTCTTAAGGCGGCATGTAGGCGCCTTCTGCCAATTCAATTACTGTTAGGTAGTGCGTTCTTATTGAACCAATAAATTCAGGGTCGCCATAAACTATGTCTACGCGGTTACTGTACTGATTGATGTATTGGTTGGCGTTAACCCAAACTGCCTGCGATTGGGCATCGCCGTTGGCCCCCCAGACCGTATCGTCGGCGCTACGGAAGCCAAAACCAAGGAACTGCGGAACAACCAAAGCCACATCCGCAATCTCACTGCCATGCTTATCAGGGTTCTGCTGCACATACGTCCAGAAATTCTTCAGCGCCTCAAAATGCTCCTCCTGCAGAATCCCATATTCCGTGGGTTGATAAGGCACCATTTCTTGACTCGAATCTGAAACCGTAAGCGCATAATCAAAAACCACAGCGTATTTTGCGCCTGAATCATAGCCTAAAACCAAGTCGCTATAGAGTTCAGGACCAGACTCTAAAATCCGCCCATCATAAAACCTTGTAGTAACCATGATACCCCAATCTTTTCCCTGCGAGGTGGCGGCTCCTCGAGACAGCGAAATCGCCAACTGCCTGCTACCGTTGTTTCCTCCCAACTCCGTTAAAACCGTGGAGTAACCTGATTTGTAGTCAAACCAGAACAATCCGTAATCCGAAGTAAAAGTTTTTACGCCGATGTTTTGGTAGGACTGGATTCTAGTGCTTACGTTGGCAATGTAATATTCTGTTTGATTCTCGTAGGCATCTGGAGATAACGTGGTATTTTTAAATGCTGTGCCATCAAGTTGGTTTCCGCCTGGCTCATCGTTAACGTAGGCACCTAAGAAGCGGTCACCATACTTTGAAGTTGCATTCCTAAGCCAACCCAACGGCAAAGTCGATTGGGAGATGGTTGTGTTGTGGTCTGCTAAAGCCGAGTAGTTTTGGATGCTAGAGAAATAGACAGAAATGTACATCCCAGCTTGGTAAGCGTAGTCGCATACGTCGTCAAGTTGGGATACGTTCTTGGCTATGTCGGTTGAGCCAACAATGAACAGGTTCGTGTAATCCTTAACCTTATCAATGAGCGCTTTGCAGAGAGTAACTTTGTTGTAGCCGCATTCAACACCCACATAGAAATCCGATTCAGATCCAGCTCGGCTTTTGGGGAGCAGAAAATCTTCAGCCGCTAAGAAAAGAGACACTCCCAACAGCGCAACGATCACAATGGCAAATATGCCATACCTTCTTTTCACGATTTTCCTCCCTCCCACTTCAACATACTTTGGGAGATTAATCAATATTCTTTATTTTTCCCTATATTAGGTCGTTCCCAAAAAAATTGCATTAATTGTGTTTGGCGAAGCATTTACAAATTGAATTACTCAGTTTTTTGGATCCGGTGCACGTATTTGCCATTACAAATATGCTTAAAAGTGACACTTTTATATTATTTGTAATGGTAAAAGAGCTGTGCGAACAATCAAACGGAAAAAAGGAAAAACAGAGTACTTCTATCTTCAACACTCTTACAGAAAAGACGGAAAGGTAGTGACAAAGGAGCTCTATCTGGGCAAAGAAATCCCTGAAAACATCGAAGAAATCAAACAAAAACTCATGCACGAACCCCACATTGCTTTAGCAAAAAAGCTAGAAAAGATAAAACAAAATTTCCAGAAAGAATGGCAACAAATCCCCCAATCAGCTAAAGAAAAAGATCTGCAAGAAATAGCCATAGCATTCACATACAACACCAACGCCATTGAAGGATCCACAATAACTCTGGAAGAAGCAAGGCTAATTCTTGAAGATAAAGTGGCTCCCAGCAAGTCAATCCGGGATATTCGAGAAACTGAATCGCATGCGGCGGTCTTTTTGGAAATGTTGAAAACCCACGAAAACCTGTCACCGCAACTGCTTTTAAGATGGCATGAAAACATTTTTAGAGAAACAAAAACTGACATCGCAGGAAAATTTAGGACTTACCAAGTTAGAGTTGGACCTTACATTGCGCCTGATTGGAAAAAAGTTGAAAACTTTATAAATCAACTAGTACTTTTCGTAAACGAATCAAACCTCAATTCTGTCGAAGTGGCAGCCAGAGCACACTATATGTTTGAGAAAATCCATCCTTTCGGAGATGGGAATGGCAGAATTGGTAGGCTTTTAACGAATTTTATTTTGTGGAAAAACAACTATCCTATACTTATCATTGAATACAAAAAAAGAAAATCTTACTACAAAGCTCTTCAGCGTTCCGAAGAAGGCTTCGTAACCTATTTCATCAGGAGATATCTTTCGGTACACAAACAACGTTTAAACTAAGAAACTGTTTTGAAGAATTGTGGCGCGAGATGTTAGATTTACACCCACGCTTGAATTCCACATGAAAAAAACAAGCAGGCAAGAAACTTTCTTTTCACTGCTACAAGCATTTAAGATATTTGATCAGCTGTTGAAATTCTCCGGTTTTTTTCATCTGGTTATTTTGAATCATTCCTTCTATGTTGGACTTTATGTAGAGTCCTCCAGGAGGATACAGTTGACGTGCCACTAGCGTAAAGACTTTGCAGTTTTTTTTGCCTATCACTTCTTCTTTGAATCGCCACTTGAAAGGAGTTTTAGGTGGAAGAAGCGTTTCAGAAAGAACGATAACAGCAAAATTCTTCACGTTGGTTGTTCCTTCGAGCTCATTGAATTTAAAGCGAAGCACCTTGTTGGGGTCTTCCAGCTTTCCGTTTTCCAGCGTTTTGCCATAAACAGCGTTATTCTTAATCTCTATTACCATCTTCACATCGTCAACGGGGAAGGTTTTTTGGTTTGGATCCACCTGGTTCTTTAAGAGAAGCAAATTATTTTTGATTTTAGATCCATGAATTGTGACGTCTGGAATCATTGAAATGTTAAGGTTTCTTTTCAGGAGGTGATTGCGTAGGACGATTTCCGTTGCACTTCCAGATTTCTCGCGAGCTGTTTTGTCGATTTTCTGTTTCTCAAATTCTTCAGAAACCTCAATTAGCATAACGTATTCTTCGTCAATAGCTGACAAGAATGGTTGCTTGGAATAATTGGGCATGTGTAGAGTTATGTTCCTTTGACTTAAAAGAACTAATCTAACACTCCACTGCAAATTCCACAACTATGTTGCGGGAGGTTGCTTTCAGCTTTTCCTTTTAATACGATAAACGAGTTTGAGCAAGCGGCTCGAGGAAAAGTACCCAAAAATAGACTGATTTTGGAAACGTCCCGAGATCTTAAATCAACACCCACGTCTAAATTCCCACACGGAAAAACCAAGAAGAAAACAAGACATGTCCCTGAACCCCCAAGTCAAAAACGTGGAAATGGGACGAATGCATGTTCTTTGTTCGATTTCAAAAAGTCTTGCTTGAAAGTTAATCCGTTATAGCAATGCAAACTTCCAGAAACGGCTTATTTTACAGTTCTAAAACCTAATTAAGCATTAAAATTATTTTCAAAAATCGCTTTGGTGGGGTCATATTTGGCACACTTTAAGAAATCCCTTTGTGCGCGAAGCGCAAAAATGGATATCACTCACTTTTTGAAAAAGGGTTTTCGCGCCTGCAGTCTGAACAAACAACTTTATTATTTTTATAATCAATTTATCCTCGGTTTTGAATCCAGAGAATATGCCTGAAGAGTTGGCTGTTGGGATGCTAAAGGGGTTTGGAGATTTCTGCCGCGAGATGAATGCTCCTGTTGTTGGCGGGCACACGATTCGTAATCCTTGACCAATCATCGGAGGAGCCGCAACTGGGGTTAGTGAGATAGAAAATCGTTTGCACCAAGGGAGCGCAGGTTGGCGACAAGTTGTTTTTGACTAAGCCGCTTGGGGTTGCGCCTGCGATGGCTGCGTACCGTTTGCGCAAGGAAAAGGAAGGAAAATAACTTCTCGAAGGTGTCCCAAACGATTTGATCGATGCCGCTGTCAAAGGCGCAATTCGATGGGATGATTTCCTCAAACAAACCCGTCGCTGAAGCTATGCAACAAGTTCCCGTTCACGCAGCCACCGACGTAACGGGTTTCGGACTTAAGGGCCACGCGGCTAACATGGCTGTTCTTGGCGAAGTGGACATTGTGATTGACCAGTTGCCAGTGATTCGCGGGACGCCCATTTAACGGAAATTTTCGGTTACCCGCTGCTACAAGGTGAAGCGAAAGAGACTGCAGGAGGAATGCTAATTGCCTTCGCAAAGGAAGATGCGGATCATTTGCTCAGTGAGTTGGATAAGCGAAAAGTCAAGCATTTTGAAGTGGGTTACCTCGCAAAGGGTCCTGGAAACGTTTCGGTACTCAAGAATGCAAGGTTAGTTGAGGTGTAATAGCAACTGCCAATTTGTAAGCAGACCTATTTGGACCCTGATATCTATGGTATGCACAATTTACAGGTTTGCAAATACAGAATAAATAGCATAAACCAAAGTAGTTAAAACTAATTCTTCATCGGGAAAATCAGTTTTCTCTGTGAACCGAAGACTCCTCCGTAAGCGCCTCAAGGGGCAATGGGAGGAAAATGTTCCGTTTGGGATTTTTAATCTAAGGTTTTGATTGTTGCCACGTCCGAAGAAACTACGCCAATTTCTTTGAATTGCTCTATTTCTGGCAATCGGGTTTCTTCAGTGTAGTAAAAATAGGTAAAATAATTCATGGTTGAACAAATGTAAGAAACCTGGAAATTATAGAAAATAGATCGTTTTTCTTTCGCAACAACAAAAATTCACACGGCTGCACATTCCCGAAAACATTAAACCTATGAGTCAACATATACATTTATGTTCATGGAATAGCCAAGATTTTGGCCGCAAACGAGGGGCGAATATTAATGAAAGCTATGACAATAACGGTCATTGTAATCGTTGCAGTTGTTATAGCAACTGGCTTATGGTACGAGCAAACCCACCTGACACCTTCCACCATAGATTCCACGCCAACCCCCACTCCAACCGCAACCCCCGTTCAAACAAGCAGCCCAACACCGACAACAGTATCAGGCACCACAGTCACGGCAAATCTCAAGTTAAAAAGAGTAGACACAACACCGGGTACCGGTCACTGGGTGCTACTAATTAACGGCACAATCACAAACGAGGGCTCAAGTACCGCCTACGGTGTAGGGCTTCATATATTCGGAGAAGCGGATCCAGCCCTCTATCCCTTTGAAGAAACCCTAGATGTAACCGTACCCGCTGCTTCAGGCACATACAACGCAACAAACACATACACACTGTCCACAATACCTCCAAACCAAAGCGTCCCAATAAATATTGAAATCATACCTCCCTCCGCTTTAAGCGAATATGCAGTACTAGATGCCGCAAGGGTAACGGCAGTATGGTCAAACCCGTAGTATGCTCAAATACGCCATATAATTATTCATAAACCGGTTAGCGCTGTTACCGTTGTACTAAGACATCGAAAAACCGCTAACTTGAAACAATGACCTTTCGAAAAATTGCTAATTTAACCAAAATTTAATTGAAACACACACAAACGCAAAAACTGAATGTTTCACATAAAAATTGAAAGTGAAACCCCCACGCAGGCGCAAGCCTTACAAAAGGGTTCCATACCGTGTAATGTCCTAAAATGGGTTGCCTGATGCAGGTTCGCTTATAAGATAAATTTACAAGCCCACACTTGTTGAGCTAAAGAAGGCCAAAAACTACAGCAAGAAAATAACAATTTATTTTAAGCGCAGATAGCGTTTGCCACATTGCAAACTCATTATTCAATCGAACGAACATTAAATGGTGCATTCAACTGCCTCGTAATCTCAAAAAGCCTCTTCCAGTTATCAGCCAATCATACAAATGCAGCAACAAACCGCACATCCAAGCAAATATATTAATTCTTGCAAAAAATCATTATTTAAAAAAGGTGAATATTTTGGTTTTGATGAAAATTTCCATATTCATTTTTAGTTTACTCCTTGC
The DNA here is from genome assembly GCA_963809455.1 of Candidatus Bathyarchaeota archaeon. Lineage (GTDB taxonomy): Archaea > Thermoproteota > Bathyarchaeia > Bathyarchaeales > Bathycorpusculaceae > Bathycorpusculum. The sequence continues at coordinate 92,696 of CAWEJP010000012.1, read as the reverse complement.
TTTTGAATCTTCCGAAGGAATATTTGATAAAGCTTACTCAAGCTTCTGCCGCTATCTTTAATGCTGGTAAGAACATGTACAAAAAAAGGAAGGGTTTATTTGTTAACTTTGTTTTGTTAACGTGTGGGGTTAAACGGGTTTTTTTGGGGCAGCTGTGCAGCGGGCACTACACTATTTTTTAGAAAACCATCATTGTAGTTATCGAGTGTCGTGGATGTAGGATTAACCGTTTGCGCTGAGACTTTGTAATATGAGTCGGTTCCATTGGCGATTGTGATGTAACCTATTCTTTGAACAGTAACCGAAAGAGCGTTTGGTTTACCTTGAGCCCAAAGTCCTTGTCCTGTTCGGTAGATTGAATAGCAGTTTAGAGAGCCAATTGGATTGCTTAAAATTGATGTGTTGGCAGTCATGTTTAACTGGAAACTACCCATGGCATAGGTAACTACTGTATTTTGCACAAAAAAGTCAGTGGCGTTCTTCATTAGAGCTTGCACTCCTTCTGCAGAAAATGTTGGGTTATAGTTTGTTCCTATAAAGTAACCGTACCTTTCCGTTAACCCACTATTAGATGTCACCTGAACGGTGTACAGTTCAATTGCTGCATCGCAACCTGCAATTTGAATTCCTGGCAAGCATGTGCAATTCAAAATGATCGAAACTGGGTATAATGTGGTGCGATACATGACAACCCCATTTTCTTCTTTGTAAGATGCATTGGATGCCTTCTCGCCAGCATACGCATATACTGTTTTTACATCAAATTGATTTGGAGCTGTTGCTGTGTATGTGTTAAGAGCATTTTGAATAGATTGCGGAGATATTTGATCGTTTATAAGTGATGAAGCCATCGGTAATGAGTTTTCGGTGTTATTTTCCGCCATTGTTGCTGAAGCTATGGACACGGTTATAATAAGGATCATTACTGAGGCGAGAATAAGGCCAAATTTTTTCCCGTAATGTTTTTTTGCGATTTCAGGTCCAAACTTCTTTCTATTGTTTTTTATCCTTGCTGTCATTTTTTTTAACCTTCTTATGGATATGTTGTCGGATCGACTGTAGACCACGTATGATAGTACTGGGGTGCATTGGCAACCATTGCTCCTGCATTTTGTTGAAAGACTGTAGCATACAAGCTATAGAAGTTCACTCCATTGTTGGTATAAATTACCGTCGAGTAGCCATTTACTTCCAATGAGTCTGAAATTGACATATAATTGTACATGCCAGGACCGGGAGACCAAGTGTTTGAATATTCTTCACCCCATGGGGTATTCAGGCTATAGCCACTATAATCTTGCCATCCACTACTTTGCCAAGTAAGCGTCGACGCAGGACATATCATCGCAGTATCGTAACGAGAAGTAATCCATTTTGTATAATGGTTGCTAAAACCGTAATCAGCAGCAAAAGCCCATAGAACACCATTATAATAGTAATGACCTAGGCTAGCTTGATAGGCATCATATTGTGCCTGCATGCCCAGAGCAGCGCATATGTCGTCAGAATAACCCCAGTCTGTGTGAACGCAAACAGAATAAACGTCAGGTCCAGGATAACCGTCAGTAAAGGTTGTGTCAGAACGAGGTCCCAAGGGATAGAGGTCAGTTGCTTGAGCTAAGGGTTGAATTACCGCCATTAAAACAAAAGTTATCATTAGTGCTCCAACTGAAATTGCAATAATTTTTTTCATTTAATCGCTTCCTTTTCACATTTTGTTCTCTTTATGCCCTTCTCTTAGGGCTAGGCGGTGACACGCCTTAAGTCAATCAGACTTGGTTTTCGTGTAGTATTGACTTAGTACATATAATTTAGTGAATATTATTTGTTAATATAAGAGCCATGCGATAAAAAAAAGGGTAAGAAATTGCTCTTTTTTGCGGATAAAACCATAGGCAATTTTTAATTGACCTTGGTAATGAATAATTATACAGAATAGTAGCAAAAATATTTAGCAACCCAAATTATTCGGCATCGGTCATGGGTTTGATAAAGAATACGTAGCTGATGATTTGGAGAGTATGGTTCTTTGAGCGTCTGCCTCACCGTAACCAATGCAGTGGAGCATGCTTTCTGCCATAGATTTACTTACTTTCAACTGGTCCTTGGCATGAACAGAGGGAAGGAAAACGAGGTACGGTCCAGTCTGGGCGTGCCTTTCACAGCCTGCACTCAACCACTAACAAACCCTACAAACTAAAACGGTTAGACGGCACCAAACTAACAGAGCTTTTGCTTTACTCAAAAAATATTCGTTTTCAGGAAAAATTGACGAAGCCATAGAAACAAATGATCAGATTCTGAAAATCGAAAGAAAATATTCGGATAATATATTCGTAAGTTCAACCCTAAAAACACAGCTCGGTTTACTAGCTATTCTGGCAGAAGAGAACACTGGTAAAAAAAGTCAATCATGCCATCGTAGTTTTTGATAAAATGGAACGAGTGGAAGTGCCCGTCAAAATTACTGAGAAAATTAAGCAAACTGGTCTAGAGGTACTCCAAAAAATTCGTTACACAATTATCTCTGGCGATATGCCCTCTTCTAAACATGACAATAAATGTTTAAACTGTTGCTATAGAAAAATCTGCCCTTAAAATAATAATCAACTTTGCACCTAAACTTTAAGTGAAAGTATAAAATGGTAACCAATAACCGTATCTTTATTAAGTAAAAAATAATAAGCCGACAACAAAAAAGTCCTACAAAGGTTTGTCACGGGAAAGGCTCAAAACGCCATATTAACCCCAAAACAATGGCTGTCCGAAAAGAAAATCCAACAAAACAAGGATTGAAACCAGCCTCCGACTGCAAGGTACGCTGATTTTTTGATTGTCCGAAAAGAAAATCCAACAAAACAAGGATTGAAACGCCTCTGGAACGGTAACTAATACTGGAGAAGCAACCACATTTAACGTTGGTTTGAATGTTTTTGCTTGCACTTCTAACGGTACAAAAGTCTTGGATTTAACGGCTCCAGTAAACAATAATGACGTGGTAAGTCAAGGAAGTAGGGCATCTTCTCTCTAGCTTAGGTTCAAACGGCGACAACAATACATCTTATTTCCTACCTTCCCTGACTGGAAACGGAATTGTGCATATGGACATAAATGTTTTTCTTGTTGGTAGTATAACTAGTTGCACAAGCTAAAGAGATGATACATTTCACTCAAGCTTCAAGCAAAACAAAAATTATCATCATCACGTCCATATTTGAAGTAGTGCTTGTTTTCTCTTCAATATTTGCTTTAATTAAAAATAGCCAATTCATTACTAAAGAACTAAACTTGTTCTTTCAACGAATCGAATAAATGTAATCCAAGGGAACGATTCTCAAATCGAAGTTAAAGTATCTTCAGTTGGTATGGCTGAAGACGTTTCTTTGGGCAGTAATGTTGTTTCGAGCAGTATCAACTGTAGTTTTGAGCCTGACATTAACGATTAGCGAACCCATTCCTATCTCTACGGGCATTTATCCTATATTTTTGACGGGAACAGGCAATAGTGAAGCAGAAAATATGTCTTTAACAATATCAGTCCTAAATGCTAACGTCACGGTCTCAGGCAATATAACGCTTGTAGGCTATGATGGTTTTGAGGAGAAAGGTCTGTCTCAAATCAAATTTATTGACGTTCAAACAAATGAAACAGTTGCTTTTGTTTTTCCATATGTTTATCCTTCCATTGTAACGGAGCATACAGTGTTATCTTAAAGAATGGACACACCTACAAAGTAGGCATAAACTATTACTGGGGAAACGGAGGGATATCTATTGTTGACTCATTCGATGGCGGCACGTTAGTTGTTTATTCGCCCTCAGGAAATAGCTCAATCTCAGGTCAAGATTATTCGAATCAACAATTTTTTCCTTGACTTTAACTCCTTTAACTTAAACTCAACAGACCTTTTCCTACGAATAAGGGTACCCACCCGCTGTAAATAAAATCTCTTAAATAAAGTAAACAAATGTGCAGATGAATGTCTATTCATAACCCTTTAAAATAAGCTATAGTTAATGCCTGCTTGTAGATTTAGTTTGGAATCGGGCTGAAATTCACAAAACATTCCAATGGCAATCCGGTTTATGTAACAACCACTATCCATTGTACATTGAATACGTCGGAACAGAAAATTCAGTTCATTAATCCATCGACTCTATTTTTACTTTCGTGCTTTCTTGTTTGCAATTTTTATGAACATTTATTTCATCTACAAACTCCAAAGAAATCATTGAAACGACGACAGAAACTCTACTTACTTTTTGGCTAGCAAAATAATAAACGGTCAGCAAAGGAAGAACCATCGCTTTCCTTAAGATGAACTGGTTTTTAAATCTAGGTCTCCTTTTTTATAGCCTTCCGAAAGCGCTTCTTGTTTTTTGTTTCTATCGTGATTTTGTCTTAATTGTTTTAATGTGAGTGATTTTTTGCAGGATAAAAAATAGACTATGCGGATAATTGACGACTAAAAGCGTGTAGCGTGTTATTGAGATTTTATGGAGCATTCGTTCAGTTCGTGGAATATTACTCCTCAGGTGCACCATGAGCATAAAAATTTTCATGCTTTTTTTGAGCATATCAAAGTCTAATTTCACACGCTCTTGCCTAAATACCGCTAGCCAAGCCTTTCTTATACCAACTAAAGAGTTTACAACTCCTTTAAGCTGAATCTTCGTGTAGACACGCCCTTTCACGGAAAAGACACGGTAAATCACGCCGATAAACAGAACACCCCCGTAAACGCTTGCAGACAAAAATCATAAAATAGGGTGTTTGTCTACCGTCTTGTCTACCATAGAAAAAGGGCAATCCCGTTAACTACGGTTTTCACGCCTTATTTTACGGTTCCTTTTACGGTTTCCCATCAAAACAGCGTAAAATGAATCTTCCAGAGAACTATTTTTGAGTAAAGTTAAATACTTTGATTAACTTAGGAAGATTTAAATCGTTGAAAGCTTGACGAAAAATCATCAATTTTGGATGAAAACAAATTTATGAGCAAGACAATCAACAAAAATTACAGCTTTACGCATATTGTTCTTTGGATTATTATAATAGTTTATGTGCTTGATGCTCTATTGGAAGCTGCTGTCCCAAAGTTTACTCCAGTACCACTTCAGCCCATTTTGTTACTTCCTTTCGCGATTATACACATGTGGAAGCGTTATAAATGGAAAGCTCTTCTATTCTTCTTCGTTGTTAGTTTCATAGTTAGTAATATTTTTGAAAACTTGAGCATTGAAACTGGCTTTCCCTTCGGCCATTACTATTACACTTCCATTTTAGGTCCCAAACTTTTCTTGGTACCTTCCTTAGTTATCCTCGCCTACATAGCGTTCGGTTACGTCTGTTGGGTTCTATCAACACGACTAGTTGGAGACGTTCGAAGAGGGGCATCTGCGTTAACTACTTTCGGCGTTCCGCTCGTAGCTTCATTTATTTTTGTCGGTTATGATTTTTGTTTTGATCCAAGCGTTTCTACTGTTAGTCATTGGTGGATTTGGCAGCAAGGCGGCGGTTATTTCGGCGTTCCATTATCAAATTTTCTCGGCTGGTCCCTCACAACATTCGTGTTTTTCCTACTGTTTGGTATCTACTTACGCCAATTCGAAACGACAGATAGCAAGCACTTTACATTTACTAAAAGCCACTATTACATGGCCGTAGTTGTGTTTTTAGGAACAGCAGCAACATTTACTGTAAAATATCTATTTAGATCCAGCACCCAAGTAACTGACGCAGTCGGACAAACTTGGATAACCGGTAACATTTACGAAACAGCAGTCATCGCAAGCATCTATACAATGTTTTTCGTTGCAATCTTAGTAGCAATAAAAATCGCTCAATCAAACTACAAAAAGAATCCCGAATTAGAATCAACCGACCAATCTGGATAAAATGAAAACACGAAAATTTTTTTGCAACACATTCATTTTTTAGTTCTCGTCAGAGCTGTTTTGCAATATTCTGACGAAGTTGCAAATGATTCGCGCTTTCATCGAAACCTAATAGAGATAAGGGGTGATGATTCTTTTTCATGCGATATTTGGAAAAAGATGCCTTGGCATCAAATTAAGTCTTGCATTGTGTCTCTCCAATTTTCTAAAATATTATCAAGTTTGTTTCCGTAGCTAGTCAAGTTTGTAATAAGGAGATAACTAAAATAAACATGACATGATAGCGTGCATGTGTAGAATTTAGGAACATTTTGCCGCCTTTAAGCTGCGCTAAGTAGTAACTTCAATTAGACATAGATCTGGGATTCTCTTACATTCTCTTTCAAGAAATCAACGATAGAGTTTTCGAAAAAGAGGTATTTGGAAGATATGGCGCGGGATGTGGGAATTGAACCCACGCGGCCTTTCGACCACAGACTTAGCAGGCCTGCCCCATACCAGGCTTGGGGAATCCCGCACGCCTTCTATTTCAGCAAAACCATTATACTGTATTTCAATTAAACCTTTCTGGACATAAAAACTAGAGCAAAGATGATTCCATATGTTGGTTTGCTTGTAAAGACGCTCCTTAACGAAAACTTTTGGTTGCTTCTTTGCTTGCTATTGGGTGAAGGCATCAACATAGTTTAAAAGGTTGACTTTGTTAAGTATTCTTTGCAGGGTTTTCCTGTGTTATGAAATTGATTGGTGGTTGAATGGGGATTAAGCTTTCAAAATCTGATATAGCGTTCATTAAGCAGTTACCAGTTTGCCGTCTTGCAACAGCAACCGAAGAATGTGAACCTGTTGTGAGGCCTGTTTGGGCTATTTTTGATGGCGCAAACATTTACTTTGCTTCTGACCCAGACACCCCCAAACTGGAGCATATCGAAGCGAACCCGCAGGTATCATTGGTTTTTGATGATTATGATGAGAAGAACTGGTCTACCATCAAAGGCATCCGCGTGCAGGGCGAAGCGGAAATTATGTGGAACGGCAAAGAATACCGTTATGCACACGACCTGCTCAAGGAAAAATATCCTGAGTACGCAAGTCCTGAAGGCAGCTGGAAAGAAGGCGACGTACCAATAATCAAGGTTACGCCTGTATCTTACAATAAATGGTCTTCAGGGCAATGGAAAAAATAAATCGCCCTAAACAACTTTAGAGTTTTTTGTCAGGGAAGGATTTGGTATAGTGCAAAGTAAGACGTGTAGTATATTCCTACCAGCATAAACACCACTCCAAGAATCACTATCCATAATCCTCGGTTGCGGGTTGTACCGCAGTCAAGCCTAAAAACATAAGCACCCAACACCGCTGCAACGGCACCGAAAATTTCTGGAAGAATAAACAAAGCGATGACCGCACAGAAAATACCTATATACGAATATAATCCGGCGTTTTGTTTTGGTTGCGTACTGTACGTTGGATAATTCGGGGTTTGAGCATCACTTTTAGAAAACAAGTTTTCACCACAAACATTGAATCCGTTGTTTATATAATAACTTAGCGTCGCTTAGCAAAAAAGCTCAACTATTTTCAAAAAGGTTAATTTTTCCCCTCTAATTGTGCCCTGCGTTTTTAAGTTTAAAGATGTCAATATCCCAAAAATTTTATAGCTCGGGCAAGTTAAGGGAAATTGTGCAAAACATAGATCCCATCTTTATTCTCCAACCCGTCATAGTGATCATCATAGCCTCAGGTTTGATGGTGCACTGGTACTTTAAACGTCGATTCCACAAGGAAATTTGGCTTTATTCACTGTTAGCTTACGGGGCAGCAATCGCGCTAAAGTATGCGGTGCAGATTCCAACAATCACCCCAGTAACAAATATGTTTGGAGCCCATAGTGTTGGGTTAGGCCTCTACTACGGGTTACAAACGGTAGTTTTTGAAGTTGGCTTAGCTTTTGTGGTTGCATGGTGGGCGGTTTCTCATGGCAAAATTGCTAAGAAGGATGCGGAAGCTTATGGTTCAGGTTTGGCGTTTTGGGAAAACGCCGCTTTCCTAAGTGCTTTGTCTCTGGTCAATTTGGTTGCCTATTATTCTATTCTTTCGAGCAATAGTTCTCTTGCACAAACCCTCTACACCCAGTTGAATACTAATGCTCCAGGCCTTTTTGCGTCCGCTACCGAGGCGTTGCGTTCGGTGGCTTTGGGAACCGTTGAGCGGCTTTCTTCAATCATTATTCATTTTGCCTGGGGCTACCTCTGCGTGATGGCTGCCGTCTACCATAAGAAACGGTTGTTTCTCATAGCGTTGCCAATGGGGTTTGTTGATTTCTTGGTACCTTTTGCCCAAAACTCAATCGTTCTATTTGAAGCTGTATTTTTCGGTTTATCCTTTCTTTCAGTTGCGGTGGCTTGGTATGCCACAAAACAGGTGAGAAAGGGTGAGGCGGCTACCTGATAAGGTATGAACATTCAAACAAGCGATGGCTTTCTCATATCGCCTCTTATTGATACTATAAAAAATTTTATATCTCGGAGCCTTCTCCTTTTAAATACAAGTTGTGATTATATGGCAGTCAAAATTTCCCCAGACTATATTGACCTTTTAAACAAGGCCGTCGAACGCGAAATTCAAGTTTCTCTCCAGTATATTCTTCAGCATGCAAAAATGGAGAAGTTGGTCCGTAGAACCATCCCTGAAAACATCGTTTTAGATAAAACAACATACGACGCAATTGGAAAATTCCTTAAAGAAATCTCCATCCAAGAAATGAAGCATGCCGCCTCGATAATTGAGCGTATCTACTACCTTGGTGGACAAGCATCAACCAAATCAGCTAAAGTCACCATTGGCGATAGCTTAAGCGAATTCGCTAAACTTGGCGTGAAAGCAGAGGAAGAAGCCTTAATGCTCTATCGTCAAATAATCGAGACAGCTGGCCAAATGGGTGATTGGGAAACACGTGAAGTCTTCGAAAAAATCTATGGCGAAGAAGAAGCGCATCTCTTCAAGTTCCAAGAATATACCAAGTTCCAAGACGAAAAAGATGAACCAAGTAAAGTAGCTCTTCCTGAATGGCGTAAAATCTACACAGACGACTACTTTACCTTGTTAAACAAAGCTGTTTCCGCTGAAATAACAGGAATTATCCAGTATACTAACCAGCATGAGAAAATGGCTTTCCTTGAACTTAGAATGAAAAACACCGCGCTAGAAGCAATCACGGAAACCAACAAAGCTGCCGTCGTAAGCAAAATTCTCAAAGAAGTCTTCATGCAGGAAATGGATCACCTTGAAAAAATCAGCGAACGCATCTACCTCCTCGAAGGAGAAGCAACATTCAAACCCGATCCGCTTCCAGTCGTCGGCAACACCGCCCAAGACTTCCTCGTCTTAGACCACGCACTCGAAAGCAGCACTATCACTCTCTACCGGCAAATCATCGCAGAAGCCCTCAAACGCGGCGACACAACCACAAGACGCATCTTCGAAGACATTATCATCCAAGAAGAAAATCACTTCTGGACCTTCGACGACTTCGTAAGATAAACCCCAATTTCTTTCCCTATTTTTTAGGGTTTTCTTATCTTCATTTTTTAGCAAGATTTCGAAACGTTAATAGCTCAAAATGAAGCCAATACAGACTCACACCGCTTAAGATTTTGGGAAAACTTAAAATCTCTTCGACCCTACACAATAATGTAGCAGAGGCGAAGCGGATTGAATGAAGAAGATCAGCCTCGTTGCTTAAACTGCGGAAACTTTATCGACGACTGCAACTGCGTTTGCCCGTACTGTGGCGAAACCGCAAAATGTACATGCTGCATCGGACAAGATAAAGCAACTGGCGGCGGATAGTTCCCCAAACACAAAAATTTTCAGTGTGAGACAGAATGGTAGTTGAAAGTATAAACTGGATGGCAGGTGGCCCTCAAGGAAGCGGTGTTGATTCAGCGTCCACCATATTTGGCAGAGCCTGCGGCTATGGCGGCTTGTATGTTTTTGGTCGAAGAGAATACCACTCAAACATCAAAACCATGCACAGCTACTTCCTACAACGAATCTCCAAACAACCCACGCTTGCAAACATTGCCGATGTGAATTTGCTTGCGGCTTTTGATGCAGAAACGGTGGTGCGGCATGTTGGCGAAGTCACGAGTGAAGGCGGCATTATTGTAGATTCACGCGACCTAGGCGTCAACGTCCTAGAAGATATAGCCACATTTTCTGAAGATTACAAAGCACAGATTCGCGATTTTATTAAAGAAAATAATGTTGGCGAAACCATCAACGATTTCCTAAACTATGCCAAACAAAAAAATATCCAAATCTTCGCTGTTCCATATTTGGATTTACTCAAGCAAATCGGCGAAAAACTCCACATTGAAAAAATAAGCACGCTCGAAAGAATGATTAATGTTTTAACGATCGGCGTATCTTTTGCATTGTTAAAGTATGACCGAAAACTCATTGAAAACGCAATCAAAGCTACATTCCACGAAAAAATCGCCGACATGAACGTTGTAGCTGTGGATATGGCTTACGATTATGCTGAACACAATTTTAACGTAAATAATTTCAAGCATAAATTGGAAAAAATTGAAATTAAGGAACCAAGAATTTTTCTTACTGGAAATCAAGCTGTCGCAATGGGCAAAGTCCTGGGAGGATGCAGAGTCCAAACATATTACCCTATTACTCCAGCTGCAGATGAAAGCGAATATTTGGAAGCCCACGAAATCCTCAAAACCAAAAATGGCAGCCAAGAAGCCATAATCGTTCTGCAAACCGAAGACGAAATCGCAGCTGTGAATTCAGCTTCCGGCGCATGTTTAGCGGGAGCACGGGCAGCAACGAGTACATCGGGTCCTGGTTTTTCTTTGATGGCTGAAGGCTTAGGGTGGGCAGGCTGCAATGAAGTGCCGTTGGTTATAACTTATTATCAGCGTGGTGGACCTGCAACGGGGCAGCCGACAAGGCATAGTCAGCAGGATTTGCGGTTTGCTATGCATGCAGCTCACGGAGAATTCGGCAGAATAATCTTTGCTTCAGGCGATATAGAGGAATGTTTCTTTGATGCTGCGGAAGTTTTCAATTTGGCAGAGAAATATCAAATGCCTGTTATTCATTTGCTCGATAAGGGCATGGCTAACTCATCCCAGACCTACCCTGTTTTTGACTACGCTAAAGTCAAGATTGACCGAGGCTTAATCGTTGGCGAAAAAGAGCTTGAAGGCAAAGTGTACAAACGATTCCAATTCACCGAAACAGGTGTATCTCCTAGAGCGTTTTTGGGGACTAAAAATGCTGTTCAATGGTGTTCGGGCGATGAGCATAACGAATCAGGAAACATCAACGAAGAACCCATTAACCGAAGAAAAATGATGGATAAACGGCTGAAAAAACTCGAATTAGTTGATAGGGAAGTGCCATTGGAAATGAAAGTGAATTTTTTTGGCGATAAAGACTCAGAGAACATTGTGGTCAGTTGGGGGTCACCCAAAGGCGCCATAATCGAAGCGCTCAACCAACTAAAGGAAGAAGGCTTAAGCTTGGGCTATGTTCAGGTGCGAATGATTCATCCTCTTCCCTCTGCCCATCTAAAACAAATACTTACGGGTAAGAAGCGGATAATCGACATAGAAGACAACGCCACCGCACAGCTCGGCGGAATAATAACCGAACACACAACCATCAAACCCACCCACTATATTCTCAAATACACGGGGCGACCCATGATGACAACAGAAGTTTATGAATCAATCAAGTTGATTTTAACGGATAAAGCAGCCGAGAGGCAGGTGCTGATGCTTGGCGCATAAAGCTTCAGAATACAAAAACGACGTCTATGTTGACTGGTGTCCTGGTTGCGGAGACTACGGAATCCTAAGCGCCCTGCAGATCGCGCTGGCAGAACTGAACCTTGAACCACACAACGTCGTAGTTGTCTCAGGCGTTGGAAACGCAGCAAAAACGCCTCATTTTGTCAAAGTCAACGGTGTCCATACGCTTCACGGGCGTCTTTTGCCTTTTGCGATGGGAATTAAAGTTGCCAACCCAAATCTCGAAGTCATAGGCATCGGCGGAGACGGCGACGGACTGGGAATCGGAGCAGGACATTTTGTTAATGCTGGACGCCGAAACATCGACATGGCATACCTGGTCTACAACAACGGGGTTTACGGCTTAACCAAGGGGCAAGCTTCTCCCACTCTAAGGCTAGGAATGCAAACAAAATCGCTTCCGAAACCCAACATCAACGAAGCAATCATACCGGTTGCACTAGCAATAACTGCAGGATACACATTTGTATCACGGTCCTATGCTTTCGATGTTATGCATCTCAAAAACACAATCGTACAAGCAATCCAACACAAAGGTTTAGCACTAGTCGATTGTCTGCAGCCGTGCCCAGTCTACAATGACATAAACACCAAGGACTGGTATGCTGGCGAAGACCGCAAAGATGCCTCAGGCAAGCCTCAATCAAGACTCTACAAGCTCGAAGAGGCAGGCTTTGACCCAGTTGTGCATGATGCAAGCGAGGAATTCAAGAAAAAAGTAGCAGGATTAGAAAAAGCGCAGGAATGGGGCGACAAAATTCCAATCGGCGTCTTCTACAAAAACGAGTTAGAGCCCACCTTCCAAGAACGCTTCGCCCAAAGAATACCATTCTACCCTCAGAATCCGCCAGCGAAACAGCAGCTAAAAGACGAAAACGCCGCTTCCACCCTTGACTTAAGCGAGTTCATGGATGACCTTAAAACAAGTTAGTGAAAAGAAGTGTAAGGAGCTTCTCCTTTCTCCTCAAACACTTATCCTTGCTAGAGTTTATTAACCACTATTTCCACAATCGACATATATCTTCAAGGAGAAGTTTCTGGTTCATCATTAAAGTAGCAGGCTTCCATAAACCTTGGGGTACAAACACAGTAGAAAACCAAGTCCGTTTTGCCTGTGTTTGTTATTTTCTGTGAGGCCCCTGCCGGAATAACGATAACATCGCCAACGCTCACTTGGGTTAGCTCTAAACCGCTAAAAGCTACCTCCCCTTCTCCCGCAGTTATGATGTAGATTTCCTGAATACCTTTTAGATGATGCGCTTTGGTGGTAACACCTGGCTTTACTTTGGCAACTGCAATTGAAACGTCTTTGTCGCTGTAGTTTTCGGCTATGTAGCAGCGTTCAGGAGTTAAATATGGGTTTAAGATGTTGGCTTTTACGATTTTAGGCTGCAAATTTTCACCATTTTCTTGTGTTTGGTTTAGTAAGATAAAAGGTAACTATTGAGTATAGGTTATTTTAATTATATTGTTTGCGCAAGCCTTAACCAAAGATGTATTTGCTTGAAAACGAGGGTTTTTCGTGAAGAGGGGCTTGTTTTGGTTTTTTTTATTTTGTGTTTTTTGTTTAAACTTCATGGTCTTTCTAATGGGATTATCCATTGTATTGTATGTTTAATGTGAAAATAACTTATATATGCGCTAAATATAGTGTGTAGATTAACTCGCTAACACTATCTATAAGAAAATATGAGTATGTTAAACAATGAGATGCCCCTTCTGCAACTCCGAAAATTCAAAAACCCTTGAAACACGCGATTCCCCAGAGAACACAACACGCAGACGCAGAGAATGCATCAACTGCGGCAAACGCTACACCACCTACGAATATCTCGAAACCGTCGAACTCATGGTCAGAAAAAAAGACGGTGAACTCCAACGCTTCGACGTCAACAAAATAATACGCGGCTTACAGAAAGCGTGTGAAAAAAGACCCGTAGACATGAACCAAATCAATGAGTTAGCAGACAAAGTACGCCAAGACCTCATGCTAAAAGGCACTGAGGAAATTACATCTGGAGAAATCGGCGACTTAATCATGAAATATCTCAAAAACGTGGACCGTATCGCATACATTCGGTTCGCTTCAGTTTACAAACAGTTTGAAGAGCCTGAAGATTTCAGGAAAGTACTCTTGGAAGTGAAAAAACAATGAAGTTCGTATTAAAACGTGATAGTAAATTAGAACCATTCGATCAAGAACGAATTACAGTTGCTATTTGGAAAGCTGCCAAAGCAGTAGGTGGCAAGGATAAAGAGCAGGCTAAACGCATCAGCGACGAAGTCGTGGTCCTTCTAAACAAGCAGTATGGTGATGATGGGGTCCCAACTGTTGAGGAAGTCCAAGACCTTGTTGAAAAACGGTTAATTGAAAATGGTCATGCCTCCACAGCGAAAGCCTACATACTCTACCGCAAGCAACACACTGACATGCGTGAGTTAGCTTCGCTTTTGAGTTCTTCAGACATGGTGGACCAGTACCTCGAGGTTGAGGACTGGCGAGTAAAAGAAAATAGTAACATGAGCTATTCATTGCAGGGCTTAAACAATTATCTCTCGTCCACAGTCATTGCCAAATATTGGATAGCCCGCATTTATCCACAAAACATTGCTGAAGCACACTTCTCGGGTGATATACATATCCATGATTTAGGCGTACTGGGACCTTATTGTGTTGGTTGGGACGTAAGTGACCTGTTACTTTCAGGCTTCGGTGGAGTCTCAGGCAAAATCGAGAGCAAACCTGCAAAACACTTCCGTACAGCACTCGGTCAAGTCGTAAACTTTTTCTACACTTTGCAGGGAGAGGCGGCAGGTGCACAAGCTTTCAGCAACTTTGACACCTACCTTGCACCGTTTATACGATATGACCATTTAAACCAGAAAGATGTGGAGCAGGCGCTGCAGGAATTCTTCTTCAACATGAACGTGCCTACCCGCGTCGGGTTCCAGACACCGTTCACTAACCTGACCTTGGATTTGACGGTTCCAGACTTCATGAAGAACGAAGCGGTTCTCTACAACGGCAAAGTCACCCAAGATACCTACGGCGACATGACTAAGGAGATGGAGATGTTCAACTTAGCCTTCGCTGAAGGCATGCGCCAAGGTGACTCCAAGGGTAGAGTTTTCACCTTCCCAATTCCCACTTACAACATCACCAAAGACTTCGAGTGGGATTCGCCGGTTTCTCAGGCAATCTTTGAAGTTACCGCCAAATACGGTGTTCCCTACTTCAGCAACTTTGTTAACAGCGATATGAAGCCTGAAGATGTCCGCAGTATGTGCTGCCGCTTACGTATCGATAATCGTGAACTTCGCAAACGCGGAGGAGGCTTCTTCGGTGCCAACCCCTTAACAGGAAGCATAGGCGTTGTCACCCTAAACATTCCAAGAATCGGCTATCTATCCAAAGACGAAGACGAATTCTTTGAACGCTTGGAGAAGTTGATGGAGACTGCTAAATCCAGCTTGGAGATTAAGCGTAAAGTGCTCGAAGCCTTCACCGACAATGGCTTATATCCGTATTCACGCCGCTACCTGCGTCATGTTAAAGAAGGCTATGACAAATACTGGAAGAACCACTTCTCTACTATCGGTATAGTAGGCGTTAACGAAGCAATCATTAACCTTCTGGGAACCAACATCGCCTCTAAAGATGGACAAGCCTTCGCTCAAAAAATGCTCACGTTCATTCGTAACCGCTTAGCAGATTATCAAGAGGAAACAGGTTGCATCTACAACTTGGAAGCTACCCCTGCTGAAGGCACTTCTTATAGACTTGCACGCATAGACAAAAAACGTTACCGCGACATCATCTTCGCCAACCAAAAACAAATCGTTTCAAACCACGCTGAACCCTTCTACACCAACTCATCCCAGTTGCCAGTAGACTTTTCAGGCGACCTCTTCGATGCACTTGAGCACCAAGAAACTTTGCAGTCACTCTACACAGGCGGCACAGTATTCCATATATTCCTTGGCGAACGCATGCAATCATGGAAGTCAGCCGCAGAACTTATCAAGAAAGTCGCTTGGAACTCAAAGCTGCCCTACTTTACCTTGACACCAACGTTTAGCATTTGCCCAACCCACGGCTATACAACCGGCGAACACAAACAATGCCCAGTCTGCGGAGCACCAAGCGAAGTCTACTCACGAGTCGTCGGGTACCTGCGGCCAGTTGACCAATGGAACGATGGTAAACAAGCAGAATTTGATATACGCAAAACCTTCGACCGCTCAACCGTCATATCATCAGCACCACTAACAAGTTAAGGAGAAACATTCGAAATGAAGTTTAGTGGATTACAAAGAATCAGCCTAGTGGATTACCCCGATAGGATAGCGTCAGTTCTGTTTACACCCGGCTGCAACCTCCGCTGTCCATTCTGCCACAACTGGCGCATCGCCGTTGACCCGCAACCGCCGTTTCTACAGGAAGGCATTGCATTGGAGATTTTGGAAAGCCGCAAAAAATACGTCGATGCAGTAGTGATCACGGGCGGCGAGCCATGTATGCATAAGGAGTTGCCGAAGTTTTTGGCTAAACTTAAAGAACGAGGGTTTTCGGTAAAGTTGGATACAAACGGTTTCTTTCCCGATACACTCGAGGAGTGCTTAGGCTACGTGGATTATGTGGCTATGGATGTGAAGACCTGCACTGACAAATACAAGTTGCTCGGCGCCAAAGACACCGCTGGCTTCATACGTACCCTGGAAATCCTGAAAACAGGCAAAGTGCCATACGAATTCCGTACAACCGCCGTTCCAGAACTCGTTACAGCCCAAGATGCAACATGCATCGGCGAGTTGGTTAAGGGTTCAAAAACTCATGCTCTTCAACAATTCGTACCGACAGATACTCTTGACAAAAAATATCAGGCACTAAAACCCTATGCACCAGAAACAATCAATGAATTCGCAAAAATAATTCAGCCGTTCACAGAAAAAGTTGTTTTTAGAATCTAATTTCTTTCTTTGTATCATGCTTTAGAGAGCAAACCATCTGTATTCTAATTGAAAAGTTGCTTCTTAACACTTGAAACGATGTGATTGTAAATCGACAATATAAACAACCAAAACAGCGCCTGTAATCTTAACTCTTTAAATAATTAATTAAGGCTAAAATGGATGCAAGTGAAGAACCCTATGAGTCAGCGGCTATTGATTTATTCTGATGGCGGTGCAAGAGGTAATCCTGGACCAGCAGCCATAGCTTTCATAGCCTTAAACGAGAGAAATGAAACTGTGAAATCGGATTCTTGCTTCATAGGGGTTCATACAAATAATCAAGCTGAGTACGAGGCCTTGTTGTTCGCGTTAAACTTTGCCATGGACGAAAAAGCAGAGGAAGTAGTTTGTCACTTGGATAGTGAATTAGTTGCGAGGCAAATCAAAGGAGAGTACTGCTGTTAAAAACGATCAATTATGGCAGTTGTGGCGGAAAGTGCAGAAGTTAAAGGTGTGTTTTAAGAAAATCAGTTTTGTTAATGTTCCAAGGAGCAACCTTCAAATTGCGAGGGCGGATGCACTCGTAAACAAAACGCTCGATGAGCAAGCCAAAAGAAGCATAAGCTAAACAATTATATCAAGCGTCACCAGAAATATCACGGTGAAAAAAT
Source organism: Candidatus Bathyarchaeota archaeon (assembly GCA_963809455.1). Taxonomy (GTDB): domain Archaea; phylum Thermoproteota; class Bathyarchaeia; order Bathyarchaeales; family Bathycorpusculaceae; genus Bathycorpusculum. Next base: position 75,337 of record CAWEJP010000012.1, on the reverse strand, counting down.
GTTTGTCCACACAAGCATACGCACAAGCAACATGGAGCGCTCAATCGATTTCTATTCACGTTTCTTCGGCTTAAAACTGCAACGACGCAGTGAAATCAAACAAACTAACGCTGAAATTGCTTTTCTACAAGACGTAGACCGAAAGGGCAGCATACTTGAATTAACCTACTATCACGGCCAAAATAAGTTTCTTCAACCCCAATATGAAGAGAGATTGTTTGACCATTTGGGATTTGAAGTTGCCGACATTTACAAAACCATTGCGGAATTAAAAAGAGAGAAAGTAACAGTGACAGATGAACCCTTTCAGTTAAACGAGCATACAACGATTGCTTTTGTCGAAGACCCCGACGGAACCCTAATCGAGCTCATAGAAAGAAAATAAGTGTCTATTCATAGAATTTGGGTCTTTCGCGTTTACTGTTTTTGGTTGAAGGTAAAGGCAACTAAAAGTTAAGGCTAAAACAGATAGATAAAAAAGCACTTCCACGTCGCGAACAATTATCCTCAAGTTTGCTCTAATTACGCCGCCGATGCGAGGTTTGCAGCGTCTGGGCGGAGGTTCGTAGGTTATTTCTCCAATCTTAAAACCCTTCTTCTTAGCGGCAACTAAGAGTTCTCCGCCGAAGGTTTCGCCGCCCTCAAGGTCGTTGGCAAGGGTTTCTTTTTTGTAAGCCCTAAAATTAGAGTAGAAATCTGAAACACTAACACTTTTTGCCCAAGGTTTTTGCAGCCCATCGCTCAGAAAATCTTGGAAGGACTTTTCGTGATGCAACCACTAAATCATAAATTTTTATTTTCTCGATGAGTGCTGGGATTAGTTCTGGAGGATTCTCTAAGTCAGAGTCGATAGTTACAATCAAAGGAAACTTGGCAAGTTTAGCTCCGAACAACAGTCCTTTCGTTTGTCCTTCCCGAACCTTTCCAACTGCTACATCAGCAATGGATTTGGCGGCTTCGAGGGTTCCATCTGAAGAGCTATCGTCAACAACGATTATCTCATGCGAAACGCCCTGAAGTGTTAACCTGACTCTGCGAATCAGCTCCTCAGTATGTTTTCTTTTTCATTCCAAGTGGTTGTAACCACTGATATGCCCTGAACTGTTCCAGCGCTGGCACTCATGAGTAGGCAATAACCTCTATGGGTTATAAGCTGTTTTGCATTTTTGGACCAAACTAAAACATGTTTTTGCTGTGGGCACCTGTTTTTTCTCTGTGTTAGGGGTTTTTTTTGTCATATTTCAAACAAAAGCAACATCGCAATATTAAAATAAAGGGAAGGACTGATGTGTTAACGAATTTCAAAAATTAGGATAAACTAATAGAGGATATGAAAAATGAGCAAACAAGAAGGAAAACCCCACCTAAACATTATTATCATGGGGCACGTTGACAACGGAAAATCCACAACTACAGGGCACTTACTGTACCTTGCAGGCGTAATTGACCAACGAACAATCGACGCTTACAAAGAAGAAGCCGAAAAGATGGGTAAAGCGACCTTCCACTTTGCCTGGGTTCTAGACAACCTGAAAGAAGAACGAGAACGAGGAGTCACAATTGACCTTCGTTTCCTGCAATTCCCAACTAAGAAATACAACATGACCGTTATTGATGCGCCAGGCCACAGAGACTTCATTAAAAACATGATTACTGGAGCAAGCCAAGCAGACGCAGCAGTTCTATTCAGCTCAGCCAAGAAAGGCGAGTTCGAAGCAGGCATAGGCGCAGGCGGTCAAACTCGTGAACACGCATTCTTAGCATTCACCTTAGGTATACGCCAACTAATCGTTGCAATCAACAAGATGGATGATGCATCCGTTAACTGGAGTAAAGACAGATACGACGAAATGAAGAACGAAATCACAAGAATGATAAAGATGGTCGGCTACAAGATTGAGAAAGTTAACTTTATACCAGTTTCAGGCTGGACAGGCGACAACCTGATCAAGAAGAGCGAAAAGATGCCATGGTACACCGGTCCAACCTTGATGGAAGCATTCGACCTTCTCGAGATTCCAGCAAAACCAACCAACAAACCATTGCGCATTCCTATCCAAGACGTTTACAGCATTACAGGCATCGGCACAGTCCCAGTCGGCAGAGTCGAAACAGGGATTCTAAAACCAGGCGCAAACCTTAGTCTTCATGCCATCCAACAAAACCGCTGAAGTCAAATCCATCGAAATGCACCACACCCAAATCCCAATGGCAGAGCCAGGCGACAACATCGGAATGAACATCAGAGGTATCTCAAAAACAGATGTTCACCGCGGAGATGTCGCAGGTCCAGTTGATAATCCACCAACCGTAGCAAAAGAATTCATCGGACAAATCATCGTCATCTACCACCCAACAGCAATCGCAGCAGGATACACACCAGTACTCCACTACCACACAGGACAAATAGCTGTTAAATTCACTGAACTTATCAAGAAAATCGACCCACGCACAGGCCAAGTATCAGAAGAGCACCCAAGCTACCTCAAGACAGGAGACGCAGCATGGGTACGAATGGAACCACTCCATCCAATCGCAGTCGAAGCATTCATTGACTTCCCAGAACTCGGTAGATTCGCAATCCGAGACATGGGCACCACCGTTGCAGCAGGCGCAATTAAAGAAATAACCAAAAAGGGACCATAAACTCCCTTAACTTATTTTTTGTTTTTTTTAATTTAAACAATATTTTAAACAATGAATTTGTCCAATCCTATGTGTAAACTGTATTGAATTTAAAGATGCTGCTTTGGTTTAACGACGTTTTGTTCGACTTGTTGTTGTAATTAGACAGTCACAAGTATTTTTATCACATGAACGGAAGTGCTATCCTAAGGCTAGGTGGAATTATGGATTATAGGACTGGAAAATTCGTTTGCCTCAAGAAAAAGCACGTTAAGATCGAGGCAAGTTTAGCTCAGGTGACTCTCAAGGATGTCCCCATTGAAGTTAGGCGAAAAGAAGCCAAAAAACCTCTTTTCCTAATAAGATATGAATAAAAATTATTCAAGTCTTGGTAGAGTAGTTGATGTTTTGATAGTTTTAGTAAAAGTGTCATACAAATCTCCTTTCTTGTTCAACTAAATAATTTCTTAAAAGATTTTTTTTCAAACCTTCAAAAAACTTAAATCGAAAACAAAATTAACCGCTTCAACATAACCGCGCTTCTAAGAGTTGACTGTATGTCTGGTACGGAAACGTTGGTTCCTTTCATCGGCGAAAAAAAGAAACCTGGCGAAGAACCAACCATCATAGTAGATAGCCGCGAAGCAAGCAGCGCCAAAAAAATTGTCAACGGTTTAGTTGAGAAGGGCGTCAACGTTAAGACGGAGATGCTGGAAAAAGGCGACTACATCCTCAGCGACCAATGCGCGGTTGAACGCAAAACTGTCAACGACTTCGTCTACACCCTGACGAGGCGTTATCTTTTCGAGCAGCTTTTTCGATTAAAGGATGTTTATCCAAAGTCCCTCATCGTACTCGAGGGTTACATGCCGATAATCTACAAATATAGCAGTATTAACCCCGCTTCCGTTTGGGGTGCCATATTTAACCTCGCTAAAAACGGCATCGCAATCGTTAACACCGCCTCCCAGAAAGAAACCGTGGATTTCCTCTACACTGCAGCACGGCAAGAGCAAATCGTGGAAAAGCGAAGTGCAGTAGTGCATGCCTTCAAAAAATGCGATACCCTGTCAGATGCTCAGGTTTATTTTGTTGCTAGTTTGCCCAGCATTGGGCGGGAAAAGGCAACGGCGATTTTGGATTCTTACCAAACGCCCCTTAATGCGTTAATTAATGTGGATGATTGGGAGAAAGCGGTTCATGGCTTGGGTCCGGTGATTACTAATCGGGTGAAGGATGTTTTGAGTACGCCATATAAGGATAAGAAATGTGAAGAAGCCCCGCCTTAACCTACCTCCTCTAAGTTTCTGCGATCAGTTTCTTTTTGGGATCCTAACAGGTCGCACAGCCTCTACTATAAGGGACATTTTAAGACAAACCTTAACCGCTAAAGTTTAAAGCCAAGCCAACATTAATGATAGAAACCACCCAAAACACAGCGAAAAAGCTGATGTAGGGGCCGTCGGCTAGTTTGGTCCAGGCTTGTAGCCTCGGGCGCTATAGACCCCGGTTCAAATCCGGGCGGCCCCACCAAGACACTTTTAAATTGACTATAATTACAGTTATTTTTTATAGAAACTGGTGAATTTGATTTTCGAATAATAACCTGAAATTTCTATTTTTTAAATTAATGTTTTTATTATTCGAAAAAGCTATGAACTTCAACTGTAAACTAAACTTAGAGGGACTGCCGTTTGATAACAAAAATTCTTGTGGGAGTAGACGGTTCTAAAAACTCGGAAAAAGCTTTGGATTATGCTCTTGAAGTTGCTGAAAAGTTTTCTGCGTCTGTTTTAATCCTTAACGTTTTTCAGCCGCCTCCAGAATTTGGATACCAGGCAAACACGTTTTCGCAGTTTCCTATGTCTGGGTATCCTCAAGATACAATCGGTAGCCAGCCGAACATGTCTGCATTTATAAAAGATCTTCGAAAAGTGCATGAGGAAATTTTGTCCAAAGCCGCTGAAAGGGCGATCAAACTAAAACCAATGCTTAAAATCACTACTGAGCTCAAAGAAGGAAACACGTCGTCTCAGATAATTGAAGCTGCTGCAAATGGAGACTTTGATTTAATAGTCGTAGGTCATTTTGGGGAAAGCGAAATCAAGGAATTCCTTCTTGGTAGCACAAGCGAAAAAGTCGTCCATCAAGCAAGGTGCGCGGTGCTAATTGTCAAATGATTCGAGCACTAAAGTTTTCCATTTTTCTAATTTCTAGAATTTAGGTATAAATTACAAATTTCGAAATGGTGCGCAAAAAAAGAAAGCAGAGTTAGTTAGTTGTTGCTTATTTGTTTATGTAAATTTGGTGCCGCATTCGCCGCAAAAACTGGTACTCGCTGGGTTTTTAGCTCCGCATTTGGGGCATACTTTCAATCCCAATGGTGCTCCGCAGTTATTGCAGAATTTGCCTGAACCAGCTGGTTTTCCGCATACTGGGCAAATTGTTTGTCTTTGTGTTATTTCGCCTGTGTATACTTGAGTGGTTTCGGCTTTTTGTTTGATGTCTGTGACCATTTTTTCGGCTCTGGCTGCAGCTACTTCAGTGCTTTCCCTTGGGGCGTCGTCAATGCATAATCCTTCTTGTTCGTTCCAATCATTTTCGCAGACGTATTTGTGGCATCTTGGGCATCTTTGGAAGTGACCTTTGGCTTCGTTTTGAGCAAGTTCAAACGCTTGTTCGTGTTCTTTGTGCCATTCTGGCGTCATTCCCTCGAAGCGCTCACTCATGACGTTTGCGCCTTGTTGAATTGAGTAGCCTCCGCTGCGTCCCGCTAATTGGGATCCTATGGAGGCGACTTGGCCTACTCCTTTCCAGAATCCCTTTTTCTTGTAAGTTTTGCTTGCTATGAAGTTAGTTTTATAACCATCGTTGCATATGTCGCAGTTGAAGGTAAATTGAAAACCAGCATCCGTACTATCGTCTTGATAATTTCGAGTGAAGGGTTGAAGTGGCATAATTTTATCTCCCCGTTATGATAAGTGGTTTACCACATTTTATGCATTTCTCTCCGAGCGGTGGTTGTTCGGTTTTACATTTTGGGCAAATTACTGTGAGTCTCTTGTCGCAGTTTTGGCAGTAGTCTCCGAAGAATGTTGGTTTTCCGCAGTTTGGACAATTTATTTGAAGTATTAAGCCGCAATTGCCGCATTTAACTTGGGCAGTTTCAATTGGGTTTCGGCATTTTGGGCATCTTTGGGGTCCTACAGGGTTAACTTTTCCGCAAAAGGGACAGACATTGTCGTCTGCAGAGACTAATTTTCCACAGAATTTGCAAGGGTGTTTGTAACCTGGCATTTATTGCTCTCCTTTACTCCATTTTTCTTCGTCATTTAAGCTTTTGGCGTTGAAAGCTAATAAACTATTGACATCGGTTTTCCATTGTTTTTGGGATGCATGGATTACCCTGCCTACAAATTGTTCTCTCAGAGTTTTAAGGGAGGAAATTTTTGCTATGGCGAATCTATATTGAGTATATTCTGTGCTATCAAGTTGGTTTTCTGTGAGGTAGATTGGTTCTCTTCTGAAGTTAATTTCGATCATGGATCGGTTGATGTTTTTTATAAAACTATCAAGTTCTTTAGAAAGTTCCTCATCTTTGGTTTGTGTGTATTCTTCTCGTCCTGTCTCTCTAAAGAAGTAAGTTGCGCCTGTTGCGGCTGATTTTTGTTCTTCATCTTTTGTTTGGTAGGTTTCCTCTTCTATTCCTGAGTCTATGTTTTCTGACGGTGGTTTTAGGTTTTCTTCTGTATCTTCTTGGGTATTGAAGGCTTCGAGGGCTATAGTGTTGCTTAGTCTGTTTGTTCCCGGATTGAGGAGTGGAAATAACATCCAAATGTATGTGCCTGTAAGATCTCCCATCAATCCACGTTTTATTCCTACACAAACCTGATCTTTTGCAGCAAGTGAGTTTAAGAATTCATATTCTGTGGTTATGCCCGCCTCGTCTATTTTTTTAGTTAGGCGTCGCCAGAAATCTGGGGATTGCTGTTCAATTTCTTTTCTTTTTGCTGCTTGTCCGTCCTTCATTAGGGTGGCAAGTTTATTTATTGTGATTGGAGTTGCTTCAGGGATTAGTTCTTTTATGTTTTGTTGTGTTCTAAGCATCATTTTGTTTATGGCATCTGAGAGAGCTTTTGCAAGCGGGTCGAAGTTTTGTCCGAGTCTGGTGAGTTCAGTTTTTTCTAGGGATTCATTTGTTATTGTTAGTTTGTAGTCTTGTTTGTTTACATTGGTTATGTAACAGTATGGAAGGCGGATGGGTTCGCTCTTTTGTGGTAGAACTACTAAAGCGGTTTCGTAGAGGCGGATTTCGCTGTTTCCAGTTTGGTTTGTTTGACCGTTTGGGTCAAGTTTCGTATATTGCGCTTCGAAACCGGCTTGAAGAAGTGATTCTTCCATTAGTAAATATTTGATCATGAGCTCATTTCGGAGTTTGTATAGTTGGAAGAGGAAGTCTTCGTATTGGTATCCCAAGCCCCAAAGGTTTAGTTTTTCTTTTGAAGTTAAAAAAAGGTCAACTTTGTAATCGTAATCTGATATTCCAATTATGTCCGTGTATGCAAATAGCATAAGCTCCCCAAACATTACGGTTAGAGTCAGGTATTGTTTGTCGAGGGTGGCTCTTGCTTCTCCTTCGTTTTTTATGTTTGACTCATCGTCGTAGAGTTTGTAGTTGACTGCAAATTCCATTTGTTTAACCTTTATGTACTTATTATGCGTTAGTGGCATATCTAATTTTGTAGGTTGGCTTGCGTGAAGCGTTAATGTTTTTGGGATAGCATTGAGTTTTGAATTCTCTTCCATAACTATGCGAGTTGGAGATTGAATTAAAACTTGCGAGGCATGAGCGTTAGCCGAATGTTGACTCTCCTTAATCTCTTTGTTGTTGATTGTCCCCCAGCATTGTAGCTTTTTTATATCCTTGAATCCGGGCGGCTACTAAAAAAATCCAGTGTAATTTTTGTACTGTATTTGTGTTGTACCGTTGTTTCGTTGGTTTGTTGTATTGTTGCATGAGTAGTGTGTGGTTGATTGTTTCGTTATGAACTTATATATTACGATTCATGATATGGTGTATTAAAGGGGCTAAAGGGAATAAAATGAAAATGTTCAAGACGGCAACGCTAATCGCCTTATTAACCATAGTATCGTTAGCGGCATTTTGCTCAACGACCTACGCTATAACAGGAAACAGTCAACCTGACTCAACCCCATATGTATGCGTAGTCGTGCTTTTCAGCGATGCAGCCATGACCCAACCAATCAGCATAAGCAGCGGTGTCCTCATTTCACCAACCGTTGTATTAACCGCCGGACACAGCGTTATAGGCGGAGCAGCGGCATGCGTCTGCTTTGACCAAGGACCAATAACCTACTCAATCGATGGAACAGGAAAAATTCATTACAACACCAACCAACCGATTTACATTGGTGCTCCAACACCCTATCCAGCCTATTTAGCAAGCGTAGAAGCTGGAGCTAAGGATAGTAAACTCCTTCAAACAAGCGACGTTGGCTTAATCATCCTAAATACACCAGTTCAAGAGGTACAGAGTTATCCCACGCTTCCCACCCCTGGATTAGCAGATTCTTTACATGTGAAAACCGTTTTGCAAGTGATTGGTTACGGAGTCCAAAATCCATCCAACGGAAATAATCGCCCACCCTTAGCTGGGAGTATTTCCCGTAACTCAGCCACAGTAAACCTGTTATCAACAAACTTCCAAGGAAGCGGCAACTACATTAAGTGCACAGCAAACGCAGCCCAGGGCAAAGGCGGCATTGCTTATGGCGATTCAGGCGGGCCATTAATGTACACCAACAATGGGCAAAGCGTCGTATTGGCTGTAAATGCATATGTTAACGACGGAAACTGCGCAGGCGTAACTTATCATACTCGAATCGACAACATGCAGGTTCTCACTTGGATCCAAGGATACATCTGAATTAATGTTGATAATTTGTAAAACAAAATAGAGGTGAAACAAATGAACCAAAAACGAGCAATCAAAGCAAAAGCACCGGCGAATTGGGGCGGCTGGTAAATAAACGGGTAAGGTGTTGGTGTTAGCACCAATTTCTTAATTTTAAATCCTTATTTTGGATTCTTAATTTACAAATACCTTAGATTGTAATTCTTAATTGTCATGAAACCGACTTCGCTTACCCAGAATGCGATAGGCATAATTCATAGCAAAGGGCAATCTTCGTTAGCGGAAGCTTGCAAAAAAATAATCTCAAGTAGATACGACGACGGAATCATAAGTGAAGCATTGCATTATTATGCAAGAGAGGTGCTTCCAAATGTTTTGCCGATTTTTCCAGCTCTACTGACCCTATCCAGTAGAGCAGTAGGCGTTATCCCAGAAAACTCACGGTCAATTTCCATCGCAATGCTGCTCATAACTTCCTCTGGGGACATCCATGATGACATTGTGGACAATTCAAAAGAAAAGTTTACAAAAAAGACTCTTTTCGGAAAATATGGTAAAGACATTGCTCTTTTGGCTGGCGATCTGCTTTTAGTTCAAGGAATGACCGCACTTCAAGACGAATGCGACCTGTCGAGTAGGCAAAGAAAAACAATCGCTGATTCAGTTGCTGCCGCAATGGTTGAAATCGTAAAAGCTGAATCCGTAGAGACATCTTTGTGGCATAAGACAAATGTGACACCTGAAGAGTATTTTGAAGTAATCAGGCTAAAGAGTGGTGTTGCTGAGCTTCATTGCAGAATCGGTGGGGTAATCGGCGGTGGAAATGAGGAAGCCATTCACAATCTTGCTTGTTACGGCAGAGTAATCGGGGTTTTATCCACTTTAAAAGAAGAATTTGTAGATATGAGCAGTTGCGGTGAGCTTGAGCACAGAATAAAAAATGAATTACCGCCTTATCCTATTCTCTGCACAATGCAGAACAAAAAATTAAATGAGAAACTCACGAATTCCAAGAACGCCGCGTTTTCTCTCGCTGATCTGCAGGAAATTTCAACAACCGTGATAGGTTCTTTTGAAGTTGAAAAACTAATAGCTGGGTTTAAAGAATTCGGAAGAAAAGAATTGTCGAATAATCCGCTATTAAAAAGCAATACGAAATCAAAAGAGTTAGTGGTTCTGCTTGAAGCTTTAACAGAAGAATTGGCGCTCGTTTAGTTGGTGAATTACAAATACTTATTCAATGGCTAAAGTATTAATTCTTAATACTTATAATCAATTAAAACTATTTAAAATCAGGAATCCAAAACGCTAAACAACAAAACAATCACTGAAAAGCTATCATCAATCCCAAAGGAAGCGTTAGTAAGCACCTTTTTGGTAGCGAATGCCTTTGTTTGGTATCTCAGTGGGTTCAGCTATCTGCAGGATGCCACAAAGTTGCATTTCGGGGGAAATTCTCTGTTGCTAATACTAGTTATCACCTTTGCAAGTTTAGTTTTATCTGCTCTTATCATTTCATCACTTACAAACAAATTCAAAAGCCGCCGAATTTTTCTCAGATATTGGGTCCTAGCGGGCGCTTTACTTTCTTTTTTATTTGCAGTCGTGAATTTCGCGAACTTTGCCAGTTTACTATTTTTGGCAATAATAATTGGGGTCTATTTCGGAACGGGCATGCCTATTTGTATGGGTTATTTCGCTAAAACTACAGCTTCCCAAAACCGCGCTAAACTGGGTGGAATAGTATTTCTTTTATTTGGCTTAGGCTATGGACTGAGTTCAATAATCGGAAGCCACGAAACTTTCCTTTTAGCCGCCTATTTAGGTGTTTGGCAAATTGTTGGCTTGATTTCTATATTATCTATTAAATTTGTCGAAGAACATTTAGAGCAAAAGGAACGCGTGTCATACCGTTCAATAATTTCAAACAAGACTTTTCTACTCTACGTTACTCCCTGGCTGATGTTTTCCCTAATCAACGAGTTAACAACGGAGTTGAACACTAATTATTTTAAGAGCGGCGCATTTCCGAAATCGTTAGGACAAAACTTCCTGCTAATCGAAATCGTTTTGGCTGGTGCCTCCGCGATTATCTGCGGGTTTTTAGCTGATAAGAAGGGTCGGAAGCGTGTAGCGCTGGTAGGCTTTGTTCTTCTAGGAGTTGGCTATGCATCTTTAGGGCTTTTCAGCGGAAACTATTTTGCAGCTTGGTTCTACGTTTGCGTCGACGGCCTTGCCTGGGGTGTCTTCTCCATGTTGTTTTTAGTAACAATCTGGGGGGACTTAGCACAGGAAAAAAGTAGTGAAAAATACTATTTTCTTGGGGTGCTGCCGTACTTATTCTCTAGATTGGCGGGGGGATTAACAGGAGCGTACATTTCAGCTCATGTTCAAGAACTTACGGTTTTTTCGTTTGCAGCCTTCTTTCTTTTCATCGCAGTATTGCCGTTGGGTTATGCGCCAGAAACCCTGCCTGATAGAATACTAAAAAATCTTGACCTAAACAGTTATGTGAATAAGGCTTTGGAAAAAGTGAAGAAAAGTAACGTAAAAACTTGAAACTCTTGACTGAACTGGTGCAAGTGTTGGTTAGCAGTCACAACAGCTTATATGTGCTAAAACGACAATGAAATATAGTTTTTTGAATCGCTCGTTTAAAGGAGAAAAATTTACGGCCAAAATACAAACGACTGAAGCACATCATGAAGAACTAGTTAACGGACTTTACGAGCAGATGAAGCCCATCCTAGACAAATCTGAACAACCCATATTCATTTACCTTGACGATAACCACAAAGCATGCAACCAAAAATTTGCTTCCATGTTAGGATTCAAGTCGCCACAGGAATGAGCTGAAAAACAAGGATTTCTTGAAATCTATGTAACTGAGAAAAGCCGAGAAACCCTTTCAACAGCTTACTGGAATGCCATGCAGAAAATGGTAGCATCAACAATTCCGATGACTTGGATGAAAAAAGACGGGACAGCTTTAGATTCAACCCTGATATTGGTTCCAATGTTTTTCGAGGGGCACAAGTTCTCAGTTCACTTCGTGACAAACATGTAAACAAGTAAAATCGGGTAATTATTGCGCAACAGATTTCTTGTTTTTTCACTTTCAAAAAGAAATCCGAAGAGTTAGATTAGTTTTCCCAAACGGTTAAGCTGGATGGCTTTAGTGCATCTGTAGAAATAAAGTAACAATCACTGTCCAACAGCAAACTGAGTTTATGTTGACTAACAAAATTCTTTATGAAATCAAGATGGGCGACGTTAACTAAATTTTGTTCAATAGATAAAACGATACCGTCTTTTAGAGTATCAAGCATCTTTACATTTAAACTGCAGCTTGCCCCAATTTCTCGTTTAAACACCATAGCCTCAAATATCTTCATTTTTCCTTTCCCCATCCAAATTAGCTGCTCACTACGCCAAAAATATCTGGACAGGTGACTGGCAAATTTGGGATATTTAATATATGTAAATGTCGACTCTTAAGGGTTCGCTAAATAAACTGATTTTTACCTTTCACATTTTTTAAACGCGCACTTTAATTACTTTAAACTGCATAAAATTACATTGTTTTTGATATTATAAGAGGAGTACACCCATGAAAAAAATAATAGTAGCCTATTATTCTAGAACTGGAAACACAGAAAAAATTGCTTGCTTAATCGTTGAAGGAGTCCAAAAAGTTCCTGGTGTTACCGCCGAATTAAGGCATGTTGAAACAATAGATGCGAAAGAAGCTTCTGAAGCCGATGGATTCGTTTTCGGTTCGCCCTCATACTTTAGCATGATGGCTGGGCCAATGTTGACTTTGCTTACAGAATTTTATTTTGTGCGTGATAAATTAGCAGGGAAGTCCATGGCGGTATTTGCAACTGGCGGCGGAAGTCAAACAAAAACCATCGCGAACATTGAGAGCGTTCTTAGAGCGTTTAACCCAAAATTGATCCAGCCGGGTCTAGCTGTTGGTCCTGCTATTTCTGAGACAGACGAACACCAAGCAAGGACCTTCGGAGAAATATTTGCCAAAGTCGTTAAAGCGTAAAAAACAAAGTAACTTAAAATAGGCACCTTAAGGGATGCTCACCTTTTCTTCATTGTTTAGATTGTTATGCCTAAGACTTCTTGTCTATTGACCAATCATGTTCTTAAAACTCGAATTAGAAGACGCCAAGTACCTTAACTAACATGACTGCAACCGAAGCTATCGTAATCAGAAACATGATTTTTCCTTTAGATTTACCTAAACCGCCCGATTCCGCATCGCTCTGCTGGAACTCATACTCTTTTATTTCTTTAGATTTAGAATTTATCTGAACTTTCGTTGACAATTTCTGAAAAGTCATTTCCACAACGTAAAGTTCCCCATCTAAAGAAACCTTCATAGGCACCCAAGTGCCTTTGTAGCCTAACCGCTTTAGGAAGTCTGCTGTTAAAGCCGTGGCGTTTTCGGCGTCAAACCGTGAAATCTCTGGAGAAACCTCTGTTTGGGCAATCGACATGAATCTTCCCTTTGGATTATAGCGTCCCCTATTTTAGGGGTTATGAAGCCAAAAACAATATTTGTAATTACCAAACACCTCAAATAAGAGAAAGCTCGATTAAGTGTAAAAAATCTGGTTGAAAAATGGCTTTATGGATTCGGCGGCGGAGTCGGCGACGGTTGATCTAGTTGAGTTTGATTGTATAAGCTGTCTGTTTGGTTTTGAATTCCGTTTTCTATGGCTCTTAGTTTGGCAAGTTGAGGTATATTATCGGTGTTAAGGGTTGTTTGGACGATGCCCACAGCGTAATCTATGACTACGCAGCAAAGAATAACCGTGGATGTAATCAAAAGTAACGTAGCTACTGTTGACTGCAAATCTTCTCCTTCTCCAAACAATTAATCACTGAAAAACTGTTTAATAGGTTGTTCTAGTTTCTGGAATATGTCCGAAAGAGAACTAGCCTTTTAATAGAAAAAATGGCAAAAAAAACGTTCAGCAGACTATTTCTTCTCCGCAGTTGACACTGATGGAGCCGCAATGGCTTGAGCAGGAGATACTGCAGTTGTTGAGTCCGTTTTCTCCGGTGTTGGCTGGTTTATTGATGCATTAGATAATATTTGTATCTTCTCCGCCATGGGGTGAAGTAGATCAGGAGGTGGATAGGGCGTATTCAGGTTTGATGATAGTATGTAGATTGAGTTGAAGACATGTTGGTAGATTGTGAAGAGGATTTGGGGAATTTTGGTTTTAGGGTTAACTTCAAGCTTTTTCTTGATATCATCGGGTTTACCAGACATGGTTACGGTGCCCGACGTTGAATATTTCACAACGTTGGGTTTAGTAGAAATTAGCAGGCTAAAAGAAAGCGTTACCTGGTTGTTCTCTTTTTTCTGCTCCTCAATCTTCGCATTAATATCAAAGAACAATTCTTCTGCCGCAGTGTAAACTCCGGTTCGTTCAGCCTGTAAACTAGTCAGATTTACGGAAACTATGACTCCTGAGACAGAATACTGCGGACTTACGGCTAATTCCTCTCTACAGCTGCTTCATTTCTGTTATTTTCATATTTAACTGTTGTATTCTACTAATCCATATAACTGCTATAGAAACCGACAGTTTTGGGTTTACGGGTTATCCGAGCTACTATAATAGGCTGGCACGGAAAGCTCAGCCATGAATCTGAATGCTTCATCTCCTTTAGCATTGGCTTTTTGTTTTAGAACAATTTTTTTGGGAACATCTTCTTCAATGTACACTATGTAGTTGACTGTTGTTCCTAATCCCAACCGAGCCAGCTGTTGGACGGTGCCCTTGAATTTTTCGAATTCTTGAATTTTTTTGTTGATTTTCTCAATGGCCAAAAACAAGATTTCGGTTTGTCCCTGCTCTGTAAAAGAAATTGAGATGTCACCTGATTGAATCCAACATGATTCCTCTTCTTTGCCCTTTCCACCTTTGCCCCCTTTTTTTGACTTATCAGCTTCAACTGGTTTTTTAGCTGTTGCTTTGAGGGTTTTTTGTAAGGCAGCTGATTTTTGGAACCACTCGTCGTTCTTGTGGGTGCTCTCTGCATCTCTTAGGACTGTACCTAACCATTGACTGTAATCTTCGAAGGTTGCTTTGTACTGGCATGTTTGGACCGTTAAATATTCGGTTAAATCTTTAAGAGATGTGAAAGTGTGTATTTCTGTGCCCAAAATGTTCACTTCATCAGCAATTAACAGTTAATCTTGTTATGGATACCAATGGCAGGTTTTTGAGATAATAGGGTTTGTCTATCACAGAAATTACATACTGTTTGGGAATTCAGTTTGTCGTTATGTTTGGTTATTGGCTTTTTGATTTCTCATACGCATTAGCGATGGCTTCACTGGTTAAGACACCTACTATCTTCGTTGGGTTTTCTTTATCGATCACTGGGATAAGGTCAATTTTTTCGGTAGACATTATTTTGTTTGCTTCAAGAATAGATTCATCTTCAAAGACAGATATGTTCTTGAGTGGCATCTGTTCAACCCTGAGTGCATTGCGTTCTTCAATCTTAATCTTCATAAGCTCAGTCCATGTAACTATGCCTTGGAATACGCTGTCTTTTTCGACCAATGCATCGTGATACCGATTTTTAAACATCATTTCCAAAGCTTCACTAATAGTCTGCTGGGGGCTCACAGAGCCGATTTCGGATTGCATAACATCCTTCACTCGCACGCCGGCTAATGTTGTGGACACTATGGTTTGTTCTGCTTCTTCGCTGGCGCCTATGTAAACAAAAATTCCCACCAAAATAAGTAGGAAATTAAATAGGAAGCCTATTAGAACCATGGCGATGCCGAATATTTTTCCCAAGTAAACAGCGTACCTTGTTGCGTCAGAATATTTTAGGCGTTCAGCCAACAGTGCCCTGAAGACTCTGCCGCCGTCCATGGGGAATGCTGGGATTAGGTTGAATGCTCCTAAGAGTATGTTTAGAGTGGCAAGGTCGGTTACAAAGTTGCCTGTGATGGTTGTAAAAGTGTAGATGGTGAATGTTTGTTGCAGGATGAATAAGCTGACTCCAAGGAGGAGAGCTCCTAAAACCACGCTTGTGAGTGGTCCCGCAATCGCCATCCTCCATTCCTGCGAAGGGTTATCTGGGATTTCTTCAATTTCGGAGACTCCACCGATTGGGTAGAGAATGATTTTTCGAACTTTAATTCCATAATGGCGTGCGACAACTGAGTGAGCGAGTTCATGGAAAACTACAAACACGAACAGGAATAGAACGATGAAAAATGTATAAAACTGCTGTGTAGGTACAGATAGGATCAGAACTGCGATGATTAAAAGTATGAATGTGATGTGTAGTTCAATTGGGATCCCCCAAACCGAGGCTATCTTAAAAGAATATCTCATAGGTTAAAGTTGGAAAGGTCGGCTTTTTAAAGTTTCGACCAATTAATATTTTGTTTTCTGCAAGCCCTCGAGTTAAAAGAAAGTGTAGTTGTTTCCGAAAATTATAATAGCCCAGATATGTCATGAAGGCTGGTAGCAATGGCTTGCTTAACGGTGAGTAGACATGAATAAAAAAGTTTTAGCTCTTATCGTCGTCGTCATCATTGTCAGTGCTTCAGTGGCAGCCTTTTTGGTTGCATCTTCAATAGCTCCAGACCAGGAACCTACTGGTCCGTTGGATTTTACTGTTAGCGGAACCAGCGACTGCCTAAGATTTCTGAACAGTTCCGTGCCGGCAGTTTATGTGCCTTTTACGGTTGCCGCTAACGAGAATTGGCAGTTAACCATCAACTGCACCAAAATGTCAGGCGGACCCAATGGCTACACAGACGTCTACATCTACAAGGGATACTGGAACAGCGGCTCCAACCACACTTGTACCTCCGCTCAAGTATACTCAATCTTAAACAACATAGAAGCCACAAACCACCAAATACGCCTCGGAACACCATTCACAGAAACCTACGGCGGTTCAACACAGCAAAGCTACACCATATTCTTTGTATTACCTCCAGGCGGTCAACAATCCACGTTCCACGTAACTTTGAAACCCACATAAAAATTCTTTTTTTTATAAAAAACCTAGCAGAATACCTGCCGCGTTAGCGGCAGGATGAATGCGTCCACCACGTAGTTCTATTAGTTCTAACTCGCGATAAGGTTTGTCACCGTTAGATAAGGAGGTGATAGACCTGGAGAAAGCTAGATCGTGTGCTTACCAAGCCAACTACCACCTTATCTGGGCCACTAAATACCGCCGCAAGGTACTCTTAGGCTCAGTTGAGGTTAGGTTGGTGGAGGTACTTAAGACGATTGCTAATCAGAGTGGTTTTTAGTTGCTGGCTGTTAGAGTTCGTCATTGTGATCATGTGCATTTGTTTGTTTCTGCGCCACCTGCATTATGTATTCCCGAGATTGTTCGTGTTTTGAAGTGTAATTCTGCCAAGTTGCTGTTTGAAGAGTTTCTGGAGTTAAAGCTGCGGCTTTGGGGTGGTCATTTGTGGTCGGAGGGTTATGTCTGTTAGAACTGCAGGCATCGTGACTAGTGCGAAAATTGAAGAATATATCAACAGGGACTAAATTGGAGATGCTCGCCCCGTAAGGGGCGAGTAGTTCACTTTTTAACCATAAATTTGCATGTGCTCGCATCAGTTATTGAAAAATAACGAGTGCAATTCAGTGTGCAATACGGTTAAATAATTGGTTTAGGGTAAATTATTTTGAGGAAGACTTTTGTCTGAACTTATCTGGAATAAACCTGTTTTATGCATTTTTAAAGAAAGAGAGCCCTTTGAGATTGACCCATTCGTTGTTGTTAAAGCAAAAAAATTGACAATTACCAAGGAAAGCGGTTCAAAATTTTCGGGAAAAGCTGATGATTTTTTTACTCTCATGGGCGATGCAGATTATCTTTCGACGCCTCGAAGGTGCAAAGGACCATTATGTGATGTGCTGGTTTGACGATACTGAGACAGATATGACTAAAGATTTGAGGCGGTTGCAAGGCGTCACCTTTAACGGCAAAGTTACTTGTGTAGTGAATGAAAGAACGGCAAAAGAACATATAATGCGTCTTTCAAGGCTGAACACGCCAAACTAAAATAATCCAACTTTTTTATGGTCCAACCATTCGAAAATTAATCGATTAGCAGCGGCTTGACCATGCGATAACTGCTCCAACATGTTGCGTTAATGGTGAATTTTGCAGTTTTTTTAAACCTACTCTTAAATATAACTGGATAAATTTCTATTGGATAAGGTCGTAGACCATGGTAGAGCAAAAGTTGCGCGCAACTCTAATTACTGGTAGAACAATCGATCAAGGCGTAGGAAAAGAAATGGGTAAAGGCTCCATAGAATACTTTGAGAGTTCTTCAATTTGTTTTATGGATAAAGTCGACATGATAAAACTTGGTATAAGAAGCTGGAACAAACGTTCAAGTAACCTCCAAGTATGGTTCAGTTATCGTTAAAGCCCTAAAGTATCCATGGGGTAATCATGCCTGGATTAGTTTTTATACCATGTGGTTTATGGGCAAACGCAATCTGCGGCGACGAAACCTTCGGAATGGGCATGCCTATGTTTAAGGGGTTTCCAGTTGAAGTTGAACCTGCCCCAAATGAAGATTGTCTTGACCTTAGATGAGCTCCTCAAAAAGGAGTATGGACGGTAATATGTTATGACAGAAATTAAATCAGTTGTTTGTCCAATATGCGGTTGCTTATGTGATGACATAGAAGTAACTGTTGAAAATAACGAAATTGTAAAAATGAAGAATGGCTGCTGCTCAATGTGAAGCCAAAATGGTTCATGGATACAAAAGCGAAGAACGAATTTTAAAACCGATGATACGAAAAGACGGCAAATTAGTTCCAGTATCAATGGATGAAGCAATCCATAAAGCAGCTCAAATTCTCACAGACGCAAAGTATCCGTTGCTCTTCGGTTGGAGCAGTTCAACCAGCGAAGCGCAGCGGGTTGGCGTTGAATTAGCTGAAGAACTCGGTTCAGCATTAGATAACTGTTGCAGTGTTTGCCATGGACCATCAGTTATGGCTACACAAGAAATCGGTATCCCAGCTTGTACTCTTGGGCAAATCAGACATCGTGCAGACTTAATCGTTTACTGGGCATGCAACCCCTGGACTTCACACCCAAGACACCTTGAAAGATACACCAGCTTCACTGACGGTCGCTTTGAGAAAAGCGAATGGAAAGGTTACATGCAGAAACTGAAGGGTGAAGCAGGAATGAAAAAAGTGCAAGCCGCTTCAAAGCTAATAGTAGGCAGCACCACTCCCACGATTCGTCCAGATGCATGTGCAATTAATCCGAATGCGCCACCTCAACAATGCAGAAAGAAGGGCGCAAACTCATAGTTGTTGACGTAAGAAAAACCATGACTGCCGAAGCAGCAGACTATTTCCTGCAAGTTGAACCAAACAAAGACTACGAAATAATCGAAGCTCTCACGCATGTTTAGTAGGCGACCAAGAACTCGACGTTGACAAAGTCGGCGGAGTCCCAGTTGACTACTTAAAAGATGTTGCAGACGCAATGGTAAACTGCGATTTCGGCGTAATCTTCTTCGGCTTAGGCTTAACTCAAAGCGCAGGCAGATTCCGAAACATCGAAATAGCAATCGCCTTAACACGAGACCTAAACAGAAAAACCAAATTCGTAATCTCGCCCATGCGAGGACACTTTAACGTAACAGGCGCAAACGTGGTTTTCGCTTGGCAAACAGGCTACCCATATGCACTTGACTTCTCACAGGGTTACCCACAATACAACCCCGGTGAATTCACAACCATCGACCTGCTAAGACGTGGCGACAACGACGCAACACTAGTTATTTCATCAGATCCGGCTGCAAACTTTCCTAAGGCAGCAATTCAAAACATGATGAAGCACCCCTTAATCACCATTAACCCAGACATGAACGCCATCTCAAGACTTGGCGACGTCGTGTTTCCAACTCAGTGGTGCGGCATAGAATACGAAGGCACAGCTTACCGCATGGACCACGTGCCCATAATGCTGCGCAAAGTCGTTGAGCCACCAAAAGGCATCCTAAACGACGAAGAACTCTTAAAGAAAATATTACAAGAAGTTCGAGCAATCAAAGCCAAAAATCCAGAAACCGAAACTAAAGCCGAAGTTAAAGCACGCAACAAACTAGCACCTAAGATCGAAATTAAACAAAGAAAGAAAGCGAAAAAAGCGGAGGTTGCTTAAATGACTGAATTACTAATAAAAAACGGCTTCGTCTTTGACCCCATCAACAAGATTAACGGCGAAAAAATGGATATAGCCATCAAAGACGGCAAAATCGTTCAAAAAGTCAGCAGCAAAGCCCAAGTAATTGACGCCTCAGGCTTAACTGTCATGCCCGGCGGAGTTGACATTCACACTCACATTGCTGGTGGAGAAGTTAACACTGGCAGAATAATCCGACCCGACGACCACATTAAAGATGTGGAACGCAAAACAGCACTAACACGTTGCGGCACAGGCTACTCCATTCCTTCCACTTTCACAACGGGTTACCGTTATTCACGCATGGGTTACACAACTGTCATGAACCCATCAATGGCGCCACTTGAAGCTAAACACACCCATGAAGAATTAAACGACATACCCTTGCTCGACAAAGCCACTTATCCGCTTTTGGGCGACTGGTGGTTTGTCCTAGAAAACCTGTCTAAAGGCAATATTGAAGAATGCGCCAAACATGTCGCTTGGATGCTGGATATAACCAAAGGCTATGCAATAAAAATCGTTAACCCAGGCGGCTTAGAATCTTGGGGTTTCGGACACAACGTCCACAGCATCGACGATCAAGTGCCCAACTTCTGCATTACCCCACGCGAAATCATATGTGGCTTAGCCAAAGTTAACGCACTGCTCAATCTTCCTCACTCAATTCATCTTCACACTAACAATCTGGGATTACCTGGCAACTACACCACAACAATGGAAACCATGAAGGCGCTAGAAAGCGTGCCATACAACGGCAAACCTGTTGGTCACATTACTCACTTGCAGTTCGCAAGTTTCGCAGGCGACGGCTGGGCACACTTCCAATCAGCATCAGAAGAAATCTCAAATTACATCAATGCTCATAACCACATGACCTTCGACATGGGACAAGTTATATTCACAGACACCACAACCATGACTGCTGATGGACCCTTCGAGTTTTCACTCTACGAGTTAGGCGGCCACAACAAATGGGTAAACAGCGACATTGAAACCGAAACCAGCGGCGGAATCATACCTTTCCACTACAAGAAAAACAGCCCAGTAAACGCACTGCAATGGTCTATTGGATTGGAATTGGCTTTGCTCATTAAGGATCCTTGGAAAATGTTCATGACAACAGATCATCCCAACGGCGGACCATTCTTTGCTTACCCACGTGTTCTCGCTTGGCTATACAGCAAGAAAGCACGCGAAGCAACACTCAAACATTGCAACAAGAAAGCCCAGAAAAAGAGTTTGCTCCCAACAATCGACCGTGAAATGACCCTCTATGAAATAGCAATTATGACTCGTGCAGGACAAGCAAAAGCTTTAGGACTTACAAACAAAGGTCAACTTGGCGTTGGCGCAGATGCAGACATCGCAATATTCAACATTAACCCTGAAAAACTCGACATAGCCCAAAAATTCAAGACCGCACGCAAAGCCTTCAAACATGCAGCCTACACCATCAAAGACGGCACAATCGTCGTGAAAGATGGTGAAGTTGTAAACAACACTACACCTGGCAGAACCATGTGGCTTGACGTACAAACCAAAGACCCTTGCGTAATCGACGAAGAAATGAAACGCAAATTCAAACAATACTGGACAATTGAATACGACAATTACCCAGTGTTCGACCATTACCTGAAGGTTCCAGAAAAACTAACCATAAAGGCAAGTGTCTAAAATGATAGTCCTAATTCCCAAAAGAAAATTTGAGGTTCCCGTCCAAGCAGCATGCATCAGCCCAGACGTATTCAGGGGCAAAGACACCGCTGAAATAGCTAACCTACCAGTCACCGAAGGAAACCGCAACCTAAAACTCGGCGACCTCTTCGAAATCAAAGAAGACAACCTTGAAACACCTTACATCACCATAAACGGCGATGCAGGCAAAGTCAAACGAATCGGTCAAGGCATGAAAACCGGCGAAATCCTCGTCAACGGGGACGTAGGAATGCACACGGGCGAAAAAATGGCGGGCGGCAAAATCACAGTTAACGGCAACATAGGCGGCTGGTCAGGCAACGATATGAAAGGCGGCTTAATTGAAGTTCACGGAGACGCAGGCGACTACTTAGCTTCACCTTACCGAGGTACCAGCACAGGTATGAAAGGCGGAGTAATAATCGTAGACGGCAAAGTCGGAAGTGACTCAGGATGCTACTTACATGGTGGAGTACTTAAAATCAAAGGTGGCGCAGGCAGGTTCCTCGGCTACCACATGAGCGACGGCGTAATTCTTGGTTGACAAAGAAGTTGACATTCGACCTGGCGCATGCATGACTGGCGGCAAAATAGTCATCACAGGCACAGTAAACGAAGTCTTGCCAAGTTTCACCATCGACAGCGTTAAACCTAAAGTAAAAATCGACGACACAACCTCAGCGGCGGGTCCATTCTACGTGTTCCTCGGCGACCTCGCAGAACACGGCACAGGCAAAATCTTCGTTAATAAAGCCAACAACCCACAAATGAAAAGCTACGAAAAATACCTCTAATTTCTCTTTTTGCTTATTTTGAAAGCTCTTTAAAACTTTTCTTTTATCCAAATAGCTTATGAGAATCACTATCAGGAATGCAAGCAAGACTACAGTTCCGATGGTTGAAATAATTGCGAGGTATAAATCGATATATATTTTTAAGAATATATATCCATAAAAATTGCTCACCGCACCAAAAATAAAGAATGCTTCTAAAGCTAAAAGTCCGATGACAGCTAAGCGGTCTTTAGTTTTTTGGCTTTAGTGATGATATTTTTCCTTGCTCCTCTGAGAACTTGACCTTTTCAAGTTAATCCAAAGACGATGCATATATGCAAAGCTGGAGTTTTAAATTTTGCCTTATAAGGAAAAATCAAAGTCCAGTTTAAAATCTTCCACAAAAATGGCTTTTCAAGAAACCTTGGGAACAATTGAAATTATTTTTCTTATTTTACCAGGTTCAGGTAGCCGAATGCCTTATCAACGCGCTGAGTTCAAAAACAACACTATAGAGGACAAGTTATGCGTCAAGTTGACATGATAAGGCTTGACTTATCCACGGGAAAAGCAGAAAAAACCAAGGATTGCATCGCTGAAGAGGTTCCTCTCCAAATCACGCTAAACGCAACCTACTCCTTTGTCATCTGGTGTTCTCCTTCTCAATTCAAGGAACTTGCTGTTGGCTACTTGCTGTCTGAAGATATCCTGAGGTCGGTGGATGAAATCCAAGAGTTAACTAGCAATGACGCAGAGAAGAAGCTGCCAAATTAAGCTGAAGGCAAACGTAGATTTGGATGAACGCATGAAAAACTCGCGGCGAAGTACCCGCATAATTCCCTTAATCAAAGCCAGTACTTCACCATACCAGCATGACGAAAAAATTTCCAGTGGTAAAATCCAAGCTTCAAATTAAAGCTCAAACCATCCTTGACGCCATTAACCAAATCAACATCTTAGCCAAGGGTTTCAAAGAAACCGGTGGACTCCACGATTCAGCCATCTTCAAAGCAGATGGCACAATAGTTGCTTTCTCCGAGGATGTGGGCAGGCACAACACAGTTGACAAAGTCATTGGCGCAGCATCACTGAGAAAAGTAGATTTTAGCGAATGCTTCATGATTATAACTGGGCGAGTGCCCGGCGACATGATTTACAAGGCTGCAAAAGTGGGTTTGCCCATTGTTGCTTCTGTTGCAGCGGTTCTTAATTCAGGTGTTTCGTCGGCTGAGAAAGCTAATATTGCTTTGGTTGGGTTTGTTCGTGGCAAACGCATGAACGTTTACACTTGCCCAGAGAGGATAATCCTGTAGGTGCCTGCCATGAATCGACCTGACATTAAACGATTGCCCAAACGCTCCAACCCATTCGACGCGCAAAAACAGCTCCTCGACGCCCTACGCTCAAAAATAATGCCCAGCGAAAAGGTGCCGTTACAGGATGCTTTAGGGAGAGTTTTGGCGCAAGACGCCGTTTCAAACGTTAACATTCCTGATTACGACAAAACCTTCATCGACGGCTACGCAATCAACCCCAAAGACACCAAAGGCGCCTCAACCGCCAAACCCGCCGTCTTCAAGATAATTGGTAAATTGTTTCCAGCAGACTACCCAACCGTCATCGAAGTTGCCAAAGGTGAAGCGGTTTACGTTGCTTGCGGTGCCCCAATCCCCAAAGGTGCAGCTGCAACAGTAAAAGTTGAAGAAACTCGCCTAAAAGGCGACAAAGTCGAAATTATCCGCGAAATCCAACCAGGCGAAGGCATAATCCCATTAGGCGACGACATGAAAAAAGGCGATTTACTTCTCAAAAAGGGACAGGTTCTAAGACCTCAAGACATTGGGATATTGGCTTCACTTGGTCTGACCGATGTTGAAGTGTTCAAAAAGCCCAGAATTGCAATAATTTCGGGCGGAGATGAATTAATCAAACAATGCACCAAAAATCCCCAGAAAATCGCCAACAACTACGCCCTTGTTGTTGCTGGTTTGGCTTCCGAACTAGGCGCTGAAGCACGAAATGGTCGGGATAATGGCAGATACACTTGAGAAAGTGCACTGCTAAAATCGCTGAAGCGTTAGCGGATGCAGATATTGTTGTGACTATTGGTGGGTCATCGGTCGGGGTAAAAGATTTTGTTCCAGACGCTGTAAACGCGCTTGGCAAACCTGGTGTAGTTGTGCAGGGTGTTTCGTTGCGTCCGGGAGCAATTTCAGGCTTCGGCATAGTAGAAGGCAAACCTGTTATCATGTTGCCAGGGCACATCGGCTCATGCATTGCAGGGTTCTACCTTTTTGTTGCACCCTTAATCAGCCACTACATAGGCTTAGATGGAGACGGTATGCTTCCAAAACTAAACGCTGAGTTAGCTGAGGATTTGGAGACGGGTCCACAATTCCGCTTCCAACTAACCCACCTAAAACGGGTTAGACGGCAAACTTTTGGCTGAACAGGTTGAAGGCGGCTCAAGTGCATTAACAACTATCGTCAAATCAAATGGGTACACAATCGTGCCGCCCCACACGACGTTGGCAAAGGGCAGCAAAGTAGAAGTTTACTTGTTTGGCAAACTCGAGCTTTCCCAAATCGGCTGCTTAAACGACTTTACGACGAGTACCTATGTGCATGACTTTGTTTTCCCATAGACCCATGACTCGCACCATGCCTTATCCACCAACGCTCGCTCAGCAAGCAACAAGCAGCGGTTTTTTTCGTAGAATTCGGCTTCGATACGATAGTTGTTTGCTGCCTTCACGTAGGCTTCCTTGCCCTGAAAATCTAATACTGCAGCTGATTTGGAATCCGATTGCTTTTGTGACAGAGTTAACAAAGCTTCGCCCAAGTTTTCCTTAGCTAAAGCACCCCAAAAAATTGAATCACAAACCTCAAAGTTGCTTGCACAAAAAGCAAATATTTTCTTTGCATCCAAAACCTTGCCTTCGTGGAACATTTTGGCGCCTTCTCTGAGAAGCCGCAAATCAGAAATCGACAACACACCTAAGTTTAGTTTTACATTTTCTTTGACTGGTCCATGGGAACGGCGGGTTTGTAGCCGATTTAGGTCTTCTTTGGAATTGATGTTGATGAAGCTTCTAAGTTCTGGGTCTAGAGTTTTTATGTGGTTTACTGGGGAAACAAGCAGAATTTTGCTGGCGCCTCTGGGAATGTCGTCTGAGCGTGGACGCTTAAGCATGCACAAGTGTTTCGGTGATTTCCAAGGCGCTATCGTGTTCCAGAACCATCATGAGGGTTTCAAGCCTGCCGTTTGGCCACATGGGAACAGCCACCTCAAACCCCTCTTCCGCCTGACTGAAAATGTATTCTGCGACTTTTGGTTGTAGAAAAGGCATGTCACAGGGCAAAGTAAAACAAAAATCGGCTTCCACCGCTTTCAGACCCGACATAATTGCCACGTTAGGTCCGCTGATATGGCTGATTTTTTCGTCAACAACAATCTTGACGTTTGTTAAGGCATATTTTTTTAGGATTTGCTCGTACTTTGCTTTGCGTTCCTCATCATTTACGCATACAGCGACTTCATCTACAATGCCTCGAACATTTTGGATTGCGTGAATTAAAAGGGGTTTTCCAGCCAGTTCTGCGAGGGCTTTATCCTGCCAGGTTTTGTCTATCGTTTGGAATCTGCGGGCTTTTCCTCCTGCCAAATATCAATGCAGCCCGCTTAGCCATGTTGTTTCCTTCAGTCAGAGTTTTTCTTTTTCAATTGCGCTTTGACTAGTTCAACAAGTCGTTGTCCTTCCTCAGGAACTTTGATGACTGGAATGTTTTGATAGGTTGAATTTTCCAAGGTTTTGCCTACTATGCCTGCAATTGCTAAAATCGGTTCCACAGTTCCCTCTAAGGTCTCTTTTAATCCCTCTTTGTCTTTGGCAGTGATAATTTTGGGTACATCTTTTCTTTTTGCGATTAAGCTGTGGAAGCCTTCGATGAAAACAATATCCAGTTTCTCCCCTTCCAAAAGGGCGGTCATTTGTTCTAAATCGTCAAGTGACATCTCTGTTTTTTTTATGATTGCTACTTCTTCAGGCGAAATGGCAACGATGACTTTAGCGCCTGCTTTAGCGTAACGCCATGTGTTGGTTCCTTCTTTATCCATCGTAAAACCTTTATGATGAACATGCTTTATCGAGCCAATTTGGTAGCCTTCAGCCGAAAGCTTGAGAAATCAAGTATTCTAACGTAACTGTTTTTCCTGAACCGCTTCTGCCAACAGCAGCAACAACTAAAACCGTACAGTTGCACACTCCACTTTTGATTCAAATGCGTTTCGCTTTTATTAATTATCCCAACCTTCTTTCATTATTATCATCTGCAAAGACGTTTAAAGAGTCAGCAGGGAAATTCACTTTATTTTGTCGCCTATTGTTAGACTTAAATTTTTAACGATGCTTAAAGGAAGCCTAGCTTTCAATAGAAAACCAATATCCACTGTGACTTGTGCGGTTGATCTCATTTGAACCATCTCCGTTATGGTTCCCTCTACTGAATTAATTGTTGTTCCATTTGAAACTGGGGCAGCGGATTTTGAGAGGGTTATATTTTCGGGTTTAATTGTGGCTATAACGTTCTTGCCGACCAAATTGGGCGCCGAAGGTGCTAATAACAACACGCCGTTTGCTTCAATTTCCAGCAACCCAGCATGAATTTTAACGGCTTTTCCCTTGAAAGCGTTAACTCCGAGAAACTTCGCAACGTAACTCGAGCTGGGCTTATCAAAAATCTCTGAGCCACAACCGACCTGTTCTATGCGCCCGTTTCCCATAACGGCTATCCTGTCTGACATAATGAATGCTTCAGACAAATTATGCGTAACATATACGACCGTGATTTTTAGTTTCCGCAAATAGTTTTTGAGATCCAGCCTAAACGACTCTCTAAGCTGAGGGTCAACAGCTGAGACGGGTTCATCTAAAAGCAGCACCTGCGGCTCCGTAGCCAGCGACCTTGCTAATGCGGTGCGCTGCTTTTGGCCGCCGCTGAGTTGATTGGGATAAAACCTTGCGTATTCACGAAGCCCCACAAAGTCAAGCAGGTCCTCAGTTCTTTTTTTAACTTCTTGCTTGGACAAATGCATTGCCTTTAAGCCGTAAGCTACGTTGTCTTGAACCCGCATGTGGGGAAAGAGGGATATGGTTTGGAAGACATAGCCAACTTTGCGTTCGGAAGGCTTTAGGCAAACATTTTTGGTACCAACTTTTCCACTGACTAAGACGTCGTTGATGTAGATGTTGCCTTCGTCGGGTTTGGTTAAGCCTGAGAGCATGTTTAGCAGGGTTGTTTTTCCGCACCCGTTGGGACCTAGCAAGGGTTACGATTTCGTTAGTTTTTACTTCAAGGTTCAGGTTTTCGATTACTTTTTTTTCTCCAAAAGATTTGGTGACTGCCTTCGAGTTTAATCATTTTTTGTTCCCGAACCTTTTTTGTTCAATAAGTTTGATGATGATTAGGATGGAGAATGAGATGACGATTAAAATGATGGATAACATAACCCCTGCTAATGGGTCTGAATACAAGAAAGTGTAAATTGCCAAGCGGCATCGTCTGCGTTATGCCTGGTAGGTTTCCTGCAAACATCAGTGTTGCGCCAAATTCGCCCATTGCTCTTGCCCAAGTCATCATAGTTCCAGAAGTTATAGCGCGTATTGCAAGGGGCAACGAAACTGTGAAGAAAACTCTAAGGCGAGAATCAGACAATATTTTTGCGCTGTTAACTATATCGCTGATCCATGTTTTCAAATCCTGTTTTTGCGGACCGCAGAAGAAACGGAGATGCCACAAACGTTTCAGCAATGATAACGGCTACTGTATAGCCCGGGATAACAAACCCAAACATATTCAACAGGGGACCCAAGAGTCCTTTTGGCGCAAAAGCATAAAGCAAAGCAACACCTGCAACCGCAGGTGGCAGAACAATAGGTAAATCGATTATGGTGTCGACGATTGCTTTACCATGGAAATTTCCTTGTTGCCAAAAAATATGCAGTTGGAACTGCCAAAACAAATGCAATTAGGGTGGCAATCGCTGAAGTAAATAAGCTGAGTTTTATTGCGTTTATGATTTGAGAATTTTGTAGTTGCGCACTAATTTGACTTGGTTCGATTCTTAAGAAAACTGCAATAATGGGTAAGGCTACAAAGAGAAAGTATGTCAGAACGATAAGACCCAGAATCACCAATACGATTTTGTTTGAAAGCGATTTGGTGAGTCTGCGTTTCATCGTTATACCGCTTGATTAGTTAAAAAATGGTGAGGTAAGTGCTTAATATGCACTTTTACGAGTTGAATCCGAATTGCGTTAGTAGTGCTTGTCCTTGGATGCTGGACCAGTAATCCATGAATTTCTGTGCTAAAGCTGATTGGGTGGTTTGTTGCTACGACTGCTATGCCGTATGTGCCTTTGGTGTTTACGTGCCGAAGGTATTGGCATGAACTGCACTTGAGCGCTTGTCATGTTGCCCCAGACTGCGTCAGAGACAAAAACTATGCCTGCGTCAGCCGTTCCAACGTTAAGTGAAACGGCTCCAACAACTTGTTCAACGGAAGTTGATAATTAACGACATTTTGATGGACGAGTGGCGTTGTAGTTTACGTAAGAGCCGTTGCTGACGTATGCTGCGTTGCCTGCTTTGCCCCATGTTTGATCAATTTTCCAGCAAGTTGTATTTGTGTATGAGCCTGAAGGTATTGATGGATCTGCTAACACTAATTTTACTCCGGGCTTAGCTAAGTCCGCCATGGATGTTATGCCTTTGGGGTTGCCCTGTGCAATTATTACTTCAAGACTATTTGTGGTGAAATTCACGTAATTGTTGTTGAGGAGGAGGCCTGAACTGTTGAGTTGTTTGGTCCATTTTTGGTCAGCTGACATGAAGACATCACAGGGTGCGCCTGCAATAATTTGTGTGTAGAGTGCGCTTGATGAGTCAGAGTTTATTATTAAGTGGCAGTTGTTTGCTTTTTCGAAGTCACCGGTCATATTGTCTACTGACGTGGACTAAGCTTGAGGCTATATCAACTCGAAGGTCCACAGGTGCAGGTGTTGGAGTCGGTAAAGCGGTTAGGGCAGCTGTTGGTAATGGTGTTGGTGAGGTTGTTGGGTTTGTTGTTGGTTTTGCCGTGGGTGAGCTGTGGGTGCTTGTGTTGGGAGAATTGTTGGGGTAGGTGAAGGTGTGGACGTTGGTGTTGGTGTGGTGTTTGAGGAGAATGTTCCATTGTATATTAGGTAGCCGCGCTGAAGCGAATACTATTATTATTATCAATGCTATAGCGATAAATTTGTTAATCATTTAAGTCAATCCGATGTTATCAGTCAGTAATATCGAGCTGTATAAACGTTTCCCAAACAAAAACACCAAATAAACAAGCAAAAACAAAAAAAGACGCAAAACATACCTGACAATCAATGAAATTTCGACTGCACTTGCGCACTCAACTCAGAGCATCTTTTTTAACACGCAATCGAGCTCTGCCTGAGCATCCCGATACCGCTTAACCAAATCCCTGCCAAAATCCGTAACCTTTGAAGAACCCCCACCCTTTGCTCCACCTCGAACCCGAGTAACCAACGGTTCACCCAACCTTTCTTCAGCCAAGGTCAATCTATGCAGGGCATACCGATAAGACATCTCTAAATGGTTGGCGGCTTCCAAGATGGAGTGATGGTTGTCTATTTCTTCGAGGAGTTCGGCTAATCCGTTTCCGAAGACTGCTTCATCTTTTTCGTTTACCATCCAGAGTTTGGTTTCAAAGCGCAGGGAGCTCATTTTTGGTCACTGCATGTTAGTGGGTGTGTGGGGAATTAAGCTTAATGCCGTTGTTGCGGTTTTTTTGGTTGGTTTTTTGTGTTGGTTTGATGGGTGCGTTGTGTTTGGTGGAGAATAACGCTTTTATATTGCGTTTTTTGCTTCTAAACAGTATATACTGTATATACGTACCAGATTGGTATTGCGTGTATGTACAAAAAAGGTTATGGAGGAAACCAAAATGCCAAACACCCATCCACAAAAACAAACAACCCAACTAACCAGCACACACAAAATCATAGACAAACACGAACTAGCCACCAAGACAATGCTCCTGCGAATCTACGCCCCAGAAATCGCCGCCAAAGCCAAACCCGGGCAATTCGTCATAGTGATGGCTGACGAGAAAAGCGAACGAATCCCACTAACAATCGTTGACTGGGACACAAGGACAGGTGAAATATCCCTGATTTTCCAGGAAATCGGTTATTCAACCCAAAAAATCGGACAATCTAACCGTTGGCGACGAACTATTCACGGTGACTGGTCCTTTAGGTAATCCCAGCGAGATAAAGAATTACGGCAGCATTAGCTGTTGTCTGCGGTGGTGTCGGCACAGCAGCGGCGTATCCTATAGCGAGAGCTTTGAAAGCTGCTGGAAACAAGGTGACCTCTATAATTGGCGCCAGAAATGCGCAAGCGTTGATTTTGCTCGATGACATGGAACGTGTTTCAGATGAATGCTACATCTCAACCGACGATGGATCCAAAGGGCAGAAAGGCTTCGTCACCGACGTTTTAAAAATGCTTATTGCACGGGAACGCTTTGATGTTGTTTTCGCGATTGGGCCTACTGTTATGATGGGTGCAATCGCTGAAGTAACTAGACCGTTTGGGATAAAAACCATCGTTAGTTTAAACTCAATCATGGTCTGTGGCATAGGTTTATGCGGTGCCTGCCGTGTGTCAGTTGATAACGTTACACGGTTTTCCTGTATCGAAGGTCCAGAGTTTGACGCTCACCAAGTGAACTTTAAGGAATTAATCCAGCGGCTCAAAAGCTACACAAACGAAGAAAAGCTGGCATTGGAATACCATAAAGAACGCAACGGCTTGTGTGAATGCGAGAAAGTATTCCAAACACAAACACCAAGTCAATTGTCCTGAATTGAAAGTGCCACGTAAAAAAAATGAACTAAGCCACTTTAAACGCGCGGTTCACTGCTATCTCAGCTATGCTAAATGCGCAATGGGAAATTCTTTTTATGTTGTCTCGTATAGAACAGATGCCGCAGACTAATTCGGCGTTTTTTGGTGGACCTGTAAACGATTTTGAGGCTATGTCCACTTCCACTTTTTCCATTTTCTGCTTGTACTTCATTATTTCAACTGCGGCAGCTACATCTTTGGCGAAGAATGCTGAGACTGCTCGAACGTAAAGGTCAGCAACTTCTGTGCCTGCAGAAATCATTAGTGCTAGAACGTCGTCTGGAATCTTTTGTTTGGTGCCGTTTAGCATTATGATGTGGCGTGCGATGTCGGCAGCATAGTCTGAGGCGTATTCCATGCGGTAAACTAGCATTTGGTGGTCCATGCAGTCTAAGGGGTCAACGTGGAGTTCATTGGCTAAGAGTTGGGTCTTGGGCTGCGTTTCGTAGAATTCGCAGGATAAGGAAGGCGAAGTGGTCAACATCATCGTCGAGGGCATGGATAGATTTTGCTAACTCGATATCTCCGTTTTTTAACGCATTGATAACGTCTTCACACATGGAACGCGAAATCAAATGCATTCGTTGAATTGCCTGCTCCAACGACGCTTTCGATTCATCCATAAGATTTTGGATGTAAACGCATTTTGAGTCTGCTTCCATAACCCTCATGTATAGC
Source organism: Candidatus Bathyarchaeota archaeon (assembly GCA_963809455.1). GTDB lineage: Archaea > Thermoproteota > Bathyarchaeia > Bathyarchaeales > Bathycorpusculaceae > Bathycorpusculum. Next base: position 43,407 of record CAWEJP010000012.1, on the reverse strand, counting down.
CGCCCTGCCATGTTGCGGATTGCCTTTGTCTGGGGGACGGTGAAAATTTTTTCGGAAGTAAGTGTGATGCCTGAGTACCCGTTTAGGAAGGCGCCGAGGATTTTTTGGGTTATTAGGATTTCTTCTTCGTTTTGGCTGACGCTGAGAGTGATTTCTTTTGGTTCAGGTTTTTTTTGAGGTGCTGGGGTAAACGACTAAGGAGCGGTCGCGTTGGATGTTGAAGGAGACGGCATCTCCTTTTTCTAAGTTGTTTATTTGCATCCATTCTTTTGGAAGGGATATGACTAGTGAGGATTTGCCTAAAGACATGATTTTACGTTCCATTTGCTTGCCCCATTGAAGGTATTAACAGTTAATACAGAATATAGCCAATATATATTATACTGGAAAAGTAGTTGCCCAAGTTATGCTTCGATAACTTTTGCTTCCTTGAGCACGTTCACGTTTCCATTGCCTCTTGTAACATAACCAACTTCAAAATGCCTGACTTTTCGCTTATCCAATTCACTCAACAAATCATCAGCGTCTTCTTTGCCCACAGCAATGAGCATTCCACCTGCCGTTTCCTTTGCTTCACCCTGTAGCAACGGGTAACCGAAAATTTCCGTCAATACGGGTGTGCCGCGAATCACTGGTAACTGGTCAATTACGATGTCAACTTTGCCCAGGACCGCCATGTTAGCAGCATGACCTTTTAACCCGAAACCTGTCACATCGGTGGCTGCGTGGACCGGAACTTTCTGCATGGCTTCTGCGACGGGTTTGTTTGAGGTTATCATTCCCTCTATGGCTTCAACGACGGCGGTCTCAATCAGATCCTCAGGAATTTCTTTGAGCAGTTCTCTTCCTTCCTCTTCTTTGCGCAAACGGTAAGCAGCCATGGCAGGCGCAATTCCAAGTGGCTTAGTTAAAAATAACCTGTCACCCACTTGTGCTCCCTTAGTGTAAACGATTTTCTCTATTTCACTAACACCAGTTGCAGCGCCGCCAATAATTGGCCATGGATTCCGAATCGTGTGCCCACCAACCACGGGTGCACCCATCTCACGGCAGAAATCCCCAAACCCCTTCAGCATTTCAATTGCCACCTCGTCGGGCATGTTCTCGGGAAACGCCATAATCGACAAAACGCTAACAATGTTGGTTACGGCTAAAGCGTAGATGTCGCTTGTTACGTTGGTGCCTGCGATTCTGCCTTGGATTTCAGGTTCATCAACTATGGGCGTGAAAAAATCAAGCGTGTTTAGGACAGCTAATTTGTCGGTGATTTTGACGACGCTGCTGTTTTCCCATGGACCAGCTAACACATCCTCGCCGAAGCCCTCCGACAAACCTGCCTTTTCCAGCAACCCACCCAGTTGGTATTGGGGCAGCTTGCAACTGCAACCATGAACCGGAACAGCTTTTGTCAACCGATAATCCATCCATTTTCCTCCTAATTTCCTTTCACTTAATGTTTTTTAATTATTACTCGAAATTCGCTGCCAGATTTGGATGAGTCAACAACTTCATGCCCATTATTCTTAACCCAACGCTGAATGTTATCAAACTCCAACTCTCCCTCGCCTACAACCTCCAATAACTGTCCAGTTGCCATGCTCGCCAGCTTCCGCTTAGTAAATGCCACGGGCAAGGGGCACATTTGGCCTTTAACATCCAACTTTTCAATTTCCAAAAGCGTCACTAAAACACAATTACTTTGTCGCTGTTGACTGTCCATTCGACTAAGTTCATGGACAGTTGCGATTTTTACTCCATCAAACATGTCCGGTTGGGTTAAACCACGTGCTTCAACGCAGACTACGCAGGCTTTCACTTCGACGCCGCCTTTGATTAGGTTTTCAAGGGTTTGTCCATAATTGGTTAAGCCTTGCGCGGGTTTTTGATCTTTTTTTGCAAGGTAGACGCCATTTTCGAAGAGCCAGATTCTTACTTTGTGTCCTTCTAAGTCGCAGGTCCATGCGAATCTGAGTGCTGAGAGGGCGCGTTCTTTTGCGTAGGGTGCTTCGTTTATTATCAGTGTGAAAGTGACCATCCGTTCATCCTCAATTTTCTTAATATGATTTATTAAAAAAACTAATATAAGCGTTTTCTAAAATAATAAGGCAATACAAACATCCCAAAAGGACCCGCAGGGATACAAACACATGGAAACTATAAGACTCGATTACCTCAACACCTTCCTAACAGTCGCCAGAACACACAGCTTCTCAGTAGCAGCTAAAGAACTCAAAACAAGCCAAGGCACAGTAAGCCACCATATCGCTGCTTTAGAAGCATATTTTGACGCTGAACTTTTTAAACGCACCGCAAACGGCGTAGAAGTCACAGATGCAGGAGCCACACTCAAAGAAACCGCGGAAAAAATCCTCCAACAAACCCAAGATGCAAAAGCAAAAATCTCTACAGCCAAACAGCATTTAGCAGGCACCATAAAAATCGCAGCAAGCACCATACCCGGCGAACACATAATTCCAAGCTTAACCTCTGAATTCCAAAAGAAATATCCAAGCGTAAAATTCAAAATAAAAGCCCAAGATAGCCTAAATAGTTTAAACATTCTCCAAGCTAACGATGCTGATTTTGCGGCAACAGGAACAATGCAGGGGTTTGAAGAAAAATTCGATTTCCTCCAAATAGGCGAAGACCAGCTGGTCCTTCTTGTACCCTGCAACCACCCGTTAGCTAAACACCAGATCGTTAAACTAACCCAAGTTTTGTCTTATCCATTCATAAGTCGTGAAGAAACTTCAGGCACAAGACTTGAAATCGAACGCTTACTCCAAGAAAACAACATCTCACCTTCGCAGTTGAAGGTGGCGCTGGAGCTTGGAAGCACCGAATCAGTAATAACAGCAGTTTCAGAAGACAGAGGCATAAGCATCATCTCCTCAATAGCAGCCAAAAAAGCCCAAGCGGCAGGACTAATAAAAATAATCAACATTGAAGAAGCAAAAAACCCCAGAAACCTCTACATAGTAAAACCCAAAAGACCCCTTCTGAAAACTTCCGAGGCTTTCTGGGAATTCTCCAAAGGCTACAGATTCAAAAACGAAGTTATCTCCTGCTCAACCGATTAACTTTTTTAATAAAAATCTATTACTTTTATCCGGGCATAAATGATCAAACAACAAAAAGAAAAAAACCAAAATAATAGATTAAGCTTATTCAGGGTCTTCAAGTTTAACCCAGATTTTTCCCGCCTCAACCTTCCAGTCAAACTTTGTTAACCTCATTAACGGTTGCTCTTCATACTCTCCAGTTTCCAAGTTAAAGCGCCAATCGTGGCAGGGACAAACGATTACCAAGCCATCCAATTTTCCGCCTGAGAAACCGCAGCCCTGATGGGGACAACGATTATCTATTGCGAAGATTTTGCCCCGTTGTTTAATGAGCAAAACGGGTGTGCCCTCTATGGACAAACGCTTCATTTTGCCTTCTTGAAGCTCTTTTTCATCTAAAACAGCCACAAAACCATCAGTATTTTCCATTTTAACTGGACTCCAACAAACTGCTAAATTAATAACTTAAGCAAACTGACATTTAGAACTTGCTAAAATTCTCCCCCTAAATTCTACAAATAATAAACAGCATCATACATAGTATCCACAACTCAACACTTTCAACATACTCCCACAACCACAATCAGCAAAACACAACATTACTCCATGTTGACTTGTGACACAACCAAGTAGCTCACAACTAAACAGCCAAACAACACAACCCAAAAAACAAAAGCAACCCAAACCACAAGAAAAAAGTGAAAAACCAACACAGCCCACAACCACAAACAAAAACCTTAGTAATTTGTGTTATCAACTATTTTACTCTGAACTTCAAAAACCAAACTGTGCACCGACCGCCGACGCCATATACGTTATTCAGTCAAGGAATGGGAGGCTATTTGGTTGAAGACTTCACTTTCTCTTTTGGAGTAAGAAGGGATTTTTGGCTTTTCAAAATAAGCGACCAAGGACAAGCCCTCTTTAGTTGTACTGACGGCGACGCAGGTTACCCGGAAGATTACTGCGTCATCGAAATAAAACACAACTCATATGTTATGGTGGGCTGCTGCGTTAATCGGTAAAAAATGTGTGATTTCTGCATAACAGAACGAGTACCACATAACAGCGTAAAAACTTAGTCTACCTTTGACAGATTACGCGGTAATCATTATTTCAATTTCAGCTAAATTTCGATTTTGCTCCTTAAGCTTCGCATAAAAATGAAAAGATAGTTAAAAATCCAAAAAAGTTACTTATTATTGCGCTAACTTCGAGAAAAGCATTTGCAAAGTGCTAACTAGTGCGCTGTAGTTCGTCCAGATTGCTGCTACCCTACACTTCTTTTTTACTTCATTTTCGCTGTCGTTGCCTTTTTCGTGGAAAACAATTAGAACTTCTTTAGTGTCTGAGATCATGAAGCAAGGCAAGTTTTGTTCGTCAACTATTTTGTGCGATTCATTAAGCCAATTCATTTGGCCGATAAAATAAGCGCTCTTCAACGAATCGTCAGTTACTAGTGTTACTTCAACTTTGTCAGCTTGACTTTTCAGGTTGTCAGAGAAGTCGTTGTAGAATAGTTCTGAGAGGTAGTCTGCTGAAGCGAATATGTGGAATTTTTCCTCGGTTTTTTCGAGCAGTTCGTTAGCTTTAATGAGTACTTGTTGTTCGCCCTCAAGCATTTGGAAGAGTTCTTTCTTGGCGGTTTCAACTTTTGGTTGAGGCATCGATTGCCAGAGTTCAACGAGGCTTATTTTTTCTTGTTCTAAGAGTTTAATCTTGATTTTTTGAGCATCCACGAGCAAATCTATTGCTTTGTCCAATGGGACGGCTGTGAATTTTAGTGGTTTCTCAAAGATTGAGAAAACCATTCCTTTCCTTTCCAGATCACGCAGGATTCTATAGGTTTCTGTGCGATGAAGCGAGATTGCCTCAGCTATTTCTCCAGCTTTCTTTTCTCCTGCTCGAGCAAGGTACATGTAAACTCTGATTTCATTCTTAAGTAATCCGAACCTTGCGAAGGTGTCTACTATGGTTGAGATTTGCTTGTTATAGTTTTGGTCTTTGTTAGCAACTTTCCATGCGTCAGTTTGCTTATCGTAAATTTTCATCAGTTCGTCGTTTTCCATTATGAGTGTCATTGGGGATTCATCCTTTCCTGTATTTTGGGTATTGCTACCCAATTCTGACTAATTATATATAATATCATTACGACTTGAGAATCTGAATTCAGAATTCATGTTTACCAAATGCTTATTTTGAATCAAAATTAACATAGTTATCCATAGTAGGCAACAGTTTTTTTAATCCTTTAATGGATAGCCAAATGTAGTTTGGATCCTACGAGGCACTAAGGAAAGTACTAAGCAAGTTGAAATTCAATGCCACTATAATTATTGCTTTTTAGCTTTAATTTTACGTTTATTTTCTGGTTTCTTTGTGGGTTCATCCCAGTACTTATCAAATTCTTCTGGCAACATAAGGTTCAGACTCCTGAGCTGCTGACTAAACGCATCCAACGCGCAGGGGTTGTTGAGGTGGGCACGGTAAATCTCCATAAGCAAATCCACCGCCATCGAGGTGGAAATGGGCTTTTTAGCCATCAACGAAAGTTCCTCAGAAACTTTAACTAAATCCTCATGAACACGCAAAGGCAAAACAACGGTTTTAGTCAATCCAACACTTCCATTACACGCTCTTAGCTATTTGCTGAGCATCCTTTTTAATTTTCGCCAACTCCTCAGCAGACGGTTTCCCCCGTATGTCGCCTAGTTTGCCTTGTGTGCTCAAATCTTCTCGACCATGGAACTCACTTAGAACGTACCACTCGCCAAGTATATTAAAGCCGAAATGCTCAAAGTACTGCCTCATAGTTTTTCCCGCTGGGATAGCCTCATCAATCCCAGTATGTGGTCCGGAGTAGGTGCAGAAAATCAAAGCGTTTTTGCCAGCCACTTTTGGGGCGCAAGGCTTAATTTTTCCTTGGTTGCGATTTAGCGTCAGTTTAGCCTTCAGTAAATCAGCTATGGCTTTTGCTGGTTGCCACTCAATCGAGGGCGAACCAACGCAAACCAAATCATAATCGTAAAAATCAATGTTGGTTGCTTCTTGAGGCTTCTTCAATTCTACATGCAAACCTCCCGCTTCCAAACCAACACAGATTGCAAGAGCAACTTTCTGAGTGTTCCCCGTATTCGAAAAATAAATTATTAACGCTTTCTTGAACATGATCATGATTTTGTCTTTCTTAAAATAAAAGCATTTAACTGAACGCAAAAATTTTTTTATGGATTCAAAATCAGTAGTTCATCTCTTTAAAGCATAAATAACATTCAAGTAATAGATAAATGCAAGTTACAGGTGACTTTTTTGAGAATAGGCTTCTTTGTTTACGAATATCCACCTCAACTAGTCGGCGGCTTAGGAACATACGCCGAATACATCACTCAACAATACGTTGACCTTGGACATGACGTTTCAGTCTTCACATTAAACAATAACGGATTAAAAACTAGAGAAATTATGAGGGGTGTTGAAGTTCACAGACCCCTAATTGCCGACGCCAGCAACGTGTGGCCGTTCTTTGTTGCTGACGACCTTAAAAAATGGGGCACCAACATCAAATTCTTCAACGACATATTCATCTACAACATTTTGAGCGCCACTAAATTCATCAACGGCTTAATTAAAAAAGAAGGCTACAAATTTGACGTGGTCTGCTGTCACGATTGGTTAAGTAGCATCGCAGGCTTAGTTATCAAGAATGAAACCAAAATTCCGGTAGTGTTTCATACTCATAGTACCGAGTGGGGCAGAAGTGGTGGGCAAGGATCCGAAACAGTTTCCCACTTTGAAAGTGCCATGGCTCAGAATGCTGACAAAATAATAACCGTAAGCTACGCCATGCAAGAAGACCTCATAAAACATGGTTGGCAACCCTCAAAAATCAGTGTAGTTTGGAATGGCGTGGACGCTGAACGTTATAACCCAGTGAACGTTCAAAAACAAGCGGTTACTGCAATCAGAAAAAAATATGGTATTCCAGACAATTGGAATATGCTGCTTTTTGTTGGAAGACTTACGTGGGTGAAAGGCGTGCGCAATCTTCTTCAGGCAATGCCTCTTGTTCTCAAAGAATACCCCAACACTACATTAGTCATCTTAGGTAAGGGCGACGAACAAAACGACATCGTAGAAACAGCAGAAAGACTAAACATAAAAAACAATATTGTTTACCGATTTGACTTTGTTTCAGAAGAAGAAAGAATAATTCATTACGCCGCTTCAGACGTGTGCATTTTCCCTTCTATCTATGAGCCTTTCGGAATTGTCAGTTTGGAAGCGATGGCCATGGAGAAACCTGTCGTGGTGGGCGCCCGCGGCGTAGTTGGTTTTAAAGAGCAAATCATAAACGGGGGAACTGACCAAACAGGCGTGCACATTAACGGTGAAGACCCCGCTGACATAGCTTGGGGAATAAAAGAAACTTTGCGTGATCCTGAAAAAGCAAAGAATTGGGGCGAAAACGGTCGCCGCAGAGTACTGGAATATTTCACTTGGAAAAAAGTAGCAGAACAAACTGGCAAAATCTATGAATCACTGTTATAAAAAAACAAAGAAAATCATGGATTTAGATAGATAACATTTCAGCCACTTTAAGCAGCCTGCAAATCTAACTTCTTTTTCTTTGTAGCTGCCTCTTCAAGATTAACACTGGTAACTTCACCCTTCTGCAACCCAACTGCCAAATTGCCTTTTCCTTCACAAATCAGCTCCACAGCTCTTTCGGCAAACAAACTAGCAAGCAGTCTGCTGCGTGCCGTTGGGCTACCTCCTCGTTGGGCATAGCCGAGTATGGATAATCTAACTTCGGAGTTGGTTTGCCCTTGAATATCTTGAGCCAATTTGCTTGAGTCACCAAAACCTTCAGCGGTTACAATTATTCCTGCCCTTTTGCCTTTTCTTGCGTTATCATCCATTATAGTGCATACCTCTTCAGTCGCCAATGGTTTTTCAGGAATCAAAATCACTTCCGCACCCACGCACATTCCTACTTCCAAAGCTAAAAAACCTCTTTTACGACCCATAACCTCAACGATGAAGATTCGCTCATGAGAAATGGCTGTGTCTCTGATTTTGTCGATAGTCCCTACTGCAGTGTTGACTGCTGTATCGAAACCAATTGTTTCTTCCGTTCCGTAAACATCATTGTCAATTGTAGCTGGAATTCCAATCATCAAGGCGTCGCTTTTTTTTCCAAGAGCTGATGCTCCGCGGAACGAGCCATCTCCGCCGATAACGACTAAACCGTCAACGGAGTTAATTTTCAGGGTTTCAGAGGATGTCTCAACGCCGCCTGGCTGCTCAAACGCTGGACAACGCAACGTGTGAAGCATGGTGCCGCCCAGTTGAATTATGCCGCCGACGCTTCGGGGCGTCAACTTCTTGCAAGTGTTAGACAATAATCCATCCCAACCACGTTCAAACCCAACAACTTGGAAACCCATCGAGTGACCAACACGGGTAACTGCGCGGATGGCTGCATTCATGCCTGGTGCATCTCCTCCAGAAGTTACGATTCCAATGGTTTTCGCCAATTAATTCGCCTCTTGCAGATAGAATCACTACAGCTAAAAAGATTAAAACGTTTAGTACGTCGTAGAACCTGTACTGTAATTCCAAAACACATAAATTCTTTTGGTTTGTCTTTATGGTCTTTGTCGGGAGGTAGCTCAGCCTGGCAGAGCTCTCGAGCTGGCTAACATGCTTAGCTGGTGGAGAAGCTGTAGAGGTCTACCCATGGTGGGCTTCATTCTAGCCTGTCTAGGCCACAGATACCGAGCTGTCGCAGGTTCAAATCCTGCTCTCCCGACCAAACTTACAAACTAAGTATGCATTAAGACAACTTCACTTGGAGCAAACCAAATATCACGATAAAAACTAAAAACCCGCCAACCAAACAACCGCCACAACCCCAAAAAACCCACACGCACAAACTCTGCTTTACCCAAAGTCGCTAAAGCTCCCTTGTTTCCCCTTTGGGTAGAAGCAAAAACCTCTTTCGACCCATCTTTCTTGAGGGATTCTAAGCCAGCGTTTGTTAGGTTGAAGGCGGCTCCTTTTCGTCGATATGAAGGATGAACTGCAATCCAAAGAACGCAACCGTATTTTTGTGCACCGATGTTGAATTCTATGAGTTTGGCAAAACCATAGATTAACCCTTGGTTTTCCGCAACGAGCACTTTTCCCTCATCAGAGCATACGCTGTGGCTGGCGAAGAACCGAAAAAACCTTGGAAACGACAAATCAATAATTTCTTTAAGTCTCCGTTGATCCGCATCTTTGGCTTGCCTTACTGCTGTTTTGCTGCTCAATTTTGTTCCCCCCTAAATTAAGTTGAAAGTACGAAAGTTGTCTAAAAAAAACTGTTAAAGCGGCGTGGGAGTTGGGGGCAAAGTAGTTGTTTCAGCAGGTTTTTTGTTGGTAAAGATGAGGCTTGTGGATTTCACTATCTGAGGTACTCCTGCAAGGTCTTCAACTACTAACAGGCCTCGAGCTAAAATTGCGAATGCTCCTATGGCTCCAAGCATAGCGGTGCTTGGATTAACAAAAAGCAAACTCATAATCCCGACAATTCCGAATTCTTGCACACCTGCCCCTGCGGGAGTGATTGGAACAAACGCCAATGCAGTCACCAACGGGTGGATTAAAAAGAAGCCAAGCCATGCTATTGCGAAGTTGCTGCTAAGCGTTATTCCTAATGCGGCTCCTAAGAAGTACCATTCAAATCCTTTTAGAACCCAGCAAATCATGGTTAACCCAAATATTTCTGGAATTGCAGATCTAGTTTTATGAGAGCTATCTTTGTATTCTTCAAGCTTACCCAATAATCCTCCAGTGAATCTTTTAAGATATCTTGAATTAGCTATTCGGTCAAAAAGGGATATGGCTCTCTCTGACCAGGAAAATGCAGCTAACAAAAGTGCGCCAGTTAACATTAGGGCAATGCCTAAACCTATAACGAAGAAGGTTACGTTAATTCCCAAGACAGTAGTTGAAGGCCAGTTGCCCGCTGGAACCATGTAGATGAGGAATATGGCTGCGCCGATTCCCCCGATAACTTTGACTAAAAACTCTATTGTTTGTATGCCTAAAATGCTAGATAGTCCCTTTGAGGCGGGTACATTTTGGTCTCGAAGATAAACTGGTGTTAGAATGTAGCCTGAGCGTCCAGGGGTTACATCGCTGGTTAGCATTCCTGCATATTGAGCAAGAAGTGTTTTGCCAAAAGATGTTTTTACCCCTCCTTTTCCTAAAACTCTTCGAAGTCTTATGGTGAAGAAGATGTTTATTCCAAAATACATCAGAAAAGCAAGAGCCAAATACTCTACTTTTATGGTGAGCAGGGCGTTATAGAGAGAACCAATTCCTATATACCAAAACAAAGCAGCGAAGATAGCGACCATAACCACTACTTGAATGATAATTCTTAGGATTTTTTTCGATGATCTTTGAGGTTTAGAAACAGGGTTGGCTTGAGGAATTGTCATGTTAGTTTAGGAAATCGCCTTATGAAGGTTAAATGGATTGTGGAAATACCCTTTGAATTACTCCATTCATTTTTTTGATGTGATTTAGTTATTAAAGGGTCTCCAAACAACATTTATGGTCTCACGCATTCAGCTTTAGGTCTGTACGAGCGTTTTGTGGTTCTTCTGCGTTTGTGGTATTCGCATTCGTTAATTCTGGTTAGCATCCAGCCTTTGTCTTGGTATACGCAGCCGCATGGCAAATGTATTTCTTTTAAAGAGACATTTTCTTCATTGCCTTTTTGGGTCTCAGCCATTTGTCTTCCTTAAAAGATTCTAAGATAGAATTGGCGTATTAACTTAACGTTTGAATGTTTAGTCTTTAGAAAGATAGACAAAAAGAAAGAAGGGAAAGTTGTTTTTAACTTTTAATGTTAGAAGCGACTTTTGAGGGTCCGCTATGTCTAATTTTTAGTGACTGTAGCAATCCATTCTGGAGTGATAGTTGCCCGACCTAGCATTACACCATAGGCGTGTATTACATAGCTACGTCGACGGCTCTGGTGACTAGCTGTGCTCGTGGTGCCATCGGTGACTTTGAACGGGTTGAATTGGACTTATCTTTGAATTTATCGAATTACTGAGTCTGGTATATATAAAAAGACTAACTGAGTTCCATTTATTCTTCCATTTTTGGTGCGTTGTTACTTTTATATAGTCTTTTAGCGTATTTTGCGTTACGGTAATGAATTTGACAGCCCAAACCGAAGAGAACCAAAACCAGAGCTTACCGACAAACTATTCTCCGCTTGTGCTTGAAGCTGAAATGCGTGAATTCTGGATAAAGAACGACATCCGCAATAAATTGGAGCTTCTGGAAAAAGACGCTAAGGGTCTGTTGGGCTACGTAGAAGGTCCACCCACACTTAACGGCATCCCCCACATTGGGCACGCACGTGGCAGAATCATGAAGGATATTCGGTACCGGTGGAAAACTATGGAAGGCTATTACATGCCGTTTTGGGCAGGATGGGATTGCCAAGGCTTACCTGTGGAACTCGAGGTTGAAAAACTCCTCGGAGTCCGCAACAAACGCGAATCCATAGAGAAATTCGGGATGGAACGCTTTATTGAGGAATGCAAGAAAGCCATCATGCGTTATCACCAAATGTGGCTTGAAGCCGACAGTCGATTGGGCATTGCGATTAACCAGGATAAAGCGTATTGGACATACAAAGACAGCTACATTGAGCGGGAATGGTTCTACCTTAAACGTGCTTGGGAACAAAACCTCCTAGAAGAAGGACATTACGTTGTTGCATATTGCCCTGGATGCCAAACCAGCCTCAGCAGTGCTGAAGTTGGGTACGAAGGCAGCTATAAAGAAGTTGAAGATCCATCAGTCTACTTCAAATTCAAAGTCACAGGAACACAAAACGAGTACTTCCTAGTTTGGACAACCATGCCATTCACCATCATAACAGACACCATGTTGGCGGTTAAGCCGAAAGCCGAATACGTGAAAGTAAAAGTCGGCGAAGAAGTTTGGATAATGATGCGGCAACGTGTTGAACCAGTTATGGCGGAACTTGAAATCATAAATTACCAAATAACCGAATCAATGACAGGCAAAAGCTTGGAAGGAACCGCTTATGATTACCCGCTAAAAGATATCATTCCTAAGCAGGCAGATCTAGAAACCAAACATCCCCTAGTCCACAAAGTCGTAGCAGAAGACTTTGTTGACACCGAAACTGCAACGGGTGTTGTTCATCTATCTCCAGGCAACGGCGAAGACGATTTTTGGGCAGCCAACCGAAGAGGTGTCCCAATTTTTGTTCCTTTCGACGACGAAGTAAAATTCACCGACGATGCAGGCATCTTCACAGGCGTTTTCGCTCGTGACGCAGACATGCTCGTAGTTGAGGAACTACGCAACCACAACGCCTTCGTTAAAGTCAAAAAAATCAAACATGAATACCCAACTTGTTGGCGTAGCCACCACAAACTCGTATGGCTCGCACGCAAAGAGTACTTTTTACGAACCGACAAAATAAATGGCAAAGTGCTTGAAGCAGCGGAAACAGTCGAGTACTTTTTTGATGAACCCAAAAACCGTTTTCTCGGATTCTTAAAAGAGGGCAAGCCATGGTGTATTAGCCGTGAACGCATTTGGGGAACACCTTTGCCCATGTGGACCTGCGAAAAATGCCGTCACAAACGCTTAATGGCAAGCAAAAAAGAATTAGTCGACAACGCTCAAGAGGCAATTCCAGCTAACTTTGAATTGCACAAACCCTGGGTTGACCGAATCACTCTTAAATGCGAAGAATGTGGCGGAACTATGCGTAGGGAAGATTTCGTTTTGGATACATGGCACAACAGCGGCGCTTCGCCATATGCACGGTTCTCGGATGAGGAGTTTGAGAAGTTTGTGCCTACATCTTTCTTAACGGAAGGTATCGACCAAACTCGCGGATGGGCAAACTCGCTTCTTCTGGAATATGTTATTTTAACGGGTAAGCCTGTTGCTCCATACGGGAAGTTTCTTTTTCAGGGCTTGACTCAGGATGCGAAAGGCAGGAAAATGAGCAAAAGCCTCGGTAACGTCATTGAGACTAACAAACTCCTCGAAAAGAACAGCGCAGACCTTTGCCGATTTTACATGACTCGCAAATGTAGTCCAGTTGATTTCATGAGTTTTGACATGCAAGAATTAACTCGAAGACCTTACCAGGTTCTCTCAACACTCTATCATCTTAGCAGGTTCTTTTTGCAGAATGCAACTTTTGACGAGTTTGACTCTGAAAAGTACACTTTGGATTGGGCTTTTAAGGGATCTAACATTCAACCTGCGGACAAATGGCTTCTGTCTAAGCTGCAGCAGAAAATCGAGGAATACACCCAAAAACTCGAAACATGCGAATTCAACGTGGCACTGGCGGTTTTGGAAGATTTCGTGATTGAAACCCTAAGCAGACTCTATGTTCCAATGATTCGCAAGGAACTCTGGACTGATGAACCTGAAACAGTTGAGCGACGCCAAACCATCTACGCATTGCTCCATCACTCCTTAAAAACGGTGACGTTGTTGTTTAATCCAATCACGCCATTCCTCAGCGAAGCACTTTACCAAAAAATCTATCGACAACTAGAAACAAACTTGCCTGAATCCGTTAATTTTGTGGCTTGGCCAACACCAAACGAAAAAATGCGCAATAAATCGTTGGAAGAAGACTTTGACATGCTCCTTAAAGTTGTTTCAATCTCATATGCTGCAAGGGGGCAAGGAAAACTCAAACGCCGCTGGCCACTATCCAAAACAATCGTGGTTGCACCCGAAAAAACCTTGCACGCCCTCAAAAGCCTTGAAGTACTGCTTCTAGAACAAGCGAACGTTAAATCCGCAGAATACTCAACTTCCGTTCCCCAATATGTTGGAGGCGAAAACTGGGTTTCCAGCCAACAAGACGAAATAACCGTGTTTCTCAGCGGACAACGTGACGACAAATTGTTAGGCGAAGGCATTATGCGCGATTTGGCAAGGCGTGTGCAAGCGCTTCGTAAAGAGATGGGTTTTGTGCCTACAGAAACATTGGAATCTGTCCATATTGCTGATTTGGATGCTGAGAGCATGGGGCTTTTGGAACCATATTTAGAGGAGATGGCTGGTTTGGTTCGCGCCAGGAAAGTCTATTTACACAGTAACTACAGTGATGTCCAAGCAGAATGGCGTGAGTCAGAGCTGGACGGCAAAAAAATCCACATAAACATCCATTAGGCGGAAAATATGGCGCAAGAAACCAACAACAACAAACAATACAAATGTCCGCACTGCTCCTGCATTTTCCTAACCCAAGCAGACCTACAAAAACACATGACGGTCTTCGGTGCCTCTAAAGAGCAACATGAATTTTCCTACAAGAAAACACACGGCAGAATGGAACACGGATATGGCGAAGAATAACCACTAGTATTCGACATGTATATGGCTTGAAAAATCTCCAATACAACCTGCCCTTTTAGATGCATTTCCTTTCAGCCTTAGTAACTTAGCATTTAAGTGCAACTTATATCTAAAAACGAACTAACAATAAGTACAAGCCACAATAGGTGTAATTGATGGATAAGTTTCGGTTAGCCGTCTTCAATACCCAACCCCCCCACCTGTACTTTGGGGGTGTAGAGCGGCGCATAATCGAAACCACCAAGCGTCTGCAAACCGAAGCGAACATTTCGGTCTATTGCGGTACGAAGGCTGGTTTCAAAGAATCCATATCTCTCAATGGCGTAAATTTTGTTCCCAGTTACTCAACGGATCGGCTTTTTCCCTTGGACAACTGGTTTTTCAATAGAAGCCTTATCAAGAAAGTAAGTACCATCAACGCTGACGTTTTCGAAGCTCATGCTGTAAGCGGATACGGATTCTCCAAGGCCCTTAAGAAAAAGGGCATTATAAAGCCATTCATCCATACGATTCACGGCGTACTCGCAGACGAGTACGAGCAAGCCAAGAAAAACGGGTACACATCAATTAGAGCCAGAATAGCGAACAACTTCATGGAACGGCTTGGCACGTTGGAAGATGAAATGGCGAATGATGCAACCTTGATCGTGACTATAAGCAATTATTCGCTTGAAAAAATCCAAAAATACTATAGCATAAATCCAAGCAAGGTTCGAATTGTTCCAAACGGTGTTGATACTGAAAAATTCAAACCAGCTCAGAACCCAAAAGCGGCTAAGAAACTTTTCGGATTAGGAGATGAGCCCGTAGTTCTTTTCGCTGGCAGTTTGATTCCAAGAAAAGGTTTGCTTTATCTGGTTGAAGCAGCAAAAAAAATAGTCAAAGAAAGACCTGATACTACGTTTTTGATTGTCGGGGAAGGACCATTAAAACAGCAATTAACCGCCTCTCTTGAAGGCGCAAATCTTTCAGGCAATTTCAAATTTCTAGGTAACGTCAAAGACGAATTTCTACCCGACGTGTATAATTGCTGCGACGTGTTTGTTTTGCCGTCGATTCAGGAGGGACAGGGTATCGTGCTCCTTGAAGCGCAAGCGTCTGGTAAACCGGTTGTGGCTTTTGACGTTGGCGGAGTAAACGAAGCTATCCTCAACGGTCAAACGGGGTTTCTTGTTAAGCGGGGTAACACCGAAGAATTGGTAGATGGATTGCTAAGTCTTCTTTCTAATAGGTTTTTGAGTGAAAAAATGGGTGCGAAGGGTCGCGAGTTTGTTACTGAAAACTTTACTTGGGATATTTGCGCCCAAAAAATGCTTAAAGTCTACCATGAGGCTTTAGGCTACTGAGACATTTACCGCCTTGGCCAACCGCTTAAAATCATCCTCGCCCATCCATTCAGTCCGAAGGTAGCAGCGGATTTTTTCCTCGCTTAAACCCAGACGCCTTGCCTCTTGTATGCAATAACGGTAAGCTTCAATCTCTGTGGGTCTATCAACGTAATCGTAGCGTGGGTCGAATAGTTCTTTGCCCTCCATGAACTGTTTAACGTGGCAGAGCTCATGGATCAGGTCTAGGTAAATGTCGATTTTGTCGCCGTTGTTGAGGTACCCTTTGCTTATAACAAGGTGCCCGTCCGAGCCATCCACATACATGTAACCCATAACCCAGCTAATCTCGACTGTGAGGTGGCTTAGAACTTCATCGGTTTTCTCGCCAAAAATGCCCTTTACCGCCTCGACTTTTTGGAAATCCTTGAAAAACTCGGAGAAAATGACTTTCTGGTTTCCAACACCTAGTATGTTGAATGGGAGCTTACGAAACAAGCGCAAGATTTTAAACATCGCATACTCTATTGCCGTCAAATCATTTGCCTGCTTTTACTTGAAAGTGGGAAGGTATTCCAGTCTCATTCCTCGATGTGCCAGGTCAGGAAGGTCTTCTACGCTCCCGATGCTTGCGTCGATGTTGCGGTGGATTGGGTGGCTCCATATACCTTCTGGTGCAAGGTTAAACTGCAGGGGAACATCCACTTTTATGTTGTATTTTTCGCTTAAATTCTTAATTAATCTTCCTTCACGGCAAGCTATGCGGCCTGAACGGTAACTCTGCAGCAACTGCGGTGCCGCGAAAGCTCCAATTCCATGCCAAAGCGTCGCGTCTTCAGGGGACCCAATAGAGTACAAGAAGAATTGAGGCGAAGAAGGCGTTTCTGCATAACTGTAATCGGAGAGTTTCTCGCCTGGAACTGATAAAGCTCATCTTCGCATACCGCGACTGCTATGTCTTCGGGATCCATGGCGTTGGGGTAGAGTGGAGTAGTTTTGTATTTGATGGCGGCGTCGAGGAGTTTGCCGTCTTCAAAGTGCAGTTTGCCTCGGGCAGCACGTTTAGAACCAAAGCCCTTTTTGGAATGCGGTATCGTCAAGAGGGTGGTGCGGTTTTTCATGCTCCGTCCCATGCAGGTGTACGCCTCTTCGACAGAAGCATAATCACGGTTGCTTTCTTGAATAATGTAATGTAACAAGCCATCTTTATTCTCGCTCTTCAAAGTTGAAAGCGGCATACGCAACGTATAGAGCGAAAGATCCATCCCAAAGAACACCGACAATTCCACCAATTGCGCATACTTGATTGAATCAACCAAATCAAGATATGAACCATTGCTGGCTTGCAAGACTTTCAGTGATCAGTTCAGTTTCTTTTTTAGAAATCATACTGCCATCGTATTTTTTGCAGTACACTTCATCGATTTTAAGTCCGCTCAGTTTTGACGTTGGCAGCTGGATACGCACTCTGTCCGCTGTCCACTATTGATTGTTTTAAGGGGTTCATGGAGTAGCGGTCTGCTTCAACATCGTCTGTGTTTAGAAGAAAAGGAACGATGTAGCCTTGCGTGGGTTTCTTAAGCAACTCTGCCAGCGCAGCTATGTCACCGTCGTCTGGCTCGCTGTAAACCATGTTCATAGAAGTAGTTCGCGCAGGTTTCAAGCAGTCGAGTGCCAACAATACCCTGAACTTCTTCAACAGTCAACTGCGGGTTGGTATATTCAACCGAACCGCGCAGGTAAAACCGTTCATCCGTGAAGGGAAAAGAAACTTTTTTGCCGTTAACATAACGGAACAAGTTAACTTTTCGGTTGCTATTTTGGCCCTTAGAAGATGTGGCGCCTTCAACCAGAACCTTCACTGTTGAAAAGGAAGTCTTCAAAAAATCCTCAAGCAAAAGTCTACAATAATCTTCCATAAACTATCCTCTTTCTAGAGATTCAGCCAAGTATATACAATTTCTTGCAACACTTGGCCCAAAATACATCCTTACAAAAGAAAAATCCTCTTCAAACCCTGCTGAAGTGAATGTGTCAATCAGGACTGTTTCTTTTGTTGGCAACGCTGCGAAAGCTGTTTTGCCCGATAATTTTTCCAGAACTCCTTTTAGCAACTTAACGGCAATGTCCTCATTTCCTTCATGGAACATTAAGGGTCCAACCCACGCCATGGTCTCGTAAACCGTAGCTGCAACATACCCAACAACCTCGCCACCCTTGGAAATGTAATAGGCTAAGTTCCCCTTTTCATAGAATGATAGATTCAAGCAGTCTTGTCCGGTCGCCTCCAAAACATTCCCGATCGAACTTGGCTATGGCTGGAAAATGGTTTTTTCCTATTTTTGGCAGCTTTTCTTGCGGTAAAGACTTGATTGCTTGGGTTTGAAAGACAGCTACTTCCTCATCTGCTTTAAAACCCAAATTTCCATAGAAGTCTTGAAGATTACGATACGCATAGAGTCCAATCGTTTCCACTCCTTTGCCCTGCAAATAGTACAATAGCGTGCTTCACCAGAAAGCTTCCTGCACCTTTATGTCGGACTTCCTCTTTCACGATTAGGTTGCCAAACCAGCCGATTTTGCCAAAACTTATGCAGGTAGCTATGCCTAGTGGCTTTGAATCTTCAAAAAGAACCAAACAGCCGTCTGGCTCAAGCATAGAATTGAATTGAAAATCTTCAGGCGACATGTTCCAATTCATGGTGTTCGCTAATTCAGTTGCAAACAAGAAGTCTTCGGGGCGCATCGTGTTTTACTTTGAACATTATCAATGAGAGTAGGTTGCCTTGCAATTAAGCTTGTTTGCAGATAAATATCGATGGGATTTTCCAAAGTTATCTTATAAATGGTTTTGAATTTTTGATGGAAGAGGTTCCTATGGTCTGGCTGAAAATGGAAGTAACCGTGAGCTTACCCCCGTTAAGTCTGGATTCAATGGTAATTACCTCTGAATCTAACACTTTTTTTGGCTCATCATGTTCTTTCTATCGTTCAACCATATCCATTGAACCTCTTCCATCGATTGCGGATATGTGTGTACCTATTATGTTTGCAATTCTTCAGGTGTTCTGATTTATTATTATATTAAATCTTAAGATAAGAATATAAAAGGGTTGTGTAGACATGCTTAGTAGTGCTGTCTTATATCCAAAAAGCAATCGAAACCTGCATCAAAATCTTTCATTTTTTTGGCTTTGAGCATCTATATGTGACCATGTTCCTTTGAGACGAACTGCAATGTGGATATTAGAATTCAAATATGTTGCTATAGCTTATGGCTAAATCATGTTAAGAGCTTTTCTGATTAATTGCTCAGAAAGTTTCTCTCTATTGGAGAAAGTCACATTAAATATTTCAGCATCAACTCTGCGTTTCACCTGAGTTACCAAGGGGTCTTTGGCTTTTCCATGGACAACCGTCAGCACCAGCTTTTTGCTCTCCAATGCCTGTGTTACGGCTTGTTTGAATTTTTGCGAGTACAGTTCCATGGGGCCAATTTCGTCGATTGCGATGGCACCGCATTTTTCGACGGCTTGCGTGATGGCAGAGGTTCCTATTTTATCGAGGTCGTCGAGGTTAACGTGGTATTTGCCTACCTTTGGACCAAGCCCGTTTATGTGAGCCAGCCACCCATGTTTGCCGTTGGTTAAATCCAAGATTTCAAAGCCCACCCGCATGTTGTTTTCTCGAACTTCGCGACTAATCATGCCGCCCACACCAACGTCCTTCGCTTTTAGGGCATCCACCGTTTTAATGAGCACCGTGGTTTTTCCAACCCCCGGAGCGCCGGTCAAAATCAAAACTCGCGTCGTTGCCATCTTTTTCATCAACCCTACCATAAGTCTAATATGTCGATTAAATTCTTTTCATATAAATACCTCTGGAGCAGACTCAATGGCAGATAAAGAAGGCTATGTCGCTAATTTTCCGAGCGAAATAATCAAGGAAGGCAAAGTCCAGGTCTTAGTTCCAAAACTGGAGGCGTACGGCGTTGTGCCATCGGATTATGCACCTTCTAAAGCTCCAGTCTTCTACAACCCTGTCATGGAATTCAACCGTGACCTAACCGTTTTAGCATTCAAAGCATACCAACATACAGTTAACCATGAAATTAGCATCTGCGAACCCTTCACGAGCCAAGGTATCCGCGGAATCCGTTTTATAGCTGAAGTTGAGGGAGTAACGCGGGTATTGCTAAGCGACATTAACACTACCGCCTTCGAATTGGCAAAACACAACATTCAATTAAACAATGTTCAAAACAAAATCACAATCGAAAATAAAGATGCCAACTGTGTCTTAAGCTGCAACGCCTCTCCAAGAAAACGCTTCGACATAGTAGACATTGACCCCTTCGGTACCCCTGTACCCTACCTGGATTCGGCTTTTCGTGCCCTAAAGAACAAGGGGTTTTTGGCGGCTACTGCCACAGATTTAGCGCCGCTCTGCGGAGTTCATGCGAAGGCGTGTGTGCGAAAGTACGGGGGTAGGCCGTTGCGGACGGAGTATTGTCATGAGTTGGCGGTGCGGCTTTTAGCTGGTTGTATAGCGTCAACAGCAGCGAAACAAGATATTGGAGTTCGCATCCTTTTCAGTCACAGTAGCAACCACTATATCCGCGTCTACGCCCAAATCGGCTATGGCTGCCAAAAAGCCGACGAAAGCCTCAAACAAATGGGTTACATCCTACACTGCTTTAACTGCATGCATCGCGAAACAATAACCAAGATTTTTGGAAAGAGTGATGAATGTCCTGAATGTGGCGGCAAAATGGATTATTCAGGACCCTTGTGGATAGGCGTAATTTCTGACCCAGCTTTCATTGAACAAATCCAAAAGGAAAATCAGAATACTGCATTCAAAAACAACGCAAAAATAACCAAAATCCTGAACCTAACAAAAAACGAAGCCATCCTACCCGCTACCTACTACGTGATTGACAAGTTAAGCGGGAAACTCAACTTGCCCGCGCCTTCCAACGAAAGCTTCCTATCGATTCTCCAACGCAACGGTTTCCAAGCGGTGCCAGTCCATTTTAACCCTCGCGGCATAAAAACTGACGCCCCAGCATTAACCATGCACAAACTCCTCAGAGAAATTCTGGCAACCAGATAGACTAGGGCTTTTTTGGCAACAAAAGTTTAAAGGCAAAACCAATGTTTCTAGCAGGTAAGTGAGCATTCATGAATGATAGAATCACAGTTATAGGCGCGGGCATGATGGGCAGCGCCATAATCAAAAGCCTCATCAAAGGCGAGTACGCGGGGAAAATAACCGCGGTCGATATTGCACCTGAAAAACTGGGTGATTTGGAAAAGTTAGGGGTTAAGGTTTCCTCGGATAACCGCAAATCCGCCGCCGATGCGGACATAGTTTTCATCATCGTGAAACCTGGCGACGTGGAGAAGGTTCTCAAAGAAATCAACAAGGAAATCAAGGGAAAACTTCTCATATCCGTAGCCGCAACGGTTCCTCTTGCATTTCTTCGAAAAAATGCGCCGGAAGCCAAGATCGTGCGGATTATGCCTAATTTGGGTGCTTTGGTGCAGGCGGCTTATACGGCTTACTGCTGCGAACCAAACGTTACAGCTGATGACAAGGAGAAAGTCAACTTCCTTTTGAATTTGTTTGGCGTTTGCGATGAGATGGATGAGAAGTACATGGATGCCATTACAGCTGTTAGCGGTAGCGGACCAGGCTACATGTCAATTATCATTGAAGCTTTGACTTATGCAGGGTTGAAAGTGGGATTGCCACGCAACATCGCGTTAAAGGCTGCAGCCCAAACTGTCATGGGCACAGGCAAACTCGTAATCGACCTCAATGAGGACCCAGCAAAAATCAAAGACATGACCACAACGCCGGGAGGAACAACTATAGAAGCCATCTATCAAATAGAGCAATCACAAATCCGGGCCGCCATGATACGTGCCATCGAAGAAGCAACCAAAAAAAGCCAAGCCATTCGCGAAAAACTAAATCTCATATAGCGAAATCCAATGTTTGAAGCAGTTATCTTCGACTGGGACGGAACCCTCGCTGACACACGAAAAGCAATCGTAATTTCATTCCAGAAAGCACTAAAAGAAATCAACCTCGAAGTCCCCGTCCGCTACATTGAACGTAGAATGGGCATTGGCGCATCCGAGACCTTCCGCGAAATACTTGCTACAGCAAATAGACGTGTTGACGAGAAAGTTGTGAAGCATCTAGTTGAGCGAAAGGGTCAAGTGCAAATTCAATTAGCCGATAATGTTGTGTTGTTTGAGGGTGCACGGGAGCTTTTGGAAGCGTTGCGGGGTAAGGTGAAGGTGGGTTTGGCGTCGATGAATAACCGCTCAGTCGTCATGGATTTGCTTCAAATCAACGATTTAATGGGTTGTTTTGACTCAGTCTTAACGGTTGAGGCGGTTTCTCACTCGAAGCCTGACCCGGAAATTTTTTTGAAAACTGCTGCTCAGCTGAAAGCCCTGCCTGAGAAATGCGTGGTTTTGGAGGATTCCCTTTTCGGCGTAATAGCTGCTAAAGCCGCCTACATGAGTTGTATAGCTGTCACGACAGGAGTCTATACCGAGCCAGAGCTTGCTAAGGAGAAACCTGACTTAATCGTTAAAAGCCTAAAAGATCCGCGATTCTCCGTTTTATTTTGCAGTGATAAGAACTTGTTGTTGTGCAACAACAATCACATAGCTTTAAACATTTTTGGAAGAGATATACAGTTACTCTCAAACTGAAAGGAAGATGTATCCATGACTGCGATGCTCAAGAAAAAGTCTAAGCCATCGGTTTTTCAAGTGTTACTGCTTGATAATGAATCCAACGAAGACGTCGAGGTTCAGGAATCAAAACAAGTAGATTTCTGCCAAGTTAAAGCACACCTCAAAAACGGCGGCTCCGTCTTCATAACCAGCAAAGGCTCACAAAAACTCAGCTATCCCAAAGCCAAAGCCCAACAAAACTATAGTCGCTCCAGACGAACCTGTGGTTTTCTCTTCCGTCAGCACCTGAGAAGCTAAATTGTGTGACGTGCATCCAAAAGTTTTCCTTACCCCTCTCTCTTCCACATGTTTTTGCGGTGCACGCCACTCCCAATAACACCAATTTTGAGTGAGTGGTGCGATCAATCTGGGCCTTAGGGCGATAGCTTATACATTTTGTATATACAGTTTGTTTATACAATTGTATGCTTTTAGGAGAAGATTAAGTCGGTTTTTTCTTTTTTTAAGAGTTGCGGGAATGTAGCCGCATCTTGGGTCAGAGCCGAGTATATCGCCGGTATAGAACAGTGCTGCACTTCGACATCCTCCGCAGAGATTTTTGTATTCGCAGAGGCCGCATTTGCCCTTAATGTTGGCTTTGTCTTTGACTTGGTTGAAGAACTCGCTGTTCTGCATATCCTCCCAAATCTGTTTTATAGGCTTGTTTTTGATGTTTCCGACCCGGTAGGTATCGTTGTAACTGCAGGGGATGGCGTCGCCGTTTTCTGCGATGCTCATGAATTTGCCGAAAAAGCATCTGCCCAAAAAGAAGTTGTTGTACCATTGCTCGTAGTTGGGCATGCCGCGTTGTTTGGCGACTCGGGCATAGAAGGGTATGTAGACGTTGATGGCTGGTTTTCCATTGTACTCGGGGGTGAGGTCGTAGAGTTTGTTGCATACCCACTCGTATTGGGCGGGGGTTAAGTCGGCTTTGAGGCTGGCTTTTTCGCTACTGTAGGGTATCATGCCATGGAAGACTACCCAGCGTGCATCGTACTTTTTGGCTAAATCCAACACATGCCGCATGTCGGCTTCGTTGGCGTTGGTGACTTCGCCTGCGTTTGCGAACGTGTAGACTAGGCAGTTGAGGAGTTTTTCTTTAGAAAACCGCTCGATAGCTGAGACTGCTGCTTTGTAAGCGCCCTTGCCGCGGATGGCATCGTCGGTCTTTTCTGCGCCGTCGATACTTACAGAGATTTTGGTTTGGTTCTTAACTATTTTTTTAAAGGCTTCCTCATCGAGGAGTCGCCCATCTGTTATGATGCTGGTACACAGCCCTTTTTCTGTGGCATAATCCAGCACTTCAAATAGGTCTTTGCGAAGAAACGGCTGCCCACCTGTGATGCCAAAGAAGGTTGCGCCGAAATCGGCTGCTTGGTCAACGATTTTTTTGGCATCCTCTGTGCCTATCTCATCTGGGCCGGCCTTTTTTCCTGCTGAAATGCAGTGAACACATTGGCTGTCGCAGGCGTAAGTGCATCGCCACGGAACAATGAAAACTGGGCCTTTCACCGTCAAGCCTTAATTTCTCCTAGAGGTTTGTGTATTTGAAACTGGCTTTTTGGTATTTAATGCTTCACTTTAAAACTATGGATTCGACTGATGACGCAGAGGAACAGAATTCTTAAATTGACAGTGTCATAATTCTTTATTCAGTGAATTTTATGGCTAAATTAAAAGGAAATGCAAAACTTCTAGAAAACGTCCGTTTAGAAACCGACAATGGCAGAGGACACAAAGTTATCTGCGACTTATCTGAAGCAGCAGGTGGAACAAATGCTGGACCAACCCCATTAGAGCTGGCGGTTATGGCATTGGCTGGTTGCGGAGTCATAATCTACGCTGACGTCTGCAAGAATAGCAAAATCGAACCGGGAAAAATTGAGATTAATGTGGAAGCAGAAAAATCAGCAAGTTCTCCAACGCTAAATGGAGTAACGATGAAGGTAAACATTGATTCGCCTGCAAGAAAGGGGTTGGTGGAAGCGGCTTGGCGTCGGACAGAGGCTAATTGCCCTGTAATGTTTGTTTACAAGGAAATGGTGCCTGTTAAAGTTGAAGCTAACATAAAAGGCGCTTAGCGACCGCCTTCTTGTATTGTCTTTGCCTATTTGAAAATTTTTTTAAGCGACCCTCTTTTTACCTTTAGGTGAGAAGGAGAAGGCAAATGGAAGAAGATATACTGTTTACTACGCGCCAGGTAAATTGTAACCATCAAAAAGAGGAATTGTACACTCAAAGACGCTTTGACATCCTAAATGGCTTCGAAATTAACTTGACCCGATGCCTTAACTGCCACAAAATCGTGGAGTTGGATGCAAAGAAAGTTCTCTAAATAATCCTACCTGTCTTTTGAGGTCAGGTAGAGTTGTCCTAGTTTTAGCTGGTCTAATGCATTCTGTGTTTCCAGAGATGTTAGTCTGCAGGTTTTGGGGTTTTTTAGGAATGCCAGTTTTTCAGGGGCATCTTGAAGTAAATGTAATTCTTCCCATGTTACCTTGAGGTCCTCGGAGGGTATGTGTGTGTCAACATCCATGGCCCATGCGCCAGCGTCCAACTCGTCGCCTTCAGCTAACGCTGTGAAGGGACCAAGCAGGCTTTTATCGTCCAGGTTAAATAGGAAAATTATCGAGCCTACCTTGATTTCTTCTTCTTTGGGCCTGGTTTTTTCGTCAGCGCATGTGTAGCGTTTGTTGCTTAAACACTGTTGCTGGGATTCTTTTGTGCAGAAGAATACGTATCCGTCATACATGAGTCAATAAAACCTTCTTGCATAGTTTGAAGCGTGTCGGCGTTTATTTCCTTTTCTTTTTTTGGATTGGTCTGTTGGTTCATTTATTGACCTTTAGAAAATTTTATTAAACCTGCTCATATGTTGCTAATTCGTATAGGTGGAATGCGCTTTCAAGACTGTTTCAGTTGCAAAATTCGGCGGCAGCCTCCTTGACGTGGAAGGCAAGGGAATCCCCAAAATTGTCAATCGAATCAAAGAAACCAGAGAGAAAGACAACTGTGGACCAGTCGTTGTGTTCTCTGCACCCATGGGCGTCACCGATACCCTCATAAAGATAGGAGAATCCTACGCGCAAGAATGCCAACTGTCCCTTGAGCCAGTTTTTGAAGTTTATGAGAATTTAGCAAAACTCTATGTAAAGGGCAAATGGCTAAAACAAGCCCAAAACGAAATAGCCAACTACAAAAAAATAACCCAAACCACCCTCAACTCCGTGAACAAACGTTTCAGCGGGCACATCAAAGCCAAAATCCTCACTCTTGGCGGCGAACTCGCTATGTCCACTCTCATGGATTACATCCTAAAAAGCAATGACGTAGACTCCTGCGCACTATCCATGGAAGAGTGGCCAATCGTCACCGACGACAACTTCGAAGACGCCCTACCCAACTATGAACAAAGCAAAAAACGACTTCACACCTTAATCGAACCCCTTGAAGATGGCAAAGTCGTTTCTATGGCGGGCTTCTTGGGTGTCACAGCTGACGGACTCGAAACTATCCTCGGCAGAGGTGGCTCAGACTTAACAGCCGTTTTCGCTTCCTGTCTCCTTAAAGATATTTACTCAACCCAAACACTACTCTACAAGGATGTGCCAGTCCAAAGTGCAGACCCCAAAGTTGTGAAGGGACAGAAAACTGAACATGTAAACGCTTTAACCTACAATGAAGCACACAAAGCTTCAATGATGGGCATGAAAATTGTTCAGAGCCCCGCAATCGCCATGGCAAGACGTTTTGGTCAACCGCTAATGGTGGTGCCAATCGATGACCCCAAAATGTTCTCCGTAATCGAAGCAGAGGTAAGCGGCGGCGAAGTCGTCAAATGCTTAACGGGCAAAAAAGGCTGCGCCATACTGTCGATGAATGACGAAAAAAGCCGTTCACTCGAAGATTCTCTGCGCATTTGGGAACGCAGAAACGACTTCATTGACCTCGGTGCGGAAACCATGGAAACTGGCGAGCGGATCCGAGATTTCCTCTTCTTAGACGCAGATTTCCTAAAGAAGAACGAGGAAAAACTCAAAGGTTTTGACGAGGACCTAAAAATTGACTACGGTTTAGGCGTGGTGACGCTCATCGGTGATCGAATGAAAGATTCTCCAGGAGTTGCATCACTTGCAATCGGCGCCATCTCGGGCATAAACATTAAACGCGGCATCTTCGCACCTCACACCTCACAAATCATTCTCGTCGTTGAGGAAAAAAACATTAACCCAACTGTTGCTGCCATCCACTTGAAAAAACAGGACTTAAACAAAACACCGCCAAATTGGCCCATGGGATTCCAACCAACAGCCTAAACACGATTTTTCGCCATACCAAGCAGCCAAAGAATATTCCGTTGGAAAACGTTTCTTATCTCTCAAAAGATACAATAACCATAGATCAAAGATAATCGATGCACTTACAAAATATTATTTTTAACAGCAAAACTGCAGCAGCGGTTATTTGCTAATTTTAATCTGGCGGCAGAATAAAACATATAACTTTGAATTAATAGTAAAAAATACTAAAGTTTGCTTTTGTTAGAGTGAACCAATTTTGTCTTCAGTTTCCAAGTACCTCTCGGTAAGACGATCTATTCTATTTATGATTGGTGGTTTAGTAGTCTTCATAATATACTTGTACTTCTACATCGGCATACCCCAAATCATTGAGGTCATACGTGGCATAAACTCCACTCAATACGCATTCTACTACACACTTGCACTTTTGGTAGTGATAGCTTCAGTGTTTTGTTGGGCGTGCGCCTGGAACAGCATTCTCCGATCGTTAAACATTAAAATCTCTTACCGAAGAGCATACCTCTACTATTGGGTCGGATACTTTAGCGATTTAGTCTTACCCTGCGCAACAATATGCGGCGAAATAACTAGACTCTACCTTGTGCAGAAAGAAACTGGAGAAAGCTACGGCGTTCTTGCGGCTTCAGCCATAACAAACCGATTAGTTGCCTACGCTATAGTTGCTGTCGGATTATACAGCGGCGCTATTCTGGTCTTTCTTAAACCGGGAATTTCACCTATCATTTCTAACGTTTTTGTTGTTTTTCTAATTGGGGTAACAATCTATCTGGCAGTTCTACTTTACTTAGCATTTGTTAAGCAAGCTGCAAAAAATATTGAAAGACTTTATGTAAAAATCTTAAGAACCTTAAGACCCAAAAGTGTTCACCCTTTCAAGGAAGCGCAACGAGAACAATCACTCGCTAGCTATTACACGGGGTTTAAAAAATTCCGTGAAAACCCTCGGTTGCTAATTACCCCCCTTATTATCCATTCTATCTCGTATTTGCTTGGATTATCCGTTTACATCCTGGTTTTTTATGCATTGGGTATTCCTTCAACCCTCGAATTCTACATAGTGGTCTACTTTATAGCACACAGCTGTTCAAGACGCTGCGGCAAGCTTCTCTGTGGGTTCGCTGGATATTATTTTGGCAAGTATTTTCATTCTTTACGGGTTAAATCCTGGTATCAGCGGAATAACAGCCCTTTTAGTACGGAGTGTAGGGTTCTGGTTCCCCTTGTTTGTGGGTTTTTTGGCAGTTCAATATTTGGGAACTAGAAATCTTGTGTCTCAAACCTCCACTTTGCAGAAGATGGTGGGGAAAAGACATGATGAATCTAAGGGTGAGGAGTCGATGGATTCTTTAAAAATCAATAGTGATAAACACTTTCAGTGACCCCTCCACGACTCGGCAATGTCGCATTGGCACCCGCCTTTTAAGCATTATCCACAATATCGGTGGCAACGTGGAAAACCATGACTCACGTCGAAACAACAACCGAAAAAGACCTCCTTATATCCCTAACACTACATAATTTCTCTGCTGAAATTCTCAAAGAATTCGCCCGAAAAATCGTTAAACCCTACTTCGGCGGCAACCTAAACCAAGCCATAAGAAGCCTAATGGAAAAAGCCATAGATGAAGAAGTAATAGTCAGCCAAGCCCTTAAGGACTGAATGGAAACTAATGCCTGGAAGATTCTCAGATGGGTTTGAATTAGCCTCACTATAGTCATTGGGAACCTGCTTTCTGTCTTTTCGATATTTCAAAACAACTATCAAAACTACACCTACAACCACGATAAGTATAATTGCTATCCAATAGGTCAGGGGTATTGTTGTGGAGTTGCCGCTTTGGGGTAGTTCAGGGTTTGTTATATAGGAGAAAGTTACTTGGCTGGGGTTAGCGTTTGGTAGGTCATTCTCAAAATTCATCGTATAGTTACCACTTTCTTGTGCAACGAAACCGAATGTAGCGGTACTATCGATTAAGCCCAGGTTAACGATTTGAGTTCCGTCGGGTGCGTTAACCCAAAATCGAACAGTGCTGGTGACCGAGATAGAACCGTTAAATGTAGTTCCCGTAGGTATCGCGAATTGTATTTGTGATGATTCGTAAACACTAAAGGTTGAAACGGTTGAAGCAGACGCTGAAAAAACCATAAAAGGCAACATCAGAATCAACGCTAAAACGGTAAACATCATTAGTTTGGTTTTTTGCATTTTTTCCACTTTGATGACGTTTATTTAATAATAGACCGTCCTATTAACAATCATGCTAAAAAAAGGTTTGATAAAACTAATTTCGCAATCATCGATGTCTATGTTGCCTCAATTAAGCGCTTGTGTGAAATCATAATAATTTGCAAAACTCTTCTGTAAATATCTGTTTTTATGGAGAAAAATAGTTAATGTCAGTTTCTTTGCTGAAGTAACTATCTCTGGAACACAATACAAAGGCGACAAGAAAATGGAGGGATCTCATGCATTCATTTTTGAAGTCAGAAGATGAGCGAATCCAAAAAATACATAGACTACTTTGCAACAAAACAACCGAATTAGCCAAACGGAAGTGGACCGGCGAATTTCGCACCATGTAGGTTCAAACCACAAGTTTGCTATCAAAAAATATGAGTAGCGTTTGAAATCAACCCAATCTTTCTAAGAGAAGAAATTTCTGCTCAATTTTCTTGTCAATAATCAACTCTAATTCTTTAAAGATTAGCAAATTTTTTTTAAGAATAATAATTTATATTATTATGAGCTATTACCTTAGCGATTAGAATGAATATCGATCAGAAAAAGATTGCAACTATACATGATTTCTATTTAGACTTTGATTTCATGTCCGATCGGCTCCGAAGTCTTAAAGAAAAGTTTCCTTCAGGCTTAATTATACCAATTCTCGGAAGCGATATAGAAAGCCCAGGCCTAAACAAAATTGTTAATGAAATAAATCAATGCGATTATCTGAGTAAGGTTTTTGTAGCTCTTTCATCTACGGGACCCGATGATTACGAAGAAGCTTTGAGGTTAAGTCGGTCATTCAAGGTTCCGTGCGAAGTGGTTTGGTGCAACAAACCTGAAGTGATAACCGTTTTGGAAGAACTTAAAGGAAAAGGTCTCGATGTTACCACGTTATCTGGGAAAGGCAAAGACGTGTGGATTGCAATGGGTATTGCTTCACTTGATCTTTTTGCTTTTGCTGTACATGATGCCGACATTGTATCCTATACCAAAATGCTGCCCACGAAGCTGCTGTACCCAATTATTGAACCTAAGCTTGACTTTTTCTTTTCCAAAGGATATTATGCGCGTATTGATGAAACTAGAAAAAAATTGTTTGGACGAATTCATAGGTTATTTATCAATCCTTTACTAGAGGTTCTCCAGGAGAAACTTCGTTATTCAAGATTTCTAATATATTTGCAATCTTTTAGTTATCCGCTTGCAGGTGAAATGGCACTCTACAGCGACTTAGCTACGCATCTTAGAGTGCCAAGTGATTGGGGGCTTGAACTCGGATTGCTGTCTGAAGTTTATAGGAATGCTTCTTTTGGGCGCATCTGCCAAATTGACCTTGGATTCTATGATCACAGACATAAGCAAATTGAAGCCAACGAATTAATGAAAACCGCTGAAGACAGTTTTGTAACTTTATTGAGAACTTTGACTGAAACCGAAAACATAGACGTCTCTGAACCTTTTCTCACCAGTCTTTATGTGGCTTATAGGCGGTTGGCTCAAGATAAAATAAGGCAGTATCATGCGGATGCTACATGCAATAATCTTGATTTTGACAGGCACGAAGAAGAGGTATCTGTTGACGCATTATCCTCAGTCATAATCTCAGGTGGAAAAAAATATTTGGCTAATCCAGTAAAAGCTCAATTGCCCGATTGGTTAAGAACAATGGCAGCTATGCCTGATATCCGAGAAAGGCTCAGGGAACAAGCCATTGAAACCTGAAAGTAAAAAGATTATTGTTTTCGCAGATCTTGATGGAAGTCTCTTAAACGATAAGTATGAATATGATCAAATAGAACCAATAATTCATCGGCTTCTAGCGCTAAACGTCTCCATTGTTTTTGCCAGCAGTAAAACTATATGCGAAATTGATTTTTACAGAAACAAATGGCAAATAACTGATCCTTTTATCGTTGAAAATGGCTCAGCAATCCTAATACCTGAAACTTATTTTGGGATAAATTACGAATTTACAAGGCAGATGCAAGGCTTCAATATAATTGAACTTGGTATTCCTTACCCTATTATCCGTGAAAAACTATTCAAGGTCAGAAATCGCACAGGCATTAATATTGTGGGTTTTGGAGACATGACAGCGGAAGAGATTGCAAAAGATTGCGGATTGCCCCCACATTTGGCACAGCTTGCTAAACAAAGAGAATATAGCGAACCATTCAAAATTTTAGGCGGAAGCGAAAAAGAAGTTTTAGACGCAATAAGCGAAGAGGGACTTTGCTATACTAAGGGTGGCAGATATCTGCATGCTCTTGGAAATTGTGATAAAGGAAAAGCTACGTCAATTTTAAAAAAACTGTACTTGCAGCAGTTTAAAGCAATCTTTACTATCGGTGTTGGGGATAGTGATAATGATTTAGCTATGCTAAAAATTGTTGATAAGTCCTTTTTTGTAGATAAAACTGCTGATAAGAAAGATATTTGGAAAGAAGTTGAGTCGATTGTACGATCTAAATAGAGCCGTGAAATCACTAGTATTTGGCAATCAAGTAGGGCTTGAGTTTTTCAAAGGTTTTTGCTTCTTCAACAACTCTGGCTTCTGACTCTTCCTCAGATTCTGTCCAAGTTTCTTTTAGGAAAGCTGCAATCCTACCAATCCAAAGCACCCTTAAAGCGTCTATTAATTTCTCTCTGCCGTATACAGGGTTTTTGTGGAATTCTGCGATGAAAGAATAAACCGTTTTTGCCCAGATTTCAGAAGGGAAATCAATATTTGTTGTCTCAATCTGTTTAAGTTCTTCAAATTTATTTAGGATTTCAGACTCTAGAAATGATTTGTAAATTTCGGTATAGCAGTCATAGTTGTTTTTGAATGCTTCTATGGTGTTAGGTAGGGAGACTTGAATTTGATCTGGTGTACAGTTGCTCTTGACGTCGCCGAATAGTTCTGTGTTGGAAACGCCTTCTATTGCTTTCCAAATTGGTTCATAGCATTCTATGGAAGTAAACATGAT
Organism: Candidatus Bathyarchaeota archaeon; assembly: GCA_963809455.1. Lineage (GTDB taxonomy): Archaea > Thermoproteota > Bathyarchaeia > Bathyarchaeales > Bathycorpusculaceae > Bathycorpusculum. The sequence continues at coordinate 11,305 of CAWEJP010000012.1, read as the reverse complement.
GTTGATTACTTGTCTAAACATAGAAGCCAGTTGACTGGATGGGTCTTTGGCGTCATGATTTTTTACGCCCAAAAGAGCTTGCTTTACTTTGTATCCTTTTGCAAGTGCGGTATAGGTTTCAAAGATGTCGATACCGAAGCGGCAAACGTCTGGGAGCTCCCACATGGAGGAATCTAAAAGGTCTTTTACCAATTCGATAGAAAGACCAAAATCTCCTCCTATAGGTTGCCTGATGTCTTTGCCGAAAAGGCTTTTTGTTATTGGATAACATAAAAAGTTGGTTATTGTTCCGTCATATTTGCGTCGGTTGTAATAGGGTGCTACAAAACCTGTTCCTTCCATCGTCGGGGCAATTAACAGTTGCATCCACTCGGGAGTTATGCTGCGTAAATCTGAATCTACTAGGGCAACACTTTTTACTTCTAACTGAGTGGCTGCCTCAAAAATAGCCCTAACAGCCCTTCCTTTCCCCGATATTCCCATGTAAATGGCTGGAATTAGCTTCACCTCGGAAGGCAAATATAGTTTCTTGACTGAGGTCAAAGTTTCATCCTTTGAGTTTCCATCTGACACAAAGATTACAGACTTAAAATTGGGAAAATAAGTGTCTAAACCCTTGGTAACTTGAGAAATAACATAACTTGCTGTCAGCACATTATTGAAAGACGGAATTCCTACCAAGATATCTGCTTTTTCTATGTCGTGTAGATACACTTTGGCATCCAGAGATAATGCGGAATCTTCTTTATTCATACTTGTTCCACCTGCATTATGCATGCATTCTAAAATAGCATTCGCTAACAATTGATATCTTAATATTATATATTTTCAAAAAATAATAAAAATCTCAAAGAAAACGTTGAAAGTTACCGACGCCCTAGAGCTAAATTTAATCTTTCAAAGCAATAATCACACATACATCGTTAACATTGGTCCCTGTCGCTCCTGTGCAGATAAGGTCGCCAAGTTTTGAGAAAAAACTGTTGGAATCATTATTAGCAATAAATTTTTCCGGATCCAACCCTAATTGCCTTGCTCGTTTTAGCGTGGATCCATCAATAATTGCTCCTGCAGCATCTGTTGGTCCATCAACTCCGTCAGTGCTAAAAGAAGCAATTACGCATTCCTCGGATTCTTTAAGGTTCAAAGCGGCGGACAATGCCAAGTTCTTGATTTCTGCCTCCCACACCTTTTCCCTTAACGGTTACAGTTGTTTCTCCGCCAGCGACAACACCCATTGATCTAGAAGTACCCATGCAAACAAAACCTTCACTAGCAAGTTTTGCTAATGCTTTCCCAACTTCTTTAGCCTCTCCTTTTAACAAATCAGCCAATAACAATGTGTTAAGTCCTTTAGAAGCTAAGAAGTCAATGGCGGCCAAGCTAGCGGTTCGGTTGTTACCAATCACTAAATTATGAACTTTTTCAAAAACAAGATCATTTGGTTTAGGTGTTTCCTGAACCAAACCTCTTTCACCTTCTGAGAGAATCTTGCGAATAGAAACTGGTGCCTTCAACCATAAATCATATTTTTCAAGGATTTTTTTGGCATCGCTAAATGTTGATTTATCAGGAACTGTCGGACCGGAGGCGATTGAATCAAGTGGGTCTCCCATGACATCTGAGAGCACAAGGTTTAGGACGCGTTGCTGGATAAGCTTTTTTTGCGAGCCATCCACCTTTAAACGCTGAAAGATGTTTTCGAACTGCGTTGATTTCGGTTATTTCGGCGCCGCTTTTAAGAAGCGCATTTGTAAGTGTTTGCTTATCCTCAAGTGATATGCCTTCGATAGGAAGCGGCATAAGACTTGACCCGCCGCCTGAAATCAGGCAAATAACTAAATCATCTCTCTTTTGCTTGTTCGGCTATGGCCATAATGCGGAAAGTGCCTGCTACCCCTGCTTCGTCAGGAACTGGGTGGCGGGCTTCATTGAGTTCTATAACTTTGGTTTTTTGGCTTGTACCATAAGGAATGTTTACGACTCCAGCGGTTATATGGTTGCCCAGTAGCTCTTCTATGGCTTGCGCCATTTTGCCGCCTGCTTTGCCTCCCCCTACAACGTAAACATTTTTGAAATTTCTTAAGTCGAAAGTGCAGCCTTCAACCTGAAGCTGATCGTTTTCAACTTTCATTTTTGCCTTAATCAGCCGCTTAGGTTCAGCGGCATTAACAGCTTGCTCAAGGCACTGAAGAGCTAGGTCACGGCCTCTGCGAATATTTGAGGTTTCTCCGTTTTGGATTAACTTTTCTCGATTTATAATTTTTATCATTCGCATTACCATGAATTTTTTCTATGAAGTCATATGGACATGCCTAAATAAACAATCTTGCATCGGCCATATGAAAAAAATGTTGATTTTGCTTCAAAACTGATTATGGACCGGGCGGGATTTGAACCCGTGACCTCTTTGTGGACAAAGCAATCAATGCTAAAGTTAGGTTATTTCTCAAATGGTTTTTAAGAGTTCTTCTAGAGCGCTTTCACCTTTGGTAGGCTGAGTTTTGCCATTTTCCAAAGTTTGTCAGGTTTTACAGTGTGATATTCATGAATATGTTTGTTCCTGATATCATTCAATATCCTCCAAGGAATTTGCGGATTATTTTCCTGAACAGATATTGGAATTTTATCGACCGGTTCGCCTATAATCAAAACGTCGTAAGCCACAGAATTTATCTTTTCATAGTTATTTGCGAAAACCTCAAAACTGATATCTTTGGTGACCTCTCTACTTCGTTAATGGCATTTATCATGTCATCTAAATACACTTTAGCGTCTTTGTTCAAACTTTTATTGCCTCTTCAAGTATCTGACCTTTCAAGCGGGGCTTAAGGGTGTCCTTTTCAATCAAATCCACATCTACACCCAGTTCATCCTTAAGAAAAAGTCGTAGTTCGATAAATTTGAAGAGATCAACATTGTTTGGTTCGATGAACGTAACTAAAACGTCCAAATCACTTTTTTCAGTCTGCTCCCCTCTGACATAAGAGCCGAAAAGCTCTATGGCATCTACTGAAAAATTCTTTTTAAGAGCTGGATTTAAAACCTTCAGGCGATGTTTTATTTCTTTTATCGATTTCATTTTAAAATATCTTACGGAGAATTAATATAAAGACTTTTGCGGTATAAAACTTGCCAGCCGTCTTTCCAACTGACTAGACAAAATAAATACTGCGATTTGGTGGACCGGGCGGGATTTGAACCCAAATCAGACCGTGTAAAAACTTGGAATTAAAACCAAGGTTCCTGACTTCAACTCTCGTCTAGGACTTTGTAGTTTACTGTTCTTGCTATTCTTACGCCTTCACCAAACGCTATTAGCGTTCCAACTCCAAGAATATTGATGGCCCTTCGCATGTTGTAAGCCAGCATCGTAAATCCTACTTCTCCTTTGACTTTTCTAAGACCCTTCAAGAGCAAATAGCCCTGATTGAAAGCCCGTTTCATAGTTCCAAACGGATGCTCCGCCAACATCCTCCTCAAACGCAACTTCTCTTTTCCGTCAGAACTCACAAGCCTTGCCCTGAGCCTATCAACCGCATCCTGATACTCCCACCTCACCATTATCCTGCCCCGCCTATTCCGAGTACACCTACTTCTAGAAGCACAACAAGCACAGGAAACTGTTCTGTAACGCCTACCACATTCAGGCTTACTCTTGAAACTGCACTTCCAAAACCCCAGTTCCTTCCCCACAGGACAAACATAAACGTCCTTGACTCCATCGAAAATAAACCGTTCAGAACCAAACTCAGGCTCCGGCACACCCACACTCTTAGTAGGATTGAAAGCTGGAATCGGCATGAACACCGTTATCCCAGCTTCCTCACATTCAACGAGGTCATTTGCAACATAGAATCCTTTGTCACTCAAAACTTCCAACTGATCAACGCCAAGCATCTGTTTTGCAGCCTTAGCATCAGTCGCTAGCTGGTGATGATCAGTTGAATTATTGATGACATCGTAATCCACGATTAAGTGCTGCTTCGCATCCACAGATGTCTGAATGTTGTAGCAGACTTCAAGCCTTTGACTGTCTACCCGCATCAAACGGCTATCTGGATCCACAAGTGAAACTTCCTTCTGGCCTGTTGCCTTCATTTGGTCTTGAATCTGCTCGTATCGCTGCTTTTCCTCTTCAAGTTTGCATATTTTCTCCTTGAGCTCATCGACATTGACGCTTTCATCTTCATCTGAATCAGCTGTATCGTTTTGGTCCATTTCTTTGAGGTACTCTGCTATCTTTTCCTCTGTTTGTTTGAGCCTCAAAGCGACTGTTTTCTCGTTGAGGTTGTTGCTTTTTGAGTTGACGGCTTTGAATTTGGTGCCATCTATAGCTACGAGTTGAGCACCGTAAAGATCGAGGCTTTTGCAGAGGTAAACGAATTCTTTGAATACTGGCTTTGATGCAGTCGACGTTGTCTTTTCTGAAGTCAGCGATGGTTTTGTGGTCTGGAGCGAGCTTTTTCATGAGCCACATGACTTCGACGTTTCGGTGGCATTCTTTCTCCAGTTTTCTGCTGGATCTGACTTGGTTGAGGTAGCCGTAAACGTAGAGTTTGAGCAGGTCTGAAGGATCGTAAGAGGGTCTTCCTGTTTCAGCTGGTATTGAGTGTTTGAATCCCAGCTTTTCCAGGTTGAGGCTGTCTACAAAAGCGTCGATGAACCTTACGGGGTTTTCTTTTTCAACGTACTGGTCGATGGTGTCTGGGAAGAGCACTGTTTGGTCTCTGTGGGTTCCGTTTACATGTTCGCTCATGGCTTTCAGCGGCTCTTTTAGTTGCTTTAAAAGCAGTCTAGATTTAAGGTTAACGGTAAATAGCCATCAGAGAAAGAGACTTTTCACACAGTCTGAATTGGGTTCAAACCACAATGACTAAAAGAGCAAAATTAATTTGAATCGCCTGAACATAACACATCAACAAACTTTTTTGCGACAAGGATGAGTCGTACCGAACTTGCCTGAAAAAGGGTTCGCATTCATAATTACATAAGTCCAATCTTTAATCAACGGGAAATCTTCCAACTACTCAATAAGCTTGCCGAGTTGCACCAGAAAACAGGTTCAAATCCAACAATTTGCAACTTCATTGCAAAGTTATTCGGATGATACTGTGCGGGGATCCTAGCGCCAATTTACCCGTAAAAAGCTATCGAAGATGATCGGACCGGGCTTACCCCCGAAACGGTCTGGGTCCATTTATTTTAAATTTTGAAGATTTTAATCTCCAACGGGGTCTACGCCCGCATGCGAGTTCCTAAATTAATAAAGTGAGTCCCGTTCCGTACCGATGGAAATTAATTTTTTTACTCTTCTTAAGAAGTTTTGTTGTTTTGAATCGCATAGGGCGATAATGGAGTGTTTTCTTAAGTAAAATTAATCAATGCAAATTTTATATTTGAAAGACCACTAACCGTTTAAAAGGCGGAACGATAATTGAGCTACCCCATGTTCGATTTACCCGATCGCTGTTGAGTTGGCGCTAAGCCGTAAATATCATTATATCATAGAATCTTACTATTTCATATGGAGATGCTAATTTTTGTCGGATAATACCGAGCAAATGAAGACTATTGGTCAATTAAGAGCGTACCTTGCTTCAACCAAGGCGAAGTGGCAAGTCGATCCAAATCTAAAAGATTCAGATCCCATCCCACAATTCAAGACTGGAGGAAAGTGGATACAAGATGCTAGAAAGCCACTTGCTCCAGCGGACCTTCTCGCACTTGTAAACAAACCAACAGCAAACTCATTTGTCACGCAGCGTCGTATTGACCAAGGGCTAATAAACCAATCCAAGTCAAATAGTTCAATTCTAGATAATCGAATGGTTCCCGGGGGACCACATCCAGGACCCTTGCCATCGAAGCTTCCGACTCCGCCTTCTTCTGTCGACTGGCGCAAGCGTTTTGGCGGGGTGGCATGGCCGTCGCCATATTGGCCATGGATCACTAGTGTTCAAGGCCAGCAATGTGAAGACTGTTGGTGTTTCGCGGCGGTAGCGTTAATGGAAGCGATGGTGAGAATTGAGCACTGCGTTTGGTTCAAGGGATCGGAAGATGACGTTCGCTGGGGTTATCCTAATGGATTGTCAGGTGCGCCCACGCGCAGTACATGTGCCGACTATGGAGGCCCTAACGCAGCCATAACATACGCTATAAATAACGGATTATGCGATGAAGAATGCGAGCCCTATACCAGCAGTGATGTTCCTGATGCCGAGTGCGCTGATTTCAATGGACGATCTATAAGGCTTAGTCAAGCTGGTTATGTAATTATCCCGCCTACTACTAGCACGAACAACCAGAATTACCAAATGCAGAAGGCATGGTTAGATCTGAATGGCCCAATTATAATGTTTATTGACGCAGGGCTTCTGGGTGCTATGAAAGGCGGGGTTTATGAAGGTCCAGCTAACCCATCGCCAAATCACTTCGTTCTGGCTGTTGGGTATGACGATACCCAAAACGCATGGATCTGCAAAAATTCATATGGCGCTACATGGAATGGAAACGGATACTTTTATTTAGGATATGGTGCAGCAGGTTCAGAGATATTTGGACATGATGCCCTCTACGGGACCAACCCAGATCCTTGGACAAAACGCCGCTTACATAATGGTAATCTTGTCGAGAGTGGCAATGGCAATAATCACATGAACTTCGAGATGCTAATAGGCGGACCTGGCGGTTCTCTGCAACAATATTGGCGTAACAATGACCTCACAACATACCCGTGGAGTAAAGCAGGTACCATTCCATGCAACGATGCTATTGGCACATGGGTTGCGCTAATAGAGACCACATACAATCGAAATTTTGAGACGGTATACGCGACCACGAACCAAAGACTGCATCATTGGTATTTCAATCAGTCAAACGGCACCTGGAACGACGGGGGTGTCTTTGGCCCGAATAATGTAATCAGCACACCTGGTTTCATTCAAAGCAACTATTCTCAGAATGGGGCACCTGGCAACTTCGAGGTAGTGGTTCTCAATGCCAATCAACAGCTTGAGCACTGGTGGAGAGATGACGCGAAATCCCCTCCAGTTTGGGCTCTGGGCGAAGTTTTTGGAGCAGGCATAGCTTTCAGCGGGTCTGCGCTTATCCAGAGTCAGTCTGGCAATAGAGGAAACTTTGAACTTGTTTGTGTACTTAAGACAGGTCAAATGCAGCATTGGATGATAAATAATGACCTCCCAGGTCGGGTTTGGGCTGTTGCTCCTAACGGAAGCGGCTTTGGCGATAATATAAAGAGTCCACCATGCATGATTGAAGGAATGTATGGATCAGCCGGAGCATCCCCAAGTGAATACGCCCTAGGAAATTTTGAACTTGTCGTAGCAACTGGTGGCAAGCTCCAGCACTGGTTTAGGGAGAACATAGGCGACCAGACATGGCATCAGGGTCCTACATTCGGTGATGGCCATGAAACCTCTGTCGCAGCCCTCATAGAGTCGAGCTTCAGCTTCAATCTGGAAGTGATAGCAGGACGCGACGATGGGCATATACAGCACTACTGGCGTGATTCAGATGGAGTGTGGCACACAGGAGAATTCATAATATAGTCGCAAGAGAACCCTCAATTCCCTCATCTTTCCATTTTAAACGACAGTTGATCGAGTTTGAATCTGCAAACGCATGTGTTCTTTAGCGCGATGATTATGGACGTATTAACTGCAATTCTTATTTTGCTATTCTTGCCGCCGTAGGTGCTTTGATAACGTGACGCTTTCAAATCAGCCTAAATAGCTGCATGTGGATATTTGCTTGAGCCTCGGAAGAAAACAATTCATAACTAAGAAGGTACCACGAAGTGAGTGAGATATCAGAACTGGCCGCCCTTGCTGGCGCGTTGGCCTGGCCAATTCTAGTTGGTGTGCTGCTAATCGTTTATCGAAAGGGTATCCAGAAGTTTTTGGAACAGTTGATCCCAAGATTAACGGGGTTTTCGGCTGGCCCGTTCTCAATCGAACTTGGAGAGGCAAAGGCTATCGAACCAGAATTAGAGGTTGGTGCTTTTGATCCTCAAGGAACACACATCTCTGGGTTTACTAGCGCTGCACCCGACCTTCTGCAGCAAGTTGCAGAAGGCCCCCCTTTTGACTATATGACAATCAACCTTGCCGAAGGAAATAATTGGCTCGTTTCACGCCTCTATTTATTCACTGCCATTCTGCAAAGAACTCGCGGCTTGAGATGTGTCGTGTTCGTCGACAGCGGTAATGGGGTCAGAAACCGATTGGTGGGGTTCGCTGACTCAAACGTTGTTTGTCGGGCTCTTATTGGGATTCATCCTTGGTTGGAAACGGCCTTCGCGACGGTTTCAGAGAACTCCCTCAAGTACAAATACCCTGGGCAATCTGCTTCCAGCATGTATACGCAGATAGTGCTGGAGTACCTTAAAGCTATAGAGGCCCCTATCGCTCCTGTCGATGCGCCAGATTGGGTTCCACTTCTCGTGGGGACATGGGAGCACTCGAAGTGGCTCAACTCTATTACTATTGAACAAATTCTAGGTGAATACCTTGAACAATCATACGTACAGAAGACTGACTTATTGATGATGACTAAGGTGAATCAGGCAAGATTAGTGCTAAGCATGAAAGGAACTTTTGTGGCGGTCGTCAATCAGGACAAACGATTTGATTCGCTGATCGATCGGCAGGAACTTGCAGAAAAGGTAGTTCGGGACATTATCTCAAAATGATCGACAATCTTTCCGGTTCCTAGGTGCAGTCAGGCGGAAACTTCAGCTCTTCGGTCGCTATGAGCAACGGCACCGTGGTAGTGGGCGCACCTCTGAGGGTTAACACAATAGCGTGCGCGATTCGGATAGACATTGCATCCGAAAGTTGTTTGGGAACCCGCGCCAAACGGAAAATATCAAGCAAATGGTCAGGGTCCTCAAGCTCGCATGTGTCGCCGCCATAATTGTCGCATTTTTGCAACGCAGGCTGCCATGCGCCTTTATTAAGTGAATTGTTATCTTGCACTTTCCGATGATATCGTTTATATTAATGTACTCTGTTATATTATATTAGAGATTTTGGAGTGTGCTGATTTTTATATGTTAGATGGGTGGAGTGATTGGGTACAGTTTAATAACCCAGACGCTGGATTACATATGCCCGGTCAGCCAGATGGAATACCACTTCTAGGGAATGCATTGACTGTCATGCGGAACTATGTAGGTTGCCTGCATGTTTTTTGTATCGGCTCGGACGGGAACCTATGGCATATTCAGCAAACCTCCCCAAATGGTACGTGGGGAGGTTGGACCATGATTGGGAACCCTGGCAATGTAACTCTTGTGGCTCCGATTGTCGTGGTGATGAATGCTAATGGGCGTCTTGAAGCGTTCTGTATGACGAACCAAGGGCAAATCCTCCACGCTTGGGAGTCGGCAACCCCCACTCAGACCGCCTCCTCCCCTCCGTGGAGCCCGCTTTCTCCGATGCCACAACTTCAAGGAGTTCAAATAGGTGTCATCGCTGCTGTGGCGAACGGAAACGACCAACACCTCGAGGTATTCGTAGCTGGAACAAACGCTTCCCCACAAGGACCGGGTATTTATCACTGCTACCAAACGACTCCAAACAATGGTTGGATAGCCGATTTTGCGTTGCTTCAAGGCAACCTCTTTGTCAACGCGATTGCAGCGGCAGTAAACTATGGCGGCACTGCAGAGCTCTTCATCCTCGGAGGACAAAACGCTACAAAAGCGGTTTACCTTTCCCATCTTTGGCAGACGAAACCCGGAGCTGGTCCTTGGAGTGGACTTGTGACTCTGGATTCGCATTTTCCGAATGGAAACGTGCCAAGTGCCCCTTGCGCTGGGATGACGTGTACGGGTGCCCTCGAAGTGTTCGCCGTTGACGAAGCTGGACAGTTGTGGCAGTCGACCCAAGGCGGAGGTGGCAGTCCTGATGGCTGGACCCCATGGTCAAACGTCGGTCAACTCGCTAAATGTGTGCAATCTTACGGAACCCCTGTCCTCCTTGCCAGAAGCTACATAGACCCTGGCCAAATAATCACCCATCCGTTAACCCATGTGCCTCCCGAATTGCAGATGATCTTTGCGTTACATTTAGGGAATGGGAATTTGATAGATGGCGTACAGTTCGAAGTAGGTACGTCCTCCCAACCTCCCACATCTGACCCACCCTCCGCCGTGCTTTGGCCTGGTGCTCAGTTCTTCTTGGGAGGCGGGCAAGCGAGTTGCTTGGCGGTCGGCATTAACCAAGACAGCAGATCAGAAGTTTTCATACTTGTAGCTGGAAGTCTCTGGCATGCATGGATGTTGCCAACCAACGATTGGGTAACGGGCAAAAATGTGCCCTTTTAATCGACTTGACCTATTTTAAGTGTTGAACCAAGGGAAGAATCAGCAATTATTATTATAGAGGAAGAAAAGCCAAGCGAAGATTCGAAGTAGACAATTCAAACAACCATTCTTTAACACTAAAAATAAATGGTGTTTTATTCAAATGAATGAAGCGCGTCAGTTTGTTGCTAATTCGATTTCTTTGTGTTAACGTCTGTTTACCTTTACCTTGTGAGCATAATGATTGATCTGGCTTTTTCCGGTCAGCCTAGCCGCAGCGCTACCACACTATTGAGCAGCATTGCGATTATGCAGGGCAACACATGCGTCGGTATTCGCTAGAGGGCAGCGTTAACTAACTATTGCTGCTAGCAAGAGTGAGGTAAAAATTTGCAATAACATCACCCCTAATAGCTTCCTTCTTCCTCTCATATTCCTTGTAAATTTCTGAGACGGTCTTTAGAATGTTGCTCCAATCAAAATTAATATCTATGACCATATGCTGGTCGTTTCCTTCTTTAGCTAAAATATGTTGTTACATGTAATTTAACTCTTTTCCAGCATGTACGATAGCGCTAGAATTTTAATGCTTCAATGGATGAGTTTGCCCTTGCATGGTTTAAATTGATAGTTAAGCGTTTGAAGTCAGTTATGAACAATATGGGATTGTTTATAAACAGCCACACAGGCTCATATGTTACATTGAGTCTTCACATATTCGGAGATAAACACGAGTATTTTTTAAGGTCTCTGCAGCTTCAATGGACAGCTATATGCCGCATGGAAAGGTGCAGTTGGAGATGATCGGCTTTTCTATTCACAATTTAATGGCACAAATTGGTCGCCTCAGCAACAGATCCCCGGCGTGGAAGCAGGTCGGTCCGTCGCTAGCAGTCTACCAGGCACCATTTGACTACTTCTATCCCCCGACCATTCCCGCCCCAACCCCCGCTTTACGCAGCATGGAAAGGAGCT
>CAWEJP010000011.1:0-89321 GCA_963809455.1 Candidatus Bathyarchaeota archaeon | reverse complement strand
TTTTGACCATTCCATTAAATTATGAGTCTAATTCCTGATTTCTGTCTCGAATTCCCATAGTATCATTTAAGCGTTTGACCCCTCTGGAACTTAACTTTTCCTAATGAGCTCATGAACTAATGCCCAGTAATAGTGCTGCCACCAAATTCTTGGAAACCGCTTGATGACTCATCAAACCCTTGTATTGTTAAACTCAACATTGGTGCTCACAGTTTTTCTTTTGACTGCAAGCTATTGGGCTTGGTAAATTTTGCTTCTTTTTGGACACTAAAACTTATTAGTTGGTTGATTAATTCATTCAATCAATACTAAGTGACGATTTATGCCCAGAAATAAAGAAGCAAATGAGAAATTAAGAAAAGAGACTGCCCAAAAAATTTTGAACGGTGCCATTGCCGTTTTTGCAACTAAGGGTAACACCGCAACTATGGGCGACATTGCCTCTAAGGCGGGAGTCAGCCAAGGATTGGCATACCATTACTTCAAAAGTAAAGAAGAAATCTTTGCTTACTTGGTTAATCAGGCTGCAGACGCAGGGGGTGGACCAGTCGATCGCATTAACCAAATCAAGGGGACGCCAGGCAAGCGTCTTGCGCTCTTAATTACGTACATTTTAGGGGACTACCGTCAAAACTCTGGTATGGCGCAAATTATGTATAATGTCTTGGAAGATGAAACTGCACCCAGCGACCTTAAGGGTCTAGTTCTGAGAAACGGAAAAGCCATACAGGACATTATGCGTCAGCTTATAGTTGAAGGGCAGGCTACTGGCGAAATCGTTGATGAAGACCCCGACCAACTTATGGTTGCGTTATTGGCATGTTTTAATGGCCTAATGAAAAGAGCCACCATGCTTGATCCGAACGATGCAAAAAACCACTTCCCTGAAGCTAAGATAATCTTGCGAATGCTCAGACCTGAAAATCAAGGAGAGAACTAAAAAATGAATCGAAAAGGAGTTTGCTATGATGTTGGACGGGTGATGATGGGAAGCCAATGGCGCCCCAAATTCGACCTCAAACAAGTACGCCGTGAGCTTGAAATAATCAAAAACGACCTACTCTGCAACACAGTTAGAATCTGTGGCTTAGACCTAAAGAGACTCGAAATCGCGGCGGAGGAGGCGCTCACTCGGGGCTTGGAAGTTTGGCTGTCGCCTGAGATGTGGGACAAAAGCCAAGAAGAAAATCTAACGTACCTCGAGAAGGCAGCGGAAGTTGCGGAAGCCCTGCGGCAGCAGTTCCCGGGCAAAGTGGCCTTGAGTGTTGGATCAGAAGCGACACTTTTCACACAAGGTATTGTTGAAGGAGAGAATTTCATGCAAAGAATGAATAATCCTTCGTTTTGGACAAACATTCAAGCGGGTAAACACAATGAACCGCTCAACGCATTTCTGTCTAGAGCATGCCGCGCTGTCAGGCAGACCTTCAAGGGCGAAGTGACGTATTTTTCAGTCCCGTTTGAAAAGGTTGACTGGAGCCAATTCGATTTTGTCGGCGTCGATCTTTACCGAGACGTCAGGATAAAGAACGTATTTGACAAAATGGTCAAGGGTTACCTTGCTTACAACAAGCCTATTGTAATTGGCGAGTTCGGTTGCTGCACTTATCGGGGAGCAGATTTGCTTGGAGGAACCGGCTTCATCGTCATATTTGGCATGATGAACGATTATCTTGGGGAGAATCTAGCCATACCCATGCCGTTTGCCGAAATGCTCAAGATCATTCCGAAGATTGGCGGTCACTACATTCGAGACGAGAGTTTGCAGGCAAAAGAAATTATTGAAGAGCTCGCCGCATTCGACGCCGTTGGCGTGGAGGGCGCGTTCGTCTTTACGTTTGTTTCCCCGACCTCCACCTATAATGACGATCCAAGGTTCGATATGGATTTGGGCAGCTTCAGCCTAGTGAAAAGCTACCCGGAGAAAGAAACATTCGAACAGATTATATCTGAGAGCGCAAGACAGGGAAAGGAACTCGCAGGCATAGAGTCAATGCCAGATCTGTCAGCTAATTTCGCCGACGTCATCGACAAGCACGGAAGCGCCTATCCAGATATGCCTTGGGAACCAAAAGAATCATTCCGAGCAGTAGCTGACTATTATGCCAAACACTAAGATGACGAATTGACACCCGAGGTTTCAAACTAGGACTCAACACTATCCCGTCACCAAAACTCAATTTCAGCAATTGCACCTAGTTATAAAACTATTTTTTAGTTTCTGCTCTAATTCTCGGCAGAATTCATTTAAGCGTTTGAACCCTCGCGGCATACCTGAAAATAAAGCTGAACCGGAAAGACAAAACGAACATTAAAAAAGAACTGGCTCACCAGATTATAACAGGAAGATGACGGCAAAGTGCCTGCTTTAGAGCTGAATAATGTTTCTTCAGGTTATAATAAGCAGGTTGTATTGCATGATGTTAGCTTTAAACTTCAAGAAGCATCAATATATGTTGTTTTGGGGCCAAACGGCGCTGGCAAAACAACATTGTTTAGAACAATAGCTGGCATTCTGGAGCCCTTCAGCGGTGAAATTCTTTTCGATGGTGAGAACATAACCGCATCAGCGCAAGCAAGAACGACGATAAACTATCTCTCACAATACAACGCAATGCCAGAAGAGATGACCGTTTACGACGCATTGAAGTTTTACTCTAAAATAGAGGGCGGCGATCCCGACCAAGCCATTAGCTTGCTGGAGCTTGATCAATTGAAAAACAAGCGGTTTTCTGACCTTTCTTTAGGACAAAAGAAGAGAGCAGCCATCGCCAAGGTGTTTTTGAGCGAAAGAGACCTCTATTTGCTGGATGAACCCACGGCAAATTTAGACCCCGCAGTCTCCAAGGAAATACGAGATATTATCGTGAGATTGAGCAAGGATAAAATGATTCTCTACTCTTCTCATAACCTCTATGAAGCAACCGACATTGGCACCTATCTGATCCTAATTAAAAATGGCTCGGTAACAATGCTGGATAGAATCTCAAACATTAAACCCAAAAATTATCGAGTAGGCATCAGAGCCTCAGCCGACATAACTGGGATTGTCGCCGCCAAACATGAGGGTGATTACTACGTCTTAAGTGTATCCAGCCCTGAAGAAGCGGGCATGGCTCTAAAAAAAATCGTTGAAAGAGGCGTCTTGGTAACGGAAATGCGACAGCTGGATAACCCTTTGCAGGAATTGTTTGAGACATCCGGCGCTGAAAAAGCTCAGGAGGGTTTGAAGAATGCAAAGTAATGTTTTGGTTTTTGCTAAACGTAGCCTCAATCTAAGCAAAATACTGGCTGGGGTAGGGGTGGGTCTTGCAGCCCTCGGGCTTTTTGTGATATTCTCCCTATCTCTTCTTGCAGATAGTTCAAGTGCGGCAGTCTTTCTCGTTTCTGTCTCGTTCATGGCTCTTGGCCTATTAATTTTTACTATGCCAGTCACGTTGCTCTATGTATATGACAAGAACAACGGCGTTTTGGAGTATTTGCTTTCGCTTGGCTGGAACCAAAGCGACGTCTTCAAGCAATATTTGAAGGCCGCTCTCTCCCTTGCACTGATCCTCTTCACAATCGAAGGAGTGGGGATTTTGATCGCTGGCGCAATTTCGGGGTCAATGGGCGTTTTTCTTTTGGATTTGTTGATGCTGTTTCTTTTGGCGTTTTTGGGTTTCTCTGTGGTTTCTTTGGTTTGTATGGCTATGATGGCTTTTAGCTCGTTACAGAAGCAACGAGTAGGTGCTAACACTCCTCTTGGGACGGCGATTGGCGTTCCTTTTATTTTTCCGACCTTTTATCTTTCTTTCATTGGATTTATCCCAGAGCTTATAATTTTCTTTTCACTTTGCATCTTGGCGGGTGCCTTGTCAGGTTCGTTGCTGCTTCTGTCAAGCAGACTTATTAGAAGAGAAAAAATGCTACCGTGAAGAGGTTGGCAGCGTGCATCATCTGAAGACTTTAGATTGGTAAAAGGAAGCCCTGGTCTGTTTAGGATGAGAAGAAGCTCAAGAATTGGGTTACCTCGGGCGTTAGTGTCGAAGCTCTGGTTTTCACTTCGATGAGCAATTCACAAAGGATTCTATCTACAAGAAGATTGAACGGTTAGGTTAGAAGTAGTAGACGAAGAGAAGCACAACCTTTCGACTACTACTTCACTTGAGTTGCCCGAGGAGTTGCCCAGGGTTGGCACCAAACAAAGTTAGTTATCCGATGCATAGGGGAATTTGCTGAATCCTTTGTGCTCCCAATCTGGACATTTTGGGTCTCGCAGAGACTTCTGAAAAACAAATAAACAGAAATTATGGTGATAACTAAAGTCTCAATAGTCTATGTACATCTGCTTTATCTCCAACTGTTAACTGTCTTTAGGTTGCCGAGCAAGTCCCTTTTGGGTCACTGGCAGGGTAAACTCCTATCTGCCCATCAATGAATCATCCCGCCCTGTCAGTGACCAATTAGATTCTAGCCATAACCAATAGTCTGAGAACGGTAAAATGTCAAGACAATATATTCTAAACAAGGAGTAGAATCGCCAACATACTCCCACACTCACACCCACACAAAGAGAACAAAAAAGAATTATTCGGGTGCTATATTCTCGGCAAAAATAATCGCCATAATAGCTTATTCAAATTAGTAGTGAGGTATGTGGAGAGCTGAGTAAAAGGAAGTTTACACAAAACTCTTAAGGACAGAATTTCTAACCTACCAAGGGGTATAACGCTTGAAGAGAATCTCGGTATTTTTTCTTGCTTTTATTATGATCGCAGTCTTATTCCAGCTAAACTTACATTCATTTGGTTCAGCAACAATTTCACCGATTGTTTTAACAACGTCTTGTCCAGAAAACGTAACTGTTTACTTTTTGGATGTGGGTCAAGGGGATTCAATTCTGGTAAAAACGCCTTCTAAGAACATATTGATCGATGGTGGACCAACTAGTGCAGGCACCAAAGTACTAAATGATTTGAATGCTTATCATGTAACAAAAATTGATTTGATGGTTGCCACGCATCCTCATGAAGACCATATAGGTGGCTTAATCGCCGTTTTGCAGTCAACAATACCCACTCAAGACATTATTTATAATGGCTTTAACTATACAACTCAAACCTATGATACTTGGAAAACTTTGGCTTTGGGACATAACCTAACTCAGGCCAGCAGAAGCCAAGTTTATGCAATGTCACCAACAGTTAACTTCACTGTCTTAAGCCCAACCAATCCTCTTCAGTTTAGCGATGTAAACGCTGAGAGCATTGTTATGAAGCTTCAAGTTGGCAACACAAGTGTTCTTTTGACTGGAGATGCTCAATTTGATACTGAACAAAGTATGCTATCTTCTGGCTATAATCTTCATAGTCAAGTGTTAAAAGTGGGGCATCATGGAAGTAGCACCAGTACTTCTCAAGCCTTTCTAAGTGAGGTTATTCCAACTTACGCTGTTATCAGTGCCGGGATAAATAACCCATATGGGCATCCTACCCAACAGACACTTGACATACTCGCAACTAACAACATAATCACTTACGGCACCTACAATTATGGAACAATAATCTTTTCCTTAAACTCTGCAACACAAACAGCAGTTCCCACTTCAACTCCCACAAACACACCAGCGACAAATATACCCACTCAAAACCCAACAGCCAATGCAACTTCTCATCCTTCACCTACACCAACAATCCCAGAGTTTACTCCAATGATAACCATCGTAGCTCTGATAATAGCAGGCTCCATCAGCGCGTTAATGCTGAAAAAGAAACATAACGCCCTTTAAAAAATTAAATTGGGGTTGAAGGGATTATCGGGGAAACCCCATCCCCATGTGAGAAGTTCTCCTTTCTCCTCAAACAAGAAGTTGACTGCAAGTCTTAAAAGGGATATTCCCAGAATAGCACTATATCAAAAAGGACTTCAACTCTTTTTTTTTATCTAAGATTCATTGATTGAGTCCGATCCACTACTTATTTCCAGTCTGTTTAGCAATTTTGTTTGTTCTTCTTAGATTTTAGCAGTTTTTGTTGCATGAAATAGATGTAGATGCCACCGTAGTAGCTTTTATTTTCAAGGGGCAGTTTGTGATTGATTAAACTCTTGGTTTGCATTATTTACCTTCTATTCGTACTAAAGCAAGTAATCTCAAACGCTAAATAACATTTTTGAGAACACTAATTCACTAAATAGCAAAGCACAGTTTGCATTCCAAGTAGCTTTTCTAATAACTTAATAAGTTGATTCTAATTTACTATTAAATGGTGATTTCCTTGCGTAAAGGGATAGTTGGTATTTTTAATTTTGCTGTTGCTAGCATAATCTTGACTGAAGGACTTATTTATACGATAAAAAATGCTCAAACGTATAATGGCATTGAGTCTCTCAAACAGAAGCTTCTTGGCGATATTAGTTTTTCTCAATTAGCTGGGAATCTTGATATTCTTTGAATACAGGACTGAAAAACCTTAAGAAAAACAACAAATCAACGGTTAGATTTAGGGGTCAAAAATAAAAGTGGTGAATGATAAGTATGACCAAAAAAGTGATTGGGTTTACAGAGTTTTTCGGTAAAGTGAATGCCATAGTAGTTAAAAATGGAGAAGTTGGACTTGAAGAAACCCAAATTGAAAGACATGATTGCTGCTGGAAAGATTAGGAAAAGAGGTTCTATGCTTCTCCTTAGTTCAAATAGTCTTATTTGTCTCTAAAATTTACCAACTGTACGTAACTGATGCATTACATATGGGGCAATGTGGATGACCAAAAGAATCAAACTTTATCTTGGTTCCACTCTTAAGATCATGCCGTGGATTGCCTAAGCATTGAGCATCATTTTGTAATTTATACTCGTGTTCCATTTCAGTACCTTTGACCTTAACTATTCAGCGTTCTCTAATATTAAATAAATTTGTATAAGTAATTTGTGCAATAAGTTTGGAGCATTGATGGGTTAAATTTTTAAGAAAAGTGAGAATGCGTGCGAATTTTTTGCCTTTGTACTCCCGCTTATAGCATAGCTATTGCTGGCTTTGACACTTCCTTTTTTATTTTCCCTGAAAATGCGATTTTTCCACCTATTATGCCCAAAATAAAGCCTATTATGAATCCTCCACCCATGATTACGCTTGGTATCGAGAACACAATTGCCATCGTGCCCCAGGTTCTTTTGTTTTCGGGTTTAAAGTGTAACATTATGGCTCCAAGCAAGACTAGAATGCCAAATATCAAGCCCACAACTGCGAGTTTTATTAGAAACGTCGGATCATTTCCGGTTGACCCGGGAAGCGTAGGCATGATTCCAATAAACCACTTGGCTACAACTCCAAGGATCATCCCGTTGATTATTATCAGAATTCCCGCAATTAAAATCAGATTGAAAGCTCTAGTTGGTCTCTCAGTTAGAGCGCTCGATTTGTCCATTAAATGCAACTCTATTAACTCTTTATGTTCGCTTTTTCTTTTTAGATTTTTCGTTAAGTTTAATGGAGACTAATCAAATCTTTCTCTGGTGCCCACCACATCGCTTATAAGTTTTTAAAGACAACTCTATAATGATGGCACATGCCTGACAAAAAGTTTTACGAAAAGAGCGTGACCATTGGAACGGAAACCGTCGCAGCTAGAACATATCGGTGTCCCATTCATCACGTTGTCTTATTCAGGGTTCCTGCAAACTTGCCAATACCCACGGAAACCGTAGAGGTCGATTGTCCACAGGGTGACAAAGTTACGGTTCCACAGTTTGATGATTCCCAAAAAATCTGAATAATTGATTTGGAGTTGAGGGTGAAAAAACGGCGGCGAAACCAGCAGACGAGTCAATCGAGACAGTAACAAGGCCAATAACAGCTAATGATGCGGACCGCAAGTTCATTCTTGCCATGGTAGTTATCGCAGCGTTTGTCGTCATGTTGCTCATTCCTATAGTGACCAATAACAGCACGCTTTTCACGACTGTTGCAACAGCTATGACTGGGCTTGTGGGAACCATCATTGGTTATTATTTCGGGAGCGAGAAGAATCAATCAACCACACCTCCTTCGCATTGATTCTTAAGCTGCGTTAGACCTCAAATGGGTTGACCTAGCTATGATTTAGCAATTGGAGTAGGTAGCCCACTTGCTACTAACTTACCGCTCATCCTCACCTAGCAACACCGCCAATAAATGATCTCTCCTCCACCCGCCAAGGAACATAAGCAGTCAAGGTAGCAGGAACTGACACTTCAGGGCTAACACATCAAACAACGATAACTCTTACTGTCACCCGATAAACAAAAACAATCCATTTTTTATTTATTTTTATAGAGAATTAAAATCTTTCCTTACATAATTTGCGTATTAAAACGTTTTAGCATTTAATGAATTAATTTTGTTTAGCACTGCTTCTTAAAGTTAATAAGCGAATGGTAACAAGCGCTGGGCTAGAAGAGAGATCAAATGCAAAAAACAAAACTCGCCAGCTTATTCTCTAAATTCACGGTTAAAAGTAAATCGTTCAAGATTATTACTCCTATATTATTAGCCACATTACTTTCTATGGCAATGATAACACCGCTCTATGCCCAGCTTACCCCTGCTAGGGATTTAACGGGCACCTGGAAGAGTGGTGTATCTGAAACATACTATGAGATGGATCCTTCTGATCCGAGCACGCGAATGAATGATGTAACCGTAACTTACACTATGTTGATAACTCAAAGCGGCAGCTCGTTAAATTTAGTATTGAATGTTTACGAGTCGAGTTCGATTACAGATCCTGCTTACTTAAGCGAATATGGCATTTCAGGAGTTCCTTCTGTGGGATTTAACCAGATTGCATTTACTGGAACAGTTTCCGGTGCAAGCTTTACTGCCTCTGAGATGGGCTCGAGCACAGGAAATGCGGAACAGTTAGCAGGCACCTTCACCACCGATATTATTACCGCAACCTTGACTGGAAATTCAGAAACTACAGCCACCAACGGAATAATCGTAATACGTTCAGGCTCATCCGCAACCGTACCGCCAATCGCAACCGTAGCTCCCACTGCAACTCCAGCCCCTACGCCTGCTGTTCCAACATCAACTAATTTAGCCAGCATTTCACAAATTCAAGGTTCAGCATCGTTTGCCGACTCAGGCTCCCCAGTCACAACTCAAAGCTCCATCGGAACCGGAGCTGAAATCAAAACAGGCGCCGATACAATTGTCGCATTCAACTATCCCGACATTGGAGGAACCGTATATTTGGGTGCAAACTCCGATGCTGCATGGGTTTATCCTGAAAAACAAACAGATCCAATGACCGGAGCTATAACCTACACATTAGTACCTTCCCCAACGACGGGTTCTATACCATTTGAAACTGGGGCGGAAGCCGACGAATTCGGTCAAGTCGCCATAACGTTGCCGATAGAAATTGGAGTTGGCATGCTATTGTTGGGTGAGACACTTCCAATAGCTTTGACTGGCGCCGCTGTAGTCGAAGGAACAATGCTCCTCGGAACAGGCATAGCATACATCCATGAACAGTTATCTCCGCAAGAAGGAACCCTTGATGTAAGACCTGTTCAAGTGCCTCAAGGAATGGTGATGGGTTCAGGAACCGATTATGTGGTGACGGTTTCCAATGGCTCGACAACTATCCAAGTTTTGGCTGGCTCAGTCATATTCGTCGACAAATATACCAACAACACGATTACTGTTGGTGCAAACCAAATGTTGACCCTTCCTTCTGGAATAACAACTGGATTTACCACGCAAGACCTTCAAACCAAAATGTCAGCATTCGATGTTTCATCGATAAACCAGTGGTGGATAATTACCCCGATTGCAACACCGATGTCATCTACAGCTACTCCTGCAGCTCCGACCAATACTGCTGCCCCAACAAACGCATTAGTCAACAGCAGTACAAACTTTCTCTCTGACCCTATGATTTTAGCATTTATTCTGGTAATAATAATCGTCGTTGTGGCAGTTCTGGCAGCCTTGCTCAAACGCCCACATTCAACGCAACCTCGCATATCCAAAAGAATGAAAAAAAATGCGACGGCCACAGAAACTCCCGGAGTATTCCCAAAGCAAGCAGGTGCAACCCAACCCGTCAGCGGCTTCTGCCCCAACTGCGGAAACAAACTTCTCAGCACCGAAGGTTCATGTCCATTCTGTCACTCAGACCTTAGCCAATGGTACTCAAACGACAAAAAATAGCCCTTCTCAAACGACCTTCACACTTTATTTTTTTAATGTTTTTCATGAAAAAATAGATTCCAGAATGCACCATTATCGTTTAAGGCAATTTTATGTGTATTGCAAAAACGGTTGTTTATTGCCTCCAACATAAAAGACCTCAGCAAGTAACAAGACTTGACCACAATCTTCCATTTTGGTCCACTGTCAACCATCGGAAACCGAAGAAAAAATAAGTTCTCTGGAGCAGTCAATGAAATGCAAAAATTCAGTCAATAACGAAAAAATTCAACCTATACTGGTGTAATTAATAGAATTACTATCGCTACCCAACACTATGGTTAACTAAGACGTGATGAGTTTCGACGCTACATTATTGATTGTACTCTGCCAACTTTGCCGTCTGATAGACGCACTTTGATTCCATGAGGATGCGTTGGGCTATTGGTTAGAATTTCTTTCACGATGCCCCTCAGTTAATGTGCCGCTTTGCTGATGTTGTTTTAACACGATTTTCACTCGGATTCCAGCTTTGATTTGACTTCGTTGTTGATTAGGTTGCATTTCTACTCATATGACCTACGTAGTTTATAGTGGTTCTCTATTTTTTACTAACAACTGGCTAGAATTGGCATTAAACCGTTTGGTTCCAGAAGTAGATATGCTGGTATCCCTTGCCAGCTAGCGGAAACTGAGCGTCGTCGTACACGATGTCTAAGTTTGTGCCATATTGGTTGATGAGTTTTTCTTTGATGTTCCAGATTTGGGCTGAAGTGTTATCTGGACGCCAGAGCCCCCAGATGGAGTCGTTTTGGTTTCTCATGCCCCATCCGTAATCATGTGGCAAAACCAAAACCCCATCGGGCTCATCGTTTACTTTGAGGGTTTGTATGTTGTTCCAGAATTTCTCTAAAGCTGCAAAATGCTCATCGGTTAAGATTCCGTAGGGGTTGTTGTTGATTTGTGGGTAATCGAAGATTACGGCGTATTTTGCGCCTGACATGTAAGTCGTCATGAGTTGGCTGTACATTTCAGTGCCATTTACCAGGTATGGTGGTTGGTCGTATGTCCATGTTATTATAGTTCCCCAAGTCTTATTTTGCATTCGTGCAGCGCCTCTAGCTAAATCGATGGTTTGGGTGATACTTTGGTTGGAGCCAAACTCTGAGAAGATAGTGTCGTAGCCGCCTGAATAGTCATACCAGTAGAGGGCATAATCCGAAGTGAATGAGTGGATTTGGCGGTTTTCTAATTCGTTGAGTCCCAAGCTCGATTCTATGGCTGTAAGAAAGTGATAGGCTGCCTGATTGTTGTCTATGGGTAGTGAACTATTGAGGAGAAGGTCAATTCCCGGTACATGTTGAAGGTAGATTGAAGTATCACGGATTTTTATTTGGTTAAAAAAGCCAGTCCAGTTAACGTCTAATGTTTGTCCGCCAGGTTCATCGTTTAGGTATATTCCCAAAAAATGGCTACCCCATGTCAGTTTAGCATGATCCAGCCAGGGAATTTGCCAAGGGTAGACGGGGTTAAAGTAGCCAAAATAAACAATCACATCCAAACGTGAAGCAATAGCATAACCCACAATTTCATTCAACGAAGTTTCGTTCGTGCTAACTGGACCCGACTGCACCACGAACAAGTTAGTGAAATTTTTGACTCTATCGATTAGCACTTTTGCTTGCGCTGTTGTGTTACCGCCGAAAGAAACCCCAACGTGAAAACCAGCCGTCTGCGGTTGCTGCTCTTTGTTATTCTGGTTAAGGTAGGGCAAAAGCAGTTCAGCGGAGGCAAAAACTAAGATTATGACGATTATGACAACCAGAATGGTAACTGTTAGCCGATTCAATAAAAGCCTCCTAACTTGAAAAAACCGTTCGCTACTAGCTCAAATGTAATTTCCAGTAAAAATAGCTTGCCACTTTGAACCTTAGCTTTGCACCTGTAACTTGGTTACCTTTTTTTGGAGTTTCAATGCAAAATAAGCGAGCACTGCTAAAGGAACGACAAGGGCATAAGAAACTAGTGTTCCAAGCCAAACCCCCAAAGTCGGATACAAAAACCGCACAGCAACACAGAAGGGTATTATTGTTAGAATACCCGAAAACACAAGCGGCTTGGTGATAGCGCGTGAAAATTCCAATCCTTTGCTTCGATTTAGAATTATCAATGTGGACGTGAAGACCGCTGGAAACGCAGCGGTTATTCCACCGAGCACTGGACCGGCAACTTGACTCAGAACCACGGACAGAGCAACCAGTGAACCAGCGCCGATTCCTCGTAGCGCAATCTCTTGGATGGTATAGATTTTTTTCTCAGCTTTCAAATTTTCCAATTTCAGTTTCTTGACGAACGCATAATAGGTTAAAACAGAAATTACCGCTCCAATGAATAGTGCAAGCACAAAATCGTCAAAGCCCGAAGCAACGATTAAGCCTGAAATCACAAACCATATCACTAGCGAGATGGATATGCCTTGTATGAATCCTTTCTGACTGAAGCAGGCGAAGAGGAACAGGTATACGCTTGTAATGGCAAAGGCTAATGGGAAAACTGTAGTTGCTTGGACTGCAGCTGCTGAAGACTGATTTATGCCGATGAAGAAAAACGAGAACGCTGATGTTGAGGGAAGCCCTCCGAGGATTCCGCCGACGACGCTGCCCTTCTTTTCGGCAATGACTGTGATGGCGATTACCCAAAAGCTGCCAACTGCAAAAGCTAAAAGAAGATGGGTCAGCATCGAAGCGTCAATCATGTTTCTAACTTGCAGGCTTCTTGGTCAATTAATTTTTAGAATACGGTTTTGTTTTAGGTTTGATTCATCTTTCGAAGGTATGTTCGAATCCTTAATACTGGTTCAAAGCAGAAACCATGCAATGGAAAGGTTGTAAAGGCGTTTCTGGGTTCAAAATAGGTTAGTCGATGGGTTTTTTCCATCCGCCGTTACTAAAGCGTGCAATACATCCGAACGGCAACGGCAACAGAACTATATCAATAACGGCAATGCTCGTGAAAGACGCATTTAGGAATGTTTGCAGAACAAGATTAACTGTGGAGAATGTTAGAAATAGAAAGATACCGTTTAACCATATACCAACTTGCCACCCTTTAGTTTTGTACAATGTATTGATTATGAAAATGTTTAAGACACCTAACAAAATCGGCTGCACGAAATATGTTATAACGATTAAAAAGGCAAAACCAATCGGCGGCATATACATAGTCAAAGAAAGCCGGGAACTATCCACCTGAGATTGAATGATGACTAATACTATTGTTAAAATCAAGCCTTGAATGAAGAGCTTCTCTACTAAACGTAGATGGCGGAGATGATTGAAGATTCTATTTTCAGTTAGCGTTTTTTGCAATCCAGTCACCTACTGCTTGTTCTGCGGGTCTGTCTCGGATTCCATAGTTATCCAGTTGGCTGTTCCAATAAACAAGCCAGCAGCCTTTAAGCCCCATGCTCTTGAAGAGATTTAGTCCCTTTATGAGGAAGTCACTTTGAATTTGACTGTTGCTGGTTGACATGCCAAACTCTGTTATAATGACGTCTTTGCCCGTTATTTGATGAAGGTATTGGATAAAGTGGGGCGACAACTCAAGGAATGAATCCATGAATACGTCCAAACCTACGAAGTCAAGTTTTTTGCTAAGGTCCATAGGCACGTTGCTTCTCAGAATGTAGCCGATTCCAAAGTTTGTGTAATATTGGGCTGAGAGATGGTGCGCTTGAACTGTTGAATAAAGCCTGTCGAAGTTGCTGGTTATTTCATCATCTGTGAAAACAGATCCAACAGACCAGGTTGAAGACAACTCGGGTTCATTCATAACCTGGACATATTTGAGGTGACTTCCCCAACGGTTAAGGTAATAATCCACTTTGTCAGTTGATTCTAAATTCTGAATAACCAAAGCCACAGCTAAACCATAATTATCGGTTGCCGCAAAGAAAGCATCTGTTTTTTGGTTTTGTAAGTCATCGTAAATCAGTGGGTTGCATTCCAAAGTTATTCGGATAGCTTTAAAGCCTAAATCATGAATACGTGTGACTTCCCCGAAAATCTGGCTAAGATTGTCCTGTTCGTAAACATAGTGGATTCCAACTTGAAACGGAGAATTCGCATCCCTCTGCGCTGAAGCATAATATTGGTAGGGAAAAAAAATTTGGACCAAAATGAACAATATGCAGAACGTGATGACGATGAGGTTTTTTATCAAACTCTTATTCGTAAACCAAACGAAGCCATGAACTATGTTCCCTAAGAGCTTACTCATGCTTAACAATAAAGGGCTTGATTTCTTTTTAAGTCTTAATCAATTAACCTAAAAAATAAAAATAAAAAACAAAGGGAAACTTTGTTTTAGTAGAAGCTTTGAATTGGCGAATCGCTGTTGCGTTCGCTGGTTGCTGGTTTGATTTCTTCGATTTTGGTCTTTGTGAGCGATTTGATTTGGTTAAAGTTTGACATTTCGCCATAGCTTACTAATGTGATTGCTGTGCCGTCTTCGCCTTTGCGTGCTGTTCTGCCTATGCGATGGAAGTATACTGGTGCGTCGTTTGGTACATCGTAGTTGATTATGTGTGTTATGCCCTCGATGTCTAACCCTCTTGCGGCAACGTCAGTTGCTACGAGCAGATTTGTACGTCCGCAGCGGAATTCGCTGATTGCTCGATCTCGCTGTGCTTGGGTGAAGCCTGCGTGGAGTGCTTGTACTCGGCAGCCTTTGCGGTAGAGCTGGTCTGAGAGTCGGCTGGTTTCTCTTCGTGTTCTGCAGAAAATGATAGCTTTGTCTACGCGGTCGTCGTGTAGAATGTCGCAGAGCGCTCCAAATTTGCCATTTTGGTTAACGATTGTATAGAACTGTTTCATCTGGGTTAATGCGATTTCGTCTTTGCTTACGAAGATTTTCTCCGGGTTCTTCATGTATTTGTTGCATACACGCATAACTGATTGTTCTATGGTTGCACTGAAAAGACTCGTTTGTCTGTCGCGGGGTGTTTTTGAGAGAATGAATTCAACATCTTCTGTGAAGCCCATGTCGAGCATGCGGTCAGCTTCATCAAGAACCACTACCCTCACGGTTGAAAGGTTCAATACGCGCCTTTCCATAAGGTCGATTAACCTGCCTGGAGTGCCGACAACGATGTGGACTCCGCTGGCTAATGAGTGGATTTGTTTGTTGATGGATTCTCCACCGTAAACAGCTAAAACCTTCAATTTAGCGTACTTCGCGAAAAGCGCCATTTGTTCAGCCACTTGCACAGCTAATTCGCGGGTTGGAACTAGAATTAGTCCTTGAACGCCACGGATTTCACGGTTTAAACGTTGAACCATTGGTACGCCGAAAGCGGCGGTTTTTCCTGTTCCTGTTTGTGCTTGCCCGAGGACATCTTTGCCTTCGAGGAGAGGAATTATTGCTTGAGCTTGAATTGGAAAAAGACTATCAAACCCGAGTTCTGTTATACTTTTTAGGACTTCTCCTGATAGCGGTAAGTCCTTAAATGATTGAATTTGCATACTTTATTTTTCTTCTGCCACAGGATTTTTTCATGATGTCTCTAAAAGCTTCAAAGCTTTGGTGATAGCATGATTAATGTGACAAACCCAAAAATGTTGCGTGGCGTATAAAAACGTTTAGCACGATTTCAAGCAAAGGATACGTTGAAAAAAACTGTTTTTACAAAAAAAGATGTCTTATCCTTAAAAAGCCCTTATTTTTTATTTTAATTAGAATTTTTTTTGTAATCAAAAGAATTAAAAAATAAAAAGAGTTGTTTTGGTGGATTACCATAAGACAATTGACAGCGATACAAAGAATTGGGAGGTTATCAATGATCATGGGGTGTTGGGGTCTAACTATCGAGTGCGCAATGACGCAGCCGCAGTACCATGTTATAAACTTGGTCTGCCGTAAACCAGCAAGCGCTCTTTACCCATACAATCGGTCGAAAGTTGTTTGTGACTGTCAAAGTTCAATCACATAGTCATAAAAGCAATTGCTGGCACAAGTTGATTCAGATAAGTTTAAGCTTGAACGCCTAAATTGGAGAATTAGAGACATGAGTAAAACCAAAAAAAAGCCACTACCCTACCTATACACAGGAGACCCAAAACCTGACATAGAAGAAGAAACTGAGGACATTTACAATTCAAAAGAAAGAGAAGAAATGCTCGACGACGATGAAATAACAGCAGCTGAAAACGGATTCATGGAAGGACAAGAACAGGCAGAGATAAACAAAAAAGCAACTCGCAAAAATGCAATTAGCCACGATGACTCAGTCTCAGTTGAGTTAGCTAAAGAAGACTCAGAAGACGATTAGCCTTTTTTTTATGAGGCTAACAAAAAAATTAGTAGTAATACGTTATCGTAACGTTTTCAGTTGCGCTTCCACTATTTAATCCGTTTCCAACTGCCACATTTATGTTTGAAGATGGCAAGATGGGGAAGTAGGCTGTGCCGCCTGTGCCAACATTTGTTTGGGTGTTGTAATTGACGCCATGCGAGGAGTAAGTAACATTAGCGTAAGTGACGCTGGCAGTCGATGAGGAGACTTGGATTAAAACATAACCCGCGTAGCTTGCTGGCTCGGACCAAACTGTGTAGTTTCCAGCTGTTTGACTTACCGTTTGGTTATTAACCCAAACCGAGAACACGCTAAGATTGCCGATTGCGTTGAAAGCACTTATTTGATCCTGCAAACTTGCTATCTGACTGTTTGCGGTTGTAAGGTTGACTGCAAAATCATGGCTGTCGGTGCTATAAACATATATTAGCGAGTTGTAGTAGTCCTGAATGGTTTTGACGCTGCTGTTAGTGGCGATCAGTTGACTAGTAAGAGCATCGATTCGCGCATAAAGATCCGTTGTTGTTTGGTTGCTGCTGTTGTTTGCGACTTTGCTCTCCAAAGCCGATAATTGCGTATTAAGGCTTGATATGTTTTCGTTTGCAGTTGCAAGTCGCGCAGACAGAGCTGCGTATTCTGAGTTTGTATGCGTATGTGATGCTACATAGTTGTTATCTGTGTTGCCAGAGTAAAATGCAATTCCAGCAGTAGATGCAGATAGAATGATGCATAGTAATCCTAAAGCAATAGCGATGTTTCTGTTAACAACTTTTTTTTCTCCCATCTCTCATCATCCATCAGTTCGTTTCACTTACATCCTCTGAAATATAACATTTTGCAGGTTTAGGCTCTATTTCACCAGAAAAGAAAATTAGCAATGCAAGAAAGAAAATCAATCAACGTAGATCAACGTTTTTTTCCACTAAAAGCCAACAAAACTGACCTCTGCAAAATCCACAATTAAAGCTATTACTGCACCTTTAACAATTTCAACAGCGAATGTTTACTTTTGCGAGAGCTTGAACCCTGCTTAGTCTTGTTCTATATTGCTCTGGCTGTGCTGATTTTGTTTGTCGTTTTTGTAAGCTTTTGCAAAAACCTTCAACGTAAGCATCGCATTTGCTCATCCGTGTTTGTTATAAAATTGAATTTATAGCTGAAAATTTTATACTTTTTCACTTCAAAATAATCAGCGACCATTGGGCAGTTGGCAAAACCTTATAAAGATTTGGCTATCATACTGACCTGTTCAAAAAAATAAAAGGAAGGAAAAAACAAAATGATATCTTTATTTAAGGGAAAACCCTCGAAATTTTCACGCGACAAAATAATGGCTATTTCAATCATGGCAATTCTACTGCTCGCTATGGCTGGCGCACTCGCATTCACACCTTCTGCCAGTGCCCTCGCAAATCCTGTTGTAACTACTCATTACTCCTTCACTTATGTTAGTGTTGGCGGTAGCGTAGTTGGTCAAGGTCAACAGATACTGCTCGTTCTTTGGACTGCAGATATTCCACCTGACATCGGTGAAACAGATGCTATAATTGCTTCCTCAGAAAACAGAGCCGCATGGACAGGTCAACAATTCAACATCACAGACCCCGATGGAATCACCACAACTATTACCCTTGGAGCAAGCGATCCAGTGGGAGGCGGCTACTACGCATATACACCCACAAAACTCGGAACGTACTCAGTTGTCTCAATTTTCCCGGCAACATGGAAAAACAGCACTGTAATTACACTCCCTGACGGGACAAAACAGTTGGCTCCACATGAAACAGGCTATAACGCCAATGCAACGCTTTCTGCAGAACAAGATCAATTCTATAGCGCCGCAGTCAGTAACCCAGCAACATTCGTCTGCCAACAAGACCCCGTTGCTTCATGGAACGAATCCCCACTACCAACCGACTACTGGACACGACCGATAAACAATGCAGCTCGAAACTGGGCATCGCTTCCAGGAAACTGGCTACTAGGTGCTTGGAACCAACCTGCTGGTGAAGCGGGTGGAACAACCTCTCGTTTCGTTTACGGGTTAGGCACTGAAACTAGCCACATTCTTTGGACACGTCCAGATTATGTTGGAGGCTACGCTGACGCAAGATTCGGTGACGAAGGATACATGACAGGACACTACCAAGGCTTAGAATTTACCGCGATTATTCTTAACGGACGAATCTACTATTATGATCGGCCAGATGCTTATACACAAGCTTCTTCGGCTGTTGCTGCGGGAGGGCTCGTTGATGTTCTTGACTTGTATACTGGTCAACTGTTGGGTCAATACAACAATACTATTTTGCCCTCATATGGCCAAATCTACATGTATAACTCGCCCAACCAACACGGTGCCTACTCAATGCTGTGGCGTTCCGTTACTACGGGTGCAGGTACAGTTTGGGGTACTGGCAACGGCACAGTTTTAGAGATGCTCGACGGATACACTCTACCGCTAAAACACATTTGCTATATTGCTAACGCCTCGACTACTGGCACGAACGTTGTAGGTAACAATGGTGAACTGCTCTGGTACAACCTTGTTAACAAAGGAACAACGGCTAATCCCAACTATTACTTGACTTGCTGGAACAATACTAATGTTATTGGTGAAACTGCAACTGCACCTAATACTGGAACTACTTATTGGCAATGGCGGCCTGAAGGCGGTGGATTCGGCGGTGGACCAGCATACACTAATTCACTTGTAGACGATGGCAACACAGGCTTCTCAATAAACGCATCAATACCGATTCCATATGGTCCACGCAACTCAATCATTAATCAAACAGCTACAATCCTTGATGTCCGAGTCGGCACAGACAACAATCCAGACACAGGATTCTCAGACAACGTTGGCGGCTATGTCATCTTAGGAACAACAGGACAAAACAACGAGCAAGGCGTCGTGCAAGGACAGCTATGGTGCCTCAGTTTAGACAGAGGCCAAGAAGGCAAACAACTTTGGACAACAAGCTTTACACCACCATTCACATCACTAGCACAAAACGAAACCTTAGGAGCGATGGGCTCAAGTTTCAGCATGGTGGGCGTTTATCCAAATGAAGGCGTAATCGTCTTCCACTCAACGAAGAAACTCATCTACTACGGCTACGACATGAAGACAGGAAGCGAACTCTGGACAACACCACCGGAACCAGATGAAAACTACTATAGCGTTCAAACAAACTACTATCAAGGCAACCTGTTAACTTCAGGTTACGGCGGAGTAGTTATCGCATACAACTTGACCACTGGAAAACAATCATGGAACTTCACTGCATCAAACGTCGGCTTTGAATCACCATATGGCAACTACCCCATCAACATCTTTGCTATCTGCGATGGGAAAATCTACACGCTGTCAGGTGAACACTCAACAACTAACCCTCTGTGGAGAGGACCTAACATCCGCGCTATCAACGCAACTGATGGAACAGAAATATGGAACTTGCTAGGACAGTCAGCTGATAACGGTGCTCACTTAACAGGTCAGTACATGGAGATGGCCGACGGTAAAGTTGTTGGTCTTAACTATATGGACAACGAACTCTACTGCATCGGGCCCGGACCAAGTGGAACAACAGTTTCTGCGCCACAAGCAGTTCCAGCCTTAGGATCTAGTGTAATGATCACAGGCACGGTAACAGATCAAACTCCAACAGGCAGACTTAACGGTAACTATGGCTTAGACTTCGCACTCAAAGGTACACCAGCAATCTCAGATGCAAGCATGGGTCGATGGATGGAATATCTCTACGAGGATCAGGCTAAACCAACCAATGCTACAGGTGTCCCTGTCACTTTAACTGCAATTGACCCCAACGGCAACATAATCAACGTCGGAACAACCACCAGCGACATGAACGGCAATTACGGAGTTGTCTTCAAACCAGATGTTCCAGGAACCTACCAGATTCTTGCTAGCTTTGCAGGCTCTAAAGCGTACAGTCCATCACAAGCATCAACATATTTAGCAGTAGGTCAGGCACCAGCAACCGCAACTCCACAACCAACAGCAGCACCACAATCCATAGCAGATATGTACTTAATTCCAGCAACTATCGGCATAATCGTCGCTATCGCGATTGCAACAATCGTGATAGTTTTAGCTCTACGAAAACGACCATAAATCGGCAATAAGCCACAAAAAAACCACTTCCCTTTTTTTACTTTTTTAAACTAAACACTTAATTTTGCTTTAAGCCACCACTAACCATAATAGGCAGAAAGTAGAATCTTGTGGTTGAGGGTTACTTACAAGTAATGTCATATAGAGATCCTGTTTGCGGAATGGTTCTAGACGAGAACACGGCTAAATTCAAGATTTCTTATGACGGCGAAACATACTATTTTTGTAGTCTCGTCTGTAAGAAACGTTTCAAGCGGCACGCAACAAAGTTCGTAAAATAATCTTTATTTTAAAAAAGAAAAAAAATTATATAAGGGTTTATTTGAAGAGTTTCCAGACTAATGCAGCTAAGATTCCGCCGATTATAGGTGCAACGATGAATACCCAGAGTTGACTTAAAGCAGTTCCACCAACGAAAAGTGCTGGTCCTAAGCTTCTTGCTGGGTTCACTGATGTGCCGTCGATGGGTATTGACACAATGTGTATGAGTACAAGAGTTAAGCCGATTGCGATGCCTGCAAATCCTTTAGGCACTCTTTCATGGGTTGAACCGTGGACAACGAGCACGAATATGAAGGTTAAGACTATTTCAGCAATCACAACAGATGCCAAAGAATAAGTTGAGTACATGTTTGCACCTAAACCAGTTGAAGCTAAACTAAACGATGCATTTCCAATCATAATTGCATACAGTATGCCTGCACCAATTATTGCCCCGACACATTGAAAAACAACGTAGAACGCCGTATCTTTTGGACTAATTCTACCTGCAACTAACATCGAAATCGAAATAGCTGGGTTAATTTGGCAGCCCGATACACTGCCAATAGCGTAAACCATGGCTAACACTGAGAGACCAAAAGCAAAAGCTATCCCAAGGTTTCCAACATAGTAGCTTGCAATAGTTGCGCTTCCACAGCCCATCAACACTAGCACCATTGTTCCAATTAATTCAGCAATGTAACGTTTCATTGGCGTTATTTTATTTGGTACTGAAGTTTTTTCTGATTCAGACATTTTTATTTCCTCTCTTAATTGTGATTAGCAATCTGGTTTCTACCAATTGCCTAATAATTGTTTTCATCAAGAAAGCGCTAAAACCGAAACGTCATTTAGAGTTTTTCGCTAGCAGAAATATCCATCATCATCAAACCCGAAGCCATCTTTGGATAAAAATCAGTGCTTTTCTCGGGCAAGAGCTCGTGTTGTTGCGCTATTTCTGCAACTGTTTTCGCGTTAATCGGATTAACCAAGAACGCTAAGCTGGCTTCTCCATTGTTAACTTTCTCTACCGCTGCTTGGGTCCAGCGCACGTAGAGAATATTGTCGTCGATGTTTAACTCACCGGTTTTTAGGATAAACTTGAAAACTATGTCACGCAAAATTACTACATCAAAAATTTTGGTTTCTTTGGAGACATTCGCATTTACGAATTCATAGACAGCTTCGTCATGTTTCAATATTAATCCGTAAGCATTTGAGCCTTCATAGATACAAAAAGCATGTTCGTTAACGTGGCTCCTAAGGAAACTTTCTAAGCCGTCAACCGTAGGTTCAACTTCTTGGACATCAAAGAAGAACTTGAATACCTGCAACAAATCATCAGTCAACTTATAATTTTTTAGCAGCCTATGAGTGGGCAAAACCACAAGTCCTTCTTCTTCAACAGGCACCATGTAGCTCATATGGAAGTTAAAAGCTGAATCCTCCGACCAGTCGCTGTTATTGCGCATTTCGTCACGGTATGTCAAAGCGCTCTCGTAGCGATGATGCCCATCAGTGATAACCATAGTCTTCTCGTTTAGGATGGTTTGCAACTGCTTGATTTTCCGTGAGTCAGATACTATCCAAACAGTTTGCTTAACCCCCAATGAATCGGTAACTTGGACTACTGGCTTAGTTTTTGCAGTTTCCTCCAAAAAAGCGATGGTTTTCTTTTCTTGGTCTTGGTAAATCAAAAAGATGGATTCTAAATCTTTTTGCACCTTGCGAAGCATGTTTAATCTGTCGGCTTTGGGTGCTTTGTAGGTCGTTTCATGGGGAAAAACCATGTTTTCTTTGTATGCGTAAAGCCGAAGCGCAGCGATTATTCCTGTCCTCGCATATTTTTTTCCATCAAGAGAGAATTCTTGGCGTGAAACAAAAATGGCAGGTTGGGTTTCCTTTGCCATTATCCCATCTTTTAGCCATTGAATAATACGTTCGTTGGCGATTTGGTACTTATTTTCTTCGAGTGGCAAAATTAAACGGCAATAATTGTAAAGAGACTTTGCAT
Source organism: Candidatus Bathyarchaeota archaeon (assembly GCA_963809455.1). Lineage (GTDB taxonomy): Archaea > Thermoproteota > Bathyarchaeia > Bathyarchaeales > Bathycorpusculaceae > Bathycorpusculum. The sequence continues at coordinate 66,396 of CAWEJP010000011.1, read as the reverse complement.
AGTATTCTTTCTGCATTTGGGCATCTATTTTGTCGTATGGCTGTGTAATCAAATTCTCTGGATTGCCTGCTTTACTTGTGTAACGTATGGCTTTGAAAGGTCTAATGTCAACCAAGTGTGCGTCAGCTCACAGTTTTTTCAAGTGCTTCAATAACGACTTTGGCTATTTGTATGCTCGCCTTATACTGCGCTTCATGGGTTTGTGCACCCATATGAGGCGTGGCAATTACGTTGTTTAATGTTAAGAGTTTATTGTTTTTTGGTGGTTCTTCCTCGAATACATCCAAGGCTGCTCCAGCAACTTTGCCTGAGACGAGGGCTTGGTAGAGAGCTTCCTGGTCAACCACACCACCGCGGCTGCAGTCGATTAATTTTACGCCTTTTTTCATGAGATTGAATTCTTTTGTAGATATCATATGGTGGGTATGCGGGGTTAGGGGTACGTGGATTGTGATGAAGTCGGCTTGGGGCAACATTTCGCCGAGTGGAACAAAGCGGTCGTAGACGCATTCTTCCACGGGTAATACTTTCATGCCTAACGCTAATGCATAGCGCTCCACGGTTTTGCCGATGTATCCGCAGCCGATAACGCCCAAGGTTTTGCCGTTGACTTCATGACCCATCAACTCTTCTTTTTCCCATTTACCCTCACGAAGACTGGTAGTTCCCTGAACGATGTTTCTTGACAGAGCCAAAATGTGACCGATGGTTAATTCTGCAACGCTGATGTAGGAAACATGTGGAGTATTAATCAGAGCAATGCCCATTTTTTGGGCTCTTTCGTAATCCACATTGTCTAAGCCTTCGCCTGCGCGACCGATAATCCGAAGTTTTTTGGCGTAGTCTAATAGTTCACCCTTAACTTTTGTTGCTGACCTAACAATCAAAACATCGTAGTCACCGATAATTTTTGGCAACTCAGCTTTCGGCATATCCCATGCACGGGTAACTTGGTAGCCTTTCTCTTCAAGAAGTTTAATGCCTTCATCAAATATTTTGTCGCTAACGAGGATTTTAATGGTCACTTAAAGTCCCCAAATCTGGTCAATTAACCCGATAACTTCCTTAATGCCTGCAAGGTTCCATTCTCCCATGTGACCTATGCGGAAGGTTTTCTCAGACATTTTACCATAACCTCCCGAAATCATGAAACCTTTCTCAGCTAGTTTCTGGTTGAGTTCCTTAACGTTCTTGCCCAAAGTGTTGCTTATGCAGCTGACAGTTATGGATTCGTAACCTGGTTCGGGGAACATGGCGAAATGTTGTTTTGCCCATTTCTGCGTGTATGTTGCCATGTCTACGTGTCGCTGGTAAACTTTGTCGTAGGTTTCTTCAAGCAAAAGATCCATGCGTCTGTTCAAGGCATACATTAACGGAATGTTTGGGGTGAATGGTGTTTGGTGTTTTTTTTCAAACTCAAAGATGTCCACTAAGTCAGTGTATGCTCCTCTGTTGGGAATCTGTTTAGCACGTTCAATGGCTCTGTCGTTTACAAGTGCAACTGCTAAACCTGGAGGAAGAGCAAAACATTTCTGGGTTGAACCAAAAACGATGTCGCAGTTAAATTCTGACGGTAACGTCTTGTCACCTGCCATGGAGGAAACAGCATCCACAGCAAATAGGATCTCAGGATATTCTTTGCGGACCATTTTGCCGATTTCACTTATAGGACTTCGAACACCGGTGGAGGTTTCGTTGTGGCAAACGGTTAGAGTGTCGTATTTGCCACCTGCGAGTTTTTCTGCAACCATATCAGGTTTAATCGCCTTGCCCATTTCTACTTCTAAAACGTCTGTTTCTTTGCCGCATGCCGCCAAAGTTTGTGCAGCACGCTGAGAAAAGGCTCCGTTAACGCATGCTAAGGCTTTTTGTTTTACGATGCTTCGTCCGATTATGTCAAACCACAAGGTACCCGACGAAGTGGTTACAGTGGGTTTGTAATCAGGTGTAAGCTGGAAGAACTTGGCGATCTTATTCGGTTATTCCGCCGTAGAGGTCGGAGAACTCTTTTTCTCTATGGCCGATTAAATAATGCGTTTGCTCGTTAAGCATCTCTTTGCTTACTTCAGTTGGACCCGGGATCAAGAGTTTTTTGTGCATCGTTAACCCTTCAGCAAAAGAGGTTAATCTTTTAAATATAAGGCTTATGCGCATAAAACAGTAGCTTTTAGCTATTAAAAATCGTTAGAAACTCAGGAATGAAAAAACTATAACCGCGAATGTAAAGAGCAAAAACGTTTAATTGGGTGTACGCACTATTAATAGTTAGTAGTGGCTCGCTGTAAATGAGCTTTTGCTGTTTTTGAATTTGAAATATATCGAATTCAGCAATCTCGTTATTATGTAATCATCGAAAACTGAGTTTTGAGCAGAAAGGAGAAGTAAGAGAAGGTTTCTATGTACACGTTAAAGTCAGAAGTATTTCCAAGTTTCTTAATTATCCTGCTTGGCTCAATCGACTGCATAACGACCTTCGTCGGCGTTATGTATTTTGGCGCTTCCGAAATTAACCCATTCATGACAAGTATCGTCAGCTCAAGCATTGCTGGTTTTTTGGCATTGAAGATTTCGGCCACTCTGTTGATTGGTTTCACGTACATCTACGCTAAAAGAACCTTGAACAAAGAGTTGGATAAGAACACTAAAGCCTTTAAGGTTTCATGTAAGGTGATGAGGGGGGCATACGCAGGTATAATGATTTTCCTTATAATTACTGTAATAAACAACTTCATAGTCCTTATGGGCTAAACCAACTTTTTTGGATAAAGGCTTTTTGTGGTTGTATTTGTGTTGTGCTCACGAACTATTGTAGTCTATCTCAATAAACAATAAATTGTTGTTTGTTCCATAACCAGCCTGGTTACTCTTGAAAATCCAAAAATATGAAAAAATACTCTTTCTAACAGGTTTGTTAATAACTAGCCTATTCCTTACACTTCAAATCAATAAAAGTTTAACCGCCACGGGAGATTTGGGCACCCAAGTTGGCGGAACATTAACAAGCGATACAACCTGGACGACTGCAAATAGCCCTTACATCATAACAAACACAATACTGATTCCAGAAAACGTGAACTTAACAATCGAGCCAGGCGTAACAGTCACCACCCAATCCTCAGATACCTTGATGTTTCAAATAAACGGAGTAATCCAGGCAGTGGGCAATGCAACAGACAAAATCGTTTTCGACGGCAATGGCAACTCTAACTTCTTCAAAACGAACCACCCTGTTTCAGCAGGATTCTTAGATCTTGATTTCTGCGTCATTAGAAACGGATTGAGCGCTTTCTGGTTTGACAACACCGCATATTTGAACTTGACCAACTCAGACCTCAGCAACCTTTCACAGTTCTCATACCTATGGTACCCCTCCCAAGACACCTTTATCGAATACAACACATTCACGAATTGTGCAGGCATCAAAATGGGAACAGACGACTATTACTCAAATTCCTCTGGAATGGTCTACGTAAAATACAACCTTTTCACAAACAACCAAGGATTCATCATTAACAACTACGCAAGCTATGGGCTAAGCAAAATCTGTGTTAACTATAATTCCTTCACTGGGACTTCAGGTGTAATATTAGAAGTTGAACAAACATCAACCACAGCTGACATGGATGCATCCCAAAACTTCTGGGGAACATCCAATACAACAATCATCGATTCCATGATCTACGACAAAAACGATGACGCATCCTGTTCCAGCCTCATAAACTACTTACCTATTCTCGACGCCCCTGATCCCGAAGTCCCCGTAGCGCCAACTCCAACTCCCACACCAACACCGACGCCTACGGCCACCTCTGAACCTACACCGATGCCATCGAGCAGCCCTGACCCCTCAACGTCTCCTTCCCCTTCAAATGGACCTACATCTTCACCAACACCCTCGACTAACCCGACTAATTCGCCAACTCCAGAACCAACCACCAATACGGCAAACCCCACTTCTAATTCAACAGCCGATTCAACCAACGACCCAAACTCAGCCGATTCAAACCCAACGTCCTCTTCCCAACAGCAACCTGCAACAAGCATATCTCCACAGAACCTACCAGAACATCAAACACCGACCAACAGCCCACCGGTCTTTGATATATCTAAAAACTATCTTCAAATCATAATCATGGTTGCTCTAGTAGCTCTTGCAATCGGCTTGACAGTTGCTTTTGTTAAGCGCAAATGGTAACTAAATTACTAACTTTCAACCTGACTAATTGCCCTAGACGGGGGACCCAGTTGGGTAACGCCCTAAAGCATCCAAAATTTCATCACTCGTCGTTTTCTTTCCAACGTTCCGAACGAAATCCGATGCCACAACAATCCCAACCAACTTGTTGTTCTTCAAAACTGGCAAACGCCGTATACCATTAGTCGACATAACCCTTGCCGCATCCTTGAGCGAAACGTCAGGTTCCACGGTTATGAGCGTTTTAGACATAATCTCTTCCACTTTAACGTCGGATGAACTTCTTTTTGCCACGATTCTTCGAACGATATCTCGCTCAGTAATTATTCCAACAGGAAAATCCTTGTTCATAACGATTAAGCAGCCTAAACCTTCAGTGGACATGAGTTGAGCTGCTTCAAACACGGTTTTGTCAGTGTCGATTGTCGTTACGTCTTTGGTCATTATTTCTTTAACTGTTGGCATAAAATCCCTAATTAAAGAAGGAAACCCAATTGAGATAAAAGGGTTGTCATAAGTAGAGTTTCTTGTTTTGGCTTGGTAATTTGTCAGTTGCACCTACTCTTTCTTTAGGTTTTCTGAATGGGTAGGAAATTTAGAATCAAAATATGTCAACAAGATATTCAGGGATACACATTAAATGGGCTTCCAATTATTCGTAGATTCTTTAAATACTAAAATAGTATACACTTTTCATGGAAGAAGAAATAGTTTTGAGGATTTAAAATGAAGGTTGAACTTGGAGCAAAAAACTGTCTTTATCCATTGCCGACAACATTGGTTGGCGCGTTGGTTAATGATAAACCTAATTACGTAACTATAGCACACGTAGGCATAATGGATCTTGAGTCGGTTTCTTTAGGCATGAACAAACGCCACTACACAAACGCAGGAATTAAAGCAAACAAAACCTTCAGTATCAACATCCCCTCGACAACGATGATTAAAGAAACCGATTATTGTGGCTTAGTTTCAGGAAAAGACAAGAACAAAGCAGACATGTTCAAAACATTTTACGGAACACTCAAAACCGCTCCAATGATTGAACAATGCAGTATCAACATGGAATGCGAACTCATAAAAACCGTCGATTTCCCTAACCACGACGTATTCATTGGCAAAATTGCAAACACGTTCTGTGACGAAACAATCCTCACTGACGGGGATGTAGATATCGAAAAAGTCCAGCCGATATTGTTCGTGATGAATGACCAAAGTTACTATGGCTTAGGCAAGAAATTGGCTAAGGCTTGGAACATTGGAAAAGAACTCAACAAACAAACTTAATCAAGTTAAAAGTCAATGGTGAACAAATGACCACCGTGCTGAAAAGATGCTGGAACGTTGACAAACCTCTCTACATAAGATACCACGATGAAGAATGGGGCGTTCCCGTTCACGATGATCTGAAGTTGTTTGAGTTTTTGGTTTTAGATGGTTTTCAGGCAGGGTTGTCGTGGTGGCTGATTTTGGAGCGGCGAGAAGCGTTTAGGTCAGCTTTTGACAATTTCGACCCCGTGAAGATTGCGAAATACACCGCCAAAGACGTTGAACGTTTAATGCAGTCTCCTGGAGTAGTGAAGAATCGAGCCAAAATCTTAGCAACAATAACAAACTCTCAACAAGTTCTCAGAGTTCAAAAAGAATTCGGGTCCTTTGACACATTCATCTGGCAGTTCGTACAAGGCAAAACAATGCAGAATGCTTTCAAGGATTTTTCGGAAATGCCCGCTGAGACCGAGCAGTCCAGGGCAATGAGTCGGGAACTCAAAGCGAGGGGTTTTAAGTTTGTTGGCCCCACAATTTGCTATGCCTTCATGCAGGCTGCAGGACTGGTAAATGACCATTTAGTTGACTGCTTTCGATATGCCCAACTGCAACTTTAAACTTGAGATTTGTTTTTCTCATTGATTTGTTCGAAGAGGTCTAATTCGTCCCTTGTTATACCTGTTTGGCGTAGTTTAGCAATGCAGGTTTGATATTGTTTTTCTGTAAGCTTAACTGGCTTAATGGGTTCTCCTTTTATGCTTGTAAAGTGATTGGTTTCTTTGGAGGCTCTGCCTTTTTTTAGAACGATGCGTTGCTTTTTGAATCGGTTGAGAGCTTCGCAGTCCACAGTTAACATGCCAAACAATGTGTTTGGGAATTGTCTGCAGCCCTCAGGTCGGATTTCGTAGATTGAACAGGACTTGTCAACAAGAAATGGGCATGGGTTGTGCATGACGTAATTGTCATATTCTTTTTCGCCAGTTTCAAATATTTCTCCCAACGATTCAAAGAGCGCTTTTAATTTAGCAAGAACTTCTGGGTGCTCTTGAGGTTTGGTTTTGACTTCTCCTGCTGTCAAAAAATCATCAAGCGTACAACAAACGCCACATCGACTGCACAAGAACGGTAGGTTAACAGACCAATCGCCCTTTTTGTTTTTGAATTCTAAATGCAGATAAAACGTGTCAACCATCAGGTGCCCAACAATTAACCATCTTCGTTTGTTGCTTGAGAACTTTTTGTTTAAAATCTAAGCGTTCATTCATCCTTGGGCTTTTGGTTCCCTTTTCTGACAAAATCCTTGTTCACATAAAATAGTATTACGATTAGCCAAACTATGCCCAAAGCCATGAGTATTAACTCGGCTAATGCTGTAATGTCATACTGCGATATTGCTTCAGCAAAGGAGGTGCCGCCCAGAGATAGCGGTGAACCAGGCATTATTTTTGGTGTTGGACTTGGTGTCGGTGGAGGTGTTGGTGTGGGTATCGGTGTAGCTGTTGGTTCTGGTGTCGGAGTTGGAGAGGAAATTGGCGCATAAGTGGCGGTTGGTCTTGGGGGTGGTGTTATCGTTGGCACAGGAATTGTGGTTGGATACGGTGTCGGTGTTGGGGCGGGGACTAAGTTAATGTTTTGTATTGGTGGTGCTTGCGGGTTTGACTCATTTAAGTAAGGAGAAAAATTGACGGTTCCTAAGTTCGTGGAATTTTTATAGTCATAGATCGTTTGATTTATAGCTGTGGCATCTGAGGTTCCCCACCAGTTATATGGCGCATCAATTGAAGTCGTTAATGTCAGTTGAAAATTATATTTGATATTGACCAAAAAGTTGTTTTGTGTTATGTTACTGTTAATATTTGAATCCATTAATCCAACTTGGTTGTTTCCAAAGGTGTTGTTTCTTATTGTTCCCCCTCCATTGATTCCAATGGTATTGTTTGTAAACGTGTTGCTTTCGATAGTTGCGGTGCTGACGGGTGTCGACAATCCAAAGGTGTTGGATGTCACCAGATTTCTTGTTATCGTTGCATTGCCTGTTATGTAAATCCCAACATAACAACCAGTTACGTTGTTGTCTGAAAAGAAAACATTGTTTCCACAGTTTACTCCATAGTTGCCCGCACCGCTGGATTTGATAAAATTACCTGAAATTACAGGGAACCCCAAATAGCCATTGCTAATGGTGATGCATGTTGCTCTTGTATCAAAAGCATTGTTTACAATTAAGGGAGAACCACCAGATACACTTAATGAAGTTAATTGATTATTGGTAAAGTAGTTATTGCTTATTTTAGGGGAACTGTTACTAACAGATATAATTACCGAATTAAATATTGCATTGTCAACTATGCAACCAGTGCTCGAGGAAGAGCTCCAACTTGTGCTTGTAGATGAAAATTGGACTCGGATACTGTAAAAGGTGTATGATGTTTGAAAGATTATTTTGTTATCGCCTGTCCCGACGGCGTTTAATGTTCCACCTATCATCAACGAATAGGAGGATAGGTCGACTGTTGTGCCCGGTTCTATGGTTAAGGTGACGCCAGGGTTTACGGTAACACTTCCTGTGAGAATGTAGGGGCTATTGGCATGGGTCCAAGTAGTGTCCTGAGTGATCGTTCCACTTACTGAAGTAGAAGCACGCACGTTGACAACTAGAAATAGGCTGGTTACCAAAGTTGCGATAACCAAAGTCAGCCAGATGAGTTTTCTCGTGCTTCCACCACACTAAAGTGGATGGATGAAAATTTAAAACTATGCAGAAACGCTAAATAAAAAAAGAAATTTTATCTAATTTTTCTGTCTAACAAAGTTCCGTTGGCATCGATTAGTTTTATGTCGAGAGGCATCTGTCCGACAGCATGTGTGGCGCAGCTAAGGCATGGGTCGAAGGCTCGAATGACGGCTTCTACGCGGTTTAGCATGCCTTCTTGGAGCTCGCGGGCTTTGACGTATTTTTTGGCTACTTGAGTCACCGCCATGTTGTATGCGATGTTGTTGTGTTCGGTGGCGATGATCATGTTGTTCCATGTTATCATGCCTTGAGCGTCTACTTTGTAGTGGTGGATGAGTGTGCCTCTTGGCGCTTCTGCGACGCCGACACCTTCGTAGTTGTTGACTAAGGCTTTGGATGTGACGTGTTCAGATAGAATTTCTGAGTCGTGCAGCAGGTTTTTGGTGTTTTCGATGCAGAATAACAGTTCGATTAAGCGTGCGTAGTGGTAGTGGAAGGTGCTTTGTACGACGCCGTTCTTGCCTAACTTCTTGAATTGTTTTAGTTCTTCGTCCGCCAAGGGGGTGCCGCAATGTGTTGCCACGTTTAGTCTTGCCAGTGGTCCAACGCGGTAGGCGCCTTCTGGGTAACCGATGGCTTTGAAATAGGGAAATTTCATGAAAGAATATGGTTCCACTGCTTCTCCAATGAAATCTCTGTAAGTTGTTGGGTCAATGCATTCAGCAGCCACTTTTCCGTTTGGATCCATGATGCGGAGAGTGCCGTCGTAGTGTTCTAAGCCGCCGTCTTGAGTCACCAAGCCCATGTAGTAGGATGGGAAGTTGCCAAAGTTCTCAACCTCTTCCTTAAAGTCACCGAGCATTTTCTTGTACATCTCAAGCGTCTTCAGTGAGCTGTCCAATGCTTCGGGCAGGTTGGCGGAGAGGTAATCAGCTCTTTCTTGGGTGAGTGGCCATTTGGCGCCGCCTGGCAGTATCCAATCGCTGGAATGGATTTTTTTGCCAGCGACCCTCTCAATTATTTCTTGTCCAAACTTACGTAGTTTGATGCCTCGCATGGCTAATTCAGGGTTCTTTTCAATTAAGCCAAACACATTTCGCTGGGCGGGGTCAGAATCAAAGCCCAACAGTAAGTCGGGTGAGGATAGGTGGAAGAAGTTTAGGGCGTGGGATTGGATTAGTTGTCCCATGTGCATTAGGCGACGCAGCATTATAGCGGTTTTAGGTGGGTTCACGCCAACGATTGCGTCGCAGGCTTTGGCAGAGGCTAAGAGGTGGCTGACTGGGCAGATGCCGCAGGCTCGGCTTGTTATGCTGGGCATTTCGTAGAAGGGTCTTCCTTCGGTGAATTTTTCGAAACCGCGGAAGTCCACTACTTTGAAGAGGGCTTCTTTTACGGTGTCATCTTGGTTTAGCAAAATCGTTACTTGTGCGTGTCCTTCGATGCGTGTGATGGGGCTTATTGTGATTTTCTTTCCGTTTTCTGGTTTAACCATATTTTGATCTTCCCTCCATTACGGGTGCTCTGCCAGCCAAAAGCTCTGTTAAGACGTAGTTTATGAGGTCGGCATGGGGTGGGCACCCAGGAATGAAAAAGTCAACTTTAACGATTTCATGCAGTGGACGTGCGTGAATCAACAGTTTGGGTACGGCGGTTGGGATGGCGGCGTTGAGGTCTGCGGGGTCCTTGTAAGCGCGTTCTAACACGGCTTGGTCGCTGTGACGCCAAGAATTCCGCAACGCAGTGACGTTGCCCGTGACGGCGCAGTCGCCCAATGAAATCAGGATTTTTGTTCTGGGACGGACTTTCTTTAGCATTGCGAGTTGCTCTTCGTTTGCTACGGCGCCTTCGACGAGTGTGACGTCGACGTTTTCAGGGAACTCCTTTACGTCGGCAATTGGGCTGTAAACTAACGTTATCTTCTTCGCCAAATCCACCAGTCGTTCGTCTTGGTCAAGAAAGCTCATGTGGCAGCCTGAGCAGCCGCTAAGCCAAACTGTCGCTACACGGACTTTTGAGTTTGCGCTTATTTGCGGTTCCTCCTATCAACGATGAATTCTGCTATATCCCGTTTCTTGGTGTGTTCGATTGGTTCCCCTTCGATGTAGATAGCTCCGACTGGGCAGACTTTGGCGCATTTGCGGCAGGAAGTGCAGGAGCAAGCTTTGCCCCAGTTTTCGTCTAGATCCATTATGACCTGTGAGTCTTTGCCTCGGAGTTTTAAGTCGAGGGTGTGGACGCCTTCGATTTGGTCGCAGACGCGAATGCATCTTGTACAAAGTATGCATCTGTTGCGATCGATCACCAGGAAATCGTGGGTGGAGTCAATTTCGTCATGGCTCCAGTTCCGCTCAAACATGACGTGGTCGACTCCAAGTTGGTTAGCCAATGCTTGAAGTTCACAATGATCGTCGGCGACACATACGGAGCAGATGTGCGTGCGTTCTGCGAGGAGCAATTGAACTGCCATTTTTCGGTATTCTTTTAGTTTGTCAGATTGGGTAGTTACTTCCATGCCTGGCCCGACAGGGGTGATGCAGGCAGGGAAAAGTTTAGGTGTGCCACTAACTTCGACGAGGCAAAGTCGGCATCCGCCGTAAGCTGTTAAGCCTTCAAGGTTGCAGAGTGTTGGGATGATTATGCCGCTGTCGGTGGCAGCCTTAAGGATAGTGATGCCCTCGGGGACAGTGACTTCGACGCCGTCAATTTTTAGTTTAACAAGATTAACGCTCATTCAATTTCCTCCTCGTCACGGGTTTTGAAGCATTTATCCGCCTCACACTGCTTATCCACAATATGCTTAACATACTCGTCTTTGAAGTAACGCAGCGTCGTTATGATTGGGTTAGGCGCTGTCTGCCCCAATCCGCATAGGCTGGCGTCGCGGACATAAACACTAGATTTTTCTAAAGTGGCGATGTCGCTCATTTCACCTTGGCCATGAGTGATTTTGTCGAAGATTTCTTTCATTCGAGCTAAGCCTGCTCGGCAAGGTGTGCATTTGCCGCAGGATTCGTCGACGCAGAATTCAGTGAAGAACCGGGCGGTGTCGACCATGCAGGAGTCTTCATCGATAACGACTATTCCGCCTGATCCCATGATTGCACCAACCTTGGTTAATGAATCGTAATCGATTGGGATTTCGAGTAGGGCATCCGGTAAGCAACCTCCCGAAGGTCCCCCGACTAGAACAGCTTTGAATTTTTTGCCATCAGGAACTCCGCCGCCAATGTCAAACACAACCTCCCTAAGCGAGATGCCCATGGGCACTTCAATTAAGCCAGGGTTGTTAATTTTCCCAGTCAATGAGAAGCATTTGGTTCCAGAACATTTTGGTGTGCCAGTCTTTGAAAACCAGTATCCACCGTTCTGCACGATAAGCGGGATGTTAGCTAAAGTTTCCACGTTCTGGATAAGCGTGGGTTTCTGCCAAAGTCCAGAGTTAGCTGGGTACGGGGGGCGTGGGCGAGGCATCGCTCTTCGACCTTCAACTGACGCCAGAATAGCAGTTTCTTCTCCAGCCACGAATGCGCCTGCACCGAAGCGGAGTTCTAAGTCAAACTTGAATTGGGTTTCTAAGATTTTTTCGCCCAAAAGCGACATCGCTTTTGCTTGAGAGATAGCTTTCTGCAGAGTTTGGATGGCGAGTGGATATTCGGAGCGGATGTAAATGTACCCTTTCTCGGCTCCTATCGCATATGCGGCTATGAGCATGCCTTCGATTATGGCGTGTGGGTCAGCTTCGGCTAGGGTTCGGTTGGCGAAGACACCTGGGTCGCCTTCATCGAGGTTTGCCACTATGTATTTTGGTGTATTGTGCGACCTTGCAACTAAACTCCATTTTTGTCCAGTCGGAAACCCTGCGCCGCCTCTTCCTCTAAGACCGCTTGTGACGACTTCATAGATTACGCCCTGCGGTGTCATGGTGGCTAGACATTTAGCTAAAGCAGAGTAGCCGCCAGCTGAAATATAATCTTGAATTCTTGACGGATCAATTTTTCCAGCGTTCCGCAAAACGAGCCTGTGCTGTTTTTGGAAGTAAGCTTCGTTTTTGTAGAGCATTTCTTTGACGGGTAACCCTAAAACTATGTGGTCGCGGACAATTTCTCTTACTTTTTCGGGGGTTACGCTTTGGTAGAGGTAGTCTCCTGGTTCAACAAGTACTGCTGGACCAACCGAGCATGTACCTATGCAGCCTGTTCGGGCAACTTTGCATTCCTTTTCCACTCCGAACTCTTTAACCGCTTCTTCGAAGGCTTTGAGAACTTTCAAGGCGCCAAATGGCACACAGCCGCTTGAGCAGCATACGTTGATGCGGTACTTGTAGGCTCTTTGAAAATCAAGTTCTTGCTCAGCTATCTTCTGTAAATCATCAAGTTTCGACTTTAATCCCTCCGAGAGCATCCCTTATTTTCTGAATTACAACCTCTTTGGTTGCTTTTCCAATGACTTGGTCGTCTACAACGATGTTTGGTGCCATGGCGCATGCGCCGATGCAGCGGGTTAAAAGCAGGGAGAGCTTGCCGTCTGCTGTGGAGCCTCCACGTTTGAGGTCAAATTCCTCTTCAATGGCTTCGATGATTTGCTCCACACCTTTCACATAGCAAGCAGTGCCTAAGCAACCTGTAACGACGTGTTCACCTGATTTTTTGAGTTTAAAGAAGCTGTAGAATGTAACTACACCAAAAACGTGGCTTGGAGGAAGATTCAATGAGCCAGAAATATCCATAAGTAAATCTTTGTCTAAATAACCGTAAATTTCCTGAGCTTGATGTAGGATTTCCAGTAGAGCGCTTTCTTGGTAATTATTGTCTTTTAAGACTTTTTCCAGCAACGCGCGTCTTTTATCATCTCTTATCAAGAACCATTTTCCTCCGTAACGTTGATTTTCATTAATACGGTCTAAAGCCTTACAGAAGCGGAAATATAAAAGGGTACAGGAAACATTTTGCCAGCTTACTATGAAAGAATCAGCATGAAATTGAATAATTCTCTATGATGAGTGATTTGATTCAGTTTGAATTAAAATTAAGAATGAAAAATATCCCTTTGAGAAAGGGAAAAAACTATGCGGGGGTTGCTTCTTTTGCTTCTTTGATGGGTTTTTTGCTGTTGGAAACGGGTATTGCCTGCGGTTTCTCTTGCTGAATTGCCTTTGGGGGTTCTGGTAGGTTTATGCAGCGGAAGTCGATGTCTTCGTCTTTGAGGTTAAGGGTAGCTTTAACTGTTCCGTCAGTTAAGTATTCGATGTCGAAACCCATTTTCTTTGTCAGGCTTAACGCTCTGTAGTTATCTTGTAGTATTATTGCGTCGACTTTTTCGATGCCTTTTTCCTTCGCAATGTCAAGCGTGTAATCAACCATTTTTGTGCCTAATCCTAAGCCCTGCCAGTAATCGCTTACAAGAAATGCCATTTCACCGGTCTTTTCGTCGGATTCAAGGGTGAGGCGGCTGACACCTAGGATTTTGCGTTTGCCGTTTTCCACCATTTCGGCAACTAATGCGATTTCGCGGTCGTAGTCAACGTTGCAATAGCGTACGCGGACTTCGTGGGGTGTGTCTTTTAGCATTTGGAAGAACCTGTAACGGATGGATTCTTCTGAGAGGCTCTGGAACATTTCCAGCCACATCGGTTCGTCTTCGGGCTTTATGGGGCGCAACAGGACTTCTTGGCCGTTCTTGAGTAACCACAATACCTCGTATTTTTTGGGGTATGGGCTGATGACCATGTGTTCATGGGGTTCAAATCTCTTGCAGACTTTGTCTTTGTCGACGACTATACGGGCATCGAGGACGGTGGCGTCTTTTTGGTTGATTAGCAAGGGGTTTATGTCAATTTCTTTTATTTGTGGAAAATCAACCAGTAGCTGAGAGAACATCAGCACAGTTTCGTCGAGTTTTTTGAGGTCCACTGGTGGTGCATTTCGCCAGCCTTTGAGTAGACGGTAGACTTTAGTTTCTTCCATCATGCGGTGGATGAGGGTTGTGTTTAATGGTGGCAACCCGATCGAATAATCTTTGAAGAGTTCAACGCCGACGCCGCCCATGCCAAAGAGAATTACTGGACCGAAAACTGGGTCGGTTTTTCCGCCGATGATGATTTCGTGGCCTTTCTTCTCAATCATAGGTTGCACGGTGACTCCGATGATTTGGGCATTGGGGTTGTATGCGGTTGCTCTTTGAATTAAAAGTTCGAATGCTTCACGGACTTCACGTGGTGAATTAACGTTTAAGATTACTCCGCCGGCGTCACTTTTGTGAACTATTTGGGGTGAGAGAATCTTGAGGACAACGGGGAAACCCATTTCCTGTGCGAATGCAACAGCTTCATCTACGTTGTTGGCGACTGAGGTTTTTACGACTGGGAAGTTGTAGTATTTGAGGATTTTTTTTGCTTCATCTTCCGTTAAGATTTCGCGGCCTTCGAATGCAGCGTTTCTGAGGATGGCCATGATGGGGCGTTTTGGTGGTGCTGAATCTACGGGTAGTTCTTCGGGTGTTTCATAGAGGAGGTCGATGTTGCGTTGGTAATTGTACATGTACATGTATGTTCGGATTGCCTGTTCGGGTGTACTGTAAGTTGGGATGTTGTTTGCGTTTAGTATGTTGTTTGCTTCTTGTACTGCGCCAAAACCCATGAAAGATGTTAAGATGGTTTTGTTCTGGAAGGTTTTGCTGCGAACAAGCTCCACGATGCTTTTAGCTATTTCAACGGATTCTGAAACTGCCTGTTGAGTGAAGATAATCAGGATTCCATCGATGTTTTCATCGTTTAAGCATCCTTCAACGGCAGCTTTGTACCTCTCAGACTTTGCGTCTCCTAAAACATCCACTGGGTTACCGTGGCTCCAGAAAGGAGGCAACACAGCATTAAGTGAATCCAAGGTTTTTTGGCTAAGCTTTGCTATTTTGCCGCCAAATCCGATAAGTGCGTCAGTTGCCATGACTCCAGGTCCGCCAGCGTTGGTGATTATGGCGAGTCTGGGTCCCTGAGGCAAGGGTTGTGTTCCTAAAACCTCGGCAGCATTAAATAAGTCTGCTATTTCGTTTACTCGAACTATACCTGCTCGTTTGAAGGCTGCATCGTAGATGCTGTCTTCGCCTGAGAGTGATCCAGTGTGGGAGGCTGCAGCTTTTGCGCTTTCTGAGAATTTGCCTGATTTAACTACGATTATGGGTTTGGTTCTTGCGAAGTGTCTTGCAGCGCTCATGAATTTGCGGGCTTCAGTTATGCCTTCAACGTACATGAGGATGCTTTTGGTTTTTGGGTCGGAACCAAAATAATCGATTAAGTCGCCGAAGTCCACATCAATCATTGATCCGACTGAGACGAAGTTGCTGAAGCCTATGTTTTGATGGATTGCCCAATCAAGGATTGCAGAGCCCAAGGCACCGCTTTGTGACAGAAACGCTATGTTGCCAGATTTAGGCATTTTATCAAGGAACGTGGCGTTGAGGTTGTTTCTGGGGCGAATGATGCCGATGCAGTTTGGACCGATAACTCTGATGCCATATTTTTTGGCATTTTCAGTTATTTTTTCTTCCAAGGCTTTTCCTGGTGCGCCCGTTTCTTTGAAGCCTGCGGAGACGATGATTACGCCTTTTACTTTTGCTTTGCCGCATTCCTCCATTACGTCTGGGACGGTTTTTGCTGGAGTTGCAATTATAGCTAAGTCGACGGGTTCAGGAATCTGATCGACTGTAGGGTAAGTTTTTACTCCTAAAATCTCAGGTTTTCTGAAGTTAACGAAGAAAACTTTGCCGGTATAACCCATCTGAGTAAAATTTTTAACTATAGCATAGCCAACTGAGCCTTCAACATCGCTGGCTCCAACGATGGCTACATTTTGAGGGTTGAAAATCTTGTCAAGGTTTAGGGTACCCATGAATGTTACCTTCTGCTTAGGGTCGTGCAAAGGGGGAAATTAAAGCTTACCGTTCTAGAATCAATATTCTTTGAATATAAAACGCATTCTAAGATTAAAAACTGGTGTTTTGGAATTGTTTAACTGGGAACAACCGATTTTACAAAATTTACGTCATTGAAAATATTTTTTGATTTCTGCAAGCGAAAGAACTGCAATGCCGTTAGCCGTCAACATTTTTTCAGCGCTCTCGATATCACTGGTGCGCAGAATCAATGCAATTTTGCCACCGACGTGAACAGCTGACGAGTAAGCGTATTCTATGTTTATTCCGCCGTCACCAAGAATCTTTGTTATCTTCGAGAGCGTATTTTCTTCAGAGATAAAAGTCGCTGTAACTTCCGTGTTCTTCTTTGATTTTGCCAAATTAAAATCTGCGTCTTCCAAAAGTTTCACAGCTTTTTCAGGTTCCTCAGTAATCAAGCGGACCAACCCAAACTCGCCTTTGTCAGCAATCGAAAGCGCGAAGACTTTGATTTTGTTCTTGTCCAATTGTGACATTGTCTCAAACAAAGAACCCGGATGATTATCAAGAAACACGCTGACTTGCGTTATAGGCAAATAGTACACCTACACCTCCAATAGTTTGGGTTGATATTTAACTTTAACCAAATCTATCGGGGGTGTTTTGTAATTAGTTAAGTTTAATAGCGTAGGAAAAATATTAGGTAATACGTGTTTGATGTATGGAATCAGAAGTAGTAGTAACAAAAAAAGGTCAGACAACAATTCCTGCAAAACTACGCAAAAAATTCAAGATAGAAGAAGGAACACGCTTAGAGGTAATTGAAACGGCAGAAGGCATCCTATTTAAACCTAAAAAATCCTTTTGGGACCTAATTGGTTCAGGGGCGTCATTCGCTTCTGTTGAAGAAGTCAAAAAGGAACTGGATAAACTGAGGGAAGAAGATGCCTAATCGAGTTTACGACACAAGATTTTTTGTCGAGGCATTGTATTCCAAAAACCCAGATTTTCAAAGAAGGGCAGATACAGAAAAAAAGTACCGCGACAAATATGTTTCTGCGGTGGCATTACATGAACTCTACCGGTTAACGCTTTCACGTGAGGGACGTGAAACCGCCAAGTTGAGAATTGTATTAGTTCAAAAGAGCTTTAAAGTCATACCAGTTGACGAACAGGTCGCCCAATTGTCTGCTGAGTTTAGACAAAAGTACAGACTTTCTATGGGTGATAGTATGATAGCGGCAACAGCTTCATTGCTGGGTGCAGAATGCGTTTCAGACGACCCTCACTTTAAACAAATTAAGGAAATACATACCACCTGGGTTTAGAGCGCATCATATGGGATAACTACTGAGAGGTCAAAAGAGTCATAGAGGTTTCCGTTTTCGCCAAACTTTATATTTCTACATGAATAACTCCTTGCTAATTGGAGAATGCAGAGTTTGCTAAAGTGCATCGGAGTCTCCAAACAGTTTGGGGGACTCCAAGCCCTAAAAAACGTGGATTTCACTGTTGGCAACGGGGAAATAGTGGGGCTTGTGGGACCCAACGGTTCAGGTAAATCCACATTGCTCAACCTCATCAGCGGCGTTTACAAACCCAACACTGGACAAATTCTTTTCAACGAAGAAGACATCTCCAATTTGCCGCCCTACAAAATCTGCGCTAAGGGAATAACTAAAACCGCGCAAACCGTTCAATCATTCCCCGAAATGACAGCCACCCAAAATGTCTTAACAAGTGTTCTTTTCAACCAGAAAAAAGCAGGCGTCAAAGTCGATGGGTTGGCGAAGGCACAGGAGCTTTTGGGGTTTGTGGGTTTAGGCAAAGAAAAGTTTGATGTGTCAGCTAAAAAACTAAACGTCGTTGAACTGCGCCGAATACAACTCGCGAAGGCGCTGGCAACGAGTCCAAAACTACTCTTGCTCGATGAGTTGCTCACTGGTTTAACGCCCAGAGAATCTGACGAAGCCATAGAATTAATTAAACAGATTAACAAGCAAGGTGTTTCCGTACTCATCGTGGAGCATGTTATGCGTGTTATTATGGGGCTTTGTGACCGCGTTATTGTTCTGCAACACGGGGAAAAAATCTGCGAAGGAACCCCAAAAGAAGTAGTCTGCAACGAGAATGTTGTGAATGTTTATTTGGGTAAACGCTTCAAGTTCGGAGAAGAAGAGTAAATGCTGGAAATCGAAAACTTATCTGCAGCATATGGCATGGTGCAGATTCTAAGAGATGTAACTTTTAAGGTCGAAAAAGGCGAAATCGTCAGCATCATCGGTCCCAACGGCGCAGGCAAAACCACTCTTGTAAAAACAATCATGGGATTCCTGCATCCCAAAACGGGAACAATCAAATTCAAGGGCGAAAACGTCGAGAAACTTCCCACTTATGAGATAGTAAAAAAAGGGTTAACGATGATTCCTGAGGGCAGAGAAATTTTTCCCCGCATGACTGTCGAAGAAAACTTGATGCTTGGCGCATACAGCATAAAAGACAAGGCAAAAATTAAAGAAACCAAGGAAAAGGCTTTTGAAATTTTTCCAGTTTTAAAGAAGAAGGATAAAGCGTTAGCTCAAACCCTTAGCGGTGGGGAACAACAGATGCTAGTTATCTGCCGCAGCTTGATGTCTAATCCGGAGTTGCTGATTCTAGACGAGCCTTCATTAGGATTGGCGCCAATCATTGTGGAAAAAGTTCTCGATACCGTACGCACTATAAACGAGGAAGGCGTAACCGTTCTTTTGGTTGAACAGAACATCCAAGACAGTTTAAACGTTGCCGATCGAGGCTACGTTCTGGAAGAGGGTAAGATAATTTTGGAAGGGAAGAGTAGGGAACTTTTATCTAATAGTCACATAAAAGAAGTGTACCTAGGCCTTTAACTCAGAGAGGGACAAAGAATTTGGTGGATGGCAAATACTGGAACGAAAAAATAGAAACCATGCCTACTGAAGATATAAAGAAAATTCAACTGCAAAAACTCAAACTTCAAGTCAAACACTGCTATGAAGATAGCAGCTTTTACCGCAAAAAATTCGACAGCGTCGGCTTAAAACCAGCTAATATTCGTTCTCTGGATGATTTGCAAAAGATTCCTTTTACTGTTAAGAGCGATTTAAGAGACAATTACCCCTTTGGTATGGTTGCTGCCAAATCTGATGAAATCGTGGAAATTCACGCTTCCAGCGGAACCACTGGTAACCCAATCATCGGCGCTTACACTAAAAGCGATATGGAGATGTGGCAGGAACTTATGGCACGCTCCATCTACACAACGGGCGGGAGACGTCAAGATGTCATCCATATCGCATATGGTTATGGTTTATTTACTGGGGGCTTAGGATTCCACTATGGCGCCCAAAAAGTAGGCGCAAAAATCGTTCCAGCCAGTGGCGGCATGACGCAACGCCAAATCAAGCTCATGAAAGACCTTGATGTCACGATCTTGGCCTGCACACCAAGCTTCGCTGTTTACCTCGCCGAAACCATGGCTCAAGAAGGCGTTGTTCCACAAAAAGACCTTAAACTCAGACTCGGCATGTTCGGCGCTGAACCCTGGTCACACAAAATCCGCGAAAGAATCGAAAAAGAAATGAACATAGAAGCATTCGACGTCTACGGGTTAACAGAGCTTTGCGGTCCAGGCGTCTCCATCGAATGCCCCGAGCACGATGGCTTACACATTTGGGAAGACAACTTCATCGTGGAAACAATAGATCCTGACACGGGCGAAGTATTACCTCAAGGAGAAGAAGGCGAACTCGTTTTCACCGCACTCAGCAAAGTTGGCTTGCCAATGCTGCGCTACAGGACAAGAGACATCTCAAAAATCAACACTGAAAAATGTCCCTGCGGAAGAACCCATGCAAGAATGGATCGAATAACAGGAAGGTCCGATGACATGCTCATCATCCGTGGCGTCAACGTGTTCCCATCACAGATCGAATACGCCGTCATGTGTTTCTCTGAACTTGCAACCCAATACCTAATCGTTCTCGACAGGCCAGGAGCATTAGACACTTTTGTGGTTAAGGTTGAGTTATCCGAGGAAGCCTCCAAAGACCCCAAGCTAGACAAAGCTGCCTTAGTCAATGAAATCCAAAAACGAATCCACATCGTAACAGGAATATCCGCTGATGTTCAGATTGTGAAACCAGGCGAACTCCCAAGAACTGAGGGCAAAGCAAAAAGAGTATTGGATCTGCGTAAGGGCAAAATGTAAGGATAAACTATGACTTCCAAGATTGCAGCAGATAAGCCGGGCAGTTTTGCCTTGCTTAACGGTGACGAAGCGGTTGCGCGTGGGGCAGTTGAAGCCACCGTTAAAGTTGCAGCCGGGTATCCCGGGACACCTGCCACGGAAATCTTGGAAACTATCGCAGAAGTGGCGAAGGATTTTGGTATTTACGCCGAATGGAGCATTAACGAGATTGTTGCGGCGGAAGTGGCCGCTGGTGCTTCCATGGCTGGGGTGCGCTCGATTGTTTCTATGAAGCATGTTGGCTTGAACGTTGCTGCAGACGCCGCCATGACTTTGGCCTATACGGGTGTGGAAGGCGGTATGGTGATCGCTGTCTGTGACGACCCGGCATTGCATAGCAGCCAAAATGAGCAGGACACCCGATTCTTTGCAGTTCACTCGAAGTTGCCTCTTTTGGACGCTGGTAGCCCTCAAGAAGCTCATGATATGGCGCGGGATGCTTTTGAAATCAGCGAAAAAATACACTTACCCGTTATCCTTCGGCTTACTACGCGGGTTGCGCATGGAAAAGCCAGAGTAAAATTAGGTGAATTCCAAAAAATTAAACGCAGAGCAGAATTTGACAAGAATGGTTCCAAATGGGTTATGGTGCCATCCAACGCCATTCGGCAACATCGAGTTTTGGAGGGCAGGTTAGTTGAAGCAAAAAGACTTGCGGAAAACTCGAAAGTTCAACGTCATCGAGGATAACTGCTGCGAAATCGGTATTGTCGGAAGCGGAGTTGGCTACTATTATGCGCGCTCGATTTTGGATACAAAAAAGTTTTCTTGGTTAAAGTTAGGGTGGGTTCATCCTTTCCCCTCTGACATTGTCAAGCACTTCGCTTCTAAAGTCAAGAAATTAATAGTAGTCGAAGAGTTGCGTCCTTATTTAGAAGAAAACATTCAGAGGTTAAAACTTGAAGTCGTTGGAAAAAGCCAATTGGGCTTAGAAGAAATCGGCGAATTTACGCCTGACAACGTGCGAGAAGCCTTCGCTAAACTGGGCTTAACTTCAAAGGCTGATGCGCCGCAACTTTTAGATTTGCCGCCAAGGCCTCCCGCCCTCTGTCCAGGATGCCCTCACCGAGCATTTTACTACGCGCTAAACATGCTCAACCAACACGTCGAGTGCGACAATGACAAATGCGTTGGCTGTGACATCTGTGAGTATGCCTGTTCTTTTGAAAAAGAGAAGGTGTTTAACCCGCTTAAATCGAGGATTCGCTCTGTTCGGGTTGGACAAATCCAAAATACAGCGGTAACCTGCAAGGGCTGCATCGATGCTCCCTGTATTCTTGCTTGCCCCGAAAAGGCAATCGCTCAAGACAAGAAAACAGGTGCGATAGTCGTTGATGAATCCAAATGTAAGGGTTGTGATTGGTGCATAGATTCTTGCAAGTATGGCGCCATAACCCTGCATCCCAGCAGCCACAAAGCTATAGTCTGTGACACCTGCAACGGTAATCCCAAATGTATCCCCGCATGCCCTGAGAGCGCATTGAGTTTAACGGGAAATTCAAAAGACAAAATCGTCACAGGCGACATCGGCTGCTATACCCTCGGCGTATTGCCCCCAGTGAGTGCAGTTCAAAGTTGCCTTTGCATGGGAGCAGGGATTTCTCAGGCTGCAGGGATGATTCATGCTGGCGTTAAAGAGAAAGTGTTCTCAGTTATCGGTGACTCAACATTTTTCCACGCTGGCATGCCTGGACTGTTAAACATTGTTTACAACAAAGCCAACGTATGCGTAATCATAATGGACAACAGCGTAGTTGCCATGACTGGTCACCAGCCAACGCCGGGTTCAGGAAAAACCGCAATGGGAACAGACGCTAAAATCATAAAAATCCAAGACATCGCCAAAGGAGTCGGTATAGAAAAAGTCGATGTAATCGACCCTTACGACTTAGAGGCTGCAATCGCCAAAATCAAAGAAGCAATAGATTATCAGGGACCATCGGTCATCATCTCGCAACGTCCTTGCCCATTGTTAATTGAACGTGGTAAACCCCGCGAAATCAAAGAGGAATGCAACGCCTGCGGAGTTTGCGTGAAAGCCTTTGGGTGTCCAGCCATAAGCCTAACAAGCGAACATGCCCAAATCGACGCCACACTCTGTTATGGCTGTGGAGTTTGCGAAACGGTGTGCCCCTTCGACGCCGTGAGGAGAAAAGAGAAATGAACCTCGACATAGTGTTCAGCGGCGTCGGCGGCCAAGGCGTAGTCGTTTTAAGTGACATATACTGTGAAGCAGCAATCCTCGATGGGTTTGACGTTGCAAAAGCTGAAATTCACGGCATGGCCCAACGCGGAGGATCCATAGTGGCTTTCACGAGAATCGGCGCCAAAGTAGAGTCACCTTTGATTGAAACGGGAAAAGCAGACGTCCTTGTTGGGTTTGAAATTTTGGAAACTGCTCGAGCTCTCCCGATGCTCAAAAAGAACGGCTCTGTAATCGTTAATATGAAGTATATTCCGCCTAACTTAACCTCTGGAGCCAAACCAAAGAAAATCGAGGAATTGATGGCGTTGCTGCGGGCTAAAGCTTTAGTTCATGAAGTCGACGGCGCAGGCATAGCAGAAAAACTTGGGCAATATGCTGGTTGTTAATACAGTTCTTTTGGGCGCTTTGTCGGCTCTTCCAGAGATACCGGTTAAAGTTGAGTCTTTCCACCAAGCCATTGCAGGTAGACTTAAAGAAAAATACATCAGCCTTAACATTAAAGCCTTCCAGCTGGGAAGGGATTCCGTGTTAAAGAGTTAATTTTATATGCGTTTCCTCATGATATAGCAAAGAAAAACCTGAGGAAAGGAAAATGCAAAAGAAAATACTAGCTATTTTAGTAATTGTTATCGTTGCAATTGCAGCAGTAGCAGCGGTTGAATTATCATCTAAACCCGCTCCATCAGCTGAAGCAAGAAACATAAAGATAGGCTTAGTTGCACCAATGAGTACATCTATTGGACAGGACATGTATAATGCAGCGACTTTGGCAGTTAACGAAATCAATAACGCAGGCGGCATCTACGTTTCCGGTTGGAACACTAAAGTTAACATCACATTAGAAACCGTCAACACAATCGACGACGCTCCCGGTAATGCCAAGACACCTGTAGTTCAAGCAGTTGAATCAGACAAAGTTGACATGTTAATCGGTGGATATGGCAGTGCAGGAACCCTTGCTAACGAAGTCGTCGCGATCCAAGACAAAGTTCCCTACATAATCACAGGCGCCTCAAACCAACTCGTTACCCGAAGAGGACCCCAAGGAGACTACGGAGGCTTCGGTCCAAATGGAGCAAACAGCATTAGTGACGCTGAAGGAATGAGTTACATGTTCCATTACTGCACTACAACTTACGACTATAGCAAAACAGTCATTGATTTCTTCGCAACTGTGATGAAACCGATGGTTGCACCAGATCGAAACTTCAGCTTAGCAATAATCTACCGAAATGACGCCTTTGGACAAGGAGTGGACCAAGCAACAAAATACTGGATTCAGAACGAAAGCTTACCTATCACTTTAACTGAAAGAAGCTATGACCCAGCCACAACTAATTACCAAACAGACCTATCTGTAATCAAACAGGCAAACCCAGATGCAGTGTTTGTCGTGGATAACCCTGACAAGACACCCAACATAATCAAACAAGGATGGAACGACGTAGGTCTGAAATCTGTTTACATAGCAGTGGAAAACAACCAAGATCCTACATTCTATTCAATACTTGGAAGCACAGGTGATGGACAACTCTTAGAATCAAAGATGGATCCATTCATGACGCCATCTTATTCGTCAGCGGTTCAAACATACACCCAGGATTATATCGCGGCCTATCCGCATTTAATGCCGGGCATGATGGGCGCTGATACATATGATGCCTTCTACATCGCAAAAGATGCAATCCAAAGTGCAGGAACAGTCGACAAGGCAGCAGTTCGAACAGCAATTGAGAACACTGACATCAACCAAATGCTAATCCAGACAAAAACGGGCAAAGTGCAATTCAGCACAGCTGTTAACTACCACGAAATTGCTCCTGTAACCTTCATTGAACAACTTAAGTATGATCCTGCAAGTCTCCATCTGACAGCGCAAATCGTTTGGTCACCACCAGGCTCAACGAACCTAAAGCAAGCAGACTTTACCCTGCCAACAGGATATAAACCTGGACAATAAGATACAATTTTCAATCCCCTTTCTTTTCTTTTGTTTCTCGTATGTTTTAAATAGTTAACATGATAAATTATTTCAACCGCTTAATGGTGAGAGAGGACAACTTACAATGGATATAACGGCACCAACAATTATTCTAACATTAGTTTGGGGTGTCGCCATTGGATGCATCTACATTTTGCTGGCAACTGGGCTAAACGTAATCTTTGGCGTGATGAAGCTAGTTAACTTTGCCCATGGGCAATTACTTATGATAGGGGCTTTCTTAACTTGGAGCCTTTCAGTTTCTGCAGGGTTAAACGCTTATGTGGCAATTCTAATTTCCATGGTAGCAGTTGCTGCCTTAGGGGTTGTGGTGGAACGGCTTACTTTTCGTAGAGTTTTGGGCACGGACAAGCTCAACGAGATTTTTGTCAGTCTTGGTTTGATTTACATCTTTGAGAACGCTGCCATGCTTCTATGGGGGGCTGGCTCAAAGCAAATTGTTAGTCCCTTGTATGGCTATGAGTTTGGCACTACCAAGCATATCCATAACTTTTGATCGTATAGTCGCCGTATTCGTTGTAGTTGCGGCATTGATAGCTTTTGGTTTGCTTATACAGAAAACAAAGATAGGTTTAGCCATGCGGGCAACTAGCCAAAGAAACACCACAGCCACGCTCATGGGAATAAACATTGAAAAAATCTACATGTTCACCTTCGCTATCGGTGCAGCCCTAGCAGCTCTTGCCGGAGGACTCTACGGCATAATCTTCTCCTTTGACTACCAAGTTGGAGCGATGCCAACAATCATAGCTTTCGCCATCATAATCCTCGGTGGCTTAGGAAGCATCAAAGGCGCCATCATCGGCGGATTACTATACGGCATAGTGGAACAGTTGGCGACTTTGTTTCTAGGGGGAATATGGGGAAGCGCAGTCGCCTTCGCAATGCTTATCGTTGTTCTAATTATCAGGCCTAACGGAATATTCGGTGAAAAAGGAGAATAAAATGCAGATAAAACAACCCTTCACTGCATTTCTGCGCTCCAAAAGCTTCCAAATCTTACTGGTCTTCTTCGCAATTTTAGCCGTGTTGCCAATAGTTGAAACCGATAGTTTCTTTCTCTACATTCTAACACTCATCTTTGTCTTCGCAATTTATGCGGCAAGCTGGAATTTTCTTGCTAATTCGGGTCAAGGCTCACTTGGACATGCAGTCTTCTTGGGTATCGGCGGTTTCTCATCCGCAATCCTCGGGGGCAGAATTTCCATAGCGTTGATTGGGGTTTTGGGCGTAACTCAGATGCCTATTGGCGTCTTGTCGGTTTTTGTGCAGATTGTTGTTTTGCTCGTCGGTGGTTTGGTTTCTGCTGGAATTGGCTTGTTGATAGGTTTGGCTTGTGTTCGTTTGAAGGCTTGGTATTTGGCTATGGTGACGTTTGGTTTTTCAGTAATCGCGAGCACTCTTTCAAGCCAGTTTGATTCCTTTACCAACGGCATAAATGGGTTTACTCCGGTTAGGCTTGTACCGGGAGGATATCCGTTCTATATTTTGGTGATCTCATTTGCTGTAGCTTCGATCACAACGATGTACCTGATCATGAGGTCACGGATGGGATTGGCATTTAGGGCTATTCATGGAAACGAAGCAGAAGCTAAAATGATTGGAATTAACACAGCAAAGTATAAGCTAATAGCGTTTGTCATAAGCACCTTTTTCGCCGGCTTAGCAGGCGGATTGTACTCGTATTTCTTAACTTTCATCGATAACTCCATCTTTGCCCCTGCCAACTCTTTCTTGCCCCTTATTATGACTGTTATTGGCGGGTTGGGAACTGTTGTTGGACCTGTCATCGGCGCAATCTTCCTAGTTTCCATTCAGCAAATTTTAGCGCTCCCAGGCGTTGTTGATTCCCTGCGAGCATCTCTTGGCTCATATTTCCCAGGAGTAAGCAACGTTGGACCGCCCTCTAAGCTACCTAATCATCGGAGTAATCCTGCTTGTGATTGTTATTTTCGCTCCTAAAGGGCTGATATCGCTTTTCCGAAAATTCTACAATTACCTCATCAGCGAAGAAAAACCAAAAGGACCAAAGAAACAATGAAAGGCACGGACTACTTCGCAGAAGCCTTAGGCATAAAAGTTCTGGAAGCAAAAGACGGCTACGCAAAAGTATCCATGAAAGTCGAAAAAATCCACACAAACGCCTTGGGTTTCACACATGGCGGCGCAGTCTTCTCACTGGCAGACTATGCTTTTGCCCATGCTTGCAATTGCGGCGACAACGTAGCGGTTGCAGTTCAGGTTAGCATTAATTTTCTTAAGCCTACTGTCGAAGGTGACCTTTTGACGGCTGAGGCAACAAGGGTTTCAGAAGGCAAAACAACGGGGCTATACCAGGTTACCGTTCGCAAAGAAGACAAGATCGTTGCGTTATTCACTGGGTTAGCCTTCAAAAAATAACTCGCCAACCAATCGCTATATAGACATTGTAGAAGAATAAACCAAGCCAACAATATTTTTATTGTAGACTTCGACCTAGGTTTATGATGCTGGGGTGGCCGAACGGTTCAGGCGGTAGCCTGCAGAGCTGCTCTATATGGGTTCAACTCCCATCCCCAGCTCCACTTTCTACGTTGACACTTGAGGAACCACCTGCCGGGTCAAAGGTCTGTCGCAGGTTGGAGCCCATAGGATAGGTGAACCTCGAAATTATTTATTGTATTTTATATCTTCTGATGATAAGCTATTTACCGGCAAAACTTTCTTCATCTATAAGGTCCAGATTTTGGAAGGCCTTATGCTCGCTCGAACACATTGCACACAATGAATGGACAGATGGCAAACGCAAAGCTGCCTTCCTAAGAAAATCCACTTAAGCAAAAATTTTAAATCCACACAGAAAATAGGCTTCTTAGCTCGGGTGAGTTAAGAAATTTTTTGGGAAGTTTTCAGTGAGAATGCTACTGTGTGTAACAAAGGTAACCAAGAATATCATTGACTAATAATGCACTAAGAAATATATTCTGTGAGGCCGCATCAAATCGTTTAAAAGAGGCAGGGGGGTTCTTTTTTCAGTATGACTCAGTCTCTGCCATCCGAGCGAGCCTTTCTTTCGAGAATCGACTTGCAATCGGTGTTTAAGTCGAATGCTCGATTGTTATTTGCTTTACAAACAAAGTTCCAAATTGAAGATATCGAAGCAGTTGGTGCAGAATGTTTAACCTGCGGTTCAGATGACAAAAAATGCGATTTAATCTATGTAAATTCTGACGATGGATATGCGGTCGTTGCGCAAGCTTATGAGTCAGATAACCCTAACCCAAACAAATCAGCTCCTGCGAATAAGGCCAGCGACCTTAATGCCGCTATGTCCTGGTTATTAAATAACGACTGGGATTGTTTGCCTGATCGAATTAAATCGGCGGCTGAGCAGTTCCAAAACGCGATTAAAGATGATTTAATTTCTCGCATCTATATCTGGTACGTCCATAATTGCAATGAGTCAAGCGCTGTCAAAGAAGAGCTACAAAACGTTGAAAAAACTGCATTGGGTGCTTTAAGCTTAAATTATCCAGAAAGCAAAATAGAAATACAAGCAACTGAAGTCGGAAAAAAACAGTTAGAAGACTGGTATCAAGCGATAAGCGCTCCGATTTTAGTTTCTCAAGACATCTTTATCCATAATGTGCAAGGCTACGAAATGAAGGGAAATGATTGGAGCGCCTTCGTAGCGTCTATTCCTGCTAAATTGCTTTTTAGCCTATTCAAAGAGCAACAAACAAAACTATTTTCAGCCAATATTAGGGACTATCTTGGCAGCCGTGAAAGTGACACGAATATAAATAACAACATAAAACGAACCGCAGAAAGTGAACCAGAACATTTCTGGATTTATAACAATGGCTTAACTGCTATTGTAAATGATTACAATATTGTTGAAGTCGGCAAGCAACATACTTTAAAGATCTCTGGAATTTCAATTGTAAATGGTGCCCAGACAACGGGTGCTATAGGCTCTCTCGAAAGTTCTCCTGCTGAATCAGCATTCATTCCCATTCGGTTTGTCAAGTCCAGCAATCAAGAAGTGGTTTCTGGCATAATTCGATATAATAATAGTCAAAACAAAATAAAAGCTTCAGACTTCAGAAGTAACGATCCAATACAAAGTAGATTGCGAACCGAATTTGAACGTATCCCTGATGCAAAATACTATGGCGGAAGAAGAGGCAGTGCTCAAGATATCATCCGCAGGACTTCAAACTTATTGCCTTCAGACACTATTGCACAAACAATAGCTTCATTTCATGGTAATCCTGCAGATGCTTACAATAGAAAGGCGGACCTCTGGGAAGAAGATGGACTTTATTCTTCAATTTTTAATGAACATCTTCATGCCCCTCACGCAGTCTTTGTTTTTACTTTGCTTCGATGTATAGAAGACTATAAACTAGAGTTAAGACAGAAAGATTTTGAAGGTAGGTTACTTGACAATGAGAGAAAGGAATTGGATTTCTTGCGAAACCGTGGCGGAACATTTCTCTTGCATTCTGCAATCGCAAATTGCATGGAAATAATATTAAACCGTCCGATACCTAACAAGTTTATGCTTTCTTTTGGTGAAAGCATTTCTCCAGCAACTTCAATTGAATTCTGGAAACCGATTGTTCATGTGACAGTTCCTTTTTGTTCTTACTTAGGATCGGCCGTTCATAACAGCATTCAAAATAAGGAAGAAGTAAAGGCTGCCTTGGAAGTTTTCAGGAGTTACATTGCTGGCTTAAAATCAGTTCATGAACAAACATTCACTGCTTTCGCCAATAAATGTTCCATTCAATAATTGAAGTAGAGTTGCATATATTACATAGCAAGTCTCTCAGAAATTGGAAGCTGTAGAATCAAAGAAGGTCATAAAATTGTTTATTCTTACAGGTTCTGATAATAGCTTAAGCGAGACAACTTTTTCTCTGTTCAAAACTTTGAAAGATTTGAGGTGCTTGAAAGCTTCAACAGAAACATGCCTATGCCGAAGCGCCTTTCTAATTTCCATGCGTGGTGTAAAATTGGAGTACCACTTATTTCTTGAACCTACCTTTTGAACACAAGAAATGTAATATATTTAGAAACCCCATTGTCTAGGACAAGGGTAAGTAATGAGTTCCACAAATCCACTCTTGGGAATGGCAATTTACAGCCTGGCTAATGCTCTTGAATTATACCGTAGCGATGAACCAAACAATGCTGAAAGACGCCGATTTGGGGCAATCATACTCATGGACTTGTCGGTTGAATACATCTTAAAAGCAAAGTTGTACCAGCTTGACCAAAATGAATTTATGAAGAAACAGCAAGAGTTGGGTTTTTCCGATTGCATAAATGATAAACGTATTGGTTTCCTTGAAGGGGAACAATCAAACCTAAGCACAGCACATAAAGCACGGAATTTTTCACAACACCGTGGAGCTATCACTGATTCACTTTTTTCCCAAGAATATATGAAATGGTTTTGTAAATTTGTAGACCGATTTGCAAAAGACAATTTTCAATATAGCGTAATTCAAGGATTACCTTTAGAGTTGAAAATTTCATGGACAAAACTGACCAATGATTTTTTCAATGGGAAAAGTAAACCAGATTTGAAACACCCACTTCGAGAAAATTATCGAACTGTAAGCGAATGGATTAAGGAAAAGAGTGCAACAAATAATAGAGGTTTCCTTCGCAAGGATTATTTACTTACTTTAGATTCCGACTTGAAACGTTACTGCAATTTCTTAGGCTTGGATCCAGACCAAATAATCGAAAGTACATTAGCTGGAACATCATCACCAACTGAAGATATTACGAATTTTCTAAAAACTCTAACAACAGGAATTTCACTGTATTCGGTACTCAAAAGTTTTTATGAGTTTCACGGAATCAAAATAGACTTACCTTATCCTAAATATCGAAGGATAGAAAGTCGCATCAAGGAAATAACGACTCAACAGTTAAGAACTCTGTGTGATTTTTCAGATGTACAAGAAAGAAGCTGGATTTTGGCTAATAGCTACATGGGTCTTGAGGTAGGAAAACTTCCATTGCTTACATTGAAAGATTTTCGGACGGGGCAATGGGAAAATGAAAAAAATATTTATCCTGTAAAAATTCGTTTGGAAGTTAGTGGCTACTATGATTACACTACCTTTATTGGAGTAGACGCCAAAAACGTGTTGCAACAATATTTTAGGGAAAAACAAATAACGTCTGAGAATGATCACCCTTGGAAATATGAAAGAGCTGGGAGTTTCCAACATTATTTTAAAAGAAACTGCAAAGGGGCAGGCATTTATGAGAAAGGTAAAATCTCGCCTAAGTCACTTCAAAAAAGGTTAAAGAATATACTAAAAGACTCTGGAATGCCACATGAATGGCAGTATTATTTACTCGGGAATTATCCATATTTACGTTATACAACTAAAGAATTTGATGCTCCAATTGATGAAGAATTGAGCCTAGCTTATGAAAAAGTGTATCCTAAACTCAGGGTTTATGAAAAACAAGAAATTAAGTCATTATCTTGACCGCTCAAATTTCGGTTTTAAGTTTCTGGATAGTCAAATTAATTTGCTTTTGCAATTTAAGACCAAGTCATGAATAACTGGCTAGACCACTTCAACCTCCAATATTATCAAGTGCATATTTCAGATCTTATGAGCAAGGAATAGCTGTTCGAAATGGGGCGAAGAAATCAGTCCGAAACGAGCTTTTCCAGTCCATATAGAAAATCAAGCGCTTTTCAAGACTTACTGTAATAATATACAGATAATTCAGCAAGGAAAAGAATTCAAGTTGGCTTAAGCCTATTTGTTTTCAATTACTGTTTTCAACTACACCCCTTTTTTTCCAGACTTTGCTTTAATCTCATCAAAGCAGCGTTTGAGTAGTGGATTAAGCCGTTTTGAGTCTTCGGTTGTTCTTATTTGCAAACTCTGGCTTGACCATACCCCGTGTTCATCATAGAAATATATCAAGAAATAATCTCGCCTCGGTGAAAGATATGCGAATACACGTCCGTTGACTTTCATCGAAACGTCGTTCTGTGTGGGCTCAAAAGTAGTGTTCTGTTTGTCCCAGTCTTTGACTTCCTCAAGAAAAGTGTCTGCGAGTTTGTGAACAGTAACATTTGTAATGTAATCCAATATTTGTTCTTTGGAGTAGACTTCAACTTGTTTTGGCTTTGCAGGAATTTCAACCTCTTTGAATACGAGGACATAATCATTTGGCTTCTCTTTAAAATCAAGACATTGAAAAGTGAAGAGGGATAATCTAACATCATCATCTATCCATTTGCACCTGTTAAGTAATGATTGCGAGAAGCTTGGCGCGATAAGAAAGAGGCGGGGCAATTGCGTACGTTCGACTTTCTTTTCTTTATATGCCCTCACAAATCCCTCAAGATTACCGACAATGTAATCATAATAATCCAATCCTTGATCAAGCATGCCATCATCCTCTACAACCTTCAATTCTGCCACGACAAGAGCTTTTCCTGAATCAGCAAAAAGCACATCTAAGGGACCTCTTGGCGTTCGGTGCTGATGGTCTACGAAAACCAATCCAGTTTCAATTAATTCAGGTTCTTTGCGAATCAGATCTTCCAGTTCTCTTTCAGAAATCTCAACAATCTCATAGCGCTTCAATTGAATGCCACCGAGTACTTGATTATACTTCTCTCTGAATAAAAATTTATAGTGTAATGAAAAGTATCAATAGATTCAGCGATAACAAGAGTGATATTTTCGGCTACAGCGATATTCCTTGAAGTGCCTAAAGATAGACGATAAGTGGCCGAGGATGATTTGGCTGGATAGAAGACCCAGGAAATCAAGCGCACACCAACAAGCATCAGAGGCAGAATAGAACTTAGAAATACAAAGACCAAAAATTATGAATGTTATGCGACAATCGTTGAGTGGCAAAGAGTATACTGTCAAGGACTTGAAAAAGTTTGGCGATAAATATCAGGCTAATTAGTTCATCGATGAGAATGCCGGAGAAAAAGAGTCATTATTCACTTGGGTTTGTCGGATATTTCAGGTGATCCTAATCCACAGCGTTATTCTTATTTGACTGGTTCTTGGTTTAAGACGTAGTCCTTCAAAAGAAATGAATTTCTATGGAAATATCAATTTTTCAACTTTTCAAGCTCGAAGCATTTGTCTTCGATTTGATCTAGTGCACTTCGCCCGCTTCTTATCGGTTAATCCTTTTTTCTTGCATCAAAGAGTTCACCTGCTATTTCAACAAAGTCATTAGTTGAATTCAAAAACGATAATCTTCCAGCAACACATGAATCGTCTCCAGGGTTCCATTGGACTCCGCTCCCCCATGGCCAAAGTAATCGCCTTTTTCCGAGCACTCCAAGTGCGTCATCATTGAAACATTTGGCTATATCTTGCTCATCAAGATGTAAATTGCGCGACAGTCGTTTTGTAATTTCGAACGTACTGATGCCATTATGTTTGTAGAATGAAGACATTAACCCGTCGAGCAGTTTCTTAGATAAAGTTCTGATTTTATTGTTAATAGGAGATTTAATGTCAATTTTAATGCCCAATCTTTGCGGTTTGACCTCTGGGACATTTACTGACAGTACGGTCGCATGGCTCATCCAGTACCAGAAATGACCTGTTTTAACTTCCCCTTTCAGGATAGAAGTTGGGACCTTGAGCTTCCAGCGGACAAGGATTCTCTTAGTAGACCAAAGTTCAAAATCTGTGCCTTTAGGAATTAAATCGTAACGCTGATAATGATAAACTGGTTTCTTGGTTTCTTCAGAAGGCGGAGGCGGAAAAGAAAAAGATCGCTCGTATTGGATTCCACTTAACGGTAATTGCATAAAATAGCTTTCGCTATTGCTTACGTTGTAGAAAAGTATATTATCTAAATCGCTTGGTGGATCTGTTATTGGCGACACGTACAAACCTCTAAGAAGTTTGTTGGGATCAGCGGCAATTTTTTCCACTTCGGCACAAAGTTTCTTGCGATACTCTTCTAACCGTCCTCTCGGTTGAAACGGAAGCCTATTCACACTCCAGCCCTCAACCATACTACCTCGAGACAGTACTACATAGGAATCCTCAGAATTTTCCTTGTTAGAAGATTCTTTATTTGAAGCCGACATTCAAACATCTCGAATTGTCATCGGTGCTGCTTAGCAATAAATTTTGCTTTTTAGCCCACCTGTAAGAAAATCTGCGTCGGTGATTACGACATTCACCTTGCTGAGCCACCATTTTGGCATATGCCTTGCTGAATGCTCTGTGGCCAAACCAGCATCAACTTATAATATTTGTTCACAGTTAAATAGAAAAATAGGGAAGTGAAGGCAACAAACTGCCCGCGAAAGCTGTATTGTTGCCCGAGCTTTCTCATTCTTCCTCGAAGCACTATCAATTTTCAATGATTCACTTGCAGTTATGGAATTGCGATTATTTGGGGTCCGAATGGGTTGTACCAACAGCGCTGGTATACGTAAAAGTAATAGCCGCCTAAGTTGTAATGCACTGCCATAGTAGCTAGCCAGCAGACAAAGCCTTGTACTCCGAACACAACACCGGCTACAACGCAAACAGTTCCAGTAACAGGGGTCGCTATTCCGCCTGTGAAAAAGTCAATTGCGGCAGATACTCCGCACCCCAACCCTAGTGTGGCACTGATGCCGCCTAAAACTAAATTTTGACAGGCGGCATTGACCACATTGAGTGTGATCTTAGCTACAAATGAATACCCCAATATTGTCGGCGGAGAGGATGGCGTCGTATATGCGGTTGGTGCGGCACTAACTGGGCCAAGGAAAAGCGGCAAGACAGCAAGCATAGACAGAACAATTGCGGAAGTCAAGACGAGTTTTCGATTCATTTCTTTTTTTCTCCTTTATTTTCCTGTTATGTAACGTATTAACCTGCAATACTTAAGTCTATCGTTTAGTATGCATAATTTGGTATTTAATTATATACTACAGTATTTATCTGTATAGTAGCATATTTATAGTAGGATCGTGATATGTGGTGAGAGGAAAGCACTCGTGAGATACAATGGCGATTTAATTTGAAGTCGACGAGCGGCGAACTTCAGAGGCTTGTTGGAAAAACAGGCGTCTACAAAGTACTTTCTTATTTAAGCACGACGGAGAAAGCAAGGTTTAAGGACATAAACGAGGCTACAAGAATGCCTTGTCCTGCCTCCCTCAGCCAAGCCTTGAAGGAGTTGCACAAATTGGGTTTCATCGCGAGGAAAACCGTTGACGTGCCCGGCGAGACGCCTGTTTCTTATTACTTTCTTACACCAAGAGGATCTGAACTTCTTAATGTCATTAACACATTAAAAGAACTAGAAAAAACGGAAGCCTAACGAAAAGTCAAAAATATTGTTCAATTTTAACTTTCAGGGGGTTCAGAACATCTGCAAGATCCACATGTTCTTTATAAAAATCGCATTTTTCAGGACATAGATTTCTGTCCCGCTCAGCCCTGTAGGGGCATTGATTGCAAGGCTTGTTTTCAAGGAAAATGCTTAATATCTCCTGAAGCCGCCTTGTCGCAATTCTTGCTTCATTCGCCGTCTTTTTAAAATTTCGAATTTCGCAAGTCATTTAGAAACTCCCATCATGGAGCAAATCTAAGAGTTTTCAGAGCTACTATTTTTCTTAAATTTGCGAGTTCCATTCTGATTATTTCAAGTTTCTTTTAAATGTTTTGACATATTTGTAACAACTTTGACTCTTAATGTTCCGTTTGGTGCAACTATCACAATTTGTGACGTAAAAACTTAGTTTTGCCTCAAATGAGACAAAAATTGGAACATGCGAACTTATGTTTTGATAATCTGTTGAAACGAACTTTATGGATTTCCTTCTTACTGATTTTGATTGTAACAATCTTAGCAAGTTGCTTAATTTATCTTCAAACTCAGATAAATTATGGTCCTGCTATCGTTGAGCAGTACATGATAAGAAATGTAGAGTTCGTCTCTAATAATTCTGCTATCGTTACAGTTCAAAATACTGGTTGGAGATTCCCAAGCATATAGAGTGATGTTTGTTTCGGCAAAGATTAACGGAATAAATGCAATATTAGTTCCGAGTGGATTTCCTGCAGGAGCTCTTAACGGTGGTGCCCCACTGCAAACTTTAAAGTTACTTTATACGACGAAAACCATTTTCTTCCAGAAAATACTTACAAATTCCAGCTAAGAACCTCAAAAGGAACAGTAGCTGATTATCAAACTACATACCACAAGACAACTTGAACCTGAAAGCAACTTCTAATCTACATATGAAGAATCAAAAAAGAAAAGAGGGTTTTCGCAGAAAAGACGAAATTGAAAAGGATAAATCTTCAGTGGCGTTGACGTATTGCGTGCCCTAGCCAAACTAGACAACCCTCAGAAACTACGATTATTTTTATGAGTCGTTACCCCACTGGAGGATCCAATATGTATGCAAACAACTCCTTAAAGTCTAAACGGGTAGGGAATCATACTTCAAACTCAACTCCCATCCCCAGTGCAATTACTAACATGGATGTTTAGGTTCGGTTCCCCAAAGGGGAAAATTTGTTGGCGCAAAACGCTATAACAAAAACCCAAACTGGAATGGGAGAATTTTCGCATGCCACTCGATAGTCAAAAGAAGATTTATTGGCTATGACGTCAGTGAGAACTGTACTCACTATTCTGAATTCATAAGTGACTAATAATGAATTTATTAAGTACTTGGTTGGGGCATGGCTAATACAGCACCTCGACCAGAGTAGAATAGTAGTAGAAGTACCAGACTTGGCGGCTTCAAACAAAAAGAACCTAATCCGAATTTTGCATGTTGACGATGACCCATCGATTCGAGAGATTTCAAAGCTTATGCTGATGGATTTGGAAAGCAGCTTTGATATCGATAATGCATGTTGTGTGGATGAAGCCTTCAAAAAACTTTCGACAGGACATTATGACATTGTTATTTCTGATTATGAAATGCCCCTGAAAAATGGTTTAGAATTCTTGAAAGAACTTAGAGAACAAAAAAATGATGTTTCCTTCATCATTTTCACTGGAAGAGGAAGAGAAGATGTTGCAGTTAAAGCGTTGAATTTAGGCGCTGACAGCTACATCAACAAAAACGGCTCACCCGAAACAGTATACTGCGAATTAGCAGACGCAATAAACAAAACTGTTGAACGCAAAAAATCAAGAGAACTGCTTGCAAAATCAGAGTCAAAATATCACGCACTAGTCGAGAATTCACTTCAAGGAATAGCAATTCTGCTAGCATCTCCAATTAGGATAGTTTTTGCAAATAGTGCTTTTGGAAAAATTTTGGGTTATTCGTCTCAAGAGTTAACGTCGCTTTCGCCCGAAGGAATCATGGGTTTGGTGTATCATGAGGATAGAGCTGTCTTTTTTAAGCGTATGGAAAACCGTTTGCTGGGTGAACCTGCGGAAGCATGCTTTGAGTTTCGTGCGGTGCGAAAAGATGGCTCGATTGTCTGGCTAAGCTCACTTGCAAATCGAGTTGACTATGATGGGCAGCCTGCCGTGCAGGGCATGTTCTTAGACATTAATGAAAGCAAGAAAGCTGAGGAAGTTGTTAAGAAAAGTGAGATAAGATATAGAGAATTAGCTAACTTTTTACCAGAGATAGTTTTTGAAACTGATTTAACAGGCAAAATTACTTTCTTTAGCCAAACAGCCTTTGAATTATCGGGTTTTACTCACGAGGAGCTAGAAAAAGGAATGAATATGCTCCAGTTCGTAGTTCCTGAAGACCGCGAAAAGGCAAAAGGAAACATCAGAAAACGGTTGACTGGAGAAAAAACTGATACTAGCGAGTATACTCTCTTTAGAAAAAATGGGGATACCTATCCTGCAATTGTAAAGACATCTCCAATTTTTTCTGAAAACAGATTGATCGGACTTAGAGGTTTGGTTATTGATATTACGGAGCGCAAAAACATTGAGACTTCACTGAAGGATGCCAAGGCTCAATTAGAACTTCAGATAGAGAGAATGCCTATCGCCTGTATCTTTTGGGATACGAACCTTAAGGTTGTTTCATGGAATCCTGCTGCAGAAACTATTTTTGGGTATTCTGCAAAAGACATCATAGGTAAATACCCATTCGGCACTATTGTGCCCAAAGAAGCTCAATCAGGACTAGAAAAAATCTGGCAACGGTTGCTCCAAGGAGATGAGACCGCCCACAGCATTAATGATAATTTCACCAAAGACGGTAAAAGGATAACTTGCTCATGGACCAATACTCCGCTCAAAAAAGATGACAATTCCGTAATCGGCGTCTTATCCATGGTTCAAGACATAACTGAAAGCAAAAAAGCAGAGAAATTATTAGAGAAAGAACGAAGTGAATTCAGAAACATACTTGATTCTGCCCCTCTGATGATTGCTTACAAAAGCAAAGATGACCATTTCGTACGAGTGAATTCTGCCTTTGCTGATTTCGCGGGTTTGACTAAAGAGAAAATAGTTGGCATGACAACCTTCGACTTAGTTAAGGAACAAGATGTTGCTCAGCAGGGTCGAGATCACGATCTGCAAGTTATGCGGACCGAAGTGCCTGTTCTAAACCAGATGGTAAAATGGTCAGGTTTGCGTAGCCAAAAAGAAATTTGGGCACTCTATTCAAAATTACCTTTTCATGACGCTGAGGGCAACGTAATTGGAACAGTCAGCTATGTTTTAGATGTGGATGACCGCAAGAAAGCAGAACAGGCAATCATTGAGAGTGAGAAGAATTATAGAAGTTTGATAAATGGGATGAGTGATGCAGTTTGGGTTGCGGATTTTGAAGGAAACTTTGTAGATGTAAATGATGCTGCCATCAAAGTCTTGGGGTATTCTAGAGAAGAATTGCTTTCTTTTGGAATCAAAGACGTTGATAAATACCTGACCCCCGAGCAAGCTAATGCCATCATAAACAGCGTTGCATCAATTAGGACTCAAAGTTTTGAGACAGTGCATACCGCTAAAGATGGAACAGAAATTCCAGTTGAAATTATCTCAA
Source organism: Candidatus Bathyarchaeota archaeon (assembly GCA_963809455.1). Classification (GTDB taxonomy): domain Archaea; phylum Thermoproteota; class Bathyarchaeia; order Bathyarchaeales; family Bathycorpusculaceae; genus Bathycorpusculum. Next base: position 27,837 of record CAWEJP010000011.1, on the reverse strand, counting down.
GCCTCATAACTTATAGAGGAAAACCTGCAGTTTTAAGCATAGCAAGAAACATTTCAGAGCGCAAAAAAATAGAGAAAGAACTCAAAGAAAGCGAAGAAAAGTACAAAGCGCTATTCGAACAAGCCGGCGATTACACATTAATTTTGGAAGCTCAATTAAAAGGAGTACCGATTATATTTGACGCCAACAGTTCTGCCCTACAAATTCACGGATACACTCGAGAAGAAATAATTGGCAAGCCCATCACTTTTCTAGATAAGGAGAGCAGCAACGATTGCGTAATGGACCGAGTTAGTAGACTCTTGAATAATGAAAAATTAACGTTCGAAACAAAGCATCGAAGCAAAGATGGCTCGACAATCGATGTTGAAGTCTCTATAAAGAAAGTAAAAGTAGGCTCAAAAAATCTCTTAGTATCAGTTGAACGTGACATTACTGAACGCAAGAAGAACGAAAATACTCTTAGACAAGAACGAGGCATGCTTGAATCCGTAACGAAAAACATTGGCGCCGGACTTGTGATGATTAGTAAGGATTACAGGATAATTTGGATGAATGATTACTTGAAGCAATTTGGAGATGCTACAGAAGGCAATATTTGTTATTCATCTTTCAACACATGCACATCTATTTGTCCCGATTGTGGTCCTAAGAAAGTTTTTGAGGGAGCTGACTTTGATCGCCGTGAATACTGCAATCAAATAGGAATTAATAAGGACCATCCAATTTGGTTTGAACTTATAGCAACTCCGATTAAAGATAAGGATGGAACTGTTGTTGCGGCGTTGGAACTCACTGTAAACATAACTGCAAAGAAAGAAGCAGAGTCGAAATTGAAAGAAAACAGCGATAAAATTGACCTAATGAATGAGAAGCTGCGCGTCTTAGGAAGTTTAACTAGGCATGATGTGGGCAACAAGCTGATGGCTGCAAAATCGAATGTATATTTATTAAAGAAGAAGTTGGGTGAAAATGTAGAGTTGACTAAGTACTTCGATGGTATAGAATCAGCGTTTACTGGGTCGGATAGAATTTTTGAGTTTAGCCGTTTATATGAGAAGATTGGCGCAGAAAAACCTTCAGAAGAGAATGTTTTTGAATGCTTCAATCAAGCTGTTGCTTTTATGCCAAACTTGGGTTCCGTGAAAGTTGCGAATGAATGCCAAGGACTTAAGGTTATGGCTGATTCGCTGCTAAAGCAACTCTTCTACAACTTCATCGATAATTCGCTAAAGCATGGAGAGAAAGTGACGCAAATACGCCTTCACTATATAGAAGATAAGAACGGCGTGAAACTGTTCTACGAGGATAATGGAGTTGGTGTACTGGAAGTTAATAAGCCAAAACTATTCGAAGTTGGTTTTACCACAGGAAAAGGGAGTGGACTTGGACTATATCTTGTTAAGAAGATGATGGATGTTTACGGCTGGACAATAATCGAAGACGGAGAACACGGCAAGGGTGCAAAATTTGTAATAACAATTCCAAAAGTTAACCAAGGAAAAAGCTAATCCGTCATCAGTTCTGAAAAACATTTTAAGAGTAACTAATTTCAGTTGAAGCTTCCTTAACGTTTATTCTTGAAAAGCAAATGTTCAATGAAAGTTGTTCCTTTGCCTTCGAGAGCTATGATTTCCAACATTTTTTCTTGAGATTGTTCTTTGTAAGTATTTTAAATTCATAATTCATTTATTATGTCTTGATTAATTCTTTGAGTTGCAGTTGGTTTAATGCGACGGCTCAATGAAAACAATGCAGGTTTAGATACTACTGTTTTGCCTATTTCGGCTGAAGTATGGAGCAGTTCAAAAAACCAAGATACATCAGATTCAAAATATCGGGTGTTGGTAGAAAATTCACTTCAAGGAATAATGATTGCTCAAGGTATTCCTCTACGCGTGATTTATGCCAATGAGTCTATGGGGAAAATATTGGGTTATTCTCTTGCAGAGTTCATTTCTCTCTCATCTTCAGAAGTAGTGGCACTTGTCTATCCTGAGGATCGAGCTGTTTTCTTTAATCGTTTTAGAGATCGACTAGAGGGTAAGCAAGCGGAAAGCACATATGAGTTTCGGGCTGTCCGAAAAGACGGGTCAATAATTTGGTTGGAAGCCTTTGCCACATTGATAGAGTATAACGGACAACCTGCTGTTCAATCTATGTTCTTAAATGTCGACAAACGTAAAAAAGTTGAAGAAGCTCTTAGGAAGAGTGGCGAAGAATACAATTCTCTTTTCTCGAACATGATAGATGGTTTTGCATTTTGCCAAATGATATTTGACGCATCTGGAAATCCTGATGACTTTGTATATCTTCAAATTAATGAGGCATTTGAACGAATAACAGGTTTGAAAAAAGAGGAAGTTATCGGAAAAAAAGTAACTCTGGCAATACCTGGAATTAAAGAAGCTACTCCAGAGCTTTTTGAAATTTACGGACGAGTTGCAGTCACCAGCCAAAAAGAAAAGTTTGAAATTTTCTTCAAACCCCTAAATATTTGGCTGAATGTCTCAGTTTATTCACCTAGAAAAGGTTATTTTGCAGCCGTATTCGAAGACATTACTGAACGTAAGAAAGCTGAAGAATCTGTTAAATTTCAGGCCGATTTGTTAAATCATGTGGGACAAGCTGTTATAATGGCAGACAACAAGAAAATAATTCGCTTTTGGAATAAATCTGCTGAGAAACTTTATGGTTGGACACAAGAACAAGCTATAGGTCGTGACGTCAATGAACTAATAGGCGCTACCTCATCTCAGGAATTAAATGGAGTAACAAAGAGATTAAAGGCTGGTGAGAGCTGGTCAAAAGAAGTCTTAGCCAACAATAAAGATGGTTCAGTTGTTCCAGTAATTTTGAATCGAACACCAATATACAATCAAGTTGGGCGAATATCTTGGCGCTGCAAGTATATCTACAGACATATCCTTGCAAAAAGCAACAGAAGCTGACTTAACATATTCCTTAACTTCTTTATCAAAAAGTCTTGACAAAATTCAGGAACTAAATGAAAAACTCCGAGTAATCAGTGGCTTAACCCGGCATGATGTTCGAAACAAACTATCATCAGTAAACGGTTACGCCTATTTACTTAAGAAAAAATACCACAATCAATTCGAGATCGCAGATGGCTTAAGTAAGATAGAGCAGTCGGTTAAGGAAATTGTTGAAATTTTTGATTTTGCCAAATTGTATGAACAAATTGGTGTTGAAGAGCTAACTTACATCAATGTAGGGGAGCAAATGGATGAGGCAAAAACTCTTTTTTCCGGATCAATGCCAACTATAACAAATGAATGCCACGGATTAACAGTGCTAGCGGATTCTTTTCTTAGGCAAATGTTTTATAATTTTATCGATAACACCAGAAAATATGGCAAGACAACTAAAAACATTAGAGTTTACTTCGAAGAAGAAAATCAAAACCAACTAAAGTTAATTTACGAAGATGACGGCATAGGTGTGCCTTTTGAGAATAAGCAGTGTCTGTTTAAGGAGGGGTTCAGCACAGGCGGCAGCACCGGTTTTGGGTTGTTCTTGACGAAAAAAATGATAGATGTCTACGGATGGTTAATCCAAGAAGTGGGTGAACCTGGCAAAGGAGCCAAATTTGTGATAACCATTCCAAAACTAAACAAAGACGAAATCACAAACTTTCAAATTAACCTCGATTTCGAAAAATATGAATCTGAAAAGACTGTATAGAAACAATGACTTTTAGCGCATCAAATGAAGTCAATCTTTAAAACAAAATTAAAAAATTAAGATACATCTATGGAATTCTACAGCTTCCGCTAACTCAGGAAAATATAACAAAAAAAGGAAATGAGCTAGCGCTCGCCCAAATATCGCCGAAGCAGATATAAATTCAAACTTGAAAAACTATCTGTCTCTGCTTGAAGACCAATTTACCTTTTATCGCTTTCGGGGGCAAAGCGCGCAGCCAGTAATGCAACCGACATACTATTATTTGATGACAAAGTATACAAAAAGAGATCGAGAGAGGCGTTGGTCTTGAAAGCAGAAAACGTGTTTAAAATAGCGACGACTCATTCCAAAGTTCGGGAGTTCCTGACAAGCAACGGTTGGGAATTTCAAGGAAAGGATGAGGAAATGGAGATGGACTCATTCAGAAACAAGAAGATCGAGCAAAAGGTGTTCGTCGAGGACATTTCGGAGGACTTTCCAGTGACCTTTCTTATGGGCGAGCTTAGCGTGCTGGAGTTTAGTATCATTGCTAGTGAATTGACGCCTGAAATCCAGTTACTGGCAGTTGACAGTAGTTGGGAAGGTAAACCGACGACCATCGTGGTTGCGATGACAGAAGAGCAAGTTAGGAACATGTTCGGCAAGAGAACGAAGATGAGAAAGCTTGAGGTTCACCGCGCACGCTAAGGATCCATTTGGTAAACCGCTGTGGATCTAGAAAAGGGGTTGCGCCGGGACCTCTCCTCGCTCTCAGAGGGTTCGAAGCAACCCTAATCCAGAAATGCCAGAGGGACTGGCTTCTATTTCCTGTATGTCTAATATTTTTTGGAGATTTAAATTCTAATTTCCAATTCTTGAATTCCATCCCCAGGGGAAACCCGGTTTCAACTCAAAAGACAGCCCATTCCATAGGTGAATCCTAATCTTTTTGTGGAGATAATCAAGAGAGTATTAGTGGCGTGCCCAAGAACCTTATTTCGAATTAGGCTGTCGCGCTTTCGCAGTTACAGTGCGTCCTTGAACTTTGTTACAAACGCCTCGTAATTCAGTTCAGTCATCGCAAAAGGCGCTGCAACCTCTACGACTTTGTCCATCTTGACGTTTTGCTCGATCAGTTCTATTGCTTTTGTTGTAAACTCTTCATACTTGATTTCCACTTCGGGAATTGCGCCACGTCCCTCCAGATCAGAAACAGGCAGAATACCCAGCACTTCAACGCCCGCTCTTTCAAACGCTTGGTTTACAACAACACGAGTTTCTTCGGACATATAGTTGAGGTAAACTTTGTTCAAGATAACGCCCACCGTCCTCATTCCTATTTTTTTCAGGAAACGCACATAGTTCAAGGCACTAACAATTCCACCTTCTATACCCTCTTTATCGCAGCCAACTACAATCACGATTGGTGAACCTAATGCTGCTGCTACTTCTGCGGTCGAGTTAGGTCTTCTAGGCTCGTCCGAAAGCAAACCTGTAAACGCGTTCATGGCACCTTCGATTAGCACGAAGTCATAGTCTTTTTCTGCCCCCTTAACAACTTGGGGAACTGATTGCCAACCCGTGTCTGCAACCTCTATAGATGAATAACTTTGCATAGGTTCCTTTATAACGTAGAGTGCAGGAACGATGTCTCGAATATCCCCGCCAATTTTTACAACCCCAACATTCCAGCCCCTCTTTTTTAATGCTCCTGCGAGGCCTGTGACTATTACTGTTTTTCCTCCTCCGCTTTCCAGAGCAGTTATCAACAGGGTGCGAGGACTCTTTTCTTTGCGTATAGTCTTTCTTCGAGGACGTATGCCTGTTGATATTGATAGTTCGAGCTTCATCTGTTGTTTTAGCTTTGCGTTTGCTTCCCTGATTTTTTCCAGTTCAGAGGGGCTAATGTCTAATGATTTGGTAATGCCTCGGATAATTAGTGGGTTCCTGTCGAGTAAAGCGTGAGTCATTACACCGACAACGTTACCTGATGAGTTGCAGACGCCTGAAACGATTTCTTTTTGGTTTCTGAAATAGTTCAACCGTTTGACGCAGGAAACAAGTATTGGTTTTGCTTTTTCATGTAAAGTGATGTCCCCGTAGGTGTGGCAATGAAAACCTTCTACTTCAGCTCCGACATCATTACTCAACAAGGATGACCCGACAACTTTGACTTTAACTCGGTCCGTGCAGATCATCGGTTTGAACTCGACGTCAAGTAGTCCCATTCCCTCGCGGAAAATTGGATTGGGCGACAAGCGACCGATGTCGGTTCCACGCGATAAGATTTGGAAGCCCGAACAGATACCTAAAACGAACTTGCCCGCGTCGGCCATCTTCAAAATCTCTTTCGCGATGCCGTCTTTGATGGATTGTGATTCAACGAGGCTGCCGCCAGGAATAATCATCATTTGTAAGACTTCTGAGGCTGGTTTGCCTCCAACTCGACCATTCTCGCCAATTATGTCGGTGGGTAAGTCTCCAAACGTTTCGAAGCAGGGTAATGCTCCTGGCAAGTAGACTAAGCCAATTCTGTGCTTCAATTTTGATACCTAACTATTTCATTAACAACTGCGAGATTATTATTTAACTTGGATCAGGTGCTGGATTCAATATCAATCTCAGTTCGAGAAGAATTTTTGCTGATACATTTCATTGAATGAAATAAAAAAAAAGAAGTTTTTCGGGTGAAATCTTCATTCTCAGAGGGTTGGATTTAACGGCTGTTCAAGTTGCCAGGGGGTGAAGATTCAACCTACTGCAATCAATTTCTTCGGACCATAAACGGAATGAGAATCGTGCTTCAACTCAAAAGCTCATTCCCAATACAATTACTGAGAGGATGTTTATGGTTCGAGACCCAGCGAGCCGCCATTCTTTTACTCCATAAAAAAATGAGGGCTTGCTTAATTTATTAAGCTAATCCTAACTTAGGAGAAATCAGCTCAAAACCAAATAGAAGGGCATGTGAATTGGAATGCGGGCTCATACTTGGTTGGGATGAGTTATAGATTCTGTTAAAATAGTTAAAGGAATAGAAATATCACGCCTTAAGTTTGAAATTATCTTTTCCATGGAAACAAAAAAGGGGAAGTTTGTGTTGTTTTTTATAGTTGTTTACTATGTGGCTGCTAAACCTGCTGCTGATGCTGCAAAAGTGCTAGTGGCTGTTATTTGGGTGAGGCTTCCATCCGATTTGGTCTTAAAACCTACGATTTGGTCGGATGGTCCTCCGCTCAAAGCATAAAGGAAATGGCTACCTTTGCTGAAGGCTAAATCTAGTGCAGCTCCACCAACAGTGGCGCTGACTGAGCTGGATAGACTGAGCATTCCTTTATTTGAGATTAAATAGGTTGATATGCCGCCGCCTGCGTTGCCTGTGTAAGCGATTTTTCCGTTGTCAGTTATTGCAACCCAGCATGGAGTTCCTGTTGCCCCGTTTGAAATCTTACCGCTTATAGTTGTGAGCGTGCCGCTATGACTTAAAGCATAGGATGACGCTGATACTGAGGCTGCTTCGCTATCTACTAGGTAGCCCTTAGAATTGAACGCGAATCCGTAAGGTCCACTACCCGCTGAGGCAGTTGTCATAGGTGCGCTTGCGACTCCATCGTTGACCCTGAAGGTGTCAATCTTGTCTGAGTCCTTTGCAGTGACTACCAATACGTTTCCATTAGGGTTGAATCCTATCTGCTCGGGAGATGTTCCGCTTACTATTTTATTTGATCTAGCAATGTAGGTGAGTATTCCTGTTTTGCTTAACCAGAAGCCTGCTATGTTCGGAGTTCCGCCGCTGTTTAGGACGTAAACCAAGTTATCGTTTATCGTTACGCTTATTGGGGTTGATCCGTGTGAGCTTACTCTGTCGGTGAGTGTCAAGCTATTGTCTTTAACACGAAAAACTGACAACTGATTACTCCCTGCGTCCACTACTATCAGCCATTGTTCGTTCTCGCTTAAGGATACGGCGCCTTGACTGTGAAATGCGTTGTCATTTCCCATGCCTCCTGTTGCAAAAGTTCCTGCGCTTGTAAGTGAGCCGTCGGACCATCGATTGAAAACTAAGACATTGTTGCCTGCCGATACATTGTCAATTGTGTAGACTTGACCGACTATTTTGGGAGACGGAAAGGCATTTACAGTTGTTGCTGAGAATGTTGCAAGAATAGCGATTGTTATAGTCAATGTAGCTAATACTTTCCAATTCATTTCAATACATCTCTAAAAAATTTATGGGAACACATTCAAAGGAGAATGAGACACTTCTTAAGCATATGTGGTTGTGAAACCGTTACAACAATCGTTCAACCGCACCCAACAAAAAAGAAGTTTTATGGCAAAAGCACTGAACATTTGTAGTGTGGAACTCAAAATGCAGCTTTTGCCTGTGAAAGAAAAAACTATTGAAGTTAAATTCGCAAGGTTGCCTTCAGCACCCGCCTTGTATCCGTCTATACGGTTTGAACTTGTGATAGCAAAATGCCAACAACAAAGCCTTAACTTTCCTGTTGATTGAATCAATAACTAAGAAATTAGGTACTTAAGGAAAGTGGCAGTATCTTATTATTTTTTTTCTTGCTGTTTGGCATATTTGACAGATTTCAGAGATATTTCTAGATATAAAAGATTAGGATGTCGGGCTAATACCATTGAAATCATTGATTTGGGAAAGTAAAATATTAAAAAGTGTTGAGTATTGCACCTTATCCCAAGAAGCATTATCGGTTTATTCTGAACGGATCAGTCATAATGCTGAGCGAACCTTCTTTGATTAGGTATCAAACTGTTTGTGACAAGCGCTGGAAAACTAAAGTTGCTCATATCCGTCAAGAGAGTGAAGGCAAAGTAAATAATTTAGAATTAAGAACTAATGCTGACGGTATTTGGTTTGAGGGAAAATCTCCTTTAGCCTTGGCGACCGGTTTGTTGGATATTGATTTGGAGTTTTCTCCTGCCACCAACACTTTGCCAATTAATCGCCTTAATTTAAAAGAGGGTGAGTCAATGGAAGTTGATTCCCTTTGGGTTAGGACAGAGAACTTGAAACTTGAGCGCCTTAGACAAAGATATTGCAGATTAGACTTGACGCATTACAAGTACGACGCCTTGTCGTTTGATTTTGAATCAATTATTGAGGTAGACGAATTGGGTTTAGTCGTTAACTATGGGGACTTATGGCATAGGATAAACGAAAGGCATTCCCAAAGCAAGGATTGAATCGCCAAACAGATGGTTCACACGGGAATATTGGCACTCAGACAGTCACTTTCACAGTGGAGAAGTCACAACCGGAAATCTCTGGAAATTCAATCACAATTCCAATTATAGCCGCACCTTTTGCTATAGTTTGCATAGGCATCAGTTTGTTGCTTTATAGAAGGCGTCGAAAACCCGCTGCTTTGAGGCAGTTAGCTTCTAAGAATTAAACCCAAAGTTAATCAAATACTTTGATGAAATTTACTATCGGCGTCTTTTTTGCACAATTATCAACACAGCGGCTATTGTAACCAAGGCAACTATAATTAGCGGCAAAGCTGCCTTAGGCATTTCTGGTACCGAAGAAGGCGCAGGCATTTCTGGCGCCGAGGAAATTTCTGCCTCGCTCAGATCGAACATTATGTTGTGTGAGCTATGGTGATAGTAAAAGTGCAGTATCCAGTTGTCCTCGGTTGAAGTTACGGTATAGGAAACTGGGTTACCATCAATATAGGCTTGGATGGCTGAAACATTCTCAACAAGGCTTTTGCTAACGTATAAATCAACAAATCCAATTGTTCCACTCTGTCCCATTACGGATAGGTTTAGTTCATCACTTTCAGGATTGTAAACTACACTAGTTACCGTAGAGTTGGATTCAACCGAAAAAACCTGTTTATCCCCACTAAACTCTGCAACTAAAACGTTTATTCCATCAAACACAGGTCCATAATTCTCGTTACCGTGATAAGTGGCGTTAATGACGTAGCTGCCTGCATTGGGCGGTAGCCAATCTACCGCAAAGTTCCCGTTTGAATCAGTAGTTGCTGTAGAAAACTGCTGGAGTGCACTATCGCTTTCATTGCTGTTTCTGTATGAGAACGTTATGTTTGCGTTTGGCACACTTGTGCTGTTTGAAGTTAGGTTGCCGACTATTTGGAATTTGCCATTTGAAGGGTCGACGTTTCTAAAGTTTAGGAAAACTCGTGAGGGAGTCGGCCCGTTAGTGACTGGTGGCGGACATTGAAGGAAGCACAGAAGGCGTGCCCTGTCCAGAGGCATAGATGGAGATAACCGCATTTTCGTTGTAGTGTAGTGAATCAAAGAAGGCGGTGAAATTGTTACTACTTAACTGGCTGGCTACAACCATTCTGGATTGATTCCATGGTTCCGCCTGAGTCCCGTAAACCTCAAAGGAAGAAAAAATTGATACTCGAATGGATACTGACCTCATCAGATTCGCTGAGTTCAATTAACCAGTACTTACCCGCTTGCAGCGACACGGGAGATGCGAAAGCTGCGGTTCTCCACTGGTCTACCGTCCCTTGTACGGTTGGGTTTGCGATGCCTTCTTGGGTCTGCGCTACTAAGGCGCCGACTACTCCAGCGTTATCTCTGTAGATTGCAAATCGATAATGCACTGGGGTGGGGTAAGGACGGCCAAAAGCGATCACCATTTTACAGGACATAGATGTGATGGTTGCACTCCCTTTGAGTGTGAATAGCGAGCCGTAGAGGCTATAGCCTATCTGTCCGAGGCCGCCTGACCCATTTGTGTCATATGGATAACCGAGTATGGGTGTTTCCTGTGCATTGACGGTTTGTATGGCGCCAAATGCTGAGGTTACCACAAGTAAGGTAACTAAGAATGCAGGAGACCATAAGTGGCTATTCAAATGTGTTCTCTCACAGTACTTTCTTGTGACGTTAGTAATACATTTTACTGCTAAAGCCAATTTAACAAAGAAAAATGGGGTTGCGCGGGTGATTCTCCATTCACCTAGGGTTCGAATCCTACCTCCAGCGTGGGTGATATACAATTTTAAAGCCAGTCAAGCCACTGGAGGACCCGTAATTTATATGCAGACAACCCCTTTGAAGTCTTTATCGTACATCCAGCTTATTGACAGTTTTACTTTCGTTTTTTCCAAACCTTTACGCTATCCAATGCGCAATACGTATTCGTAGACACCCCAGAAGAGACTCGTAACCACCATCAGCACAATCTAAACATCCGTCCAAAGACAGCTACACTTAGGCATCTTAAATGTTAAATCCAGACTCAGGAATCTATCGTGCACTCTCTGCAGATGTAAGTTTGAACCTGTGCTTCCAAAACTTTCCTATAAACCATTTAGGCATAACTCGACACAATGTACATGTGCGAGAGGCCTAAGGTCTGTCGAAAACCTGCCAAGGGTTAAAGCCGTAAATGAATTGATTTTAATTATTTGGTTTTTTTTATATGTTCTGGTGATAAGATAGAATCCGTAAGACCTTTCCCTCTATGGGGTAAATTTTTGATTGGCTGACAGCTTTGAAGCACATGATCTTAATTAGCAATTCACAAGTTTTAAATCCAATTTAAGAGCCTGTTTGCATTCTGTGAAAAAAAGTCAAAATCAAGTTCGAACTTAAGATGCAGTCATTCATGTGAAAATTTGATTAAACTGTTGGAGATAAACAATCTGTGAACATATTTGCTGCGCTGTCGTTATTCGCAAGTGTTAGTTGCTTGTTTCTAGGCATAATAGTATACTCATTTAACAGAAAATCAATTCTCAATAAAATCTTCCTTTTGACAGCTTTAGCTGCTTTTTTCTATTCTTTCACGACAGTTATGATGTGGACAGCAACCGACTTTGCAAGTGCATCTTTCTGGAACAAGATGGGCACGATATGGCCTTTTTTTGTAGCCCTAGTAGCTACTTTTGCGCTGGTTTTCACAGAAAACAAATGGATAAAAAACAAGCTAAACTACCTAATCTTATTTTTACCAGCTGTGGCATTTTGGCTAATCGATTTTTCCACTTACCTAATAAATAGATCTCCAGTCATGGAATATTGGGGGTATAATGACGTTGCTTCAGGAACGTGGATTTATTATGGTTCCATTATTTGGACCATAGCGTTGCCAATTTTGGCCTTTGTTTTATGTTTCAGATACTATAGGCAGGCAAATGACATCCTTCAAAGGCAACGGAGAAAATATGTTGCTATAGGTTTCGCTATTCCTATAGCAGCATTCATAAGTACTAACATGGTGGCACGAATGATTGACATGGATATTCCAAATCTTGGGTTCATAGCTACCTTGTTTTTTAGCTGTTTTGTTGGATACGCGGTTGTGAAATATGACTTATTTACTTTTGATGCCGCATTAGCCGCAGAAAACATTCTTACCACAATGCCTGACTCACTGATTCTCGCAGACATGAATGCAAGAATCCTGAGAGTGAATGACCGGTTAGTGAATTTCATTGGATATGAAAAAGAGGAATTGGTAGGTAAATCAATTACAAAATTATGCGCAGAAAACGAAGAGAAAACTTGCGTAAACTTCCTGGAAGAATTGGCAAGCAAAAAGATAATTAGAAATCGCGAACTAATCGTCCAAAATAGGTCCGGAGCAAAACTAAATGTTCTTTTTTCAGGGTCAATTGTCAAAAGCAAAATAGGACATGACATCGGAATTGCATTTATAATTCACGATGTAACTGACATGAAAAAGATGGAGGAAAAACTTGTTAAAGCAGAAAAGCTTGCTTCCATTGGCGAACTGGCAGGACAAATTGGACATGACCTACGCAACCCATTAGCAGGACTCAAAAACTCCGTTTACATTATGAGAAAGAAAAGCGAGCGACTCACAGAAACTGAAAGGAATGCGACTTTGGCAACTATGGACAGCGCAATTGAAGACTCGAATAGAATCATCAGCAGTTTGATAGATTATTCGAGCGAACTATTTTTGCAGCCGCAGCAGTGCACACCTAAATCGCTTGTACTGCATGCTCTATCAGCGATTCAAATTCCAGATCGCATTAACATAATAAACGACGCAACGGATGACATCAAGATGTTTCTTGATGCGCCAAGATTAGAGAAGGTTTTCGCTAACATTATAAAAAACGCTGTAGACGCTCTACCAGAAAAAGGAATTATAAAAATACAGAATGTACTGAAGGAACAAGATATTGAAATGGCTTTCACTGATTCTGGTAGGGGCATACCTGAGGACATTTTGCCGAAGATTTTCTCCCCTCTTGTAACTACCAAGGCGAAAGGTATGGGAATGGGCCTGGCAATTTGCAAGCGGATTGTGGAAGCCCATGGCGGAAAGATTGCTGTAGAAAGTGCAGTTGACAAAGGAACAACAATCACTATTAACTTGCCAATCAAGCTTTCAAGAAGTGAATTCCCGCAAGTTCAGTTGTTTAAAGGAATTAAAATTAAACAGTCTGAATTCGTTTAGTATTTTTTGAATTCACACTAATTTTTTTAGCATTAGATTTTTTCCAAAATGAAAATTATATGTTTTAGTTTCCTGTTTCAGTAGGTAAATAATGTCTGGAATGGGGTTCTATTTTTTTGGTATTTTAAGAAACATTTTCCGCTAAAAAAACTCCTACAGCGTACATTGTTAGGGCAGAAGGTATTTCGAAAATAAGAGTGTATAGCGTGGATAAGTTTGATTTTATTATTTTAATTTTTAAATGTTCTGATGATTAGATGAATCTTGAAAGACCCTCTCTTCCTCCATGGGCCCAAATTTTGGAAGGCCTTGGTAGCTGGATTAGTGGGTATCATAGTACAATTCTATGTAACCGCATTCTTGACAGGTGTAGGTCCTAGCTGGAATGAATCTATTCGTTTTGACACTATATCCTTTGATTCCTTTGGAAGCTGTAACTATTGCGGATAAATCTTTAGACTTTTTCATTGAACCGTTGCATTTAGGGCAAGTTTTCGACGTCGACATAGACAATTATTTTGGATTAGATTGTATTAAACGCTTTCACAAATACCAAGGAAAAACGCAGACATGATCCGGTTTCCGAGACGACGCGTAGCCACGGTAAGAAAAATTTAAAATATGTTCAAAGAAATTCCACTTAGGCAGAAATGTTGAATCCGGACCAATACTATGTTCGAATGCTTGAGTGGGTCCGAAAATTCCAGAGAAAAATTTTGCGGCTTACAATGATTCAACGATTGGGCAAAGATCTGAACAATCCGCTATGATACTTTTTAGATATTTTCGATTTATCACCTAACCCCTGATTTGTGTAAAAAGTAAAGATTACCGAATAGAGCGGAACATGAGTTTCTATCCTTTATATGTGCAATAGAAACAGTCCGAACGATTCTTCTGCAATAGTTAATTTATGGCCTGTGGTTTTTTCTTTACATATTATTGCGTCTGTTTTGTATTCTTGACAATCGCGCTTTTCAAAAGCGCGCACGGATAAATAGAATTTAATTCATAAAAGATAGGCAAATGTTATAAACAAAACTGAACCAATAATGCTCTTGTTGAGCGAAGGAACGCTTGATCGCTGCTCAATTTGAGTTAACAAGTATAGGCGTTTTCGTTCAATAAAAAAACAAAAGGAAAGAGAAAAACAAAATGATAACAAAAAACAAGTCTAAGGCTTATGCAATTGCATTACTAATGACTTTTTTGATTTTAGCAACATCTATAACTGTTCTACCAGCTACACAAGCACATACACCTAGCTGGAACATTCCAACCTACGCATACATCAGCGTTGCACCGCATACAGTTGGCATGGGTCAATATGTTGAGATAACAATGTGGCTTAACGCCCTACCTCCAACAGCACAAGGCATCGAAGGAGACAGATGGAACGGTCTCACAGTGAATGTCACCAAACCTGATGGAAGCCACGAAATCCTTGGACCATACCAATCCGACGCAGTCGGCACAAAATCCATAACATACACACCTGATCAAGTCGGCCAATACACCTATGTCTTCAGTTTCCCAGGGCAAATAGCAGGCAACGGCACAGGATTACCTAACCCAAGCGGACTTGCCTATGTCGGCGACTACTTCGAACCATCAATAAGTGCACCAGCAATACTGACGGTGCAACAAGAACCAATATCATCGTGGGTTGAACCACCGCTCCCAACCGATTACTGGACACTTCCAATAAGTGCCGCAAATAGAGAATGGTCATCGCTTGCCAGCAACTGGTTAGGCGGAAGCTGGCTTGTCGGCAACTGGCAAACAGAAGGACAAGCACCAAACAGCGCACACATTCTTTGGGCTAAACCCATAGGTGCAAGTGAACCCGGAGGCATCGCTGACGCTCAATGGCCAAGCGTTCCTCCAAACGTTGACGACTACGAAAGCTTCTTCTCTTCACCGATCATCATGAACGGCAAAATCTACTACAACACTCCACAGGTTGCAAACACCCAACACTACGGCTTCTACTGCCAAGACCTCTACACCGGACAAATACTCTGGTACAACAACAACACCTACGCAATGCAACTAGGCGCAGGTCCACCAGCTGTCACCCAGACCTTCCCGACACTAGCGTTTGGCCAAATGTACCACTACAATTCAGTGAACGGGCAAGGAGTAGTCTCATATCTCTGGATGACTCAAGGAACCAATTGGTACATGCTTGACGCCGAAACCGGAAACCTAATCTTAACCCTCAAAAATGTACCCAGCGGCACAGCAATAACTGACCAAGATGGAAGTCTTTTGCGATTCAGCTACAACTCCGCGACAGGCTCCGTGCTTTGCTGGAACTCAAGCCAATCAATTCCACCACTAGGACCTGGATACGGAACAAACGGGCAACAATGGAAACCCCGTTTGGGAACAGTAATTGACGCAGTCAACGACACTACATGGACAACGTTTGGCGTTCCACCTGGAAGCACATATACCGCAGCGGACATTGCACCACGCTCAGGCTACACAATAAACTGCAGTGCACCAAAGGGCTTACCTGGAAGCGTCACCGCTGTGCTATGTGACAAAGACCGTGTACCAAGAGTAATTCTTGGGTCACAAACAGGCGCACTTGGAACTAACACAGGCGGAGTCGAAAAGTTCTCAGCGTGGGCATTAAGCATAAACTACGGAGCCGGTGACCACACCCCAACAAACTTCGGCGAAAGCGTTAGCCTACTATGGTCAAACAACTACAACACACCAGCAACAGGCAACCAAACAATGCTTATCATTGGTCAACTAGCAAGCTACGAAGACGATGTTTGGACAGTCAACTCAAAAGAAACAGATTCATGGTGGGGCTACAGCCTAAGCAACGGATCACTGTTATGGAGCCAGACCTCTCAGCAGAACCCATGGGAAATGTTCGGCAGCGTCTATAGAGGTGCAATAGCTTACGGCAACGTTTATGGAGGTCAATTTGGCGGAACATTATACGCACTTCAATTATCCACAGGAAAAATCCTCTGGAACTACACTGCAACATCAGTTGGATATGAAAGCCCCTATGGAAACAACCCAATCGCATTCAGCGGCGCCATCGCTTTTGCTGACGGAAAAGTCTACTTCGGCTGCACCGAGCACTCACCAACTAAACCGCTTGAAAGAGGCTTCGACCTCTATTGCCTCAACGCAACCACAGGACAAGAACTATGGAAGATCCTGCACTATCACTACGGCATCTCCATCGCTGATGGCTATCTCGTCGCAGGAGATGAATACAACAACTTAATCGACTGCTTCGGTAAAGGACCAACCCAAACCACCCTGCAAACTCCGTTAACAGGCATCACCGAGGGACAAGCATTCACCGTCCAAGGCACAGTGATGGATATTTCCCCAGGCGCTTCGCAGACATCAGTAAAAGACATGTTCCCCAATGGTTTGCCAGCTGTTTCTGAAGACAGCATGTCACAATGGATGGAATACGTGTACCTGCAACAAGCATTTCCAGCAAACACAACCGGTGTCCCAGTTTCGATAATCGCAATTGACCCCAACGGCAACTACATTAACCTTGGCTCAACAACCACCGATAGCAGCGGCTCATATGGCTTCCAAGTAAGTCCAAGCATGCTCACAGCTGGTCCAGGACTCTACAAAATCGTCGCTTCCTTTACTGGATCAACCTCCTATGGTTCGTCACATGCAACCTCCTTTGTAACTGTCAACGCAGCACCCACATCACCAACAGCAACTCCTCTTACACAAATCGGAGTGACTCCAGCAGATTTGCTTACATACTTGGCAGTTGGCGTGATCGCCATAATAATTGCAATAGCCATCGCAACAGTACTGTTACTAAGAAAAAGACCTTGAAAAAACTTCATCTCCCTTTTTTTATTTCTTAAAAGTTAATTGAAATTTACATTTTTTACTGAAGATAATGAAGTAGCCTTTAAGTGATTTGATTAACGATTGTTTCTTATGCATAAAATAGAAAAAAATAAGGTTTGGTTATTGTTCTTTAAGTTTATTATTTGATTATCGCGTAAGCACTGAAGTATGCATCAATGTTGCCTGCTGCGTCATATGTGGCAGGGGCAACTCCATTAACGTCGGAAACTGCTGTTGAAGACCACAAGGGTGTATTGGTCCCCGGGGCCATAATCATGTTGCCAGTGGTGTCAGATTGATAGAAAACGACTGTAATTCCGCTTGCTGCATTGCCCTGGTTTGTAACTGAACCTGTCAATGAAATCACGCTTCCTTGTATTTTGGAATCAACGATAACTTGGTAAGAGATTTTTGCGTGTGTGACGCTTCCTTGTAAATTAAAGGCGGCTAATGCAGCGCTGGAAACAGACAAAATTATGACAGCTGCCAAAGCGATGATCAAATATTTGGTAAATTTCATTTCTATTCACCTCCATCCTTCTCCCTTTGTTATGAAACATTTCTGTTATTTCAGACGGTTTAGGTAAAAGGTATTTTAGACACTTTTTTAGTTACAACTCGTTTTTCTCTTCCTTGGTTTTAGAGTTAAGTGTTTCTTTCTAAGCCATTGTTTGAAGAGCGGTTGGTTGCATGCCAAAATCATCATAATTGCATATATTTGGACAAACACTTTTCAGAGTTTAGCAATTCTCATGTATTGATACGTTTGTCTTGCAGTTAACTAATATAGTGTGCCAAAAAACTTTGAAAAAAGGTATTTGGGAAAAACAAAAAAACCTATAGCCTAAAGATAGATGAAAAAACCCAAGTCTACCCTAATTATCTTAACCAAAGTGCTTTCTAAGGCAGGAAATTTCTTTTCAAAAGAGAAAGACAAGGATAACCTGAAGTGTGCTAAAATAGGTTTTCGGTTTCAAAAAAACAACTGTTATAAATATTTTATAGAGTAGTAAAAGAATTTTGAACTTCACGGCAAATACAAATTCCTGTGGACGCCTGAAATCATAATGTGATGGTTGACGATCTTGGAAGCGTGGTTTTTCAAGTTCCATTTTAATGTTTTTTTGAGTCGTTAGGTGGAGTCCAAAAAACTTGGAGAAATGGTCAAAAAAAAGATCGGAAGATTTCCTGCGCGTTGTGAAATTAGAAGCTGAAAAAGAAGACACGGTAAAAGTGAGGGTGTAATTAGGAGAAAAAACAACAATTTGTTTGAATTCCGATCTGTTTATCAAATTTGTTTGACAAGAACTTTTCATCCAGTTTTGCCGTTGCATTGTAAATAGTTGATAATCATTCTTCATCTTCAATTCGGCGTTATTGTCGACGTGCTTTATTGGTGGCACAGAGGGAGGCCAACCAAAACAATCAGAAGACAGGCGAACAAGATGTAATATTACGAAAGCATATTAACCTAAATCAAGAAGATATTGCCAACTACACGAGCAATCAGGTGAAAATTTTGGTTTCACTTTCAGTTACACTCCCGATAGATGAACTAGTCAAAAATGTTGTTAAATGGAATAGCCTCTCAAAGTACAAGAATCATCGTGTTTCTGTAACCTTAAAAATTGATAAAACAGTAATTGAAGGGATACTTGTTGGAGTATCGTTTGATCACTTTATTGAAATAAAAACAGAAATTGACACATGCAGGTTTTACGCTAATGACATGCTATTTATTAAAATCTTTGACGTCCCCTCATCAAAAGAAACCACGACAGCAACAGGGACAGTAATTAATACTGCAACAAAAGATCATCCAAAAGCCAAATGGACTCGTCGCAAGCTAATAATTACAGTTGTGATTTTTGGATTAATTTTCTCTATTGTTGTTTTACCCGTTATCTTTGTTTTCTGTGGATTTACCTGGCTAGGTTTAACCTCACCGATGTCGAATAATGGAGTTTCGAACATGTTTTTATCCATTTCGAACGCCGCTGACGTCAAGCAGATAGGGCAAGTTACATCTAATTGGGTTAACCGCATTGTTTGGTCACCAAACGGTAAATTGTTTGCAGTTGCATCCACAAATGTAGACCTCTATAATGCGACAGATAGGAGCAAACTTTACACTTTTGACAACGTGAGATGGCCAATGGGACTTGCGTTCTCGCCGGACGGTCGTTCTCTTGCAGCAGGTGACACCAGGGGGCTTCACGTTTGGAATGTAAATGGTTACGCTCTAACCATGTCAAATACTAACGCTGGGGATATTCAGTGTTTAGCGTTTGCTTCAGATGGGAAGATTTTAGCAGCGGGGGTTGGCGGAACTGTTAAGCTATTTGATGCGACAACTGGAAATGAAGCTGGTACAATGATTACAGGGGAAGCTGTTAGAGCAGTTGCTTTTTCGCCTGATGGAAAACTGCTAGCGGCTGAAGGCGGCAGTTCCGGGAATGATGTTATAATATTTAACCCGCAGAATCTTCAACAAATCAGAGTATTGACAGGTCATACAGGTATCATTGAAAGCCTAGCCTTTTCGCCAGACGGAAATACATTAGCTTCAGGCAGCGCGGATAATAAGGTCATTCTTTGGAATCCAAATACAGGTAGCCAGCTCAGGGTAATCACAGGGCATAAAGACCAAGTGACTTCTGTAACATTCTCGCCCAATGGACAACTGTTAGCTTCAGGGTCATGGGACCTTACAGTAAAGTTGTGGAACGCCCAAACAGGAGCCCAATTGAATTCATTAGCGGGGCATACTGGGTGGGTGAATACTGTAGCGTTTTCCCCTGATGGCAGCGTTTTAGCATCAGGCGCCGAAGACAGCTCCATGAGGTTTTGGGGACCATAGACATTATTAAAACACTTAAACATAAAATAATCTTAAATCAAAAAGGAAAAGCGACCGGAACTTTACAATTTTGACTTGAAACAAAACGTCTTCAAATTCTTACCATAATTTTCATCAAATGCCTTACAAAATCTGTCGACCGAATGATTGGACTCGATGGATAAAAGAAAGGAGTTTTTTCCCACTATAGATAAGAACAAATAGTGGAAAAACTAATGAATTTGGAGTCGGGCATGTTCAGCTTTCGATGAACATGAATGTGATGGCTTCTTCAAAAGTTAAATTAATATTGGAACCGTATACTTTCAAAGGTTACTTTCGTTTTCTGAATAGCTTATTGACGTTGAAGGCACCTATGAATTCAAAGTCTGCTTGGATGAGTTGGAAAAATTCTTCTTGGGCTTTTCTTAATTGTAAGGAAATAGTTAAGATCGCCACCAGCTTTTATCTATAGCGAAATCATAGAACCATATTGTTAGAGGAGTAGTAACTATAGATACTAAAATAGAAAAAGTAGATGCTGAGATAGATGAAATATCGCAAAGGATTTTGTTAGAGCTTGAGACTGCAAGTTCAACGGATTTGTCAGACGCTCATTATGCTAAAATGATGTTGCGTTTGTCAGATGCTCATTACGCAAAGGGGGTGCTGCAAAAAATAGACAGCAGCAAATCTGGCGTTGAAAATGAGTTGGAGAAAAGAGCAATTATTAAGGTTTTGTTGTTTTCTACGTGGTTGCAGCGGCTTTATTTTATTATAAGATCTTTTCTCATGGGGCTCATAAGTGCCGCGGTTACGTATCTTATCATTTGGTATCTTGGTTCAATAAATGTAGTCGGAAGCATAGTAATCGGTACGTTTGTGTTTGTATTTTCCCTCGCGTTAACAAGATTATTTGATACACAAATAACGCAAACTACTAAAAAAATAGTTGAACTGATGGCTAATCACAGAGCAATTAGGGATTTCATAATGAAACACTTCTAATTTAAGAATATGACAGCAAGAATAGAATCGCCAACATGTCTCCACACAACACTCACACATCCCAACATGGAATCCACGTTGACTGTGTGAACCAACTCCTCTTCCCACACTCAAACCATAAGAGGAAAACAACCCGAACCAAAATTGGGATCATTTCCAAAGCCTCAAGCGTGATGTGGCATTTTTATCGCCCCACACCCACACAAACAGAACTCAAGGAACTTATCGGGTAATATCTCCCAAAGAAAGCAAGTTCAAATCCCCAAATCCACTTTGTTTTCTCAAATGAAGCTTGAGAGGAACTTAAAATTAAAGCTAAATAAGAAAAGAATATCATCAATCCATATTCTGATTTCTGAAAGCTCATCTATTACGCAAACCCAAGTTAAAACGAGCTTCATGGCAAACATTGCAAAACTCAAAGACACATGCAAAAAATGGGTATTGCGCTATGCAAAATACAATGTCATAGGCTTAAGCGTTTTCGCATTAAATATAGTTCTTTATGTGGTTATCTTCAATTTTTTAGGTGAATGGACGTACATTCTTGTTAGTGTTAATGGGGGAATTATTGAGTTTGCATTAATCAGTTACTTTAACAAGACAAAAAAAGGAAGAATATTTGATAGCTGCTCCCCGATTGAGAACAAATGATTCCATTCAGTTTATGAATTTATGAGGATTTAGGCGAAGAAAAGAGGGAATGAGGGTGATATCTCCGCTTTCGCCTTGGGTTCAACAACCATCTCCAGCTTTTTGATTGATATTTACTTGCGTTTCCAGAAAAATTTCGAACAACGCTTGCATCGTGCGTTGATACTCTCTAAACAATTATATACGTAATCAACTGCTAAGATGCTTGGGGGAAAACACTTGGAAAGGCATCAAGCCATATCACTGCTAAAGGAGATTATCGTTGATGATTTGGCGCAGCCGACAGCCATTTATGTCAGAGAGAGCAGAGGCAAGTTTGAATTGGTTATGAAGGAAGAATGTAGGTTACCTTTACAAAATTTCATTGCGGAAAAGGGTTTAAAGTGGCGCACAAATGAGGAAATGGGCGTTTGCATTATCTATAAGCAATGATTCAGTGAAGGGACAAAGGCTTGTTGACTTGAGGGGTAACGGATAAGTCAACCTTCAGATTTCGGAAGACCTTGAAGCTTAGTCCAACAAGAAAGATTTTTAGTCATAGACGGCTTCTTTTAAGTGGTGACAATATGAGCCAACCAACTAATCTTCTCGAAGCAAACGACTTTCTTATGAAAAAGAAGATACTTTCCCTAAGAGAACACTACGACTTTGAAGACTTATCAGGAACCAAAATAGGGGAAGCCGAAGGTAACTTCTTTCAGGTTCCAGCCAAATTCAACGTTAACGATACCCACGGGTTAGAAGTGTTTCACTTGGAAGGAAAAGTACTCTCGCTAAGACGACAATTCACTTTCCATGGTGCGTCTGGCGAAGAACTGGGAACCATAAAAAAGAAAATAGTCAAGTTGATTGGGGAAGAATTCTGGGTAGAAAAAGACGGTGTTGAGTTCATGCGCATCTATGGAAACTTCACCGAACACGACTATCAAATGGAAGTTAACGGCGTTCAGGTTGCTTCTATTCACAAGAAATGGGTAACGGTCAGAGACACGCTTGGGGTCTCGATAACAGGAAATGTTGATCATCGAGTAGTTATCGGTGCAGTGATTGTTATAGAACACATTGAAGTCACAGAGAAAAACTCAAACACCTCCAATAACTTCGGCGGTCGCTTCGGCAACACAGGATTTGGCTTGCCACAATTCTAAAAAAACAAAGCCAAAACTTCCGATTTGGCTCCCTTGAAGGCTTTTGATGGGCGAGACGAGCCAGAGAATCCAAAAATTAGTAATGAGTTCGTCCTACCTTCCCGCGGATTCAAAACAAAATTGAACTTATTTCTCTATCAAAAAATAAGGGAAAACTTTGAGCTTTTTACTTTAGCCTTTTGTCGCAGTATGGACAGATATTTTGGTCGTTTCTCACGGATTTTTTGCAGTGAGGACAAATCTTCGTATAAGGGGCTGGTCGACTGTAACTTGAGGTCTGGGTAGAACGCGAGGTCAAAGTTGGACTTGAGGATTGCGAACGATAACTCGAACTTGTTGGTTGACCATATCGGGAAGTTCCGCTCGGTTTTGGTGGCTGCTGACTTTGGTATGAAGACTGACTATACCGAGAAGATACTCCAAACCTATTTGATGCAGCTGGCAAGTCTTGTGTATTAAGCAGCTGTTCTTGTTCAAGCAGCATTTTTCCCTTGCCACGTCTTAGATAAAAGAATGTCGCTGGAACTGCGAACGCTACTAAGGCTACTACAACTATGCCGATTGCAAGAGGGGACCAAAATCCTCCTTCGACCTTTGGGCTGTTGGTTGGGGCATTCGTGGAGAAATTCCATGGGAACTCCGTTGGGGACGGTGAAGGTGAAGATGAGGAAGGAGTGGATTGCGTGGGAGTAGGCGTAGGCGTGGGGGTTGGTGTTGAGGGTGACAAAGTCGGAACATGCGGATAACCTTGCGCATTTGTTACTGGGGCTAATGTTGCCGTTGAAGTTATTATGCTTAGAACTAATAGTGCGAGAGTTATTTTTACTAAATCTTTCTTCAAACCCACAGAAGACTTTTTCAACATAGACCTCTCTCACGGAATCTCTATGTCGCTTTCAGATTTAACACTTTGCCAAGAACAAGACAGAGCGGCTTTGAACGTGCTAAAAGCGCTGCCATTTATTTAAAACTAATGCAACCAAAAATTATTCTGACACTTCAGCTTTCAACTTAGATTCAGCTTCCTTGAAATCGGCTTTTCTTAGGCCTATCATGTAGGTCGCTTCTTTTCTCCAAATCTCTTTTCCACTATCAAACGCAATTAGTGTTGGAATTCTCCTGATCTTCAAGAAATTCCATATGGGATTCTCTTCTTCTGAGAGGTCTACTTTGAAGACCTTGTAGGAAACAGGGTTAAGAGAATTTACGTAATGAAAAGCACCTCGACAGAACGGACACCATTCAGCATAGAAAAAAACTAAAATTTTCCCGCTTATTAAGAGCCGTTCATTTTCGAAATCTTCTTGAACAAGGGACGGCAAATCATGTATTTCGTCAATATGAGCGCTGTACTTCTGAAATATGAATACCACTGAAAGTTCAATTGGAATCATTATCAACGACAGAACAGCTATTAGCGGTAGCTCGCCAGCTCTATTCTGAACAATGCTATTTGCAGCTAAAATGCAAAAGATTACAACCCACGTAAAGAGGCTGAATTCAACATAATCTCGTCTAGTCCAATGAATAACTAGTTTATGCCACCACATCTAAGAGAATGCCTCTAAGAAGACATTAAAACATGGTATCTTATTTTTCTTAGTCTGTTGGACTTACTTATTCTTAAAAGTGCATCTATAATTTGCAACTTAGAAGAGAAGTTGTTGTTGTTGCTGCTGCTGCAACCCATTCCCCTGCAGACCAGTTGCAACAATCAACTTACTGTGGAAAAACTTGACGATCGAAGGCTTAATCTAAAAAACTTATCCAACCCAAAGAGGACAATGGAGAAAGTAAAAATTCTTTGTTAATGACTTCTAAAAAATGGATTCAACCTCCATCCTCAGCTCTTTTGTGTGCTGCAATTTTTATATAGACCTGTTTCTTAGAGGCTTAGATAGAAATGGTTTTTGTTTATTTTACAGGTGAATTAGAACGGTTGATGATTTGGTAATTCAAACAAAAGGGCTTCGGAAAACCTTTATCTCTAAAGGGCGAGGAGGAAAAAAAGAGGTAGAAGCAGTAAAAGGAATAGACCTCACCGTTAGGAAAGGGGAAATCTATGGTTTTCTGGGTCCAAACGGCGCCGGTAAATCTACCACCCAAAAAATGCTCTCAACCTTGCTTTGTCCAACTGGTGGAGAAGCAAAAGTTTTGGGGTATGACTTAGCAATTCAGCAAGAGCAGATTAGACAAAATGTTGGATGCGTGAGTCAAGCAGGCGGAGCAGACCTATCATCAACTGGAATTGAGAATCTAGTTCTTCAAGCCCAACTTTATGGTTTAGATGATTTAACTGCAAAAAAATATGCCTCTGAATTTGTGGAGCGTTTTCAAATGAGCACATTTATCCAGAGACCTGCACAGTCCTATTCGGGCGGTCAAAAACGTCGTTTAGATATTGCATTAGGCATGATTCATCATCCCAAACTGCTTCTTCTCGACGAGCCCACAACTGGTCTTGATCCACAAAGTAGAGCATATTTGTGGGGAGAAATAAGAAAACTCAAAGACGTAGGCGTCACAGTTTTTTTAACTACGCAATACATGGATGAAGCCGACAAGCTCTGCGACACAATAGCGATTATTGATAACGGAAAAGTCGTTGTGACAGGAACACCAAGTGAACTGAAAAGCTCTGTAGGCGGCGACACGATAATTTTTAGTTTTCAATCAGAAGAAACCGCCAAAAAAGCTGAGGCGTTATTAACTGAAAAACTTCCGACGGGAAAAATTCAAACTCAGAACAACTCAGTCCACTTAACAATTAAGGAAGGCGAGCATATGATGCCTGAACTCCTACGTTCTCTCGACGCAAAAAGCCTTGAAGCCCAAACGATGACACTCTCAAGACCAAGCCTAGATGATGTCTTCTTAAAATATACAGGCCGCTCACTTAGGGAGGACCAAATAAAATGACGCTTATTCGAGATACCAAATTAATGTTTATCCGCAACATGCAGCACACGCTTAGGAGCCCAGTTTTTGTTTTTGTAAGTATGTTCCAGCCATTGATGTACTTGCTCTTGTTTATGCCCCTCCTAAACGGGTTAGGTGGAGTTCCAGGGTTGCCTTCGGGAAAAACAGTGGATGTTTTTATTCCGGGGCTCTTAGTTTTACAAGCATTGTTCGGGACAGCCTTTGTTGGATTTTCACTCATTGACGACATTAGATCAGGCGTAATTGAACGGTTCTTAGTGACGCCCGTAAAGCGCCCAGCCATTCTATTGGGAAGAGTTCTAAGAGACGCCGTTGTGTTGATTCTTCAATGCATTTTGATTACATTGGTGGCTATTCCATTTGGGCTAAGCGTGAACATTTACGGGTTCTTGCTCTCGCTGGTACTATATGCTCTGATCGGAATTACTATGGCATCCATATCATACGGTTTCGCCTTAATCTACAAAATAGAAGATGCGCTTGCTCCAACCTTGAACACCATTACACTGCCGGTTTCTTTGCTATCAGGCATCATCCTTCCACTCGCTCTCGCACCCCTCTGGCTTCAGGACTTAGCAAAAATTAATCCATTTTCATATGCCGTTAACGCTACCAGAGATTTATTTGCGGGTAACCTTCAGAGCATAACAACTGTAGAAGGATTCGTTGTCATTAGTGTCTTGGCTATCCTTGTGTTCTTCTGGGGTGTAAGGTCGCTAAAGAAAATGGCATCATAAATAGCGCTTTTACCGGTCCAATTTTTTTCCATAAACGTAACCGCCTAACTTGGAGAAAAAAGACAGCCGTTGAATGAATATGTCACAGTTAAGGTTAAACCAGGTGAAGTTGATCCGTACAAGCTTTCTTTGTGTATCTCCAAAACTCTTGATTTTGCACAATTGAAGAAAAAAAATGAAAAAGAAAAAAAGAGGACTTTTTCCTTTTCACCCATGTATAGAGCAAAGATATGGTAGATTTCCAAGGAGTTGTTTAGAAACTTACAAAATTGAATCCAATTATCGACACAACGCCCCACAGATTAACCAACACACTTAGAATTATCAGTGCTTTTTCTTCCCAACCCAAGTTTTCTCTCATGCCCTTTGCAGCAAGCAGCATAAGGAAGGGTGTGAAGTCGAGGCTAAATCGATAGCCAAACTGGGTAAAGCCCACGGTGCCATGAGTGATTAGGACGGGCAGAATGCAAGCGACGGCTAAAGCAGCGTATTTGCTTAGACGGTTCCAGGGTCCCTTGAAAATGTAGATGAAGGCGGGCGTAGTAAAGAATAAGCCTAGCCCCATCCAATTGGGTTCAAAATATGGAAAGTTGCTGAGAAGTATTGGTCCTTGAAAGAAGATGGCGTAGATGTGACGTGGAATGTAGCTGAGGCTAAAGATGCCGTTTGTAAAATACGGATCCTGCTGGATGCCTGGAATAAGCGTATAGCCCAAGTCCGAGAAAACACCCCAGCGCCCAAAATTGTATAGTTCATAAATAGCGACTAAGATGCCTAAACCTACCGCAAAATAGGCAGCCTGCTTCATCCTCGGTTTCCAAGCGCTGTTCTGCTCATAAATTAGAAGCAGAAAGAACGGGAAAGAGAGCACTACTGATAGCCGTGACAAGAACGCGCAACCCAGCAATACACCGATAAGGAATGGGCTTTTCTTGTAGAGCGCAAGAATCATAGCTAAAGTTAGAAAAAGAACGGCTACAACATGTTCAATGTACCAGGCGGAACCGACTGCGGCAATGTACCAGAAGCATGTTCCAAAGCCAAACAACGCCGTTAGCCACAGTGCTTTGTTGCCGTTTACGCCAGTTTTCTTGAGCATTAACCATGTTGCTGCAACACAGAGGGAAGCCAGAAAAACAGACATCAAACTCTGGTCGACTGAGGTGCCGAAAACAGCTACGAAGGGCAAAAGAAGAACGGCGGGCATCGGTGGGTAAACGACGTAGTAGTTGCCATTGAAGGGGACGATTTCAGCAAGCGACGTTCCTCCGCCGGTCACGCCTAACCTGCCGTGGAGGAAAGCGTCAGCTAAATAGACAAAGTGGTTTTGGCCAGACGGGGAACCTTTGGAGAGCAAGAAAACAATCAGGGATATGAGTGCTATGATGATGAGTTTCCAGCGAAGCCTCAAAGAAGCAAAATTTTGGTACAATAGCTTCAGCGTCTGGATGGTTTTGCTCATTGTTTACCGTCTGTATTTTTGATTTGTGAGGAAATCGGATTTAAGCC
>CAWEJP010000010.1:0-331346 GCA_963809455.1 Candidatus Bathyarchaeota archaeon | reverse complement strand
ATCCCTTGTAATAACGCCCACTTGGTTGTTGTATACTTTGTATATATCCCTGAATTTTACTTTCATTAATTTTCAAGTTTCTAACGGTTATTAAATCGATAATTATGCTATCGGGTACTTTTCCCAGTTTGCTTACGAGAGCGATTTTCTTATTATCACGGTAATAACTTGGGTGAAAATAACGAAAAACGCTTTTGTAAGGGCCATTATAGCTTATGATTAATTCTTCAATTTCAAGATCAAGTATTTTGTCGGTGTATAACATGTTTATATTGTTTTTTAGACTGTTATGCTCTAAAAAGTCTGCTTTTGCTTTTGGTAATGTGTCTTTCAAAGCCTTAAGAACGGAAGGATCAAACCAACCTATCTCTGGCTTTTCCTGTGAGAAACATTCGATTGCTATTTGGGCAAGTCGTTTGGCTTGATCAATATTCATAGCTTCAGTTGTGAACCCAAAGTTTTGCGCAAGTTCATTACAGTCAGATATCCAAATTTCTGAATAATCAGCGGTCATTGATAAGAAGTCAATTAACTCTTGTCTCTTGCTTAGTAAGTTCCCTTCTTCAGGTCTGTTGAGTTTGATTAGCGATTTAAGGTCATTGAGCTGATTTGTTAGCGTGTTGGAAGTATAGATAGGTAAATTGAAGAGCGAATCTTTGTACTTATCACTAAGATAGCTTCTTTTGGTGCTTCGCCATTCGAAAAACTTCTTGTAATTCTCAGATTCGTTTATTAGCGAACTAAGGTCTGATTTTACCACCCAATCTCTTTCAGGTTTTAAGGTATCAGACAGTAATTGAGTTATGGAGACAAGCCATTTAACTCTGTCAATTGTTGTTGGTTTGTCAATTCCAAGTTCAGCTGAGATGATGAATGTTTCTTTCTTTAGTTTATCCATTGTTCTAAGTAAGTTATCAAGAATTGAAATGAGTTCCATTCTGGTTTGAAGGTTGTAAACCGAGCCCTTGTATCCTTTCCATGGTAAATTTGTTTCCTCTGCTACTTGCCAAACGTTCTTTAGCTGTACAATCAAACCTTCTAAGTTGCTTAATCTTTTTGGCGTTATACTTGAAACATCGTTAAGCTCTACTGGGAAAAAAGGGATTGCCTCAAGTTTTGACAATGCACCTAATACTTGGTAAACACTTCTTTCGAGTCCCATGCGGATTTCATGAAGTGACACAACATAGTTGTTAAGGTCTCGCATTGATTGCATTTTTTCAAAATCGAGATTTGAAGGTAGATTTCGTGCATGTTCCTGTTGTTCAAGGCAACGTTTTAGTTCGTTTACGACTTCGCGTTTGTTTGCTTTACTACTGTGCAGTTCTAAACAAAAACTTGATAACTTTACCTGACTTAATCGTTTGTGAGCAATAATTCCAGAGTCCCGCCATTTTATCGCTAACAAAAAGAACGGTCTTCCCCCTTGCTATGCATTCTGCAATTATATTTGCTATGGTCTGGCTTTTTCCGGTGCCTGGGGGACCTTGCATCACGAAACTTTGTCCTCGAAGCGCATACTCGATTGATGTTCTTTGGCTGCTGTCTGCATCAAGGACTTGATATGTTTGCTGAGGTTTTTCTATTATATCGACTTCTTTTTCTTCAGGCAAGGTGTCCAATACGAGTTGCAGGTCCTTAATTCCTGCAATAGCTTGTATCAGCTTATGAAGTCATAAAATGTTAAAATTTTCAGCTAATAATCTTTGTATATTACAAGTTTATGAAAAGAAAAAAGGCCTATTTCAACCGATGGCTCAACTTTCCAACCCAAGCCTTTGAAAAATTCGTTCAAAGTATCAAAGTAGCCAACTAGACCTTGATTTTCCCAATCTTCCGGAAGAAGAGGCAACGTAATTTCAAAGTCTTTTTTAAGCTTTGCTTGCAATGCCGGATTAAGAATTATCTCTTCGTCAACTGATGGAACTTTTATAGTATACGGATCATTAATAGACTCCCTTCCCAGTTCAATTGGGACTAAAAGAAGTGGCGAATAGATTTCGTCTGAAGTTCCTTTTCTTTCCAAAAATGCAAGAAAGCCAAAAGTTGCATGTAATATTCTAACGCCTCGTTCTATGTAGTCAGATTGCGATCTGGTCCGTAAATTCTTTAGAGTTTTTTCTAGCTCTTTTCGAGGGTAATTTTCGCTGACAAGTTGGTGATTTTGAAAGGGCACTTTAAGTTGCCGTATGCTTATGCTTGTTTCATTTTTTTCAGCATTATCTTCCTCTCGGGAGGCAAGTAAAATTCAAAATTCTTAGATTTTAAGACAAGTCTGTCAAATATGCTTTCGATGTCCGGATAGGATATCGGCAATGCCCCTCGTTTCGTTTGCCTAAAATATAGCAGATTGTTTCGATGAGAGAGATCAATTAATTTGTTCTTCCACTCTTCGACGTGCCCCGTAACTTGTTTCTTTTCTCGATCTGACAATGTACGTGAACTATTCAGTGACAGCGCTCGTCCCTCTGTGAGCTTCTTTGTTATGTCGTATATTTAATATAACGTTTGCAGTTAGGTTTGTTGGGTTCAATGATTGGATCGATCCCTTGTTGCATTTTGTATAAGAAACCAATAGGTAAGTAAGCTCTTTTCTTTTGCGGAATAATTGGGTTGGTTATGTTTTAAGAGGCCCCAAAAATTGTCATTGTGTTTTCTTTCTAAATTGTGAGCTGTCTCATGGAAAACAATATAACTTATCAAGTCATCCGGCAAATATTTTAGAGAAGTATTTATGGTGAGATTGTTGTTTTGGCTGTGGCTTGCCCATTTGGTTTTCATTTCTCTGAAGTATATTTTGTTGATTTTTGTGTTGAGGTCTTTTTGGGCTAATTCTGCGTAATTTCTAACGAGTATTTTCAGCTCGTCGTCGTTTCTTGTTTTGTTGATAGATGTTTCTGTTGACTTCTGAATTGCAGTGTTTATGGTTGCCTGTTTACGTTTTATCCATTCCTCGTACTTCTCCAGCACCTGCTCTGGCGTCCAGCCCTTTTTCGGCAAAACAATCAGCAACGAGCCCGTTTTGAATTCGCACCTGGGATGCTTCACGTTGCGGTATTCAACCGTGTACTGGGGGTTCTCAGGCATAGCTCTTCACATCATCAATTACTTTCTCATACAGCGCATCCATCTCTGCTAAAGTAATTTGGTTTTGGCTAACGTATTTCCTTCTGAGGTATCTGCGGGTTTCTTGTTCAACTGCTTTTTTGGCGGTTTGTTGGTATTGCCAACCCTTAAACAGGTAAGGCTGCAGAAGAGTGGCGAGTTCTTGGGTGTCCAGGGTTAGGTCTCCGTGGTTTGGGATGGCTTTTTCGATGTTTAGCAGGATAGCGTACTGCAGGTTTGTGAATTGGAGCTGTTTTTGCCTTGCTTGGCGTGCTTGGATTTGCTGGAAGATTTCGGCGCTTTCGTTGTAGATTTTGTCGAATTTCTTGGTTTTCTCTTTCCAGAGGTTTAGAAGGCGCTCGACTTTTGCTGCTAAGCCTTCGTAGACTGGATTGCGTTGCTTGTCTATGATGACAAAGCGGTTGAGTGTGAAGAGTATGTTGGCAGCTCTTTCCTCCTTCGTTTTGAGCTTTTCCTGCAAGTTTATGAGGTAATCAGCGTCAAACTCGATGGTTGGGTACTGCTCGTCTATGCCTTTGACGTCGGTTGACTTGTAGACGTATTTGAGGGTTTTTTGGAAGTACTTGTATGCAAGTGCGTTTTCTTTGCCCTCCTCCTGTGTGGTTTCATGCAAGTAATAATGGTAGACTTGGGTTAGCCAGGTATAGTCTCTGAGTTTTTCCAGTTTAATCGGGTGAGGACCAAGCAATTCAAAGAGTTTCCTTAGGCGCTTATAGTTTGCTTGGAATTTTTTAGCATTCTCTTCGTCGCTACTTATGGTTTGGAAGGCTTTTTTCATAGTCTCCCGATTGTACTGGTCCTTCGGTACATCGGCGAAGAGAGCGGTGGTTTCATCCAACTTTTGGGTGAATTCTTTGACGAGATCGTCGGTGTTGATGAGTATGCCCGATATGTCTTCTTTGGTGTAGTTTTCGAATGCCCGAGTAAATTCTTTTAGGATGCCAACATAGTCGATGATTAGGCCTGCTTCTTTGAGGTCTTTGAATGGGCGGTTGGTTCTAGCGATGGCTTGCAGAAGCCGATGTTCCTTCAGCGGCTTGTCAAGATACATCGTTTGAAGAATTGGGGCATCAAAGCCTGTGAGGAGCATGTCTGTTACGATTAGGATTTTGGGGTTTTGTTCCTCTTTGAACCTGGTCACGGTTTCCTTGCGAATATCTTCAATTTCCTTACCATGGTTCTGTTGGATTGTTTCCTTGAAATAATCTTGGATTTCTTTTTGGTCCTTAAGGGGGTTATAGGTCATAACAACTTCTGAGCATTCTTTGGGCAGAAGCCTATCGAGTTCCCGTTTATAGCGTACACATGAGAGGCGGTTGACGGCGACAACCATGGCTTTGAATCTGCCATCCAAGTTTTCTTTGAAGTGAG
Source organism: Candidatus Bathyarchaeota archaeon (assembly GCA_963809455.1). Taxonomy (GTDB): domain Archaea; phylum Thermoproteota; class Bathyarchaeia; order Bathyarchaeales; family Bathycorpusculaceae; genus Bathycorpusculum. Next base: position 326,849 of record CAWEJP010000010.1, on the reverse strand, counting down.
CGGCTATGTCTTGGGCAACTTTTTTGATGCGATCAGGGTTTTCCAAGTAAACTTTGGTGATGTTTAGTTTTTGCTTTGCTTTTTCCTCAACGACTTCCTGAAGATTTTCAGGGATTTCCTCAAGATTCACTTCGAGGAAAGTTTCCAGCATGTCCTTTTTGAGGTGAATGCCTTTTTCGTTTTCAAGGCGTGGTTGGTAAGCGATTTTTAGGGTAAAGCCGTCTTCTATGCTATCCGTCATGAAATATTTGTCAAGGTACTTCTCTTCTGGCGGATAGCTAAATTGCCCATAAGTGTCACGTCCCTGTTTAGCTACGGGGGTACCTGTAAACGCATAAGCTTCTGCATTCTTGAGGATTTCATTCATTTGAGCCGCAAGCGTGCCGTATTGAGTGCGGTGTGCTTCGTCTATGAAGAGGATAACGTTTTTGCGTGTTTGGATGGTTTCTCTGGTTTTGCTTAGGGTGTCAAGTTCTTTTTGGAGCTCCGATAACTCTTCGGGGCGGAACTTGTGGATGAGGGTGATGAATATGCCTCGTTTGCCCCGATATTCATCGTGTTGGATGATTTTTCTTAGGGCATGTATGGAGTCTATCACTTCGGGCTTGGTTATGTCTAATGCGTTGAATTCGTCGCTGAGTTGGGTTTCAAGTTCTTCGCGGTCAACAACAAAAAAGACAGTTGGATTCTGCAGCTCTGGGTGCCGGTAGAGTTTGTTTGCGGCGAAAATCATAGTTAAGGTTTTGCCGCTGCCCTGCCAATGCCAAATCAATCCCTTGTTTTTTTGGTCTTTGCCTTCAATGTTGTTTAGGACTCGGCTGCTGATTTGTTCAGCTGCTCGGTACTGCATGTAACGGGTAATGACTTTAGTTGTGGCTCCCCTCTCTATTCGGATGAAAAGGTAATTTCTAATAATATTGAGAAGCGTTTCGGGGATCAACATTTCAATAGTTGAATCTATCGAGTCCTTGCTGCCATCACGCCACTCATAATACCTCGGTTCCCCATCCTGCTGCCAGGGCGTGGTTGGGAAGTACTTGGCTTTGTTATCAGATGCTACGCCAATCTGAATGTACTTATAGAGTTCAGGAACATCCCGCTCGTAACCGAGGATTTGCATGAACGCATTGTACCACGTTTCTATTAGGCTTGCAGGATTCTTGCATTCGATGTTAACGACGGGATGCCGTTGACGTAGAGGATTATGTCGTTGCGGATTTGTTTGTCGCCGGCTTGATGGGTGATTTGGCGGCTAACAACAAAATCACTGTTCCCCGCGGTCCCATAGTCAAAGAGTTTAACGTATTTGACGACGCGTTCCTTCTCAAACTTGATTGGCACGCCATCTTTGAAGTAGTTGAGGATTTTCTTTGAGTCTTCGCTGCCACTGGTCCTGAGTTTCAGTTCATTGAGGACCTGCTTTATTTCATCGTCCGTTATGCCGATGTCATTGTTCAAGCTTTTCAGGGCACGAATAAACGCAGCAGTCAATAGCGGCTCCTCGACGGCTTCCCGTTCAAGCTCATCAGCACCAACAAACCTCCACCGCCGCCCACTCCGCACCTGCAACTGCTCAACAAAATAATCCTCAATCAAAGACTTCTCATTAAAAAGAGGCATAACTACATCAATCCACCTTAATCCTAATTTTACCAGTAAGAAGCAAATCCATCATACCCTGCTTGATACGCTCCGTTTTGGATTTCTCACTCTTTTCGATTTTGAGTTTATTATCGATTGTTGAGAGAATTTCGGTTATCTTCTTTTGTTCAGAGAGTTCGGGGAGAGATATGTCTAGGGAACGAATTATTCCCATGTTCAGATTTGCTTGGTTTGCTCCTTGACTCAAGCTCCGTATAGCTGAGTATGAATTTTGGCACCAATAAAACAGATAAGGTATGTAAATCCTCCCCTTGCTTTGAAGGACTGCACAAGCCTGGTTAATTGCTCACATCTATTCCCAATATTCCGCATTTTCCACGCGTGGTTCCTTGGCCGTAAAGTGCCATAACAAGCGACCCCGCAGGATAAACCTTAGCATTGGAGTTTTGCAATCCCTCTTCTGTCAATGTCTCTTCTGTCTTTGTAATGATACCGTAATCCACTTCAGTTGATTTCGCCCAAGAGATTTTTCCACCAAAGTACTCTGCTTTGTTTCTGGAAGGAGTACCTCCTGTTCCAACGGTGCATTCTTTGTCAATAGTTGTAATGTCCCAGTCTTTAGGAATTTTTCCTATAGGTGTTTCTTTGTATTCTGTATGTCCTATGCCGCGTGTTAGGAGCTGCTGCATCAAACCCTTTTTGAGCCGCTCAGTCTTCGCAATAACCCGGTTAGCCAATTCAATAGCAGTGTCTAAAGTTTCTAAAACTTCAACAATTCTCTTCTGTTCAGTCTCAGAAGGAATAGGCACTGAGATTGTTTGTAAATCGTTTCTGATTATTCCGCCAATCAATCCATGAAATTTTGTTTTGATTTGCACCTGACCAAGCGATGAAAATAAGAAATAAAAAATAAATTGATTCATGACTTGGTTTGTTTTTGCTCTTACAAGAAAGACATGTTCATTTACAGCAATTTTCTCGTAAGCGAGGTGGTTGGCTATTGCAACTTTTCCTGTAGTTGCCCCATCCTTCACTAGCAAGACGTCTCCTTCAAGGACTTTCCCTTGGGTTAGAAAATCATAAAAATCCTCAGTAATGAATTTCATGTTATCCCATAAAATTCTACCTTCAGTCCCGATGTGTTCACCGCCTAAGCTTGCTACCACACCTTTTGATAACCCGCCGCCTTTCCCCCTCTTTCCAGTCTCAATCTTGACAACTTCTGCCATTTCACAGATTGCCCATTCTCTCGGGAATCTCCCCGAAGGATAATCCTGAAACTCTTTCTCTTTTAGAAAGCTCATTAAGTCTCCAACACCTTAGAAATTTTAGAAATGTATATCTCCAATTTTTTTGCAACTTCTTGTCTCTGATCTTCAAGTTCTTTGAGTTCTATGTATTCTTGAGCAATATTGATTCCTTCGTTTTCCTCGTCATGCATGATGTAGAGTGTTACGTTTAGGTTGCTGTCGTTCTGATTTTCTATCTCTTCTATAGGCACTATACGAGAGAAGCTTTTTTCTTCGCTGAAGTTCTTGTAGGCACCAGCAATTTTCTTTATGTTGGCGTCTGATAGTCTATTTAGTTTGCGTATTTCGGGGTGTTGTTCTGCTTCTTTGGATGCGTTTATGAAGAGGACTTTGCCTTTGCGTTCTGTTGGTTTGTGTTGGTTGAAGATTATGATGGCTCCGGGTGCGCCTGTGTTGTAGAATAGTTTTTCTGGTAGGAGTATGACGGTTTCGATGAGGTCGTGTTTTTGGCTTAGGACTGCGGTGCGTATGATTTTTTCTTTGCCTCCTCTAAATAGACAGCCGTTATCTATGACGATGCCTACTCTGCTACCGTTGTCTTTGGCTGATGCAAGCATGTGTTCTATCCAAGCCCAGTCTGCGCTTTGGCGGGGGACGAAACCGAGCTCGAAGCGTTTTTTATAGAACTCAGCTTTCTTTAGGACCTCCTCGTCGTAGCCGTCTTGGTTCCATGGGGGATTCGCTAAAACCACGTCAAATTGCCGTATGCCATCGCCTTCTTTGAACTTGGGATACAGGAAAGTATCGCCAAACTCCAAATGTGCGTTGTTAATGTCATGGATGTATGTGTTCATTTTTGCCAGTGCTAAAATACTTGGATTAGCTTCTTGCCCAAACAACTGCAGCTTGTCGGCTTCATCTGGCCCATAGTTGGGGTTATCTTTCACATGTTTGTAAGCTACGATAAGCATTCTGGCGGCGCCGCAAGCAGGGTCATATACACTTTCAAGCGGTTTAGGGTCTAAGATTTCAACCAGAAGTTGGATAACTTCTTCAGGGGTTAAGATTTCGCCTTCTTTGGCTCGGCTGGGGGCAAAGTACCTTAGAACCCACTCATAAGACTCCCCCAGAACGTCAGCGGAAACGTGGTTCAATTTCTTCTCGCTGAACAACTCAAACAATTGTCTGAGGACCTCTGTGTTCTCTCTACTGCCGGCAAACTGGACGAAATCAACGCTTTCGAAAACAGTTTTCAGGTCAGGATTATGTTCGGCAATAGCTTTAAGGGCTTTTGAAAAATTCTCAGTTAGTCCGCTTACGTTTTTGCGGAGGTTTTCCCAGAGGTATTCTTCGGGGAGGTTGAAGAGGTGGTATTCGCTTCGTTTGGCTTCGGCTTTTGCGTCTTGTTCGTTTAGGCCGTCGGCTTTGACTTCTTTGTAGGCTTCTTCAAACTCCATTTCCCATTTGTCGCTGATGCGTTTCATGAAGAGCAAAATAAGGATAAACTTGTAATCGACCCGAGTACGAATTAAATCCGCAGCTCGCTTGAGCAATGCATCAATGTCGCCGCGTCCAAGTTTTTCAGCAATCTTTGCTTCACGGCTATGTAAACAGTAAACCTTTTGCCTCGTGTCTCAGCATCCGATTCAGCTGAGAGAAATCCTGCTTTTCGCAGTTGAGAAAGAAAGACTGGTACCTGCTCTTCGGTGTCTTTGTTTTTTTCTTTTAGAACCTTGGCTGCATCTTCGAACCTGAAGGTTTTGTCGCCGAAGGCGTCCCATAGGATGTCGTAGCGGCGGTCTATCCATTCTGCCATTTCACTTTTCATGCGAATTTCAACCAATCAAGCTACAACTTATAAGCTTATAAAATTTGCGCTTATTAGATAAGTAAAATTATTTTTGCTTATATAAATTTAGGCAAAAGCCTTTATGGACAAACAACAATCAAGAATAGAAATGGGTACCTATATGAGGATATACTTAACTCACTGTTGCGCAAAAAAAGATGAGGCGCTTCAATATAGCGGTGAAAAGGTCACACCTGACAGACTATACATTGCCACTCCGACCAAACGCTTCATGGAAGAGTGCAAATGGGAAAAGGTCAACTGGGCAATTTTCTCAGACCAATATGGCGTTTGGTTCCCACAAGAAAAACACAAATGGTACGAAAAACATCCTAAACGTGTTACCCCGCAAGAATTAAATACTTTAGTCAAAAATTTCGAAGAAAGGCTTGAGGAATTCGATGAAATTTGGTTTTATCGCAATCCAGGCCGTTTTCATAAACTCTATAAGAATTTGCTATGTGAAGTAAAAATCAAAGGAAGGATAATCCCGTTTCAACATATTGATGAAATAATCTAGGTGGAAGCGTTGTCTGAATCTTGCGAATGGCTGCATAAACAGCTCGAGCAACTGCCCCTACTCAAATACCCATTTAACCCAAAAGACTTGCCTGAAAACGGCATATACTTCTTTTACGAAGCAGGCGAAACATGGGGACATGGCGGAGACAAGCCAAGAATAGTTCGTGTCGGGACAAGCAAGGAGGGCAATCTGAGAAAACGAATAGCTGAACATTTCTTGCTCGATGAAGGCAAAATGAACTTTGAGGCATCCAAACCAGCGCCAAGAGAAAGAAGCATTTTCAGGAAAAACATCGGAAGAGCCCTACTGAACCAAAGAAAAGACGAATACCTCAAAGTTTGGGAATTAGACTTCACATCTCATAAATCCAGAGAAGAGAAATCCTGCTTGAGAAATATAGCGAAAGAAAAGGCGCTCGAAACTGAAATTACTTCACTTCTAAGGTCCAAGTTTTTCTTTAAGGTTATAGAACTAACAGGTCAATCCCAACGCATGGGCAAAACAGGCCTGGAAAGCGCGTCAATCGGTACCGTCGCGAGATGCCTAATCTGCAAATCTTCAACACATTGGCTGGGCAGACATTCACCAAAACCAGAAATCAGTGGCGGCAAATTGTGGCTAATACAGCATCTAAACGCTAACCCAATCAACGAGCAAGACAAAGTAACCATACTAAAATCCATAAACATGACTTTGAACTAAACTATCTTCATTAAGTAAAGTGCTAAGTATTTTATAGATCACTAGCCAACTGGTTAACGATTACAATGCAGTTGACCGAAGAAATTAGGAATTTTGTTAATGAAAAATACATCAAGCCAGCCCGAAAAGAAGGAAAAACCAAAGTAACCATCGTAACTGGCGAGGTGCATAGTCGAATGAATTTGAAGGATAGGCTACCTGCTGTTTGTAATGCAATGAGAGCGGAAAAATTTCAAACTGCTTTTGATCTTGAACTTATTCAAGAAGTTCGGTCGCCAAGCGTGGGAAAGGACAGCTCAACTAACCAATTCATCTTTGAACTATTGTAGTCCATGCGAGAACAAGAACAGTTGCAAATTGGTTTGTTGTTGTTCTTTCATCGAGGAAAGAGGACTAAGAGGCGCTATTCGCTTTTCCATTTGAAACATGTTGCAGGTGTATCGTTTGAAAACTCAGCGCTTTAGTTAGAGAAGTAGTAGTCGAAGTGAAATTTTCATCAACGTCGACTACTACTACCAGAACTCGATCAACTAACCCTGATTGGTGCGGTTTTATCGGTAGAAGAAGAAGAGTGCAAAATTTTTTTTGTGTCTTCTTCTTCTTTCAATTAACTTCTCACTTCTGACTTAATAGGAACAACAACATGCCAATGCCAAACACTGCAAAGGCAAATGTTGCCGAAAAATTTCCCACCCAAACAAAACCAGTTATTGCAAAGAATGCTTTAGCCGCTTCATTCTTAGCCCTAAGGGTGCTAACGCTATTAGGCGAGATGCTTCAAAACAAAAATAATTTAGCGCTCAACTTTCAGCTGATCAAACTTGGTATGAAGTATCTTGACTCGATTGTATTTCTAACCTTAGCGATATTTTGTTGATAAACGCAAACTCACTTGTAAGTCCATTTACCGTTTAGCACCTTGGGGGGGCAAACGTACTATGAAGGTTGTTCCTTTGCCCTCTTTGCTTTCAAAAGAGACAGTGCCGCCTAAGGCTTCAGCCATGCGCCTCACAACCGGTAAGCCAAATCCCTGTCCTTTTGACTTGGTTGTGAACATAAGCGTAAAAATCTTATCATGGATTTCCTTTGGAATTCCAACGCCTGTATCTTTAACTAACAGAACAGTGTCGTCAGCTTCTTTGTGCGCGCCTACGGTTAACTTGCCTCCGTTCGGCATTGCTTGAACGGCATTTACAACCAAATTGTATAAGATTCGGTTAAGGTAATAGGAGTCTGCTTTCACCTTTGTTGCTTCATCACTTATTTCTACTTTCACCTTAATGTTTTTGGGCAAACCATTCCTTGTAATAAGTGCGTTAACAATAGTATTCAAGTCGCTTTCTTCAATCTTCGGATTCAGAGGCCTTGCGTAGTCTTGTAGGTCTTGAACAATTTTGTTTATGTAATCAATGTTTTTTTCGATTTCAACCATGCTTTCTAAGGCATTCTTTTTCTCTTCGCTGTCTGCAGTTGAAGCTAATTCGGTTTTAGCTAAGTATACATCACTGATTATGGCCTGCAACGGATTTCGGATGTCATGTCCAACCATACCTGCTGTAGCACCTATGGCTGCTAATCGTTCGGCATTCTTTAATCGTTCTGCTCTTTGCTCTGCAAGTTCTTCCATTTGGCTTGCGTATTCTTCAAGCTGGATGGCGGACTCTTCAAGCTTTGTCTGCATCTGATTTCTTTCGTCTTCAGCCTTCTTGCGCTCAGTAATATCACGAGCGATTGTTGATGCACCAACAATCTCTCCATATTTGTCTTTGATTGGAGCAACAGTCACATCAACATCTAAGCGAGTACCATCTTTGTGAAGCCGTACAGTGTCTCGGTGTTCAATCCTTTCACCACGACGTAGCCTATCGAGTATCTGTTGAAATTCACTCATATGATCCGTTGGAATAACAACGGAGATAGGTTTACCAATCATTTCATTTGCTGTGTATCCATACAGCTTTTCTGCGGCTTGATTCCAAGAGGTAATAATTCCGTCAAGAGTTTTTCCGATTATAGCATCGTCAGTGGATTCAACGATAGCTGAAAGCCTTTCGTGTTCTTGCTGAGTTTGCCTTCGCTCAGTGACATCTCGGAACACAAGTACAACGCCAGTGATTTTGCCGTCTCTATCTTTTATGGGTGCTCCGCTATCATCAACTGGAATCTCTTTGCCGTCTTTTTGAACTAAAACGGTATGATTTGCTAAGCCAACAATTATGCCCTCTTTTAACACTCGTTCAATTGGGCTTTCAACCTCCAGACGAGTCCGCTCATTTATAATGTTAAATACCGTTTTAGTTGGTTTATGCGAGGCCTCACCTAAGTTCCAACCCGTTAGTGACTCAGCCTGACTATTCATGAATACTATATTACCTAATGTGTCGGTCGCTATAACTGCATCACCGATGCTCGATAGAGTGGTGGACCAGCGTTGTTCGCTTTTTTGTAAGGCAATCTGCGTCTGCTCCAACTCTGTCTTCGAAGCTGTCACAGCTTTCAAATTTGCAGCCATTTGATTGACAGATTTAGAAATATCAGCAATCTCATCTTTCTTCCCTGCATTAACGCTGTAATCAAGGTTCCCTGAACCGATAGTACCTATACCAGCTTGAAGTTTAGAAATTGACTTCAATGTCCTGCGGTAGGTTATGAGGTAATTTATGATGAAGTAAGCTCCAAAAATGCCCAGTAAAGTGAAAATTAGAAAGATTGTTGTTAGGTTTAATTGGTCGATTTGAGTGCGGAAGCCTTGTGCCTGCTGTTGAGCATCGAAAATAAGTGCTTGGTTTTGTGCTGACATTATGCTCCAGTCTGCTTGAAATTCAGGGATATTTCTAACGGTTACATTAATGGGTGTGGTTTCGAGGTACACGGCTGTAATGGCCCAGCTTTCGTTTAGTTGTTGTGCGTCTTCCTTGATTTTGTTAAGTAGCGTCTGCTGTTCAGGGCTGGAGACGCTTACTTGTGACAAGCTATAAGAAAGGGAAGAAAACTCGGTTTGCCATTGGGTTAATGAATTGCTGTCATGATAGAGGAAATAATCGTTGGATAGGTACACGAGGTGGCTGGCGTGGTTTTGAATGTCTTGGGAAAACGATTGCTGATTACTTAATTGCGTGGTTCGCTCTTGGGCAACAAGTACTGATGCGGAAAATATAGCGATAATGATGCCAAAGATTATGATGCTTAGGAGAAACTGGTTTTTGATTTTTATTTTTAGTCCCCCAAACCTAAAATGTTAACTGCTTGCGGCTTTACTGATTTTAACCCATTAGCGTCAATGTAGTTTAGGAAGTCTGGAATGGAGGTTGCGTTTGTTAGGTTGTTGCGGATTAGCCATCTTCCTTCCTCTTGCATTAGTAAAACAAAGGATTGGTCAAGCCCCACTGAATATTGATAGTCTCCCCAAATAGATGCTGTATAGGTTTCTATGTTATTTAGGTCCTTTGCTACCAAAGCAATGGCTTGGTCTTGATGATTAATGTTAAAGCTCTCAGCTTGAACTATCGCTTTAAAGAACCGTTCAATCAAATCAGGATGTGTGGTAGCCCAGTTTTTGCTGCAAGTTGCCTCAAAGTAGCCGTATTGGTTAGATTGGAGTTGCCAAACCTGGGTTTTATTATCTAATAGAGTTTGAATTTGGTTTGTATATGGCGGATTTGTCACAACTGCATCAACTGTGCCGTTTGCAAGAGCATTTGGTGTTTCTGCAAAGTTGAGATTAACCAGGTTTACTTTGCTTTGGTTTAATCCATTTATTTCAAGGAATCTTCCTAAGAAGAATTGATTGGCAGTTCCTATCGAGAGCCCGACCTTTTTGCCCTCTAAATCAGAGAGACCATTGATGCCTGTATCAGTTCTTGCAATCAGGTACACATTGAGGTACTTAGAAACGGTTCCTAATGCATAGAGGCTTGCATTTTGCAAGGCATTATTGGCTATAACAAACTCCGAGGCTGTGGCGATGTCTACTTCTCCTGTGAGCATTCCGTGAACTGCTGTTGCTCCCGAGGGATAACTTTTGAGGGTTACTTCAAGACCGTTAGCAGAGAAATAATGTTGGTCGTTTGCTATGTAAATTAATGAGTTGTATTCTGAAGGGTAAATACCTAAGGTGATTGACTGGACATTGCCTGTATATTGCTTTTGAGAGGCGAGGTAAATAAATGAGCTTAAGATTACTACTGCAATCAATAGGGCGGCTGCAATTACTATTGTCCTTTTGCCAACCATACATTAAACCCTCAGGGCAAATCATAAAATTAACTTACCTTAAAACAGAGTTTGTATTTATGTATATGCTAAAATTGATTTATCAAAAATTGGCGATGGTTTTTCAAGATACAATTTCCAATACCCTTGCGTGCAATTGCTTAAAGTCAAGCGCTCATTACTGCAATTTATCGGTTAACCTCTTGCAAGCAAGCGTTTAGTTTCACTCTCCTCCTTAGCTGGAGCGTGAACGGTTTGCAATGGTTTCTATCAAAATCGATTGGAAGAAGAACAACAAACAATTTTCCAGTGTTGTTGTTCTTTCATCGAGGAAAAGAGGAGCTAAGAGGAGGTATTCGTGTTTCCCTTTAAACATGTTGCTGGTGCATCGTTTGAAAACTTAGCGCTTTATTAAGAGAAGTAGTAGTCGAAGTGAAACCATCACCAACGTCGACTACTACCAGAACTCGATCAACTATCGATGTTATAATTCAATTTTTGGTTAACCACATACTTTTGATAAAACTATGCGATTAATTTTTTAGAGACAACTTCTTAACTTTTAACACCATTTTTTATAAAAAAATGTGGATAGGGTTTGAAAGACAAAATTACGTTTTATTACATAATTTTATGCAGAATACTTATGTATGCAAATGGTATCTATTGTATACGGTGACAGCTATTTGACACTCAAACCATTAGCAGTTCGCGTCCCAGCTGAATTAGATAAAGAAATTTCTGAAATCATAAAAAAAGAAAAACTAGACAAAGCAACAGTTGTCCGAAATCTTCTTGAAACAGGCATCAACGAATGGCGAAAACAAACCGCCATAGAACTCTTAGGCAAAGGTAAAGTCACTTTTGCTCAAGCAGCAGACATTGCAAAGCTCTCTCTTTGGGAATTTGCAGATCTAGTAAAGCAACACAACGTTGAATGGGTCAGGTTTGATCCAGAAGAAGTCGAGAACGAATTTACTTCAGCATCAGCGGCGGAACGAAATTGAAACCGCTAGTTTTCAATTCCACCCCTTTAATATATCTGTCCAAAGCAGGGTTAAGCGGGATTATTGAAAACCTACAAGAGAAAAAGTTGACCTCTCTACTGGTGAAAGCTGAAGTTGTAGATAAAGGCAAACAAAAAGGTTTTCCAGACGCGATTGCGCTAGAAAAACTCTTCGAAAACGGCGTTTTTGAACTTTGCAAACCCAAAGACAATCTGTTCCTTTCACGATTGTCCAAGACACAGGGGCTACATGCCGCTGACGCAGAGGTTTTAGCGCTTGCCAAAGAGCATACAGGGTTAGCGGTTATTGATGATGAAGTAGCAAGAAAAACCGCTAAAATATACAAAATCAGTTATGTGGGCACACCCTACATTTTGGCACGGGCGGTTTTTGAAGGGCTCCTGTTAAAAGAACAAGCTAAGAGAGCTGTTAAAGATATGATTTCTTTAGGTTGGCGCTGCAACGTGGAAACCTACGCCAAGATAATGGAATTAATAGACAAAATGTAGGGTACGGTCTTGGTAAGCTAACTGAGGCAGTTTGTGTGTGCTAAAACTTTCAGTTTATCTAACAACGATGTGGTTGCTTAAACACAATCACAAGGGTATATTTGACAATACTGCACCAGTAGTTTAGGTGTAAGTTTTGTCAAAAGCACAACCTCATCCGGGTCATGAAAATCACCTCTGCAAAATGGTAGAGGACAAAGTACCTATAGAAAAGATAAAGCCACTTGTGAAAGATGCGAAATACATCTGCAAAAGCTGCATGCGAACTGCAGCCAAAGCAGAAAATCTCTGCGCCCCAGAAAAACTCTAAAAAAAGATAAACAAGCACATCATAACACTCCCAACAAATTTCTTTTTTTAAAAAATATTTTTAATAAACACACACAAAACAATCAGCAGTATACACACTAGTTTTGAACCAAATCATAATGAAAAGCTGGGAAAATTATAGTTCATTTAAGTACTTGGGACCTTATGAATACAATTAGAAATTAGTCGGGAACTTTTATTCGGGTGAACATTTTGAGAATTGGATTTTTTGTTTACGAGTACCCTCCAGCGATTGTTGGTGGTTTGGGTACGTATGCTGAAAACGTGACGCAGGAATATATCGCCTTAGGACATGACGTTTCAGTCTTCACGCTGAATTTTGGCGGCAACTTGAAAACCAGAGAAATCGTAAGAGGTGTGGAGGTTCATCGACCCCTGATTGCTGATGCCAGCAACGTTTTTCCATTTTTCGTGGTTGACGACTTGAAAGAGATGGGGCACCAACATAAAATTCTTCAATGACATTTTCATGTACAATATTCTCAGCGCAACTAAATTTATCAATGGTCTGATAAAAAAAGAAGGCTACAAATTTGACATTGTCTGCGTACACGATTGGCTTAGCAGTATTTCGGGTCTCATAATAAAAAATGAAACAAAAATTCCAGTGGTCTTCCATACACACAGCACTGAATGGGGAAGAAGCGAGGGTCAAGGGTCAGAAGTAGTGTTACATTTTGAAGACGCCATGGCCCAAAAATCAGACAAAATAATCACTGTTAGTTTCGCGATGCAAAAAGATCTAGTAAGGCACGGTTGGGAACCATCAAAAATAAGCACGGTTTGGAACGGCGTGGACCCCGAACGTTACAATATGGCAAAATGTGATCCAAAGGACATTGAAGCGATGCGAGAAAAATATGGCGTTCCAAAAGACTGGACTATGCTTCTGTTTGTGGGAAGGTTATCTTGGGTAAAGGGCGCTAGAAATCTTTTGTTAGCAATGCCTTCTGTGTTGAAGGAATTTCCTAATACTAAACTTGTTATTCTGGGTAAAGGGGACGAACAAGATATAATTGAAACAGCAGAACGGTTAAATATTAAGGATAACGTGGCTTGCCGCTTTGATTTTGTTTCGGAATCTGAGAGAATTATGCATTATGCCGCTTCGGACATATGTGTATTCCCTTCTGTCTATGAGCCCTTCGGAATAGTTAGCTTGGAGGCTATGGCAATGGAGAAACCAGTGGTTGTAGGTGCGCGCGGTGTGGTAGGTTTTAGAGAACAAGTGTTAAGCTCTGGCTCGGATCAGAACGGGGTGCATGTTAACGGTGAAGATCCCGTCGATATAGCTTGGGGGATAAAATTGACCCTGCGAAACCCTGAAAAAGCCAGAAACTGGGGTGAGAATGGACGTAAAAGAGTACTAGAATACTTCACGTGGCGCAAAGTTGCTGATGAGACACTAAAAATCTACGAATCGTTGCTCTAGTAGACTAATAAGAATGTTTTACCTTAGGAATATAATAGTTACAAAGGAGCATTCGTATGCCTGAAACAATCGGTTCGCTTTTTAGACGAATTGTAAAAGACTTGAAGACACAAGACGACAATCCAAATAGCTGCCTGAATAATCCAAAAAGTGACCTCTACAATCCAAACTACGACATCAACAATCCATGCGGCTGGATCAACAATCAAAATAGCCAAATCAACGACGCATCAAATAACCAACATAACAAGGAACTGCGAAGGAATGCTTTGAGAGAACTCATTAAGATGTATCTGTCAGATTGTCTGTCTGCAGAAAAAGCAGAGGCCTATGTTACAGAGTATATCCCATGACGTCAGTGGGCCTTTTAAACAGAATAAGGTGTTTTGATGAGCGGTCCTGAAAACCGATTAATTCGCCTGCTGAGAAGCGATTCTTATCTCACGCCATTTTCTGATAAGATTCGACACCGATTGGAAAATATCGACGAAACAGAATATCGCCTTACTCAGGGTAAAGAGAGCCTAGCAGAGTTTGCCTGTGGCCACGAATACTTCGGTCTACATTTTCAAAGTGAAGAATGGGTATTTCGGGAATGGGCTCCAAACGCAACAGCGATCTTCCTGATAGGCGATATGAGTAAATGGCAAGAGAGCAAAGAATTTGAGCTGAAAAGGCTCGACGACTATGGTGTCTGGGAAATTCGCCTATCCGTCAACAAACTGAAACATGGCGATCTGTATCGACTCCGTATTCATTGGGCAGAAGGCGAAGGCGATCGTATCCCGGCATACGCTCGACGGGTCGTGCAAGATCCAAAAACATTGATTTTCAACGCCCAAGTATGGTCACCACCACAGTCATATTGTTGGAAAGAACCCAATTTCAAACGACCTAAAGAGCCCCCTATTATTTATGAAGCACATATCGGTATGGCACAGGAAGAAGAAAAAATCGGGTCCTTCCAGGAATTTACTCTCAAAGTGCTTCCTCGAATTGTCAACGCCGGCTACAATACGTTACAGTTGATGGCCATTCAAGAACATCCATACTATGGTTCATTTGGATATCAAGTATCAAGCTTTTTCGCCTCTTCATCACGTTACGGAACACCCGAGGATTTGAAACTCCTGATCGATACAGCTCACGCCAAAGGGCTCAGCGTCTCCATGGATCTAATCCATTCCCACTCCGTATCCAACGAGGTAGAAGGACTAAGCCGCTTCGACGGGACACTATTTCAATATTTTCATGAAGGCGCACGCGGAAAACACAAGGCATGGGATTCACGCGTCTTTGATTACGGCAAACCTCAGGTTTTGCATTTTTTACTTTCCAATTGCCGATATTGGCTAGACGAATTCCACTTTGATAGCTTTAGATTCGACGGCGTCACCAGCATGATTTACCTAGAGCACGGTCTTAAGAGAGTATTCACTTCCTACAACGATTACTTCGATGACAGTGTGGATGAAGATGCCCTCACCTATCTTGCCTCTGGCTAATCGAATAATTCATGATATCCGACCCGACGCCATCACCATAGCCGAAGATGTCAGCGGCATGCCTGGCTTGGCTGTTCCCCAATTAGAGGGAGGTTTCGGTTTTGACTATCGCTTTGCAATGGGAGTGCCTGATTACTGGATTCGTTTAATAAAAGATTACAAAGATGAAGACTGGCCCATCGGGCATCTTTGGTTCGAACTTACCAACCGCAGAACAGATGAGAAAACCATTAGTTACGCCGAATCTCACGACCAAGCATTAGTGGGAGACCAAACACTTATTTTCCGACTAATCGGCGAAGACATGTACCATCACATGGGGATCGATGATGACAACGCTAAGGTCGCCCGGGGAATAGCATTGCATAAGATGATTCGCCTGATAACACTAAGCACAGCAAGCAACGGTTATCTAGATTTCATGGGCAACGAATTCGGCCACCCAGACTGGATAGATTTCCCTCGCGAAGGAAACAACTGGTCATTCAAACATGCACGTCGACAATGGCATCTCGCAGACGACACCCACCTAAAACATCATTTACTGGCCCTTTTCGACCAAGACATGATTGCACTGGCCAAGACACACCACTTACTTGAAACACCTGGCCTGCCACTTCTGCATGAGGATTCCACACAAAAGGTAATTATTTTCAAGAGGGCTGATTTGATTTTTGCCTTCAATTTTAATCCCCATCAATCTTTTACGGATTATCGATTTGAAGCTCCTCCTGGAAAATACCGGATGATTCTAGACAGTGATGCACAAAAGTACGGAGGACACGGGCGCTTGGACTCCCAGCAGGCTCACTTCACTATCGTAGACAACACTGAAGGGAAAAGTCAAAATATGCTCAGCATCTATCTGCCATCTCGCTCCGCTTATGTCCTCTGCCAGACAGAAGACCTACAACCATGAACGGCTTGTTGGAAAGAAGAAAAATTACTTGCCGTAGGAAATCATGCTTTTTCAACATCGGCAAACATTAGAAGTAGTCGTCTATAGAATTTGCCGGACGACTACTACCAATCTAAGACGGCGAATTTTTTTCTTGACACTCCGTTTTCCTTCTTCTCTGAAAGAAGAATGTTAAAGAATGCCTGTTTGCGGTTAGAATTACAAAGAAGCGTGTGCATTTGACGGGTGAATTTGAAAAGCAAGTCAAAAAGTTATGTCTTGACCCTAAAGCGGAGAAGGAATTAATTGATATGATAAACAAAGCAACAAGTGAAGACCAATGCATGTGCTGCGAATCCAAAGAAGGCTGCGAGAACTTTAAGTGGCACACAAAATGGCTCAACACCAACAACTGTAACTGCTGCCCATAAGCCAATCTTAAACGCTTAAATTTGAATCAAAGGAATTTGTTTTCCAGGATAAAAAACTGGGGAAGAAAGCAAGTCCGCATTTGACAAGGTTATGCTAGTTTTTTGCTACCTTGTCCTGGCGAAGCAGAGAAGACTTCAGTGACTTTTATTATTCCAACACTTTTTATTTTCATTTTCATGGCTTCCATACTCTTCTTTGCGAAGTCATCGAAAATTGGTCCACTTGTTTGGAAACCACTGAATGTTCCCTTTAATTGGTAGCCTGTCATTGGTCCTTTGAACACTGCAAGAGCAACTTGCTTGTTCTTTTCAAGGTTTTCTTTTGTTCTCTTGATGAAAACTTCTGCGAACGCAATAGTTTCGGGGTCTACTACTACAAACCATAATGGAACTACGTTTGGAACGCCTTTAGCGTCTATAGTTGCTATCATTTTCGCTGAATCACTTGCACTTAAAACATCCATTACTTCTTTAGGTATACTTACCAAAATTTACACATCCTATAATGTAAGCATAACTGCAAAACTCTAATATACTTTTAGGGAAGTAGAATATACTCAGCAAATGAAAGGGAAGTACAGTATTTGGCTAACACAGGCGAGGATTCATCATCCGATTACCTAATTGATGCAATCGCTGAGTTGAAGATGGAGATTAAAGGCTTAAGAGCAGACATGAACAGGGTGGAAGAAACTGTTTTGAAGGAACGTCTTCGTGCAATTGAAGATACTCTTTCGCAAAATCACCTATTGGTCTATGCTGGTCAGAGGTCTCAATCTCTAAATCAAGACATTGCAACGTTGCTCAAAGAAGGTTGCCAAAACAGAAACAAATGCCTTGAGCATTACAAGAACACAATAGAAGAAAACACACAAGTTATCAAACAGTCTGGACCAAAGGTCGCTCTCGCAGATTTAGATGATAAAATAGCTAAGAGCGAGCTAATGATTGAAAAAACCAAAGGTCAGCAATGCGGAAACTGTTTCTCCAACTTTGATAAGAAGCTAAAACGTGAAAAAAGAGCGTACCAAGAAATAGTCTTGGTCAAAGACATAAACAACGATTCGAAGGTTAACGGTCAATCTTTAGATATTCCATTCCTTTTGCAGAACTTGTTTGAACCTTTAGGAAATGATTCACGACTCAAAATCTTAGCTAGTGTGTATGAGGGAAAGAAAAGTTTCTCAGAGTTGTCAAAAATAGTTGACCTCAAAGCTGGTCATCTTGCATTCCACCTAAAAAAACTGGTTAATGCAAATCTGATGGCGCAAGAAGCATCCAAAGGAGACTATGTTATAACTCAAAGAGGACTAAAACTGATTAAAACCGTCGGTGCTCTTTCAACAGAAGCGCACTCGTCACCTATGCAAACAGAAGAAGAAAAAAAACCGGACAGTCCATAGGCGATTTAATGAAGATAAAAATTAGAATGTTTTCAGATTACATTTGCCCATTTTGCTACCTTGGCAAAGCTATTATTGATAAACTCAAAAATCAGTTTGATATTGAACTTGAACACGTTGGAATTGAAATTCATCCCGAAACGCCCATCTGCGGCGTCGATTTAAGAAAATACATTTCTCAAACAAATGAAATGTATGAACATTTGAGAAATAGAGGCAGAGAGTACGGTTTGAACTTTTGTGATGTTAGGGTGCTCTGCCTAATTCAAGACGATCCCTTATAGTGGGTGAATATTCACGGAAAATGGGCAAAAATGAAGAATTTACAGATACAATATTCAAAGCCTACTTTGAAGACTGCCTTGACATCGGAAATGACGAGGTCATCATAGATTTAGCAAAGAAAATTGGCTTGACAAAAAAGGATGTTGAAAATGCGTTGGAAGACCCCTTGCTCCAAAAAACATATTCAAATAACTGTGCTGAGGCAAAAAAACGCAACATTACTGGTGTTCCTACGTTTATTATAAATGATGAATATACAATTGTAGGTGCTCAGCCGGAACAGACTTTTGTAGAACTATTTGGAAAGATGGCGAAAGAAATCACAAGATAGATTGTTCTTCAACAGAAACAAAATCCAGATCAACTGCCTAACACCAGAGGGGTGTCTTTATGGGTAGAAGAAGAACAATGAAAAATTTTCTGGTTTACTTCTTCTTTCAGTTAAAGTTATTAGTTATTTTTCTTGCACTGTATGGAAACTATTTTATCTTACTTTAAAGTAGTACTATTTGGTGAGAGTAATTGGTGCAGCAATCCGTAACCATTTCTACAAAAATCCCCAAGCAACTTAAAGAAAAAATTCAGAAATTAAAAATCAAGCCATCCAAGATTTTGCGAAAAGCCCTTGAGGATGAAGTAAAGAAAAGAGAACTGGAAGACCTAAAAGTAGAGATAGCCAAGTTAAAGCCTATCCTTGATAAGGTCAGAGTCGAAGACATCGTGAAAAGTTTAAGAGAAGACCGGGATAGCCGATGAAGTATCTTTTTGATTCATCAGCCATTTTTAGAGCAGTTAAAGAAAACAAAATCGAGTTTTTGGCTGGAAACTACACGGTAGAATTGGCAAGATATGAATTAGGAAACATCATTTGGAAAGACTGTGTCTTATTTGCTAAGGTTTCAGAGCAAGAAGCAAAAATGATGGAGAAAACAATCAATCATACGCTAAACTTAATGGACCTAATTGAAATTGCGGGATGCGAAGAGGAAATATTGGATACAGCTATAAAACTCAAGATTACTTTTTACGACGCTTCATATGCTTATTTTGCTAAAGCAAAAGACCTTAGATTAATAACAGAAGACGCCCGATTAATCAAAAAAATAACACCTACAACAAACGCTTACACATTAGATAGCATCAAATAGATTTCCCTCAGACCTTACGGGTTTCTTAACCGCCATAAAAATCTCAGTTTTCCCTGAATTTTTCTATTGCAGAACAAAAAACACAAGTTTCTGCTTAATTATAGAACAAGTCCACCAGTAAAACTTGGAGAATGCCTACAAGCTAGGGCTCCTCAAAGAATTAAATTGCTGAGGATTTTCCAAAATCTCGTTAACCTTTCTAGATAGTGCTTCAAACTGTACCGAGTCCTTCTTTCGCAGTTTTTTGAATATTCTATCTACTTTTTCGACGACTTCTAAAGAATACAAGCAATCACTTGGAATATCTGCTATCGAAGTTTTTTACTTTTAATGTCTTTTCAGTTTCTGAGGCTTTTAGGCTTTCTATGAACTCCGGTCTTAGCTCAGGCTCCATGACGCATTCCTCAAACTGTTGTGCCACCAAGTTCATTGCTTGACTCTTGTCTTTTAGACCGTACTTAGCTTTAACTACGTCAAGAATTCGGTTCGTCCGTTCGTCAATAGTTACTATTGCCTTGACCACATTAACACCATATTAATAAGACATATACTCAGCATATATGCTAATTGCATTTTAGAAAAACCCCAACCTCTTCCTCGATTTCAAGAACTATACAAGCAACCACTTTAGCCCGTACTCGTCCGCGAAATCCTTAACCTTGCCAAATTTACCCCTCTTAACGGTGCCCTCTATTGCCTTCACAAACTCGGGTCTAAGCTGAGGTTCAAGCCCGCACTCTTCATAACGCTGGATAATTACGCTCAAAGCTTGGCTTTTATCTTTGAGCCCATACTTTGCCTTAACTATGTTGATTACTCGGCTGTCCCTTTCATCTAAATCGATAACATTTTTCGCGATCGAAGCAGAACAGCGCACAGCACACAATTCTT
The DNA here is from genome assembly GCA_963809455.1 of Candidatus Bathyarchaeota archaeon. Taxonomy (GTDB): domain Archaea; phylum Thermoproteota; class Bathyarchaeia; order Bathyarchaeales; family Bathycorpusculaceae; genus Bathycorpusculum. The sequence continues at coordinate 306,872 of CAWEJP010000010.1, read as the reverse complement.
TCTCCCATGGTTTGCTTTGAAAATAATTCTTAGCGTCTAAATTCCATAATTAGAGTACCTCTTAAGCCAATTTCATAAAAATAGAAAAAAAGAGGGTGCACGGGTGACAGCTCCTCTCTTAGAGGTTCAAATCCCATCCTCGGCGCCATATTGTTTTGTTTTTGTGGGAAGTTTAATAGGGTACATTTGATATCTATCGTATTGCAGTGAATTCCATGTCTGGAACAATTACCTTAAGATTACCGCCCCAAACAGCAAAGAAACTCCAAGAAATTGCCAAAAAAGAAGGAAAAGACCGCTCAACCCTCATCCGCGAACTTCTCGAAAACGGCGTTAAAGAAAAAAGCATAGAGCAAGCCGTTGAACTTTACCGAACAGGTCAAGTTACAGCTTGGAAAGCTGCACAGTTAGCGGGAGTCTCATTGTGGGCTCTCTACAAAATATTAGAGCAGAAAGGCGTCCTCTTTCAGTATTCTGAACACGATTTAGAACAAGACATGAAAGTTTAAGGAACACACTAACGCCATGTCACCAACAATCTCAAACAATAGCCCACTTATTTGGCTTGCAAAAATTGGCAAACTCAACTTACTCAAAGACTTGTTTGGTGAAGTCCTGATTTCAGAAGAAAGTTACAAAGAAGCAGTCGAAATAGGCCTGCAAGAAGGCTACAGTGACGCCTTAGTAATCAAGGATGCATGTGACCAAGGATGGCTCAAAGCTATGCAGCTTAACGAAAAACAGGCGATAATTTGCCAGAAAATAATGCACCACAGCTTTGAACTCCATGAAGGTGAAGTTCAGGCTATAGTGTTGGCTCTCGAAATTGGTAAGGATACTCTTTTGTTGATGGATGACTCTAGTGGTCGAGCCTTTGCTGAAACGTGGGGCATAAAAGTCAAAGGAGTACTCTACGTTATAATCACAGCCATACGAAAGGAGTTATTAGATAAGACTGAGACAAAGGAAGCAGTGCTAAATTTGGTGCGTAAAGGATTCAGGATCGAACCAAAGTTTCTGGCAAAAATTATTCAAGAAATCGAAAAAATGCAATGAGCTCATCCATTTCAGAAAACTCTCATTCTTCTGTGCTTTTCTTATTTTAATATCTTCAACATTTCATCAACATTTACGATTCTTATTCCTTGGTATTCGCCCAGGAAAAGCAGGTGTTTATCGCCCGATACAATGTAGTTAGATTTGCTATCATAAGCCGCTCTTATAATAATGTCACCATCAGGATCCTCTTTAACAGCTTTGAACTTAGATTTCACCTGCACGATCCTTGCAGCATTCTTTAATGCTTTAAGAAAGACATCTAAATCTTTTTCACTCGTGTACTTTGCTATCTCGGGATTTTCTACTACCTCAAAGAACTCTTCGAGGATATCTCTGGACAAAACTAGCTGCTTACCTTTTACTAATTTATTGAAAAGGTCACGTGGCTTACCCGCTTTTATCAAAGCTGAAACCAAGACGTTTGTATCAAAGACTACTTTCATTCACAGTTTAGCTCTTTGAACTTCTCTTCTTTTGCCTATGCTCATGGATTATTTCATCTATCTCATCGTTCGATAATTCACCAAATTTTGCGATTCGCTCATCAACCCGCTTGTACATAGCCTCAAGCTCTTTTGACAAATCAGGTTCTTCAAGTTTCTTCAGTATTACCGAGTCATTGCATTCAAAAACAAGGAACTTAGTCTTAGGCTTCAAACCCATTCGGGACCTAATTTTTGCAGGTATAACAACTTGACCTTTTTCACTGAGAATCGTAAGCTCAGCCTTTTCGCTCCGAGACATAACATTACCGAATAATATCTTACTTTCCTACCTAAAAAAGCTACTCATAACAGCAACTTGATCGGTAGAACAACAACACGCCAAAATTCCAGTTTGTTGTTGTTCTTTCATCGACGAAAAAGAACTAAGAGGCTGTATTCGTGTTTCCCTTTGAACATGTTGCAGGGGTATTGTTTGAAAACTCGGCGCTTTAGTTAGAGAAGTAGTAGTCGAAGTGAAATCGGCATCCACGTCGACTACTACCAAAACTCGATCAACTGTCGATGTTATAATTCAATTTCTTGGTTAACGGATTAACCAAAAGGTGAAAATGGACATTTTTTTAGAATAAGAAAACGCTTTTTTTCTTTTTCACTAAAAAAAGAAGACAACGCTGGTTGCAGAGCCAAGTTATAAAAGCTCTTATGAATTAAATAAGAGCTTGTTAGGTGAGCAGACGGAAATCAAAGACGCCTAATTTTACAAAAAAAGAAACCGCACTTTAGTAAGCGGTTTTCTAATTATCTTATGCTTGGCACACAATAACATGTTTGGGTTTCATAACCAATGAGGCTTTGTCAGTTGTGGCTAATTCATAGTTGGTTGTGTTTTTGATTGCTTTTTTGGGGCAGCTTTCGGCGCATTGGTAGCAGAAGAGGCATTTGGACAGGTTAAATTGTGGACGTTTTTTTCCATTGTGGAATTCAACCATTTCTATTGCCCCCGCCGGGCAGTCTCTTTTGCAGAGGCCGCAACCTATACAGAGTTTGCAGTCGAGGTGCATTTGTCCTCGAAAATCTTCTTGTAATTGAGGCTTAACATAAGGGTATCCAGCGGTTGCTGGCTTAGTAAATACAAATGAAGCAACTTTCTTAAATATTGGAGATATTTTCGCCATTTTTTCACTCTCTCATTATAGGCATAAGCAATGAGTTCGAGGTCTTGTTATCTGAACAAAGTTAACTCAATACAAAATATAAGATATTGTGGTTTCACAATGAAGCAACAACTGTAGGATGCTAATACATAACAAGGGCACGTTTTCTTTTTTCTAACCTTAAAACGCTGTTTTATTTTTTTATGAGGGTCAAGGTTTCTATTATTTTTCGCTCTAATAATATTATTCTGTTTTTCTTATTTTGAGTGTATACTCGATTCCGACTATACCTATATAGTAATTTTCTTATGTATATGCTAAACCGTGTCTACTTCTAGAATGCCTTAGCTGCTAAGCGTGAAGTGGTTGGTTGGATTAAAATTCAATCCCACAAACATTTTGTTAAAATTAAGTTTCTTTACCAGAAAAGTCTTTTGATGCTCAAACAGAATAAATTAAAGGTCTTTGAGAGTTTCGTTAATTCGGTCAAGTTCTTCTTTTCGTTTTCTTTCCAGTTCAAGGAGGTTTTTTTCTTCAAGTAACTGCTCGGCTTTTTTTCTGTTATATCCTTCATTTGCTTGCTGTATATACTTGTCCATCCACTCAACATTCGCTTTAATATCAGACTCAAATGATACAAAAATAATGGTGCTACTTTCTACAAATACGCTGCTTGGATGTATTCCACTCGTTGGATTAGATAATGGGTGTCTAAAGTAGTCTTGCACCCAAATATAGTCAGGATAACCATTAAGAGAAATTTCAACAGTGAGGAACCCATTTACATCTTTGGCTTTGACCCTAGGTGGCCCAACCCGTTTAAACTCCGCTTTTCCAATGCTCATCAGGCTACCCCTTTCATAATTTGTGCCAATTGCTTATTACTCGATACTGTTATTAATCGTTACAAAAAGACTTTTCGTGCTGGATAATTTCACAATCTACTAACCAAAGGGTTTAACAGGTTAAAACACGGAAGTGATTTTGGCGGATTTGAAAATGGCATCAAAAAATTCTAATGTTAGAAAGCTTTTTGATTTTAATGTAAACGGATATGGAGTAGTAACCCACGAAGCAAAAGTAGACTATAAAACTTGGTCACCCGTTATTCATATTTTAAAGTTTACAGATGATAAACATAAAGACTTAATTAAACTCAGATTCGGATATTGTGATAACACTGGAAGACTGATTGCGAGACCATTATTCCTTAGCGAAAGTGAACTTACCGAATTGGGAAAAGAAGCCGCAAAAGACCCAGAAATGAAGAAAATGCTCAAAGGCTTCTGTGACCAAATCAGGTAACTTAAACTCAACAAATGGCAGACCAAGTTTTAATGCAACCACACTTTAAACAAATAAGAAAAAGAGGCGTAAAAACATGAATAAAGATAGACTTTATGAAGAATTAATTCCAATTGAACAATTATCTTATAAAGGGTACACTACTGCTGAACTTGTAAATGCTAAAAAAAAACAAATTTTAGATGAAATTAAAAAAGAAATGCCGTCTTTCACCGAAAAATGGGTTAATACAGAATACGAAAACCCTGATTGGAAAGCAACCTGTGAGACTATGAATGAGAGAACAATAGCAAGAGAAAAGTGGTTTATTAAATGGTTTGGTGAATAAAAATAAGCGGAGTCGTAAAAAGCGAAAAAACCTCTAACTGTGGTTTGGACGATACTTTAACACTAAATAGACCAACTAGAATTGGTTATAATGCGAGTTCCAAATTGACTGCGAAATCAAAAAAGCGAAAACCCAAACGTTCCAGACCTAATTAAGCTTTGTAGCTTAACCTAACTTAACAGTATCAGTCAATTGAAGGTTTTTAAGATTCAAGCCTCTATCGTTTAATAGACGGTAATAAAAAGGAGTAATATTATGAGTAATTCAAGGCAAGGTGGCGGTTACGAGGGAAAACGTGGTCATGGTAAGGGTTTTAAACGTTGCCCAGTTATGTTGGGAGAAGAATTAGAAGTAGCCATTACAGAATTGAGCCCCAAAGGAGAAGGCATAGCTAAAAACCAAGGCTTTGTAATTTATGTTCCCGACACAAAACCTGGAGACCGAGTAAAAATAAAGATCACCCGACTAACTAATACTTCAGCAAACGGACAAGTAGTCAAATAGATTCACCTTGAAAAAAGCGAACTAAAATTTTGCAAAATCAACAAGTACAATTATAACAATAGCTACTTAGTCAAAAATCTCGCCAATTCTCTAAACGAGTTTAAATCACTGTATGACAATATATTAATTGCAAAGTCAGCCGTTTTTAAAACAGTTGAAAGTTTTAAGTTTCCAGTCTCTTACTAGTCAAATGTCTCTTATTCGGCGTGACTCTGAGATTTAGGGTTACCCACGAATCAAAAAAAGCTGACATTGCAAAAAAAAGACTATTAATAAATAAAATTAAGGAGAAAATAACATGGCATATTTAACGCAAACCAAAAGTGGTCAACCTGTACTCATCTTGAAGGAAGGAACCACTCGAAGTAGAGGCAAAGAAGCCCAACGAAACAACATCACGGCAGCCCAAGTGATTGGTGAAGTACTGAAAACCACTCTAGGCCCCCGAGGCATGGATAAAATGCTCATCGACAGCTTAGGAGACATCACCATAACAAACGACGGAGCCACAATTCTGAAAGAAATTGACGTGGAGCATCCAGCAGCAAAAATGATGATTGAAATCGCCAAAACTCAAGACGACATGGTGGGTGATGGAACCACAACCGTCGTAGTGCTAGCAAGTGAACTTCTCAAGAAAGCCGAAGAACTCTTGAACCAGAATGTCCACCCAATGATACTCGTTGCTGGATACCGTAAGGCAGCACAGAAAGCAATCGAAATCATAGCGAAAAACGCTGTGGCCATTGACGTTGAGGATCAAAAAGTGATGATGAAAGTTGCTTTGACGGCCATGGGAAGCAAAGCTGTGGGGGGTGCTAAAGAACACTTTGCGGAAATAGCCATAGAAGCGGTAAGGCAGGTAGCCCAAAAGCACGGAGACAAGACAATAGCCGACATAGATAACATTCAACTAGTGAAAAAGACGGGAAAAAGCCTCATCGAGACACAACTCGTCAAAGGAATAATCATAGATAAAGAAGTCGCCAATCCAGGGATGCCTCGAAAGAAAGAGAACGCGAAAATCGCACTTTTAGATATGGCATTAGAGATTGAAAAAACCGAAATAAGCGCTGAAATACGCATACATGAACCGAACCAGATCAAAGCCTTCCTAGATCAAGAGGACAGCACACTAAAAGAGATGGTAACTAAGATCAAAGCTTCAGGAGCGGAAATAGTGTTTTGCCAGAAAGGAATAGATGATATGGTTCAACACTACCTTTCTCAAGAGGGCATAATGGCTGCTAGGCGCATCAAAGAGTCAGACATGGAAAAGCTGGCGAGAGCAACAGGCGGACGAGTAAGCTCCAACTTGAATGATTTAAAGGCGGCAGAGTTGGGGTTTGCCGGCTTAGTGGAAGAACGCAAAATCGGCGACGACAAAATGATCTTTGTCGAAAAATGCAAAGATCCACATTCAGTAGCCATCCTCATCCGTGCAGGCTTAGAGCGCATGGTGGATGAAGCTGAAAGAGTAATAACCGACGCTTTGTCAGTAATTTCAGACGTCACAGAAAACAATAAAATCGTCGCTGGCGGCGGAGCAATCGAAATCGAAATCGCCAAAGAACTACGCAACTACTCAACAAAAGTCGGCGGAAGACAGCAACTCGCTATAGATGCTTTCGCAGACGCAGTTGAAGTAATCCCACGCACGCTCGCAGAGAACGGGGGCTTAGAGGCAATCGACATACTCATAGAGCTACGTCAAGTGCACGATAAAGAAGACGGCAAATTCATCGGCATAAACGTGTTCACAGGTAAACTGCAAAACAGCATCGAAAACGGGGTAATTGAACCAATCGTTGTCAAAGAACAAGCAATCAAATCAGCAGCTGAATCGGCAGCCATGATCCTACGCGTAGACGATGTAATAACAGCTAAATCTCCAAAGGGCGGTCCAGGTGGACCAGGCGGCATGGGCGAATAAATTTCGTCCTTTAAGAAACTTAAGAAGTGATTAGTACTGCCAAAATGTTTTTTAAAATATGCAGGAAATAGTGAGTAAGCATAACAATGCCTCTCTACTAACTATTTCACTTCTACTTTGTGTTTTTTAGGCGCGGGTGCAACGGTCTTCTTTGGGATGCAAACTTCAAGTAATCCGTCTTTGAATGTGGATTCTGCTTTCTCTGGGAGTACTTCTTCTGGGAACGAGAGCTGTTTGTAAACATGCGAGTAAACGCGTTCTCTGACAACAAAGTTCTTCTGTTTGTCTTCTTTTTCAACGTCTGTTTCAGCCGAGATTTCAATACCCTCCTTGGTCAGGGCTACGTCAATCTTGTCTTTTGCTACGCCAGGCAATTCAGCATGCACAACAAACCTGTTTCCCTCATCAACCAAATCTACAGTTGCCTCACGAACTGGAGCATAAGGTTCAACACTTACCCAATCCCATGGAAAAGCTACGCTTTCAATAAAATTTCTTCGAAAATCCGCAACCAAATCGTCAAAGGTCGTTAGAACATGAACTGCGGGAACGTGCTTTGCGGGAACGCGTTTGACTGGAAGGTGTTTAGCAGGAATATTTTTTGTTGGTTTTACTGCGATTTCAGCTTTTTCAATCGCCTTCACCGGTGCCTTTTTTTCTTCTTTAATCATTTTTTTCACCTCTATTAATCTTATTACTATGATAGTAACCTTGAATTATCTCAGTTCTTTCTGCAACTGCAGTTCCGATGAAATTTCTTTGGAGATTTTTCAAATCTTGCTAAACTATTCTTGTCAACCTCGGCTGGCAAGTAAAACTTGACTTCTCTCGATGAAGCCAAGCTCCAAATTCCAACCTGAAAACCAGAAATGCATCTAACGTTGATCTTTTAGTAATTGCAAGCGTTTAGCGACTTCTTTGGAAACTTTTTCTAAGCCCTCAGCCAAATCTAGCTGATCCACTTCATCTATGGGGTACCATTTCCCTTCTTTGTCGATGAATACAATTTCCAATTTTCCCACTTTTTTATTGACCATAATTTCCACCTTAATGAACAAAATTTTAACACTATTCTAAAAGGGATCTGACAGTTAGATTGCCCATAATTCCTGTTTTGAGGGTTTTCGAGGCTAACTGGTTCCCTGCGCCCATTGCCGAGGCATTCTTAATAATTTAGTTATTTGGGTTTTGGGAGGGGCGGCTTCAATCTTACTGGTTTTTGTCGATCCATGTTTTTACTGCTTCTTGGACGGCTTTGGATAAGTCGCCTTTTTTGCCTCCGAATTTTTCTACGGTTTTTAATCTTAGCTGTTTTTCTAAGTCGTCTGAGATGTCAACGTTGATGCGGCCCATGTTTTAATCACTTTTGTTGTTATATGTTTTTGAAATAAGCGTGTTGAAATTTTTCGTGTTTGGTTTTTATCTTGATATTTTTTAGTTCGCTTATTTATATAACATATAAGTACATGCGAACTTATAAGCTTATGTGTTTAAGTGCCTAAATGCTAAAGCAGGCAGGTTAACCCCGGAAAATCCACCGCTGATACTCTTTAAAATCATCAAATGCACACCACACTTCTGGACCTTTGAAACGAATAATCAACCGAAAAAATTTGTTAGCTTCGTATAGAAGCAAAAACTTTATGCATTATTTCAGCAAGGGGTCTTTCCCTAGAAAATAGCGGCTCAGTTGGGATATACTACTCAGCTACTCAAGTGGCTATTTTTTCACCAAAACTAATCAGGAAAATTAACGACTTCAAGAAACTAATTTATTTGCTAAATGAAAAAGACAACGCTGTGTATAGGGTGTTTTCTTCATCTATTTTGTGAAAAGGCTTAAAGTTCCGAGATAACATATTTTGAAGCATGAGAGATGTTGAGAGCATTAAACGTCTACTTTTGCAGAATAAAGATGAACTTAGGCAAAAGTTCGAAGTGAAAACAATAGGCGTTTTCGGCTCATACATTCGAGGGGAACAAAAACTCAACAGCGATGTAGATATTCTAGTGGAATTTCAAGAGCCCATTGGCTTATTCGAATTCATGAAACTAGAAAACTACCTCTCCGACATGTTAGGAGTCAAGGTCGATTTAGTCTCCAAGAAGGCACTAAAACCCCACATCGGCGAACATATCATGCAGGAAGTTATCATGATTTGAAGCGCCGCGATATACGGGATTACTTACAAGACATTCTACAAGCAATAAATGACATTGAAGAATTCGTTGCTAACATGACATATGAAGAGTTCGTCAAAGACAGAAAAACACTCAACGCAGCAGTTCGCAGCATCGAAATCATTGGAGAAGCATCCAAAAAACTTCCCGACTCCCTCAAATCAAAATACCCCGAGCTGCCCTGGAAAGAAATCACAGGCATGAGAGACAAACTCATCCATGCATACTTCGGCATGGATACCGAAACCATCTGGCAAACAATCAAACATAACATCCCACCTCTTAAACAAACAATCCAAAAAATCAAAAAAGAGCAAGAAAAACAGTACCCCTAAGCAACCCTTTAACTGTTTTTGAAAAAGCCCAATTTTAGTGTTCCTGAGGCGGGTAAATTACCTAGATTTAGAAATCCCTTCTTTATTCTAATAGTTAACATCAATTTAAGAAAAGGTTCACTATGTTTTGATAGAATGCATATTGCTCATAGCCATTATTTCTTATAGGATGCATTCCTGACTGTTCTTGCTCTATGCGTTTTAGCGTTATCTCTTGTTCTCTACTTAAATCCAATTTACGTATTGACTCAGCAAATTTTATGATATCCAAGTTCTCACTTCCATGAAATATGTAACCCAGTTTCTAAATATATTCGGTTGCGTTGTAGAATAACAAAAATATATAGTAGTCAGTCAGGAGCCTGGGAATAGTTTTCGGCAAAATACAAACAAAAGCACATGCCTCAGTGATAATAGACAACAAAAGAACTAGCCCTTCAAAGTGCGAAATAAATCTATTCTTTGAATCTTTAAGTGGAAAAAAGGAGAAGGGGTGTTGTTGGCTTGTTACACTATGCGGCAATCACGAATTTGGGTATTGCCTTTAGTGTTCACGTAAACTCTGTAGGAGCCAACAGTATAGGTGCCCGCTGCATTGTTGTTAATGCTAAAAGATTTCTGTCAAGGGTCTTATTGAGCCGTCAGCAAGCTTTTGATTAACGGAGATTGTGAGGTCGTTTTTACTGCCATTAAGCTGTGTCACGTGAGCGGATGGAGTGGCAACTATAGTTTTGTCGATGGTGTAAGAGTCGATTACTGTGAGGGTGTTATCTGCGTTTACTTGATAGGTAGTGCAGGTGAAAGTGTTGACTGTCATGTCCACAATGCTAAACATCGGAAGATAGTTCTGGGCATCAACCGCTGTGTATGCTTGTTTTTGAGCCAAGCCATAGTATTTCTGTCCGCTCGAGGAGTCCAGAGTGAAATAGACAGTGCCGGTTGGGTCGACGGAAGCGCCGTTAGCGTTGAAGGTCTCAGGCTGCATGCCCACGTTGTTGGAGGTGGTGGGGGTGCCAGTATATTTCATAGGATAGGAACGACTGTAGGAATGATCATGACCGTTGAATACGACATCTATACCGAACTGATCTATCACAGGAACATAGGCATCTCTGTAGGCTTTGCCGTCTGCGAGTGCGTGCGTGCTACCCTGGCCGTATACGTCATAGTGGAAATTGAGAATTCTCCACGTTGCGTCTGGATTGGCGCTAATGGCATTTTGCAAAAAGTTTTGCATGTCCGCCGGGGTACCATATTGGCAGTTCCATACCATAAATAGGGTGCTACCGCATCTGTACCAATAATTCTGGACACTGTCGGCATTGGGCGGATTGTAGAAGTCAAAGTTCGGCGTGTTTGGGCCTTCGTGGTTGCCCATGCAGCTGGCCATAGGCAGGGATGAGAAGATTTGCTGTGGCGTGAAGAAATAGCCATACTCCGTGTTCGCTAGTGTAAGGGGGGAGATGTCGTTGATGTTGTCGCCAGTGCTGGCCATGAAAGCGAGATTAGGGTCAACTTTAAGAGCCTGTTGTAAAGTGTTTTTCCAGTTGTTGCCATCGGTTGGAGCTGGCGATCTGCGGATCACCGAACACCAGATAGCTGAAAGAATTAGGGTTGGCTGTCTTGGTAGTGTATTGAACGCTCCAGTCACCTTTCCCGTCGCCAAGCTGATAGGTATAGGCGGTGTTGAGATCAAGACCAGTCACGGTAACTCTGTTGTAATACAGGTTGCTAATGGTTGATACCGAGGCACTGCATGTACCAGTGAAGTCAATTGCTCCACCGCCTTGTTCCCATATGCGAACAACGGGGTTGCCGGCGGCCAAGGTTTGCCATGAAAAAGCGAGCTGGGTCGCATCCGATCCAGGAGCCAGCGTCAGATAGCTTACATTTAGAGTTGCTGTATCAGCGCGCGCTTGTGGAATTGCAACCGCTATCATGCCAATAAGAAAGCATATAGTCAGAGCAATGCATAACATTTTTTTACCATTTTTTGTTTGTAATTTCATTTCATTTCCCCATATAAATTTAGGAAAGCAAACGCTCTCCAAACCGCTTTTATTCAAAAATAAGTACAAAAAGACTTTCTTAGTAGTATCAATATCCCATAATATTCTCTATATTCTATCTGGAGATAGCTTAATTGGTTGTTTTTGGAAGGGCTAGTTGCATAAGCACGCAACTTCTCCAAATTCGGTGAGTTGCAGAGCAAGGAATCCCGTAAAGCCACCACATTGATGTAGCCATTTTTTATCCACCTGCTCTGCGACCATTCATGCAGTGCCGGAATATTGTTTGAAAATTCAGCGGTTTAGTAAGAGAAGTGGTGTCGAAGTGAAACCATCACCAACGTCGACTACTACCAGAACACGATCAACTGCCGAGGTTATAATTCAATTTCTTGGTTAACCGTATTACTAGAAAAGTGAAAATGGACATTGCTTTAGAATAAGAAAACGCTTTTTTTCTCTTAAAAGTACTGTGGGGTTGATAATTGAAAGAAAAAAATGCCCTTTGCAGTAAACTATTTCTTCTTCTTCTATAACTTATTCGCAAGTATTATGTTTCTTCATCTTCAGAATTTACTCGCTTGAAAGACTGCTTGAATTTTTCCCCCTCCAGCGACTCAGGTGTAATCAGTTTTGTATAAGGATGGGAAATGTTGTCTTCTGTGGGGAATTGTATGCTGCATGGTGGTTGCCGCTTTAGTGCTGCTTTTTCTTCTTTTGTCATTTTTAAGCCGAACTTGTGCACTTCGTCATGGCATGGTTGCCTGCACAGCCATATGAAAGGTGGCTTATGTTCACCTGTGAGTGAATGTTTAGTCATTGCGTCGCCTACTCTGCCGCATTTGGAACACTGGTTTAGTTTCTTTGGGGGTCTTCGTGTTTTGGTTTTTGACCTACTTTTGACACTGCTGAACATTCCGTAGTCTTTGTAAACCTCTTCTTTGGTCACTGTGTGATCTTTAGTCAATTCTTGCGTCCATCCGTTTCATGGTGTAATGATTTCTAAGTCAGAAATCCTGCTGAAGTGCGCTTGGTTGCGTGTGGCGAGACTGCATTCCTTAGTTAGGGCGATAGCAGCGATGAGGGTATCTCTTAGTCCAATCGGTTGTCCTTGACGCTCAAGTTGTGCGTATATGTGGCCTGCTTTTTGGGCGGCTTTTGACGTAAATGGAAGAATAGATAACCTATTTATGAGTACATGGATTGCTTGAAGATTTTTTTCGCTTTCCTGAGATTTATGCGCTCCATGATGGAGTTCAAAGATATTGACTGCAGTAGTTGCCAAAATGTAGTTTTTTTCTTCAAGCTTGGTGATGAAGGCTGTTGCTTGTTTTTGGTTTCTTAGTAAGTCAATTAAGAGGTCGGTATCGATTATTGTTTTTACGGTTTCCATGTTTCCCATGCCTTGGTAATTGACTCTTTGACTTCTGCTGCTTCGGTATCATTCATGCTCCATGAACCTGCTAGATCAGAAATCTTTTTTCCTTTTCTGCTTCGCCGTATTAGGTATTTCATTGCTTCATCCATCGATACGGGTCGTTTTCTTTTGATTTGTAATTCGCCAGCGATGGCGCTTAATTCAGAGTATGTTTCTTTGCTGATTTTCACTGCTTTAAGCTCGGTGGTCACATCAATCACCGGTGGTAAAAGTAGTAAAAACCCACTTATTAACCCACATGTCTACAGCAGTATCTTTGTTCTTCTTTTTCTCATAAATCAGAGGAGTGTTACCGCCTGATTGTGCGGTCATGGCTATCTGAAAGCTTTCGGCGTCTTGCAGAAGGAAAAACAATAGCGCGATAAAAAGTCTGATTTTTGGTTAACCACATACTTTTGATAAAACTATGTGACTAATTTTTTAGAGACATCTTTTCCTCGCTTCAAGGCTATACAAGCAACATCGAGATTTACTTTGGTTTGGATTGGTTGGATTAAAATTTAATTTGAACACACCTAAAACCATTTGAAGGTTAAAGTTGTTCATTAAACAAGGATAAATCATGATAGACAAAGCTAAAATTATTGATGAAAGGTGCACATGTGAGCATCTCAAAAGTGAGCATTCGTATTTTTTAGATAGAGTATGTATTAAACCGAAATGTGAATGTTACAAGTTCGTTTTAAAGGTTGAAAAAATAAAAACCTAATTTTTTCGGATTAAATTTTAATGCTTGACCCCACTATAATATAACCAAGGCATGGGAAACAATTTTGGAACCGAACAATGAAGAGAAGAAGATTATTGATGAAGTAAATGAACATATCAAAAAGAGATATTTCAAACATAGCCCTGTTAAATTCGAGGTTTTTGAACCGCTAACCCCAGAGTGGAAAAGTGAATTCAAGTATCCAACTGGAGGATACGCTTGGGGAGACAACTGGTCAAACCAGATCATCCACTTGACAAGATGCAACGACAAAAAAGCATTCTACGAACTTGTTTTCCACGAAGTATACAGATTCAACACACCTGAAGGGCACGAAGAAATCTTTCCAAAAGAAAGACGCTACATTGAAGAAAAATTCGGAATCAAACTAGACAAGTGGTTGCCTCTTCAAGATGAAATAATTAGAACCCTCTACCACGTAGATAAAAAAATGTTAGAAAACAGTTTAAAGAATTGTGGGGAACAATCAAGAACAATAGATGAAATAGAGCAACGAGCAAAAGAGCTCGGGCTTTAATTTTTAGCCTCTTTAAAGCCTCCACAATTCACAAAAACCAAGTTAGGAATTCCGATTAAAGTCAGCCTGGAGTAAACAAAATGCTGTATATCACGGAATATACTCTTCAACAAGCTTCTCTGCTTGTTCATCAGACAGATAGTCTGATAGAAAAGAATGAATGAGTTCTCTCAAAGCATTCCTTCGCAGTTCCTTGTTGTATTTGTTATTTGATGAATTGTTGATTCCGCTATTTTGGTTGTTGATGTCGCTGCATGAATTGTTGATGTCATAATTTGGATTGTAGAAGTCGCTTTTTGGATTATTTAGGCAGCTATTTGGATTGTTATCTTGAGTCTTTAACTCTTTTACAATTCGTCTGAATAGAGAACCGATTGTTATAGGCATTCAAATTACTACCTCGTAACTGGGCTACTTCTAAGGTTAAGCATTCTTATTAGTTTATCATCAAAGCAACCCACTTATATTCAGAAGTCCGGTTTTTGTTAAACCAAAAGTTATTACTAATAGGGTGAAATAGTAAATTTGGTGAATTAGATGGATTTTGACGAATATGTCAAGTTTGCAAACGAAAATCCAATCAGCTTCTTAGCAACTGTAGAAAGTGGACAACCTCGGGTCAGAGGATTTCAACTTTGGTATGCTGACAAGTCAGGCCTATATTACAGTTCAGGAGCTGGAAAAGACATCTATAAGCAGTTGAAAGCTAACCCTCAGGTTGAAGTATGCTTCTTTAACCATAAAAGCAAAGACATGCAACAAATGAGGGTAACAGGAACGGTTGAATTTATTGATGACGTGGAAATGAAAAAGAAGCTTCTTGACGCCAGACCATTCCTAAAGCAAGCAGGATTAACGCCAGAAAATCCAGGGCTGGTACTCTTTAAAATCACTAAATGTAAAGCACACTTCTGGACCTTTGCATCGAGTAATGAACCGAAAAAATTTGTTAGCTTCGCATAGAAGCTAAAACTTTATGCATTATTTCAGTAAGGGTCTTTCCCTATACAATAGCGGCTCAGTTGGAATATTCTACTTAGCTGCTCAAGGGTTTATTTTTTTTTAACTAAAACTTAATTGGAAAATTAACGATTTCAATAAACTAATTCGTTTGCTGAATGAAGAAGACAGCGCTGTGTGCAGAGTTACTGTCTTCTTTTACCCAGCCAAATTTTCTAAGCCCACAGAAAGAAGAAGAAAAACATCCCGTAGAAAATCACCCGTTCTTCTTCAAATAGAGGAAAAAGAATTCTAATTCTGTTGGAAGCAGTTTAGACTGTCTTCTCTTTGGATACCATTCAAGCTTTCGCCCGAGCGACTTCCAATTATACCTTTATACCGTCGGTTCTTTGCATTTTACCAATTGGGGTATATAATTAAATAAAACCTAGACGTTAGTGGGGTTGACGGGAGCGCTTTTTCTACAATCGTTAGAATCATATTATCCCTTAGCGTTTTTCGTTAAAAAATAAGGAATAAATAAAATGAAAATCTCAAAAAATAAAATAGCAGCAATTTTGATTACGATATTATTCATAATTTCAATGACAACTGCAGTCACAATGATACCCATTACCAGTGCACATACACCACAATGGAACATCCCAACCTATGCATACCTCAACGTCGCACCCAACCCAGTCGGCGTGGGCCAACCTGTAATCGTGGTCTTTTGGTTAAACCAAATCGCCCCAACAGCCGCAGGGATCGCCGGAATGAGATTCCAAAACTACACCGTCACCATAACAGCACCAGATGGAACCAATACTACACAAGGACCCATCACCGCCGACCCAATTAGCAGCGGCTACATAACTTACACGCCAACAGCAACAGGCAACTACACATTCCAATTCAGTTTCCCCGGGCAAATCGCAACCCTAGCTGGTCCAACAGGCCTCAACGGCACCTCCAGCCCCTACGTCGGCGACTATTATGAACCAAGCATCAGCAACGCAATAACACTTAACGTACAATCAGACTCGATTGCTTCACCCCCAGTCTATCCACTTCCAACTGACTATTGGCAACGCCCCATTGAAGGACAAAACTCCAATTGGTACACGATTGCATCAAACTGGTTAGTTGGATCCTTGGTAAGCAACCATTTCCAACCCTCTGGCATAGCCCCAAATAGCCCACACGTAGTCTGGACTAAACCCATTCAATTCGGCGGATTAGTCGGCAGCCCCAACGCTATAGACCCTGCCATGACATACTACACAGGCTCATACTACGAACTGAAAGCAGCCACGCCCATCATAATCAACGGCTTCCTCTACGAAGCATTACCACTCAGCAACAATCCAACAGGCGGCGGAGAAGTCTGTCTCGACCTACAAACAGGACAACAAATCTGGTGGCAAAACATCACAATCGCTTTTGGACAACTCTTCGACTACGAATCCCTCAACCAACACGGAATCATAAACAACGGCTACTTATGGGCAACATCTGGCACAACCTGGTCAGCATATGACCCAATGACTGGCGCTTGGTTATTCAACGAAACCAACGTTCCCTCAGGGGGCACCATAGCAATCGGACCAAACGGCGAAATCGACAAATACTATGTTGGAACAAACGGACAATATCTCCAAATGTGGAATAACACCGCAGCCCTTGCATTAACGGCTTCAACAGGACCAACCGATACCACAAGCGCTGGCGCTTTAGAGTGGAGACCAGTCGGCAAAGTCGTTAGCATGAGCACCTCTTACTCATGGAACATCACCATACCCACATTGCCTTCAGGATCAACCGTTGTTGCAGTTACACCTGACTTAGTTCTTGGCAGAAGCGGAACATTACCAGGCATAGGTTCATCAGCTCCATTCACCATGTGGGCAATCAGTCTTAAAACGAGCAATTTCGGCACTCTACTTTGGCAACAAAGCTACAACGCTCCAGCAAACAACGAAACTCAAACCCAAGGACCAATCGACCCCAACGCAGGCGTCTTCATCATGAACCTTAAAGAGACTGGCCAATGGATCGGATACAGCTTAACTAACGGATCACAACTCTGGGGACCAACCGCATCTGAAGGACCATGGGCATACTACAGCGATACAACACAGTACGGCGGACTAATCACCTACCAAACCGCATACGGAAACTTCTACTCCACAGGTTACCAAGGAACAGTCTTCTGCTACGATAGTGCAACAGGCAAACTAAAATGGACATACGGCAACGGCGGAGCAGGCAACAGCACAAACAGCGGCCTCGCAACAGCTTATGGACACTACACATTAGGCATCGGCGCCATCGCAGACAACAAAATATACCTCTTCTCCTCTGAACACTCTTTCAACAACCCACTCTATACAGGCATGCTCATCCGTGCAATCGACGCAAACACAGGACAAGAATTATGGACTATGGATGGACAAGGCGGCGGAGGATCAGGCGGCATAGCCGGAAGCTTTGCAGTCGCAGACGGATACATGGTCTACATCAACGGCTACGATGGACAACTATACTGTGTTGGCAAAGGACAAACTGCAACCAAACTCACAGCAACACCAGAAATTCTACAACAAGGCGCACGCATCATGATCCAGGGAACAGTCACCGATCAATCTCCGGGTGTAACAACCCAAACAAAAGCCATATCGCCAAACAGCTTAGGTTCACCGGCAATATCTGACGCAAACATGGGCGCATGGATGGATTACACTTACATGCAAAAACCAAAGCCGACAAACGCAACCGGAGTCCCAGTAATGTTAACAGCCTCAGACCCCAACGGTAACATCGAAAACATAGGCAACGTAACCAGCGACAGCATGGGCAGCTATAGCATCGCATGGGCACCTCCAGTTTCAGGAGCATACACCATAACAGCGACGTTCCCAGGCACCAACTCATACTTTGACTCATCCACAGAAACCCACATTGAAGTAAGCTCAGCAGCCCCAACAGCTACGCCAACAGCTACCGCTCCAGCATCAATGACTGATACATACATCGCTTACTCTGCAGTTGGCATAATAGTCACCATTATCGTCGTTGCAATTGTGCTAGCTTTGCTGATACTCAGAAAACGAGCATAAAATACAGCTAAACAACCATCATTTCCTTTTTTTATTTTTTGATTTGGATAAATCTATTTAGAGAAAGTAAGTAAGCCGTAGCATAATTCTCGATTGCTTGTTTAATGGAAACTTTAAATCTTCTGCGGTGTTTTTCACCGTTCAACAGGAGTCGTCTTGGATGGTTGCCCCCAAAACTGAAGTTAAACCTACTGTTGAAGAGTTACTTACAAAAGCCAAAAAACCAGCTCAGCTCTCTCCAGCAATGCACAGATTCTACGAAGGAAAAATGCAAGTTATCCCCAAATGCGCCGTGCGTAGCGTGGACGATTTTGCAATTTGGTACACCCCAGGCGTCGCTGCTCCATGCCGAGAAATCCAAGCAGACCCCGACAAATCTTTCGAATTAACTAACCGTTGGAACTACGTTGCCGTGGTTACAGATGGGACGCGTGTTTTAGGTTTAGGTGATATTGGCCCCGAAGCTGCGTTGCCAGTTATGGAGGGCAAAGCACTTATCTTCAAGTACCTTGGGGGCGTCGATGCTTTTCCAATATGCCTGCGAACCAAAGACCCAGACGAAATTGTCAAAATTTGTAAGGCGCTGGAGCCATCTTTTGGAGGAATAAACCTTGAGGACATCGAGAAGCCTAAGTGCTTCCACATTTTAGAGAAGGCGCGAGAGCAGATGCACGTGCCTGTTTGGCATGACGACCAGCAAGGAACCGCAACCGTAATTTTGGCAGGACTGATTAACTCATTTAAACTCGTGGGTAAAAAACCCAAGGAAAGCCTAATAGCGCTGGTTGGTTCAGGCGCCGCCAACATCAGAACCGCGTATGTATTGATGAAATGGGGCGTTAAACCTGGAAACATTATTCTTGCTGACAGCAAGGGCGTAATTTACAAGGGCAGAGCAGATATCACAGAAGCTGAAGACCCCTGGAAATATGATGTTACCCAAAAAACTAACGGCGAAGGCCGAACTGGTGACCTTGCTGATGCATTCAAGGGTGTAGATGCAGTGGTTGCTGCTTCAAAGCCTGGTCCAAATACCATAAAAAAAGAGTGGGTAAAGACCATGGCAACTGACGCCATAATCTTTGCTTGTGCCAACCCAATCCCTGAAATTTGGCCCTGGGATGCTGAAGACGCAGGTGCACGAATTGTTGCGACAGGCAGAAGTGACTTCCCAAACCAAGTCAACAACAGTCTTGGGTTTCCCGGGATTTTCCGGGGTGTACTTGATGTGAAAGCCAAAACTATTACAGATGACATGTGCATTGCGGCTGCAACGGAACTGGCAAATTTTGCGGAAGAGCGGGGCATGAGTGAAAAAGATATTCTACCGAGGATGGATGAGTGGGAAGTCTTTCCGAGAGAAGCCGTTGCGTGTGCGTTGAAATCTATTGAGCAGGGTGTTGCACGTGTTAAGCCCAGCAGGCAAGAGTTGTTTGAGCGTGCATCAGCCATAATTAGGAACGCCAGAGAATCTACCGAGTTACTTATGAAGCATGGTTTGATTAAGCAGCCGCCAAGCGAAAGTGAATTATTAAAGTAATTCTTTTGTTTGAGAATTAATTCAAAATTTTTAGATTTTTCAATTAAATAATGTACAAAAGGAGGGAAATTAAATCGGCGTTATCTTCACAATGTTTCTTTTCTCGAGCCTTCGCAGGGCATCGAGGCATTCGTCTTTTTTCTCGCCGGTTATGTTTAAGTTGAGCATTATGTCCTTAACAGACACGCCAGGCTTGCCAAAGTTTTCGTAGCGTTTGTAGAGGTGTTTCACGATGGATTTTTCAAGTTTTCCGCATCGCCAAGTGGTGTTCCGCGCCAAAACAACTATAGTTTGGACAAGGGTCTGCTCGTTTGATTTTCTTCCTCGGGTTTCGCCCATCTCTCCCAACCAACCTTTCAAACCACAACATTTCATTTAAACTTTTGTTCGATACAAAGGGAAGGTTCTTAAGGAACGGGCAATTTTCTAAAGGGTTTTTTTCAGGTACAACCCATGTTTTTCGCCATAGTATTTCTCTAGCTTACCAACTGTTTGATAGCTCAATGTTTTGTAGAGTTTTATGGCTGCGTGGTTATCTTCCCGAACTTCAAGTCGACACTCCGTTATTCCATTCTGTTTTAGGATCGTTTCTATTTCTTTTAGAAGGATTGTAGCTATTTTCTGCCGACGAATTTTGTGTGCAACATTAATGGTTATTATATGCCCAAACTCGGTGTTTTCTTCAACTTCCACTTGAGCAATAATAAATCCTGCAATGGCGCCGTCCACTTTAGCGACTAAAGCAAGGGTATTGTAATCTGTGAGTAAGTGGGCTATTTGACGTTTAGAGAAGGCTTCTTGATCGAAGCATTCCTCTTCAAGCTCGTAGAGCTTATCGAGAAGTTTTATCGTTGCGGTTTCGATTTTTACTTCCATTTTGCAGTCTAAAACAATTAGAGTTGCGGGAGGATTTTAGTTTTTTCTGTCTCCACAGATTTAGATTTCGCAGGAGTAAACTCAAGGTATTGCTGAGCGCCGAAACCGATGAAGAAACGGAACCACAAAGTTATGACGCGCACCAAAATTGTAGCTGTAGCAGCTAAGGGTCCAGCTACTCCCATCGAAATGTAAAGGGTAGTCATTACGGCTTCCGGAAGTCCCACTTCAAAAGGTACTCCAATTGGAATTGCCTTAACAGCTAAGAAGATAGCTGAAGTAACAATAATTATGCTCCATGTAACAGGATGGCCAAGCGATTGGAAAACAAGAAACGGGATGCTTAAACTGAAAAGCCAGGATACAACTAGGAAAAACACTGAGCCAGCTATGGCTTTTGGAGCATGCCTAAACTCTTGCATTGATTCATGAAAATGTTGAGTAGCTTCGACAGCTTGACCAGTAATTTTTGTCAAGTTTACTCTCCCAAAAGTGATTTTGTGGACAGCGTGGGTTGCGAAATCAATAATTTTTAGGGTCCATTTTTGCTTGAAAGATAGAACGAACATTAAAACGATTATTCCCACAATTATTGCAGCTACAAAAATAAGAGCATTGAAAACTAACGGATTCACTTCTCCGCCAATAGTTAACAGAACTATTCCGGCGATAAGGGCAATTACGTTTAATGCCATACCCAAAAGTCTATGCGTGAAGAGTGAGGCTACGACTTTTCCGAATGGTCCACATTTGTCTCGTGTGCACAGGTAGGTTCGGGTGACTTCTCCGCTTATGGACTGCGCTGGAACTATGGTGTCAACATATATTCCGTACCACACGTAGAGGTAAGCTCTAGCTGATGGTCACTTTGATTTGTAGGTAGTTGGTTAAAACTTTCCATGAACCTGTGAAGAACAACACTTCCAGCAAACCGAACACAATTGCTACTCCGTAAACCAGGGGATCAAGGTTTTGAGCTGTTGCAAGGATTCCTAAAATATCCACCTTGTAAAAGTAGATGTATATGAAAAAGCCAACTAAACCAAGTATTGGGAAAACCGCTGTCTTCCAAGTTAGCTTAGGTTTAGTGGGGGGTTCCAATAGCGTTTTCACCTGCTTTTAACGGAGAGTACTAAACAGCAATTATATACTTTACCCAAATCTCAGCTCACATTACTCCGAACAAATCAGAATTGCTTGAACAAGACTTTGCAGCTTTTTCCTAAATTCCTTCAATCATGCTAAGCCGAAGGCATATCGTTCAAGAAGCTAGGCTCAATAGACCGAAACTTGTTGGAGTGTTTTTTTTCTTAAATTTTTTGTTATTTGTTTGGACAATTATTTTTTTTAATGAAGAAAGAATAACGTTTATTAATATTTACGATAAGCTAAGCCCTTGATGAACCATGAACGATAAAGTTCAGGAAAGCATCCAATACCTAAAACAATGCAATATCGTTGAAAACGATAGTTTCAAACTTTACGAAACCCTTTCCGGAAAAATCAACCAACCCGAAAGCAGCTACGTTTTAGGTCTCGCATACGACAGCTTAAAAAAACGCAAAAATAATTATAGCAATACTTGACTTTTTTGATCTTGAAGAAATAGAAAACAATAACACCAAGAAAAACCTAACCGAATTAGCAACAGAAACCGCAATGCTGCTTAAAAAAATCTCCAAAATCAACAATTTAGATTACTTACTCTCCTGCGAAATCCTAAAACAACTAATCACTTTAGAAGACACAATGGCCGAGGTTTACAAAAACTATCTCCAAACAAACGCCCCAAAAAACTTAGAAGAGGAATTATCTAAATCTGCTGCAATCAACTTTGTAAAGTTTAAGAAAATATTTGAAGGCTTTATCGAAGAAAAAATAAGACACCGAGGAACCCTCGTTGATATCATGTACTCTTTAGAACTAAAAGAAACAGAAATACACAGAAAAATCACTCCCTTAGTTAAATACCAAAACCCTGACGCATGGATTCACGAATCAACAATACACACCTTCTCAAACCCACCAATCAACGAAAACACCCAACCCTAAAAGTCCAACAAACCTCTAAACTATGTATTTGTCTGATTTCTCAAAATCCCGAACAATCTCCATCACGCGTTTTGGAGCATTGTAGGGTCCAAGCGGAATATCTTTGAGCAGAACCCAGGGCGATTTGCAGGCGACAACTGCAGCAATGTGGGTTTCGCCGAAGCTTTTTTTTGCAACCTCAACCACTTCTCGCCTAACGCCGATTTCAGACATTTCTCCGAGGGCATGAAGGTACTCGTGGAGCAGCAAATTGTAGATTAAAGCATTCACCGTGGGTTTATCTTTCATTGCAGCTTCTACGATTTCCACAAGCGCACGGTTGAGTACAATGTTGTTGGTTCCCACAGGGTAATAAGCACCCAATTGCAAGGGCAAATCATCCAAAAACAACATCATACTGTCACGACGTTTACCAATAGCATATTCTGTGGTTTCCTTGACAATCTTCCAGACTTCCGAGTAATCTTTGGCTTCATCCAGTTTGGTATTGAAAGATTCGGCTGGCTTAAGTTTATGGCTTGTCAAAGCAGTCCCTAAAGGACATAAAAGAAACAAGCCTTTAAGGATTAACTAAATCAGCCCGTTAGTTTTTACTGACCAGTTTTTAATATATTCCAAAGCGCAACAAGTTCTAATAGGAAAATTGGTCACCGCCGAATAAAAAAAACCGTCTATTGGTGAAATAAACAAAAAATTGATAAATGAGCTCTGCTTCTGTCATAGCGTTATAGGTGAAAATTAAAAATGGCAAGTAATGTCGTTGTAAAAGACATCATGCAAAAAGACGTTAAAGTCGTAAACAACAACACTGTTATGCAAGAAGTAGTTGCAATCATGAACAAATATGACAAAGACGCAATCCTCGTTGTCCAAAGCGGGAAACCAACCGGAATCATCACTGTCAAAGACGTTCTGATCAGGGCAGTTGAAGCGAATGTTCCACTCAAAACAGTCATTGCAAGAATGGTGTACACAAATCCACTCGTTGTCATCGATGAAAACGCAACTGTTGAAGAAGCAGCTAAACTAATGAAGCACTGGAACATAAAGCACTTACCAGTTGTCGACAAAGCTGGAGCACTCGTTGGCTTGCTCGATGATAGAGCAATCGTCTACGCTGTTCCAAAATTGATGTCGATAATGGAAGAATTCTGCCGCCGAAAATAATTTCTTCCAACCATTAGTTTTTTATTTACCAAACATTTTTCCAAATATCAAAAAACCAAGCAGAATATCCTGCTCAGATAAACAAGAAAAAGAAAGAAAAATTATTGTTTAGCTTCTTTTGCCCAAGCTTCCTTAGCCAACTTACCAAGGTTATCAACGTTTGCTTGATCGTTTAAGTCAGTCAAAACATTCTTGATTTCATTTCGAACAAGCAACGCAATTTCATTAACACGCAAAGGTTCGGGTCTTGTGGATTGGTAAACGCGCAGTGCACGGAGAACAAACCTTACGATGACATTGTTGAGTTCTTCCTGTAGAAGGGTTAATTCATCTTTGGCTTCGGACATTTTTTTGCTATAAGCGTCTGAATCTCTTTTTCCAGTAGGTTCCATTTTATATCGGTCCTTTAAAGCAGAAGATACAACTGTGCATTATAGCCTTTTCTAGTAAAGCGAGTTTTCTTTGGAAACGGGGGTTTTTGATTTACCAAGCTGTTTGTTGATACACGCTTGAATAAATCCAGAGTATTCAGGTGAAGGCCTTCCGGGTCGGCTCTTGAATTCGCCGTGGAATTGGCTGGCAAAATAGAAGTATTTGTCAGGTAGTTCAAGTGTCTCCATTCTTCTGCCGTCGCTGCTTTTTCCTGTGAAACGTAACCCATTGTTTTTTAGGGCTTCGATGTAGTCGAGGTTTACTTCGAAGCGGTGGCGGTGGCGTTCATGGATATCTTCTTGCCCAAACATATTATATGCTAGAGAACCTTTTTGCAGTACGACTTTGTGGGCACCTAAACGCATGGTTGCACCCTTGGTTTCTATTCCGCGTTGTTCAGGCATCAAATCGATAACGGGGTAAGGTGTGTCGGGGTTTATTTCTGTGCTGTTGGCGTCTTTTAAGCCGCAGACGTTTCGTGCAAACTCGATAACCGCCAACTGGAAACCATAGCATATCCCAAGGAACGGTATGTCGTTTTCCCGGGCATACTTTGCAGCGGCTATTTTGCCTTCTGTGCCTCTTGGACCAAAACCGTAGGGAACGAATACACCATCATAATTTGATAGGTCTTTGATGCATTGGGGTTCGCGTTCAAATTTTTCTGCTTCTAAATAGGAAATGCAAACCTTGGTTTTGCATGCTGCACCACCATGCCTAAGCGCCTCCGTCATGCTAACGTAGCTGTCAGATAACCCAGCGTATTTGCCGACCAGTGCGATTTTTACTTCGTGTTCAGGATTAACCATGCCGTCGACGAAGACTTGCCATTGGCTGAAGTCTTTACCTTCACATTTAAGACCTAAACGTTGACAGATAAAGTCGCCCATGCCCTGCTTGTCGAGTATAAGTGGAACTTGATAGACGGTTTCAGCATTGTAACTACAGAAAACTGCGCTTTCAGGTATGGTGCCGAACAGTGCAATTTTTCTAAGTGCTTCAGCATCAATCATTTGCGGGCTTCGAGCAACGATGGTATCAGGCTGGATACCGATGCGGCGAAGTTCGTTGACGCTGTGCTGGAGCGGTTTAGTCTTCATTTCTCCAGTGACATCTAAAATTGGTACCAAGGCAACATGGACATAGAGAGTGTTTTCGTAGCCTTCTTCCACACGCATCTGGCGTATGGCTTCTAAGAAGGGTAATCCTTCTATGTCGCCAACTGTGCCCCCGACCTCAGTGAGAACAATTTCAGCATTCACCATTTTTGCAGCGTTTCGAATTCGATTTTTTATTTCATTAGTAATATGAGGAACAATCTGGACGCATCGCCCCAGAAAGTCGCCGTGGCGTTCCTTCTCGATGACCGACCGGTAGATTGTTCCCGTGGTTAAGTTGTTTTCTTGTTTTAGGCTTAAATCCAAGAATCGTTCGTACCAGCCTAGGTCCAGGTCGGTTTCGCCGCCATCGTCGGTGACGAAGACTTCTCCGTGCATGTATGGGTTCATCGTTCCCGCATCAATGTTAACGTAAGGATCGATTTTGACAACTGTTGGCTTTAATCCCCTTGCTTGCAGCATTTTGCCGATGGAGGAAGTTAAGATGCCCTTGCCTACCGAACTCAGCACTCCG
Source organism: Candidatus Bathyarchaeota archaeon (assembly GCA_963809455.1). Taxonomy (GTDB): domain Archaea; phylum Thermoproteota; class Bathyarchaeia; order Bathyarchaeales; family Bathycorpusculaceae; genus Bathycorpusculum. The sequence goes on along the minus strand of CAWEJP010000010.1, from coordinate 281,176 downwards.
CCCGTTACGAAAATGTACTTAACCATGCTTTTCCCCGCAATAATCACTACCTTTCATGGCGATTTAATATAACTCTTTTGTGTGACCATCTGTAAAAAAGTGCAATCAGACACCAAATTCTGAACAGGTGAATAAACAATTCGAGTAGCGGTAGCCCGTATCTGGCGTTTTGCCTTAAACTCCATAACAGCGCCATATACCAGTCAAAATTAGCACTACTGATTCTTAACAATAAGCTAACTGTAATCTTCAGAACTAACTGACAGATCTCTTAAAATCAAATAATTTTTGGATTTCAGTGAAAAATAATGGTTTTACTGCATAAGATATTAATTACAAGTGATGCAATAGTACAGTTGGAGACTTTATATGCCGCAAGCCTTTGTGTTGATAAATGTTGAATCGGGAGCAGAAGAAGATATCGTTAAAGACCTTAAGAAGATTGAGGGTATAGAAGAAGCATACTACTCGTACGGCGTTTACGATATTATTGCTAAGGTTAAAGCTGACTCAATGGAGAAACTAAAAAACATGGTAACACATAAAATAAGAGCCCTCAGCCGAGTACGCTCAACTCTAACGTTGATTATGATGGAAGAATAAGACGCTTTCAAAAGAAATGTCAACAGTTTTTTTAACCATAAAGAAACAAACTTTTTTTCGTTTCTAACTCTAAATTGGATATCCGTCAAAAAGCTACTCACAACAATTGGAAATACTAAACATGGGTTTCTAATTAAGCCTTAAATGTTTTACCGTCGAAGACTAACCAAGGCTTGAAACCCACAATGAACATTGCGAAGAAACCCCTACGCTTAAACCCCATTGTTTTAGTGTTGATTTTGGGTTTAGTCGCATTCATCATCTACGTTTGCCTCTATATCAACCCAGCACAAGTCGTCAGTATTCTCTCAAAAACCAACCTTGCGGTCTACTCGGCAGCATTTATTTCCTACTTTACGTTTGCGTTTTTCTCTTCGCTGGTCTGGCGAGGATTGCTTAATTGCTTATCAGTAAAAGTTAGCAAACGCAAAACTTTGCTGTTGACTTGGGTTGGATTGTTTTTTGAAGCAACCGTGCCGCAGTTAGGTTGGTCGGGAGAAATATCCAAAACATACTTGCTTGCTAAAGACTCAGATGTAGATGCAGGAAAAATCGGGGCATCGGTCGTTGGACAAAAAATTTTTACAATGACGATAACAATTGCTGCGTTAAGCACTGGTTTGGGTTTAGTGTTGGTTAACTATTCCCTGCCGTTCGCAACAACTCTCTTAATGGCTACTATTCTCACATTCTCGATTGCGGCGTTAGCCATCGTTTGCTATGTCAGCATTAAGCCAGTAGCCACCAAAACCTTGCTTAACTGGGCAATAAAAATTGTAGTTTTTTTCAGAAAACGTTGGAGCCCATTTGATTTCAAGCTGAAAGCACAAGATGGGCTGGATAAATTTCATGCTGGAATCAAGCAGATAACTGAACGTCCTGAGGCATTAGTTAAACCTGCAGTTTACGCTATTCTAAGTTTTATCTTTGAAATCTCCGTTATTTCTTTATCTTTTATTGCATTAGGTTATTCTGTCCCAATCGATAAAGTCTTGATTGTTTTTACTTTAACGGGAACGTTGCAAACTGTTGGAGTCACATTTTTTGGGTTCCCCGAATTGATTATGGCTGTTTCGTTTAATGCTCTATTGATTCCTGCTTCACTATCACTCTCGGTGACATTGTTGGCAAGGGTGGTAAACCTGTGGTTCCGCCTGATTGTATCGTATTTTGCGTTGCAGTGGGCTGGAATAAAAATAATTAGACAATCCTCTTAAGGTAGCAAGGAAACATTTTAATTCAAACTGTGCTTAAGTTATTGATTGAGGATTATTATGCCTACAGCGTTTGTATTAATAAATACTGAGATAGGCTCTGAATCGGATGTTTTAAAAGAGCTAAAAAAAGTTGAGGGCGTCGAAGAAGCCTCAGCTGTCTACGGAGTCTACGACATAGTTGCAAGAGTCAAAGCAGACACAATGGATAAACTAAAAGAAATTGTAACCTGGCGAATCCGCCGGTTAGACAAAGTGCGTTCTACTCTGACAATGATTGTTGTAGAAGACAAGTAAAATCATCAATTTTTCTTCTTTTAAATACATAGCGGGTTCCTTCAGTTATTTTGTTACAGTTGTGACTATGACTATACAATCACATAATTTTTAATTATTTTTGACCGATGCATCACTCCTGTGCATTAAAGGCAGAGACAAAATGGGAAAAAACAATCAGAAAAATTTATACAGCAAGAGAGCAAACCCATCGAAGCTCTCGTTACCAACAAATGCACCTAGTTTTTAATCGGTTTGATGAAGTTTGGTCCACAATGACCCTTTTGTGCTCCCAAAACAATAAAAAGTAACCAAACCTCTGAAACCAATAACTCAACACCTAAAATTTGTGGAGAAAACAAAAATGCCCACAGCATGCGTCCTCGTAAACCCGAAATCGGATCTGAAAAACAAGTTCTAAGAGCCATAAAAAATTTAGGCGTCGAAGAAGCTCACAACCTATGGGGGTTTAAAATTTAATCGCAAACATCAAAGCTGACAGCTTGGATGAACTCAAACAGATGATTACTCAAAAGATCGAAAAAATAGGCAAAATAGACTCAAGATGACCATGATAATTACAGAAAAGCTCCAAACATCATTCCAAAAACAAGTACTTTTCGAAAATTCCCCTAATCGTATAAAACCAGCCTAACCCCTGTCTAAGCTAACAATATTTTTTACCTTCCAACGCATCTTCCTTTTTACCTAGGAGAGGAGCAGCCATTGAAGACTGAGACTATGCATATTGGATTAGATGATACAGATTCAACGAAGGGGGGCTGCACCACCTATTTAACGGCGGTTTTAATTGACCAGCTCAAAAAATTTAACGTGCAGTTTATCGATTATCCAGGTTTAATAAGGCTCAACCCCAATGTTCCTTGGAAAACCCGGGGCAACGGCGCCCTCAGCTTGCGCTTCACATACTCAGATGAATTTGAAAACCAAATAAAAGAAACTGCCCTGACGCTATGGGAAAAATACTCAGCCATTCAAGAGAAGGGGACTGACCCAGGAATCGTCTTCTATAAAACCAAGAAAATTCCTGAGGAATTGAAAGCTTACGCCAAAAAAACCGAAACAACTATTGTAACCCTCAAAGAAGCAACCTCATTAATTAAGAAGTTGGGCGCAGAAGCGGCAGGGTTTAACTCTTGTCGAGGCATCATCGGCGCATTAGCAGCCATCGGAGAAACCCTTGAAGATGACTACACTTACGAGTTGATTGCTTATCGCACGACCCAGAACTTGAGCACCAAAAGGAGAGTCGATGAAGCCTCGATTTTTGAAATGGACAAGTTAACTCAACCACACACTTTCAACAACGTTGACATGGAGAAAGGTCGAGTAATCATTACACCCCGAGGTCCAGACCCCATCTTATTGGGTATCCGAGGCGAATCAGCAGAAATAGTAAAAAAAGCATTCAGCGCGGTCAAACCCCTCGAACCCGTCGAACGCTGGGTTATTTTCCGCAGCAACCAAGGCACAGATGCCCACCTGAGACCAGTTAGAGCCCTAAGCGAGCTTAAGCCTTACAGCTCAGTTATCGCCAAAGGTACTGTTTCCCAAAACCCCCGGATTATTCCACTTCGCCACGTTATCTTCTCCATCAAAGATGATTCGGCAGAAATGGATTGTGCCGCTTACGAGCCCACGGGTGATCTGCGAAAAATCGCTAGGGAGCTCGTTGTTGGCGATGGCGTAGAAGTTTTTGGTGCGGTTAACAAAGCTACTGCAAGCAAGCCTTTAACGATCAATTTGGAAAAAATTAACATATTCGATCTTGCCTCTCAAGTAACTCTTGAAAATCCACTTTGCCCAAACTGTGGCAGGCGTTTGAAGTCGATGGGTAAAAAACAGGGTTTACGTTGTGAAAAATGCGGCGGTAAATATGGCGATTTGAAAAAGCAAGAAGTGATTGGTTTCAGAAAAATTAAGGCAGGTTTGTATTTTACTTCGACAAGGTCTCAGCGTCATTTGACTAAGCCACTTCGGCGTTATGGACAAGAAAAACATGGTTTCCCAGATTTCAACCTGAATAGCGATTGGCATTCGGCTTAGCAGTGTATCTTTTTATATTTTGGCATAAATCTGAAAACAAGCTCGAAATAGGCTTTAAATTTTCTGAAAAGCATAAACAATAAAAGGCGCCTATAACATTGTTATATTGGGCAAAAGTAAACAACACAAATTAACATCGCCACCAAAGTCTCTCCTTTGAGCCAACGTGGAACGCAATCGCCAAGGATTAGGCGGAACAAAACTTCTCAATTTGCCACAGTGACTCAGCGAACAAAGAGACATATCTATTTTTCCGTTGCTTTTGCCCACCAAGAGTTAAAAGGGAGTAGAAAAAATGGCGAAAATATCCCCCATATTCAAAAAAGTAGCATCATTTGTATTTACTAAGCCAGCAACAGCTGGATACCCTTACGTTAAACCTCAATTACACGATAATTTTCGAGGACAAATGCAACTCGACTGCAAACTCTGTACAGGCTGCGGCCTCTGCAAAAGAGACTGCCCGGCGGGCGCAATAGAAATGGTTGAATTCTACAACGGAAAAAAACGTCCACAATTCAACCTATCCAAATGCCTCTTCTGCTACCAATGCGCCGAAAGCTGCCCCAAAAAAGCAATCAAAAACACAACCAACTACGAATTAGCCACAACCGACAAAGCCTCACTAACTATGAAACCCCGACACCTTATCGTTTGTCAAGCATAGCCGTAAATCGAAGACCGCTTGTTGCAGGCGGTTCCTATTCATTTTAAAAAAAAACCTCTCTTTTTTTAGTTTAAATATTATTCCAGAAAAATACTTTAGGGAAAGTTTTGGGAAAATCCTTTTAAGCTAACTTGATTGATTGTTCGCCAAGTTGCGGGGCTGCATAGGTAAACTTTCTGATCCTGCCCAATTCTCCTCGATTAGAAAAAAATTCGGAGCCCCCCAACTTTCTATTTACTTTCAGCGGCAAGTTGCTATCGATTAAGACTACTTTGAAATAATCAAAGCTAAAAACTAAAAAAGCTGAATTTGAATGTGGGTTCCAATTGCTCCATTCTTATGCTTAGATTTAAATCCGTGAACCCCATAAACCCATCCCACAACAAATCAAAAAGAGGCATCCATAATGGTTGAAAGAAGTTTCCCAGCAGACGCTTATGCGCTTCCATTCTTCAAACAAGAAGGTTTCATAAGAAAACATTGTCCAAAATGCAGCGAATACTTCTGGACGCAAAACGCAGATCAGGAAACTTGCGGCGAATCTGGCTCAGACGAGTGTGGATGCTACACTTTCCTTGGAAAACCTGCAACAACCAAAAAATTCAGTCTCTCTGAGATGCGGGAAGCATTCCTATCGTTTTTTGAAAAGAACGGCCACACGCGGATTAAGCCCTATCCAGTAGTGGCCCGTTGGAGAAAGGACATTTACTTAACTCATGCAAGCATCATCGATTTTCAGCCTTATGTTACTGAGGGCATAGCGCCGCCTCCAGCTAACCCGCTGGTGATTTCGCAGCCCTGCATTAGATTAACTGACATATCCAACACTGGACCTACATTCGGGCGGCACTTAACCATATTTGAGATGGGTGGAGCTCATGCATTCAACTACCCAGACAAAGAAGTTTACTGGAAAGACGATACCGTCCGTTTTCACCATCGCTTTGCAACTGAATGCCTTGGTATAAAATCTGAAGAAGTAATCTACAAGGAGGGCGTTTGGGTTGGCGGAGGAAACGCTGGTCCAGACGTTGAATGCATCTGCCGCGGTCTCGAAGTTGGCACGTTGGTCTTCATGCAGTACAAGGTTGTCGGCGACGACTTCGTTGAATTACCCATTCGGACCGTAGACACAGGGTACGGCATTGACCGTTTTACATGGATAAGTCAGGGTGTTCCGAGCCTCTTCCAAGCTATCTACGGCAACTTACTTGATAAAGTCATGTCTATGGCGGGAATAACCAACATCGACAATGAATTCCTCATGCGAGTTGCCAAATATTCTGGTTTAGTTAGCGTTGACAAACGTGCAAACCGAATGGTTGCTAGAAAACGTGTTTCTGAACTTACAGGCATTGACTTGCCAACACTGGAGAAAGTTCTGGTTCCAATCGAGAACGCTTGGGCAGTCATCGACCATACAAAAACCCTCAGCTTTATGCTCTCAGAAGGCGTCGTGCCATCCAACATCCAAGAAGGCTACCTAGGCAAGGTTGCTTTTCCGCCGCGTCTACCGTCTAATGCGTTCCCTAAACATGGAACCCGCTAATCTCTACACCATAATCGATATGCAGGCGAATTACTGGGGCCAGGACTTCCCACGTATTAAGCAAATGCAAAATGAAATTATAGAAATGCTCAAAGTCGAAGAAGACAAATTTGTAGAAACCCTCAAGCGCGGAGAAGGCATGGTTAAACGCATCGCAGCTGACCTCAAAACCAAAGGCACAGGCAAACTACCCATGGATACTCTCACAGAACTGTACGATTCACATGGACTCCCCCCAGAAATCGTTAAACAAGCAGCCGAAAAAGAAGGAGTCGAAGTTGAGGTTCCAGAGAACTTTTATGCATTAATCGCTAACCGCCATATGCAGGCTCCAAAACCCGTGGAGGAGGAAGAAGCACAAGCAGAGCAGACGCTTCAAAAGGTGGCGGAGCAACTGCCCGCAACTGAGCAACTGTACTATTCAGACGTTTACCAGAAAGAATTTGATGCTAAAGTCCTCAAAATAATCAACGACATCTACGTTGTTTTGGATAAGACATGTTTGTACCCTGAAGGAGGCGGCCAACCGACCGACCAAGGCTGGCTAACAAGCGGCAACATCAAGTTTGATGTGGTTGATGTTCAGAAAATTGGCAAAGTTATCGTTCACAAACTCAAAGAGCCTGCTATATTCGATGAAGGCAGCATCATCCATGGTATGGTTGATTGGGATAGACGCTATTCCTTAATGAAAGCTCACACCGTAACTCACCTCATCAATGGAGCTGCAAGGCGCGTTCTGGGCGAACATGTTTGGCAATCAGGTACTCAAAAAGGCTTGGAAATATCTCGCCTCGATATCTCACACTACCGCAGACTATCCCAAGAAGAAATCCACCAAATCGAAACCCTTGCAAACCAAGCCATCGGCGCTAACATGAAAGTAGAAACCACCTGGTTGCCACGCAATGAAGCAGAATCCCGATACGGCTTCAGACTTTACCAGGGTGGAGCGGTTCCAGGCAAGGACATCCGAGTCGTTAAGACGGGTGATTGGGATGTTGAAGCTTGTGCAGGTACACACCTTGGGCACACCGGCGAAGTGGGCTTTGTAAAAATCGTTTACACAGAACGTGTTCAGGACGGAGTCGAACGGTTAGGCTATGCTGTTGGGCTCAAAGCGTTAAAGGCAGTTCAGGATCAGGAGAGTTTACTTTGGAAAGTGTCCGAAGCCTTAACTTCACCGATAGATAAACTCGACAAGACCGCAGAAAAAGTGGTCAAAGAACTCAAAGAAGTCACTGCTGAAAAACGCAAATTAATCAAAGAACTTGCAGCCAAAGAAAGTACAGTCGGCGGCCAAACACAAAGTTGTGAAGCAACAACCGAAATCAACGGTGTAACCATCGTTAAACGAGACTTTGGCGAAGTAATTGATGCCGACCGAATGCTACGGACAGGCAGCGAAATCATAAAACGTAACGAAGCAACCGTCGCCCTCTTCTACGGTTCAGACGGTAAAACATGCAGGCTCATGATTATGGCTGGAGAAATCGCTTTGCAGAAAGGCATCAACGCTGGAGCCATCGTGAAGGAGGCGGCGCCGATCTTTGGCGGCGGAGGCGGCGGCAGACCAAACTTTGCGCAGGGCGGCGGCACAAAACCTGACAATCTGGCGGATGCGGTGCAAGCGGCAGAAAAAGCAGTCAAAAAGCAGCTAAAACAATAACGCCGAATCCTTTTCCTCTTCTTTTTTCGATCGGATATCGATTTTTTTATTAGAAACCCGTTCCATATCAAGCAGTCTAAGTTGAACATGGCACGGATGCTTTCAAATTAACTCTGCTTGGCGCTGCAATGGTTTCGCTGGTTGCTTTAGGAATCATTGTCTAAGTTACTAAGATGCCATAACTAACTCGACTGCTCCTGACGAGGAGAGGGGACTTGTGACATCAAAATCGCCAATCACAGATAAGCCCAAAGTACATTACAGGTTTAACCTCTCGGATGGAAGAACACTCTACATCCAAAACGATACATTGCTCTATAACAGATTATCGAAAACCAAACGTACCTTTTCAATTGCCGCATCAACTTTAACGATCGTATGTTGCTAATCCAAAGTGTTAATCCTCAAGGGGCTGGTAATTTAAAAAGTTGCAGTTAACGATAAACCCTCTGTGTGCTAAGCGGTTAATCTTGCTAACCGCCGGACGTTCTATACTACCAACAACGCGACCTTGATTGGCAGCATTGTGGCTAACCAAACCCATCTTTTGATTACCAAGTAGACTATCCCCGTGACATGTTACTGATTAATAGAGTTTAACTTGTGCCTGAAAATAATCCATAATTCGGCTTTAGAGATAGTTTAGATTTATGAGAGCTTAACGTATTGAAATGTTTACTTATCTTTTTTAACATTCTTTTCTTGACTTTTTGTTATTTTTTGCAGAAAATTTATAAGCAACCATGCACAGGTGTGCTTAAGGTGAAGAGGTGCAAAAGGCACTAAACGCTGGTGAATAAATGCGTAGAAGCTTAACAGTAACGCCGGAAAACGACAAAAAAATCCTGCTCACGAAAGGGCGCTTCCTAACAGGAGATGCGCCTCTAGACATAGATTACACAACTATGGTCAACATATTCATTGAATTAGGCCACAAACTAATGACAACAGCCTGGAATGAAAGCGCAAAGCCCACAGTCTGCATAGACAAAAACGAAATAGTTGAATCCTTCAAAAAACACGCCTTCAGCAACGAACTCAAAGAAGAATCAGTCGGAGACCAAGTTGCCGAAATCATCTTCAAAAAACTAGTTGAACAAGCTGGTCTAGCTCAAGGCGGACAAATTAGCCAAAGCCAAACACCTGCTCTGCCACCCCAAGAACAAGACACTTCAAAAACTAAAAAACCCAAATACATCAGTTAAGGAGAAAAAGCTATGTTCAATCAAACGAATGCTCCAATGCTAGAATACTTTCCCATAATAACAACTCATAACAAATTGCATCCGTTAACTGCGTTTATTAGTTCGGTTTCATCTAGAAAGAGGAGGACAAGCTAATGGTTGAAGAGAAAGAGCCTCAGCCAGTTAATTTTGAGGAACTGCTGGACTCTGAAAAGAAACGTTCCGAAGATTACCTGACTAGGCTAAGATATTTGCAAGCAGATTTCGAGAACCAAAAGAAACGTTTCGACAGGGAAACGGAGCAAATCAAAAACTACGGCAACGAACGCATAATCATTTCGTTGTTGGATGTTGTGGATGAGTTAGAATTAGCAGTTAAGAACGGAGAAATCTCTACATCCCCCGAATCCCTGATCGAGGGAGTTGAATTGACGTTGAAGAAGCTCAGAAAGGTTCTTGAGCAAGAAGGCGTTACACCAATAGAGAGCCCAGAAGGCAAAATTTTTGACCCTGCCCGCCACAACGCCGTCGTCACCGAAGAAAAAGATGACGTGCCCGAGTGCACGGTTCTTGAAGAAATCAGGAAGGGCTACATGATGCGTGGCAAAGTTATACGGCCAACCATCGTCAAAGTAGCTGTTAAATCAACAAAAAAAGAAAATGAAAGTAACCAAAATTCGGAGGAAAAAAAATAAATGAGTAATCCAAAAACAAATGAAAAAGTGTTAGGTATCGATTTGGGAACAACCAATTCAGCAGCCGCTATATATGAAGGCGGACATGCAACGGTTATTCCAAGCGCAGAAGGACCCACTATGGCGGGCAAGATGTTCCCGTCAGTAGTTGCCTTCACAAAAGACGGTCAACTCCTGGTAGGTGAATCGGCAAAACGCCAAGCAACCACCAACGCAGAAGGCACAGTCTTCGAAATCAAACGGAAAATGGGCACAGACTACAAAGTCAACATCTACGGCAAAGAATACACGCCACAGCAGATCTCAGCGTTCATATTGCAGAAGATAAAGAAGGACGCAGAAATCTACCTCGGCGGCACAATCAGCAAAGCAGTCATCACTGTTCCAGCTCACTTCAACGACAACCAGCGACAGGCTACTAAAGACGCAGGCGAAATCGCAGGATTCCAAGTCATGCGAATCATAAACGAACCCACCGCTGCATGCCTTGCATACGGCATAGATAAACTTCAGCATGAAATGAAAATTCTCGTATTCAGCTTCGGCGGCGGAACCCACGATGTAACCCTCATGGACTTCGGCAAAGGAGTGTTCCAAGTATTGAGCACAAGTGGAGACACTCAACTGGGCGGAACAGACGTTGATAAAGCAGTCGTAGACTACATCCTTGCAGAATTCAAACGGCAAAACGGAATGGACATTTCAGGCGATCGGATGGCTATGGCACGGTTAAAAGAAGCCGCGGAAAAAGCCAAAATCGAGCTATCAACACTCATGAGCACCGACATCGACCTACCATTCTTAACAGCAGATGCTTCAGGACCAAAACATCTCCGCCTAACGTTGACACGGACAAAGCTTGAATCTCTCGCCCAACCCATTGTCGAACGCACAAGACCTACACTCCTCAAAGCCCTCGAAGACGCCAAGCTAACCCCCCAAGGAATCGACAAAATCATCCTCATCGGAGGCATGACCAGAATGCCCCTCGTACAACGCTTCGTCGAGCAAATCCTGGGCAAAGCACCCGAGCGCGGAATAGATCCAATGGAAAGTGTCGCAATCGGCGCAGCCATTCAAGGTGGAGTCGTATCAGGCGAAGTCACCGACCTACTGCTCCTAGACGTTACACCATTAACCCTTGGCCTCGAAACTATGGGTGGAGTCTTCACCAAAGTCATGGAGAAAAACACCACTATCCCCACCAAACGCAGTCAAGTCTTCACAACAGCCGCAGACTTCCAAACCGCAGTCACCATCCATGTCTTGCAAGGTGAACGACCAATGGCAGCCAATAACGTCTCATTGGGCGAATTCAACCTCGTCGATCTACCACCAGCTCCACGCGGAGTTCCGCAAATTGAAGTGACCTTTGACATAGATGCGAACGGCATCCTAAACGTAACAGCCAAGGACCGCGCTACAGGCAAACAGTCTAAAATCACTATTTCAGCATCCACAAAGCTTTCCAAAGAAGAGAAGGAACGACTAATCAAAGACGCAGAACAATTCGCGGATCAAGATCGCAAGACTAAAGAAGACGCAGAAACCCGAAACAACGCAGACAGCCTCGTTTACACGGCTGAACGAACCAAAACTGATCTTGCAGGAAAACTCTCAACAGAGGAAACAGGCAAAATCGACACCGCCGTAACCGAACTCAAAAATGCATTAGCGAGCAACGACATGGCGCAAGTCAAAGCCAAAACCGATGCACTCCAGAAGGTTCTGCAAGAAGTCGGAACTAAAGTTTACCAGCAGGCAGCAGCCGAAGCCGCAAAGCAGCAAGGACAACAGCCAGGTAGTCAGCAAGGCGGTCCACAACCAGACATGGGTCAAGAACCACCACCAAGCGGCGGACCTGAACCAGGTCCAGAAGGCGAACACGTCGTCGACTCAGAAGACTACAAAGTAAAGTAGCCCTGCCCCAAATCATACCTTTTTTCATTCCTTTTTATCTTTCAATCTCGTCTAATTATCGGTTGTTACAAACTAGATTTTTTTTAACTCGGCACGAGGCTTCCCAGCAAATAGCAAAAATTACCCGTGCCGATGCCAAAGTTTATCGAACTAATCCGTGTAGAATTTTACCTCTCTTTTGGAAAATGTTATAAGGATTAACAGTTGACTGGGGGTTCACAGAAAGGAAAGAGAAATGAACATGATAAAATCTAAAAACAAAAAAATAACTTCTTTGATCGCTTTGATTCTGATGCTATCAATGATTACTCCAATCGTTCTATTGCCTCAAGTCGATGCAGCCGTTACCACCTACAACTCCTACGTCTATGTTTCAGCTAGCACCAAAGTCATTGGTGTTGGCCAATCGGTTTTGCTTGTCGCTTGGACCGCCGATGTGCCTCCAGACATTGGAGAAACAGTCGGCGCAGTTCCAAGTCCGACTGGTCGAGCTGGCTGGACAGGTATGCAGATTAATCTGACAAAGCCAAATGGCGAATCAGCAGTTCTTGACATGCCATACAGTGACCCAGTCGGCGCCAACTACATCTCCTACACGCCTGACGCAACTGGCACGTATTACATTCAAGCCAAATTCCCCGAAACATGGAAAAACACAACTACTACACAAGCGCATTATCTTGCTGCAGTCAGTCCAGTAGACAGCTTTATCGTTCAGCAAGACACCATACCACAATGGACTGAGACACCTCTGCCAGACAGTTATTGGACTCGTCCAATTAACAGTGCAAACAGAGACTGGTCGGTACTCGCAGGCGACTGGCTTGCTGGCGCCAGCGGTGGAGGCGGTGCAAGCATAAACACGCCATTCCTAAGACAACAAGGCACCTACGGCGGCGTCACACAGCAATTGGTCAACTGCTATGGTCCAACAAGCGCTCATGTACTATGGACAAAACCATATTATATGGGTGGAATCATGGATGGCAGCTACGATGATACAGGCTACCAAACAGCTCACTACCAAGGTCTAGGCTGGAGCGGCAACATTATCATGCAGGGAAAAATCTACTATGCTCCACGCGTAACTGACCACACAACAAATGGCTACACCGTTGTCGACTTGTATACCGGTCAAACACTGTACGAAACAAACAACACTAAACCTGCGTTCGGTCAAATATACAACTATGAATCGCCTAATCAACACGGAGGCTTTGCATACTTATGGAGAACTACTGGTCAAACCGTAGCTAATCCAGGCGGCGTAAACGGCACAGTTTGGACAGCGATTGACCCAATGACCGGTCAAACTGTATACCAAATCGCTAACGTATCTGCAACAGGTACCCAAGTCTACGGCAAAGACGGAAGCATATGTTACTACAACCTCGTTAACAAAGGAACAGCCACAGCACCAAACTATTATTTGACCATATGGAACAGCTCTGCAATACCCTCTGAATTACTCGGCGACTCCGGGACTAACTATTGGCAATGGAGGCCGGCCACAGGCGGCAGAGGTCAACTACTCGGCGGACTATACGTTCATGATGGAACATACGCCTACTCTTTAAACGCATCCATACCCTCTGTACTCAACACTCCCAATGCACTGCTAAACGAAACAGGCACAATCCGCTGTATACGTGAAGGCGACTATATGATTGTCGGAACCGCTGGAAGAAACGATGAAAGAGGCAACGTTCAAGGTATGCTAATGGGCATTAACCTCAACCCAGCCCAAACCATCGGCAAACAACTCTGGAAGATAAACTTTGATGAACCCTATTCACCAACAACAGCGAACGCCACCAACGCACTAATTGAAGTGTTTCCAGAATCAAACACATTCGTTTGCGGAATGGTCGGCATGCAAGGCGGTACAAAGACTCTCGTATACTATGGCTATGACTTGACAACTGGAAAACAAATATGGCAAACTGGCTCTATGCAACAATTCGACTACTACAACAGCCGATTTGACACCTACAAAGGCCTGTTGTTCCTCGACGAAGGTTATGGCGGAGTAATCGAAGCCTATAACCTAACCACAGGAAAACAAGCTTGGAACTACACCGCTCAGAACGTTGGCTTAGAATCTCCTTATGGCAACTATCCACTGGGCATTTCATGCATAGCTGACGAAAACGGCTTGATTTACTTGACGGGCAGCGAGCACTCACCCACTCAACCACTGTGGCGTGGACCGAACCTACGCTGTATCAACGCAACTGACGGAACTGAAGTTTGGTCAACACTATTCTGGGGAGCTAACATGGGACCCACTGATCCCAGCAACGTAGCACTATCGGATGGCATCTTAGTAGGTCTTAACTTCTTCGACAATGAACTCTATGCTTTCGGCAAAGGTCCAAGTGCAACCACAGTCTCTGCACCACAGTCATCGGCAATAGTCGGCTCAGTTCTTACAATCACTGGTTCGGTCACTGATCAAACCTCTAGTGGCAGACGTAACAGCAACGATCTCTATGACTTCACCCTCAAAGGCACTCCAGCAATATCTGACGCAAGCATGAAACCTTGGATGGAATACCTATTCCAGCAGCAAGCGAAACCTACTAACGCAACAGGAGTTCCAGTATCATTACATGCTATTGACCCCAACGGCAACTACATCCCCATCGGCGATGTCACAAGCGATATGACCGGTGCATACGGTTGCGCATTTACTCCACAGGTTCCAGGTACCTACCAGATCGTCGCTACCTTTGCAGGCTCTAATGCCTACGGTCCATCATCTGCACAAACATACATGGCAGTAGGTGAACCAGCAACTACATCTACACCAATACCAACGACGCAAGCTCAATCCGTCGCTGACGCATACTTTATTCCCGCAATCGCAGGATTATTCGTCTTAGTCATTATCGTCCTGGCGCTAGTAGCGCTTTCGATTGTAAGAAAGCGGTAATAAGAACAACAACCAGAACAATTTTCCCTTTATTTTTTTGTTTAAATCATCAGGATTATTTTTAATGCCGGCTTGTGCAGAAGCAGCAGTAACATTCAACTCAGCAACAGCAACTGAACAAACAGCTTGACAGCCGTGGATTTCAGACTTATATGGCTGCAGAAGCATCGCAATCATCATTGCCGCTGCGGTAACAACCCTTTCTTATGAGAAAAAGCATAAATCAATATCTTGTTTTTTTAGATGGTTTTTTTGACGTTAAATGAAGTTAGCAAACATGCGAAGGTTGGGTGTTTGCACCCAAAAAAAGGTTTAGTAGTTTTCTACCCAGACTTCAAAGTACGCTTTAGGATGGTTGCATGTTGGGCACATATCTGGTGCATTGGGTCCTTCGATGACTAAGCCGCAGTTTCTGCATTTCCATTTAACTGGGGCATCCTTCTTGAACACTTTGCCCTGCTGTAAGCTTTCAAGTAGTTTGTTGTATCTGCGTTCATGGTAAACTTCTACGTTTGCAACCATACGGAATGTTCGGGCAACTTCTGGAAAACCTTCTTTTTCAGCTACATCTCCAAAGTTCGGGTACAATGTTCCCCACTCAAACTTCTCACCTTCTGCAGCTGCTTTAAGATGGTCAGCCGTTGAAGCGATTACGCCTGCAGGGTACAATGCTTTGATTTCAACCATTCCACCCTTGAGATGCTTAAAGAACAACTCTGCATGTTCTTTTTCGTTGCCTGCAGTTTCTTCAAAAATTGCGCCGATTTGCTCGTAACCTGCTTTTTTGGCTACACTGGCAAAGAAGGTGTAGCGGTTGCGTGCTTGAGATTCGCCTGCAAACGCAGCTAAAAGATTCTTTTCTGTTTGACTTCCAACAAAATCCATAATTTCGACTCCTAACCAGAATATCTGTTTCGGAAAATAAAAGTATTCCCTGCAAACAGCTTTGGATACATCAATGCTTTTATCTTTAAGCTTCGCTATTGTTTTTTTGCCGAATGATGAGAAGGCATTAGCTAGACAATCAGGATGATAGCTCAGAGTTACCCAGACGGCAAAGTCTGGGAAATCCTATATATCGAAGAAATATAGGTTTCCCAGGCGAAATATGAGCAAAGTGACAAGTTTTTGGTTTAGCCCATGTGTTTTGCCACTAAACCAACGTTTCAGTGCTTTCAAAGCAAAGTGAATGCCGAGGAGAAAGTTGATACGCTCATTGTTTATCTTTTAGTAACTGCACTAATGGAAATTGCAGAAATCACATCCGGGCGCAGGGGAAGAGGATATTATGAATCTTGAAGATGTCACTCGCCTAAGAATGCGAAACCAGCGCTTGTGTGAAAGCTCATTTGAGCATCCTGACGATGTAGTGTCATGGTTTGGCGCGATGCAAGCTCAGGATTACTCTGCTGCGAAATGGGCAGTGTCATTGCGCTCCAAAAATCTCAGTAATAGTTTGCTAGATCAATCTTTTGGAGAAGGAAAAATTCTACGCACTCATGTTCTGCGACCGACTTGGCATTTTGTTACGCCAGCCGACATCCGCTGGATACTTCAGCTTACTGCGCCTCACATTCGTGCGCAGGCCATCCATTGGTATCGCAGCTTAGGGTTAACTGATGAGGTGTTCACTAAAACAGATGCAGTATTAACTGAGGCTCTAAAGTGCGGTAGGCAACTAACGCGTTCGAACCTTGCCGAGCCACTAAAACAATTGGGAATAAATGTCGTTTTAAACAGTCTGCGTCTAACTTTCATAATGTTCCATGCGGAGCTAGAAGGAATCATTTGTAGTGGAGCGTTGCAAGGCAAGGAACAAACTTACGCCCTTCTCGATGAACGTGCCCCCCAAATCAAGTTGCTGAAACATAATGAAGCGTTAGCTGAGCTCACCGAGCGGTATTTTAGGAGTCATGGTCCAGCAACAGTCAAAGATTACACTTGGTGGTCAAGTCTACCTGTTGCTGAAGCCAAGCATGGCATTGAAATGGTAGGGTCGGAGCTACGCCGTGAAAAAATAGGTGGACAAGACTACTGGTTTTTTGCTCATGAAGATATCAATCAGTTTTCACTTGCCGCATCTTATTTGCTGCCAAACTTCGATGAATACATCATAGGCTATTCAGACAGAAGCGCCATATTTGATGGATCATATGCATCAGGATTGGATGCTCGCCACAATCCGCTCTTCCAGCATACGATTGTTATGGATGGACGAATTGCAGGTACTTGGAAACGTACATTACAAAAAAGCAAGATTATTGTTTTTGTCAAGCCTTTTGTAAAATTGGATAATTCTAAGCAAGAATGTCTCAGGAAAGCGGCCATTGAGTATGGTAGATTTTTGGATCTTCCTATTGAGTTAGTTCTAGAAAATGCAACAACGAAGTAATTGGCGAACTGAACCCATAAATTGTTATTTCAAAAAATAAGATAGAGTTGAAAGAAAAAATTTGTAACCTGTTATTACAGGTTTTCTGTTGAGCGGTTAAATTTCGATGCTTGTTCGTTTATTCGTGATTGCTTCAGCGGTTACTTCGGGGAATTTTTCGCCAAGTTTCTTTTCTGCAGCTACTTCCGCTTCTTGGAGGATTGACATTGCGTCTGCACTTGCCATTATTGTGTTTTCGGGCATGTCATTGCTTTGATGTGTGGTTGAAACGATGTCTGAGAGGAGGCATCCGATGTTTCCTAATTCTTGGCTTGCTTCGGGAAGAATACTGCACATTTCGGAGCGAACACTGTTTAGCATGCTTTTTGCTGGGCTCAACATAGCAACTACATCACCCATTTCTGAAACTGTACTCAGACGCATGGAGACGCTTTGTAGGGCAAGTGAGGCATGGGACAGCATCTTTTCGACTTTGCGTATTTCGCCAAGTTCTGTGGCGAGGATGTTTGCGCGGGCGTTGTCTCTCTGGGTCATTGCTTTGACGACTCGCTGGAAAATTTCTGCATCTCGAAGTTCAAAACGGTGAACCGCGGCATCCAACGCTCGAGTTTGTGTATCTAAACGCTGCGTAACTACACTGATTTGTTCCTTCAAATCTACCTGCGGTTTTCCAACATTCATTATCTTTGAGGTAAGCGAAGGCTCCTCATTTTCTTTCTTTGTCCATTTACTGATAAAACGATTAACCAAGATTATTTCTCCTAATTGTAATCTTGATTCATGAGGAATGAGGATATAAAAAATTGTTTGAACTTATTAGCTAAAATGCGAGGTTAAAAGATGCTGGTTTTTAACTTTCGTTCTAAATTTTTTGAGGACTATAAATTTTAGTTCCATAGCGTATTGGGTGAAAGCAGGGTTATTTAGAAGATTTAGTATATATGTAAATCATTTTTCGAGGGGTGCTGGCTCATTTTTTTCCTTCTGAAAAATGCGATTTAATCATTTTTTTTGATCTTCGGAGCTGTCGAACCAGAAAAACAACTATGAGAATTGCAGCGATGACAGCAACCGCACCGGCGATTGTGGTAACTAAGGAATTGTCTGTTTGAATGATGAATGCCGTTGAAAGTGCGGCAAGAAATATTCCCAGGTACAAACTTAATTTGCTTCTTGCAAACTCTGAAAGTTCTTCCTCTATTAGCGTTCTGTACCTGTAAAAGAAAAATATGATGGCAATGAAAGATAGGAAAACCACAAGAAAAGCGTACGTTAAACTCGTCCAGTAATTTCCGAAAGTAAGCAGCAATCCTACTTCATCAACGATTAATCCTCCGCCTGCGCCATAGAGGATGGAGGCGATTCTACTGGTTTCTTTGTCGTCGTAGCTTATTCCCAGCCAACCGCCGACGGCGACCAAGGCGATGCCGAACCAGAAATGGTGGATGTGGATACCGCTGTTGATCAAGACTGTGGAAGGAAAGAATGTTGTAAATGCTCTTGCAGCTATGAAAGAGAAAATGAATGACAGCAAAGCGATTGTTGCTAGATGAGCTCTGGGCTGAAACCTTTTAGTAGTGATTGCTGGCACCTCACTAAGATAAAACCAACAGTATAAAATTAAGGATTGCCGATAAAAAATAGTTTCTATTCAAGCGTTGAATGTATGGAGTTTCTGGAATTCAGTTAGCGGTAACTGAATTTTAGATCAAATTTCTTAGGCTCAACATGTCAGCTATAGTAATTCTTAAATGGGCTATGGACTAATCATTTAGTTTATTCGTGAGGAAGAGTAAGGTTTGGCATCAGCAGTATTGGGCAGGAAAATCGTTCTAACCGCATCCGCTACAGAAATGAGCGATTTTTTTAATAATCCATTTATCGCGTTCGTTGGAGGCTTCGGTAAAGGTCCAATCCCATTGTCATACGTGCGGAAAACGCTTTATCCTCACACTGGCCGCAAACCCGATGGGCAGGCAAAGTTCGCGCCGTACGGACTGCGAAAAGTTGAATCAATTCTTCTGCAGGGTGGTTTTTCCCCGCAGGACATCGCAGTAGTTCACCCAGAGGATTTGCAGAATTTTATTGGTCCAGCAACCAAAGTTTTAGGTATATCCAGCATGGACCCAACAGGCATGGGCTACGTCAGCAAAACCTATTCATCCATCGTGGGCGGCGGAGAACCCATGAATGCCATAGAATTCCGCAAACTCATCATGCATCCAGCCATAAAAAAATACAAGCCAAAAGTCATCGTAGGCGGCTTCGGTTCATGGCAACTGGAACGCAACCACGTCTCAAACAGTTACGGCATTGACTGCGTTTTAATCGGTGGCAGACCCGGACCAATCGTGGAACTATTCAAGAAAGCATTAAACGGCGAACCCCTTCCCCGAATCGCCAAAGCTGATGAATCCTTAAACAATTGGAACTACAATGTGGAAATGCCGCTGACCAATAACGTTGCTGTTCACGGAGCCGTGGAAATCAGCAAGGGGTGCGGTAGAAATTGCCAATTCTGCACGCCAACAATGCAGAATAAAGTTGATGTACCGCTGGAAAAAATTATGCAGGAAGTTGCCCTCAGCACCGCGCAAGGCAGCGACCACGTCACACTAATTACAGAAGACTTGTTCATCTATGGGGCAACAGGAAAAACATTCATTCCCAACCGCGAAGCCGTTGTGAAACTTGTTAAAAACGTCGCCGACTACCCTGGCGTTAAGAGCATTCAGGCGTCACATATGTCCTTGGCTCCTGTTTGGCATGACCCCTTGATGATTAAGCAGCTTGCTGAAATCCTCATTGAGAAAAGCTGGTATAGCTTTGGCAAAAAACCAATAATCACGGCGGAAACAGGCGTTGAAACGGGTAGTCCACGTCTAATGAAGAAGTACATGGCTGGTAAGATGTTGCCGTTTAAGCCTGAACAGTGGCAAGACGTTGTAACAAACGCCTTTGGCATTCTAAATGATAACGACTGGTACCCACTCGCAACCCTCATCATTGGGTTGCCTGAAGAAAAAGAAGAAGATATGTTTCAGACATTGGAGTTGATGGATAAACTCAAAGGCTACAACGCATTTTATGTGCCTCTTTTCTTTGTTCCGCTTGAAAACTGCGTTCTGATGAATAAGAAAGGCGCCGAAATGGATTCGCTTAGCAAAGCGCGTTGGGACTTCTTCATCAAATGCTGGGAATACAACATCAAAATCTGGAAACCCACCTTCCTAGAAAACCGAATAACCAACCCGCTACTCTACAAAACCTTCGACAGCTTCATAATCCCATACTTCGGCAAGATCCTGGGCACCTACTATGGCTTAACACGAGGCGAAAAGAGCGAACAATTAAAACAAGCCGTTTGGCAACTCAGTATGCCCATGCCTGAGTCAGCTAAACGCAAAATGAAAGTTAGGGTTTAGGCAGTTTCTTCTTCTGTCAATTCTTCGTTATTTTCTATTTCTTCATCGGTAGGTTCTTCTACAGTTACTTCCGGCATTGCTTCCTGTAAATTCGCCTGGGCTTGTTGGGTTTCTTGAACTGGCGGTTTAAGGATTTTTCTTGCGTGAGTAATGTAGCCTGTGTGTCCCGTCATCATGGTGTTGGGTCGGGTTTTGCCTCGTTCAACTTGCATGGTTCGCATTAAGCACTCGATGGTTTCGATGAAGACGAAGCCGTTTTCGCGGAGTGCCTCGGTGGTTTTTACAACTTGGTCGATTGTTGGACTGAATGAGATGAGCACTCCTGAAGGTTTCAAGGCAGTGTAAGCATGTGGAACTACTAGCCATGGGACTGCAAGGTCCAAAATTGCGGCGTCGACATCGCGTTCTTCGTATCCGGTAACTGTTACATCGCCGCTTTTCATGTCTACGCGGTTGATGAGTTTTGATCGTTCAAGATTCTTTTTTGCGTTCTTCTGAAATTCGGGTCGCAATTCGTAAGTATAAACTTTTCCTGTATCCCCAACATATTGCGCTAAAGCGGTGGTTAACGATCCTGTTCCTGTGCCTGATTCGACTACGCGGCTGCCTGGTCCAATACCGCTGAACATAACGATTAAGGCGGCATCTTTGGGGTAAATAATCTGTGTGTTGCGGCTTGACTTCATGATGTAATCTGTTAAGATGGGTTTTAGGGTGGTGAAATAGATGCCCATGCTGCTCTTGATCGGTTCACCGTATGCTTTTCCGATGAGCTCATCAAGTTTCAGGAAGCCTTTATGGGTGTGGAAGGTTTGTCCTGCCTGCATCTTTATCATGTAAGTCCTGCGAGCGTCCAAGTAGATTAGAACGTAGTCGCCATCTTGGATTATTTCGTTAGCCACAGATTCTGCCTCTTTTGGAAGAGAAACGATTTTGTTCCATTTAAGCTTTGAACTAACATTGTAGCTGGTCAGCTGTTCTGGTTTGGGTTAGTTATAGATGGGTTGATTGATGATACTGTTATGTGCAAATTGATTTGCATCATCTTCATCATCATCATCTTCTATGGGTCTATCTGTCTTTCATTCAAAGATAAACCGGGCAATTTGGGTTTGTCTTTGATTGTTGTTGCAACCGATGTGAAGAATGCAGCAGCTGCAGCAGCAACAACAACTTCTCTTATGTTGAAGATTAGAGGGGATATTTTCTTTTAAAAAAATTCAAAACTAATATATCATAAGGCGCTAAAAATAATTCAAGTCAGGACCATCAATGAGCAGCAACATCCAAAATCAATCCCCTCTGAACAAGTTTTCCAATTATGTAACAAACCACAAAGTGTCTCCTGGCTTATTTTTAGCATCCTATGGAATATTCTACCTGACTTCGGTTCTTCTTAGCCGTTGGACCATATTTGATTTAGGAAAAGACGTCACAGGTTACCCACCTTCAGCAATCAACACGGTTTTGCCCCGAAGTTTTATAGACCCAATTTTCTTTGTGACAAGTTTCTCAGCGTTAATTATCGGTGCAATAATGCTTTGCAATTACAGCCTCCGTGGAATAAGCCCTCAAGCCCCCGCTGATAAACAGTACGTTGCAATATTGTTGACAACTTTTGGGTTTACTTATCAGGTTATTGGTGCGTGGCCTCTTGGGAACGTTGTTGATTTTCCTTGGCAGTGGCAAAAACAAATAGCCCTTAATGGAGCAGTTTTTGCGTGGGTTCTTTGGCTTTTGAGTTTGGCAGTTTTGTTGGTGGGAGTTATCTCGCTCTACAAACATAGCGTTATTTACCATAAAAAGCAAATAAACGAGGAAGAGCTGGATGATGCATAAGCTATGGAATTAGCTGCAACCGTTACCTGCCGACAATTCAAATATCTCTATTCAAAGGGGCTCTTCCGAAAGTTAGAAAAATTGTAATTTCGAGACGGCAAATGCTCAATTTCCAAAGCTTTATAAAAAGTGTTCATGAAAAGAGCATTCTTTTGAAGGGTTAGCGGTGGTTTTGACAAGATTTTAGGAGATTTTTAGATGGTCAAAGGCTTTGCGCCGCAATTTTTCTCCCCGCATTGGCTTTTAGATTTCGTGTCTGGAGACCGTATAAGAATATGACGGCAGGCTTTGGTCGCTGTCTTCCCGGCAAGTTACACCCTCTGAATTGAAAGCAACTGCGCTATCTTGTCAAGGTCGACCCTGCGTCTGTTTTTCAGAGTTATCCTTAAATCTAAATGTCCCATTATACACAAATTGTGCATCATAACAAATGTCCAAAGAAGCAAGCGCAAAGCTCAACGTTCACCTAAGAGGAGACGTCGCTGAGAAATTCAGCAGAATAAAGGATTTCCTAGGCCTCGAACAAGACACCGAAGCAATTCGATCTCTAATCACCTGGTATTACAGTCAACACGAAAAAGAACTCTCGGGACCACCAAAAACAATGTGGCACATAAACTTGAACCTTGAAGGAGTCTTAGTTTGGGATCCCAACGCTCATCAGGCAGTTCAAATAAAGTTCTCTCCCAAAGGAATAACCTGCGCTTATGATGACTCAAGCGAGTGTAAACACATCCAATTCGCACTCTCAAAGCCCGACATACAAGAGGTTATCAGACAGAGAAGAAAAGAAGGCTGGAAACTTCCAGATGTTTAAGTTCGACTAATTCTGCGATTCAATGAATTTTTTCTGTTAACTCTAGTTTGAGGAGCCATCAATTCTGGAAATTGGAGGTTTTGGTGTAAAGATAATTGTTTTGGTTCCGTTCTCTTCTTTGGGACCCCAGTCGTATTTATTGGTGAAAATGGGTTTGAGGATTTCGCTGTATTTCTTAGGAAAAATGAATTCCGCATGAGCTATAGAGGTTGTATTGAGGTTGGAAAAAGTACGCGGTTTATTTTTTGGTTATAATTCGAATAAATTCACCAACGGATACTATCTGTGTTTGCTTATAGCGAGCTACTTTGAGAAGGTGTTTGTCTCCGCTAATGATATAGTCTGCTTTAGCCGATTGGGCGCATTCTACAAATTTATCGTCTGCTGAGTGTTCTTCAACAACGTGAAGTTTTTTGGTAACTTTTACGAATTTAGCAATTTTCAACACAGCTTCAATTAAGTCTTCACTTTGTAATCCTAAAGTTTTGTAGACGTTCTTTATCTTAGCGTAAGTTAAAACCTGGGTGATTTCTGCAACAATTTCTTCAGACAAAAAGATGCTGACATTTTGCGCTTCGGCTGATTTTATGATTTCTGCAGGTTTTCCACCCCAGAGCAACGCTGAGATCCAAACGTTTGTGTCAAGAACTATTTTTGGTGCGTGCTTGGTCGATGAGGACGTTTATGTCTTCCTCCGATAGGCCCATCTGTCGAACTTTTGTCCATACTGGCTTCATTGTTTCTTCAAAGGATTTGTCAATTATTTTTTTGAGAACAACCATATCATCAATAGCTATTGCCAATATTTTCTCGCCTTTTTTTAGGCTAGCTGCTTTGCGTACATTTGCTGGGATAACCACTTGCCCTTTGGAGGAAACTTTAGTTGTGGAAGCCTCAACCATAACTTCACCATTCAACAGTAAGAACATTCTTACTTATAATATTTTTGCAAATTTAAGTTGTAGCCATGTAATCTGCTTTGAGAGCCTCGTAAAGCCACCTAGCCAAAAACTGGCATACCGCCACAACTAATGTAAACCGCCTAACCAGAAAACGTTCAGACTTTTTTGCGAAAAGCTTATCCTCAAAAAGGTATAATTGAGCTTACAAGGGATTCGGCTTGTCGTTTGGGTCGGGTAGAAAGTTAGGTTTAGCAGCAAGTCTGTTGGCCTTGATCATGCCAACTATAATAGGGATATTTTACGGTTTTCAGCTTATACCTATTTTTTCACTTGTTTCTACGAGTCTTACGGGCGGACTTTATTCCGTTTCAGGTGCGCCCCTCATATCGTTTGGAGCAACAATAATTCCAATCCTTGCTATAGTCGTCACTGCACTGATTATTTTTATAATGAATACCCTCGCTATGCAAAGATTAAGCCAATACTACAATGAACCAGCCATTTTTAGGAATTCAATTTACGGCCTAATTTTGGGCTTAGTTGGAATTGGCTTAACAGTTGCAGTTATAATTAAAGTTGTTCTTTATGCGGAAACATCTGTTAGGGACATAGTAGGTATGGCAACTGTTGTACCCATGACAGGAACAATGGCTACTTTATTGGTATCTATAATTTTCGCAGCTTTTTTACTCGAATTAGTAGGCGCTGTATTTTACATGCTTGCTTTCCGTAAGTTGGG
This sequence comes from Candidatus Bathyarchaeota archaeon, assembly GCA_963809455.1. Taxonomy (GTDB): domain Archaea; phylum Thermoproteota; class Bathyarchaeia; order Bathyarchaeales; family Bathycorpusculaceae; genus Bathycorpusculum. Next base: position 256,283 of record CAWEJP010000010.1, on the reverse strand, counting down.
AGACAAATCAGGCGTTTACAGCTTTAACAAAGCAGGATTAATTTATCTAATCGGTATGGTCATGACGATAGTTGTAATCGGCAGTTTAATAATCTGGATTGCATGGATTTATTCGGCTTCAGGATTTAACTCTCTAAAGCCAAAGGCCTTGGAAACTCCAAATCCTCCTAATTCTCTTTCACCTCCACCGCCTCCTATTCCATAAAAATCAGAGCATCCTATCCCTAACTATTCACCTGAACTTCCTGGATTTTCAGTTGGGATCTTTTTGTCCTTTGTGCTTTCGTTTACAATTGTGACAATTTAAGTAATCAAACAGAATTGTTATGAGGGCTCACACAGAAACCTAACCAAACAAACATATCTTCTCTTGAATTGTCAACGACGCTTTTTATCTTCACTGAAACTGCCAAAGCATATAAGCGCTGAATAGGATAACTTGCCCTTATCTTGGGGTAAATATGAGCAGAACAAAAAAAGACATTACTATTAAAGGTCGAACAATGGATGATGCAAGGAGCATTGTTCAAAAATGGTTTGTGGAGAATAAGATATCAACCGTAGAAAGCACCTCGAATTCTATTAAAGGACGGTGGGGTACAGGGTTTCTAACAGCTGCTAAATACTTTCAAGTAACATTCGTGCCCACTGAAGGAGGATTAATTGCACAAACAGAGGGTTGGATGACATGGTACTGGCTGAAAGAGCAAGATTTCTCAGCATCTGCCATTGGAGGCGCTATTCCAAGGCGAGAGGGATGGCGCGCAATGGAGCGATTATGGAGTACTTTGCAGTTTCCATAAATCCAAAAACACGCTGAAAGAAATAGTCAGAAGTCAATCGATAAACATGCTCAGTTGATCTTCAGCAGGGGTCTTGAGGAACTCATCTATGCTTTTTCTGGAAAGGATTAGATTTTTGAGCTTAAGTGGGATGGTTTTCGAGCGATAGCTTACTTGGATGATTTCTTTACATTTCAGAGCCGTAACGCTAAGAAGATACCAAGAAGAATTTGTACGCGACTCCTTGCGCTTCAGACTAAATTGGGTTTGACGCTTGGTGTTTTCTTTCTGATTCCGATTATTATCAAACAAGTTGCAACAACTAAGGCTACTATTGCAAACACCGAAGTCATTTCTGGAATTGTGGGGGGCGAAGTTGGCGTTATCGTTGGTGTTGGTGTTGGAGCCTGAGTGGGAGTGGGAGTGGGAGTTGGAGTTGGGGTCAGAGCGGGATTAACAGCAAGTGAGACAGCGTTAGATGCAGGAGAGGTAATTGGCACAGAAGCGCTGTCAGTAACCTTGCAAGTAATCGAATGCGAACCCGCATTAGCAGTGTAAGAATAGCTTGCACTGTTAGAACCAATCGCAACGCCGTCCAGGTACCACTGATAACTCAGTGTTCCTACACCACCGCTGGCTGTTGCCGTAAACGCCTGAACCTGACCGGCATCAATAGTAAGCGGACCAACAGGAGCGATACTCACAGTTGGCGAAGCAGCCACAGTAACCGCTGCTGCAGAAGACTGAGGCGAAGTTGCGCCTAAACTGTCAGTAACTGTCACGGTAATCGAAGTAGAGGCCGCCGCCTGCGAAGTACTATAAGTCCAACTTTGACTGATGGCACCAGAAACGGCAGATCCACTCAGATACCATTGATAACTCGTGTAAGAACCTGATCCACCGCTAGGTGTAGCTGAGAACGTTTGAGATTGGCCAACATCCAATGTGACTGGACCGTTTGGGGACGAAATCGAAACAGTTGGCGCAGAATTCACCATAACCGAAGCCCCAATAGACGTGGCCGCAACTGGGGCAGTGGCATTGTCAGTCACTTGAAGCTTAAAATTCCAAGTACCCATAGCCATAGCGCCAGAAGTGACAAAAGAATAGCTAGAGGAAGTCGCGCCTGAAATCGGTGAAAAACTACCGTCAGGAGCCTGCGAATACCACTGATATGTGTAGGGAGAAGTGCCACTGGAGATAGCGGTGGAAGTTAAACTTGAAGTTTGACCCGGATCAATCGTACTAGGAAAGGCAGAAACAGTCGGAGCAACCAACGCAGGATTCACTCCAAGCGATGAGGCAGGAGATTGAGGCGAAGTCGCGCCTAAACTGTCAGTAACCGTCACGGTGATTAAGTAGGAACCCGCGGAACCAGGAGTAAAACTGAACGTCGACGCAGATTGACCACTCTGAGCGACCCCGCCCACATACCACTGATAGCCCATAGAAGGCGAGTATGTACCTGAACCGCCGCTAGCAGAAGCGGTAAACAGTTGAGACTGACCAACATCCAATATAGCAGAATCAGGAGAGACAGAAACAGCAAGCGTGGGGATAACGGAGATCGTATTAGAGGCACTGTTAGCCACGTAAATGGCGCCGTTAGATGACGCAAAAGCAATCCCAACCGGAAAAATGCCGACTGTTATCGTCCCAGCAACAGCGTTTGTTGATGTATTTATCACGGAAACAGAATTAGAGGAGCCCTCCGAGTTGGTCACGTATATGTCGCCGTTAGATGCGTAGGCAACTCCAGCAGGTTCATTGCCAACCTTTATCGGTGCCCCAACAACAGTGTTGGTTAACGTACTTATCACAGAAACAGTACCAGGGTCAATATTGGCCACGTATATATCGCCGTTAGATGATGCATAGGCAAGCCCATCCGGACTATGGCCTACTGTTATCGTCCCAACAACAGTATTTGTTAACGTACTTATGACAGAAACAATATTAGAGCCCCAGTTGGCCACGTAGATATCGCCGTTAGATGGTGCAAAAGCAATCCCATCCGGATAACTGTTGGGAGGGCTGACTGTTATCGGTGTTCCAACAACAGTGTTTGTTGAAGTATTTATCACGGAAACAGTACCAGAGCCTCCGTTGCCCACGTATATATCGCCGTTAGATGCGTAGGCAAGCACACCCGGATTAGCCCCGACTGATATCGTCGCAACAACGGTGTTTGTTGATGTATTTATCACGGAAACAGAATTAGAGGTCCTGCCCTGGTTGGCCACGTATATGTCGCCGTTAGATGGTGCATAGGCAACCGCAACCGGATAAGCGCCGACTGTTATCGTCGCAACAACAGTGTTTGTTAACGTACTTATCACAGAAACCGTACCAATGCCATTGTCGTTGGCGACGTATATTTCGCCGTTAGATGGTGCAAAAGCAACTCCCATAGGTTGTTCGCCGACTGGAATCGTCGCGACCACTGTGTTATCTAATGTGTTTATCACGGAAACCGCATTAGAGCCTATGTTGGTGACGTATAAGTTGCCGTTAGATGCATAGGCAACACCTGAATGATAACTGCCGACTGACATCGTGTAGACGACTACGTTGGTTGATGTGCTTATCACAGAAACCGTACCAATGCCATTGTTGTCGGCGACGTATATGTCTCCGTTAGAAGCATAGACAAGCCCCACCGGATTATAGCCGACTGTTATCGGCGACCCGATTACCATGTTGGTTGACGTGTCTATCACAGAAACTGTACCCGAGCCTGCGTTGGCGACGTATATGTCGCCGTTAGATGATGCATAGGCAACCGCACGAGGCTCGGTGCCGACTGGTATCGTCGCGACCACTGTGTAGTTTAATGTGTTTATCACGGAAACCGCATTAGAGTTTATGTTGCTGACGTATAAGTCGCCGTTAGATGCGTAGGCAACACCTAAAGAACCTACACCGACAGTTACCGTCGCGACTACCATATTAGTTGACGTGTCTATTACAGAAACCGTACCCGAGTTGTCGTTGACGACGTATATATCACCATTAGATCCGTAAGCAACTCCATAAGGCACAATGCCGACTATTACCGTCGCGACTACCATATTAGTTGACGTGTCTATCACAGAAACCGTACCCGAGCCGCCGTTGGCGACATATACGTCACCGTTAGATGCGTAGGCGACTCCATAAGGATTGATACCGACTGGTATCGTCGCGACGACTGTGTTATTTGATGTGTTTATCACGGAAACAGAATTAGAGCCTGCGTTGGTGACGTATATGTCACCGTTAGATACGTAGGCAACTCCGTAAGGACCTGTGCCGACTATTATCGTTGGATTTGTTGCGTAGGCAACTTGACTCAAACTCAGGGCAGAGAATAGGAAGATGCCTATCAATGCCGATAAAAGAATTATACGTGTGTTTCTTTTTTTGGTTCTCATTATCCTTTTCCTCTTTCTTCATATGCGAGTAAATAAAATTTTAAGCGTTGAGGTCATTTAAGTTCAGCCAATTGATATCTAACGCTCTTTCAAGCTGAAGGTCAATCTCCTTTTGATTCAACTAGAAAATCTCTTGGCTGCTTTATCTGCCACTCTACACTAGGAATTGGTAATGGTATCTGCTATATAGATTTGTTGTTAAAAGCAATGGCTTTTGAATTCACTAAAAACCAACATTGCAAGTTTTTTCGTTAGGTATAAATATCAAAATATTGGCATCCAAGAAATATAGAGTTCCAACGGAGCTTCTGGATAGAGTTCTTTGAGCTATGTTGGTGGTCATTTTGATAAAATTCAATCATTTTGAAGAAAGAAGTACTTAAGAAATAATCGATTAGTTTTTTTTTGTTTTTTTTTCTAATCTTCTGCGATATCTTGGTTAATTGAGTTGTCTCGACTCCAAAGTAGGTAAACCTTCATCTGTAGCAGAACGCCAATAATTTTTATTACGTTGCCAAGTTTTTCTAAACTCGCAGTCATCACGGCATTCGTCCATTCTTCCCTGGTAAAGTATAGTTGATGGCCTAAGGCTGCAGAATTGTGGTTGGAACCTTGGATGCTTGCAATGCAAAAACCCCTCACGCAGCTGAGCTAGCTTCTTTGAATCCAAGCCCTCGAGGACCTCTTTGATGTAGGTTTTGCTGCCTAAAAACTGCAGATCAAACCCCAAAGACACCAGCAGACGAGAAATCTTGGCAACCGATTTAACCTGAGTCTGGATGGCGATTTTCTTCATACCTGCTTTCTCAGCGAACGGCGAATACTTTGGCATCACAGCGATTAACTCAACGTATTGGGTACCTGCCAACGGAAGTGTGTCATGAATGAGTTTGGCGCCAAGGCCTACAGTGCGATATTTTGGGTGAACCACTAAGCGGCTAATCAAGCTGATTTGAGCGTTAACTTCCGTCATAGTCATCTTTGGCAGAACTAAGCGGCGTCCAAAACAGGATGGCGAGGGATAACAATAAACGATCACTCCGCAGAGCTCATTGCCACGCATTAACCTAAAGAAGTGCCTAACAACTGATGTGTTATGTCCGCGGTAGTGGAAAGTGGCGAGTTTTAGCCAATCTTCCCTGGTGCCCGCTTCGACTCTCATTTCTTTGATTAAGCTGCATTCGCTGGCTATGGCGGTGGGATATTTTATGTCGATTTCTTCTCCAAACCGCTTCACCACGAACACCGAGGGCGACAGATCCTCGACTAAGTCGCTGTGAGTTGTTGCGACTATGGCTGCTCTGCCCTGGGACCGTGCGATTTTCTGCAGGTTAAACGCAATAATCTTTGCTGTGTCTCGATCTAGGCAAGCTGCGAATTCATCCATAAGCCACCATTGTTTTTGGCTCTCGATGAGTTTGGCGATTCGGTAACGGTACTTCTGACCATCACTCAGCTGACTGTAAGTCCGCAGGAAAAGAAAGCGTCATTCAACCCCACCTTGCTTAGCAATTCTATGCCTTGCTCAACAGTGGCGCCAACAGTTTCGATGAGTGGTTTTTCTGGATCCACCTGGACCTCGGAGAGATCGATTGCTTCGTCCCCTAAGTCTGCCCGAATGGCCCGCAGCAAAACGCTTTTTCCGCTGCCACTATCGCCCGTGATATAGACAATGTCTTTGGGTCCGATCTTAAGTTCAGCGTCTAAGACCTTGAATCTGCGGTCTCATCAATGCCCAATCCAAAGGCTTCGGCGACCACAATGCTTCGGGGTGTTATTTGGTGTGCGTTTCATAGCTGATGTTGAAGCTGAATTTGCCTGTTGCCTTGTCGTAGGTTCTTTTGCAGGATTCTAATTCTAAATCTTCTTTGATGGCGCATCTACCGCTACTCCCAAGTTTGTTTTTTATCAACTGGTAACTTTGCAGGACATTTCGACCCTCAGCTGTAATGCTGTAAAAATGGCGTTCTTTGCCCGGCGCTTTGAGATGATTTTTGTGCAACCGAATCGACTTTATCAAGCCCTCTCTGCTCGAGCGATTGCAGTTTGAACTTCAAGATTGTAGCGTTCACGTTTGCTCGGTACATTATGTGGGTCATTTTCATATTGTTCTTGAAAATTGCTTGCAGGATATCGATATCCATTTCAATATTTGATCGTCTCATCTTGGCACCATCGTTACAAATTGTTCAGGAACAAGCTCGCAAGTTGCAAAGGCTGCTAGAGCAGACGCCCAAAAAACATCGTCATGCGTGCCTTGGGGGTGACTATAACGCTAAGCCGCCATCCTTACGCAATGCGAAGCGTTCGACGTTAAACTCGTTACAGATATCGCCTCGGTAGGGTTTCTCCCAACTTAGTAGCGGATAGAAGAAGCGTTTGTCCTGCATGCGTTTTTTGAGAATAGCTTGCCATCTCGCTTTTTCGTGGGGAACTAAAGATTACCCCTTCAGCGTTGTTTATGCCGGCATTTTCCATGTCAGCAATAAAGCTTGGACCTTCCCTGGTTATGTCCACTCGAATTTTGTTGAAGCCTCCCCAGCGGTCCTGCAGTGCCTTGATGTAACCTAAAACGTAGGCGTCATAGGTTGGATGGGGAAAAATCTTGAGATGCCTAAGCAACAGTTTTTGGTCAACCCTCTCCACCACGCTTAAGACATGGAAATCGCGTGTTTGCGCAGGATCCAACCCAGCGTAGAATTCGCCCTCATACTCGCTTCTGGGTTGAACGGCTGCAGGTCCTCACCACAGTTCTTGGCTGTGCCGATGCAAGAGGAGATTAGGCTTTGAGAGAGCCAGACGTCTTCATCCTCAGCCCATTCAGCCTCCATTTCACGACGCCACCTGGACGGATCGTCACGCATCTGCTTTTTGATCTTCTCCAAAATACCTGTTTTTAGTGGACCATTAGGTTCTTGGGCTCGTTCCCAAGTCACATGGTGACGGGCAAAATCCTCGAAGTCTTTGTGATTGCAAATTCGCCAAAACAAGCTGTCGGTATTAAACGGTGTGCTTGTACAGATGAATTTCCCGTTGGTTGTTCCCAAGGTGAAGAGCGCAGCGTCATAAAGTTCCTCAGCGTTTGGAATGAAATTGAATTCGTCAGCATAGACACAATGAAAGCGTTGGGCCTCGATAGTGTCAGGATTATTTGGGAAGGCTTCAATGACGGAGCCATTCGGGCAGGTGATTCTTGTTTTTTGCACAATGATCTTTGAGCCAGGAGGCAATCGGCGTGCAAATTCTCCGATGCGTCGGATAACTAGCTTTGTTTGGCGCCAAGAAGGACCCACAACGCCTATGTAGAAGTTAGGGTTGGCTAACGCATAGTTGAGCAGTATGCCTGAGGTTGTGAAGCTTTTGCCAGATTGTCGACTCCATCGTGCAGCCACAAACTGGTTCTTCTGGAAAAGCTCGATTAATTCCTTCTGGTAATCGGTCGGCTCTACCCCAAGGACTTGACGGAAAAACTCGATCGGATCCGTTTTTAGGGTCTCAACCTTGCTCAATCGCTCAGACTCTATTGCCAAAGCTTGTTCACGAAGCTGGGCACGCTCCTCAAAGAGTCTATTTGGACGGAACGCCTTGGGTTTTCTTTCGAAAGTTCCGCATATTTGTCCCTTAAGTCTCTGAGTTCAGCTTCTAAGCCCTCGATAATTGATGTAATCCGATAAGAGTTCCTTGTAGACCTTGCACCTGCAATTATGCTGCGCAATCGAAAAATATCGTTTTTTTCCAGCCCCGGCGTTTCAAGAGCCTTCAAAGCAGCCGATAATGTCTTTAGTGTTTCTTCAATACTTGGCAGCTCCTTAGGCAGTTTTAGAGTGGGAGAAGAAGAACAAGACGTGGTTTTTTTGCTTCGTTCTTCTTCTTTCAATAAGTCCAAGTCGATCAGTTTTTGCCGAATAGCGTCTTCGGTAATTGAGCCCATCAAAGCTGAAAGCGAGCACTCTTAAGTCTGTCGTTCCTGACCTGAACCAGTCGATTAGTTTCTTTTCATCCTCAGTCGACCAGGGTTTGCCTTTTACCAATCTAAAGCCTCCAGATCAAAAGTGAAATACATCTTAGACTTTTGCCTCCAAAAACCGACTGGCCAAGGCACCGACAATGCCGCAGATCACAAACAAAATCGCCTCGTCGAGGGCGCCAGTGACCAGGATAAGTGCAATTTCGATTGATACTAACCCGATAAGAGCGACTATCAAGACAACCATTGCCCAAATGAACCGTTCTGAAGGAGGGATTCTGTGGCAACGTCGCGACCGTTTGATAGTTCGAGTGGTGTCTTTTGCTCTTGCACTCGAAGCGTTTTCCAGGCCATATTCAATGGTGAAATAATGGCGGAGTAACTCCCTGAGCTTATTTAATGGATTAGACAGGGCAGCCATGAACGCTTAGCCTCCGTTGAAAGAAAGTTCTTGGGCGATTGGCGAATACTGAGACTTTTTTGTTGTCCTCTTCACAGCAAACAAAACTCGCAACTAAAGATGCGTAGGGCAGCCTTCGGGTGTGTAGTGTGGAGCGATGATTTGGACGTCTTCAATCCATCCCATCGGGATTGCGGTGTAGTCCAAGTCGCAGAGGCCATCGGCGTATTCAAAGCTGTTCTGTGCGAAGATGATGTGTTTTCGGCGTCCAAATATTCCGACAAACACGCCCCAGCTTCGCACTGGGACATCGATGATTCCCCCGTTGGTGCTGGTTTTTCCTATGCTTGCGTCAGTCCACATGCAACATACTAAGTCACCAGGACTACAAGAAGCCAGCTGGCTTTCAAGAGAAGGTTTAGTCACTTTTTTTCAACCTAACTTTTTCCAAGCTTTAACACCCATAGCAAACCTTTTATCAGGTTATAATGGCGATTAGACTGCATATTAGGCATTTTACGCCCGGACGGCAACGATAAGAAGCCAACGATTAGAAGGCAGGCTAATCAAGGCAAGTAACAGAAACCAAGTAAACCAACCCGACTTCTTTCAGCTCATAACATTACGGCTCGGCTTAAGGCAAGGAATGTAAAACCTATAAGGTATAGTCGTGGGAAAGGTCATTGCTTCAAGTTTGCGTTTTTTCGATGCCTTATTACAACCAGACAGCACTAATCGCTTGGAAATGACTATGTGGGCGTTTTGACCATACTACGGGTTTGACCATACTACCGTTGCGGTTGCGCCATCTATCACTGCATATTCGTTTAAAAGGAAGGGAGGTATGATTTCAATATTTATTGGGACGCTTTGGTTTGGAGATATCGTGGACAGCGTATAAGTGTTTGTTGCGTTGTATGTGCCTGAAGCAGCAGGTACAGTTACGTCTATGGTTTTTTCGAAGAGGTCGAAGGTTGGATCAATATCTCCGAACACATGAAGCCCTACACCGTAGGCGGTACTTGAGCCCTCGTTTGTGATTGTGCCGTTAATTAGTAGCACCCACTGACCGGTACCCGGTGTTATGTCTACCCTTGTTAACTTGAGATTTGCCGTGACTGTGGTGCCTGATACTGTTGTCGGTGTTGGGACGCTTGTTGGAACGGGGTTTGCGGTTGGAGTGGGGGTTGGTGCTGGAGTTGGCGTGGAACCAATGGTGGGATGTACCAAGTGTGTTTGCGTGTACCATAAGCCAATTGCTATAACCACTGCAGCTATTACAATGACAGTTATTGTTATGACTTTCATGAATATTCGCCCCTCGCTTGCTGCCAAAATCTTTTGCTATTCCCTGAACAACAAGATAACAACATACTAACTAATCTTATTTTCTAAAAACAACCAATCTACTTCCAGACGCATAATTTAGCACTCCAGCAACCTCATTGAAAGCGTCAGTTCCATTCCAGCAGAACAGTTTTCCAGTGCCACTTACCGAATAAAACTTGCCACTGCATAAGCTCGCTAAACGCGAAGACGATTTCTGCTGCGACTGCTAAATCCATCAACAAAAATGATTTGAAGAGGTTCCGGTAGTTTGGAAAAACAATTTTGAAGTTTTGACGTTAGTTCCTCTAAATTGTTTGTTTTCACGCTTCAACACCCCATTGCAGGCATTCTTGCATGCCACAATAGCGATTAGACCCATATTAGGCATTTTATCTCAGGAAAACAACGAAAAACAGCTAACCTAATTAAAACAAGTTAATTGAATTAAGTTCAATAAGACTAGTTATTTAAGACAAATAAAATGCTTTGTAAGATAGTTAGCTTACATAAATTAATTGGCGATTTTTATTAAATTCTATACTTGTATTTCTAATACTTGCTTGAGCTAGTTTTTATGTCGATTTATATCAGCCCTGACTTGCGTCATATTATTTTTAAGTTCACCAATTACAGCAAAATTATTAACGTCGCTTTTCTTAAACTGATGAACTTCAGTTCTATTCTAACACATTTATAATAATCTCCAGCAAGACTTATTAATTTTTTTTTAAAAAAAAAGGGTTATTTTAGTGGCTCAAATGCATTTATCTGCGAAAACTTGTCATCAGGAACTATTTTGTTTATCAGGAAAGTATGGTTACTGGCTGCCAGTTGTGTTACAGTTTGTCGCTGAATTCCAGTCATATCCGGTTGAACAGAGACAGCGCCGTTTAATATCGCTATGTTTCCAAGTCTGTGGACGGATAATGAGATGGCGTTCGGCTGACCATCAGTCCACAAGCCCAGTCCATGAATATAATCAGTGTATATCCCGTAAGATCCTACTTGTGCACTTAAGACTGATTCGTCTCCAGTCCAATTAAACTGGAAGTTACCCCTCACTGCATCAACCTTGTTTACGTCAAATAAATTATAGATTCCAGCGGTTAGATTATCAAGTTCTTGTTCAGAAAATGAAGGATTGGTATTTGTTCCTATAAAGTAGATGAAGTTTTCTACCAAGCCTTTGTCTGTAGCAACACTAACGCTATATACTTCAAGAATGGCATCATATTTAACTTCTTGCGCTGTGGGTTTTGTTACGTTAAAAATGATTGTCGAGGGGTATTCGCTCACGGGCATTAAAAGATTTCCAGCGTTGTCAGTTGTGGTATTGTTTTCAGCACCTTTTCCAACGTATGCATATGCGGTTTGCAAATTAAACTGTTCAGCGCTTGGAGCAACAAATTGTTTTGTTGGAACTGCAACAGACTGTCCTAAAGTAATGCAGAAAGAAATTGAAACGATTGTCATTATTATGCAAAATGTTGCGAGCACCAAACTGTATTTGAGCCATTTTCGGTTGATATCTTTTCTATTCATGTGTTTATCCCTGGTAGTTTGGGTTTGCTGCGATCATATCTGCAGAGCTAATTATTGAAGAAATGTATACCCGAGTATTGGGATTAGCAAGAAGTTTAAACCAAGTGCCACAGTTAGCGCCTACTCTAAAACCAGAATTGATATCGAATGATTGGTACTGCTGAACATCATGATAATATGCAGCCCAAGTATACTTAGGTGGATTTTGGTATTGCCAAGTCGGACTAGTGGATTGGTAAGTATAGTAATCAGTATAGTCATGGATAGCATCGGTCGTCATAGAGCCATCAATAGTCCAATCATGAGGTGACATTACATATGCACCAAAAGCCCTCCTGAAGTAGTAGGTTGCTGATAACCATTGTTGATCACCGTCACGGAAGGTTGCTGCTATGCCAACCGCCGTCCATGCATCGCCTGTAGAAGGGGGGTTAACCTCGTGGTCGCATCTATTCGCGGTCGACCTCGTTACCGTTACGACGGATTGAAGTCTCGCCATGAAACCCATTGCCATTTGCAATGTAATCAGAGTTGTTAGTATAAGTAGAAGTGTTAGTGAGATAATAGTCTTCGTCGATTTGTTCATATTTTTGACCTCCGCTTTGTTGTCGCATTGTTCTCTTCTGCTCTTCAATTAGAGCTAGGCGGTGACACGCCCCCAAGCAGTCTAGCTTGGTTGGTTTCTATTTTGACAACAGGTGACTTATATCGATTGTTTTGAAATAATATTCATAATATTATTATTACTATTTTTTTAAAACAAGCACTTATCTCCTGTTTTAGAGTTTGGAAAGTGTTTAATATCGTTAGACACAATATTTCTTGCTGATATGATTGAAAGGCAGTTAGTGTATGTCAATTTCGGGGGCTTAAGTTGTGGGGTTAGAAGAGTTCATTGTGGACAGCAGAGAGAAAGCGGTTAAGGCATCTTTAGACTTAATCATGTTGCACTTACTATCTATGCATGCCATGAGCGGCTATGAAATTAATAAAGTGCTAATCAGAAAGTTCGGTTTGATAATTGGACCCAGCACAATTTACTCCAAATTATCCATTTTGGAGAAAAAGGGTCTGCTCAAATGTGAAACATGCAGATCAGGAAAAGTTTATAGTCTAACGCCAGAAGGACGAGAGATTGCAATCAAAAAAGAAGTCATTATAAACAAAATCCACGGGTACTTAATCACCAAACTTAAAAGTAATAGAAAATAATGCAACCTTTGAATTCCATCGGGGCACATTTTTATCGTTTGTTTTTAAAGCAGGAGAAAATCTTACGACAATCAGCAAGATGCCAACGATTAACCCAAATACAGGGTCGTTGCAGAAGTTAAGAAAAGCAGTAAAATTTATTACAATGCACACACGGTTTTACTTTATGGGGCTTAACAGAGCGACCCAAGCTGCAATAATAATGATTATAGTGGTTGCGGGAGCCATAATCGCAGCTGTTGCTTTCACTAATCTGCCAATACTATTTTCTCCCGTCGTCAATCCACCCTCCTTCGACATGTTACTCTCACCCTCAAACGGATCCGTCCTCCAAGGAAGCAGCATACAGACTACCGCCAATGTATACAACTTTACCGATAACCAGATTGTGTCACTTAGAGCAGACACAGGTTCAAGCGGCATAGAATGCAGCTTCAATCAAACCTCGGGAAACTACACTTACACAAGCCTCTTAACGCTAAACGCATCACAATCCACTGTTACAGGCACTTACCCAATTGTGGTAACCGCAACAAACGGTCCAATAACAAAAAACTCCACCTTCCAACTCTCCGTACTAAATTCAAACGTTACTGTGACAGGTCGCGTATTGTTAAGTGGCGGAACTGCCTTAGATTTTCTCAATTTAAACTTTATTGATCGCCAAACAGGGCAGAACATCCAAGTGAATCGCCAAGGCTTATCTACAGTATTTAATGTAACGTTAAGCAATCAACACAGCTACGATGTTAAAGTGACTTATTTTGTTCTCGATCTTGGGCAAATCCCCACAGACGATCTTGGAACCTACAGTGTAGATGCTTCGGCAGGCGTAACGTCTCTTAGTCACGACTTTAAGTTTGGGTGGGGATAAAAAGATAGAGAAATATTTGTCTTCTTACCTGGTTGTCGATTAGACTAACAAGTCTCATTTCTTAAAAACAACCAAATTACTTCCAGGAGCATAATTTAACACTCTAGCAATTTCTGTGAATGCGTCAGTTCCCATCCAGCAGAACAAAGGAAAAACAACCTATGTCTACTTAGCCAATAAAAAGAGGTTATTTTGAGATTACCCAGATTTCATCTATCCAGTAAAATGGGTAGTCGTACATTGCTCCTCGGCACCAAAACTCTGTAGTTACGTTTTGATTTACTGGGAAGTTGTAGGCTAATCGGATCCATTTATTTGCTGGCAGTGGTAGCGCTCTAGGTTTTTTGATGACTCCGCCAACAGTTACTTTTATGGCATCGTCGTTTGCGTTTCCGTCGTGGTAGAGGTGGTAGATTATGCGTGCTTTGGTTTTGGCTCCGGTGTTGAGTGTTTTGGTTAGGGTTCCGGGACCATAGTTGCTGCCATAGGAAGTAAAAGACATCTGAACCGCGGCGGGTGAGGAATAGAAATGCGTGTTAACGATGGGGTTTGCTCCGCCGAATCCTCCAACATATGTCCAGCCGCAGACATCGTTTGTAAAATCAGCATGCTCAAGAACAGTCCAGGAAGCATCGGTATGGTCAAAGTGATGGATTGCTGTGCTGAGGGTTTGGTTTGCGTAGGCTGCAGAATACCCTGAGTCAGTATAAGCGTCAATTCTAAGCGTCAGGGTCTCGTCGTATTCTCCTGCAGTTAAAGTTGGCTTAGCCCGAACGGGAGTAAATATGAAGAATCCGCTTGCGCCAGGCGCCAGTGATCCCAGGTTAGTTGATGAAACAGAGTAATCTGCAGGAGGCGTCACGATGGAGGCTTTAAAATAAAGAGTATTTGACGGGTGAGTGTTGGTTATCCCCAAGAGTATGTTTAAGGTAAAAGGAGTAGGCAGATCACAAACGTCATTATAGATATCGGGTTCGGCGACGTCAGCTGTGAAGCTAATTATGGGTGTTGTTACCATTTTTTTGTCCTCAAGTTTTAATTATATATGCTACTGCGAAATATGGCGGAATTGCTGTATGGTTACTTGGCTGAGTAAACCCATGGTCATGCCCTGCCCCAGAGTTTGGTTCAGTAATCGAGTGCGTGTGTGAGGATTCGTTGGCGGGTCCCCAAGTTAAGCCGTGGTTATCGTGAGTATGGCCGCCTTGACTAGGATGCGTTGCAGGTCCAATTAGTGGAGATCCCGTGGAAGAGCCATATTTGCTTGATGCAGTGGTATGGGCATCGTGGGTGTGGGCGCCTTGGTTGCTATGAGTTGCTGGTGTGACTGCAGTTGTTCCAACGCCATGGGTGTGTGCAGATCCAGCGCCTGTTGAAACCCCTGAGACGCCACGAGTAACCGATCCACCCGAATGCGTAAGCATAATAGACCCACCTGACTGAGTCAAAGATCCAGTGACGTTGGTTTTGGGAACCCCTGAATCGTCTTGGGTAGCACCAATTAACATCTTATCTCGGAAATCGGGAATATTAAAATGCGACCCATCAGCCGCCCCATAAAGGGTACCCAGAGCCGCAAACAAAGACGTATAAGACGAACGTAATAGGCTGGCGCCATTGCAAAGCAAATACCCGGAAGGAATATTTGCAATAGGACCTGCAAACTGGTAAACACAGCCTACTGGCGTATCATCCCACTCCGGAGCTTCCAAATAATTATGGTGTCTTTTTCCATTTATAGCCACATCCAATGACTCATCAAAATGCCTCGTAACCATGATTGGGATATCCAAATTATAGTTGAAGTGCTCTCTAACCATGATTGCGATATCCAAATTATAATTGAAGTACCGGGTGATTGAGGCAACTCTAAGACCCCCCGGTGGCTGTCTGAACAACTCGATTAAGGGGAAAAAAGTTGAGCTCAAGCACCTCCTGCGCAGTTAAGCAGCGAGTCCAGAACATCCACTCAGCTGCATTTCCCCAAAGAAACATGCCAAGATAAACCTTATTTGTTGACCCATGAATCCCAATGTTAAGATTCCATGTTTTGTGGACTATCCCACCAATGTACATTGTCAAGGTTTCGCCGTCATAGGTAATCATGACGAAGTGGCGACCGTATGCCTTGATTTTTCCAATTTCAGAATCGCATGTGTTCACGTCGCCATTACTGGTGTCTGTGAAGGTAAAGCGAAAAACAGTATTGACGTAGCTTAAGCCGAATTGGCCATCTTTGTGTGCAAGGTGTCTTACGATGTTGTCAAGGTTGACTGGACTAAACCAGCCGCCAACGCTAAAGCAGCTTCCGTTAACGGATAAGTCGATTGTAGTGTTGCAATCAACGTACCCGTCACCTTGGACAGCAAGAACTTTAGCACCTCCACCGATGGGAGAATTATCCCAATGGCCATTGACAATAGCGCCATTTGTAGGAGTGTCAACAGGACTTGAATCCTTGGCAACTGTTCCGGTACCTTCTGTTAAATGGTATAAGCCAACCAGATTCTGCAAATTAATACTCCAGCTTGTGCAGCCCGGAAGGTAGATTCCGTTTTTCTCCCAATTACGCAGCTCAGCCAAAGTCTTCTCAACAGTTTGCTTGGGCTTGTCCAGCTGGAAAGAAGCTTGGAGTCTTAGTTTTTGTTAGTTGTGCGATGCGGTAGTATTGCCCATTGAAGAGATACTTTGGACGATTGATGCAGACGTAATCACCGACACCGAATTGGTAGCCCATAGTAATGAGAGTTGCAACCGGACTTCCTGTTGCGGCGCCGCTCTGTAGTTCAGTCAATTTTTTGATAGCAAGGTTGGCAAGGGTTGCTTGATCGGCGGGTCTATCTTCGTTAAAGACCCTTACTCGTGCACCAACCCAACCCGAGCTTCCAGCTTCGCCAGTGATGTGACGCCCAAAAGTGTCGACTCCGCGGATTATGACTTTATCAGCAACTTTTGAAGCGTCGATGTTTCGGGTATTGATAATTAGTCGTTCGGGACAAGACCAATGGTAGCCGCCTCGTGTTCCAATGTCTATGGTTGTTCCATCCGATGTCCAGTATTCGCTTGCAGTTGCTTCGGCAAGAACTTGACGATATCAAGGCGGTTGGCTTTGTAGAAAACAACGGATATCGCAGTTGTTGGGCAAGTGCCCACAATCAGGTTTGTTCCCGGTGTTGCAGCTAATACTTCGGTTAGAATTTGGTTTGCTGGAACCGAATCATAAACGCCTGTTATTGGTTCAGCTTCATCCAGCATTAAAACTACAGTGTCAAGGATTATGGCTTTGATCCTTGAGCTTGAAAGATTAGCAGTTGTAAGAATCCCGCTATACTGTAATTCATCATTGAAGTAAATGTTGACAAGAACATCGCCACGGCCAACTAAGGCTCTATTGGCATCGGTGTTTGGCAGATAGAAGGACGCGTTTGAGTCGCCGTTGAGTTCATCTGGGAGTTGGTCAAATTCAGCTTTCAAAGGCGTTAAGATTTCAGTGTCTGGATCCAAGTATTCAATTGACCAGGTCCCCGATTGCGTAACCATCTGATTACTCCGGGCTAATGCTTGAGTTTAAGGTAACTGTGAGACACGATTTCTTGAGGCGCAAAGTGTAATCGTAGATTTTTAGGAATTGTCCGCGGGAAGGCTGAAAATCAACAAGCACCCATACGCCGTTAAGAGCTGTAACAGGACAAGATAGAGTAACCTCGACACCTCGCAGATCTAGCAGCGGCTGGATAATATCGTTCCAAAGTTCATCATCCGTTTTTGCGTCATCATCTATGGTACCTGATAAAGCTAAAGTTGTTCCGCTTAAGCCATCGATAATAATGATTGGTTCTTCGCCGCTCTGAGTGATCTCCGATTCGTTAGGCGCTCCAGTTATCCCGAATTTATGCGGACCATACGGCAAAACGACGTCATCGATTGTCCAGGTAGTAATAGGCGGGTCTTCTGGCGTTAGGTTCCTCTCCTTAGGTTTACTGCTTCTGATATCTTGTCAGCTGTGTAGGTTGCAGCTTTTTCGAGAAATTTAGAATCTGCAATATCGCCATAGAAATGCATGCCGCCCAAGTCGATACTGACTTGCTGCGGATTATTCGCATCGAGACCAGAGTTTTTAGGTCTTTGAGCTTCATACTGATTTAGTGGCATAACGATTTCGGGTCCTGCTTCCCCAACTAAGGCAAACGTTGGCGACTCCACAACGCCTCCACCAGCCATAGCTGGAACTTTGGACCCTGCCCTAAACCGTTACCGTAATTTTGTAGGTTGGCAACCATGGCGCCAACTGCGAGCCCAGCAGCCACTAATGCAACGGTTGCGACGCCCAAAGTTATTCCTTCCTGGAGCATCCAAACAGCCGCAGCGGCTGCAATAATGGCTGGAACAACAACCATCAAGGCGCGACCTGCAGGACCCAAAGCGTCGCCGAACTGAGTGATCGCTTCATAACCAACCACAAAGCCCCCGACAAACCCTGCAACCGAGACCGAAGCAATCAATGCCTTATTGCCAACCATCGTAATGTTGCTGCCAAGTGTCTCTAAAACGCCTGTCATGTCTGGGAAGTTCTTCCATACTCGGCTTAAGCTGTCAACCATCGTGATCGTTGACGGGATGACCTGCAGAGCAGCTGACATCATCGATTTGTTAACGTTATCCTGTGCCTGTTCGGCTTTTTCGTTTGACAGAGTTAAGCGGTCTTCAGCGATGCTCAAGGTTTCCTCGGCTTTTTGGGCTTCCTGACTGCCGGCGCCATGCAAACTAATTGCCACGTAACCGCTCTATGAGCATCTTCAACGGACTTTGTAGAAGACCTAACCATCAAATTTGCACGGTCAAGGCTAATTTCAGATTCATGCACACGGTCAATAGCATTATAGAAGTTGAAGCCAGCTGTTGCTGCACCCGAAGCCCCAACAGTGAAATCTCGAAGAGAACCACTGCTTTGCTCGACCGCATCAGATACATCTTTTTGCGAGGCTGAGACTTGGTCGACGTCGGCGCTTATTTTTTTCGATGCTTCATCTATGACTTCGCTTGCATCATCGATTGCAGTTAACGTTATTTCGATTTCTTGGTCAGTCATTCTGTCACTTTCCTTTTCCTGATTTAGTCGTGCCCAAACAGCTAGGTACTCATACTGGAACCAAGTGCAAACCTCGAAGGCTCTCAAAGTTAAATTGTGGAAAGGCATGCAAGTATCAACCCTAACTCGTAGGCGGCTGGGTTTGATTGGACCCATTCGACGATTTTTCCCCTAAAAAACCGGGTTGCGATAGGAAGAATTGCAGCAGTTGTGTTCCTTCAACCATCGGGAAAGCCTTGTAGAATTCCGAGATGGTTTCGGGTGTGTATTCTGGCATTTCTGGGTAGGCTTTCTTGAGCATTAAGTAGATGGCCATGGCGCTGCGGTCGTTCTTTTCTTTGCATTTGCTGATGAGCTCTGAGTCGCTGAGCATTAGTTCCCCAAAGCGGATGATGCCTAATTGTGGGTGTTTGACTTCGTGGATCTCACTTGCCCTGGATAGTAGGGCGATCGGGTTAAACAGTTTAGATGCTTCAGTACGCTTAGCGTTAACCGCGGTCTCGGCGGCGTCGAGCTCTGCTAACCGTGCTTTGTTCTCGGGACTGTTGCGAGCAGCTGCCAATTCTGCTTTATTCATGGACAATCAGACCAGCCTTATCCAGTTGTTTCTGGGAATGTTACGCTGGTTGATTCGCCGCTTATGTTTTCGACGATGCCGTCGTCAGTTTTGCGTTCAATGCCGGTAATTACACTATCCTTCCAAGTCTCGACATCACCGCCGGTATCGCTGCCGTCGGGAGCAAAAACAATGTCAAAGACTGAACCCAATTGAAATGCGTCTAGCATGTCTTTGCCGACGAAAAGATGCTCAATGCTCCAGCTGAAGGTTTGTTCTCCAACTTTTGTCTTGATTGGCTGCAATGAATCGTTGCTGCGTATTTTGATCAATTGTGCCGAAGCTTTCAAAGTTAGAGTTTCGGGTGTGAGCAATCAAAGTTGTTCCTTTGTAGAATCTGGCATCACGCCCAAAGTAGGTGTTTACTGTATGGTAAACTCATTTTTTTCATATCTCCATTTTATTTTTTATTGTAACTTGCTCATAGCAAGGTTACTCGTAGTTAGGATGGACTAAACCAAACAGTTGCTTCAAAGAAGATATCGCCCCCATACAGAAGGCGGTCCTTCCCGGATGCATCTTTGAACTTTATTTCTCCAGGAGCAAACTCGGTGGTTACGCAGTCTTTGCAGGCTCCGCCCAATTTGCGATCGGCAAGGATGGCATCGACGACGGCGCCCATCGGCAGGATGACGTCGTTGAACCAGTCTTTGGGTTTGTATTCCTGGATAGCGACTGTTATGACTCCTCGAATGGTTACGTTTAGGAAATTGTCATGACTAAGCGGAGTAATTGGTCCCGGAATCGGGTTGATTGTTGCCTTGGGCAGCATGTCTAAGGTGAATTGTTCGCCGACGAGGACCGTTTTAAGTTCTACAACACCATGGGCAGGTACGGCTGGAACTTCGGGAATTCCATCGTGAGCAGGAACCGCATCAACAGCCGGGACATAAACTAACGCAGTCTTGAGGGCGTCAAAAACCGCTTTGTAACTGTCATAAAACTTGGGCATGTTAGCCACTCACCAACTCCAGCCATAACTCGGCAAAAGTCTCCTCAACTTTACCTCTAGCTTTCTCGGCGGCATTCTGGAGGAACGGATTTGGCTTAGTTCCTGGATGATGCACAATCGGCGTAAAGATATGTTTTCCCGCAACCATGAACGATAAAACTCCACCTTCGGCGGCACGGATTTCATGAGGCGCCGTCCCTTCAACCACGAACTTGGCGTAAGAAGCAGCCACGCCAACGACGCCTTCGCTGTCGGTGACTTGTTTGTAGATTGTGCTGGCCAGATAACCCGTTTTGACTGGTGCTCCCCAAAAAGCCTCTTCAAAAGCAATGTCGGTTAATCTTTCGATGAGCTTTGCCCTTAGTGGACCGCTGATTTTTTGGGCTATCTCGTTAAGTTCTAAGTTATTGGAGGTAACGCTAAATTCAATCATTAGGCGGACCCCACATAAGCTTGGAATTCAGCATCGATGTAAGCAATCTAAGAATCTATTTGCTTCATCCCAGAAGGCTACGGCGCCAATCGGGATCTGCGAACCGTCTAAACATCCAGGCGGCAAAATATTTGGTTGCATCAGCTATAAGCTGAGGAACCACTGCAGGAACCACAAGTTCTTTGGGCTTGAGAAGTCCATCAACCAAACCGCCTGCACTGGTGATACAGTCCGCTAACTGAGCGTCATATTTAGTTTCCGCTAAGTCAATCTGAAGAACATTTTTCACGTTATCTGTAGTACAGTAGCCCATTTTTTGTTCCTGCTTTGGATTCTCGTAGTGCCCCACAAGTGAGCACTATCGAGCCAATTTTGAGGTTATGCGGTTTTTGCAGCTACAGATTTTTTGAATATGTAGTTGTCGAATTGCTGAAGCAACAGCTTTGAGCGCTCCACCAACTGCGAGAGCTTCAACAGCAAAGAGAGGATTTCCCGCAGATCGCACCGTAGAATGCAACGCCAGTTCCGACGATCAAACAGCCGTTTCCAACATCTGCCGCATCAATTGTTAGGTTTCCAATTTTCATTTCTACCATCCCACCTCCATTGCCACCAAAATTAACTTGGTTACCAGATAGAGCTTCGAGCAGTTTTTCGCCCCTATCAGACATCCTGTAGGATGCTCGACTCTCAGAGCTTTCCTTGTAAACGTAGCCCTCGTCACGCAGAAAGTACAGAATAGTGCTAACAGTTGTGAAGGTGCCAATTTGCGCTAAGACTCGTTTTTCCAGACAAGAAAAATTGCAGGCACCCGACCTAAGTTCCTCTAAAGTAACTTTCATCACTGCTAGATGATTTCTTAGGTGTTTCAGTTCAATTTTCGTCATGCCAAGACAACAGCCAACAGGAAGACTCAAGACAGAGAAAGGTTGCGAGCAAAAAGCACTAATAACTTATTATCCTAAACACGCCAACAAAATTCTTTCAAATTTCAAAAGCAATGATATCAAAGCACAAATGAGTTTTTCTTGTCTATTAGCTGAATATGGCTATTCAACGTTGCTTCTCATGAGTTTTTGGCATGTAATCTTCCCTAACAGTTGACTCAGCTAAACTAGGTTCAGCTATCAATCAAACAACTTATAAGAGACAATGCAGAATTCGGCACAGTATCTAGCCAAAACTACCCAGAAAAGTTCGAATTTATTCAATGGTAGTCAATTCAGTGAAAGTTAACCAGCTTGTTTTTTTGACTTGGCGGCGTTACTGTCGGTTCGTTAGGTTGCATTCCAACCTGAAGGTTTTGTGTGATTGAATCTTGGGCATTGTATAGGTTTGAAACCCAGGCACCATTGTCACATCGCATTGTTATGGCACCCATGGGTACACCAGTAGCATTGAATGTTCTACCATTCCAATCGCCCTCTATTCCGTATGTTTGATTTCTTGGGAGGGATATTGTATAGGCATCATTTACTATCGGTGCTTTGTAGACTTGCTGGGTTTCTGCGGTGAATTCGACTTCTGTTGGTGGAATTGGTAAGCCATGGACAATAATTGAGCCTGATACCGTTACGTTATTTGTTTGAGGCGTCGGTGTAGGTGTAGGCTTTGAGGAAGATAATAGAAGACGTGTGAGATGTAAACCCTCTAAGATTAACAACAAAGACTGTGGCAGCTATAACTAGCACCAAAAATGTTACTATAGTTACGATTTTCCAGGTTTTGTTCATTTCTGGTCAGTAAAGATACTTGAAAAGCTTCTTTTAGCTCTTCCCAAAGAACAGTCTGTTCCGCCAAAAGAACAGTGGCTTCATCAATGATTTATTGGCTAAAAGGTTTTGGATTTCATGCCTCTTAAAGTAAATTAATGACACCGAAGATACGGCGGTTGAATAGCAATTGAACCTAAAATAGGAATGGGAATTTTTAGAAGTTCGAAGTTAACTTAACGTTTCTTATGTTTTAGTGTCCATATCAACGAGGTTGGCTGATTGGTAGCCCACGTTACAGCTATTTGGATTTGAACGCTACGTCCGCTCATCGCTTCAAAAGCTAACTTGTTTCCTATTTGCGGTGTCGTGCCTGCTGTTAGAACTTGTGCGGCGCTAAGCAAGCTCGCTGTCAAGTTCGGTTGATAACTTGTCCCAGAAACAGGAGACGCAAACGTGTAAGTTTGTACTACCCCATCGACGGTCACGATTACTCTAAGGTTAGTCGGTTGTGTTACAGCCCAAACAATCCTAACTTCTAAACTTACGATTTCAACGTTTGCAGTTGGAGCCAAAATAGTGTAGACTTGGTCGCTCACCGGATTGTTTTGAGTGACGTAAACGTCTGGTTGAATTACATAAATCTGCGAAGCAGCCAAAGCATCTATGAGGTCTTTTATGTTTTTTAGGCTATGAGTGTCTTTAACGAATCCTGTGCCCTCAATATCTGAAGTCTCTTGGTCCATGCTCATTGATTCTTACCCTCCGCTAACACTTTGATTGTTGTAGTATTACCTGCAACATTGCTAGTGAACCCGACTTTCACGAATCCATAAGCATCTCTCAACGTTTGAGCAGCCGAGGTGTTGGCAGCCAGCACCTTATTCACAGCATTTGGCAGCGGCTCCCACTTCACGTTGGGATCAATAGCTCCATAGATTGTGTATTTTGCAGCGTTTGCCAAACCAGTGTTTATTACTTCGAAGACGCCTTTTGAAAACAGGCGCATATCAAAAATCGAAGAAAACTGCTCAACATCAGAAGTAACAACGCCATCCGCCAGATACCTTACGTGTACTAATTTGGCCATTAAGTCTAATGGTTTCTTCATTTGCTAACGCAAACATACTCATTTTTCTTTATCCTCCAGAACCAGATTTACCCTGGTTACCTTGAATTTCTAAAGACTCATTCGCTGCAGCCTTCGCTGGATTAGGCTCCCATAACTCCCAACCTGACTTGGATGCGTTCTTTCTGAATTCTTCAGGACGGATAAGAGGCGTGGGCGCTGTCGCAGCGGCAATTAAATCAGACAGTAACAATTCAGGCTGGTCAGGTGTGCCCCAATTCAAACGGATTCCAGCTTTTACATGAGTCAAACCCATTCTGCGATAGCACTACTGCGAATAATTCTCGCTCAACCTGACGCTTCACATACCGTTGTACAGGTCTAATTAGCATATCCTGCAATTCCAATGCAGCGTTTGCCGAAGCTTCAGTAAAGCCCGGAGTGCTAAAAAGTCTTGGCAGCGGTGTTTCGCAGCCGAGATAGAATTGGTTAACCATGTGGTCGATGTAGTTGGCAAAGCCAATAGCCCTTGGATCAATGGTGACCGGCGTAACTGTAGCGTCTTTGAAAGCGTGGAATAGCCAGGCACCCTCTTCAGGTCGATTCTTGATAGCCTTCTCAAAAGCTTTAATCGCCTCGGTCTTTGCACCAGGTAACCCAACCACGACATCTGGACCTGCATATTTCTCGATGACCTTTGGCATCAAACGCTCGATCTTCGCCTTCATCTGTGCATAGGCAGGTCGTTTGTCTCCATTCACCGAGAGCGTATGCAGAAGGACCTGCAGCAATCCAACTCCAAAGCCTGAAGACACCACAGGATTGAGTTGCCAATGGATTACTGCTTGTGGAGAGAGGACATCTTGGTCAACTCCCGCGTTTGTTGCCGCGTAGATTGGCTTGAGCTTATACCCGGTGACACGGTGTGGAATACGGAACCCGGGCACGTTATCGAGGTTAATTTTCCAGACTGCATCGATTGGAAGCCGCAGAACATCGCGTTAATTTGTTGGGTGAGAGGCGCAGCCAGAAGTCGTTGCCGCAAGCAATCAGCGGCTTAGCCATATCGTTTAGTAATTTGTCAAGGTTGATGTCTTCGCAGAAATTCATCCACACAAGCCTTTGCCTTTGTTGCTTTAGCATATTTCTCGTCAACTGTAGTGTAGAAGCCCATGCCTACTGTTGAAGCGGCGAGCAAATCGACACTACTTTTGCAGGTTGCATCACGATAGTACAGTTGCATGATATCGGCTAAGGGTATGTCGCTTGTTTCATAGAAGACGGTGCCGTTGGGAGAAGCGGAGCCATAAGCCGCGAAGGTTAGCATTTCTTGGAGTTTCTTAATCGGATTCCTCAACTTAGAACCTCCAGCAAGAGCCAAAGCTACCATAAACCTAAACTCGGCGTAGTAGCCCTTTGGCAGTGGATTAGTAGTTTTCATTTTTAAGTTCAACCTCGATGGGTTGTTGAGAACTAAAATAGGGGGAACGGTCGGAGTGAGCGACCGAATTGTTGCATACTTTGAGTACCTGCAGATCGCGCTTGCCGTCCAAGCCATAAGAGCGTGAGCAGATCAGGCGTGTAGGTCTCCATTACTTCACCGCATTCAGGACAAATTTCCCAGCAAACGCAAACGATTACATCACCATGTTTTGAGTGGTATTCGCGTTCGCATTTGGGACATTTGCCGCTAAACTCGGTGTTGTAACTCAACTTTCAGTCGCCTAAGTCAATGTTGCTTTTATGTTGGAAACTCTTGCAATAGCTTTTGAGCGCAGAACACCAAGGCCAAAACGGGTAGTTGCACGAATACCGTATTTGCCGCTTTTAGCGTCATACCAGTCTTCAACAGTTACGTCACGTCGGAGCAGCATCACTGCAGCAACACGAGTATCAATCGAGTAAGCCATGGTGTTTGTCACCAAGGTGCTGAATTGAGTAGTCATCCCAAGAACGTTGCCGATGCTTCCTTGCTTTGGATATCAGTTGTCTCGGATGGCAAGTATACCGCTTTCACGAACTTGTCATCGTTGAGCAATTGATGTTTTCCAAGCACGATTGCAGCGAAAACGTTTGGCTGGAAGTCCTCATTGTCAACCGCATTATGAGCAGCCAAGAAGTGTAGCCCAGCTAAGAACAGCTCCACCGCCGGCAACTTCTGCGCCACCGGCTAAGTCACCGTTTGCGATACCAGCATACAACGCAAGGATTCTCTGGGTCTCATCTTTACCTAGAGCTCTGCCAACCTTTTCCACCATGTTGTTCATGACGTTCCAGGTTGCATCTTCAGTAAATTCTTTCGACCATTCCTCAGAGGCTTCAGCAAGGATATCGGTGTAGATGTCAACTGTGGTGTTTTTTGCGCCGCTTAAGCGAGTTATGGCGCCTTCAGCGTATCGGTAAGCAATGCCGTTGACGTCGAGTGGGAAGCGTTCCATGGGTTCAGTGGTCGGCAGAACGTTGATTATGTTTCTGCCGATCAGATTTGGTTGGGCAGCCGCAACAAGAGTATCATGCATCTTTCCTAAAGCGCCAGTGCCGTCTGAGAATAGGCCTTCTTTGATGCCCATCTCAGCATAGCGTTTCATAGAATGGATGCGAGCTCATCTTGGGCTTCAGGTTCTCGTAGATTTGCTTTGCAGAACCTTCGCCGGCGTTGTCTTCTCTTGCATTAAAGATTCGAAAAGTTTAGGCTTCAACCTATTTATCCAACCTTAATGAAGAGAAGATCGCCAGCAGTTGTCGTTGCTTGCAGTGCTTCGCCGAGTTTTTGAGCAAAAGGCACGGCAACCGTGTATTTTGCTGCCCCGCCTTCGTCAACCGCTTGGCTTACATCAGCTAGCATCAGAACACGTTTAGAAGCATCTAGCACCGTAGACAGCTTTGCCAATAGTGATAGCGCCACCTGCAGCGACCTTGACCCGTCCTTTGAGTAAGAACAGGAACAGGACCGCCAACAGTTGCTTGAGTCTTTGTTGCGATGCCAATGCAATCTTGAGCAGCAGCAGCACTTGTTACAGTTTCTGCATGCACTCAAGTAGACTGGGTCGCCCTTAGTCACAGCAGCGCCAGCAGCGTAAGTTTGAATCAGAGCGTCGGGATCGTCAGTTTCGCCAATAGCCATTCCAGTTTTTCCAGAATTATCAGTCATTTAGAATCGATCTCCAAAAATTTTGACTTAACGACTGCCAAGTTCGTCCTTTGCAGCCGGTCTATGTGACTATCAAACACTATGAAGACCCATCGTTCGGATTGTTGCTCTTTGAATTCAGTTAATGCTTTCTGTAAGTCTGCAACGGTCTTTTTCTAAAGCTTGAATTCGAAGGTGATGATTGCGGGCAAGACGGCTTAGCATCTCGTTATGTGGGATTGCATGTTTGGCATAGTTGTAGATGTCCTCTGCTTCAGCATTGCCAACTATGATGCATTTCGTCTTGGGCAGGTTCTTGAGCCAAGTTATTTCGCCTTCAGTTTTTCCTTAGCCTTCAAAAGTTCAGCGCGAATTGCTTGACTTTGACGTTGCATGCCCATCGAGGACCGCTCAACCATCACCGGTGGAACGAGTTTTTCAAGAACCGCAATGTGTTCGGATACGGGCATTAAGACGGGTGGCACAGCCAACAGATCCACGCCCGGTGCTGATCGCTTAAAGCCTTCAATCACCGTGTTTGCATTTGTTAAGATCGCCAGCCGCTTTGACTCGCAATTCTTCAGCCAGCTTTGCTTTGTTCTCCGCTTCGCTCTGCAGCTTCTTTGACTCTGCTAACTCAACTTTGAGTTTCTCGGTGACAGCGGTGTCTTTTCCGCCAATTTTAGCCGCAACTTTCTCGGCAAGTATGTCTAAGTCTTTTTCTTCCAATTTCTCAACTCCGTTGCTAAATTTCTCTAAGACTTGGACCGTAGTCTCAGGCATGCCTGGCACCGCAACCAAGCTAAGTTCAGCATTATAGAGTCCATGTGGCACTTTTGCGTCGACCAAATCCATAGCCTGATAATCAGCACCAACGCTCACATGGCGAATCAAGCCGTTCCTGATCTTGTCGGCGACGGCAGAATCATAAATCTCAGCAACGTAAGTGATCGATCTGGCGTTTGGATCGTAAGCTGCATCCGTAACTTTACCAACAGCATCGCGTAGCTGAAACATGCTCCATGTAGATTGGCGCCGCAACAAGTCTCTCAGCGAATGTCTGCAGCTCATCAGGCGTGTAAATGTTAAAATTTCGAGATATGCCGGCAACCATAGCTACACCAGCAATCCGCAACGGTTTGCCTGCAGCAGCTTCAAGAACCTTAAAGCCTAAAAGTGAAGCTACATGCTCACGAACTTTCTTGCAATCCTTGCAGTTGCCGCAGCCAACAGGAGCCAGCCATATCCAAACATCAAATCCTTAGGTATGAGAAAACAGTCCAACCGCTAAGCACTAATAGCTTATTTACCCAATTGCGTCAACAAAAAACGAAAAGACAACTAATAATGGTTAGAATTTGATTTTGCGCCAGAATCGACGCCAAGTTGACGCCTGAAATTGCTCGTTGGTAGCAGGTCTAAGTTTTAATGCGTCGACAAAGGTTAGATCAGCTTGGGCTTGAGCAATCTTTCTCAATGCGCTGTGGTGTGAGCGAATTACAGAGTTGGGTTGCGCCTTGATTTTGCGGCTGATGCGGTAATCTGAGAGACCATATGTGCTTAGTCGCAGAATCTCTTTTTCCCGCTCAGTCAAACCAATTGCATAACGAACCAATCAGACACGGTCCTTCGAAGACATAGCTAAATCGTAAAAAACATCGTGAACTAAGCATTAATGGCTTGAGAGCCTAAACACGATAATATCAAAAATGTGATAATATTGCAATATTTCATGGTTCAAAGGTCTGTTCTGCTGTGAGAACCATGCGGTTCTCAAGGGAGAATTATTAGTGGGTTAATGTTCTATAGGAGCGATGATTACATGAGACCGCGTGTTCAATTAGCTGTTGTAGGCGTCGTAGCGTTATTACTTGGTTTAGCTATAGCCTACCCACTGTATACTCCAAATGTCCAGACACTTCCAAAATACACAAATGGACACGCCTTTTTGGGCTTGGACGTTGTTTACGCTTACTTCTCAACTCAACCAGTCAGCCAAAACATTACGGGTCTTTGGCATAATAGCAACGACCCTTCTTCAAAATATTATACCGCAGGAAGTTTCTTTTTAGTCCTCAACATCACAAACCACTCTAACGTTACAGTCGTCGTAAGCAAGCTTAGCGTCAGTGGAGCACAACAGATGAGTATCACGAACACACCTAACGAATTCAGTGAAACTATATCGGGCTTTTTCTTTGAATACCACCAAACTTATAACCAAAAAACAGACCCTGGACCAGGCGACGATGTAACATGGCAACCTTATGAATCACGGCTAATTGGGTTGTCAGGAATAAACCAAATCGGCAACCGCACTCTACTACAAACGGGCACCTTCTACTTAGGCGGCAGCGTGGAGGGCACTGTAATTGGTGGTCTTCCCTCAATAGGCGGAGGCGCAAAACTAGTTCACATGGAAAACTTCGGAGACTCGGAATACCTCTATAATGACCTTGTTAAAGGCAATGAGTCGTTACGGGTATATCCAACTAGTTTTGATGTACAAGTTGTTTCAGGGAGCTAATCATTTGTCGGCTACTGATAGAAACTCCGAGGAGTTGGAAGGTACCACCTTCAAAGTTTATGTTTTTGCAGTTAAAGAAGGCCGACCTATAGGCACTCGTGATGTAGTTCGAGGTTTAGACCTAAGCAGTTCAAGCGTAGCATTTCGGCACCTTCAGAAGCTTAATGAGTTGGGACTACTGGAGAAAACTGAGTATGGCGAATACATAGTTAAAGAAAAAACCAATGTTACAGGGCACTTGTGGATTGGCCGAAACCTCGTGCCCCGGCTATTAATTTATTGTCTCTTTTTTGTGGGACTTTTGGGAACCGAAATTGCAATCATTGTTATTCGTTTATTTGTCAATAAAGAACTCCCGGACCTAAACTTTGTTTATTTAACAGCAGTAACGGCATTAGGCGTCGCAATCTTTGCTTTCGAGAGTTTGCTTTCATCCTTCCGAGACAAGAAACGATTAAAACCTACTAAACAGTAGACACTCCTAAATTTTTGGTTTAAGACTGTCAGCAAACGACAAATCAGCCCTAGCCCGCTCAATCTTTCCAAGAGCCGTTTTTCGAGCGCGATAAACGTTAGGCGTCTCGATCCTCAACTTCTTGGCAATTTGATAATCACTCAAACCTTCAGCATGTAACCGTAGAATCTGCTTCTCACGCTTAGTCAACGCCAAATTAGAGTTCCTCCTCAAGGGTTGAAGGTTTAGTAGAGGCGTTCGGGGTGTCTTCATTGGATAAAGCGTCGATTGGTTCGTCGTAGGATTCGAAACCGAACTTTGTAAGTGCCCAGGCGTGCCCTCGCTTCTCAAAGAGGTAATTCCCCGTTTTCTTATGCAGTCGTTTATTCATTCGCAGGATCCTTCGGCTGACGTCGTAGTATTTTAGGTTGAAGGCGCCTCGTTGGTTGACGTCGGCAGCTGCGTCCTTTGGCAACACTCCAGGAAGGCCTGCCTCTTTGATGCGCTGGATAATCTCGCGGTCTACTTCATCCTCGACAGTCCATCCTTCGAGCTCTTTGGATGTGAAGGTTGCTTGGTAAGTGCGAGCAAAGCGGATTCGGAGCCAGCTTAACTCCTCGAGGATCTGCTCAATTTGCCGGCAAGCTTTCTCAGTCTTCAATTCGTGGAGTCTTTGTCTGCCTATCTTTTGTGCAGCTGTGCGCTTCTTTTTGGGTGTTTCAGCAGTTTTTTCGGGTGTTTGAACCAGATTGTTCTCTAAATCTTGCTCGTTTTGTTCAACCAATGTATTTCTCTCCATGAAGAATAACTTGAATATAGTGTCCGTAAGCAGGGCGAGCCACTATCAGAAACCACCATCTTGAAAGCATGGACTTTTCCCATGCATTTTTCAGACATTTTTCCTTGGGAATTTGCTTTAAACACCCTTTTTTTCTCAGTAGGCGTTCGGGCAGAACAGAATTAAGAAACATATTGGGTGCCTCCTGCAGCTGAGCCTTTGGGATCTTGAGCAGTATCTTCTGGATTGACAGCATTGGTCAAAAAAGTAGTTAACTTGCAGAAAGCAGTCAGCCAACCTGTTGACGTCAACTCGTAGAGCTATGACTTCTTTTTCGATGAACTTGGTTTTGTCCAGGTCTCCGACCTTGCTTTTGTAGACACCCTCGAGTAAGCGCTCAAATCCCAGCAGCCGAGAATTAGTATATTTTAAAGCCTCAGAATTGCCCTTGACAGCCTGCTTTAACTCAAAATTTGCCTGAGCGTTGGAGTGCTCATTGAAGCCCTTAGAGATTGCTTCCTCGAATTTGTTCACCGACATCGGCGTTATGGTCTTCTGTTCCTTGCGAACCAAGGTCTCCTCTTTTTGGTAGACACGCTCGATCATACCGAAAAGATCGGTTCGAGTGATGCATTGGACACCATCAATCCGTAATCCATGGTAGTCTTTGTTGAGCTCGAACGTCAGGATCTGCAGGTCGTTGAGTTGAAACCCTAAATGATTATGGACGATATCGAACCAGCGATTCAATGCCAAAAGGCACGCATCATGGGACATGCCGCCGACGTCGCAAGCGATGTAACCGCTGACTTTTCGGCGCTCCTGGCCAAAACAAACATGGATCTTCACTCCCCCGATAAACTCGTCTTTTTCCCAAGACTTGACATCTTGGCAGACAAAACTTCGCAGACTAATGTTGTGCACTGCTAACGGTACAAACCGCACCCCGTAGGTGATTTTGTTGCAGTATGCTCCAACATATGGTTGCAAGATTAGGCCTTTATCGAGGAGTTTTCTGATGGCACACCTAACCGTAGTGTATTGACCGCGTGTTGGCTTCTTTGGAGCATGGAGTTTACGGGCAATCTCGGCAGGTCTAAGCTCAATTTCCGAAGCATCGATAATGTGAAAGACTCTGGTCTCTATGCTCCAATTCTTCGTCGATACCCAACTGTTGCAACTGGTGTTGCTAGAAGTATTCGTGGACTTATCAGATGAAGACGCCAAAAACCAATAACTCCCTAAGTTTGCTTCAGGGTTAACTTATCTTTGCGAACACTACAACCAAGGTAAAACTTTGGATTCGTGAAAACTGCAGAAGGACAAAAAGAAAAATCAGCTGCACTGCAAGTGCGATTCACAGAATCTGGCGTGATTATTCCGGTAGCAAACTCACAGCACCCGGGCAAAGGCGCAGCGATTTTAGTTTCATAAGGCGAGGACCGCTGGACCTCACAAGCTGCACGTTTTCCTGAATCAGAAAACGTTCGGTTGCGAGAATACAAATGCTTCAAACCAAATTGATCTAAAACAGTCTCCACTTGTCTACTTTCATCGCTCAGAGCAACCCCTCCTTGATGGCGACTTCTCCCAAAAAGTCGGCTGGGAAACTTTGCTTAATCTGCTGCAGGACCTGGATGTCTTCGCTGAGGAATTCGATGTAGGGAACAAACTTGTTACTGTGAAATTTGAAGAAGAGAGTTTTCTGCCCTTGATGACGATTGATGCGGTTGAACTGTGTTTTGCTGTCCCAGCTGATGGAACAGCCGAATTTGGCGCTGATGCGATTTACCAGGTCATAGGCGAGTTTGGACTTTAGCCGCGCAGATTCGAGGGTGGCATATTTGGGAGGCGCAAAATTTTGCTCAGATCTCATTGATAGCATCCTCCCTTGGGCTTTTCGAACCTCTGAAGCATAGAAACACACCAACAACAACGTTTCAAAGAGTCATCCTCTGAACATAACTGCAGCCTTGGCATTTGTTTCGTCCCACGTTACGTTTGCCCGAATGCTCCAGGTTTCGAGCGCAGGTTTTAGCTGTGCATATCGGCCGAGGAAGTGCGTTGTAAGCCTTGATAGAGGCGGTGTGAATTTTTTGGGACCTTGTGCTCGACTCCCACGTCATCTCTTTTTTCTCCCACTCGAGATTCGTTTCCCCAAAAGACAATGGACGCCCTTTTGGCAGCCGACTTCACAGTCACAACTTACAACAACACCCGAAAGCTTGCTGCTAGATCTATCCGCCGAACGTAGGCTGAGCTGAACTTTTTTGCTGCGGTTTTTGCTGCAGAAAATAGAAAGCTCAATGGTTCTCTCTGGGCAGGTGGATGCGATCAAGTTTGTTTTGTCTCCATGGGAAGCATCGCTTCGCCAGAATCTGCGTGTTTATGGCGAGTTACATCCATCTTTAGGGCCAGGAGTTGAGCGTTTGTTTTTGCGGTTTCTTGTGCTCCTGCCTCGATGTTGTGGAGGGTCTCTTCAAAGTCGCCTTGGACCTCCTCTACAAATCCGTTGAAGTTATTCTTGAGCTCAGTGTAGGCTTTGCTTAAGGATTGGTAGCCCTCAGAGATTCCCTGGTATTTTTGGACTAGGTTCAGGAGCAAGTTGGATTGGTCGATTGTTGTGGGTTCGTAAGATTCTGTTTTTTCTTTTGTATCATCTTTTTGCAAAGTACATACCTCGTTAATTACACTCTCAGCGCCGGTGGGCGACATAGGCAACCCAGATGTTTTGTACGGGATGAAAACTACCGGGTGTTCGTCTAGCTTTGTCAGGAACATACTATAGCGCAAGTCAACGAGCGTTTTTACCCAAGCCATGTCAAACTCGGGACCCTGAACGGTTAGGCACAATCCCCAAGGCGCCACTTCCATCGGTGGACCAAACCGTTCAACTAAATCCTCAAAGAGCCTCAGTTTAGTCTGAGGTACACTCGCCATTATTGACTCTCCAATTTCGGGCTTAACATTAAACGAGTCAATCGGCAGTAGGCACAGAAATCGTCGGGTAACGGTGTTTTGAGACCTACTGGTGAGGCATGAAATCGGTTGTTTTTGCCGAGGATATTTCGCATAAACTTATGATTCTGTCTGGGACACCCTCGATTCTTTTCCCAGAGAGGTAACCGCATCTAAGATTGTGCCTCCTTAATGTTTGCCTTCGATCTTAGTTACCGAAAGATTCTGGTTACAGATAGGGCACCAAGCATCTGATAACAAGGATAGCTGCCCCTAATCTTTCTGGACCTTCTTTTGTTCGATTACAGTTGTTTGGCAGTTAGTCTGGTTTTTGCCTGTGGCTTTTAACTCTGGAAACTTGGCTTCCAGGTAATGGTTTAGCCGAGTCCAATCGACGTTCTCCAAAATTTATGCCTCCTTGCAGTCTAGGGTGGCAACCATGAACTTGCGAAGCTTATCCTCGTGTTCGTTGAAAAAATCCGTAACGATGAAGCGGATGACTTCGGTGTTTTGGGCAATGCCTTTAAGGTTTTTTATTGCGGTAAATTTGCGGGCGTGATCCCCTTCAAGTAGGACCCGAATGTCAACGATTTCTTTTTTACTATTTTTTGATTCCATTTTCTCTCTTCCCATGCATAAATTGTGTATAATGCATTTATTGTTATTGCGCGGTACTTTGGGTCAATTATTCCATAGATAAAGTGTGTAATATACACAATTAATGCATCACTCATTGGAAGAATAGACTAAACTTAAGACATATAAGCCAAAATGAAAAGGAGAAAAAAAGGTCGACCTTAAAGGCTCAAGAGGAACTGCTCAAATTTATCCATAACTTCCGGATGTTTCTGCAGTATATTAGCGAAATTTGAAGCGAACTTTTCCTGCGGAGTAACAACCTTCTGATGTTTATCGGATAAGAATTCTAACTCTGGCAGAGCTGCTTGGAACTTAGCCCGTAACTTATCTATACTTGGTTTGCTGTAGGGCGATTCTTCGCCAGCTACTTTTCGACCCTTAATTTTTCTAATCCAATTATTTGAGACACCAACGTTCTCAAGAGCAGTTTGAACTCGACTCCGACCATCGTGAACGGTAAATTCAATACCTGCCCGATCAGCAACGTCCGTAACATGCTTGGCTACAGTATCTTTTTCTAACGGTATATGCCGTCCTCCCCAGTGTTGCATAAAGACGTAATCGTTAGGAGCCCAAGTGTAGTTGTAAGTTTTAGCATACCAACGCCGATATTCTTGCAATATTTCTTTTGCTTCCGGAGTGAAAAAACTAACCTGCTTCGCTCCTGCATATTTTCCTTTTCCGTGTCCTTTGATAATTTCGCTAGGTAGGGTTATGCTTGGAATCTCTTGGTTTTGCCAATTTTCCTCGAAATGAGACCAGCGAAGTTCTGCCACTGATTCACGAGCTAGAGCAGTTCCAGTCGTTGTCATGATTAACGCTTTTTCCATAAGTCCGTAACAATTCTCAATCATTTTACGACAGGCATCATTTGATGGAGGAGCTCGAGACTTCTTGGTGGTATACCCGTACTTTCCAGCAGCTGACTGAAGTTGGCGATAATTAGTTCGGTAAAAAGCTCGTATAGTGTTCACGATGTTAAATTTTGAGCTGTCAGGAATCCCTTTTTCTGCTCTAACAAAATCATCTAGAAGTCTCTCCGCGTCGAAGTTGTCATACTTGTTCTTTAATTCTAAAAGTTCCTCTGGAGATTTCTTAGCATACTTGCAATAACGAAAAACGTAGGTAGCTTTTGTCAGCTGCCTGCTGTTAAGACTGTTCAGGTATATTCCCACGCATGGGTGCGCGTCGATCCAGGGTTGAACAGTGCTTTCTGTTATGCCGTATAGACCACCGGGTTGAAAGTTTTTGTGATAATACGGTTTCCCTGCAAACGGATTAGGTTTAGACTTAGCTTTAAGGTCTTTCTGGATTTTTGGAGGTTCTATTGTTGTCATGATTTTTGCTCCTTTTATTTTCTCCGAAAGCCAGGTAAGCTGACTTTCAATGAAAAAAGTAAATAGAGTTTAATCTCTTCCGAGATTCTGAAAACGCTTTAAGATTGACCTTTTTTTCGCCTAGAAGCTTTCTTTCGAAACTTAGCTTAGAAAAGTCCTAGAACTTTTCTTAGTTTTTATCAGAAACTAAAGTAATCTATAGCTTAACTAGAGTCTCTAGGTCTTAGTTAGCTATTTTTCATCTGAAAAGCTTCTAGAGTAAGAACTAGAAGAATTTTCAGAATAGCCTTAATTCCTGAGTTTCTTCTCGCCTATTTTTCGTGTTTAATAAATAAAAAATGTATGGACCCAGTTTATAAGTTTAGCTAATTTCAAGATACCTTTATAAAAAAGAATGTTGAATTCAGTTAAAACATCAAATCGGGGAAAACAATAATGAGCATAACAGAAAAATTAGCTAATCCAGCACCGCTCGGACTCTTAGGCTTCGGAATCACAACAGTATTATTGAACCTTGTAAACGCAGGCGTAATTCCACTTGATACAGTAGTTTTAGCGATGGGCATAGCTTACGGCGGCATAGCACAAATAATCGTTGGCGCCATGGAATACAAAAAAGGCAACACATTCGGCACAGTCGCATTCTTATCTTACGGCTTATTCTGGTGGAGTCTTGTCATGATTCTGCTTTTACCAAAGTTCACTGAATTCGCAAGTTTTGCTCCTTCTTCATCTTCATTAGCAGCTTACTTCATAATGTGGGGCATCTTTACCTTAGGCATGTTCTTTGGCACTCTAAAAGCTAACCGCGCACTACAATTCGTATTCGGCAGCCTCTTCATACTGTTCTTTATGTTGGCAATAAGAGAGTTAACTAACAATCCAGTTCTATCCGGCACTATAACATTCAACACGTTCGTAGGAATCGAAGGCGTCATATGCGGCGCAAGCGCAGTCTACCTTGGTATTGCAGAAGTCTTAAACGAAGTTCATAAAAAAACGGTTCTGCCAATCCTGCCAGTTAAATAAAAAAAATTTCCACTCACCCTTTTTTATTTTTAAATTGTCTAAATTCCTCGCTTGCATGCTTGCTTAAATATACCCAATTTTTAACATAAATATGTCAAATAAGGTCTTTTCTTTTTTATTTTACAAAAAACCACTGAAAAAACTTATATTCTCTAAGCCCAATGCTTCCCAACATCTATAGGAATGATAGCACATGTCAGATAGTTTACCTTTCAATGATAGATACAGTCCAAGTATTGTAAAGGTTTCTTCTGGAGAAATACGCAAAGCAGAATGGGAAAAATCCATTAAAAACCCTCAAGAGTTCTGGGCAGAAAAAGCAAAAGCCATCGACTGGTTTAAGGCTCCAACCAAAGTGTTGGATGACTCGAACCCGCCGTTCTTCAAATGGTTCCCCGATGGAGAACTCAACATTTGCTACAACGCAGTCGATCGTCACATTAAAACCGCACGCAAAAATAAGCTTGCCTACATTTGGGAAGGCGAGATGGGCGAAGTAAAAACTTACACTTACTACCAACTATACCGTGAAGTAAACAAAGTTGCAAAAGCACTCAAAAGCTTCGGCGTCCAAAAAGGCGACCGCGTAGCAGTTTTCCTACCTGTTATTCCAGAGTTGCCAATTAGTTTGCTTGCCATCGCAAGAATCGGAGGAGTCCACACAGTTGTCTTCTCTGGCTTTAGCGCTGAAGCATTAGCAGACCGCGTAAACGACTGTGGAGCAAAAGTCCTCATAACCGCAGACGGCAGCTTCCGCAGGGGCAAACCAGTAGGAATCAAAGATAATGCAGACCGCGCCGCACCACTAATGACAAATGTCGAGAAAGTTCTCGTTGTCAAACGCACAGGCCAACCAATCCAAATGAAAGAAGGAAGAGACGTCTGGTATCACGATGCATTGACAGCAGCAGGCGCAAATGCTTACGTTGAACCAGAAAGCATGAAATCAACCGATCCACTGTTCATACTCTACACCTCAGGAACCACAGGCAAACCAAAAGGCGTCCAACATGGCATAGGCGGATACTTAGTTTGGGCTTACTGGACCTTGAAATGGGCATTCAACCCCAACGACGAAGACATTTACTGGTGCGTTGCAGACATCGGCTGGATCACCGGTCACACATACAACGTTTACGCTCCACTTAGCCACGGCATAACCGCGTTCCTCTTCGAAGGCACCCCAGACTTCCCAGCACAAGACCGCTGGTGGAGCATGATAGAAAACCACGGCATCACAATACTCTACGGAACCCCAACAGCAGTTCGAATGTTCATGAAATTCGGCGAAGAATGGGTTAACAAACACGACCTGTCCACCCTACGTGAACTAGGCTCAGTCGGCGAAGCCATCAACCCCGAAGCATGGAAATGGTACTACCGCGTCATCGGCAAAGAACGCTTACCAATCATCGACACCTGGTGGCAAACAGAAACAGGCGGCTTCATGATTTCCCCCGCAGCAGGCATAGAAATGACACCGCTAAAACCCGGCTCAGCAACGTTGCCTTTGCCAGGAGTTAACGCAGACATCGTTGACGAAAAAGGACAATCAGTGGCACAAGGTAACAAAGGATATCTAGTCATAAAGTCTCCATGGCCAGGAATGCTCCAAACCGTTTGGAAAGACTCTGACCGCTTCAAACAAACATACTTTGGCAAATGGCCAGGTATCTACTATGTCGGCGACTACGCAATCCGTGACCCAGATGGATACTTCTGGCTACTTGGCAGAGCAGACGAAGTCTTAAAAGTTGCAGGACACAGAATCGGCACCGTCGAACTCGAAAGCGCACTTGTATCTCACCCAGCAGTCTCAGAAGCAGCAGTCATGGGCAAAGAAGACGCAGTCAAAGGCGAAGTCCCAGTAGCATTCGTAGTGTTACGCCAAGGATTCCAACCATCAGACGAACTACGCGCTGAACTCACAAAACACGTCCGCACAACCATCGGCCCAATCGCAACCCCCGACGCAGTCATCATCGTTAACAAACTACCAAAAACCCGCAGCGGCAAAATCATGCGCAGACTCCTCAAAGCAGTCCTAACTGGAGCACCACTAGGCGACACATCCACAATCGAAGACGAAGGCAGCATCGAAGACATCAAAGCCACATACGCAGAACTACGCAAACAACTCGATAAAAAAGCCTAAAACATAAACAACTATTCTTTTCTTTTTTTATATTTTTTTGAAATCTATTTTCAACGTGAGTTCACTTTGGAATAGGGATTTTTCGGCTTAGTTCTTAGCTTTTTAGATGCTAATAAACTCGCTATGGCAACAATAACAGCTGCAGATGCCACCCCAACTATGACGGGTAAAGTGCTGGATGACGAAGGCGAAGCTGATGCAGGTGAATTGCCTAAAGCGTAAACGTCGTTGCCGCCGCCATAATAGATTGTGTCGTCTACGAAGGCAGGAGAACCAGCCACGCCGTCGCTGGTAAAATTCCATAGTTTGGTGCCGTTAGTAGTGTTGAAAGCGTTGAGATTATCATCATTTGAGCCGACATAAACTACACTGCCTACAACAACAGGCGCGGTACCAACCACGTCGCCCGTAGTATAGTTCCAAAGTTGGCTGCCGCTAGAAGCGTTCAATGCGTAAAAGTTGTCGTTCCACGACCCCACGTATACTGTGCCGCCTACAACTGCGGGAGATGAAGCAACCATCCCGCCAGCATTGAAGTCCCAAAGTTTGGCACCGTTAAATGCGTTCAAGGCATAAACGTAGTTATCCCATGAACCCACATAAACTACTCCATTTACGACGGCAGGAGACGAATTGACAACGTCCCCGGTGGGGAAGCTCCAGAGTTTGGAGCCATCGGTAGCGTTAAAAGCATAGATGTTGCCATCCCACGAACCGACATAGACTACTCCTTCGACGATGGCAGGCGAAGAAGCAAGCTCGTTGCCAGTTTTGTAGTTCCAGAGCAGTGCTCCGTCGGTGGCGTTCAATGCATAAAGGCTGCCGTCATCTGCACCTATGAAGACTTTGCCGTTGACTACTGCTGGAGACGAAACAACATAATCGCCCTCACCGTTGAGGAGGATGTGATTCCAAAGTTGGGTTCCGCTGGTCGCATTCAAAGCATAAACGCTAGTCCAAGAGCCCACATAAACCACGCCGTCGACTACAGCTGGAGACGACCAAACTCCGTTTCCTGTATTAAAACTCCAAAGTTGAGCGCCGTTTTCGGCGTTCAGAGCATAAACGTTGCCATCAATGGAACCTACGTAGACAACTGCGCCTACAACAGCGGGCGCCGACAAAACCCAGTTCCCAGTACTGAAATTCCACAGCAGCTTTGGCATTAATACCGGATCGCCTATTCCTGCACCACCGTGAGAGAGGCTCCCATGAAACATCGGCCAATCCCCAGAAAACGCTTGAGCGTTAACTTTAGACGTAGAAA
Organism: Candidatus Bathyarchaeota archaeon; assembly: GCA_963809455.1. Lineage (GTDB taxonomy): Archaea > Thermoproteota > Bathyarchaeia > Bathyarchaeales > Bathycorpusculaceae > Bathycorpusculum. The sequence continues at coordinate 216,619 of CAWEJP010000010.1, read as the reverse complement.
CCGACAACATGGATAAAATCAAAATCATCAAAAAAACAACCTTTAACGAAGCCCTCAAATTCCCCAATCCTTAACCAGCGAACCTGATTCGGTAAAATAAAACTTTTGATTCCATCGATGGTTAACTCGAAAATCTTGCAATTGCAGATTCCTGTTTCCCAATTACTGACAGGGACCTACCATTTCGGATTCACACATTCGACACACGATCCGAAGTCTTATGTTGCAGGCACATCAATCGATAGTTGCATGGGCAGCAGTGGAAGAGTTTTTTCTTCCTGCCCGAATAAATATTAGCTTTTGGCATTACCCTCTTTGCAGAAGTAGCTTGTAGGCTTAGCTTTCAATAGATTGAAATCTTTGAAAACTTGGCATCCGGGGCAAATGCATGTCTTGCTAAAATCCAAGTCTTTGCAGACGGCTACGCCATTGGCGCAATAGGGTCCAGGCATGTCCTCAAGTTTAGGCATCTTGGACGGGTTCTGCGAATTGTTTTTCATCATTTCATCGCTCATACTCTTCATCTGTTCCCTTGACATGTTCAGCATCATTTCAGGGCGCATGTTTTTCACCATTTCCGCGTTCTTCATCATTCCTTCGCCCATAAGGTTCTGCACGTTTCCAGAATTCATATTATTAATCATTTCAGCTCTGGCGGCTATCTTGGGTTTAACGCATGGACTGTCCGCTTGCACTGGGCAGTTTACACATAGGCACTTTGTAATGACATCATAAGACAACATGACTTTGGGTTGTGGTTTGTGACCGAAAAAATCCAAAAATTCACCTCCAAACCTAAAGTAGCTAGAGAGAAAACGGTCAATTAAAGTTTACTTTGGCGCATGAGTCCATATGTAAAAAAACTTTGAATATTTGCTTATCCAGAAATGTTGACTACCTTTAGTCAAAGAACTTATACACGAAGGCTTTAACGCAAATTGGCCTCTTGTTTCGACATGGCGAGTCAAGGCAAGGTTGCGGCTTTAATCGGCATTCTTGTGTTGGTTAGGTTGTTGTTTGTTCAGGGATTGGTATGGTTGCGCTGTCGTGTAGAGGTTAAAGCAAAACGATCAGAACTAGGAGCGATTCGCTCCTCTTTTTGCCAAGATAAGTAGCTTTAGAAAAAATTAGCGGATTTAACCAAAAAAAGCATATTAAACAAAAAATGGGGGTTTTAGATGCTGTTTAATGGGTTTGTTGTTGGTAACCAGCCTGTTCCAATGCCAATCGCCACAAGTATGATGGCAATGATGATTAAGACTATGATAGCGATGATTATGGCGATGATGCTTATGGCAAGTGCTTTAAGCCAGCCGCAGTCGAAGAAATGTTTTACCAATGCCAACCAGATGATTAGCATTATAAAGTATGCGATTGCGGTTCCAATGAATCCTGTGATGTAGCTGGTTAGGAAATAGTTGAAGAAGTAGAACACTATGGTTCCGATGAGTACGATCCAGAGTGCATCGGTGAATTTGGCTTTTTGTTTGCCCGCTAAGAGTCTACCCGCAAGCCACAGGAACGGCGAAACAAAAATCAGGTTAACCAAGATGTTGACGATGAGTTGTATGAGGATTGTTTCTACGTTGAATATCATTTGTTTCCTTTCCTAAAATCAATAGTACCGTCTATGGCGCTATTTGCTTAAAACTTTATTGGAATCGTTAACCCTTTACTTAGAGGTGGAATTTACGGTTCTTGCCCGTGACATCTGAACCGAATTCTTTCGCAAGTTGCTCCAAAAGCGCTTTCTGAGGACTTGTAAGCCTATCTGGAACTGAAATGCCGATGCGTATTTGCAAGTCGCCTCTTCCGTAGCCGCGGAACCTTGGCATACCTTTTCCTCGAAGTGTGATGGTTTCGCCGACTTGCGTTCCAGGATGCACTTTAACGGTTGTTGGTCCTTCAAGCGTGGGCACGGTGATTTCGGCTCCCAACGCAGCTTGAGGATAAGTGATGATTGCAACGTGCCAGATGTCGTCGCCTTCCCTAATGAACTGTGGATTTTGTTTAACGTGGACGACAACGTAGAGGTCTCCAGGTTCGCCATCGGGATCAGCCATCTCGCCTTCGCCCCTCAGCCGAAGCTGATAACCTTCGTCGATGCCCATTGGTACTTTAACCGTGATTTTACGGCGTTTCCTCACCAATCCTGCGCCTCGGCAGTTTGTGCAGGGAGAGTCTATGATTTTGCCTTTGCCTTTACAGACAGGACAAACAGAAACCTGCATGTAAGTGGCGAAGCCAGCTTTACGGATGTTCTGGACTTTGCCTGCGCCACCGCATCTGGGACAGGTTCTAGCGGATGTGCCGGGGTTTGCACCTGAACCGCCGCAGACGTCGCAGCGTTCAGTTCTTGGGATTTCGATTTCTTTTTCCGTGCCCCTGGCTGCTTCTTCAAGAGTTATTTCCAAGTTGTATGCAAGGTCTTGTCCACGATTGCGCTCCTCATAACCTTGAAATCCTCCGCCTCCAAAGAAGGTGCGGAATATATCGCCGAAACCCATGTCACGGAAAACTGAGTCGAAGTCGGCTCCACGGAAAATATCCTCGCTTGTGTAGCGTTGGTCGAAGCCTTGGTGCCCAAGGTTATCGTATGTTTGCCGTTTCTGGTCATCGCTGAGAACGGCATATGCTTCGCTGATTTCTTTGAATCGCTCTTCAGCGCCTGCATCTTTATTGCGGTCAGGATGGAATTGCATAGCTAGTTTTCGGTAAGCATCCTTGATTTCGTCCTTAGATGCACCTTTTTGCATACCAAGAACCTCATAATAATCTCGTTTTTCAGCCATGCAAGTTTACCGCTAAATTAAATTTTTATTAACGCTTTATAAGGATGCTCAGGACTGTAATTTATACCATTTCCCCAGTTAAGACCGTTTTTTGGGGTTGAATGATTATCGTTTTGGAGTTTCCATTGAAATCAAAGTTGAGGCTATTCTACGCCTTTTAAGTTTTTTAAGAACTGTTTTTAGTTCCAAATATGCTGCTAACCTGTTCTCGTTAACTTCTTCAGTTTAAACCATGTTGTTGAGGTTTATGCTGTAAATACTGATAATTGATGGAATGATGGAAATGTACGAGAACGTATCCATTCCCAGACTCAGCCAACAAAGGCAAAACTGTACTTTTGATTATTTAACACTTGCTTACAAAAAATTTGCCTAAGTAACTAAGTTTTAGGCCCTTCGCCCTTTTGGTATTCATCTACCATTTGTTTTACTTTCTTTTCCAATTGTAGCTCATAAGCGTGTTCAGGCACCATCGGCGGCAGATCATCTTTCTTAATTACATCGTTCGGCTGCACTATGCGTCTTTCGCCTGCTTTAACAGGGACCTTTTCGCCTTCAATACAATCTTTAAAGTCTTCTAACGCTTCAACAATCCAGTAGCCTTCACTTTCCGTTACAACCTTAACTTTGTACAAGCCCTTATAGTAGAATTGACTCATGAAAAATCCTCAAGTAAACAATTCTAATTTAGGTAAATAACTCTTCCGAAAGGGAGTTGGTTTATTCTTAGTTCTCCTCGAGTCATGGAGAAACCTTGTTTCCAAGCTTCTTCGAAACTTCGAAGACACCTAAACATGTTTTCCGCCATTAAAAAATTCAAGCAAATACCTTCACTAGCTAATGCGGGCTTCTTCGAGCATCGAACAATCAAAAACCAACATTGCTGAACGATATATTGCAATTGTTTGCTATGAAGTACAAGCCAAAATCTTGTTCCTGTGAATAGCAAGAATCAGCTTGTTCTTCTTGGCAGCTTTGAAGAAAGTGCTGAAACGTCGACAGCTGAGAGCCTGAGCTTTGGCAGTGTGACGCCGCTATCCGTGATGCTGGATAGTTGATTGCTAATTAAGCCAAGAAATACTCTATTGCTGTATTAATCGTTCCAACTTTATTGCAGTATTTTTTGAATAGTTGCTGATTTTCAGTGTACACCAAAAAGTGGTTTGGATTAATTTTCTTGACTATTTCGACTATTTGTGAAGAAGTTAGCACCAATTTGAAGGATAGGCCAAAATCTAAGAAAACCGTGGATCCTTGGTCTTGGGGATGTTTTTTATTTCCCCTGTCTATTTTTATCACTTAGAAGGTCAGTTAGTTCAATTTGGGTGCTGACCAGGTATTTGTTCCTCTTGTTTTTCTGTTTTTTTGCAGATATCTGAAATAGCGCGCATGGTTGGAGGCGATGTGAAGATGCTGAAAACCCGCGTGTACTTAGGTGACCCCGCTTTCTTAACGTTGATTATGTTTCCGCCGCCTTTTAGGTAGCCGTCTATGAATGCTTTGGCGACGGCTTCAGCTTTAGCGTTGCTGTAGAACGGTTGAAGATAGTGCCCGCTGTAATAGAGGAAAACTGCTACGTCCCATGCTTGGTCGCCGTCTTTTGTAGCTTGTTCGAAATCAATCAGGAAAATTGTGCCGTCTTTCTTTATGAGTACATTATCTGGTTTGGTGTCGCCTAAGGCAACTTTGTGGAAATGTACGCGGGCAAATATCTCGCCTACTCTGCCAACTGTATCGCAAACATCCGCAGTTGTTGCGGGGTCTTTTGATGTTGCCAACCGTTTAATGGCTTCGCTAAGGTTTTCCCCCTCAATGTACTCCATGAAAATAATGCGTTCTGCATTGCTTACATGCAAAATTTTTGGGACATTAAATCCTTCATTATGCAAAAACTCACTTATCGCATATTCTTTCGCCAAGCGGGCTTGACCTGCAACGGCAAACGATCGAGCTCCAAACGACCACAGTGTTAAGGGGAACCATTTTAGACCCGACCAATCTTTAAACCGTTTAGCTAAGACTTTGGTTTCGCCGCTTTTCCCATGGGATTTGATTAAGTAAACGTCGTTTAACATGCCGCCGATAGGCTCTACTTCAATGTCCCCGTTTTCTCCAGCGAGAAGCATTTTTTGAGCAAAGCCTTTGATGTCAATCTTATCTGACAGTGAAACAAGCCCTTCTGAGGTTTGGAAGAAAATGTATTTCTGCGGATCAATAAACGTGCAGCTTGGATCAGGTTGGCGTTTCCAATTGATTTTTTGTGTCCTGAGAAAAGCCTCGGTATTTTCGGAGACCACGTTCATGAGTTGGGGGAGGACGCCGAAGATGGATGAGAAGAGTGTGCGAGGCATACTCTTGGAGAGGTTGATTATTTTGATTCTGGGATCTTGGCATTGATTGATGAATTTCTTTGATAAAGTTATGTAGCCGTTTACGCTGACGATTTTCTCTTCTGCTTCAAGCTGTTTCAGAGCTTGGTTATAGCCTTCGAGTGCTTTTTCTTCATCTTGTAGAAGGCAACTAGTTAATTTTGAAAGGTCATAAGCGATTAATGGAAAAACCCGGGTTCGATTAGAAAAGACTTCATACATGAAGTATTGAGGTTTAATCATTATGCTCTGGGCAAGCTCAGGAAAATTCACAACCAGATTCTCCAGCAACTCTACAATCAAGCGTTTCTTGAGCTCAACCTCTTTTTCATGTAAATATTCCTCGCCTTGAATGCTTGAATAAGGAAAAATAAGTTTACTTGCAATAGCTTCCCCCAAAAACCCTCTATCTACGTCTCTCTCAAAGATCCATTGATCAACGGCGAAAACAAAAATAGTCTTGTTGTTGATTGTTTTGAAGTAACGCATTAGTCGAGGTTGAAAATTGTGGATGATGAGCATTACTTCGTGGATTGGGCGTTCGTTTGGATTTTTCATTGAATAATTATCTACAAGGGCTATGGAAGCAATTTTGGATGAGCCAGCGATGTGTCTGCAGAAATCAAGAGTTTGGTTGGTTAACTCGAAGGCTTCACTTTCTGTTTGCTTCAACTGTTCACCCTAAGCGCACATAGCAATTATATGTAGATGTATTTAAAACAAGTTTTCAGAAAGAGAACTGATTCTTATGTTTTAGAAATTCAGTTTGGAAACAAAATTGCTGGCAAGGTTAGATTACTTGCCAGTTTTAAGGGACATTTAGGGTTAAGGTTTTTCTGCTTTTGGCGGCAATCATGATGGTTGGTTGCGTCATTTCTGGGTTGGCGGTGGCTGTTATTTTTCTGCATATCAAATTCAATGAGTCTTCTGTGTAGTTTAGCCTGTTCTGTCCATCAGTTGTTAGCTTGTAGACTTTTCTAGGTCGCTCAAAATCCATGTTCCAAACGCTGTCTACGAATCCTTTCTTTTCCAGTGTAGCTAGCATTGGGTAGATGGTGCTTGGTCCGAAGTAGACTCCATAGGTTTTGCGTATTTTTGTGATGATTTGATAGCCGTGCATGGGTTCGGCGCTGAGGAATTGCAGGATTATTAGGTCCAGCAGTCCTTTCATTAGTTTGGTTGAAACTTCTTTTTGTGAGTTTGGTTTAAACATTTTTCTATTCTCCCCGAGTTTGTGTATTTTTGTAGAACAGTTTTTCTGTTATACTTGTATACAATATGTCCTTATTCGGACATATCTTGATTACATAGTTATTCCAAACCCCGATATAAACCCTCAGACATAACCAAAGCATACCAAAACATAACCCCGCACACAACCATCAAAAAAATTAACATAACTTAAATAAATCCTAACATCAACCCATACACAAACAACCCCAAACAAGGAAACCAAATGTCAGAAACCTACAAAAAAGAAATTGTACAACACATAGTCAGAAACCTCTTAGACATCCAGCTATTACGAATCATCCAAGCCGAGCCAACATGGGGATATAAAATAAAAAAGCAGGTAGAAAACGATTTTAACATCAAACTCCGCCACGGCGCACTCTACCCCACGCTAAATGAGTTAGAAAGCAAAGGTCTTGTAGAAAGCAAAAAGCAGCAGAAGGACGGCCGCTCCAGAAAAGTTTACACTGTAACGGAAAACGGCAGAATCTACCTTCAAACATACTACAACGTTCTGCGGGGACAACTGGATAGCGAGTAGATAAACCGTTTCCGATTTATAATTTAATAAAGACAGTTTCTGACGTTATGGGGCTGCATAAAAAAGCTTTTATCTTTGGTCTTGTGACAGAAACATAGAGGAAAAATAAATGACTTTAGAATCAAGCAAAACCTTAGGCGGCATTGGTGCAATACTGATATTCATCGGCATAATCCCATTCCTGCAATATTTGTGGGTAATCGGGTTAGTAGGCGTAATTCTAGTGCTGGTTGCTTTGCATAACTTCGCAAACATTTACAGAGAAAGCGGCATCTTCAGCAACGCAATGTACGGGGTAGCGATTGCCATAGTCGGCGGAATCGTTGCGGCAGTTCTCGCTTTTGCAGTAATCTTATCGAACTTAAAGGATCTTATAACACAAATCTATCCTGGGTGGAACGGTAATTGGGCAAGCCTTCAAGGAGTGACCCCAAACACAAGCAACATAGACCCAACCGCTATTTTCCCGTTAATCGGGGGTATACTGGTGGTTTTAGTCGTCGTTTGGATTTTCGCTATAATCTCTGCATTCTTCGTTTGGCGCTCGCTAAAACAAGTCTCAAACAAATCAAGCGTGGGCTTATTCGGAACTGCCGGACTTATCCTTCTAATAGGTGCAATAATCCCCGTCATCGGGTTACTCTTAATGTGGATATCCGCGTTGATACTAGCGATTGCTTTCTTTACGTTGAAACCTCATGAACAATCTATGCAATCAATGATGCCACCTTCTCAGCCTACAACCGTCTAAAAGTTTCCCCTTATTTTTTTTTTAAAAAATGCAATTGAATAAATTACAGTTTTAACCATAATAATTGAAAAAGGTAATTTTATGAAGATGCCTAAGGATCCTAGCAAATTTAGTTTCGGCGCCACGTCCTCAACCGTTACGAGCCTTGGAATAATTTTTGGGCTACTGACCTCAGGCAACCCCCAAGCCAGTGTAATTGGTTCTTTGCTGGTGATAGCAGTCGCAGATAACATCGCCGATTCTTTAGGCATCCACATCTACAGAGAATCAACTGCAACCAAAAAAGAGAACACACGAATGTTCACCATCAGCAACTTCATCACCCGCTTTGGAATCACCCTGACTTTCGTTGTTCTGTTTGCGTTTCTTCCGCTGGATTACGCCGCAGTTTTCTGTACGATAATAGGGTTGGGAATATTGGTTTTTCTAAGTTACCTGATCGGAGTTCAAACTAAAACTAGCACTATAAGAGAAGTAATCATCCACCTCGGCATCGCAATCCCCGTAATCGTCATCAGCCATTTCCTTGGTCAGCTAATATTCAGCTTATTCGGATAAGCCACTTATAGGAAAGTTTTATTTTTTAATCGCCTGATCTATACAAGTCGGGAGAGTAAGGCTTATCTCAAACTTAGACTGATTGGCTATCCACAATAGCAAGCTTTAACTAAAGCATCTACCTTAAATTAACTTGAGGATTTTTAATTGATTATTGCTGGTTTTGATGTGTCTTTTCCAGGCATACTTTATACTTTAATAGGGCTAATTATTCTTTGGATCATTGTTTCTATTCCAGTTTGGCTTGCTGGAAAGGCGTAACTGGGGGAAAAGCGACTTTTGGAGATGCGTTGCTAGCAACGCTTGCTGGACCAATCGTCTACTTCGTTGTTGTCTTTTTGGTGGGCTTTTTCCTAGGAGCTTCGGCTTTGATTTTCGGCTACATTTTAGCGCTTATTGCATGGATTTGGGTTTTCAAGGCAAGTTTCAGACTGGCTGGCTTAGAGCAATTCTCATAGCAATTCTAGCATGGGTCATCTTTATCGTCTTAAGCATAATAATTGGTGCTCTATTCGGATTAGCATATCCGGCACCGTTTTTCCCAAAAATCTAAGAACTGTAAGGTGATACGAAATGTCTACTCCCGACGATATAAAAAATATAATTGGCTCAAACGAAAAAGTTGAGTTATACATTAAAGAAAAAATATTCCACCCTCGAATCAACATAGACTCAGTAATAATTACCAACGAACGCGTAATTCTGCGGCATCCCCATGCTCTTGGTTTGAAGAAAGATTACACTGATTACAGTTACAGAGACATCACGAACGTAGTGCTAAGACAAAGGAATATTGCGATCAACAATCAAACTAACAGTAAAACGGGACGAAAAAATTTTGGAGTTAGGTCAATTACCAAATTCGCTTGCGGAACAAGCATACGGAATCATCAGAGAGAACATTGGCAAATTCCAATCACCTTTCTCAACTGGCTACGCTCAACTTCAGGAAGAAGGAACACCACCATCAGAAGGACAAAAACCCACAGAAGAAAAAAAATAACAAAAAACTGCTGGACTTAGGTTTAAGTTTAACGAAACCATACTTTGACGATGGAATATAGTGGGGCAATACGCTCCAAATTATTATCCATACATGTTCTCGGAATCTCTTGCTTTGTAGATGTTTTTGACTTTAATGCACCTTTTTTGCTTGAAATCTTTTGAAAAAGCGCTCTTAGATGCGAAAGCTGATCATTCCCTTTGTTTATCCGCTTAATGCAAGGCCAATATTAAACCGTCTCCCTTTTCCTATTTCGCTCTCAAAAGTTACATTCCCGTTTAATGCTCCCGTCAATTTTTTAACCTCTTCCAACCTTCGACTGCTTGGACTAAACTTATTGGAATGCGTCCAGTTTGCAAAAACAGAGTCTTAACGTGCGCTTCAAGGGGTATTTCAGTTCTGGGCACCGACTTGTGGCATGAATAACAACTTCAACCGGGTCAACTTGTAGAGACCCGCCCAAAACGCATAAAGGCCAAGAAGGGCTACCGCGCTATCTTGAAGCAGTTTGATGCTTAGATGTTTGTGGTTCTTTTTCTTCAGCTTGCCCTGGCTCCCTTCGTGTATCCCACAGATGCTGCAGCGCTACAATAGGATGACTAGTAAGCATCCTTGGACCCGAGTAACCCATAACCTTCATTATTTCTTCTCTCCTCTCAGGCGGGTAGCAACGCAAACCACATCGACCACAACAGCTTTTCTTCACTTGGTCAGGACACTTCTCAAGGTGCAACCAAAAATATTCCTTAAGTTGGACGCATACGGGGCAAAGCTCAGCGTTTCCTTTGTGATGGCTTTCACAGTACATTTGAATCATGTATGCAGAGGCCTTTTTCTCCCGATTGAGCACTTTTTCTATATTTCGAGACTTGTGGTTGCATCATAATTCTCTATTGAGGCAAAGACAATATTCGGTATTTAAGAGTACAGGGATTTCCCAGTTTTGGCGACTCACAACTAACAGAGCAGAATAGCACATCTGGAGCCTTCAGTTATCTTAATTTTGGATTAAATTTCAAAAGCACATCGTTAGCATATACTAAAGACCAAAAGAAGTGGGTTCCATGAATGATTAAAAAAAAATCACGAGTCCCATATTAGCGCGGCTAACATGGTTCTATCCTCCCTTTTATCTTGTCCCTAAAGTCTTGTGTATTTTTTTACTCTTTGCACTCTGTAATCTCTTGAGAACTTTCCAACTCTTCTATTGTCCTTGAGAGCGTTACTACATGTGCAACTGCTTGAACCATGCTAACTGGAAGGCAAATTTTAGAACTGCTGAACCTCTTCTTCAATCCGAGATTTTCAGCTGCCTCACCAGTAAGTTTTACGTTCAAATACTTTACGTCCCAAGTCGCGGGGTCAATTTTTACTCCTTTTACTTCTCCAATAATATGCGCGCCAGAAGTTACTACCTTTAAACCCACAATTTCTTCAATATCGTTCAAAAATTTCACCTAATAATTATTTGATTTGTTCTAAATATATGCTTTATCGTTCTATTCATTTTCACGTGTGCTAACTAGCTCTGAGTTAAATTTCTTTACTCATAAGTGTTAGAATGTCGCAAAAACAAAGTCCTTAGGTGCAAGGAGGATGCCTATTATAGAGGTGTACTCGCTATCTGACATTTTTTTGCAAGATTATCTAAAAATCGGTGGTGTTCATTTACTAAAAAAGCGACTACTTATTGAAAGGCAACGTAATGACGAATTTTGTTCCTTTTCCTTCCTGACTTTCAAAACTTATGGCACCATTCAGCGCTTCGACTAATCGTTTAACGACCGCCAAACCTAGTCCTTGACCTTTCGCTTTAGTGGTAAACATGGGTGAGAATAACTTATCCTTAATATCATCGGGAATTCCAACACCAGTGTCTTCCACTATAATCAGTAAATTACCTTCTTCTCTGAAACTGTTTAGGCTCATTTTGCCTCCAGTTGGCATTGCTTGAATTGCGTTAACAATCAGGTTGGTTAAGATACGTCTAATTATCGAACGGTCTGAAGTGATTGTAAATAAAGGATCGATGTTTACTGAAATATCTAAATTATTTTGGCGGTTAACAGACTGTAAAATGATCTCAATCATTTCTTTTAAGTTAAAGTCTGAATATTCTGGATTTAGTGAGCGGGAATAGTCCTGCAAGTCAGACACAATTTTGTTGATGTAGTTAACATTTGTCTCTATGCTGTCTATGCTCTCAGCAACTTCTCTTTGTGTTTCGGACTCTGGCATTGATTTGATGTTTTCTTTAAGTAAGTAAATGTCTCCGACAATAGCTTGAAGTGGGTTACGTATGTCATGACCAACCATACTTGCGGTTGCGCCTATAGCAGACAGCCTTTTTGTTTTCTCCTCGTCGGTTTTGTCTTCGACGACAGCTATAACTCCTTGTTCAGACGGATACAGTGAAATCTCAAATATCGATGGCTTCGAAGTTTCCCTACTGATTGTATTCATCATAAAACGGGCTCGTTTTCTCTGTTGAAGCAAAGCCATGTAAGGAGCAAAGTCAACAGTCATCATTTCAGGCAAGATATCGTTGATCTTCTTTCCAAGAGCATCTTTGGCTTTTACGATTGCTACTCTCTCGGCGGCCTTGTTCCAATGAATTATGGTTAAATCCCAATCAAATGCAATGAATGCTTCATCAAATTCTTCATACAAATCGTGATATCTTGGCCTATCATCAACATCTTGAATATTACTTTCAATAATACCACTGATTGAGTTATCTTCTTTAGGGAGAATCGTCAAATCAGTATCAACTCTCAAATCTGTATCAACTGATTTATTATTAAGCTTTATTAGAAAAAACTCATTTTTTTACTCGTCAGTATTGAGAAAATACACTATTGAGATAATAAATATCCTTTCATTTCATCGTTTTTTTCTAGTTTATCGTGTAAAAACGGAATCCTTAGACGTGAGGATTGGGGCCTATGGGGAGGTGTACTCGCCCCTGAGGTGTTTTTGCGCCTGCTCAGACACTTATTGTGCCAAAATTTATATGCAAAACTTACAGACTAAACTTGATTAGAATGAGCAAATTCTCAATTACAGATTGTGTGATTTACTGGGATACAAGAGAAAACGTAACGACGCAAGCAAAGGAAGTAATACTCCGAGATCTGAAGGAATCATCCACCACGATAGAAAGGGCACTTCTATACCTTAAGGATGCAGCGCTTGATAACAAATTTCCAGAAGTCAGGTTTCCTATTGGAGATAACTGGGAGTACAAGATCTTTCTACACATCTTCGATGGACCCGATCCCCTACTCTATCGCCTCTGTATACAGAAATCCAATACTGACAAAAGCGTAGCAGAATTAATTTGTGAAAAAAACAACATTTGTTCCTATATTTTGAAAGAATCGACAGCCGATCTTTTTGAAAAAGAGATTATCAAATAGTGGTCTTAGGGTGATGATAAAACGGCTTTTCAACCGAGCAAAGAATTGACTCGAGTGAGAGTCTATCCAGGTGCAATTCGTTTTAACAATCCGAAAGTAGAAGTTATTTATGAACAAGCTAGGCAGGCATGCGAAAAACCGTTGTAAGCAAGAAGCTGAAAACGGTTAATTCTTACCGTGATGATGCGAATGAGGAAAAGCAAAAGAGAAATTAATTTAGGAGTCACCAAAAAAGTCTCTTGACTGATTTAAGTCAACTTTCTTGATGGGATTTGGCAAGATTTCTTGACAACAGAAAATAATCAGAGGGTGGGTGTCTCTAACCGTGGGAAAGGTCCATTGCTTCAAGTTGGTGGTTTTTCGATGCCTTCTGTAAATTAACAGAACAATACTTAAGGCAACAACTACCGCTATAAGTGCAATTATTAGAATTTGTTCGTTTAAGGTTATTATGGTCAGAGAAGTTGTGTGGGACTTGGTAAGGGTGTTGGTAAAGGACTTTGTGATGGCAACGGCAAAAACGCTGCAGTTTTTGTTAGTAAAATAAGACCCCATAATCCTTGAGGACTCAAATAAGGGTCTGCAATGCCCAGACATGCAAGTGCGCCATCTGATGTTTCTATGATGGAAAACATTTTAAAAGGAAACCATATAGTGCCATTCTCATAGTTGGATGGACCTGAATAGGGAAGATTCTCAATCCATTCTGTATTGTTATTTGAATCACTTTTCACAAGGGCAGGTGACGCAGTGTTTGTTGACGGATTTAAAACACCACTTCCCGCTTCAAAGTAGACGAATCCTCCATCGCTGGTTTGAATATTTGAGAACAATAGCCAAGTTTAAAACCGTGCTTGTATTCTCATTCCATTGTATATCTCCTTAGAATTCAATTTTATGAGTGCCGGAGTAGTCTGATTGAGTGGCTCAGTAGTCGGATAAATTATGCCGTATGTGTTCCATTCTCCTGCTACTTCATATCCGCCATCGCTGGTTTGAATAAGGTTTGACGCAGTAAATAATTTGATAGTTTTATTCCATTGCATGTTACCTGAAGAATCAAGTTTGAAGAGAGTTGAAGGAATAAAATCGTGTTGTTGGTAGGACTTACCACAATCTAAAAAGGCGTATCCGCCATCCGTTGTTTGAATCAAGTTAGAAACTGACTCAGTACTTCCCGACCCAATCAATTTTTGCCATTGGATGTTAGGAGGCGAAGTGCTGCTTGAACTTGGAGAAATAGTAATCGTCTGTGTGTTGCTCCAACTGCTGTTTTTACTAATAAAGTTCAGCGGAAAATTTATATCTGAATTTTGTACTGGAGGGAACCAGCCGCTAATTATTGCTCTTACTCTAAAGTCTAATTGGCTACCTGATGGTATTTGATTACCTGATGGATAAGTAGGATCTATTATTTCGCCACCTTTAAACTGAATAACAACTGATGGACCCTGAGGTAGAGATAGAACTGTATAATCAGAGGAATTTGATTGAGAAGGATAATTACCCGAGAAATAGACGTCTGTCCAGTTTTGTGAAAAATGCGTTTTGGCTTGCACATCATACCCTAAAGAAGTGCTGCCGTTTTCGACAGTGTTCCTGTATCCCAAGAATGTCCATGAATAATTGTAGGGAGAGAACTGTTGATTTTTTATGATTACCTCTATTGTACTGTTGTTAACAGTTGTCTTAATGCCTGTGCCAGGGTCGATTACTGTTTTGTTGTATGCAGATAGGACAAGATTTAAAGTAAATTCTGGAGTTGTGGGAATTGGTATATAGTCAGAATAATTGGGTGTTTGACCTGTCTGAGCACTTGCAGATCCAACCATGAGTAGACTTAGACTTGAGAAAGTCATCAAGAAAATCAGGATGATTGCAAAACTCTTGCTCTTTCTATCCATACTTACATCTCGAACTGATTTTCATTATAAGGCTTCTCATAAAACCTCCACAGAATTTTTGGTCTTATAAAATCAAGCGATGGCAAAACCTTAAAACTAAAATCGATTAGTCATCCAATAGGCAACTCTTATTTTGCGGCAACTACCATTATCTCCAACATATGTTTTATGCCAAAAATAGAATGGAAATTCGTTTGTACCTCGCACTTATAGGTGTAAATTTAGTCTTGTTGGCATTATTTTTTTTCATAATAAGCAGCTTGCTGAAATTTTATGGAGAAAGCATGAGTTTATTCTTGGTTGAAATTTCTTTCGTACTTGTTGGTGGTCTCATGATTTTTATTGGGTTAAAAGGATTTAGGAGAAATACTCCAAAAACCTCTTGATTGGTCCTTGAGTTTGAAGCACAAACCGCCTGTAATGGCAAATGGCAAAAAATTGAGAGGTTGGTTTTATTTGAGCGTTGAATGAGGTCAAAATTAAAATACTTCATCTATGGAGCAGGCGGCAAACCGTCCTTAGCTTTATCGCGTAGCCCTTCAAGCCAAATCTGATGTTGGTGCACCATTTGGTTTGGACGCAACGCTTTTTCCAATTGAGCAATCGCTCCATGCTGTACCTCTTCTGTTAGTACGTTACAGCCTTCAGTGGTTTTTTGAATAAGCCATACATGGTAAGCTTCAAATCCCGTACCGTGGGCATCCCAGAAGCTAGTCGTTCGTATGGCTTAAACTCGAGAACCGTTGATTCGATTGTGACTCCGAAGGTTTTCCAACGAAACTTTGAGCCTAAAGCAAGGTCAGGCGGGTTACCGCTGAGAAAATGAATGTTGGCTGAGTTAGGGTACCAAGTTGACCATAGTTGTGCACGTATTAACCAGGCCCAAACTGTTTCTGGCGGCGAAGCCATTGCAAGCTCGTTTCGCACGTGAACTGGGCAACTTGAAGGTTCGTATTGGCTAGGCCAAAATATTTTCGTTCGGATTATTCACTTCAAAAACCTCTATTAGAAAAATAGCTTACTCTTATTAGATAATGCATTGTCTGACTCTAGCCTGTTTTGAAGAATCTTCAGGCTTTCAAGTTCTCCACGCATATACTATTCACTGCCTAACAACTGCAAATCGACGCCCAACTCCCAGAGCACCTTAGAACGAAAAGGGGATTTAGGGGTTAAGGGGGAGAAATTATTTCTAATTCATCCTTCTATCGAAAGAGTCCTTTGTCAGTGTTCTAAGAATATTCAATAAGGTTTTGTACTTTTTTCTCCAAATTTGCTTTCTGAGTGAAAAATCGTCACCTATGGATTACCGCTTTGGCAAAATCTAAATACCCAAAAGAAACAATCAATGAGTATGTCACGGCAGGAAAAACAAGAGATTCTGGAAGGACTTTTGTCAAAATACAATTCTCAAACGAGAGTTCTTGCTTTGACAATTTTGGGAATAGCACTAAATTCACTTTTTGCATTACCCGCGTACCAAGCAGTATTCGATTTTCTATACCAGAAAACTATGGGAACGAATATGACGACAATGTTGTCCGTGTTTTTCCTTTTGAATATACTAATCACGTTAGTTTATTGTTGGGCTGCATCACTGGCTTTCCATCCGAAACGCTTGATAAACCCCTTTTATCTTCAACTTGCCTCAGCAGGTCTTGTTACAATATTTATTGTTGTAGCAAATGTAAAGGTGTTCAACCCAAATTTTACATTATTCGATTTCACAATAGTGATGATAATTTTAACGGCGATTGTAGAATTAGGACCACGATTAAAGGAAATTATAGATTCAAAGAAGGCGAGTTGAAAGAAAAAGTAATGAATAAAACTTAACTTTTGCTTGCGTTTTGTATTAGGATTATCCACTTGTTTTTTCCTTCTAAGCGATGGCAAAAAACTACGGGGTAAACCTCCAATGAAAATATTGCACTCTGAAAGTAGTTTTTTACCGACTAGTAAAATTAGAAAAATATTATGATAACAGAGATTATGGTCGCAATGCTTGCAATGAATCCAGCTATCTCAAACGCAAGTTTCCAGTTATCCCTGAATTTATTTGCCAGGTCATTGTTGCTTTTACGAACTCTCTTATTTGGACTAATCTGTCTTATCTTGCTCTTAGGAACTATATGAGCCAGTGAATCATAGCAAGACCTCTGTTTTCCTAACAACCAATCTCTAATACAAACAAGGTCTGCTGTAAAATCATACTTTGTCTTAAAGAATTTTTCACTGAAATGCAAATTAAGGTCTTCATTAGAGACTTGGGAAAGCACCTTCGTTCAATTGGTTTTCAATTTTAGGTGTAAGTTTCTTCCAAAAGAACTGAACCTTTTTGAAATTGTTTCCATTGCTAATCATAGAATCTACTAAAACGTAAATTTCTCCATCATTGGTGAGAGGGTTATCAAAAATTTGGTAGACTCCAAATAGTATAAAAAAAGTAACAACTGAAATTGTCACATACTTTATATCTTGGCTCAAAGCTACAAATACAAAATACCCTACAAGAAATGCAGTAAGGATAGGAATCGCCCTATGCCACCAATGAGTAAAATAAATAAAATTGCCTGCTCTTTGCTGGTTTATACGCTTAACAAGAAACGGTTTCTATAGAATAGCAAACCAAGTAGAATTGCGGGGAAAACGGCACAGATTGCCCAAAATGCTAATGGGTTGGATGGGACTTGCAGGTAAGGCATACCAAACTGACGCAATAATCAAATTAACAGATACTCCAACAATTAAACCATATAAGAAAAGTTGAGTTCCTAAGAAAAAGTAGTCGAGAACTTCAAGTTTTCTAACAAACTTTGTGTAGTCAACTATGGAATCGACTGTTTCAGTACCTCCCGCATTGTTGATTGACACAGTTTTAGAGTAACAGGTCGGTTGCCTGTAAAAATATATCCAATGTCTAATAACAGGCCAGAAAGCGATGCAAAAACTTAAAACTGCATCACAACGAACGTAATTTGCTATCTGGGTTATTTTTTATCTACCAATCTTTTATCTTGCCGTTTAACCAGTTGTAAAGTTCGACAGTGTTTCTATGAGCTTCGTTAATAAATGGCATTATTTCCAACTCTCGCACAACTTGCTTTAGAAGTTTTTTAGAATCGGCTTTCCATCCAGACCAATCAAGTAGTTTATCAATCTGCAAACTCGGAAAACCTCTTACAACACCATCCACTTTATACCCTTCATAACATGATTTTGGAAGACTTCCTTGAACGCCTAATGAGTCTTTAGTAGCTGCTTTATTGAGTTTCAAGATTATGCCGTCAACATGCAATCGTGGCAAACTCTGAGGAGTATCATTCGGTTTTTCGACATACGATGGGTCTGGACTCATATGTAATCCTAATCTTGCCCATATCATGGGTAGTTTTCTATGATGTGAATAATTATGCAAATCTTTCACAAATGCTGTTCTTTCAGTTTTCCACTTCTTCCTTTGTTCCCAATATTCTTTCTCTAATACAGGGTTGCCTATTTCCCCCATAGTCGCATAAGTGTGGTCAATAAAAGATGCGAATGATGATAAGTAAATGTGTAGCAACCTCGAAATCTCGTTTAGGAATGCATCATTGAGCATCATGAGTTTTGTAGGGTCTGAATGGTCCCAAAGCTGGCTTTCTTTAAGATATGAAGAGTCTGCTTTCGACAACAAATCAAAATTTCTTTTAAGCTCGAAAAAAGAATATTCCAAGTCCCTGAGCACAGTTTCTTTTGAAAACGGTTTTTGACTAACTTTCATTAATCCAATCTCTTTTCTTTTTGCGTCTTAACAATTGACCGAATTTTCCTTCTATTATTTCTTGACACCCAATTTGTATTTTTCCTTCTTACTTATTCGAATGTTTTATTGTTGAGTAATAATAAAGTAGTATGAATTATAGCTAATCTTGTAACAAGGCACGATTTTTATTTTTCTGAGGAAATTTTTTTCTATACGCCCTAATTTAGAAAATCCTCCTGACCGATAAAAGGCGGAACGTGGCATTTCTTAATTGTTGGTGTTTAAAAAAGCGGGGGAGTGTTTGAAAGGCGGATCTAATTATCTTAAAACTCTGGCGGAAACATTGGGTCGTCAGATAGCATCAAGCCATCTCTTTCACTATCCACTATAAAATTATAATTTGTTTCCTCAGTTGTTTGGCAGTCGCTTTTTTGTGTTTGATAGATTGAATGCTGACTAATTGGCTTAAACAGTCTAATTATTGCAACAATGAAAAGAACAACAAAAGGTAGAAGAAAAATTAAGCAACAAAGCAGACAAGCAATAGCAATATTATTTCAAGCATTGAAACCAACCTCTCTACTTCGTTTAATATGCTGGTTTTTTGAGTAGGTTACTCCTTCGGCTTGACAAACTAAGAGGCAGGCGTCTTTTATAGCATGTTCAATTTCTACTTGGTTATGGCATATTACAGGTGTCCATGTGATATTTTTTTCGTCAAAAAAGCTGATGTATTTCTCTGTGCTTCTTGCGTCTTTGTGTCCTAAGATTTTCTTAACATGTAAAAAGTTATGGCTGGATAGTTTGTATTCTCGGGTTGCTTTGCGTCTGCAGAAATCGTATAGTTGTACTTGTTTGAGTTCAGGAATATTGTATTTTTCTGCGAGTCTATTTCTGGCGAGTCTATAATTGGTGGTTAGATTGTCGGATTTGGTCGGAAATATTATGCTTGTTGAGTTTAGGTTTTCTCTTTCAATGTATCTTTTTGGAAGTTCTAAGGTGTCCTGTCTGAGTTTTCCATCTCTGCCGATTGTGGCTTTGCGCCTATAAGGTCTGTTTTGCCGTTTGCTAAGTCTATGTCTTGGACTTTTAGCCATGTTAACTCTATGGGGCGTTCTCCTAAATCTCTCGAAATTTTTAGCTTGAGGTTTATCGGAAAATTAACGTGGTTTATGATAAATTGTACTGAGTCCTCTTTTGGTGCTCTTCTTTTTTTATCTTGACGTTTATAAAAGGGTTTGTTCCAAGTAAATCCTAAGGATTGAATTGTTATGTTGTAAGATTCTATGAGATTTTCTTTTCTTGCATTTGAACATGTTTTATTTGTTATGAAGATTTTGACTTCTTTTGGGTTGGCTGTGTTGCAGTTGCGTTCTAAATGTCTTAGTTCCTTTCCTACTCTTTTGATGGTTGTTGGTTCATAGGCGTTTGTCTTCATCCAAAGCATTGTGTTTGGGATGTTTAGTTTTCCTATGTCTTGGGGGTCTTGGTTCTCCTTTTGGAGTTGTTTTAAGAGTTCTTGAACGATTTTTTGATTCATTCTTCATCTTTCCTTTTCACCAAAGCCCTTTTAGACTGGGACGATGTTGATTCGATGGGGGATGATGTCGCCGTCCCAGTCTGATTGGGAAAGATGAAGAACGAAATTTGACAGACCCCACTTGTGACTTTTTGTGGCTCAAAAATATTAGAATTGTATTTAACATCAAAAGAACCTTGCGAAAAGTGCCCTTATTATATCACTCCGCCTATCACATTAATACCACATATACTGGTGCATCGTTGGAATGGGGAAAATCCGTAAAAGCGCCGTTCAAATAAGGTTTGAAATCTTGGAGTACCTGTTCTTTAACTCAAAAAACCAGTTAAGAACTGTGATTTGGCGCAAATCCACAAACGTTTCCTACGATGACTTTCTTAAGCATCTGGCGTTTTTGGAAGAAA
This sequence comes from Candidatus Bathyarchaeota archaeon, assembly GCA_963809455.1. Lineage (GTDB taxonomy): Archaea > Thermoproteota > Bathyarchaeia > Bathyarchaeales > Bathycorpusculaceae > Bathycorpusculum. The sequence goes on along the minus strand of CAWEJP010000010.1, from coordinate 196,360 downwards.
AGCAACTAGTGAAAGAAACCCCTGAAGGCTTCTGTATGTTAACTGAGCAGGGAAGAGCGTTGTACATTGAACTTCGCAAGTCCCTGCCCTCAATACTGTAAGATGGTAAAGTTCACTTGTGGTGCATCAAGTATAAAACCAAAAGAGTCCCAATAAATGAGGAAGACCAATGACTCAAGAATCTCATGAAGATAAACAGTACCCAGTTAAATCTCTACATGACTTTCTATTTGAACTTGATAAGGAATGGACAAAATTTAGAAACGGCACTCTAATAAGCCTTGTATCTTCTGGATTCCTGTTTCTACTCGTTGTTTGGCTGATACTTCGCATTCGGCATTTAGGTTTAGGCTTGTTGGATTTTGTTCTGCTGATTTTCGCGGGCGTATTTTTAGCGTACAGCATCTACGCCATGTACTCTCAATACCGCTTCTTTAACAGGTGGGAACGGCGAGTGGGCTTACTTTTACATATGGAAGAGCAAATGCTAACGGAAAAACTAGAAGAGACCAAACCTGCCAAGGCTGCTTAGTGTTCATTTGTGGTGCATATCAAAAGTGCGGCTCTCTTTTTAAAGAGCACGACAAAGAAACCATAGATGAAAGATAAGCCGAGGTGAAAAAATGAACAAACTAAGCAGAAAAAGCAAAATCCTAATCACATCAATAGTTGCAATCGCCATTGTTCTTGCCATTACAGTTCCGTATGTAAGTGCTCAAACCTCTGCCAACCCAATCGCCAACACTAAAACCTTCAAAGCCCAAGGATACGCCTACCAAGGTATAGACAGCTCAACCATCAAGAAATACCCGCAAGCTTCACCCTCACATTGGCACCAACAGGCACTAAGGTTCCGCTAAACTATTCGATGTAACAGGTGGATCAGTTTTGGTAAACGGCGTTACTTACACAGTTGCAAGCGGAAACGGTGGCGTATTAACAGGAAGACACGCTATTCTTCTGCAGGCGCACGGAACAAGCCCTGACGGACAAACCATGACCTTCAAACTCGAGGGCCGCTACTCCTGGATGGGCGGAAACCTCTACGTCGTTCGCATCGGCGCTAAACTGCAAACAGACAACACAAACTACACCTTGCTAATGCGAGCAGCAATACGGCGATAATTCGCTGCTCCCCAACGTTCTATTATTTTTAAAATAATCACGAGCTTTTCATTTAAATTCGACTGCGCTACCTGTTCCGCTGGGAGAACAGGGTGTTCTTTGGGGAGAGTAATATCTAAGTAGCATCATTACCCTCACGGGGAAGTTGAAATGAAAGTTCAATTCAGTCGGATGTCTGTTCCGAAAAAAAGAGTAATCCTAAAAACTCTAACCTTAACGGTAATCTTGTTTTCCGCAGTCTGGATGTTAAACGTCCCGTCCAGCCATGCATCAGAAACAATTGTAGTTCCGCAAGATTATCCAACTATCACTGATGCAGTCAGTCATGCGTCGGCAGGCGATACCATCCTTGTGCAAAGCGGTGTTTACACTGAAAATGTCCAGATTGACAAACCGTTAACACTGCAAGGACAGAATCAAGCGGACACGGTGATTGTGGGAACTGGTGGCTCAACTCCACATGCGGTTCTTACGTTGGCAGCCGACGATGTGAAAGTTTCAGGATTAACGATTACCAGCCAAAGCTACTCAAACACATCTCAGTACGCTTACGGCATTTGGGTTGAAGGAGACAACTGCACAATATCCAATAACACAATCCAGAACACTTACATTGGCCTCTGGGGCTCAACCCCAACGTCAACAACAATCACCCAAAACACGATAACGGGAAGCATCAAAGACGGAATTCGCTTCTACGGCAGCTCCCAAAACACCATTTCAGACAACAACATTACAGGTAATGCCGTGTCAGGCATCGCAATTAACGGCTACCAAAATACAATCACAAACAATTCCATCACAAACAACTTCCGAGGAATAGGTTTAGGCGCCTCGTACTCGGTAGTATTCGGCAACAACATCACAATCTAACCAGGAATCAGGCATCTTCCTTTCTGGCTCCCAAAACGCAATCGCAGAAAACAACTTTGCAGACAACAAATATGGCGTCTACGTCACGCTGCAGTTGACGGGTCCAATGGGAAACAGAATATTCCACAATAACTTTAACCAAAATTATTGTAACGCGTTCGATAATTCTTCAGGTTTAATCGAGGTTTGGGATAACGGCTCTGTCGGCGGCGGAAACTTTTGGAGTGACTACCAAACCTCGCCTTACATGATTAACAATAGCAACCAGGACAATTACCCATTAACCCAGCCGTTCAACACCTCGAGCCCCGGCGACCTGCCGACGGTTACTACTCCAACCTCAAAACCCAACAGCATCGTTGCTTCATGGTCATTTGACACCGTTGACACAGGTCTCGCAACTCCAGACCAAACAGGTAACAACCCAGCCGTTTTAGGATCGATGACAAAGGTTTACAACTACACTCCTGCAGTGGTCCCTGGCAAATTTGGCAATGCATTTCGCTTCGACGGAAACACCTTCGCGGCAGTGAACACTTCACCAACTCTTGAAACTCCAAACGACGTAACCATTGACGCTTGGATAAACATCCCAGCAATCAAAAATGTATCTTACAACAACATCCTCATAGAAGCGGTTCGAACTCCAACGACTGTTTATCCAGTAAGAACTCTTGGAGTCGCAGTCAATGGTGAAACACCCAGCAACGCCAGTTCCCCACCAGTGGGCGCTCTCCGCGCATACGTGGCGACGTCCAGTGGGTTAAACGAGATAGATACCAAACAAGTACTTCCATTTAACACGTGGGTTCACGTGGTTTTTGTCCGCAGCACAACAACAGGAATGCATCTCTACGTTAACGGGGAAGAGCAAGCAGTTACAGTTGCTGCTGGAACAGTCAACCCTAATGGACCAATTTTGAAACCAACTGACATTTACATAGGGCACGACTCGATGACTGAAATCGATCAACTCCAAATCAGCAACACCGCTGAACAGATGGGACAGCCGCTTTGGATGCAATGGTGGCTTTGGACCGCCGTCATATTAGCAGGTATGGCTGGAACCGGTTTGGTGCTCTATTTCAAGAGTCCAGAAAAAATCAATGAATAAAAAATAAGTCTTTTAAATTCGGCGTAAAAAGTGGATTTAAGATAAACCGAGTGTGATGGCAAGGCTATTTTTTGCCTTTGCCCTGATGTTTAGCTGGAAGAGCAACTTGTTTTCTTTCTTTGCGTTTCTGCTCTTTTTCGCGCACGATTTTTTTGTGCTGTTCTAAACCTTCAGCTTTCTTTGCTTTTCTAGACAATTCTTTCAACCTTAGCCAGCAATAGAAAACATCGGCACTCAAAAACATTGCTCTAACGATAAATTTAATAGCAAACCCGTTCAGCATAAATGGGAAAAGAATGGCGCATAACGTCGAAATTCGCTGTCCAAAATGTGGTTCATCGCAGGTTGAGCGAACCCGAAATCAAGAATGCCGCTGCACGAAGTGTGGAGAGGTTTTCTATTTTGTTACCCCACGGTGTGGGTCACAGGCACAAGACGATTTGGATAGGTACGAGCTGTAATATTTTTAACAAAAATTAACCGAGTAAAGCTATCAATGAGTGAAAGCAGAAATGATATATTGTAACATGTTGTACCAACAAAATTTTATAAAGTTCGAGTGTCCACCCTAACTCGTTTGGATAAAAGCTATCTATTGATTTTTGCTAAGTCCAAAACACAATTTTTTAGGAAAAGAAAAAACAAAATGAAAACTCTAAAAAATAAAATTGCAGCTATTACGATTTCAATATTCTTTATACTTTCAATGACAGCTTCAACTATGCTAATACCAAGCGCTAACGCACACTCCCCCCCGTGGCAAATTCCAACATTTGCATACGTTGCCGCTACACCTAATCCCATAGGTGTCGGTCAGACCGCAGCTATATCCATGTGGCTTACCAACTTTTATCCTGGTGAATTGGAAACAAACGACTATAGATTCCATAACTTCGAGCTAAACATAACAGCGCCTAACGGTGACGTAACATCCGAAACTTTCCCCACAGTCTCCTCATCAGATTCCTTCGCAAGTTATTACTTTGCACCTAACCAAGTTGGCATATATACCATTAACTTCGCATTTCCAGGAGAAAAATACGGCGACCCCGCATATTCTTATGACCCAACCTCCGTCAATGTTAACGACACTTTTCTGCCCAGCCAAGCGACCTGCACGCTTACCGTTCAGCAACAACCCTTACCTGCACCGCAAGTCTATCCACTTCCGACAAACTACTGGACCCGCCCAATAAGTGGACAAAATATCGGATGGTACATTGCGTCAAACTACATTGATCCAAACGTTGCAGCATACAGCTTCGGCGCAGTAAGATACGTGCCAGGCAGCGTAGCACCCACAAGCGGACATATAATGTGGACAGACCCAATTCAATTCGGAGGAATTGCTGGAGTCAACAGTCCAATTAACGGCACTGCTTTCTATGACGGTCGATCGTATGAAGATAGATTTAGCAATCCGATCATCATTTCCGGGAACCTCTATTTCGCATTGCCACTAAACGACCTTGGGGGAGGGAGCCAGAATAGACGCGCAATCTCCCCACTCAACGGCGGCGCAACTGCCGGCTATGTCGATATTAACCTACAAACAGGCCAGCAAGTGTGGGAGCAAAACTACATAGTCGACCCCACATTTGGAATAATTTTCAACACTGTCAATCCGAATCAATATGGCGACTTGGCATACCTGATCGCTGTTTCCGGCACTACATGGATTGGTTACGACGCATACAGTGGAAATTGGGTATTCAACATAACTAACGTTCCCTCCGGATGGGCGGGAAACTATGGACCAAATGGAGAGCCAGAGATCTATACCCTCAATCAAAACCTAAACTCAGGAAAATCGTACTTGGCTTTGTGGAACTTTACAGACGTTATCATGAATGGAAATACGAACTACCTTGGCGCTACTAATTGGAAACCCGCAGGGGCAGTAGTCGACACAAATAAACAACTTTCATACTCATGGAATGTGACGCTACCAACATTGCCTTCAGGTTCCTACATAAAGTGGGCTATCGACGGTGACGTACTACTAGGAGCCAACATTGCAGGCAGCCAATTCGGCGGAATAACGACAGCCGGTCTCCAGAATCCACAAACTGCAACTTTCTTTGCGCTAAGTCTGGATCCAAGTACACTCGGCAATTTGCTATGGCAACAAACTTACACAACACCAGGCAACCTTACTTTCCAACTCGGTCAAGTAGACCCAACGAATAACGTGTTCATAATGAGCACGAAAGAGACTATGCAATGGTACGGCTACAGCCTTACTACGGGAAAGCAAATCTGGGGACCAGTGGGTAACGCAACAGCCTTTAACTATTATTCGACTGTTGGAATGGGATCCTCTGCTGACCCAGGCTTCATTGCTTACGGCAACTTTTACGTTGGAGGCTACGGAGGCATAATCTACTGTTACAGTGATACAACTGGTAATTTACTATGGACTTACGGCAACGGTGGAACGGACAACGATACTAACAGCGGTCTTAACACGCCTTATGGTAATTACCCAACATTTGTAGGTCTTATTGCTGACGGAATGGTCTACGTTTACAACGGTAACCACGGCAACGGCGTCCAATTCTACCAGGGCGAGACAATAACTAGTCTTAACGCTACAACCGGCGCAAAAATCTGGAGCGAACAATCAGAGGTAGGAGTAGGAGGCTTCGAGGATTGGCGAATTCCTGTAGCAGACGGCAATATCGCATACTTTAACGCATATGACGGACAAGTTTACTGCATTGGCAAAGGACCGAGCGCGACAACCATAGAGACTCCATTAGTTAGTGTTGCACAAGGAGACCGCTTAGTAATACAAGGCACAGTGATGGACACTTCCGCTGGCACAAAGCAAACAGAGCAAGCAGCAGACTTCCCGCAGGGCGTTCCTTGCGTTTCTGATGCGAGTGAAAGCGCCTGGATGCAGTATGTATACATGCAGTATCCAATGCCGACAAACGTAGCGGGAGTGCCAGTCACAATATATGGGATTGATCCTAACGGCAATCAAGTAACTCTTGGAAGCACCACCACAGATTCCAGCGGCGTATACAGCATCGAAATAAATACAAAAGACCTTACAGCTGGCTCAGGACTATACAAAGTCACCGCTACCTTCGCCGGGTCCAACTCTTACTGGGGGTCATCCGCAGCATCCACCTTCGACGTCAGCCCCTCCACGACAACTACACCTACATTAACGCCACAAGCTGGTTTAGCCTCAAATACCACCCTCATATACGGAATCATAGCCATCATCATCGTCATAATCGTAATCGGCGCCATACTGGCAATGCTTATGCTCAGAAAACGACCATAAAACTAAAAAACTAAAACTCTTCCTTTTTTTTAAAGTCTTTAACGATTATATCTTTTTCTAAGAAGTTATATGCCTGAAAACAGAAAGATCCCGCAGGCTTTGGAATGCGAGTGCTCCTGTTTCTTGTCCAGCCGCAAATCCCGCACGTTTCAAAAGAAATTAAGCGAATGCATTCATTGGCTTTATCAAGGTTTGCTGGCAATTTCTCCAATGCGCTCCTGTTTGCCCTCGACCTTAGCAAGAGCTTAAAGACTTGCCATCTACGGCTGGAACCATACAGCTTATCTCTTTTTCAGCCACTTTAGATGCCTCTCTTCGTCGACGTATTTTTCTCAATTTCAGTTTGGCTTCTTGCTGTTTTTGCTGAGCTTCGAAAATATGGCCATGGTTGAACTCACAGCCGCGATTCAGCGCTTGATAACCCTGATACTTCGACGTCAAAAGATACATTTGAAGGATTCTAAAAAGATGAGGGAATGATTAATAATGCCAAGCTGATACGTTAATATTAAGCAATGAAGGGATTTATTGAAAAGGAAACTTTCCCAAAATTGCATTTTTCTAATACTATTTGGATTGCTACTTATAACGCCATTGGGAAGAGCCCAAAGCACGTCGTGGAGTTTACAAATAACCAATTTAGAAGGCGTCACTACAACCTTTAGTTACACTCAACTTTTGTCTATGCCCAATACTACTGTAAACGCTGCTGAGTCCTGTTACGGCTCGCCTGTAACTAGCGGTGACTGGAGTGGAATAAGCCTTAGCTATTTGCTTCAGCAAGCAGGAATAGAACCGACGGTAGCTTCGATTAACTTTCGCGCTCTAGACGGATACGACGTCGTCATCCCAGCAAAGGAAGCCATGCTGCCGGATGTAATCATTGCTTACGCGTTGAATGGTGTACCTCTGCCTGAAACGCCACAGTTGGTGATTCCTGAAGAAAACGGCGCCATTTGGATGTATTTGATTTTTTCAATAACCATGAGTGCTATTCAAGTTGGGTCTGCGTCTGCATCTGGCGGTGGCGGAGCGGGAGGAGGACCGCCGCTGACATCAACTTCAACGCCAACAGCGACCTTAAGTCCAACGCCGAGGGAGACATCAACTCCAACCCGATCACCTATCTTATCACCTTCGCCATATTCTACAACAAGTTCTTTTTCAAGCTCTTCCAATGGCATTCAACTTTGGAACTATACCACAGGAGGCGTAGTGTTTTCCCGTCCTGCCGTTGTTGGAGGTGTCGTTTGCGTTGGCTCAAGCGACGACAAGGTTTACGCTTTGAAGGCTTCTGATGGGGTTCAACTTTGGAACTATACTACCGGAAGTGCGGTGTTTTCTTCTCCTGTTGTTGCTGGGGGTATTGTTTATGTTGGCTCAGATGACGTCAGGGTTTATGCTTTGAACGCTTCAACTGGAGTCCAACTTTGGAACTATACTACCGGAGGAGCGGTAGTTTCTTCTCCTAATGTTGCTGGAGATGTCGTTTACGTTGGCTCAAATGACGATAAGGTTTATGCTTTGAACGCAGTTAGTGGGCTTCAAATCTGGAACTACACCACTGAAGACATTGTGCGTACTTCTCCGGCTGTTGCTGGAGATGTCGTTTATGTTGGCTCAGACGACGGTAGGGTTTATGCTTTGAACGCAGTTAGTGGGGTTCAAATCTGGAACTACACAATTGGAAGCGCGGTAGATTCTTCTCCTGCTGTTGTTGGAGGTGTCGTTTACGTTGGTTCAGAGCATGTCAGGGTTTATGCTCTGAACGCATTAGTGGGGTTCAAATCTGGAACTACACCACAGGCAGTTCTGTAGAATCTTCTCCTACTGTTGTTGGAGGCGTCGTTTACATTGGCTCAAGTGACGACAAGGTTTATGCTTTGAACGCAATTAGTGGGGTTCAACTTTGGAACTACACTACGGGAGGTGCGGTAGTTTCTTCTCCTAATGTTGTTGGAGGTGTTGTTTATGTTGGTTCAAGTGACGATAGAGTTTACGCTTTAAACTCAGTTAGTGGGGGTCAACTTTGGAATTTTACTACTGGAGGTGCTGTAGTTTCTTCTCCAACTGTTGTTGGAGATGTCGTTTATGTTGGTTCAAGTGACGACAAGGTTTATGCCATAAGTTCACCCGAGCACTTGGGGATTCCCGCAACCTACATACTCGTTGTAGTAGTTACGATTGCAGTTGTTGTAGCAACGGCACTAGCATTCAGAAGACGACAAAAGAGAGAGCAAGATCGCGCGCATAAGTTTTGAGACTTTGTGAAAAAGTCTTTCCGTTAATGGCAGGTGACCGTTAGGCTTAAATCTAGACTAGCTTCAGAGCTACTGATAAGCGATGAGAGAACAGAATAATTTGTAAGCTTGATTGATCGGGATAAAACCTAGTGTTGTGGGTTAAGTCCTTGTGGCATCGGACTGAAAAGGCAAAGTCTTTGGTTACTGTTTCCTCCATTTTTTAACAGTCGGTTCGGAGGGGTATTCATAAAAGGTATAGTCTGACTTCTACAAAATTGAATAGTTGGTTATAGGCTTTTAGAGAACACTTGTTTGGAACTTTAAAGCAAGCCCAACCACCAGTGCCAACCAGAAAATCATGAAAACACGATCACCACTTAACTTGTTCGCTCTCGCATTCATTAGGTGTTTAGCACTTTTATTTCTGCAAGGAAACAAGGTTCACAAAGACCTGTTTTTCAGTTACATAATAAAAAAATAGTTGTATTCAAATCACGTGTACATCTACTGTAAATCGGTAGCGGAATAAACAGGTATAAAAGTTAAACACACAAATTTTGTGTGTTAACAATAAATAAATGCGTCTAAGAAATTAATTGACTGCTTAGTGTTTTCTGGATTCTATGATTCCTCGGCATTTGTCGGCGTACTGGCAGTATTCGAGGCATGCAGCGTTGCTGGCTGGACGTTTCCATTCTGCTCCGCAGCTGGGGCATGTGGTTTTGTCTTCATCAGTCCAAATTTCAAGATCTCCACTGCAAACGTGACATTTAATGTACGCTGGTTTGGGCTGGATTAAATCGCGGAGTCCTGGGCAGGTTTCAGGGTTTTTCTGTATGGGTTTGTCTTTAGAGCTCAACTATTTCACCTCCAATCTTAACCTCAAACTCTTTAGTGGGAATTTGTTTTCCTGAGCCTTCGAGCGCCTTGTTTACTGCCCATTTCAAGCCTGTGCAGCAGGGCACTTCCATATGGACAACAGTCACGGAGGCGATGTTGTTTTGTTGGAAAATCTCGGTTAGTTTTTGGGCGTATGCACGAGCATCGTTGAATTTAGGGCAGCCAATGATGACTCGTTTTCCAACCATTAAGTCGTGGAAGTTTTTTAAAGCTACAGGTGCGCAATCAGCAGCGAAGAGAAGGTCGGCGTTTTCGAAGAAAGGTGCTTTGGGTGGGACAAGGTCCAGTTTTATGGGCCACTGGGGCTTTTGAGGAGCTGTTGTAGGGATGTTTGCAGCTGGCTTTGTTGCAGTTTTGGTTTTGAGGTATTCGTGGACTTCTGTTTCGCTAAAAGCGGGGGCTTCTCGCTCCGTAATCGTAATTGCACCCTGCGGACACTGACCCAAACAAGCACCGAGTCCGTCGCAGTAGGTTTCCTTGATGATTTTGGCTTTTCCATTAACGATTTGGAGTGCGCCTTCTACACATTTTGGGATGCAACTGCCGCATCCGTTGCAGAGCGCTTCGTTTATGTTTACTATTTTTCTTTTCATGGAGTTTTCCTCTTTTAGACATTTTCCGCCTGTGGGGCAGAATTTTTGGGCGTGAGTTTGGATGGCTTCAAAGATGGGTTGGAGGGTTTCTTGGTTGGCGGTGTAGATGTGTTTTTTGCCTTGTTTTTGGATGGTGATGAGGTTGCATTCGAGGAGGGGTTTGAGGTTGTGGGATATCATGCTTTGTTCTTGTCCGAGCGCTGTGGCGAGTTCGTTAACGCTTTGGGGTTTTTCCAGTAGTTGTTCGATGGCGGCGAGTCTTGTGGGGTTTGCTAGGTTGGTGAAGAAGTGGTGGCAGATTTTTGTTAGTCCTTTTTTCATTTGTCTCCATCTTCTGCATGAACAATTATTCATATGAATACTTATTCATATAAAGTTAACGGTCACCAATACCAAAACCAACCCCACCTCACAAGCCCAAAAATGTTAAAAACTACTTTTTAATGCTGCGAACCAACTGCATTGTTTCTCGCATAAAAGCAGGCAAATCCCCCGGATAACGCGACGTAACAAGGTTCCCGTCAACAACCACTTCTTTATCCTCGTATATGCCGCCTGCTTTTTTGATGTCTTCTGGAACGCCATCATACCAAAAACCAGTCAAGTGTCTTCCTTTGACTACGTCGGATGAAGCTAAAAGCCATGGACCATGACAAATTGAACAGACTGGTTTATTGGAATTGAAAAAAGATTTAGCAATAACCTGAGCGCGGTGTCTTTTCTAACCACTGCTGGGGCTCCAGTTGGTGAACCGCCAGGAATCAACAATAGATCATAAAGTTCAGGATTCACTTCGTCAAAGGTTTTTTTGATTTCAAATCCGTAGCCATGTTCGCCTTCGATTTGTCCCTTTTTTGGAGCGGCTACATCGACCTCTACGCCTTCTTCGAGTAAACGGAAGTATGGGAAGAATAATTCCATGTCCTCAAATTTATCAGCAGTAATAATGAGTGCTTTAATGTTTTTTGGCATATATGGGTTACATAGAGTAGAGCTATTAAATTTATCGAAAAAGAGATAATGTAGCAATTATTATTTGAACTGATGTTCTCTATGGTAGTAGACGTCGTTTGTGGAATGGAAATTGATGAGAAAACCTCAAAATGGAAATCAGAGTATAAAGGCAAAACGTTCTATTTTTGCGGTCCCATGTGCAAGTTAGAGTTTGATGAGAACCCCGAAAAGTACATGTCAGATGCCAAGAGCATTTTGGACAAATAAACAAAAAAATCGCTTTTGATGTTGTATGTGTACAGCCACAACCTCTTAAATACGCGTTGTTTACTCAGCAATCGTGTGATTTTATGTCAGCAAGTCAATCCCTCAAACAAGCAATGCGCAGGTTATGGATGGACCATACTGTATACACACGACTATACATCACTTCAGCGTTCGCCGATCTCCCAGATGCTCAAACCGTTGCAGGTAGATTACTTAGAAACCAAGAAGACATTGGAAACGCCATAGTCCCATACTATGGAAAAGATGCAGGAAGCAAGCTAACCGACCTTCTAAAACAGCACATAATGATTGCCACAGAAGTAGTAGCAGCAGCAAAGTCTGGTGACCAAAAGAAATTTGGCGAAGCCGACAAGAAATGGGTAGCAAACGCCGATGACATAGCAGCATTTTTGAGTGCAGCTAATCCAAATTGGCCAAAAAAAGATGCGGCTGATCTTTTGCATCTACATTTGCAATTGATAAAAGAATTCGCGACAGCAAGACTAGCCAAAAACTATGCCGAAGACATCAAAAAACTCGACGAGTACTTTACAGAAGGCATGCTCATAGCAGATACTCTCTCCGAAGGCGTAATCAAACAATTCCCAAACAAATTCTAAAGAAGCAGTGAGATTGCAGTTTTGGCCCTTTTTTCTATAACTTACCCTTTCGAAATTGGGCAAAAAGCACCATCCTTCACAGACTTGCCAGGTGTTGATGGAAAAAAATATTCACTCTCTAACTTCGATGATAAACAAATAGTAATTCTACTTTTCATGGCTAATCGATGCCCGACAGCAAGAGTATACACCGATAGGCTAGAAGTCGATCCAAAATGAATATGGATCAAAAAGTGTCCAGCTTGTGGGCATAAACTCAGATAATCAATACTTTTTTTCAACTGAAGCGTTATCGCAAATGATTGGTGTAGCTGAGGAAAGACGATTTAATTTTCCCTACTTAAAAGATGAAGACCAAAAGGTAGCAAAAAACTTTGGCGCCCTTGTAACCTTGCATGCGTTTGTTCTTGATAGTCAAAGGAAACTGCGGTATAGGGGGAGAGTGGATGATTCTCGTGATCCTTCTAAAGTGACAACAAATGATTTACGAAATGCTTTAGATGACTTACTTGAAGGTAGAGAAGTTAGAACCCCACAAACGCGACCGTTTGCATGTAGTATAGAATACTTCTAGATACTGAATCAAATTATTTAGGATCAACAAAATGAATACTCTGCCAATTATACTGTCCGCTAGTATAGCGTTTGCTGCAACGTTATCAGCAGGTATATTCATAAAAAAATTCAAGAATAATATTGGAGTTGTTTGTGCATTATCAGCAGGTTTTTTTATAGCTCTTGCCTTATTCGACCTTTTGCCCGAAGTATTGACACTTGCACCCGAGGCTCAAATATCTTTAGTCACGCTTTTTCTAACGGGATCTTTCGGATTTGTTTTTCTCTTTGTTCTTGAACGTGTTTTTTCTTTGTTTCACTTAAAACAGCACACGATGACAAAAACAAGTTTTCAGCCGAGAATTGGATTGATATCAACATTGGAATTTTGTTCTCATGGATTTCTTGAAGGCCTTGCCATAGGTTTAAGCTTCCAGCTTCAGTTGGGATTAGGAATAATTGTGGCGATAGCTGTGGTTTCGCACGATTTTTGCGATGGCATAAGTACATTAACGCTTATGCTAAATTCGGGTAATTCATCAAAATCTTCTCTTAGACTCTTATTCGTGGACGCTATCGCTCCAGTTATTGGAGCTCTCACAACTCTTTTTGTTGACGTTCAGGAATCCTTTTTGATTTTTTCTCTTTCATTTTTAGTCGGTAGCTTCTTTTACATAGGTGGAGGAACGCTCCTACCTGATGCATATAGAATGAATCGCCCAATACTCACCGTTTTCTTCTTTGCAGTTGGTTTTCTTCTTGTTCTTCTTTTTACAAAGATAATAGTTTAACACGTTTCGATTACGCCAGCAAAGGACATGGCAACAGACGAATAAATAATATAATCCCCGAAGCCTTAGCCGAAAACGTATCACTGTTTCTTTGCGGTATGTGTCTTGATAATTCATCTAATAGTTAAGAAAATAGTCAAAAATGAAAATGGAAAAAAATGTTAACGGAGTTTTCTTGATCTGCTTTCGGAGCAGTGAGGATTAAAGCAATTAAGGCATCCTTTAGGGTAGGTTTGGCAGAGTTGTTTTTTCCTAAAACCCCATTTCTTTCTTAGTTCGTCGGCTTCTGCTTCTTGATCGTCTACATTATTTTTTGTCTTAGTATAATCAAGGTAGGCATGGGCTATTTCGTGAGCGATTAGGGATTCTGAGTCTGTTCTTTTTAGAATTATCATATAGGGCTTTTTTATTTCTTTTACTTGAATGGTTTGACTTTGGCCTGCATGAAAAGAGATTTTTTGTAATGTAAATTGGTAAACCTCTTCGGGTAATCTCGACAAAGTGTTTAGTAATCTTTTGTGTAGGGTGTTCCATCGTTGAGCTAGATGAATAAATTCGTCAATATCACTTCTGAAATCAATTTCCGATTTATTTCTTCTCATCTTTTTCCCCTGTGTCTTGTCTGCTCTAAATGTAACTTGGTTCGAAGCCCCGCAGTTAGAAGTCATATCGTTTAATTAATTTATTAAGGTGCTCAAGTTTACAATTTCTTGATACTTGATGATTTTTGCAAAGCAACCATAAAGATATTATCAACAAAACGTTAAAACCAAATTCTTTTTAAGACAAATAAGACTATTGCAATCAGCGACATTTTCGTCAAATAAAGTAGTGAGTGATCTTTTTTGGTGAACAAAACTAAAATAATTGCTGAACCTGGAAAACAGGAAATCTTTATTGTTAGAGAACTTGAAGCGCCCCGCGAGCTCGTATTCAAAACATTTACAGATCCAGAGCTCTATTCGCAGTGGCTCGGTCCCAGAAGACTAACTACGACATTTGAAAAACTCGAATCAAAAAATGGCGGAAGCTACCGATTCATCAATGAAGATGAAAAAGGCAACAAATTCGCATTCCACGGCGTCTACCATGAAGTTCTAGCGCCCGAGCGAATTATTGGTACGTTTGAATTTGAAGGCTTGCCAGAAAAAGGGCATGTAAGTTTAGAAATCACTAAATTTGAAGAATTGCCCGGTGGAAGGACTAAGCTGACTACTCAAGACGTTTTCATGTCGGTCGCCGACCGAGATGGAATGATCCAAAGCGGCATGGAAGAAGGCGTCAACGATTCATATGACCGATTAGAAGAGCTCTTGGCGACAATGAAATCTAACCACTAGTGGAATGTGCTATGATTGTCAAGCGTGAAGATGGATATTATGTTGTCTCAGAAAAAACAGAAAAAAATTTAGGAGGACCATACAAGACTACAGAAGAAGCGGAAAAAAGGCTTCGGCAAGTGGAATTTTTTAAGCATCAGAAAGGAAGCTAATTCAATTTTCCGCTCTTATTGTTCCTTTCGCAATTTAGTCTTTAAACAATTTTTTATGAAGTTGCGGGTTATTGTTGTGTTACTGTTATAGCTGATACGGGGCAATTTTTGGCTGCTTCTTGGGCATCAACTATTTGGTTGTCTTCGAATACATTTGTTGATTTTGATTCGTCTGTTTGCCCGCCAATTACGTTGGACTGTTGGTTTTTGCCGGATTTAAAATGAAGCCTATCAGTTGCATAACAAGCTCCTGTTGAAACACATGTTTTCAAGTCAACTTCAACTTTGTATTTAACCATTAAAACACCAATCAATTATTTATCAGAGTAAGTTAATTAAAGATTCTTAGAAGGTTTAAAGCTCAACAAAAAAATTTCTTCTTTTGTGACTTTAGTTACTTATCTATTTGTTTTTGGAAGACGCCACATTCTTGGCATTGCTTAATTGTGCATACTTCCTCGGTAAATGGACAACTGTGAAATAGTTTTGGAAGATAATCGTTCAATGCCTTATTCATAATTTGGTCAAAGTCTAGCTGAGCACCGTTTAGAAGGGTTCGAATTTCATTTGTAGTTTTTTGGGCCATTTCCTATCTATCTTCTCGATGTTTCAACCTAAGTTTCTAGAACTATCTTTTGGAAAGCAAGGAATGGCAAGCGCTGTTTGAACGCATGACTAGCACTTGTCCCGTGTTTGGGTTTACTTCTGTTATTTCTTCGTTTTTTCCGCATTTAAGACATTTAGCCAAAAATGTTCACTGCCAACTTCTGTAATTCAATGTGGATAGTGCTAATGAAGATTTGTTGGCACAAAAAAGTACAACAATGATTTCTTTCTAGCGGTAAATAATAATAGACACAGCTTTCAGCAAGATGATTAATGTAATATCCAAAAAGGGATCGAGAGAAAAGTAATAAATATTGTTTCTCATTCAATTTAATGATAGAACGCTATTTCTGGAAGTTTTAGATAATGAGTACAACTATAGGCGACGATTTCCAAGCCCAGACAAAGTACATGCGCAGCAAAAGCCTTGGCGGCAATTTGGACTGGGCAAATAAGCCTGAAATCTACAAGAGCTATCCATCAAGTAAGATAATTCAGCTGCCAAACCCATTCCAAAAAACAACCCCAAGCTTTACTGAAGTTCTTCAAAAACGCAAGAGCATACGATCCTTCTCAACACAGCCCTTAAGCAAAGTTGACTTGGCTTTTCTTCTTTGGTCCTCCACTGGTATACAAAGAGCTGAACATGGTTACGAGTTCCGCACAGCTCCGTCGGCTGGAGCATTATATCCTATCGAGACATACATAGCAGCGAACAACGTGGAAGACATTGAGAAAGGAGTTTATCACTATAACATAAAGAATCATTCGTTGGAAGAAATAAAACTTGGAAGTTTTGGCGTCAATTTGGCCCATGCAGCATTGGATCAAGAAATGTGTGCAGACGCATCTGTTGTCTTCATTTGGACAGCCGTCTTTAGAAGATCAAAGTGGAAATATTCCCAGAGAGCCTACCGGTACATCTATTTGGATGCAGGCCACATTGCCCAAAATTTAGCGTTGGCAGCAGCGAGCATCGCTTGTGGGTCTTGTCAAGTGGGGGCCTTTTTTGACGATGAAGTTAATTCGATCGTGGATATAGACGGAATTGAAGAGAGCGCAATCTGTCTTAGCGTAGGCGGCTACCCCAAATAACCTTTCGACTCGACATTTTCCATTTCATAAACTATTCTCATCTTAAGATCACGACGGCATAGACCTCTTGGGCTTAAGCAACCCGAAAAGTATTGATTCCATACAACCCCCTCTTCACAACTATTTAGTATCTTTGGCAAGCATTCGTACCGCATTCAAAGCCGACAAAGCCGACGTTTCCATGCTTGAAACCGAAGGCTCAACTGCATTGATATACATAAACCGCTTATCAATACGTGTTGAAGGCAGCTTAGTGATTGGTTTGAATATGGGGTAGGCGGCTTTCCAAAAATGTTCCAAAACCGTAACTCCGCCACTTTTGAAGACACCATTGAATGCGTTGGAGTCAAAGGGTTTTGGCGAGGAAACCGTAACCAACGACTCGCCATTGCTTGCTTTTTGAATGGCGAAGCTGGTTATTGGATCTGCGTCCTTTGTCGTCAATATTATAGCTGGAGGGTCACCTGATTTTTTCAGCCCGAAGTAGTCTGGGTCAAAAATGCCCCGCATAAGCCGCCTGTAGACCGCCTGATAAGGCTGAGGCTCCCAGTCATGTAGGGATAAGGCATCAAATTCTATGTCAGCAAGTTCTAAGGGTGTAGCGACAATTACGTTGTCGAAAACCTTCGTTTCAGCCTTTGTGGATAAAAGATAAGTTCCGTTGGAAGTTTTTTCTATTCTGTCAACTTTTTGACCCAATTTAACTGCCGCTTTTGAAGCATTCGCTAGGCTAGCGGGCAAACTGCTGTTGCCCTCAGCCAAACTATATGTTGGTCCTGAGTAAACACCAATCAAAGCCGAAAGCCCCGCGAAGGCCCCTAAGTCTGCGTTCTGAGAGTAAATGACCCTTGTAAGGGGAGTTACAACTTCGTCGATGAAAGCTTTGCTTACACCTCTTTCAATCAACTCTTCCAAAAAAGACATTTTATGCCATTTATCAAGACCTGCGGATTCAAAAAGTTCTCCGAAGTCGGCGGGATTTTTTTGTTCTTCTTGGTATAGTTTGGCCACTTGTCCTCTTACTTTTCTGAGAAGCAAGAAAGTTCGCGCTAAGCTCAGTCGATATTTATAAAGAAGGCTAAAGATAGTGGCAAAGGATTGCTTGTTTGACCTAAAAACGACTTCAGAGCCATTCCAAACCGCAAAATCTTTGGATGCTTCAACGGGTGCTATTTTTACTCGCTCATCTTTTATTATGCCTAAAAGTGTCCTGTTGAAACGGTTGAAGAAGGCAGCACCCAATTCTATGCTGACGCCAGGTTCATTGTATGTTAGGATTCTACCGCCTATTCTGTTTTGAGAATCGAAGAGTGTCACGTTTAGGTTTGGAAGGTATTTGTGTGCAAAATAGGCAGCTGAACAACCACCTATGCCAGCACCAACAATTGCTAAATTCGCCATCTCACATTCGGAAATATATGCTCAAGTAATAAGATAAACCTGAGTGTAGAGATGCGCAGTCTCAAAAATTACATTGCCACCTAATCGTTACGTCACTATCTTAATGCATATGAAAATTGAAAGACCGGCTCGAAGTTAACTTAGTTTTTGGGGTAAACGTATCATAAAAGTCGTTCCTTTGCCTTCTTGGCTCTCAAAAGTTACAGTTCCGCCTAATGCTTCAGTCATGCGTTTGATGACTACTAAGCCAAAGCCTTGACCTTTCGCTTTAGTTGTAAACATGGGCGTAAACAACTTTTCTCTAACTTCTTTAGAAATACCAATACCTGCATCTTTGACTGTTATTACGAAATCGTTTTCTTCTTTCCAGGCGTTTATGGTTATTTTGCCACCATTTGGCATAGCCTGAACGGCATTCGTAACCAAATTATACATTATGCGGTTAATGAAACCTGAGTCAGTCACAACTTTTCGAGCGTCTGGTTCAACATTTATGTTCACCACATAATTCTTGGACAAAACGTTCTTTTCTAACAACTCTTCTATTATGCGTTTGATATCAGTTTCTTCTGCAGCAGGCTTAAGAGGTCTAGCATAGTCCTGCAAATCAGCAACAATCTTACTGATGTAATCTACGTTCTTCTCAATTGACGATATTGTTTCGCACATGCTATTTTTATCCTCACTCTCAGGAAGCGAAGCCAAATCTAGCTTTGCCAAGTAAACATCACCTGTAATCGCCTGCAATGGGTTACGGATATCATGCCCAACCATACCAGCGACTTGACCAATAGCTGATAACCGCTTTATTTGTTCAAGTTCGGTTTTGTCTTCAACAATAATAACAATACCCGTTGTTGAAGGATAAGTTGAAATCTCAAAAATTGCCTCACGATTTGTTTCTCTGCTGACAGTATTCATCATAAAACGAGCAGGCTTCTTCTGTTGTAGAGCTTCAAGATAGGGTCCGATGTCTACAGAAGTCATCTCAGGTAGAACAGCATAAATCTTTTTTCCCAGAGCATCAGCGGTATCAACTCTTGTAATTCGCTCAGCTGCTTTATTCCAATGTATAACGTTTAAATCCCAATCGGTAGCCATGAAAGCCTCGTCAAAACTTTCATATAATTCTCTGTATCGCTGCTCACTTTTCCGAATACCTTCAGTCCTCTCGGCAACGAGTTGCTCTAAATTCTTCTTAGATTGCAGAAGTTCTTCTTCAACTTTCTTGCGTTTGGTAATATCTAGAGCTATGCCTCTTAGACCAACAGTTCTGTTCTTCAACACGATTGGAGTGCTTACAATTATGATTGGTAAGGTACTGCCATCTTTCTTAAGTAAAGTATATTCATTTCCAAAAGAAGGGTTACTTTTTAATATGCTTTTGAAGTTTTCTTCAGCTCTCTTCCTGTCTTTTTGAACAATTAAATCGAATAAGCAAAAGCCTAGAACGATATCTTCTTTTGTGTAACCTGTTATTCTAAAAGCGCTTTGGTTTGCATAAGTCACTTTTCCATTCTCGTCTGTTTCAAAGACAATTTCAGGCAGAGCATTTAAAAGGTGCCTATACCTTTCTTCACTTTTACCCAATTGTTCCTCAGCTTTCTTTCGTTCGGTTAAGTCATGAACGCTTCCAATAAGGTTTGTACAACGACCATTTGAATCAAACAACGGCGCCACAGCAACTTCACCGTGTTTTCTGCCCGAAGGATAATCAGTAACCTCTTCCCAAGTTACGGTCTTGCGTTCGCGAATCGCTTGGGCATACTTTTCAAGAACTAACGACAACGACGGTTTTGGAATGACTTCTTGGATACTCTTTTCTACAACCTGATTTTCAGTCAATCCTGTGCTTTTTAAGAAGGATTGGGAAACAGACAAGAAACGGAAACTTTCATCCTTAACCGACAAGAAAAACAGAACTTCAGGAACATTGGCATAAATTGAGGCAAGTTCTCGTTCCTTAGCCAGTAGAGATTCCTCAACTTGCCTACATTTGGAAAACTTTTGTTTACTTTCATTTTTTCCGGAACTCTCTCTTTTTTTCGGCATTAAGGCATCTCAAGAGATCTTATCGTACGTTTCATATCTCAAGAAATAAAAGCTTTCGCCAAAACCAATTCTAAACTAAATAATAAAACAATAAAGGTTGCCCCTGACGGGTCAAAATTCGCGAAAACATTTCTCTTTTACTAATGGGGTTAATATTTAATCCTCTAAATGAAAATCAAAAAAGTGAAAAAAAGGGAAAATATTTTTTGACGCTTTTATGCTCTTACGGTCGTTTTCTGAGCATCAGTATCGCTAATATGGCGCCGACTGCTATGATTGCAACTAATAGACCAGCGATTGCGGGAACGAAGTATAGGTCAGCCATCGATTGAGATGTTTGTGTTGGAACTGGTGTATTTGTTGGTCCTTGAACGACGTTAACGGCTGTTTCTGCTTGTGAGCTCCAATACGAGTCGCTGCCTTGGAATGTTGCTATGACTGTGTATATTCCTTGAATTGGAGGAGTCCATGCGAAAGCATATTGACCGGCTGAATCAGTTGTTGCATGTCCGATGTTTTGAGTATTTCCGTTTGAATCGATGGCAGTTAGTGTTACTGTGACACCGTGTGGTGTAGGTGGACTATTTACTAAACTTGCGTTGTTTTGCATATAGTAGTTCATTTGTGTGGTCATGTCAGCATCTGATACTGCGGGGGTTCCGGGACGATATGGCGATTGATCTAAGACATTGCCTGTTATCAAAACTTGGTTTCCAAGCATCTGGTTTGCGAGTGGTGTTTGTACGGTAGTTGATGTTGGACCTTTGCCGAAGCAGTATAAGGTTCCATCATCACCGTTGTTACCCAAGAGGTAGCCATCTGCGACCGCGGTAGTTGCAATAGCACCAGTTACGTTCCAAATGTATTGTCCGGTTGTGGCGTTGATGCAGAAGAGTTTATTGAATCTGGTCATTGGTTCACCTCGGTAGTTGGTTTGCGTGCTCACGTAAAGTTTTCCGTCTGCTGCTACACCTGGTTCGCTGTTGCCTGCGTAAGATGATCCGCCATAGACCCATGTGCCTTCTACTGTTTCACCAGTGGTTCCAACGCTTGGGCTCTTCCAAAGTAGTGAGCCGTTAGTTAAGCTGAAAGCGTAAGTGTACCCGTCAAAGCGTGATGTGTATCTTACGTCGCCGATGCAGATTGCGTAGTATGCTGGTACATCACCCCATGGATAGGTTCCGACTGGGGCTGTCCAGATTTGTGTGCCCGTTTTTACGTCGTATCCAATGTAAGAGCTGGTAACAGCATCAAATTGGACGTATGGTCCATCTGGGGGACCGTATCCAAAGCTTGGCATTTGTTGAGCATTTGAATATGTTTGGTTTGTTTGCCATAGGAAGGCTCCGTTTGACATGTTATAGCCGAGAATTGATGCTCCACCGTTGCCTTGTCCTGTGACGATTACGTTTGCATCTGGGTAAACTGCTAAAGTGTAGGTTCTGCCAGCCTGTAGCCATGCACCAGTTTGTGCCATTGAAACGTTATAGACTAAACCGGTTGCCCAGTTGTTGCTTGTGACTTTGGTGTAATTCCAGCAGATTAAGCGGTTAGACGACAGGAAGTACGCCAGCGGGTTTCCGTCATCCCACCAGGGCGTTCCGAGGCCGGAGGGAATGTTTGTGAGCGTCTGAACTAATGCGCCTGTCATTGGATCATAAAACTGCCATGTACCTGTGTTAATTAGGTAAGCGGCTGGTATTCCTTCATTTTGTTGTGCACCGACTTGATATCCAGAGAGAAAGTGCATACCTCTGCTGACTGTACCGTTTGCTGTGTATAGTAATTGACCAGTTTTTATGTCCAGGCAGTTGAAGGTGTTTCCGTAGGCAGAATTGTAGTAGACTTTTCCATTCATAACTATTACAGTTTGTCCGCCATAGTAAGCGTCGCTGCCCCATTGACCGCCGATAAGCCCTCCAAGGACTTGCTGTGTAGCCCATACGATGTGTGCGGTGGTTGGACCGGTGCTATATGGATTATATTTAGTGGCGGCGTTGTTGTAGCCTGAAATTAGCCAGTCACCTGAAATTGTGGACCATTCTCTGTTGTCTATGTTAATGGGGTTGCTCCAGTATGCTGTTGGAAGTGGTGCATATGGAGTTCCGTCGAGTATTCCAGCGCTTACAGGTTCGGTTTGAACCGTAAATTTGAAGGGTTGTGCTACGCAGGGTGTATAGTATCGGGTATCATTGTTTGATTTTTCAGTGAACAGCTGTCCTGGAAAACTGAATGTGACACTCCAATTGCCAGCTACGGTTGGTGTGTAGAGAAAATACATTGCACCGACAGATTCTGTCGAACCTGGAGCTATACCGAGATTGGCTTGAATAAAGCTCTCATCTGTGGGCATGAAAGTGTCATTGGTGCCGTCGGGTCTTGTGAAAGTTACTGTAACGTTAGCGTATCCCACGTTTGATGCTGCTATATCTGTAATGCTTCCGTCTGGTGATTGCGGATTGGGTTGAATCCAAAGGTTAACGACTGCACTTTGTCCGACTCCTATTGGGTTTGGTGCAACTGAGATAAAGCCTGCAGTTTTATAATCTGGCCATGCTATAGCGGCTTGGGTGCCTAAGACCATAAATGTTGAGGATGCCATCAGAAATATCAGTGTTGCAATTGCTAAAAGTGCTTTAATCCTGTTATATTGTGGATTTTTGCTAAAAATATTTTGCATTTTTTCATTTCCTATATTATTTTACTAACTCAACCATGTAGGAAATATTTAAAAGGTTGGTGGTAGACTGCCTACCAATTGCCAAAAAATATATTTGAGCTTTTAACAACCGTAAAAATTATCATTTGTCATAGATGAGTTTGAGAACACAGTTTTATCCTGCTTCTCTTTTTGTGGTTCCACATTTTGTGCATCGAAAGAAGGTGATTGTCGAATGGATGGTTTCGTCTGCAGCTTCCACGTTCCATGTTTCGCTTTCGTTGTGACCACATGTTAAACAGACCACATTAACTGTCGGGAGCTGTCTTAGTGATGCTGCATCTTTGTCTATGACCGCAATTTCTACTGATTTGCCGCTGTGCAGGTTTATTTTTTGTTTTGTTTCTTCTTGGTTTAGAGGTTTTTGATATTTGCATTTTGGGCACCTAAGCGAAGGAGCACCCTTCTTGACTACTTGGAGCAAAGCTCCGCATTGCGGACAGAAGTTCATTTTGGTCACCTTAGGAGGCTTTCTTATTACAAATGATTTTTAAATTTTGTGACTTTCAGGAGACAAATAATTCAATTTATGTTCTAATTGGTGCAGTAATCGACCGAGTACGTTAGACAACAGAATAATTAATTCCATGGGTCTCGGAAAGAGAAATTATGAGGTTGCCAAAAAATCCGTTTATATCCCATGTAAATTAAGTAATAGGTATGAAGCGAGTTTTGATTTCTGGAGCTGGTGTAGCAGGGCTCACCCTAGCTTGTTGTCTTGCGGATTCCGGTTGGCAAGTCGACGTTATTGAAAAGGCAGATGGCGAACGTAAAAGCGGGTATATGATTACTTTTTTTGGAAATGGCTGGAAAGTCGCTGAAAGAATAAAAATTCTTGATCTGATTAAAGAAATAAGGTATCCTGCCCAAGAATTTCAATATGTGGACAGTTCGGGAAAATCTTATTTCAATGTCAGCATTGATCTTGTCAGAAAAGGCTTTGGACAAGAATATACATACCTGAGAAGACCTGATCTTGAGCACATTCTGCTTGAGCGCTCCAAGAAACTCTCAGTTTCTGTCAGATACGGCACACAAGTTGCGGAGATCAATGAAACAGACGATTCGGTTAATGTAAAATTTCAAAATGGCGACATTAAGTCATACGATCTAATTGTTGGCGCTGACGGCATGCATTCTGGTGTCAGAAAAAGTGTTTTTGGCGAGGAACATCAGTTCAGCCGCTACTTAGGGTATGGTGTGGCTGCATTTCAAACTTCATATCGAGATGAAATCGGCAATAGTGTAAAAATCTATCAAGAACCTAACCGGTCTGCGATTTATTATCCAGTTTCAGAAAAAACAATGGATTGCGTGTTTCTGTTCCCTTACAACAAAACTGAAAGGGTTCCCAAAGAAAACTACAAAAACATTTTGGTTGACACTTATGCTGGAACAGAATGGATAAATCAGGAAGTAATTCACAGCGCGCCCAACGAAAGCATAGGATTTTTTGATGTAATAACACAGATTCAGATGCAGAAGTGGGTCAAAGGTCGAGTATGTCTTGTTGGTGATGCGTGTGCATGTTTAAGTCTTCTTGCTGGTCAAGGTGCTTCAATGGCAATGTTAGAAGCGTTTGTTCTTTCAAACGAGTTGAAAAAGAGCTCCAATGTCCAAGAATGTCTTGAGCGGTATGAGTCTATCTTGAAGCCAGATATTGCAAGTCGCCAAGCTCAGGCTAGGCAAATGGCAAAAAGATTTGTTCCCTCTTCGGCGCAGGAAATGGCGTGGTATCGATGGCTTGTCAAAATGAAGTTTAGTTCCTTTCTTGTGAATAGGACTGCAAAGGGATTCAAAGGGAAAATCTATCAAATTTAGACAAATTCAAGCAGATAGAAGATCCCTTTCGAGAAAGTCCGGTCCGATTTAACATTTATCTTAGATAAAGTCGACCACATCGTGAACCTGAAGGTTTAATATTTGCGTTTAGCATCTTGTTTAATGAGGTTTTTTATGACCGAAAATTTTGATAGAATAAGAATAAGAGCCCCAATCTGTTATTTTCCGCCAATGTGGGAACTCGTCCTAAACAAAGCCGTAGATCCCGCTCAAATCGCCAAAACAGTCGCCGCTGGACCAGATCCACTTCCTTGGACAGTAGCAAACCATCTCAAAGAACGCATTGCCATAATAAAGCAGTTGTCCGAGAGCAAGAAGCTTGATGCTGGATTAGCAAAGATTGCCATTGCCCACTTTGAAACTCATCTAAAAGAGATTGATGCTCTTCAGGCGCAGCACTAAAATAATGTGGTTTTTATGAGCGAAAATTTTGATAGAATAAGAATAAGAGCCCCAATCTGTTATTTTCCGCCAATGTGGGAACTCGTCCTAAACAAAGCCGTAGATCCCGCTCAAATCGCGAAAACAGTCGCCGCTGGACCGAATCCAGTTCCTTGGGCTGTAGCAAACCATCTCAAAGAACGCATCACTATAGTTAAGCAGTTGGTTGACAGTAAGAAACTTGATGCCGGAATAGCCAAGATCGCCATCGCCCACTTCGAAAGTCATCTAAAAGAGATTGATACTCTTCAGGCGCAGCACTAAATGAAATTCGTCATCTTGGAAGTCGGCTACTCATGCAACGCTTCATGTAAATTCTGCTACAACGCATGGCGGACCTCTAAGAAAGACAAGTACCCTGAGGCTCAAGTGTTTTCAAAAGCCTCTTTTTTTTCCATTATTGATAAACTAAAGCAGTGGGGCGTAGACACCCTTGGTTTTTCCGGCGGAGAGCCTCTTCTAAATCCCGATCTCTTCGAAATTGCTGCATATGCAAAAGCAAACGGCTTCAAAAATTCTCTACTCACAAATGGAATTCTTGCATCGAAATTTGCAAGCCAAATAGCTGAGAACTTTGAAGTAGTCCAGATTTCTTTGCAAGGCCTGCAGGCCACACACGACAAACTCACGGGCGGGGAAGGCAATTTTCAAAAAGCGCTTTTAGGCAGAACTGCTTTGATGGATTATAAAGTCGCAGTTTCAGCAGTTGTCGTTGTCAACAGGCTAAATCTTTCTGAACTCAATGACACCATCGCGCTTGCTGCTGGAATGGATATGAATTCTGTTTTGATAAATCGCTTTTTACCCGGCGGGAAAGGATTAGACAACACGAACTTGGCTTTTAACGAAAACGATTTATTGCAAATGTTAAATCTGGTCGAGGAGTCAAGTGAAGCTTACGGAATTCCCGCATTTGTTGGTACGCCAACACCTTTGTGTCTTAAAGGGCTGAGGAGTTACAAGTTTCTGTTAAAAGAGGGTTGTATGGCGGGCAAAGGTATTCACTGTGCAATCGATCCTTCCGGGGGTTTAAGAGTCTGCAATCATTCTCCGCAAGTGCTGGGGAATTGCTTGGAGAAAGATCCAAAAGAAATCTATGAAAACTCCGAGTACATCAAAGGATTTACTGAACTACGTTACACCCCTGCAATGTGCAAAGACTGCGATAAACTCTCTAAATGCAAAGGTGGCTGCCGAGAATCTGCACATGTACTCTACGGCAGCTTAAACGATCCTGACCCTATTTTCCACAGCAGAGGCTCAAGAAACCCTTCGCTTGTCGTTTAATATTTAGAACACATTCTTTTTATTAATTCTTAGAGTAGGTCTGTATTACGATTGAGTTTTCATAATATGGTTAAGAGAAAGGCTGTTTTTTCATAAATGTTAAACCTTCACTTGCGTGCATGACAAACGAACATCGAGGAGAATCAATTAGATAATTAAAATTTAACCCACAAAACCAAATAACTTTTTACATCTCACGATTTTATTTTAAGTTCGGTCGACTTCTTTTCGCTTTCTTTAGTTTGACTGGGTCTTTTAGAAAGTTTTGAAGAAACTCTTGAATGTTTTCGTGGAGTTTGAGAACTGGTTTTCGCATTTCCCCTTTCGTTTCGAGGTTGGGCTGAAAGAAACCATGTTCAGTTAAATAGAACAAAACACTCGAGAAATCGCCCGCAAGAGCACATTCGATCTCTTTTCTACCCATCTCTAAACAAGCATAGTATCTGTGATGCCCATCCACAACTGCGTAAACATCAAATTTTGGGTGCTTTAATACAATTATTGGCGAGATTTTCTCGCCGTTCTGGATTTTTTGTTTATACATCTCTATTGCTTCCTCAGAGACTTTGCTGTCTGCAACGATTTTGTCAATCGGTAAACACATCAAGTATCTCTCAGGATTAGCAAAAACATCAATGTTTATCTCACGCGCTCTGGGCCTTATCAACCGCATAAGTCTTAATCTTAATGAATCTACAATTTCTAAAACACGTTGTCCCAAAGAAGACACTATCTTAGATGTATGATCAAGAAGTGGATAATTTAGGTTATCCCAGCAATTTTGAAGAACCAGCACCCAATCTTTTAAAGCTGGTTTAGAGCGTGGCGAAATGGGAATGTAAATTCATAAAGAAGTTACAGGTCATTTAATTTCTGAGCCAACCCGAAAGTTAAGATTAAACGCTCTGAGTGCTACCAAACATTCCCATGACAAAAAACGAGCACTTTTATTTTTTAAAGTTTAGGCAATTCCTGAGTTGCACATCCAAAATGTTTTCTTTTTGTGTGTGGGTGTGGGCGCTAAAATCTGCACTCTACATTGGAGGCTTTGGCAAATAATCCTTTTTTGGTTTGGGTCGTTTTCCTCTTACGTTTTGAGTGTGGGTAGAAGGGTTGGTCAACACAGTCAACATGGATGCTATGTTGGGGCTTCTATTCCTGTGTCATTTACCTGGTTTTTCTTTCTGCCGCACTATAACTAAGAACTATTCAAAAGCGATAAGCTTGAAAAACCAAGTTTCTAAACTTTATTAAGAACGCGAAGTTTAGTTTTTTAGGTGAAATTATGACCTCTGAGCAGAAACATCATGAAGAGCTGGTTAGTGGATTTTATAATCAATTAAAAGAAATTTTCGATTCTTCTGAACAAGCAATTTATCTTTATCTTGACGATACCCATAAGGTTTGCAACAAAAAGTTTGCTCAAATGCAAGGTTTCAGTTCACCTGAGGAATGGGCGAAAGTGGATAATCCCCTTGAAGCAGGTGTTGAGAAATCCAGTCAAGATGCTATAGTTTCTGCTTACCAGAACGCTATGGACAAGCTAATCGCATCTAAGATTAATATCAAACTAAAGAAAAAAACCGGCGAAACCTTCGATGCTTCCGTTATAATGGTGCCAATTGCTTATCAAGGACACTTATTCGCGCTTCATTATATATCGCCAATTTGATATTTTTTCTCTTTTTTTGCAAAAAGGGATCGTGAAATTAAAAAATAACCCCAAATCTGAGAAATAACTATTTGATCTTGTTTCATTGCTACCACATTTCTTATAATTCTGTTTCTGGTTTTAGCAGTTAGCTCTTAATTCAAGCATTGCTTCGTAATTCTTTACTGAAACGAGGGCGCCTAGAACTATGTAAAGAGCAGTGACGCCTATTGGCAGACCACCACCCACCTCAAGACTCGGTTGAGTGCTAACAGCTACTCGGAGAATAACTCCTAATGCCCCCAAAATTGAAGCCCCAGCGTAACTCCAAACCTTTTTTCTTCGACAGTAGTAGATAAAAACTATGCTCAGGATAGTTATTGGAGTAATAAAAACCACTGATAGAAGTCGCATTTCGGTTGTGCCAGTTACGAAAGTAGCTAAGAAAGCAAGAATGATTGCCACAAGAAATAACTCGAGTAAGCCAACTGCAGTTCTCATATTGACGCTTAGCGATTCATTAACAGCCTTCAAAGTTATTCACCGCTTGCATTAACTAGTTGTTGAATACTCACTCATTAAAGTTCAGTTCAACAGAGATTCAAAAAATCCTCATCTAAATGCAATAGATAAAAAACGTTTGGAATCCTCGGAAAGTTCAAATCAAGTTGTTGCTGGTAGGTATCAAATTTATTCTGAAACTTGAGAGCCGATAAGCCATGTTTAGACGGCTTAACTTAGACTATCCATTCGGTAACTTGATTTAAATTAGGCCTTTTTGGTATTGAGGGTTTCATGTCTGGGTATCCTACTAGGCAGCCGTCTAGAGCAAATTCGCCCATTGGGATTTTTATCAGATCACAGAATTCTTTGTCCTTCTCTAATACTTGGGTTACTGAAAGAAGTTGGATGCCTAATCCTAAGGCTGCAGCTTTCAGCCACATATTTTGAAGACAATGCGCCAAAGAAAGATGCTCAACTCGAGGAATCCCCATTTGTTCAGCTACCACGATGTAGTAGGGTGCTTTTCCGATGTTTGGCATTCCATGCACGCCTGCCAATTTGAGCAGTTCTAGAAAAGGTCCTGCATGCTGATTAGTGAATTCATCGAGTTGCATTTGGTTTTCCATTTCCTTGCTCCAAGATTCAGCTTTACGTTTCATTATTGCCGCAATTTGAGCTGTCGCCTTGCTTTCTCTTGGAATAACTATGAACCTTCTGAAATCTTCTCGTGATACACTTGCGGCGGCGTAAGGGGCTAATAGTCCTGCTTGAAGAATTTGTTCTATCAAGTCTCTTGGGGGCGCTTCAGCCTTAAACTTTCTAATTGACCTTCGAGACTCGATCACTTGATCAATAAACTTGTTACATTCAACGTTTGTTGGAAAATCCATGTTAATGTATCTCCCTTTAGCAAAAACATGATAATTATTGTCTGTAGTAAACTATAAACTTTACATCACTAACTTGTTGCATATCTTCTACGCTGAAATTAGGAGCAATCGCTCTATACGCCTTCATTTGTTCGCTCCCTTCACCCAAAAGTTGTGGAGTGCGCCATTATAATGTAGCTCATAAACGAGGACCGCGAAACCCTAAACGCAATAAATGAGGACTAATAGCAAGAAAATACATATTTGGATTCAAGCCTGAAGTGGTTTGGGCCTCTACCGGACTTAACGCAAACGGGTATTGATTCCCTAATCTGCATGAGTCTGACAAAGCATTCAATGTAAGACAAATTAAGAACAAAGTGCTATATAATTTAGGTAAATATTTATGGGTAAACAACACAAACAAGAAGGATCGACAACCTCCACACAAAGCAGGAGTAGTATAGCAAGAAAAGCAAGAGCGGCCAATAGTTCGAGGCAGAAACAAGCCAACGATAATCGTTCAAGACAGACCCAAGCCGATAATTCAAAGAAGTAAAACAATATTTTATACTTCTAAATTAAATTTAATTCGTAACTTGAATATATTGTAATGAGATGGTATTCTTGCGTTTTTCTTTTCCTTCAGGTCTATGCATGAAGATCAATAAGAGAATAGTTTCTCTTAGAAGCTTTTGAATCGAAAATTAATGGTCTGAGGCATGATCACAGGTGTTTTGCTTGGGGATTTTTAACGTCATTTGACGAATATAAATGCTTAAGACTTTCTATGGGAAAATTAGTTTATAAATTGTTGTGAGGTGAAAAAGACATGATATTTGAAGAGGAAGATGAATGGACAGAAACTGAAGATGAGGAATGGGAAGAGGAAGAATGGTAAACTATTGGATTTTTACTTGGCAACTTTTGTTCTTCGATCTGGTTTAACTATTGAACGGTATTTTCCGCAATACTCGTAAGGACCATAGATGCATGTTTTACTATTTATCTGACGGAATCGGCAGACTTTTCGTTTAGGACAACCCCTAAAAACGCCGTTCTTCATTTTTACGATCAATTTCAAATTTTGGCTCCTGCAGCTGTCTTCAGTTGTTTAAGCATTGTTTGTGTGTTCTTAAGGAGTATTTCAAAGGTTGAAATATGTCAAACATGCATGATTAGTCTTGCCAATGCTAATGAGAACTAAACAACCGAACCTTAGGCTATTCTGAATGAGAAAAAAGCCAGATTGAGTCAAACAAATTGGAGCGAAGAGTCATGACTGTTTTTTTAAGGTTCTTAGTTAATTATTTGAGCGCTTCGGCATAGTTTAATTGTAGATCAGTTATTAGTCTTCGCAAGTGTTCTAACTCTGCATTATCCAAGTTAGGCTCAATTTTATCAACAAGTGAGATTATGCAATCTATTGCAACCCGAGCTTTTGCAAGATCTTTATCTAGTTTGCTAGTGCGCGGATCAACCTTTAATCCTATGTAGCGCCATGCTTTTTCACTCAATAGCATGGTAAATACCTCTATGAGCCGGTATATGTCTAAAGAAGATATGTCAACAGGACTTGGTTCTTGATCTTTCTTTTCAGAATCACTTGGGATTGAGCTCAACTAATCACTTCTCCATTTATGCTGTCTATGTTCTCCGAGGATTTTAGCCTTTACTTTAGTTTCCTAAATAGTTTAGTCAGCTTAAGAGAACACATTACTGGGAAACGTTTGAACTCCTGAAGTTACATCACTTTTAGTCTGCCTCTCCTTCGTGATGGGCTGTTCGGGCAAATCTCTTTCCAAGAAAATGCAGCCAAGTTTCCTGTATATTGTCTTTTGATTTAGCACGTATTAGCGATGCTTGCAAAAAAATGGTTGGAGGTGGCGTTCATTCCTGCCCAAAATGCAAAATATGTTTTTGAGCAATCTCCCATTTTGAGCTACTGTATAAACAAGAAAAAATTCCCCAAAAGCACTCTTTTAGTTTGCCCGATCCTGTGGTGGACAATTTGCGTCTCCTGGATTTTTATTGCATAAGGTTTTAATGCTCTTTGCAACTAATCGCTAACTTGTAGGTGTGACTAACCGTAAGATTCCCTCTCCCCAAAAAATAGTAAACTCTCATAAAAAACATCAATACAAACGCTTAAAACTGAAATAGAAAGATTAAAAAAAGAAAAAGCTGAACTTAGAAGTAACAAACGGTCTGTTGATTTGGCGGAACGTACCGGCTGAATCCGAAAGAAATCCCGACTTCGAGTTAACGAGGAAAAACGTGTCGCAAACAAGGTGGTGAATTATTGTGAAAGACAACAAGGATACAAAGTTCTTAGCGATCGAGGAAATCGAATCGGAAACCGTATTACGGCGGTTCAAGCAACGAAAGGATCTGGAAGATTGGCTGAACAGCGGTTCAAAGGACTTTGGGAAATACGAGCTTTATGAGGTTAAGCCGTTGACGGTTAAGGTGGAGGTTACGGAGGAAGGACCAAAGTGAGCGTCGTCACTACGGCCCTTCAAAAACAGGGATATAGAGTGAACAAGAAAAACAACCTAAAAACCAAATTAATTTTTCTTCTTTTTTGTTATTTCCTTCCAACTATCTCAACCATTTATTTCCTTGCTAAAGCAATTGTAACTTAGCTGACGTTTTAATATCCTCGAATATCCTAATTTTACCAAAAAACCCTTCCAACAGAGAAGCAGGTTTTCGCCAGGATAGAAGATGAGTCTGCGTTTACTTTTTTGGCTAGTTTACTCGAATTTTCCGTCGCACATTGGGCATTCTTTCTTTATTGCATTTTTAACGTTTGGAAGTTGGAATTAGCAGTAGAAGCAGAAGTAAAATCTGGCATTTCGGGTAACAATGAAATCCGCCACCAATCATTTTTATGCAAGCATCACAGGCTTGGTAGAATTGTTCACCTTTCTATTCGAGGTATTCGTTGATGATTACCTGCGAGTCTTCCTTGACTTCAAGATTATTGGTCTCACAGGGTCTGCAATAACTCAATCGTAAAAATCACATGGCTTATCCTCTGAAGGTTTTTTAAAAGCAAGGCATTGAAACAACTAACACTCGTAAAGATAAGGGCTTAGTTAAAACTGGAAGGCTAAGAACTGGTTTTTGGCGTGTTTCTTTGAATGTAATTCCAGTGGCATTTTCCAAATAGATTAGAAAGCATAGGCTTATAAAAAATGGTCTAATATGATTCAACAACTTAATTCTCAACAAAAAAAAACTCACGATTGAATTAAGTTTGCGAAACAAAAAAAGGAAGGAAATTATTGATTGATTTCTCTTATTATCGTTTTCTGAGTATGAGGATTCCAACTATGGCTATTGCAACGATTATTGCAATTACTCCTACGGCCATATACGTCATCAGGTCAGTTGTGCTTACTAGGTTTGTTTGAGGGGTTGCCGTTGGAGCTGGCGTTGCCGCTGTTGAACCCGCTGCCAAATAGGTTGTTGAGGATGATGACCCGTAAGAGTTGGATCCTTTGAAAGTTGCGATGATCTGGTAT
This sequence comes from Candidatus Bathyarchaeota archaeon, assembly GCA_963809455.1. Taxonomy (GTDB): domain Archaea; phylum Thermoproteota; class Bathyarchaeia; order Bathyarchaeales; family Bathycorpusculaceae; genus Bathycorpusculum. Next base: position 163,538 of record CAWEJP010000010.1, on the reverse strand, counting down.
GTGCCTGGAACCTGCGGGGTAAACGTAGAACCATAGTTGCCATGAAGGTCACTTGCAATGTCGCCGATATGAACTAAGTTCCCGTTTGGATCAATAGCGGTTAACGTTACTGGAACTCCAGTTATGTTCGTAGGCATCGCCTGCTGCTCGTATAAATATTCCATCCAAGCTTCCTGGTTAGCGTCAGATACGCATGCAACACCATTGACGCCATACGTCTTTGCATAAGCTAGCGCGCCCGAAGACTGATCAGTTATAGTGCCTGTTATCACTACGCTGGATCCCAATGATGAAACAGTCTGAGGTGCAGAAACTGTGGTGGCGCTTGGTCCTTTGCCGACACAGTATATCTGGTTGTCATAAATATTATAGCCTACCAGATAGCCGTCTGAGATAGAGCCGCCGCCCCAGTGACCCAGTTTCCATATTTCTGTTCCGTCGGTTGCATTGACGCAACGCCAGTCTGATCCACGCCACAAAGGCTGAGTAGGCGAGTGCTCATCAGATCTTGTGTAGATCATTCCATCCGAAATTGCGAATATAGAGATTGGATAGTGACCGCCGTAGGGTGACTCAAAGCCCATTTGTTGAGCTGTGTAAGTCCATAAGATATTGCCTGTGGTAATGTTGAAAGCTATTATCTGTCCAGCGTAGGAGGGAGCTGACAAAAGCATGCCATTTAAGATGTTGGCGCTCATTCCATAGTAGGCATAAGCGTTCAAGGGTTGGCTTGTCCAAAGTAGGTTCCCAGTTGCAAGGCTATAGACGTACCATTGCATAGTTTGCGAGCATGACATGACAAAGACACCATCTTCAGGATCCACAAGGTTCATGCTTACTGTTTTGTTGCCTGTCTGTACTGGAGGGGTAAAGGTTATGTTCCAAAGAAGAGTCCCTTCTGATCCAGGTGCTAGATTTAGAGCCCACAAGTTTCCTGAAACCGCTACGTTGCCATTTGCGTCGTAAGTGCCTGCTGTTCCACCGATCACGTACTTACCCTCACGAACAGTGAGAATACTGCCTTGAATCGTAGGTATCGATGCATTCAACGAGAAACCATGGCTGCCGTCGAAAGTGTAATTGAGCAAAGGCCTCCATCGCCAATAATCATTGCTTCCGTATGATAGCTCAGGGTACCAGATTGCGTAAGTGTTGTTCCAGGTTTGTAAGTAGTCCTTTGGCGATGCTGTAGTTCCGAGGTTTACGATGTTATAATAAAGTATGCTTCCGTCTTGGCCGTATACCTGCGTACCGGTTGCACCAGTCGTAACGGTCCTGCCGTCAGGTGTTTTTAAAGTTTGAGTAACGTTGCCTATGCTGCAAATGTAGTTGCCCGTGGACGCATCGTACATCCCCCAAATGGTAGAAGGAACTGCCGAACCGTTTGGGTAAGTCGCAGCCGTTGGGATGCCGGTACTCCACAAGTATGGGAAGCCACCATGTTGGTTAGGTGACTCGTAGTCATATATCTGCCCCATGGACAGTTGCCCCGTGAAGAGACTCCCTGACCAATCGGCTCTACCCGACCCCAAACTACCGGCCGGACCGGGCAATACAGGTCCAGAAGTGTTCTGGAAGAACTTTTCCTGACCAGTGTAGAGATCACGACAAATCCAGCCTTCTCTTGGTGGCTGCTGAACGTTGTAGTAAAGGTTTCCGTCTATTATGATTATCGGGGTTATGTCATAGCCTTCGTATGATTCTCCGCTATAGTAGCCAACGTCTCCAAATCGACTATCCATGGTTCCTCCGGCCCAATATGGGGTTGTCCACATTATGTGAGCACTTTGAGGCGCTTCACCGTACGCAAAGTTTGTAGTCGGACCATTAGTTTGAGCTGCTCCACCGAGCCAGTTACCAAGAAGTGAATACCAGTTTCTGTTCATGTTGTTGACTGGAACTTGCCAGTAATCAGTCGGAAGAGGCGTCTCTTGCCATGCTAGTATTGGTTGCTGTTGCGCCGTAAATGTCACTGGTTCGCTTGTACTACCCAAATAGGTGTCGTTGACAGTATCCAAAGATTGACCGGCATTAGCTGGAGCGATTGGAAGGCCCGTGATTTTGTGCTCAAGCATATGAGCAACGACAGAATAGTTGCCCAATTGAGTAGGCGTGTATGCAGTGTATGAACCTCCCACTGGATCGGACGTGAATGGTCCCAGTGTGTCGTTGCTTCCGTCAGGCTTTGTTACATCCACTGTAAAAGTCCATCTGTCACCGTATGCGCCGCTTGCCGTTGGCGGCAAAGCGTTAATCCAAAAGACAAGCAACTCCGCTTGACCGACCCCTATGACGGGGTTGCCAGCGCTGCAATAGCAGTAAGTAGTGACTGTCCATGGAGGTGTATGTGCGTTAGTGGTTGGCAGAACAACGAAAATTGCAGAAGTCGTAATCAATAGCATTAGACTAAGTACAGCTAAAGTGATGTTAGTTCTATTTTTTAAAAATTGCATTTTTTCTTTCCTGCTTTTTAAGCAGTGAGGAGTATGTTTTGTCTACGCTTATAAAACATAGTAAATAGAAGAACTACTTACAATTGACTCGTCATTCTCTTTTGACAAAGATAATCAATGTTAATCCTTAAGATATTGAAGAGATACGGTAATTCGGTTTGGCATAGAGCAATGGTTTCAGGCAAGAATATTCGCCAAGCAAATTGTTTCTATTCTTCATATTTCACGCAAAGAAAAGAAACTTAAAAATAAACAATGAAATTCGAAAAAGCCTTAGTTGAAAACAGTAAACGGTTTCTTTGCGATATGTTTCTCAAGAAACTTCAACTATTTAGTCCAGAGAGAATCTCACAATTCGTTAATAAGAAAAGAAAAAAAGAGATTAAGTTTTAGTTGTTTTGTTTCTATGGTCTTTTTCTGAGTGAGACCAAAATCAAAGCACCGATAATAGCTATTGCAATGATTATGGCGATTGCTGCTACAGCTATGTATGTCATAATGTCGGTTGTGGTTGCTAAGTTTGATTGCGGTGTAGTGGTTGGTGTAACTGCTTGTGCAGAGTTAAGAATGAAGGCGGATTCCGAGTTGGATGGCCAATAGGAGCCAGATCCGGCAAAGTTAGCGAGAACTGCGTAAGTGCCTGCACCAGCGGTAAGCATTCTTGATGTTATGTGGAAAGTGTACAATCCGTTGGAGTCACTATGGGTAGTGCCGACTATGTTGATATTTCCGTTGGGGTCAACCAGTGATATTGAGACATCTACTCCAGAAGTGCTAGTTGGTTTTGGATTCTGCATGTAGACGTATTGCATCCATGCTGTTTGGCTATTATCAGAGACTGCTGGGACGCCGTTTGGAAAGCGAGTTGCTACTGTAGTTTGTTTGGTACCAGCAGAAGTGTCCATTACTGTTCCCTGCACTATGAAATCTTGCCCTTGTGTGATGCCGATTAATGGTGTTTGAATCGTTGTGGCTGTTGGTCCCTTTCCGAAAGCGTAGATTTGGTTGTCGTAATTGTTTAATGATACCAGGTAACCGTCTGCAACTACGAACGGTTGGCTACTACTTCCAGCCCAGAAGGTATAGTTCCAGATTGACGTTCCAGTTGTTCCATTGATGTCACCTATCATGAATCCGGGTTCGAGAGATGCACTTGGGCTATGTTCGTTGGAATACCAGAATATATTGCCTGCTGCGATAGCTCCGACTGAGCAAGGAGTGTAAGCCCAAACGCCGTTGTAACCCATAGTTCCAGTTTGGTAATCGAATATCAGCACGCCTGTTGTTGCGTTGTATGCGTACAAGTTTCCGCCCGAACCATCTCTGTCACTAGCGTAGAGTATGCCGTTATTGATGAATGATGTCGCTGCTACGCCTCCTGAATTTATGTCGTATATATGATTGTCAATTTCAGGTGTTGTTGATGTCCAGAGCTGTGCTCCTGTGGTTTCGCTAAAGCCCATCCAAAGTCTTGTTTCTTTTTGGAACATTGTAAACACGCCATTGCCCATGCAATTATAACTTGCTCCAATGGTTACGTTACCTGATGGCCAACTGTATGTTTGAGACCACAATGCTGTGCCTATTTTGGTAGGGTCGGTGCTGATTGCAAAGTTTGTGTAAGTGCCCGGTGTGGGATAAGTGACTGTTGAGGCTGATATATGCGAGGTAGCAGTGGTGTACACCATGATTTGGGCTGAGGGGTCAACGCCTATGATTTTTGCAGAAGTTGCTGCGTCAGGCAGTGTACCTGTGATGTTATAGACTGTGTTGCCTGCGATTCTAGCGTCTATTTGTGCGCCAAGTGCTGGTCTGTAGAACCAGTAACTGTTTGATGAACTGCCATAGACAACGCTTCCAGTTCTAGAAGTGGGAGCTGTTTCATATGTATTAATAATCGCTGCGGTGCTGTTCCACACTGTTAAAGTTTTAGTTGCGAAGTTGGGAGTATAGATCATGATATCGCCGAGTGGATCTAAAAATGCGTTTGATGCCAGTGTGGGCACATTCCAAAGATTGCATATCCAATTGCCCGTTGTTGGGTCGAAAGCTGACCAGACGTTCGATCCGTTATAGGCTGTCCAAACGCTCCAGAGCGTGTCGATAATTCCTGCTTGGTTGGGTGATTCAAAGTTGAGTTCCTGCCCGAAAGAAAGCTGTGGATAACTATTTTTGTTAAAGCCACCTATCTGGATAGGATTTGGACTATTTGTGCCAGTCCAAGCGCTTGTCCCGTTTTGGTACCAAACCCGTTGGCCAGTGTGTAAATCGAGATCAACGAAGCCGTACATTGGTGGAGTAGCTATGTTGTAGTAGAGTTGTCCATTCATTATTATTGCAGGCGCAAACATGCTTTCATAAGAGTTGCCTGAATAATAGCCGTCCCCAACGTTTACGCTAATACTTGATGGCAGACCGGCTACGCCTCCTGCGTCAGTTATGGGTGTAGACCAGGCAATATGGTTGGTTGTTGGTGGTTGTGTGTAGTCATTGGTATTTGAGCCATCTTGGATGAAAGCGAGCCAGTCACCTGTTATGAACTCCCAGTTTGAAACGTGTCCTGATTGACTGACTGGAGTGCTCCAGTATTCAGTTGGCAATGGGTAAGCTGGTGCTCCTGGAATAGCTTGGTCTTGCACATTTACGGTAACTGAGTCAGACATTGATGCAGCGTAATAGTTGTTATAGTTGATTCCTGCTGCTACGGCAATGTATGCTGTGGCTAATGACACATTATTCTTTGAGGCATACGCTTGTGCATTGGATATGAAGGTTGGAGTGATTGTTGCTGGGTCAATTCCGTTGGGGGTCATTGTCATAAGGTGGCCGGGTACGAATCCTTGGAATGAATAGTTGCCTGCAACTGTCGGAGTGATTGTTAAGAATATTGTGCCTACTGGGTCTGAAGTGTATGGTCCTAGTGTGGTATTAGTGCCGTCTGGTGCCGTTTCGACGACATACATGCCAGTCCAGCGGTCACCGTATTCTCCGTTTGCTGTAAGTGGCAAGTTTGCGGTCCAAAAGAAGATGCTGATTGGTTGACCAACGCCAACTGGTGATGGAAATGCATTAATGAAGGCCCATTGGGGAACATTTATTCCCGGTGCAATTGCCTGCGCATTTACTTTTGGTATGAGAACTACGAAAGTGCTAACAGCCAATACTAGTATCAAAGCTATTGAGCAAAATATTGTTTTTTTGCTTCCACGAAATTTTAGTTTATTTATAGAAAAAGCATTTGCCATTTTTCTTTTCTCCTGTGGTTGTTAAAATTTGTTTTTTTATTTTCCTTCTTTTTGTTTGAATATTAGCGCCAGCCCATCAACTGTTGATTGACAAGCAAAAAGAGTTAATATTCAACGATAGCTGTTATGATTCATTCGATTTTTAAGCTTTGGCATATTTAACAGCTCTACAATCCTGTTGGAACACATGAAACATAAAAAACCTAGTTTGATTGAAGAAAGCGGTTGGTAGTTATCTTTTTTGTTTTGCGACATCTCGATTTGTTGTGCGCTTTGCCTCAATCTATTTTATCAAATTAATGAACTTACTTAACCTTTAAATTAATCCAACTTCACAGAAAACATAGAAAGGAGTTGTATTATTTTGAATGATAAAAAGAGGCTTACAACTAGTCGTACTCGTAAGACAAACCGAGACTGGTGGCCGAACCAATTGAACCTGAATATTTTGCATCAGCATTCCCCTTTGTCCAATCCGATGGGCAAGGAGTTCAACTATGCTGATGAATTCAAGAAACTCGACTTCGAAGCCCTGAAGAAGGACCTATATGCGTTGATGACTGACTCGAAGGATTGGTGGCCGGCCGATTACGGTCACTACGGCGGGCTCCTAATTCGGATGGCGTGGCATAGTGCAGGAACCTACCGCAAGGGCGACGGACGCGGGGGTGTATCTGGTGGCGCGCAGCGTTTCCCGCCGCTCAACAGTTGGCCGGACAACGTTAACCTAGATAAGGCGCGACGTTTGCTTTGGCCTATCAAGCAGAAATACGGCAGAAAAATCTCATGGGCTGACCTGATGATCCTCGCTGGCAACTGCGCGCTTGAGTCGATGGGATTTAAGACCTTCGGTTTCGGCGGCGGACGCGAGGACATCTGGGAGCCGCAAGAGGATGTCTACTGGGGTTCTGAAGCCACCTGGCTAGATGACAAACGCTATTCAGGGGAGAGGAATCTCGAAAATCCACTTGCTGCTGTGCAGATGGGGCTAATCTACGTCAATCCGGAAGGCCCGAACGGCAACCCGGATCCGCTTGCTGCTGCCAAGGATATTCGCGAGGTCTTCGCTCGCATGTCGATGAACGACGAGGAGACGGTGGCCCTCATTGCAGGCGGTCATGCCTTCGGTAAAACTCACGGCGCTGGCGCAGCGTCACTGGTGGGTCCTGAGCCTGAAGCCGCCTCCATCGAGGAACAGGGTCTCGGCTGGAAGAGCAAATTTGGCACGGGCAAAGGCGATGACACGATTACCAGCGGTCTGGAAGTCATCTGGACCAACACGCCAACTAAGTGGAGCAACAACTTCTTACGGATCCTATTCAGCTACGAGTGGGAACTGACCAAGAGCCCAGCCAGTGCGTACCAGTGGAAACCGAAGGACGACGCAGGCGCCGGTACCGTGCCGGATGCGCACGACCCATCAAAGCGTCACGCGCCTTCCATGCTGACCACTGACCTTGCCCTGCGTTTCGATCCGGTTTACGAGAAGATTGCAAGGCGCTTCTATGAGAATCCGGATCAGCTGGCAGATGCCTTTGCTCGAGCGTGGTTCAAGCTTACCCACCGCGATATGGGTCCTCGCTCGCGCTATCTCGGTCCGGAAGTCCCAGCTGAGGAACTGATCTGGCAAGACCCGGTGCCCGCAGTTGATCATGAGCTAATCGATGAGCAGGATATCGCAGACCTCAAGGGTAATATCCTTGTCGCTGGTCTGTCGATCTCGGAACTGGTTTCAACCGCCTGGGCAGTCTGCGTCCACGTTCCGTGGCTCCGACAAGCGCGGAGGTGCGAACGGGGCTCGTATCCGTCTTGCGCCGCAAAAAGATTGGGAAGTCAACCAGCCGGCTCAACTGAAGAAGGTCCTGCAGACCCTTGAGGGGATCCAAAAGGAGTTCAACAGGGCGCAGTCAGGTGGGAAGATGGTCTCGCTCGCTGACTTGATTGTTCTGGGTGGATGCGTAGGTGTCGAGCAAGCTGCAAAGAATGCTGAACATGATATAACTGTTCCCTTCAATCCGGGACGTACAGATGCATCGCAGGAGCAAACCGATGTGGAGTCATTCGCTGTACTCGAACCGGTTGCAGACGGGTTCCGTAACTACCTCAAAACCAAATACGCAGTTTCGGCAGAGGAACTGCTTGTTGATCGTGCGCAACTGTTGACGCTGACTGCTCCTGAGATGACGGTTCTCGTTGGCGGTATGCGCGTCTTGAATGCCAACTTCGGACAGTCCCAGCATGGTGTCTTCACCAAGCGGCCAGAGACGCTCACCAATGACTTCTTCGTGAATCTGCTCGACATGAGCACAACATGGAAGGCAACCTCGGAAGACGAAGACGTGTTCGAGGGTCGTGATCGCGCAACGGGCAAACTCAAATGGACCGGCACCCGTGTCGACCTCATCTTCGGTTCGAACTCGCAACTCCGGGCCTTGGCGGAAGTCTACGGATGTGAGGACTCCCAAGAGAAGTTCCTGCACGATTTTGTAGCGGCGTGGAACAAGGTAATGAACCTTGACCGCTTTGACCTCGCTTGGTCGTAGCAAGAGATAGTTAGCGATGACAATATAGTAAGCCACTTGAACCAATTGGGTTTGAGCCCGGATTCTTATCTTCACTATTGTGAAGACGTCCATCCAGAAGCTTCCCTTTTTTATTTATAGGAGGAGTCAGCACTCGCGGCATAACCGTTAAAATAATAAGCATGATTTGGGTTTATTTTGATGAATAACCAAAAGTAATGCCTTAATTGGTAAATTGGCTCCGAGAGGGGATTATAGTCCCATTTTAGCAGTAAAAAGATGCTGAGGATGAGTCGGATTGGACTTACCTTCGAAACGGTCTGAGTCCCTCGCTTTAAATTCTAAGCGTTTAATTCTTTAATTGAGTTTGGGTATCTTAGTAAGTTCTCCGAGTTACAAATTTGAAGGTTCAAGTACTGGGAGCAACTTAGGAAATTTGGCAATTAGACAAAAAAGAATCAAGTTAGCATTACAATAAGCAGAATTAGATTTTTACTTTACATATTTCATATACAATTAAATGCGGATACTTCAAGTAAAACCTGTACAAATGAGGATTTTCTTTTTCTAACTCAAAACTTGGATCAGGCTCATAAATCCTACAAATAGCCAAAAAGTTCTCGCTAAGAGCGCTCGTCATTTCATCAAGGGTAAACCAATGATGAGGATTGTCTTTAGCTTTGTTCGCAATTTTGTAATTAGGTAAACGTCCATGAAAGCGTCCGTTGCTTGAGGAAGTTATTCCTTTCGCGAGTTGGCCAAAAAATGGATGCGCCTCAATGATAAAAAATCGACCCTCGTCTTTCATAACTCTTCTAATTTCGCTTAAAGCCTGGGTGAAATCCTTATGATTATGCGTTTGTCTGCAATAGTCAAAACTCACAATCGTATCTATCGCGACAATATAGTCAAACTTTTCATACGGCACATTTTTTGCAAAATCAAGAAAATCCCCCTGCAAAAACTCTACATTTTCAAGTCCTATTCTTTGCTTAAGTTCATTTGCTTTCGAAATCAGAAATGCACTTCTGTCAATTCCAGTTACGTGTGCTCTGCGTTGGGCTAAAATCTTGGAAAAGTAACCTGGTCCACATCCAAAATCGAGGATTGTCTTTCCAGATATTTTTTCTTTTGTAAAAAATTGGGTAACGAAATTTTCTACGCAATATTTGTAGTATGCTCGGCTTTCAGGTCGTATGGCTGAAACGTCATCGTAAAATTTCATTTTAAACCATTTTTCCATAGTCCCTTGCTGCTCATCATATTCCTTCAAAGCCTCACCCATTGCAGTTGTTATTGAATTGTTGACAGCCGAAACCACCAGCTTATTGATGTTTTGCAGGGATGCATTTGAACCATCGTTGTCTATGATTTTTTCGCCAAATGCAGAATTTAGCCATTCTTTGTACTCGGGCAACATTTTTTCGATGACTTCACGGACAGTTGATTGCAGTTTTGCATAAATTTCTGGATCTAACTTTTCAAAATATGGAAGTTTTTCCGAAGGTGCGTTCAGGCGTTGATTTTGTTTTTTGGTTTTTGTAGGTCTTTTAGAGAGGGTTTTGGTTGTTGGTTTATTTTTTGGCAAAAATAATCGCTGCTCTATTTATGATCTCTCAAGATAATATTTATGGTTTTTTGCAGGATATGGAACTGAAGAAGAAACTGGCGGAATGCAAAGAAAAATAGTGGCGACTACACCGTTTGTTGTGTAAATGGGCTAGCTGTTTTTCAGTTGATTGCGTTTGGTTTCTGACCGTAAAGCTGCTTCTTATTTGAACTGCTCTTTCAAAGCTTGACGAATTGCTCCCATCATAGCCTCGTTGACAGCATTAACAACCATATCGTCCAGTTTTCTATTTGGAGTTGGACAGTCGTTTTCACATGAACTACAAAGCTGCGTGGGGCAATCGTTGCTACAAGAACTACATACAGGTGTCGGCGGCGGGCAATCATCGGCTGCTATCAATGAAGAATTTACCCACTTCTGATATTCCGGCAAAGTTTTCGCCACGGCACCACGTATCGATGACTGCAGCTTTGCATAAACTGCAGGATCCAGTTTTTCAATAGGTGGCATTTGTGCCAAGGTTTTCTCTAAACGTTTCTTTTGTGCTGGGGTCAGGTTTTTTGTGGAAGAGCTAGGTGTAGATTTATTTTTTGACAAAAACAATCACTGCTCTCTTTATGATCTCTCAAGATAATATTTATGGTTTTAATGATTAACATTAAGACTAAGCTAGGAGACGTTTTCGTGAAAGTAAACTCTTAGTAATATGGAACAATTATTTTTGGAAGATAATTCCTTTTTGAGCCAACTGTTTTTTCCATGCTTAAGCGGTTCCAAACCAAACGTAGATTTTCATATCGGTAGCTATCGCGCGTGGGAGAATACAAATAACTAAAATTAACCCCTGTTTTTCCTTTGATGATCTCAATTCCGTATTCTTGTGGGTTATGGGAAATTTCTGAATTAGGCAAAACCCCAAAACGTGCAATGCTGACTTGATCAATGAATTGGTGGTTTTGCTCCAAGAAAGCAACAGACTTGTTAAAATCGCTGGGAGTTTCGCCTGGAAAATCTACTATCATAAATATCTGAACACGAATGCTATTTTTTGCAGTATCGCGGATCACATTTTTAGCAGTTTCCAAATCATACCCTTTTTTCATTTTGCGCAGAATTCTCTGGGACCCAGATTCTATGCCAAACCACAAGCCCATACAACCCGCTTGCTGCATTTTTTTAAGAAGTTTGATGTTCATTTCGGGACGGATTCTAGCGTTGCTTGTCCATTTCATTTCGAGTTTTTCTTCAATCATTAAATCGCAGAGTTTTTCTAGCGCTTTGATGTTACAATTAATTGAGCTGTCATTGAATCGGATGATTGAAGTTCCGTATTTTTCTTTGATCTTCTTGATTTCCGACACAATGTTTTCTGGTGACCGCATCCGATACGTATTGCCCCATAAACGTTTTTCAACACAAAAAACACAATCTCCAATACAGCCTCTAGAGCCCACAATTGGCATTAAAGGCGTTCCAAATTTATTCTGAGGATATTCATGTAATGGTAAATCATTGTAATCGGGAAAAGGCAAAGCATCAAGAGACTTAATCAACTGTCGATCAGCATTGGAAACAACTCCGTTCTTATCAGTTCGATAGGAAATTCCATCGATTCTCCTTATTGATTCCAAACTACCGTCATAAGAATTAGCTATCTCCGAAATCGTCACCTCGCCTTCCCCTCGAACTATTACGTCAATTTCTGAATTGACAGATAGAACTTCTTGCGCTGAAAGGAATGCTGGACCGCCCAAAACTGTCAAAATTCTGGGCTGAATTTTCTTTAATTTTCGTGCCAGAAGTATGCTCCACATCAAACCGGTATGGCTTATTACATGAAATCCCACTATATTTTGCTCTTTGGAATCGCAAGCAACTTCTAAAAACCAATCATTACAAATTTTCCAAACATCCGACAATGTTGCCTGTTTTGATTCTTCGCTAATAATATCTTTGAAAATTAAGTTTGAGATGTTATAGCCTAATTGATCATAAGCCTCTTGTAACATGATTTGTTCAAAAGTTGATTGGCTTTCTCGCATGGTCGAATAGATCTCTGTTTTAGGAACTCTTTTCCATTTTGCCCTTTTCGAGTTGTTACTTTTGCTTAGAATTTCTCCGGGTTTGATGTCTATTCTCTGATGGAGAAGAGTCAGGTTAAAAGCTTTTATGTTTAGATCAAAGGTACTTACTTTTTGATTATTTGCTCTCAGGCTGGATGTTAAGTATGGAATTGCTGGATAGGGAACTAAAGAAGAAACTGGTGGAATGCAAAGAAAAATAGACAATTTTGATCATCTGAACAGTCTGTTGGCATTGGTTTTTAGGGGTATCACTTCTTTTATGGTGTAAATAGACGAGATTTTTTTTCAGTTGATAGCTTCAGTTTTTGAACCGCAAAGCTGCTTCTTATTTGAACTGCTCTTTCAAAGCTTGACGAATTGCTCCCATCATAGCCTCGTTAACAGCATTCACGACAATGTCATCAACGCCTTTAACTGGTGTGGGACACTGGTTGCTACATGCACTGCACAATTCTACTGGACATTGGTTGGAGCAGGCACTACAGAGTTCTGTAGGACAATCATCGGCTGCTACCAATGAAGAATTAACCCATTGCTGATATTCTGGCAAAGTTTTAGCTATGGCATCACGTATTGTTGCCTGCAGTTTTGCATACATTTTAGGATCCAGTTTTTCAATAGAGGGCATTTTTGCCAAAGTTTTCTCTAAACGTTTCTTTTGTGTTGGAGTCAATTTTGTTTCCGAATGAACAATAGTTGGTTTTTTTGAGGAAGAGTTAGGTATAGATTTATTTTTTGACAAAAACAATCACTACATTAATGTATTAAGTCGTTTTATTTAATGTTTATTACAAAGTAAAGCCGGAGCTGCATTATTTGGGAAAATTCTTTAACTCTTGGCTTTCGCAATTTTGTTTTTTTGAGATTCCAGCAGGAAATTGTATGAAATTAGGAGCTTTAGTATTTCATTTTGAAAAGTGCAGAAGTAGTCTTCTTTTATGCCAAGTTGACCAGTTTTAACATAGATATCGTAGGCGCATCCTCCGCCGCAAATTCCAATCGCTGCACATCTCATGCAGTCTTTATTTTTTAGCGTGCCTATTTCCAGCCATTTGTGAAATAATGGTTCTTCTTGAATTTTCAAATCCTCTTTGATTGGAATTTGATATTTCCCCGACGGATAGAACGCATGGCATGGTCCGACTGTTCCGGTTGGCGAAAAAAATAGTAGCTGACCAAAAGCTGGGCAATCATATATATGAAGTATTTCTTTGAAAAAATAATTTGCTCGCCGATTATCTATTCGATCTTCAAACATGTGTAATTCTTTTGCTTTTAAGTAAGCTGCGAAAAGATGATGGGCGAGTTGTTTGGGATCTGGCACCTCAAATTTGCTCGGCTCTTTAAGTCGGGTTAACAAGTTGAAGCCTATGGTTCTGACTCCCAGTTTCTGGATAAATTCTATTATTTCTTCTGCGTGCATATAGTTCTGTTTTGTGATTGTGCACGATATTCCTGTGTTTACGCCTACTTCTTTTAGAATAGCTAAGGCTTTGAGTGCTGAGTAAAATGTTTCTTTTCCATCGGTGAAAACGCGGTTTTTATCAATGTTGGCCCATCCGTCAAGCGACAATCCAACGGCAACGTTGTGTTGTTTAAGTTTTTTAGCTATGTCTTCGGTTATTAGGCTCCCATTTGTTACGCAGGAAAACAAGAATTTCTTAGATGCTTGCTCAAGCTTCTCAATAATGTAGAAAACAATTTCGCTATTGCTAAACGGCTCTCCCCCATAAAATGTAACCCTGAATTCTGGAACTTGCTTTGCCTCGTTAATTAGGATGTTTATGACTTTGTCAGCTAAATCCTTAGACATCGCGGTACTTGGTCCTTCTAAATTGTTTTCGATAAAGCAATAGCCACATCTGAAATTGCAGAAATCAGTAACCAAAATGTAGCCAAGACTTACTTGTGGTTTTTTTCTAAGCAAGCTGCCTGCAACAGAATCAAACACTTTTTCCTCATCAAACCCCGGAGGCACCACAAATTTTAATTCAGTTAATTCTTTGACGTCTCTACTGCGCTCGCCTTTACTCAGATCTGATAAAACCTTTTCGTATTTATTGTTGGTTAAATATACTTTCTTTAGAGTTAAAGAATTGAAAAGACACTTCGTTGATTCATCAATATTGAATAGATGCACAAACGGCGAAAGAATCAATTGAACAGCCTCTTCGCTGAGCATTTGCTCGGAAGGCTGGCTTTCATTCTCAAGCACATTAAACTTCGTAGATTGTTTTTTCCTCATTTGTCCACCTAAAAAGAAAACCATCTTAAATGTTCTTAAATTAACAAATTATTAAGACCGACGTAGATAATATAATTCTTTCCTAATTATCGCATTATGCAAACTCAGGGAGAAAAGATGATTGGACAATTGAAGTTCACTATTTCAGATTAATAAACGTAGAACAATAATTCTTAGCAGATAGAGTGCATTTTCTTTCTTCGCCTGTGTTCCATTTTTTAATCGTGAAGCTTCAAACAGAAAAATCTGGACGCAAGTTTGTAGGCTTCATTTTGAAAACGTCTTTGTTAAGCAATTTCTATTGGTAAACCATGGAATGAGCGGTGCTTTTACCCACAGAATTCATTTTGAATTTATTTTTGTGGTACCACTGCAAGCTTAGCAAATAGTTTAAGGATTTGCTATATCTTCTGGCTGAACTTAGGCGAACAATCGCTCAATCTTTCAGAAAAACTTTCAATGGATTCCAAAACCTGTTTGACCAATTGCCCCGGAAATGGCTTAATCTACAGAAATAAGTCAGCCTTGATGGATAGCTTTTTATAGTCAAAAGTTTCAAAGAAGAATTGGTTTTAGATGTTCAGAAAAAGTAAAGCTGACGAAATAGCCAAGTTCTTTGCCCTGCAAGTGAAGAAGAATCAACTTGCTGTTTTCTATTTGGGCGTATCAGGCTTCATCGCAAGAAGTTCCAACCAAACAGTCCTCCTTGACCCCGCAGGCATGCTTAAAGACGACGAGGTCAAAGCCCTAAAAGCAGTTAATCTACTTCTTTTCACGCATAATCATTTGGATCATTTTAGCTCGGGCAAAACTGAGGCTATTTTTAAGGCAACGGCTGCTCCAATAGTGGCTGAGTCTAAAGTGGCTAGCAAACTCAAGGGAAAAATACCAGTTGACAAACTTGTGGGCGTTCAGCCAGGCAAAACCTATACCTTTGGTGATCTAACCGCAACAGCTATTCAAGGAATCCACCGCGGCCCAATAATGCTTTACCAAATAAAAATGGACGACATAACGCTGTTCCACGGGGGCGACTCGGGATATGTAAGCCTAAAAGAATATCCCTCACAAGTAGCGATTGTTCCTGTTGGAAGGATGTCGCCCACGGCTTCGCCTGAAAATGCGTTCAAGATGGTGGCAGACCTCAAACCAGATGTAGCAATAAGCATGCATGGGTCGAAAAAACAAAAGCAACAGTTTGAACAAAAAGTCAAAGAGGCAATGCCTAAAACCACCGTTTGGGCAATAGAGCCATATACATTCAAAACTGTACAGCTTGAACAGAAGGCTTAGGGCAGAAGACACAACCTAAATCACAAAGATAGCACGAGCGGGTTGAGTTTCTTCTTGCTTTTCAGCTGAATTGGGGATCCCAGCACAAATTTTACCAGAAGAGGTTACGGACAGTGGCTCGGACCGGGCGCACTCCGCCAAAGCAGATATTTAGTAAAATTCAGGAACAGCAGTAACTATAATCATCGGACCAAACAGCACAACCACGGCCAAGCCCAAGTACACTTTCACAGAATGCATACTAATAAAACTGGATCTGAAATGGGACCAAAAAAGTGCTGTGAGCAACAGTTTCGCAGCAAAAGGCATCTTGTGTGCAGTTGGTTCATTTGTCTAAACCTTTATTTTCTCAGTCTTTGCTTGTAAAATTCTCTTAGAGACGCATCATGTGGCTCAGAATATGAGTTATCAAGATGAGATAGAATGCTGTGGTCATGCTGATGTGGATGAATCTAATGTACCTTCTTGAACTCCCTAATATGGCAAACCTTTGAAGAAGACCAGTTACTACGAGTGTAAGTACGGCAACAAATAATGCCATTCCTGTTCCAATGAAGGATACGAAAATAACCCAATACGTAAAGTGTACAGAAATGAGCATGAACGCAACCAAATTTCCGAACATGTGTATTCTTACCCATGTTTTGAATTTGTTGGGACGACTATGTTTCAGGACATAGTATATTGGCGTAACGAAGGCGATCCATAAGCCACCTATCAACACCAACCAGTGGGTAAATAGCAATGGACCTACAAAAAAACCGAACCAAGATCTATCGGCAATTATAAGAATTGAAAGAAATACTGTTAGTGTAAGTATGACTATTGAGACCCAGAGATCTGTGTCCCTTAATCGATTCATTTCTTTTTCATAACCTTAGTTCCGCTTTCCTTGAAGCACTTGAATCAATGGGAAACATCATCTCAGCGCTATATTTATCTATTAAAATTTGAGGTTTAAGAAAATTAGTGAAAACAAATATAATGAAGAGGAGTTTGATCGGGAAGGGTTTGAGCGTTTGCACCTCATGTCCAAGAATACGAATTTTAGATTAGATAATAAACACCTTCCGCTGAAATGGGACCAGAAAAAACCAGTTGCCACAAACTCATTAGACTGACTCATTCCCGGTCGAGTCTGAGCCTTCCACTTAAAATGTTCCGAATCGATGTGGGATACTATCCCCAATTTATGAGTAAAAAAGATATTGAGGAGGAGTCGGTCGGGCTTACCTCTAAGTTGGATTCAGCTCGCATCTCAAACTTAACCCTGTAAAGTTCGCACCCGGAAACTATTGCTAAATTATTTCTGATTCACCTGTTGTCATAACGGAGAATTTAATTTGTTTGACTGGCTTGTTGGCCTTCAGCCCATCAATCAATTCCTTTAGCCGGCTGGAAGAGCCTTTGATTACCATAACCTCAAGACAGCTAGTTTCTGTCAAATGAGAATGCAGATAAGCCGTGATCATATCGCTGAATTCATGTTGGAGCTTAAAAAGCTCCTCGTTCTTTTCTTCTTTATTGTAAAGAACCGAGATAGTGGCAATTACAGTGCCTTTCAATTCATCGAGCTTTTTGTATTCGGTTAAGTAACTTCGGAGCGCTTGCCTGAGGACTTCAGATCTAGTTGCGGATTTTTGTTCTCCTAGCACTGCATCTAACTCTTCAAGCAATTCCGTGGGTAATGAAAGACTGATAATGCTCATTTTGTTCACCTTTCATTATGTTTTATTGTTCCAGTTTAATAAATTACTTAGCTAAAATGCCTCTATATCTCAAGGTATTTCAATGGTCTTTGCTGTAAGTGGGCTGTTAAATCTCAGTTCCTCGAAAAAGCACTAAGTTATTAAAAAAATAGCAAAACTTAATAACTTCTTAAGACATTGGAATTTTAGGAAGGAAGTGTTTTCATGAGAAAAAGAACTTATGCAATAGTCGCAGTTTTGATAGCCATTATTCTCGTAGGAACTATTATAGCGCTTTATTTTTCAAATACCACTACACCCAGCACAAGTTCAAAATTAAAAGTACTGGCAACATTCTACCCGATTTACGATTTCGCACAAAATGTCGGTGGAGACAAAATTACCGTTTCACTTCTTGTACCCGAAACTGTTGATGTTCATGATTTTGAACCAACGCCATCTTCCATAGCCGCGGTCTCAAGCGCCAACATATTAATTTATAGTGGCGCGGGACTCGAACCATGGATTCAAAACGTTATTACTTCAGCAGGAAACCCCAACTTAATCACTGTTGACACAAGCCAAGACATAACACTACTTCCAGTATCACCACAATTCCAACAAGGCAATAGAACAATCGATCCGCATATCTGGCTTAACCCAGAAAACGCAAAACAACAAGTAAACAACATCCTCCAAGGACTAATCAAAGCTGACCCAGCCGACAGCCAATATTTCACTGCGAACGCAAATGCCTATGAAGCGAAACTTGATGAATTGAACACTGAAGCAATCAACGCCACAACAAACACAGCAACCAACACATTCATTACATTTCATGAAGCATTCGCCTACTTTGCCAAGCAATACAATGTTACACAATTATCAATTTTAGGTCCTTTCGAAGAAGAGCCTACACCGACCGATATCCAAAATGTAATCACCGCCATTAACCAGAACCACCTCAAATACGTCGGTTACGAGTCACTTGAGAACCCAGCAATATCACAGTCAATCAGCAGCCAAACCAGTGCAACTCTGATAAACATGAACCCAATTGAAGGCTTAACAACTCAGGAAAAAGCCAACGGCGACAACTATATCAGTTTAATGCAACAGGACATAGTAAACATTCATTTGGCGTTGAGCTACTGTTGGCAGCTAGACCAGTAGTTGAAATCCGCGATCTCAGCCTAAAATATCCTAACGGAGTTATCGCTCTTCAAGGCATAAACTTAGATATAAATCCCAAAGACTTCATTGCCCTCATAGGTCCCAACGGCGCCGGAAAATCAACCCTATTAAAAATTATTTTAGGGCTCATAAAACCAACAAGCGGTACAATCAAACTCCACTTAACCGAAGAACCTGAATCGAAAACTCGAAAAGCCAGTGAGCCGAAAATCGGTGGTTCCTCGGAGTTAAACGGGAACCTAAAATACGTTGGTTATGTTCCCCAAAGCGCTCAAGCTCGCGACCCAAATTTGCCTTTCAGCGTTTTTGAAACCGTTATGCTTGGAAGAACACCTATAACGGGGCTTTTCCACCGAACGGGTGCAAAAGATAGACAGAAAGTTGAGGAAACTCTCAAGCTCTTTGGTATTTACGAGCTTAAAGATAGAAAAATAGGGCAACTCTCGGGTGGGCAGTCGCAACGTGTTTTCTTGGCTAAAGCCATGGTTTCCGACCCAAAACTACTCTTACTAGATGAGCCTACGAGTGGGGTAGATGCGGCATCAAAAAAAGATTTCTATAACATACTTGAACGCTTAAACAAAGAAGCAGGCATAACTGTTATTCTTTCTTCGCATGATATTAGCGTAATAACAAAAATTGCAAACAGGGTTCTTTGCATTAACAAATCACAGTTCTTTTGCGGAGAAAACGAAAATTTCTCAGCGGAAACAGAGATTCCCAAAATGTATGATCATCCAGTGGAGATAGTTGACCATGACCATCATGATCACACTTGACGTCCTCTCTTTACTCCAAGCACCCTTTATACAACGAGCTTTCCTCATAGCAGTCATTATAGCTCTCCTCAGTTCAATTCTAAGCATATTTATAGTTCTGAAGAAAATTTCGCTCATAGGAGATGGGTTATCTCACACAGCTTTCGGAGGCTTAGCCCTAGGCTACTATACAACTACCATCTTGTTTGGAGGAGTGGCGAGTTTTAGTTACTATGCAGGTTTTCTTCCTCAATGGGTAGCTGCTGTAGTTGTAATTTTGGGGTCTATCGGCATAAATAAGGCGCTTCGTTCCACCAAGATTTCTGGTGATGCCGCTGTAGCTGTGTTCCTTCAACTTGGTTTGGCAGGTGGTATAGTTTTGTTAAGTGTTTCTCATGGCTTTGGTGTTAATCTTGAAAGTTTGCTTTTCGGCAGCATCTTAATTGTAAATGATCAACAAATAATTACTGCAGCGATTGTGGCAGCGGTGGGTTTATCCATAATTTTTCTTGTTTTTAAGGAACTTGTCTACACGACATTTGACGAAACGCAGGCTCGTGCTGCAGGAATTAGAACATGGGTTTACGATTACCTACTCAGCGGTTTAGCAGGTGTCGCCGTAGTTATCGCCATACCCATAGTCGGTGTGCTCTTAATGTCTGCACTCCTTGTTTTACCAGCGTTAATAAGTACTCAAATGACAAAATCGTTCAGACAAACAGTCATACTCTCCCCAATAGTAGGCTTTATTTCAGTATTACTGGGCATACTATTATCAGTCTTGATAGACGCTGCGCCCGGCGGAACCATTGTTCTAACAGGCTTAGCCATTCTAGCAATCGTATTTGTATTCAAAAGATTACAAAAAAATCTGAGTCAAAAGAAATAACAAGGCAAAAATCTTGTAAGTTCGATAGGTAAACCAAAGAAAGTCAGAGTTTCTAATGACTAAGCTCTCAAGTCTTTGATTATATAATATACTATTAGAAGTACTATGTTAGCCACGATTACCCCAAGAAGAGCGAATAGAGGTAGCCAATAGTAAAAATACAGTGGCGGCTTGGCAATTGTTATAAAATAGATCCCGCCTGTGGCGCCCAATAAAGAAACTATTAATATGATTAGTTTAGGATTTTCTATTTGCTTAGCCTGCCTCCCTAAGAGAAAAGCTACGGTTCTTTTTTACGTTTCTACTTTTAAACTAAAAATGGAAACAGGAAATTTCTTTTAAACTCTAAACGTGATAGTTCCCCAATGCTTGGCACGGCTCTTTTGTTTCGATTAGAATGCCTCACTATGTTGTGGCTCTATTACACCAACAATAATTAAAGTGTAAATAATCCCTTTTTTAATTGATAAGCAAAATTTTTTAAAGACCCTGAGATGTTTGTAATTGGCTGAGAAGTGTTTTAATTAGTGCCTAATAACGAAAATAATTCTTTGGTAAGTGATAGGAGGAGTGTTTTAGTAATAGATGACGATAAATCAATTCTTAGTTCAACAACCAAGGTTCTTGAAAAAAACGGGTTTTCAGCAGACACCGCTGAAACTGGCAGGGAAGGCCTCGAAAAATCCAAGGCGCGCCATTACGACGTAATCTTGATTGATTTGAAGCTTCCAGACATGGATGGAATCGAGGTTCTGTCTAAGGCTAATTTTAAAAATACTGTTAAGATAATGATTACTGGATACCCGTCGTTAGTTACTGCGATACAAGCGATGGACCGAGAGGCAGATGCATATTTGCGTAAGCCAGTGCGTCCCGAAGAACTTGTTTTGCTGATTAAAGCAAAACTTGCCAAACGAAAGTAAATCACGTTTGCATTGACTCGTATTGTCCATCTGTGGGTGGGAGAAACGAAATTCCCGAAAACCAAAAGAAAGAACAAAAAATGTGATGAGAATCTATGTTTAACCAATCGCTTTTGGTGCTTGCTTTTTCTTTATTCTTGGAATGAACGTTTTCTTTATTTTTGGAATAAACGCGATCACAATTAGAATTATGACGGACAATATGACGAAGGGCAGGATATCAGGATGAATAAGAATTTCGAATGTTTCAACCAAAGTCTCTACAATAGGATTATTTGCAAGCGTTTGAGGAACTGCGTTTTGAGGAGACACCGGCAGAAATTGGTAAGTTATATTTGATGGTAAAATCACGGGTTGACTTGGAAGCCAGTTGTTAACTGGGTAAAAGTTTGAGGAATTTGAGGGCCAATCAAAGACCCTGGCTACGCCATAAACATCCAAAGTTGAGATTAATTTAGCAGAACTACGCAAAGTATATTCGGGAGTCATTATTTCGTCAGTGTTATTGGTACAGAGAATACCTAAGCCATGCCCAAGTTCGTGAAGAGCAACATTTTGCTCATCTGCGTCTGACAGAGGTTCTCCATGGCTTGCATGTGTAGAGAGATTAATTGTACTGTTTACCATGACGTTATCTTGTTCGGTTGGAAATGTTAGTCCTGCAACGTCTGTGGAATTTTCTAATGACGACGCCGTCCAGGTGAGGTAGATGTCAAAGCCAGGTTGAGTCTGATTTGAAACCGTAGGTTCAAGATTGACGAAGCTAAGGTAAGCGTAATTAGTGTAATTTGATGCAAAATACTGAATTGCGTCATTCCATTGTCCTACAGCTCGAAGAGTATCATCAAGGTACCTAGAACTCCACCATGACGCGTTGTTTGGAGTAAGGAGAAGAATTCTTAGGGTAGTATGGTCCCAAGTAGATCCTTCAAGTTGAATATGATAGACTGTTTGGTTTTGCCCTTGAACTGGATTCACGATAAAGATGGCTGCTGCGAAAAATAAGCTCGAACATAATAAGAACAATAATAAAAAACTGCGCATACTTTTTCCTAACTCGGCATTGTGTAGTAGACGACTGCACCTAGTACTATGCTCATTATCCATAGGATTGCGGTGATTTTCATCCATTTTTTAGTTGGTTGCGGTAAATCATTGAAAAGATACATCAACGTCAAAGTTACCGGAGGAACACCAAGCGCAGAATGAACTATCTGCAAAATCGAAAACGAAGAAGAAACATTGTTACTCGGAGTAACATAGTAAATGTAGAAGGATGGAAACATGACGAAAAATATTGCAACCAGAGTTAGAATTATTGCTCCACTCATTACCCAACGATGAAGTCGAAGAAATTCCCTGCCTTGAACTCTAGCATAACCTATCCCAAGAATAGCTAACCCTAAAGCCACAAACATTAACGATATAGATTCCTGCACTAAAAACGAGTTCATATAACCAAAAGTCGCACCCATATTCATGCTCACGTATTTTTCTTCCTAAAAAAAGTTGTTCAAGCGCTCTTATGTCTATTTGTGACTGAACAATCACAATCACAAGCAATTTGAAAAGTGAAAAGCTTATGTAGAACGACTTTGGGGCTTGCTTTTTCTTCTTTCAAGTAAAATTAGTTTTCTATTTCTTGCTTAGCAAAGAATAGAGTTTCAAAATGAGTTCAATAATTTCGCTTCTTGACCTTTTTTTGTTTTTAGGCTTCTTCTATAATTTAGTGTCTCACAAAAAAAATAAAAAAGGGAAATGGTTTTTTGCATTAGTGTTTTCGAAGCATTATAATGGCTAGTATTGCTCCGACGATAATAACGACGATTATTATGGCTATTCCGATACCCATGAGGTCTGAAGATGTCAATGATGCGGGTGTTGATGTTGGTGCAACTGTAGCATGCGTTTCCATTATGTTAAAAGTTGTTTCAGTGTTTGATGGCCAGTAACCGTTTGTTCCTGGGAAGGTTGCCATAACTTTGAAGTCGCCTGGTACTGTTGGTGTGTACGTTAGACTGTAGGTGCCTGTTTCATCAGTTGTGGCAGTACCAATTGGATATTGGTTTCCATTAGAGTCGATAACGCTTAAACTGACTTGAACTCCGGTGAAATTAGTCGGCTTTGGCGCCTGCTGATAGACATAACTCATCCAATCGCTCATGCTCGCGTCAGATGCGCATGGGACGCCTGCTGGGAAGTTAGCTGCTTGCTGTGTTTGCTTTGTTCCGGCGGAAGTATCAACAACGCTGCCGTGTATTACCACTGGGTCTCCGAATGTTGAAACTGCAGGTTCTGTTGTAACTGTAGTGGCGCTGGTTCCTCGGCCAACACTGTAGATTTGGTTGTCATAGCCGTTTGTGAATACGCTGAAGCCGTCTGCAATAGCATAACTCATGGCGCTGAATTCGCCGGTGTAATCTGATAGTGTCCAGATTTCTTGTCCTGTGGTTGCATTTACTGCGCGGGCTAAAGCTCCTTTATAGATTGGGTCTGTGATTGTGTGCTCTGTAGTGACTAAGTAGACTACTCCATTACCTACCGCATTAAGGAAAGTTGGGTAATCACCGTAGGGTGTGCTTAAGGTTTTAGTGGTGTTGCCTGCTCCGCCATTGCCATAGGTCCATTCAAGTTTTCCTGTTGTATCATCGTAGCAGTAGAGTATGCCTGAGAATGAGCAGTCGTAGAGTTTGCCGTATGCAATTTGACTGGGTTGCCAAATGAAGTATGGTGCGCCGTAATAGTCAAAAGCTGTTTGCGCTGGAGTTGGACCCCATATCTGTTCTCCCGTGGTTAGGCTAAAGCCGTAGTACTGTTGTGTTTCTTGATATGAAAGCATGAAGACGTTGGTTGTTGGGTCTGCGCCTGCGAATTTGAGAGTGAGGTTTCCTGTTGGAGGATTATAGGTTTTGCTCCACAGCACATTGCCAATTGCACCGACGGATGGATTGAGGTTGACTGCGAAGAGTGTGTATGGGAGTTGTGGGTATCCTGCACCGCTTGCTGCGTAACCAGTGGGTAAGGTGCCATTTTCGCAAAGCATCATGTTTCCTGTGAAAGCTGCGAGAACTGTCACTGGATTGGATCCTGCTGGTGGTGTTGAGTATTGTCCTGTTGCTGCGTTATAAGTGGCTTGCAGTGGCATTGTGTTTAGCCAAGGTAATGAAACGTTCCAGTCATAAGTGGCTAATGATGCGTTTCCAGCACCGGTTTGGTAGACACCGCCAGTTGAAGCAGCCAGAGGTATGTTTCCGTTGACGATTAGGCTTGAGCCGTATGGTGCGAGGAAGCTTGTGCCATTGGGTAGCGTTCCACTTGTTCCTGTTAGGGCAATAGGAACAGCAGTGATAAGTAAGCCATTGCTTGCGTTAACGATTGATGGTGATGTACTCCCGCCGAAGGTATAAGGATTAATGTCGTATTGCCAAAGTTTAGATGAATTCCACTGTGCCAAGTACCATTGGGGATTTGAGGCAGTGCCTGCGTTAGCAAAGACGTATCTTAGTTGCTCTCCGTTTGGACCCATAGTTGTGGCTGAACCTCCGGGAACGCCTGTTACATTGAATAAAGCAGTGCCTGTGAATGCATCAAAGACTTGTGCCCAGTTGGATGTTACAAGCATTGGTGGGAAAACGCCGTGTTGATCAGGGTCCCAAAGATTATAGATATAGCCAAGAGATAGTGCAGGTATTGTGTTTGAAGACCATGCGAGCTGTCCTGTTCGTAGGTCAACGCACTTGAGTGGTCCGTTATTTGGAGCTGTGAATCCTACAGGTTCAGTGTAGTAAAGGTAGCCGTTGATTATTATTGGGTTAGTGAATCTTTGATTGTATGCAGAGCCTTCAAAGTATCCGACGCCTTGACCAGAGTAGTCGTTTCCTCCGACGACTCCGCCAAACTGGATGGGTTTAGTCCACATTATGTGCGGGGTTTGGGAACCGACAGCGTCTCCGGGGTATCGTTGAATATATGCACTAGCTGTGTAGCCGGTGAGTGTGTTAAAGCCAGTCGTCGATTCAACACCTGATCCTGTTCCTAGCCAGTTTGAAGAAATTGACCACCAGTCACTATTTTGACCGTATATTGGGCGTGTCCAGTAATCTGTTGGAGTGGGAACACCAGATAGGGGTTGAGGAATCGGTTCTTGCTGAACAGTAAGTGTTGTTGATGCTGTACTGGGCAGATAAGTGTCGTTAATCAGTGGTGAACCAGAGTAACCGTTGCCGTTTGCTCCATAGACTTGTCCTAAGTAAGTGAAGTTGAGAGTGTAAGTGCCAACCGAAGTGGGAGTAAAGGTATATCCCTGAGCGCTGTCTGAGCTTGCAATTACAGGGAAAAGTTGTGTTGTTGCTGTACCATTGGGGGGTGTTATGGTAAGTTGATAGTCATGGAATCTGTAGTTGTTTGATAGCAATGCTCCACTGGAAGTAGAACCGTTGGTTCCTAGAGTTGCTCCAGAACCGCCTGCAGATCCATAAAGTGCGTCAAGCCACATGTATACGTTGATTGATTGACCAACACCTACAGGGTTTGGTTCTGCAACAATGTAGGCATAAGTTGGAATTTGCCATATAGGTGTATGCGCAGTAGTTGAAGGTAAAAGAACAAGCGAAGCAGAAATACTCAGCATTAGAATGATTGCGACTATAGAAGCCATAATTTTTGTTTTTGAGATTCTTGCTTTCCTATTTGTTAAAGATAGCATTTGTTTTTTTTCTCCTTTTAACTTAACCTCTCACATAAGCCTCACCCATATATAATATTTTTTAATTTTGGCTTCAAAACTTAATTATTTTAAATATAGCGCATTAACGTGAAAAAAATTTTTGATAAATATCATCAAAACATACTCAAGAAGCTCCAATTACATTCACAAATAAACAGACAATGCTGTTCAACCAAGGGCTATAGATTACATGGCAACAACAAGATAATGATATAAACAACAAACAAGTAAAAGACCGAAGATGACAACTAAAATCGATCCACTAAATCTCACAATTCTTCAAGATTTACTCAGTGATGGAAGAAAACCATTTGCCGAAATTGCCGAAGAAAACAATGTTTCTAAAGAAGTGATTGCAAAAAGATTCAAACAACTAAAAGCAAAGGGAATAGTTCTAGGATTCACAACCCAAAACAGTGCCAGATGCTATTCTGCCAACTTTGTCGCAAACATTCTTCTCTACGTTCAACGAGGCAAAGTAGAATTTGCCATAAAAGCTGCTAATGAGGTACCAAATGTGACTCAGACTTATTGCTTGCCACTGGAACAAAACGTGTTAATGGAAGTTGCTTTAAAAAACATAGACGATTTAGACTATACCAAAAAACTATGTCAAGGAATACCATATGTTCTGCGAACTGAGGTTACAATTTGGACGGGATTCAGAAACACCCCAGAAAACCTATCGGTTTTCAAAACGGAAGAACAAGTTGGCAAAAAAACCCTAGAAAAGAAATACCTCAGCAAAAGGAAAGTAGAAGCAGAAATCGATGAGGTTGACAAAGTCATAGTAGATAAGCTAGCATTAAATGGCCGCATGCCTTTTGCAGAAATTGCAAACCCGCTCGGGGTATCAAAAGAAACCATAGCACGAAGATATGAAAAACTCAAGCAAAATGGCGACCTCAAAGTAGTTGTCCAAATTGACCCCACCAAACTGGGATATTATGCCTTTGGTACTTTCAACTTTTCATTTTCTCAGGAAGCTTTAGCTGACAACATTGAAAAAATCTCCAAGACCCCTGATGTAAATCGAATTTCTAAATCTGCGGGCTACCAGGATTTAAAATTCACATTTATGATTAGAGACATTAATCATTTTACAGAGATTCAAGACCAAATGGCTACTTTGCCCAACATAACACGGATAGGAGCAAACATAAGGAAAATGCTTTGCCCTTGGCCTATGAGAAGAGAATATATTTCAACATTTTAGTAGTTCAAGCTGCTCAATGCTCAACTGCGTTATAATTGCCAATAAACTCAATACTTAAAATATTGGAGACAATACGCCTCACATTGCAATTATAAAGTTATTCTCGATCTAAAGTTTCTAAATCTATTGCCACCAATTGCTAGTCTTTGTTTACCTTTAGTTCTGTGCCACAAACTGGACATTGAATTGTTTCGCCAGGTTCACTGTACTTTAAGAAATCATCCTTATCTGAGAAGATATAGTCGCATTCTGGGCACCTATTTTTAATGGAAGCTCATTTCGGTTTTTATTTCAGTTTCTTGCTTGAGCAAGAAGGTGTGAATCGGAACGGATTTACCCCCAAACTGGCATGGCCCCTTGGACCAAGTTTAAAGATTTCCGCCACAGCGCTACCCTTTGCACTTTTAGATTTATCAATGATTGCCTTTCAAATTTTTCTTTCAAAAACTAAAGTTGTAGGGTTTCGTTTCTTGTTTCAGCAGTCAAATACGTTTTTAAGCATTCTCTGTAGTCGCTGCATTTGCCCGGCTCGGCACAGTCAAACAATCCTAAGCAATCATGAATTGATTTCTTCATTACGGGATGATATGATATCTCTGATTTACGTTTAGTTTCAGAAATAGGTCTAACCGGCAAAGTAATTGTGAAGGTTGTGCCCTTATCTTTAGTTGTTTCAACTGTAATTATTCCTGAGTGAGCGTCGATGATGCGTTTGCAGATAGCTAAGCTCAAGCCCATCTCCTGACCTCTGGTAGTGACTAGTGGGGAGAAGATTTTTGGCAATATTTCTTCAGAGATTCCGGTGCCTGTGTCTGTGAATGAGATTTCTATGCTGTCTTTTGTGTTCTTGCAGCTAATTGTTACTGTACCTGCTTTTGGGATTGCCTCTATTCCGTTTCTGATTAGGCTGATGAAAACTCGGGTAATTTTGTCTGAATCAGTCTTTATTTGAGGTTCTTCTGGAACGTCGTTTATGATTTTGACGTTTTCTGGAACCTTTATCAAATCTAAAGCATCCAGTATTAGCATTCGGGGAGAATTTTCTTGCAACTCCAAGTGAATTTCCCCGGAAAAATCTAGTAGCCCCTGGATAATTTTGTTGGAATGGTCAATGCAGTTGTCGATTATTTCAAACAATTCCTTAGATTGTGATTCTGAAATTGCTTCGCCCTTAGCTTTCAAGAAATTAGCCGCTTTTTTGATGTCGATTAATGGGCCTCGTAGATCATTCCCAATCATTCCTGCAAACTCATTAATTGCTGCAAATCTTTCAGACTTGACAAGTTGTTGTTGGGTTTTCCTTAACTCTCTAGTTCGGGTCTCAATTAATTCCTCTAAATGTTTCGAATACCGCTCTAACTCATTTTCCATTTGCTTGCGGTTAGTAATATCCATGACTATCCCACTGACACCCTTCACTTTTGTTTCGAAAATAATAGGGTTGGTTCTAACAAGAGCAGGAAAAGTGGAACCGTTTTTCCTCAAGAGTGTGTATTCGTTAGTACCAAGGTTTTTACCAGCTAATGACTTTGCTATGTTCTCTTTTGCCTTTTCCCGTTCCTCTGGAACAACGAAAGAAAGCAAATTCAATCCATTTTTGAGTTCTTCGGCGGAATAGCCTGTTATTTCAAAAGCTCTTTGATTAAAGAAAGTAATTCTTCCAGTTAAATCAGACTCAAAAACTATCTCCGGCAAAAAGTTCGCTAATTCCCGATATCTAGCCTCACTTTTTTTAATAGTTTCTTCGGCTTTCTTTCGTTCGTCAATATCAAGGAACATAGCTTGCACAGCCGATTGCCCATTATACTTTATTGGAGTGGCAAGAGCTTCCAACCAAACTAAAGAACCGTCTTTTCTAACTCCTCTAAAATCGTATCTGTTGTCGGCTTGTTTTCCTTCCAACCGATTTCTAAAACGATTAAAGAAAATAGCTCGATCTTCATGATAGATCAACTTACCCACTTCCGAAGATGGAATAGAGATTAACTCATCGATAGAGTAACCCAACATTTCACCCATGGATGCATTCGCAAAAACTACTTGAAGCGGAGTATCTTGAGCAATCATTATTCCCTGGAGTGATTTCTCGACGAGCATTCGATACTTTGACTCTGACGAGTCAATCAGTTTTCTTGCCTTCTTGCGTTCTACAATCTTATTTATTGCTTCTGCCAATTCACAGTAAACTGTTTCAGGCGAACCGTTCTTGTTAATGTAGCTATCAGTTCCTAAATTCAAAGCTTCAGCGAGAACTTCTTCCGTGCCTTTTCCAGTGAACAAAATAAAAGGCATTTCTCTTTGAGTCTGTCTAAGTTCTTTTAAAAATTCTAATCCATTCTTCTCAGGCATTTCATAGTCGGAGACTATTGCATCATAAGGTTGTGCCTCCATTTTCTCGAACGCGTCATCAACTGAGGTGGCATTATCAATCTCAATATTGTATTCAATTGAGAGTATCCGTTTTGAAACCTCTAAAAAGCCAAGATCATCATGAACGTGCAAAACTCGGATGACATTCTTTTTGCTTGTGAACGCTAAGTCAGTTACTTCTATTACTATTTTGCTCTGGTCAAAGTGCTGTATTAGCCATGCCCCAACTCAAGTAACTTCCGAGTTCATAATAAGTCACTTATGAATTCAGAATACTGAACAAAGACCAGCAAAAGCCACCCGCACAGACTCTGGCACAATAACAAGCAATCTTCAACAATATCTATCAATTTTAATCCTATAAGGCGACAAAGGATTGATTTAGTTATTTTCAAAAACGCACCAGACGAGTACGTTGCATTGGTGCCTGCTTTGTTTGGATGAAATATAAGGTTTAACTTTGACAGAAGCAATCGAAAATCTGAACGGTGCAAGGTGGTAACCAAGAGAATTTTTATTCAGCATTATTGAATTCCAAATCAATCATGATTGGAAGGAGTTTTCTCATTTTAACCAGGTTTTGAGAATTGTTGCTCCAAAAGATATGAATGCAGTGAATAATAACGCGAAAGTGAGAATGAGATTTGCGAGCGAGTTTGCACCTGCCACTTGGCTCATGTACGCAGTAACGGCAAAGAACAGGTAGAACGTTGCAAAAATCATAGCGAGTTGCACAAGAAAGAACAGTTTGTAAATAAAGTTATTTTTTGGTAAGCGTATTTTTTGGGTTACTCCAAATATTTGCACAAGGTTTGGAATTTCAACTATGAATAGAGCAATCCCACTTAGAAGAAAGAACCGCCCCAGATTTATCATTACATCTGTTGTGCTTTTTGTAAATATGTCGGAAAATGAGATCGAACCTAATGTCAAGAGTGAAAATGCTGAAATTGAGGCGATGATAATTCCAAAGATAAAACCGTAAGATTTCTTGACTTCGCTAATCTTTACGGCTAACAAGATGTTCAGTATAGAAGCCAAGATTAGAAACCAAAGAACATTGCCGCTGATTAAGTATGGTGCAAAGATTTTCCAGTTTTCGGTGTAGACTCCAGCAAGGAGCCCTATAGAGTAAAATATGCATAAAAGGGAGTTGAAAATTAAGCCCAAACTTAGTGTTTTTGACGCTGTGGTTTTTAGTTGTTGCCAATTTAGAGGTAACTTAGATTGGTTTGTTAGGTTGGTTCTTTTTTTTTAGAACCCAAGAATTTGCTGAAGAATGCTGTTGCTGCCGGTTTTTCTTTTGGTTCTTCAATTGGTTTTAAAGTGATAGGTTTGTTTTGGCTTACTAGCTTGATTCTATCTTCAATTTCCTTCTTTATTCTGTCGAGAACTTCAGGTGCATCTGTTGATCCTTCAACTATGAGGATGTCGTGGCCTTGTGCTATTTGGTGTGTTGTTTCACTTAGTTTAGGAACTGCAACAAAGATTGGAATGTCAACTTTTATTTCGGATGTTTTGTATAAAAAGAGTATCAGTGGCGAAGGCTGGATTTCTGTCTCACTAACCGAATGATCAAGAGCTATCACAACTTCTTGATTGTTAACTTGTTTTTTAGCGATAAGGCTAAAGTGGTGCGTCATTCCGCTTTTTTGTCCAACAATTAATCCTGGTATCTGAATGTTGAAGTTTAATTCAGTTAAGAGTTTTTTGATGTTGTCTAAACTAGCAACGTTTTGTCTTATCTCTTTCTTTCGTGCTAAGTTTAATGAGAATTTTGGAATATCCGTAACTTGGGCTTCTTTAATTACGAATGTCTTACTGCACTTTTGGCATTTAAGATCGAATTCGGGATTTTCGAATTTTTCGCCACATGACTGGCAAATGTACCAGCGGCCCATGTTCTTGTATTGTCCTTCGACAAGAAGCTCACCGCACTTTGGACATCGGTCGTTTATGTATTTGTCTCTTTGGTCGATATAACCGCATGGAATATGTTCAGTTAAGCTTGTTTTTTCAACGTTGTGACTTTTGCATTTTGGACATCGATTATGCAACGTAAGGAGTGTTGATTGGCAGTTTGGGCAGATTGTTACTGAATCGTAAAAAGTCTTTTTGAGTATGCCCAGTTGAGAAAGGTTTTCTAAGGTCTCTCTTTGCAAGCTACATACTTCGTTTTTATCTTCTGGTGGGCTACATGCTGTTTTATATTCAAATCCAAAAGCAGGGGAGTAGATTGGGATTATTTCTTCGTTGTCCCCTTCTTCAAGTAATCTTCTTAGAAGGTCGCGTGTTTGGGGTTCTATGTATGCTTCTTTTCTTGCGAGCTCAATATTGTCCTCTATGTTTGTAGTGTTAACGGCTTCAACGTTTTTGCCTTGCGGAGCTTTGGTTTTTGGCTGCTCTGCTGTCGTTTTTGGATCTGCTTTTTGGTCTTGTTTTTTCATTTTGTTGCGACTTCCATTTGGAATTTTATTTTAACTTTACTTATATTGTTTCGTTTAGTGGAGGAATAAATAGAAGGCTATTCCTGAAGCAAGTGCTAACACTGTTACGTGTTTTAGTCCGGCGAAGAATGAGTCTTCGTTGATTTTTCCGGCAATTAATCCTCCGAAGAGTGCTTCTATCAAAGAGGCGTGAAGGAAGAGTCGTCTTGATGCTGCTTGTGTTATTATGGGTTTGATAAAGGAAATACTTCCTGTTCCAGATTGGCTCAGAGGTGCGAACATCATGTTTGAAATAATTATGATAATAAATAGGAACATGAAGACGGAGAAGTAGAATATTAGAACGTAGGGTTGTGTTTGTTGTCTTCTTTTTGAGTTCCATGAGTTGATACTTTCGAGGTATTTTGCTGTGGAGTCAAAGATGTCTGATAGGTCTCCTCCATGTCTTGCGGCTTCATTGATTAGAACAGTAGCTTTCTTGATTAGGGGTAAATCTATTCTGTTGCTGAATTCATCTAGAGCTTCGTTGAAGTTCATGCCCCAGCTCATGTGTGCAACTAATAGTTGCAGTTCATAGGTTAATGGACCGTAGATTCTGTGGGAAGCGTGTTCTAAGGCTACTTGCAGGGGTATTCCGGTTCTTGATGCTGTAGCTAGGTCTCTTAGGAAATCCGGGGTTGCTTTTTCAATTTTAGTTTTCCATCTGTCATGTAAGATACTAGCGATTGCAGGAGGGGTGACGCCTATGGCTAAGGCAATTACAATCATGTAGTCTAAGGTTGGCGACGTTAGGTAGTAGATTGAGGCAAAAATGAAGAAGATTATTGCAGCCGCTACAGAGATTATCGAAATTCGCTTATTAGTTTTTTTGGTTACTCTCATTTTTGCGCTCACTTCTCAAATGTTGACATTAGAACCATCATTATTGCTCCCATTATTGGGATTCCAAGGTATGTCAATAGGTAGAGAACAAGCGACATGCTCAGACCGCCTATTTCGCTGCTCCCTATCATGCCTAATGTTACGAAGAGAACAATGAAGAGCAATGGGGCCGCAACGAGCATCATAATGTAGATTTCTGCCATAGCTGAGAGAGATTCCAGCATCGAGTCAAGTTTACCTACTCTTTCTTTTGTTATTTCCTCAGTGGTAATTTTTAGGTACGCAGTTGGGTTTCCGCCTGTTTTTACTGTTGCCACGTAACCTTCAAGTACTTCTCCGAGTTGATCGTTGGGAGATAATTTAGCGTTTTCAACTATTGAACTTAGTAAATCGTTGCCGAAAACTTCTACGTCTCGTATGATGTTACTAAACTCTAGCCGTACTTCTTTGAGGGTATCGATTTTGCTCATTGATTCAAAAATGACGCTGGGTGGAACATTTGAGCTCGAGAGTAGAGTTAAAAAGTTGGTTACATACGGCAAGTTTCTATCTATGGGCCCTTTTCTTGTGCTAGCCTTCATCCCTGGATAGACATACATTATCATAAGGGTTACAAAAGCTGCTACGGCTGCAATAACAATACTAAAGCCGAAATTGAGCCCAGACAGAAAAGGTGCGCCAGACAGAAGAGGTATAAGAATAAGAGACACGGGGACGGCAGCAGCAAAAACAATTATGGAAGTCAATATCATGAAGGCGATGTATGCCTTGAACGCAATTAGTACGCCGCCTTTTTTGAGTTGAATGTGTATCTCGTTAAACTGTGGATAGACTTTGGCTAGTTTCTTGTTAAGCAGGTTGTAAGCAAATGTCCAGGGCTGAAATTTCACTATTAGCTCACCTTTGCTTTTCGGTATATTTGCTGCGGGTCAGAGAAGTAGTCTAAGACCAGTTTCGAGACTTCTTCGTAGGATCGTATGTGTTTTCTTACCATATAATCAAGAATTGTTTGCCTCATCCGTAACTCTTCATCTATCTCTTCAGGTGTATAACCCCATTGCGTTGCTATTCTGTCAAGTAACGGGCTTCGGGCAACTTTAATGTACGTATCTGTTTGGGTATCCCAATGGAATATTTCTTTTGTAGCAAAGTCGTTTTTTTGTTTGTCCCAGCCCAACATTTCTGCTACGCTTATTGTTCTTCTTAAAGAAACGTTGTTTATAACTAGTCTGCGAACGATTGAGATGGCGTTTAAGTTTTCAACTTGGGTTTGAGGAATGTTCATTGGCCTTGTTGTTAACCGGTGAAGGACCCCTTCGGTGTCTTCTGCGTGTATTGTGGTTAGACCCAAGTGTCCTGTTGCCATAGCTTGGAATAGGGCGTAAGCTTCTTCGCCTCTAATTTCACCCACTATAATGAAGTCTGGTCTTTGCCTTAGTGCGGCGCGGAGTAAGTCGAACATGCTGATGCTGCCAATTCCTGCTTCACCTACTGCTCCTGCACCTGAGCCTAAGCCTTGTCTTGTAACCATCATTTCCCAGTTTTCGTGTGGTAAACGTATTTCCTGCGTGTCTTCTATGCTCACTATTTTTAGTGTTGGCCTGATGAATAGACTAATGGCGTTTAGCATTGAGGTTTTTCCTCCGCCTATGTCTCCGCCAATCATAACTGAGTGTCTGTTTTCAATTAAGAACCAGTAATAAGCTGCGATTTCGGGTGAGAGGGCTTTGTATATTATAAGGTCGACAATAGTTAGGGGAGTTTTTTTGAATTTTCTTATGGTGAATGTGCTCCCTTTCGGAGTGACTTCTGTTCCGTATGTAACTTGAGCTCGGCTACCGTCGTTTAATGTTCCATCCAAGATTGGTTGTGCGATGGAAATGTGTCTTCCGCATAGGTAAGCAAGTTTGAAGACAAAGTTTTCTAATTCCTGATGAGTTTCAAATTTGACGTTTGATGGAATGGATTCATATTTTCTGTGCCATACAAATATCGGAGAGTTGGTGCCATCGCAAGAGACGTCTTCGATGTTTTCGTCCCTCATAATACCATCAATTTTTCCAAACCCCAAGAAATCTCGGGTAATGTAATATTGGTATTTTCCCAGTGTTTTGGCATCAACATTTATGTGATATTTTATTGCTGTATCCAAAATTTTATACTTTAAGAATTCTTCTGCCTCTGGTTCATTTTTAAAACTTTTTGTGTTAATCGAAAGTTCGTCCCAAAGAATGTTCTTGAGCTCAGCTAGCATCTTCTCATCCAATTTTGTTAAAGTTGGCTCAAGAAGAGAATATTTTACTTCGTTTTTCTCGTTTTCAACAATGGCTGCATACGAAAAAGGAACCAACAGAGGGTAGTGTTCCTTGAATGTTTCAGGAATTTCTGTTCCTCCAGCAGCATCTGTGTGAGATTGTACAGCGGGACCAGGAATAGTCTCATCTATAACTGAAGCATTTTCTGTTGACGATTGCGATTGCAAAGATTTTTTTTCGCGTTTCCAGATCTTCAAGCTAGCTACCACACCATAACTTCCTTAAGAGCAAATATAAACCATGTAAACTTCAAATTCACTCTTTACTTAACTTCCACCTACATTCTCCCTATAAGCCATATTTTCTGCTCAGAATATTTCGGAATAGGATATATGATATAGCACTATTAAACTGGATTAACCGGCAAATCATCAAAACACTGCAATTCAAAAAAGATAAATGTGCCAAGAAAACAGCAGAAGTAGCTCAAATACTCGTGCGAGAGCGATTGAACTCAAAAAGGAAGAGCCAGAATCTCATATATTTACATAAAGGTCTTGAGGAGCTATGCTTTAATCATCCTAAATAAATTCCGTGCTATTAATCCCTGAACAGCTAATATAAAAAAAGCTCAAACGGTAAGCTTTCCCATCAAAAGTCAAAATAATTTTCTTTGTTCTTAAGCAAATCTGCTTGTTCAAAAATAGCCCAATTGTTATTTCGACTTTGGCAATTCCTTCATTATAAATGAAGCTAAGAGGAGTATGTTCTTTGTAAGTTTCAAAAACTTATAGTTAAGCAGAAACTTGATTCCTCAAGAGTCAAAATAAACAATGTTAACTCTGGATAACATTTGATTGGGGGTTATTTTTTTTGGACCTTTTCGGTTAAGATTTCTGCAATACATGGAAAGAATTGTTTAACATTGATTCTTTTTGTGGAAGTAATAAAGAGGGGTAATTATGGTATTGAGTAAGTTCCGTATATACAGTATTGATAAATGTCGCCAGTGAATGTTACGCTTGGCCATGTATTGTATGTGATTGTGCCAGTATGGTCACCTACACCTGAGGCTCCTGTTCCGCTGTAGTAAAGGTACACATCTGAGCTTCCTGAGTTGGCAGACAAGACTAATACGTAAGTCGTTCCGGCTGTTAGACTTGGCTTGACATTGAAAGTGAAGGTTACTGATTGTGCCCCGCCATTGATTCCGCTAACTACATTTGAAGTACCTAAGAGAGCGCCTGAAGTGCTGTATACTGCTGCTTGAATGTTTCTACTTGTGCTAGTCACGGAAATATACGCTGTTATGCTTTGCAAAGTTCCAGTTGCCGGTGCAACATAAGGTGCACCTCTTATTGCGTTGCTTACATCCTGATAGTTTGTTCCCGTTCCCGTATTTTGGTTTCCGAATATTCCAGATAGAACAGGTAAAGTTGTCGGAGAACTCGTTGCACTGTTGTAATTGGTATCGCCGTTGTAGAGAACTTGGAACTGGTAGCTGTTAACAGTGTTTGGCGTATAATTTGTAGATGCAGCGCCATTTACAAGATTAATTGCAGAGCCAATGGTTGTCCAAGCGCCTGCGCCGATTTTAACTTGGAAGGTTGCTTGACCGGTTGGGGTTGGACCGCCAGAAGCGCCCATGATCGTTATGGAAACTGTTGTTGCATGGTTAACGACATCTGGATTGGGGTTGACTGACGGACCTGTCGGGGTGAGTGTTGCCTTGTTGACTGTTAAAGATGCTGCAGAGCCTGTAACGCCTACGTAGTTGACGTCGCCGCTATAGACAACTTGGAACTGGTAACTATTTGCTGACGAAGGAACGTAAGTGGTAGTTGCAGTACCTGCGCCGTTCAGATTAATTGCAGATCCGATATTTGACCAACCGCCACCGTTAATGTTTACTTGGAAGGTTGCGGTTCCAGTTGGAGTAGCGCCGCTACCGGTAATCGTAATCGATAGCGATACAGAAGTACCGACAGTTGTAGAGCCAGAAGGATTCAAAGTTGGAGCTGGAACGTTTGGATTTGCTTTTACGGTTAAGGTTCCTGAAGCACCGGTTGTACCAGAAATATAGTTAATGTCACCTTGGTATACTGCTCGGAAATTGTAAGTACCAATGGTTGCCGGAGTGTATGGCATAGAAGCTACACCGCCTAACAATGGAACAGCAGATCCTATATTGTTGAATGGACCACTGTTTATTGAAACTTGGAATTGAACATTTCCAGTTGGAGCCGGGAACCCGTTAGGTCCGCTAACTCCAACTGAGACTGTCACGCCAGTACCTAATGCAATTGGACTTGCAGGGCTAAACGATGTAACATCAACAATGGCAGTACCCATACCAACCACTATCGGCTCATCAGAATCACCGCTTTGAGAGCCTGCGTAATTAGAGTCGCCGCCATAGACTGCTCTGAAATACCAGGTACCTGCACTATTTGGTGAATAACTATTAGATGTCACTGTTCCGGACGCAAGCTGCTGCGTACTATAAGTGATCCACGAACCGCCCGGAGCTAAAACTTGAAAATTAACATTTCCAGTTGCAAGGGCAGCTGTAGGTATCAATGCAAAAGCCCTGACGCCCCAAGAATCACTACCGCCCATATTTAATGAACCGCCTGTGATTGTTCCAGCGGAAGTCATCGTCGCAATCTCCAATTGGACCCCGCCATGAGAACCCGCGGTAGACGTGAACTCAGTTACCGCCTCAGCCCAATTGCCACCTATTTCTCCTGAAAAAGCAGGTAAGGCATTATTGTCGGTATCGAAAACGAATGAAACGGCAAGACGATTAGCACTAGCCGTGGTTACTGGTTGAGCTGAAATTGTTGTGCTTCCAGCACTGAAACCAAAACTTGCGCTCTCAGTGAATGGGAAAGCGGCAACGTTTCGGAAATCATACATGCGAACTATCTTGCAAGCGGAGCCAGCTATTGTTACAGGCACTGAACTAGAGTCTGAACTTAAGGCGAAACGGTAATAGACCCATTGACGACCAACTGTTGAAGAATCAGGACCATACAATAATGTGAAACCGCTAGGCGTTGATGGAGTGTTTATGGTATCTCTCACAGTGACCTGAAGCAATAGCAAATCGTTTGCTTGCCATCCAGCTGGATAAGCAATTGATTGGGCAGAAGTACTAGTAAAGCCATAACCACTGTCTGCTGCAATAAATGTCACTTGGTTGTAAAGATAGCTTTGAGGAGTAACGGTTGCTGTATCGGTTGTTGACTGGCCTAAGGTCATAGGTGATGACGCAGAAAGCGTTGTACTGGTTGATGAAGGTACGTAAACTGTTAGGGTTAGAGAAGCAGCACCCAGGGTTCCTGAAACATAGTTAGTGTCTCCTTGGTATGTCGCTTGGAAATTGTAGGTGCCAATTGTTGTAGGAGTGTATGATATAGAAGCAGAACCGCTCGACAAAGCAACTGGAGATCCAAAGTTGGTAAATGAGCCTGCTCCAACTTTTACCATGAACTGTACATTTCCTGTGGGTATTGTTGTTAATCCTGAGGGAGCGGAAACTGTTGCAGAAACTGTAACAGAGCTGCTCAACGTGATTGGGCTAGCAGGGATAAAGGTGGAGGTGCTGACACTGGCTGTTCCTTTGTTTACAGTTAGGGTTCCGGCGGTACCGGTAGCGCTGTTGTAATTGTTGTCGCTATTGTATAGCCCCCTAAATTGACTGTTACTGCCTGCTGTTTGGGGAGTATAAGCATCTGAAGTAGCCGAACCGCCAACCAAAGTTTTGACCGCACCAAGAGTATTCCATGTGCTACCGCTGTCAGTTGAAACCTGGAAAGTCACCGTACCCGTTGGAGTAACGCCTAAAACACCTGTAACTGTTATTTTGCTGGTCATGGAAGCGCCAAGTGTAATTGGGCTTGGCGGAGTAAAAGTGGGACTTGAAACAGTTGGGTTAGCAGGATTAACTGTAATAGTTGTTGCTAAACTTGTTGCACTTGCATAGTTGGTGTCTCCAAGGTAAATTACCCTGATTTGATAATTACTGCCTGCTGTTTGGGGAGTATAAGCATCTGAAGTAGCCGAACCGCCAACCAAAGTTTTGACCGCACCAAGCGTAGCCCATGTACTGCCGCTATCAGTTGAAACCTGGAAAGTCACAGTACCCGTCGGAGTGACACCGCCAACGCCTGAGACAGTAACGGAAGCAGTTATTGCATTGCCGAAAGTAAGACTTGAAGGATTTAATGTTGGAATTGCAACAGTTGGATTGAACATTAGAGTGTATGTTGTAGTAGCAAAATTGTTGCTTGCGTCGGTTACATTGACAGTCTTTGGGCCAGGACTTGTCGATTGTGCCGTGAAGACTAAGTTAGAGAATGTGCCGGTGGCATCGGTTGATGGATTTGAAGGGGAAGGTGAAGCAACGACTCCATTTAGTGTCGCAATTAAGTTGGAGTTGGCTGCAAAACCATTTCCAGACACTGTAACAGGGTTACCGTTTAGACCGGTAATTGGAGTTATTATAATCGATGGGGTAATTGTGAAACTCGAATAGGCAGAGTTGATAGCGTCACTTGCCAAAACCTGGTGGCCGCCTGCTGTTCCTGCAACGTTAAATGTTGCTGTGAAGCTGCCCACAGCGTTTGCTGTAACAGTGGAAGGATTTGTAGCTGCTGAGTTTCCGTCAAATTCGATGGTTATAGGAGAATTAGTAATAAAGTTTGAACCTGTCACCGTAGTTGTAGCTCCTACCGGTCCCGTCTGGGGTGTCACCGTTATGCTGGGGGTGGTGACAGTGAAATTAGCCGAAGCATAATTGAATTTGTTATCTATAATGTTAACAGTTTTGATGCCTACAGTAGAACCTTGTGGAACAGTGAAGATAGCGCCAGATGGAATATTGCCTGAGCCATCAGTTGTAAAACTGAAAGGAACTTGTGAGCCATCAAACGTTGCTATAAGCCGCGAATTTGGGGCAAATCCTTGCCCTGAAACTGTAACGGGTTGACCAATTGGACCACTAGTTGGTGAAAGACTCATTGGAGCAGTTGGAGGTACCACCACCAATCTGACTGCATCTACAATTATAGCCCAATCTTCAGTGAAAGGAGTAGTACAATTTACCGGCAAATTGGTTTTTGGATCCCCCATAATAGCCCATTCGCTCCAAACTGATCTAGGCATGGAGTCAGGTTCTCCAGAGGCTCCGAACGAACTCTGCACAGGCATGATTTGTCCGAAACCCGCGCCTTGTGTTATTGTAGGGTAAAGATCGTCGATTCCAACTGCACCTATTATAAAATCATTTGAGAACTGAGTACTGATTGTATCTTTCGGCATGGTAGATTGACCTATAGAAGTTTGTGCTGAACCATCAAACGGGGTTGCAGTGTTAACGTCACTAATTGCGAAAGCTAAAGCTGAACAATAGTAAT
The DNA here is from genome assembly GCA_963809455.1 of Candidatus Bathyarchaeota archaeon. Lineage (GTDB taxonomy): Archaea > Thermoproteota > Bathyarchaeia > Bathyarchaeales > Bathycorpusculaceae > Bathycorpusculum. The sequence continues at coordinate 123,358 of CAWEJP010000010.1, read as the reverse complement.
CGCTTAATTCGTCAGCAGTTGATTGGATATTGATTGTTATCGGTCCGCTGGTAGGTTTAATGGCGTAGAAGGTTTTCAAAATGCTGTCCCCGCTGTGACCAGACGTTGGAGAAGATTGACTGCCATCCGTTTTCAAGGATGTACCTCTTGGACTCCAAGTCAGGCTAGGAGTTGAGGTGGGAGTGTATAGGGTATTGCCATCATCGAATGACACAACCACATAAATCAGTTGATTTGGTTTAGTTGTGTTAAGAGTTAACTGTAGGGGGTTATGGGTAGTTTGGTAAGTAGAGTTCATATCCGCTACTCCCGGGAAATTTCCAACTGATGCTATGCCATTTAATTGATTAGTGTTTGGAAAAGCTGAAATTGTGTTTCCTCTGGTTGTTATAAACCAGAAGCTAAATTGGTCCAAAAGCCCTGCATTTGCGACGTGAGTGAAGTTGAAATATTGAATATTGCTGCCTGGTTGGAGGATAATTGTTGGAGACATTATTGTGTTGCCAACTGTATCTGTTGTATTGTCTTTAATCCATAATCGCACTAATTCCGTGGGAAGAGTTCCAGTGTTTGTAATTGTGCAGCTTATGTAGACTGTACTGTTTAACACTGCTACTTGAGGGTTAGTTATTGAAACGGTTGTTAGTTCCGTGTAACGATCTAAATCCAATTGTTTTGCATTGACTGTCACCTGTTCGAGGGTAGTGTTTTGATTAAGAATAATTACAAAGCTTGCAAAAACAACCATAACTATTAGTAGGAAAAATACCATTCCGAATACGGTACCAATTCCTTTCTTGTTTCTTAGAAGATTATGGTGAAAATTCATAGTTAAAATCGCTCCCGCTTTTAGTTATTAGATTAATCGTATAAATTGAGCCTGATGAAAGTAAGATGTTGTTTCCTGATTGGTCCTTCCCCAATGTGATCATGAAGTAGGCTTCTTTTCCAACATTAAGACTTGAAATTGGTGTCGGTGCAGGTACAGCTGAGGAAATAGGTTTTAGTGCTGATATTGAACCACCAGAAAACGAATACGCTCCAATAATGTTATGATTTGAATCGTAGAGGAAGGCCGAGTTGATTTGAATGTTATTCGCGGCTCCTGAATTAATTATATAAATTGTTAGATGCGCTGGAGAAGATGAATTATAAACAACATTTTCAAAGCCTATTCTCTCAGTTATGGATTGCTGACTATTAGACAATGAGCTAGAATAATTGTTTGTTGCGGTTGTAGTGAGATTGGTTGAATAATAGTAAGCGACTGAACCAAAAACAATAATGATCGATGCTAACAAAACAGTAGCAAATATGGGACTAAGCCCACGCCTATCACGTAACCAAACACCAAGTCTTCTCAAATACCGCACCACATAAATCTGGTCAATAGTCATTCTTCCCCATTCTTTTCTTATAAAGCATGTTTTCAGCTAAGAATATTCCGAAATCTGATATATGACGTTCTTCCTTTTCTACTGAAATCTGCTGAATCTTCATTTTTGTCTTTTCCAGCATTTCATTTACAGAGTTTCTTAATAAACTATGTTTTTCTAATGCAAGAAACCTATACTGAAAACACTTAATAAAACATATTTCTAATTTCGTAAGAATCTATTGTTGCTATAAAATTTATTAATAATGATTACAAAATGTGGCAGTTTCGTTTCATTTTCAACCGTTTCTAAATCGCAAATGGAAAAAAACATGGCTTGTTTTTGCTCATTTGCTTTTCTTTTTCTTAGTTATGAGAAGAGTTCTGCATTTTTTTAAAGTTAAGATCCTATCCAGCCGATAGCAGTTTACAATTCATTTGCTAACTTGTTGCAGAAGATTTTTTGCCTCTGGAATCTTGTCATGCCACTTCTCTGTTTCACTGATCTTGCGTTGAAGCCATTCCACGTTAGGATGCAATTTCCATTGGCTAGAAAGCATAGCGAATGTTGTGCCTTTCTCTTCTAATTTCTGTCTTCCCTTCTGTTGCCCAGAAACTCATTTTTTGTGGTTGTTCTTCCGGAACTAGCTTGCGTGAGTACCGATACAAATATTTCTCATACGTTTCTTTGGTAATTAGCTGCTCCTGATAAGCTGCTTTGGTTAAAAGCAGTAGCCCAGCGTAGTATTTTCCTATTTCCTTTTGCACCTGAAATTTAGCTACTACAAGATGAAGCTCCGGGGGCAAACATATTTTCATTGGGTGCTCTTGAGTGAATTCTTTACCCATATTTTCCTTTTTCTCCTTTTGGATTTCCCGGTTTCACAAGAAGGAAAACCGTTTGGACACCATAAAAGAAATAACGATTAAAAAAAATGGTAGCCATAACTAGATAGCTATCTACTTGTCAAACAAAAACAAAACAGCTATATACCTAACTACCTTGAATTTCCAGTACCAATTTTTTGTTAACCTCCATGTAAATTTCTCCTGAACATTCGATAACAGCTACTTTGAAACCAAAATAAACAAGAAAACACATCAAACAACCTTCAAACTACAACAAACATATCTACACAAATCAAAACACCAAAAAACAAAAAAAGAAATAAATGTTAGCGGAGAAAAACCGCTTATGAAACTACGAATGATGAGGAAACGAAACTTCCACCTTTTGCAGTTGTCAAGGTCATTGTGTAAGTACCTGGAGTTATGGCGGTAAAGGTTCCAGTTACGGTTGCTAATTTGCCTGCATCTAGATTTGGTGTGCCTACCGCACTAGCTTGTTGAAGTACATTTCCGCTTGTGTCCTTAAGAATCATGCCGTTTATGGTTACTGTTCCTGTTCCCATATTCTGAGCATAAACAGCGATACTTGTTGTTGAAACTTCTTGTACTCCTTGAACTGATACTTTTTCTTGTGCTGCTGTTCCGCCTCCGGTCATGGTTGCTAGTGTTCCGCTTGTAAACATGTAAACGACTACACCTGCGATGACTGCAATTGCGATGAGAATTAGTGTTGCGAATATTGGTGAAATTGCTTTACTATTCTTGACAAATTTTTTGAAATTCATTTTTTTCTTTGCACCTCCTCCGAAATTTTTTTGGTCTGCTATTTTATTCTAATCGTTCGCTTATAAAGGACGTTTCTCAACTCGTAATATGCATTTAAATTACAAATATTATCCCAGTATTGTACAATTCCGACGTAAATTCTTTAATTTAATGTAACGCAATTCTTTAATAAAGATGTTTCACATGATAAATCTGAATCCAATTTTATTAATTCCACAATCAAAAACTTACGCTGTAGCACCATTTTATTCGACTTACAAGGGCGGATCTACAGCCATAACTGCTGCTGCTACAGATCTCTTTGCCAGTCATGCTACAATAAGTACTATCTGGGTCCACCCATCCAAATTTCCTTTTTAGAATTTATTGAATCACGGGTTAAAGAAATTGTTTAGAAAAGTTTTTTTCTTTTTCTTATTTCCCGTTCAATCGAAAAAATATAATTATTAGTTAGCGTTGAAAATCCCTGATAATTATTAACCCTAAATCCTTCACTCATTTTTAGACAACTCCATGTGAAAATGGAAATAAGCTCAATTATACATATAAAAATCAAAAATAACCATAAATAAACCATATTTTTTAAAAAGATATACTATTGAAACATTTAATTTATATATAAAAAGTGTCATTGTAGACAGAATTTTTTTGGAAATTAATGCTAAGGATAGTGGAAACGCTACATCTCAACTTAGTAAACAATTGATGACTATATATTATTCCCGCACAACATTTCAGACAAGTCAAAGGAAATTTATAGTCCTTTTGAAAAGATTGTCTGCTACTCAGAGTAATCGCAGCAATAATCTTTCATTATAATAGTAGCAATACGGCAATCATCGGCATCCGAATAATATCAATAGGCTTCTAACAATATCCATCAACTTCTTCCGTCTTCTTTAAGATTAGCAACCTGAAGTCATAAAACTTTGTCGCAGTTCCTCTACGTAAGCTGAAAAAGATGCGTCGTTTTCTATCCACTTACTCCAGTTATCTTCGGGGAATTCAATCTTAACTTTTATTTTTGAATAGAGTTTTTCCATAAATTTAATTTCGAGTCGGCTGGCACCTAACCCAAAAATTTTATGCAACATTTTTGAGAATATAATAATTTTTTTAGGAATTTCTTGTTTTTGGATTCCATAATTGTTTTCTAAATGATTATACAAATAATTTTTTATTGGTTCCCCTAAAGAACATAATTCTTCATCTATTGCTTCAGATAATAGTTTATCAAACCTTGTTTGCAAGTGATTCATAGTTTTCCCTTTTGAAATAATCGAGCGTGGTTTGCTTGATATCTTTAAAAGAATATCTAATTCCTATATTAACTCTATTTTAAATATGCTAATATACCAGAATAAATATCGGTCTCTTTTTAAAGTTCTAATAATTTTCTTGAGCGAGAGGTATGAGTTACAAGAAATCTTCAACTAATAGTTCTTAGTGACGGCAAATAGAATTTTCGTGCAAATTTAAGCTCTGCTCTCAAAGATCATTTTCTAAATCTAGAACTTGAAGTTGCTTGTCTTTGTTTACTTTAAGCTCTGTTCTACAAACGGGGCACTGGATTGTTTCTCCAACTTCGATTTTTGAGAAATCTTCTTTGTTAGAGAACACATAATCGCATTCAGGACACTTAACAGACAAGTTATCTGCACATCTCAATTGAAATATCATTTTAAGAGTAAAAAGTTTTTTGGTTAATTAATTAGAACTGATAATTTCTGTTTTGAAAAATAAAAAAGAAAAAATTAGGAAAATTTGCTTATATTTTCCATTTGTTCTTTGAGGTCTTGAAGATTTTTTTTGTTTGGCGATTTTCTACGCTTTCCTATAAATAAAACAGAGACTACTAACGCAACGATTGCAACGACTACTACCACTACAATGACTATTAGGATCGTGCTGCTGATAGGGCTGCTGTTCACGCCATTGCCTGATATAGTCATAGGTACGGTAAGAGTTAGGGGTTGTCCATTGAAAGCAACTGTTTCATTGAGATCTGAGTATCCTGCCCTAATTATTTTGAAAGTATATGTTCCTGCAGTGGTGTTTTCGAATTTAACGTAGCCTGTTCCATTGGTAATTTGGGTTAATGTTTGCATTCCAGTCGGTTGAGCGGTTGAAGTGACGAGAGTGTCGTTTAATGGGTTTCCTTGACTATCGGTTATTTGGAGTGTAATTGTCGGGGTAATTGGGGTTGCTGTTTGATTGGTTGTGGCGGTTGGGGTCGGTGTGGGTGTTACAGTTGGGGCCGGAGCTGGGTTAACAGTTACTTGGGAAGTTCCTTGAGCACTCAAGTAACCAGTTTTTGATCCGCTAGCAGTGATAGTGCAGCTTGTTGTTACCGAGAAGCTGGGGGCAGTGAAGGTTACATTGTAGTAGCCATTTCCTTGCTCTGTTATCGATCCGAACGTTCCACCGTTATTTGAGGCAAAACTGACTGTAGCTCCAGTTACAGGAGCTCCGTTAGCAGTTACGTGGGCCGTAATCGTTGAAGTATATCCATTGTAGACTGTAGTTGGGTTTGCGGTTAAGGTTATTTGTAGAGGTGAGTAATCGATAAGATTAGTTGTTATCGACGTTTGTGCCGTGGTGTATCCTGAGGCTTGGGCAGTTATTGAGGTTGTGCCCGGGGCATTTGTTACCGTTAATGCTTCCTGTGGCTTGCGTTTGTCCAAAAGGAATTGTAAGTGTTGAGCCAACAACTCCTATTGTTGGTTGCGACGAGAAGAGATTTACGGTGACATCTGCTTGTGGATCTTTTGCTGGACGTCCCTGAGCATCTTGTAGTTGTACTTGGATTGCTTGGTAAGTTTTGTTATCAGCTGGTAAGATTTACTGGTACACAGTATATGCTTAATTTGGATGGGAATGAATCCAAAAGTGCTTACTGACTGATGGTCCGAAAGAAAGTCTGTAGCTGCTGCAGTTATAGCTTGCGGAGCCTGATTTATATGTGGTATTAAGTGTTGCCAAAGCGTAAGTTTGCATTTGTGGAATAGTTATTGAGTCTATTTTGCATATACTTTGGTCGTTTGATGCTACAGTTACTGATAGATCTGATGGATTTGTTGCGACAAAAACCATTTGAGTTTTGTAATTCAATTGCGATTTGTGGGTACGAGTTTTGATCAGCTGGAACTCTTGATGGTCCGACAAAGATTTTCAGAGAAGTGGGATTAGTCGCGACGGGGGTTGTGGTAATTGTGAATTGGTTAGGGTTGTATCCTTGTGTTACTGCTGTGATAATTGCTGTTTCTGTTCTTCCATCTGTTTGAGCTCTTAAGGTTGGTGTAAAGTTGGCTATTGCATAAGTCTGTCCTTCGGCGATGCTTGCAACAGGTGAAACTGTACCAATGCTAGTGTCTGAGCACAATACAGTTAACTTGAATTCCTCCCTGAGGGGCTCTTGCGGGATTTCCGCTTGAATCCTGTAATTGAACCATTATGGCTTCATATGTGTTTCCGTCTGAAGGAAGAGTAGATGGAAATCCGTAAACTGCTATAGCTGATGGGATTGGACCAACAGTTGTAATTGTTGTTTGAACCGTTGAATAGCCTGTTGCCGTGGCTGAAATTGTTGTAGTTCCTGGGCTGAATGTGGTCTTGAAGTTTGCTGAAGTGTAAGTGGTTCCATTGAGTATTGTGACGGACGAATCTATTGTCCCTATGTTTGTAAGTGAAGATGACAAGCTTATGACTGTATTTTGTAGCGCTCTGGCCGGCTGTCCGGTGGAATCTTGTAATTGTACGAAAATACAATTGAATGTATTGTTATCCGCAAGTAAGCTTGTTGGACCAACGAAAATGTTGAGTTTGGATGGATCGTTTGTAGATGCAAGGGTACTATTTTGGTTGAACAAAGCTATTGTTGATGTTAAAATTAAAATTGCTATTGCAAGAGTTATTGTTTTTTTGTTCATTTTATTCTTAATTCCTCTTAGTTTTTTGATGATTACAAATTTCATTTTTCTTAATTAGTTTAGATTTGGATATTATTTCTTGGTCTTTGCCCATCCTGCAAAGTGCGCATGAAATATTTGATAATTCTATGTGACAATGAGGGTCAGGTTCTTTGCATTGTTTTATGCGGCAGTTTGTAGCTACTGGAATTTTTCCTATTGCTTCGTCTGACAAGATAAAGAAGCTGCATTGCCCGTTTTTTGCATGTTCACATTGGCTCTTTTGTAGTTCGCCAAAAAATGTGATGTTAGCAAGTATTTCCACTAGCGTTAAGGCTTCTTCATTTCTTAGCCGTTCTAATTTGTCGATGCGCCTATGCAACTGATCTATTTCTATTGACATCAATCTGACATCCATGATTTAATTGAGAAAGTTCTCTTATATACCGAGTTAGAAAGTAACTAGTGCCTAAAAATGAGAATTTCCAGAAGTGGAAGCTGTTTAATCAAGCAATTTTTTAAGGGCATGATACCATTGGAAGCGGCTTTATTTTTGCTTTAGCTGCCAATAATCCTCTGATTCTCACTTCATTAGCATAAACCGTTCTCTCAGAAATCCCAAATACTCTGCCAATTTCGTCCTTAGAAATCTTTGAGTTTTTCTTACAAACAAAATATAGGGCGCCTGCTGCAACTCCGATGGGATTTCCACCTGATCCTTTGATTTGCATCAATGTTTTTTCTGCATTAGAGATTAATTCCTTGTCAAGAGTTACTTCATTGCCTTTTTCAAACAAATAATCTCTTGCAGTTTTTCTTTGAGGGATGCTTTTTCTTTCATGATTTAATGTTTTTTTTAGTATCCAAGTTTGTTTTAGAATTAACTTTTTGTCAAGAAGTAGCTCTTTTGATATGTCTTTTATAGGTCTAACTTTATCGTATTCTTTAAGAACTAAATGCATTAATGCTGCTATGGTTGCTCTTTTGTTCTTTGAAAGTTTATTTGATCGAAAAAGTAATTGATTCTGGGAGCGTATTTTACGTGCTGCCTCTTCTCGGTATGGAAAATTCGGAATGTTTAATTGGCAAGTCACCGACCTCAGAATAGTTAACCACTCTTTCAATGTTTCTGAGTCTTGTTGATTCCAGTTTGAATACCATTCAGGTGTCCATTGGGTGAAGCTTTTGAAACTTGGAGATTCATCTATGACTAGTCCGCATTCTTTGCAGATTTTTTCTCCGCTAAGACCTTCAGGGTAAATAATTGTACCTTCACACTTGCAACAGTTCAAACTTCTTTGCTCCATTCCATACGGTAATATTTCAGATAGGAAACTTGTTGCGTATTTCAGAGAAGAAGCTTATAAAACCTGAGAACCCAGAATTCACATATTTGCTTTTTTTATTTGATAATTTTTAGAAAGAGAGTTAAAATTTACCTTTTAACGCATTTAATTAAATATTTTGGCTCAATGCTCGATATTCTAATTTATATTGTAATAAGATAGTTTTCTTTTCCATCCGCATTTGCCTTTGGAATTGTTATTGTGAATTTCGCACCTTTATTCGGTTCTCCATTTTCCTCAATTTCCCAACCATAAACATCCATCATTTTTTTAGAAAGAAACAGCCCAAAGCCAGTGCTGCCACCGGTGCTAAAGCCTTCTTTGAAAAGGTGGTCTTTATTCTCTAAGGGTATACCTACCCCATCATCTTCATAAACCAAATTTAGCATATCGCCTACAGTTTTTTCATAATGAACTGTAATCTTTGTGGTTTTTTGGCCATACCTTCGGGTATTATCGATGAAATTGTAAAATAGTTGCCTTAAAAATGAATCTGCCAAGATAGTCAAGCCATGGCATTCGTTATTTATTTTTGGTAGGGTACCGGAAAATAGAGTACATGCTTCATTAAGTTTTGTTTCTACGTCGATGTAAGTTAATTCTTCGAGTCCAAGTTGCTCGTATAACTTGGCAAAGTCAAAAATCTTAACAGATTCTGATATGGCCTGCTCCATTTTGTGAAGTCCTTCGATAACATCAGCTTGATCATTATGCTTCTTTTTAAGTAAGTAAGCATAAGCCGTCACCGTCGAAAGCTTATTTCGCACATCATGCCTAGTCATCCCACCTACAACCCTTAACTTCTCATTCATTAGCTCGATTCTTCGGTTATTTTCTCTCAGTCTATTCTCATCATCTTTTTGTTGGGTAATGTCGCGAACAGTAGCCTGTAAGACAGTTCGATTTCTAAGAGGAATTCTAGATAACAAAACATCGGCTGGGAATGTCGTTCCATCAATTCGCTTATGGACCCAAAAGAAGTTTTCTTTGCCAGTCGATAATGCTTTATTGATGTGCAAGGTTGCGGATTCGTATGAAGAAGATCCATCTGGCTGTAAAATTGGTGATAAATCTGCAGGATGATTCTTTGTAAATTCCTCTTTTGATGTGAATCCAAACATGCGCAAAGTTGAGGAGTTGCAATCTAGAAAGGATTTTTCGTCAAGTAGCATTAATGCGTCCATTGATGATTCAAAGGTAGTTTCATATTTTTCTTGGCTTTCAATGAGTTTTTCTTGTGTTGCTTTGCGCTCTGAAATATCTCTAGCTACGCTTAAAACAAGTTTTCTTCCATCTGACTCAATTACGCGGGCATGGATTTCAACTGGCAAGACTGATTTGTCTTTACGCAAGTTTACTGCTTCAAATGTAGCCTCTCCTTTGTATAGCATTTCTTCCAGCCGAGACCCAAAAAACCGCGGGTTGTCTGGCACCTCTAAGTCTTGGACCCGTAGGGCTTGGAATTCATCTTTTGTGTAACCTCTGGTTTTGTATGCTGCTTCGTTGAAATAAACGAGTCGTCCTTCCAAATCATGAACTAAAATTGCGTCTGATGCGGCATCAAAGAGGTTTGCTGCTATGTGCAACTCCATTTGTGCTAGTTTAATTGTTGAGATATCCCTGGCGATATGAATAACTTGAGCTACATCGCCCTGATCATCGAGGATAGGCGACGTTGTTACTAGTAGAGGAATACCTAGGTTCGGATCATTAATTTCTACAGTAACTGATTGTTTTGTTGCAATAGTTTTTGTTGCTGGGCAGCCAGGCCATGCGCAATCTGTACCATGAACTAACTCAAAACAATGTTTGCCGATTAATTCTTCAGGTTTCTTTTTGAACGCGCTACAAAAGCTCTTGTTTACTTGAGAAATTATTCTGTTTTTATCCATTACAAACAATAAGTCGTCAATGCCATCGATAATTCCGCGAATCTCATCGGATTTACATCTTTCTTCATTTTTTGGCTTGGCTGAGTCATTGCTCAATTGTTTCCACCAGGTTAAATGAGGTAAAATTCCGTAATTCATTTTCTAATTTTGTCGTCGTAGGAATAGTTATAACAAATTTTACCCCTTCCGTGGGCTTACCTTCTTCAGTAATTTTCCAATTGTAGACTTCAGCAATTTTCTTAATTAACTTCAATCCTAAGCCAGATCCATTACCAGTTGTGAAGCCTTCATTGAAGATCTTTGGCTTGTCATATTCCGGTATCCCAACTCCATCATCTTCATAAAAAAGATCTATTTCATTATCGTTTGCAATGAAACTTAAACGTATTTGAGAAACTTTCTGACCATGTTTTAGCGAATTTTCAATGAGGTTATAGAAAAACTGCCTGAGAAGTGAGTCAGCAGTTACTTCAACTCCATGGCAATCATTAAAAATTTTGATGTTACCCAAATTTGGCATAAGTTCAACAGCTTCATCGAAGCATTTCTCAACATCTATCTTTGCTGGTTCTTCAATGCCGATTTTTTCATAAAGCCTACTAAACTCAAAAAGCTTATCGCATGAATCAACGACGTAATCAATGTTCTTAAGATATTCGGCTAATCCAGGAATATCGCCAAATTGCTTCTTAAGCAAGTAAGAGTTGGCTTTTATCGTCATAAGCTTGTTGCCAACATCATGTCTAGTCAAACCTCCCACCACATGCAGCTTTTCATTCATTGTACAAATTCGAGAATGATTCTTTTTTACCAATTCTTCGGCTTTCTTAAGTTCAGTGATGTCTCTTGCTGCTGCGAAGACTTGGATTTCGCCGCGTTGATTTTTGTATATTGATGCGTTGTACAAAACAGGAGTTATTCTTCCCGTTTTATGCCTTATTGCAAGAGGGTAATCTTTGACTAACCCTTCGGTGAAAGCTTTTTGATACCCAGCTCTTGCATTATCTGGTTCTGTAAAATAGTCTGAAAAATCGCTACCTAAAAGCTCTTCACGGGGAAATCCAGTAACTTTTTCAGTAGCTAAATTAGCATCAGTGATTTTTCCGTCTCTGCTGATAGTTACCAATGGGTCTAAACTTGCTTCTAACAAACTTCTCGAGTAAAGAGAAGCGGCCAATAACTTTTGTTCAATGATTTTGTGGTCAGTAATATCTATGACTATGCCTCGAAGTCCTGAAACTTTGTTTTCAGAGATAATAGGTGCTGTTTTTACAATCGCAGTATAGGTAGTACCGTTTTTTCTTAAAAGAGTGTATTCAGTATTTTTATGGGGTTCTCCAATAATTGACTTTTTGATGTTTTCTTTCGCTATTTCTCTCTCTTCAGGAACGACGAACGATAGCATGTTCATGCCTTTTTCAAGTTCTTCTGGAGTAAAACCAGTTATTTCAAAAGCTCTTTGACTGAAGAAAGTAATCTTCCCAGAAAGGTCAGCCTCGAAAACAATCTCCGGCAAAAAGTTAGCAAATTCGCGGTATCTTGCTTCATTTTTCTTGATAATTTCATCAGCCTTTTTCCGTTCCGTAATATCCAAAACTAAGCCACGGAGACCCGATACTTTGTTGTTACAGAAACAAGTAGTTGCAATTATGAGTGCGGGAAATGTGCTCCCGTCTTTTCTAACGAATGTGTATTCTGCCGGAACGTAATTTCCTCCACCTAGTAGGCGCTGAAAATTTTTAGTTGCTTTTTCTTTATCTTGAGGGGCAACGAATTGCAAGATGTTTAGGCCCTTTTCGATCTCGTTTAAAGAATATCCTGAGATTTCAGGAGCCCTTTCGTTTGCAAATATTATGTTTCCACTTATGTCGGTTTCAAAAACAATGTCTGGTAGAGAATTTGCGAGTTCTCGGTATCTTCGTTCACTTTCGAGCAATATCTGAGCATCTTTTTTGCGCTCTGTAATGTCTAAGAACATACCTTGAACTACCGGTTTGCCATCATATTCAACCCAATTTGAGAGTGCTTCAATCCAGATAATTGTTCCATCTTTCCTTACTGCTCTAAATTCAAAGCGTGAATCAGGCTTCTCCCCTTGAAAACGCTTCTCCAGACGTTCCCAAAATGCCATTCTGTCTTCACAATAGATTAATTCTGTGATTTCCTTTTGTGAAAATACCATTAATTCATCAAGTGAATACCCCAATATTTTGGCCATAGCCGCGTTACCAAAGGCTAACCTAAGGGGATTGCTCTGCAAAATTAGGAGCCCTTGGAGTGAATTTTCAACCAACGCACGGTATTTTGATTCTGATGCAGCCAGCAGCTGCATTGACTTTTTCCGTTCAACCGTCTTGTTTATAGCATGTGCTAATTCACAATAGACCGTCTCTGGAGGACCATTCTTGTTTAGATAACTATCGCTGCCTAAATTCAATGCCTTAACAGCTACATCTTCTCTGCCTTTTCCCGTGAATAGAATAAATGAGATTTGATTGTTTTTTTCCCTAAGTTCCCTCAGAAAATCTAATCCGTTTTTCTGAGGCATTTCGTAATCTGAAACTACTGCATCGTAAGTATGTTTTTCTATTTTTCTTAAAGCTTCATCAACAGAAAATGCATTATCTATGTCGAAGTTGTTTTCCGTTGAAAGGATCTGTTTTGATACTTCAAGAAAACAAAGGTCATCGTCAACATGTAACACTTGAATAGGCTTCTTTGAAATTACCACATCAGAATTTTCATAACCTATTTCATTCTGGTTGAGATTTTGCAATTAACTAACCTTGCCCAGATAGTTACGAATTGTTGATAAGTCATTTATGAATTTGAAATATTAAGCTGAAGTTATAATTTTTTTTTGTAGTTTCCCTTTTTTATTTTGAGATTCAGAAGAAGCTTCAGCTTGCCAAACAAGCTATAATGACTTAGCCCAATAATATTGTTCCTTCATGGCTCAACATATCAAAATCATCAATTTGGGTTCTCCTTATTCGAAAATCTTTTATTGCTATTATCGGAATTGTGATTTAGGTGAACTCTTGGGAACTCAGTCAATTGCTGACTATGTAGCTTACGCCATGAAGGCCGCGAATGCAGGGAACACTTCCGCCATTCAGAGCGATATTAGTTTGGATGATAAAAAAACATCTCCTACACAATTGAGGAGTGTACTAAAAGAGCGCCGGCTCCTCTCTTTGGCTATGCAAATGTCTTTTGATGGTATTATCATGGGTGACCCAAATGGAAACATCGCGTACGTAAACAATGCAGTCCTCGAAATGAGCAAAGCTAAAAAAGAGGATTTCTTAGGAAAAAACATGCTTGAATTCATGCCCCCACGTGAGCATAAGAGAGCACTTCAACTATCTTTACAAGCAATGAGCACAGGTGAAGGATATAGAAGTGAATTCTTCGCATTAACAAAGGATGGTTTTGAGATTCTTGTGGAAGTCGCCGCAGCAGTCGTTAAAGACAACGGCAAAACAATTGGTTTTATAGATATTATAAGGGACATCACAGAACGCAAAAAAGCAGAAGACTACCTCAAAAAACAAGCAGCACTAATAGACCTAAGTCCAAGCGCAATAATAATCAAGAACTCAGATGAAATAATTACGTTTTGGAGCATAGGTGCAGAAAAACTCTATGGCTATTCAAAAGAAGAGGCCTTGGGTCAAAGAATAGGCGACCTTCTTAAAGCTAAATACACGAGACCAATGAATGAAATACTTGTTGAATTGCAAAAAGGAAATCATTGGATAGAAGAAGTAACTCATTACTCAAAAGAAAACCAGAAGATAGTTGTGCAAACTAACTGGTTGGCTATTTTAGATGAAAACAGACGGGTTACTGAGATTTTAGAATCGAACGTTGATATTACAGCGCATAAAAGGGCAGAGGAGGAAGCTTTAAAAAAAGCTGAAGAACGCTATTTGAAAGCTGAGCGGTTGGCTGCGATTGGGCAACTGGCAGCGATGGTTGGACATGATTTACGAAATCCTTTAGCTGGAATCAAGAACGCTGTTTACGTTCTTAGAAAAAAACAGGGCAATTTTATTGGTGAAAGCGGCAATGATATGTTAAACACAATCGACAAAGCTGTTGAGCACGCTGACAGCATAATTAGTGATCTACTTGATTATAGCAGAGAACTGCACTTGCAGATTGAAGAGAATTCCACCAAATCCCTAATAGATTATGCAATTCTATCACTTAAAGTTCCAAGTAACATAAAGATAATAGAAAGGTGCGAAGACGTACAAGTTCGTTGTGACGGAAACAAACTTCAGCGGGTATTCTCAAACTTAATTAAGAACTCTCTGGATGCAATGCCAAATGGTGGCCAACTAGAGATAAGCAGCCTTCAAGAAGCAGAAAGGATTAGTTTTATTTTCGCTGATACAGGCATAGGTATGTCGGAAGATGTCATTGCTAACATATTTACTCCGTTATTTACTACTAAAGCGCAAGGAATGGGATTAGGGCTTGCAATTTGCAAACGTTTTGTTGAAGCACATGGAGGAAACATTACGGTCGAAAGTTCTTCAAACAAGGGAACAAAATTCATTATTTCTTTACTCAAAAACAAACCCAAAAGCTGAAAATAACTTAACATTTCAAATTTTGGCGAACCATATAATTAAAAATAATTTTTCAGTTTACCTTTTATTGCTTTCGGGTTGTGTTTCACTCTTTCAAAACCTTTGTTGATTATGAAGTATAGGTGGCAGTCTCGGCAATTGCCAATTTTGTGGAGATGCAATTAAGGCGCGACAGATATGGATTTTTAAAAGAAGCAGGTAGGGGGCTTGGTGTTTCGGTGAACGGAAGATGGGTTTAAAATGAACAAAACCCTAATTCGCCGACCCCTCAACCAAAAATCAGTTGTAACGTTGAACATAAAAGACTTTCCCAAATCAGAGAAATAGCCTTAACTAAGAAGTTAACAGAACCCTTTATTTCGTCGAAAAAACAAATTCAGTAATTAATTTAAACTTATGTTTGCAGTTCTTGCATGTATAAGCTTCTATGTTGAAAGCTTGATTTTTAAGTGCTCTGTCAGGTTTCGCAACTTCTGCTCCGCAATCTGGGCATTTTACCATTCAATCTCTCCAGCAAAACTTTAATCCTGTTTCTTATCGTGGGGAAAGTATTAGTTGGTTTGTTGGCACAAGAGGGTACAACAATCTTTTATGTATCTGATGATAGTTACCAGAGAAACTAATATACCGAAAAATTAACAGAACCCAAAATAAAGCTTGCTTGTAGTTGGAAAGCAGAAAAAAACATTGACCGTTTGAACATATATCATTTTCAGATACATAAAGAAAAACAAAGTAAGCGTATTACAAGGTAAAGTTGACACTCAAGTGGGGTTTACCTAATTGGAGATTCAAAGATTTGGAGAATCACTAAGCGAAGAACAAATCAAAAATGAGCTTGAAAGCATCTGCAGTAAATGGAAACTGTACAGCCACACTAAGTCCATTAAACTAGCAAAAAAACAAGTTCAGAATCTCTGATTTAAAAGCATCAAAAAAAGAGGTAAAAAAAAAGTTACAAACACAATGTTCTTTGTGTGGCGGAAAAATTAAGTCACAAAGTCGAAGTTATTTGTATATCCAATTTAACAAGCTTTTCGTCTATTCTTTAGTTCAAATTAGAGTTCAGAGCTTGTTACTTACTATTTAGCTGTCAATAAAGGTTAACGAGTAAGTCGTCGCCTTCCACTTTCGCATCGTAAGTTGGTAAGCTGCTATGTGTTCCAGAAATTGCTCTTACAGTTACTATATCAAACTTTGAAAGATGACGTGGACAGGTAACAATCGTTTTGTCGAGAATACCTTCGGATATCATAGCATGAAGAGGGGGGCATCTATCGCCTTCGGCGTAGAACTTGCCTTCAACATTAGCAATCAAGGCCGCCAGTCCTTCAACTTCCACATGTTTCATCTTGCCTACGGGAATATCAATTGTTTTTGCAACTTTTAGGAAAGCCACGTTGGTCGCCTTATTTCTTTAAAATTTGATTTATTCTCAAAGTATTTAAGCGCTATGAATTTTTGCTAAATGTAATTAAGCAGAATTGATTAATTCTGAGAATTCAAGTGGATAATAGTTTAGCTACACCGTTTCAGGGTTGTGTAACCAATTGTTTGCATCGAGAGAAAAGGCGAAATATTGAATTCTGGTCTTTGAAAAATAATTTGGCTGACTTGGTTTCTCTGTAAAAAACTATTCTTTTCTTTTTTGTTAGGCGCTTTTGCCAAAACATATCTAACCGCATCTAAATGTACCTGCAGTAAGTACAACGGAACATCGCAATCAATTCTCGAGTGTCTTTGACTTACTTTGGGTTTCCCTTTTTGATTTTCTCACCATACTTAGTATTAAAACAGCGGCAACGATTCCCACAATGGCAACGACAGCCACAATTCCATAGATTGCCCCCTGAGGTATACCGGATCCCGTTGTTGATGCAGATGCAGGGTCTGAAGTCTGCAATTGAGATGGCGAGGGATTTTGCGTAGGTGCAATTGTTGGTGAAATAGTAGGAGAAAGCGTTACAACCGGATTTGGGGTAGATGTTGGAGCGATTGTTGATGCAGGTGATTGGGTCGGGGCGGATGTTGGATTTGGAGTTGGAGTCGAGGAAGCGGGCGGTGTTTCGGTTGGAGTAGGTGAAGGGGTAGGAGTTGGAGTTTGTATTAGTGAAAATGACGCTGTAATTGTATGAGGGGCTTGAACATTGTTGAAACTAACTATTTGACCTGAGGATGAAGTAACGCTCAGTGAACCGATGTCAGTTGTTATGCTTGCAATGTAATACCCGTTATTTGGCGTAATAGTAAAAGTCGGGTTGCTCCCATAATTAACAGAGGTTGTATCGGGAGAAATATGGCCATTAGCGTTCTGAGTGACAGCGACCTGATACGTGTTGATCGTGAAAGTAGCAGTCAACGATTCACTTAGTGATACGGCACTAAACTTGTAAGTCTGAGCTGACGGCGAAGACACAGTAACCGATGCACCATTGGCAGTTATACTGGCAAGGTGATAACCAATATCGGGCGTTATGGTAAAGCTCGGGGTGTCACCATACTTAACGATGCTCGTGCCAGGCGAAATCTGCCCGTTGGCACCCGCAGTAACAGTAATCGTGTATGTGTTAATCGAATAGGTTGCAGTGATCGTATGAGCTATTTGGATATTGGTGAAAATGTAAGATGAAATTGGACCCTGAGAAACAGCATCTACAATTACATCGGTGATGTGGTAACCGGCGTTTGGAATAATAGTAAAAGTCTGGTCGCTGCCATAGTTAACGGTACTTGAATCAGGAGAAATAACGCCGTTAACGCCTTGATTAACAGTGATTGTGTATGTTTTAGGTGCAGGAGCGGCTGTTTTTATGAGCCAGCTTAAGTCAGGTGCAACATTTCCAAGTACAGCATATCCACTGTCACTGGTTTGAATCAAAGTTTGTACTAAAGCTTCATACTGCAAGGTTCCAGATCTATCAAATGTCTGGTTCCACTCTGTGTTGCCCAACGAATCAGTCTTGATTAGCCAAAAATCAAAATAATTTTTAGAACTATCGTATTTTGAACCGGCCAAGGCATATCCGCCATCTTTATCCCGAATTAATGAAGCGGCTATGTCATTATCATTTGATTCTCCATAGGTTTGATTCCAGGTTAAATTCCCCTGTGCGTCAGTTTTTACCAGTCTAAATCTATTGCCATTTGAAGTCCCTATTGTACCAAAAACTGCAAACGCACCATCACTAGTTTGCACTACAGACACTGGAGCACCATTTTTAGGGAAGCCAGATGAAAATTGGAAGTCGTTAGGTCTTTGGTTTGCGTTTCCAAAAGTTTGATTCCATTGAACGTTTCCTATGGAATCTGTTTTAAGAAGCCCAAAACCACTGTAGCCTGATGTTCCAGAAGATGTTGCATTACCTGCCATAACGAAGCCGCCGTCAGCGGTTTCAATTAAAGATGTAGCTCCAGTTAATGAGCTATACGTCTTATTCCACTGCATGTTTCCAAGTGAATCTGTTCTTATAAGCAAAGCATGACTCCCCTGATCTGTATATTGGTTCTGAATGCCTGCCAAAGCATAACCCGCATTAACTGTTTGCACAACCGAAAATGCTTCTTGAGAAGTTCCTGTTGTCGCATAGGTTTTGTTCCACTGTTGATTTCCCAATGAATCAAGTTTAACAAGCCATGCACCGCCGTCATCAGGATAACCTGATCGATAACCCGCTAACGCATAACCATTATCAGTTGTTTGTATTACGGAAAATGCCTCAGCGAAACTACCTGCATTATTGAATCCGAAATATTTGACCCATTGTTCGTTGCCCAAGGAATCAGTCTTAACAAACCAAAGAAAATTGGTAACCCGATTGACGCTTGTAATTCCCGCCATAGCGTATCCTCCATCATTGGTTTGCACCATATAATTCAAGTTACTTCCCAAGTGCTGAATGGCAGATATGTTGTCGGTGTAAGTTTGATCCCAAAGTACCGTGGGAGGGTTAACGCCAACACTCTGCGGCACAAAATTGCTATTTTCTGTATTAGAAGCGATCACTAAACTACTATTTGCTACTAGAATACTGATCGTTAAGATCAAGAATAAAATAATCGAGAAAACCTTCTCTCTTCTCATTACTTAAGCATCCTTTCTCCAGTTACGAAATAATTGTTTTACAATATTAAATTTGTTACAAGAATGACAATAGTTATTTAAATAGATGTTAAAAATCAGACTACTATCGAATGTGTGGTTGCCTTTTGTCCACTCGAAGCAGATTTAAAGAAACAATTTGCCCAGTTTCTATGAGTGTACCAATGGATTTGGAGTGTTAAAATTCTTTAACTTCTAAACTTCAAGCTTTAGGCCCCAGTTTTTTTCTTGAAATAAGTAACAAGCAAGTATACTACATAAATAACGCTGAAACCGACTAAGATGCACTCAGAATAACGAATTATTGGACGATTTTCGGCAAGAATGAAATATCCTTGTGTAGATATGTCGTAAAAAGTCCAGCACATCATAGTGACGGCACTAAGCAGCGATGAAATGCCTACAATATGAAATGCGTCTTTTAAGGTTGCAAACATATCCTGATACACCAGCGTTTTTTGTTTGCGGCATGTTAAGGCTACCGAGCCGACTACATCCCCTCTTTAGGGAGGTGTCAAGAGTTAAATCCATCCATGCCAGCTTCCATCACTACTTTTCTTCTGAGATATGTATATTTTACGAATATTGAATCAATATTAAAAAATCTTGAGACATAAGCCCTTCCACACTTTTGTTATTGTCTAATGGCACCCACATTAGTTTATTTTCTCGAATGCACAAAACTATTTTAGCGGACTTTGAAAATATCCTCGTATATCCTCACAAAACAAGAAACCCCTTCCCACCAGAGAAGCAGGTTTTTCGCCAGGATAGAAGAGGAGCCCGCTTTCCTTTTTGGATTAACTTTACTCAAATTTTCCACCACACATAGGGCATTCGTGCTTTATTTTATTTTGAATAACTGAAAGTTGGCATGAGCAAAAGAAGCAGAAGTAAATCTGGCATTTCTGGCAGCTATAATAGCCACCACCTATGTATTTTCCGCAAGCATCGCAAGGTCTAGATAAATTAACCATAGATGGCAAATGGAGCTAAAATTGCTTAAAAGGCGAATGTTGAAACGAACCATTGTCACAGTGGAGAGCTAAGTGAAAGTAGTCTTAGTTAATCAATCTTCAAGCATATCCTAAGACTTTAAGGCAAATTGAACATCACGACGTGGGAGAAGAGAATAGAGTATGTTGGTTGGAGTTATGTTCATTCTTCGTGGCTATTATTTGCTCTTTAAGGTAGGGTGGCACTGCAACAATTACATTAGTGGGTTAGGGGGCTCTCTCTTGTCATACTACAATCTGAAAAAACAAAAATCAAAAGTTCCAACTTAAATCTCTTAAAATCTTTCTCAAATTGACCCAGATAGTACAAGCCAATCCCAAAATCACATTAAATTTTCTAGAGTATTCTCCCTTACCGCTTCTTCAATTATTTTCTAAAACAAAAAAAGGAGAAAAATGATGGTTTTGTTTGACGTTTTTATGGTCGTTTTCTGAGCATCAATAGAGCTAGTAGAACTAATCCAACGATGATCAATATGAATAGACCAGCGATTGCAGGAATAAAGTACATGTCAGCGGCAGATGTAGGAATAGCGGTGGGTGCTACAGTTGTTGTTGCCCCACTAGTGACGATGAAGTTTGTTTCTGCACTGGAAGAGTAGTATGAGTTGGTTCCAGAGAAGGTTGCGGTGACTTTGTATAATCCTGGTACTGTAGGTGCTGTCCATGGGAAGGCATATTTGCCTATGTCGTCGCTTGTTGCTTGACCTAGAGTTATGAGATTGCCATTGGGGTCGATAGCAGTTAAGGTCACAGTTACTCCTGTCGCATTTGTTGGCATTGGCTGTTGCATGTAAAGATATGCCATCCAAGCACTCATGCTATCGTCAGAGATAGCTGGTGTGCCCGCTGCAGGAGCCCCTAAGCTTGTGGCTTTGGCTGGCGATTGATCCGTAACCGTGCCTTGAATCAGGACTTGGTTTCCTTCTGGGATTCCTACTTCTGGCGCAGTTATGGTAGTTGCTGATAGACCTTGTCCGTAACAGTATATTTGACCGTCATAGCAGTTATAGCATAATAATACTCCGTCTGCAACTTCAACTGGGTCATATGTGTAGAAACCTAATTCGCTCCAAACAAGGTTTCCGTTGGTGGCGTTGATGCAGTATATTTGTGCTCCTGGGTATAGTGGTGGGTTGTAGGCGTGCCCTGCAACGACATAGATTAGCCCGCCGGCGCTAGTTGGTGGTGGATTGTTAAGTACCCATGTGCCATAAGGTGTTGAGGTTCCGCTGCTTCCAGTGAAGAATGACCAAGCTTCTATGCCAGTTGAAATGTTAAAGGCGTGTACGTAGCCTGCAAAGTCGAGTCCTAACAGGTAACCGTAAGCAATGCTAGCTTGCCAAGAATAAGAGCCAAAAGCTTGTGGATATGGCGTGGTTGGACCCCAGACTTGATCCCCTGTGTATAGACTATATGCATACCATGTCATCGTGCTTTCACGGAATTCAGTGTAGACGCCGTTTTCTGCTGGACCTAAAAGTGCCCAAGTTGTAGCTCCAATAGGTTCAGTTCGGTTCGCTTGCCAAAGATTATGTCCGTCAGTCGTACTAAAGCCTGCTTCCCACTGCCAGCTCTCCGGGGTTCCGATGCTTCCAGAAGCCATCACTATCACACCATCGTCGGGAACAACATGGTCAATAGCCATCGTTAAGCCGTTGCCATCTCTTAGAATTGGTTCATTTGTATTGTTCCATTGTAGCCCGTATTTCCAATCCATGGGGAAAGTTTGCATAGGTCGCCATTCCCACACATTGACGTTCTGCATATAGTGCATAATGTCTAGCGTAGAATTCCACATCGCCAACCACCCGCCCGCAGCGTTCCAGATGTACACACACAAGTTGCCGTTAGCGTCAAAAGTGTTGGTGCCAGTGAAGGAAACGTTTGTAATCGAGTAGAGGTATTGGCCAGTGTCGGGTTCATAGATGTTGTATGTTGAATTTCCAGCTCCAGAAACTGTTGTCCATATGTATGATGTAATTCCGTATTGGTTGGGACTTTGGTAATCGAGGTTTTGACCGAATGATACTTGATTGATCACGTTTGTTTCTCCAAGGTTGTAACCCAAAGCCGTAGGATTCGAAGCAACTCCTAAAGTGTTGAGTGCATCAGGTTCGTACCATTTCTGCTGTCCAGTCTTAAGATTTATACAAGTAGTTCCTCCGACTCCCACATTATTTCCTCTGGGGAGGTTGAAGTAGAGGTTTCCATTCATAATTATGGGGCTGTTGAATTTGGTTTCATATGCTAAGCCTGTGTAATAGTTGAAATCAGTATAGTTACCGCCGACCACTCCTCCTGCTGCAATGGGGTCTGTCCATAATATGTGAGCGGAGGTCGGTGCGGTTGTGTATGGATTGTACCTGTTGCCTGCTGCATCGTAAGAACTAAGGAGCCAATCTCCTGAGACCAAGGTCCAAGCTGGATTCATGCCATTTATGGGGAAATTCCAGTAATCGGTTGGAAGCGGGTTTAAGGGGTAAGATGCAATTGGCTCCGACTGAACGACTAGAGTTGCCGGTGGGCTTATGCTGGCTGTATATGTATCATTGATGAAGGGGCTGGTGTTGCCTGTTGGGGGTGGATTTACTCCTGCTAATACTTGAGTGGGGAAGAACGCTTGCAAAGTGTAGTTACCAATGATCGTGGGGGTGAACATGAAATCGCCTCCACCAACGTCACTAGTAGTATAGGGTCCATATGTTTGGTTTTGATTGTTTGGATCTGTGATCACTACGCTCATTTTCCATCTATCTCCATATGCGGTATTCGCTGTTGGCGGGACCTTATCAACCCAATAAACGACTTCTACTGATTGACCTAATCCGATTGGGTTTGGGGAGCTGGTAACAAATGCATAAGTTGGGATTATCATCGAGGGGATGTGTGCGTTAGCTTTTGGTATTATCATCATTGAAGCGCCGATTGAAATCATTAAGATTAAAGCAATTGTTATAGCTAAAATTTTGTTTCTAAGTGTTTTCATTCTGTTTTTTCTTTCCTAAAATTTATTTTCTCGTTGAGCAAAAGTGTAATGCTCTCGCCCAACAGAACGCTATTTGTAACCAACTTTCTTATAAAACTATGGAAACTTCAAAAATGTTAAACGCTGAACAATAGCTTCTTTTTTCTTCTTCTTTTTTTGCATCAGAAAGAATTAACTCTTAAGTCACAAAAACAAACTAATTAAATAATTGTCAATTGAAAAAATAAAAAAAGAAAGTGGATTAAGCGGTTTTTAGGGTCGCTTTCTCACGGCTAACAGTATTAATGCGCCTACAATAGCGATTGCTAGAATTATGGCTACAGTTGCATAGAAGAGGTTGGCATCGTTTGATTGGGTGGCAACTACAGGTAACTGTGTTTGCTGTGGAGATACTTCGTCAGCTACAAAGGCTGCTTGAGAACTTGAGGGCCAATAAGAAGCGGATCCTTCGAATGTCGCGATAACAGTGTATTTGCCGGGGACATCTGGTTTCCAATCAAAGCTGTAGAATCCAGATGCATCACTGGTTGTGTTACCAATTGTGCGGTAGTTGCCGTTGCCGTCGATGACATCAATTCTCACTGGAACACCCGTTGCATTTGTTGGACGCGCTTGTTGTGAATAGACATATTCCATCCATGCTTCTTCGCTGTTGTCGGAGACTGCTGGGACACCATTTGGAAAACGTGCGGCTTGTTCAGCTTGTTTTGTGCCTGGCGAGATGTCAGTTACTGAACCATGGATCACTAATGATTTTCCTACTTCAACGCCTGAATCAGGAGCTGCAACAGTTAATTCGCTTGGACCTTTGCCGTAACTGTAGATTTTGTTGTCATAGTAGTTTAAGCCAATAAGATAGCCGTCTGAGATAACCACTGAGCCATAGTGTAGTACTTTCCACATTTCCGTTCCATCTGTAGCATTGATACAGCGTACATAGGATCCGCGCCAAAGAGGTTGGGTGCGCCATAGTGGACTTGAGTAGATGAAGATTTTGCCGTCTGCGATGCAGGCTATTTCCGCGGGGTAATCGCCGAAGGGTGATTCAGTGCCGATTTGTTGGGGTTCATATTTCCAAAGGACTTTGCCGGTTGTAATGTTGTAGCTAACTAGTATTCCGCCGTTTAAGTATGTGCCTGATAGGAGCATACCATTGTATATGTTCGTGTTGCCCATGCCATAGTACTTCATTGGTTCTTCAGGGGCACTTTGCCAAATTTGCTGTCCTGTTGCGAGGCTGTATCCCCAACGTGTTCTAGTCTGCGTACATGAGAACAAAAAGACGCCGTCTTCTGGGTCAACAGTTCCCATGCTTATTGTTATGTTACCTGCTGAAGAGGGGGGCGTGAAAGTAACGTTCCAAAGCAACGATCCCATTGTACCTTTTGTGGTGTCTAAGTTCAAAGCCCAAAGGTAACCTTGTGAAACGCCCTGTTCATTATTGGTGCCTGGCGTTCCGCCGATTATGTATTTGTCTTCGCGAACCGCATAGATGTTGCCTAGGCTTGATTTGAAGGGTAGCGATACGTTTAATGAATAGCCATGGCTGCCATCAAAAGTGTAATTTAGATATGGCCTCCAGCTGGCATAGTTGTTGCCTGAAAAGCCAGAGTAGTCTCCGTTTTGGAACATTTGTTGAGTGCCTTTCCACCAGATAGCTTGAGTTGTGTTCCAACATTGCAGATAATAGCTTGGTGCTGCGGTGGTTCCATTGTTGACTATGTAATATCTAAGTATGCTTCCGTCTTTTCCGTAGACTGCGGTGCCGCCTGCAGCTGCGAAAGGACCTGCTCCACCACCTGAAGCCCACGTTGGAACGTTGTTTATAGAACAGATGTAGTTGCCTGTGTATGCGTCATACATCATCCATGTGTTGGCTGTTGCTGCGTTTGTACTCCATAAGTAGGGGTAACCTCCCATTTCATTAGCTAACTCTGGATCGTAGATTTGAGCAAACGACAATGAACCTTGTGAGATGGCTCCGTTTGAGTCAAAGCCTCCGCCGATACCTGTTACGGGACCTGTGTTATTGCGATAGTACAGTTGCTGTCCAGTGTATAGATCCATGCAGTACCAGCCTTCACTCATTTCTGGATTGATAGCGTTGTAGAAGATTTTTCCATCTATGATGTACGGTGAGAATGATAGTCCTCCATAGTGTGATGTTACGTAGCCGTAGTCTCCGAATCGCTCATCCATAACGCCTCCTGTGAATCCAGGGGCTGACCACATTATGTGGGCACTGTCAGGTGCTGAGCCGTATCCGTAGCTGGTTGTTGGACCAACGTTTTGGGCGGCGCCTCCCAACCAGTTACCTGCAAGTGTGTACCAGTATATGTTTGCGGAATTGATTGGGCGCGTCCAATATTCTGATGGCATGGGTGTTTCAGGCCAAAGCGGTATGGGGTCTTGTTGTACAACGAATGTTGTAGGATCACTTACGCTCGCTTTGTATGTGTCATTGATTGATGCGTAACCTTGCTGTTGTGCGTCCGGTACTCCGGGTTTAAAGGGAAGGCCAGTTATAACAGTAAATGGGAATTTTACGACTACCGTGTAATTGCCAACCATATCTGGTGAGTACATTGTGTATCCACTGCCGACGGGGTCAGAAGCTATTGGTCCTAAAGTGTCATTTTTTCCATCAGGCCGCATTACGTCTATGGTGAATTGCCATCTGTCACCGTATTGTCCGTTTGCGGTAGGTGGCACGCTGTTGATCCAAAAGATAATTTTCTGTGTTTGGCCAACGCCGATTAAGTTATTGCTAACTACGCTGTAGCACCATGTGGGGTTAGTGTATATCGGATTATGTGCATTAACGATTTCTAATGGAACAAGTGTCAAAGTCATTGATAGTATTAGAATTGCCGTAATTAAGATAGAAATTTTTTTCTGCATTTTTTCTCTTCCCTGATTTTTTTGGCAAGGTACAAAATGCTTGCCAGAAATGCTCTTTCTTCGCTAGAAGTATATAAGACTTAATGTTTGCGCAACCGTAGATGGTGGAAGTTCAACTTCTATCCAAGCCAACTATAAAGCCAGATTCCAGTTGGCCGATGTTGTGTTAATACTTGCCATTCTCCAACGAACTTGAGAAATTTTTATTCTGAATTTTGTTTAGGCGAATTTGGGAACTGAAGAAATGCACAAGGATATACTGTCACCTTAACACGATCGCGAGATTGCTGCTCCTTTCGCACAGTTTGAATAATGTCGGACCATTCTCGTAATTGAGTAATTCCAGGAATATTTGATGGAAGATTATTTAGGTTTTTAATTGGACTATAAAGAAGAATTGGGCGATTGTTTACCAGTTTTTGCGAACTTGGTAATTGATTTGAAGGCTGGGACGTCACGCGCCAAAGGCGCTTCAAAATTTTCTTAGAAACCCATTTAACTCCAAAAGCTCTCAATAGTCGGACAAAATGTTTTTCTTTTTGAAATCTCGGCATATTGATAAATGGGAAAATATTGTGGAGACCTAGACCTTCGGGGCAGGAGGCTATAGCAATTTTTGACGCTGTAGGTTTGCAGAGTTCAAATGGTGCGAATCCTTTCATTTTAGCGAAGGTAAGCGAAAGATCATTAGGGTAAGTGTTAGATATAACGACATCTGAATCGTCCAAATGAGAAAAACCAAACGTTTGACGACAAAAATTCGTTGCATCCGAATAGAATTTCATTGGATCGCCGCAATCGACTCGTATAACTTCTCGATTGGCATTAACTTGCAAAGAGACAACAGTATCTAAGCCAATCATACGTGCCACTTCGTTTAGGTCTTTTCGAAAGCTGCAATCAGATCCCTCATTTCCCCATCCGATTCCTTGATGCCGAAAATGTAAATCGAAAATTGATTGTATTCCAAGAACCCCCAGGGCCAGTTTTGTTCCACCGCCAAAACCAGCAGTCCAATTAGGGTAGATACCGCCAATTCCTAAAACAAAATCACTACTAAGCAAAGCCTGGTTTGCATAAATATTCGTCCCAAAAGACGTTTTCCCAACTTTTTTGTTCCCGCTAAAACAGTCATGAACAAGTAAACGGCACGATGCAATGGCTTTCTCACCTACTTTCTTTCGCAAAGCATCTCGAGCAGGTTTACCATGTGACCCAGTAGCCATTAATAGGGTAACATCCCTAAGAGGCACAGATGCATCCTGAAACCAATCTAAGAGAATATCTATAATTAAGTCTGTAGGAGTGGGTCGGTTAAGATCATCGATTATTATGAGCGGTCGCGATTTTCCCTTGCATAATTTCTTAATGGAATCTTGACCTGTGGGGTTCAGAAGATTTATTTCTATTTGTTTTTTCGTTAGGGGCGTGGGTGTTATTGGTTGTATGATATTGACATCCCAATAAGGAGGCATTTCAAGTTCAATTAAGCGATCACCATACCAAGCGCCTGTCCGAAGAGATAATGCAGAAGACATTTAGACCTGTATCTTTTATGAAATATTATTGATAAATGCTTTTCCTTGACTTTAGGGTAAAACAGAAACGAGAATCTTAGAATACCAAATTGACTAGAAGGTTATTTGACGATGAATATGCCGCAGAAAACGATTTTCAAAACCTTGAAATTTAATAATCTGATTCTGAGAATTGGGATTAAGCTTTTTCTGGAGCTCAAACCTGAGTTGACACATAGAGGTTTGCTAAACTTATTTTCGGAAAGATTGTGAAGTGTTGCTTAAAAGAATATTCCTCGAATAGTCGTAGTTTAAGATTTCTAGAAGAAAAGGGATTAATTCAAGAGTTCAAGTTAAGCTAAGATGGAGTCTTAAAGCTATCCAATAAAATAGGTTTTTGCGCATCATTAATGTGTATTACGATTTATGATATATTCCTGATTTGGAAACAGGGCTTAAATTCTCAAAAAGCCTACAAAAACAATTAAGGGAGTCGTAGTCTTGAAATCTGTTGAGAAAATGTTGCACCGTACTTTTGGGGGTTGCCCTAAAAGAAAAACTTGTAGTTTCCATAATGCCAAAAACAAAACCTGCATTTATGGCCCTTACGCCTATTGTGGGGAATACCGTTCAATAGTTGAAACAAAAAGAACGGAAAATGTTTTGATATAGCTCGGTTGTGAAAACAAGTGTTTATTGGCTACAAGTAGCCTCTTGACGCGACGGCAAAAAAGGGCATAGGATGAAAAATGCTGTTACAACCAAGACTACAATCAGGACTAGGTAAGCACGCTTAGACCTGCCCTCTTCTGCGAGGCACAATTTTAGTTGAATAGTTTCCGTTTACCCTTGCCCTGCTCAAGTTTGCAAGAAAAACAAAATGGTTGATGCTTTCGAAGAATATTGCTTTAATAATTGTTGATTATGTTGGGATTTTCTGTGATAATCAGCCTATAAATCCACAAATTGAGCTATTTTAGTAATATAAAATAATACCTCGAAAAAGCGAATAATTATCTGTTTTCGTCTCTAATTTCCTTGTCTAACTCGAGATAAAAAAACAACTCAACGGAAGTAAAAAAGAAAGTCGTCTACCCACTTTTTGTATTAGTCTTTAAGAGAACGCAAAATTACATAACCATTTTGTTCTTTCAAATGGAGCTCATGCTTTTTCGATATACTATCTATGATGCCCCTTGAAGCATTGTCTAATTCGCATTTCATCTTTATCTCGTAGCCACCAGATAATATATGAAATACCTGTGAACCATCAAGGGAAACACAGCTAACAACTATCGATTCTTTTAATGCATCACGAATCTCATTCAACACATCCAATGCTTCTGTCTTGTTCATATGAGACACCATCTGTTACAAGTTGCAGGTTGTACTAATAATTTGTGGAGCACCATATGCAGCCATACTTCGGAATCTAAAAGTAAACCCACCCATCCTCAATCAAACTGTAGAACAACCTCGACGCAAGCACTTACAAATCCACCAAATCATAACTCAACAGCTAAACCAACAACCAATCCTACACTTACAAGTCCAGAATGCTCGACAGCCTGAACTATTAACATTCCTTATTACGATAACGCTTGCTTTTGCGATACAATTTAGGCTAAAACAACAGAAGGGAAAGCTGTCAAGTAAGCAAAGTTCTTTTCTCTTTCAATTATGGCTGATTCCGATAAGCCTTTGAATATCGAACCTTTTTAACTTAACGAATTGCGTTAAGCACACTGCAATTTGGTTTTGAAATTAACTTTTTCAGTCAGCGGCACCCAAACCTCACCCAGACTTTTCCAGACGCATAATGACTATTGCAGACGCAATCTACTAAAAATTAACGCCTTATTTTAGAAAAGCAACCCAAAAACAACAGATACACAAAATTTCGCAAATCTCTTGTTCTTCTTCTTTTAATGCTTATTATTCCAGAAAAGGCATCGCTCTCTATTGGAAAATTTAATGTTTTGCTTAATATGAGAAAAAAAAGGCAGTCGTTTTAGTATCTTTGAAAAGTAAATATTTCTTTAACCTAAGTTATCTTTTAGATTGTCTTAGTTTTTTCCTAGATAATTCCTAGAATGTGGACTAGTGCACCCTTGACTAAAGATATTGCCCATATGATAAGGAGAGGTGCCATTATCTTCTTCACTCTTACACACCCCATATTTGAGAGGGGTTTGTAAACCCAGAAGCCAATAATAGTAAAACCTAAGATTAAAGCAAAGGTTCCTAAAATCACATGAGACCAAAAAATGGACACATCCAGAAAAGAAAGGCCAGCAACTTCTCCAAACCCACCGCCGAGCGATGGAACCATGGCAACAAAAATAAAAACTGTATGCAATATCAGAGCGAGGAAAGTCAAACGCCCATGAATCATAAAATTCTTCTTTGTACCAATCCCCTTAACAAAAGGAAGCCCTAGTACGAGAAGAAAGAAGACCACTACTTGAAGAACAAGTGAAGCATCTCCAGGATCAAAAGAAATTGACATAATTTAATAGACATAATGATTTAATTCCTTTATACGGCTTTCTTTTCAGCAGATTTTGATAACAAAAATGGTCTTTCAGTATAAATTCAAGTATAGATATTATAACTCAAGTGATTCCTTATCCAAATTCGGACTAAAAAAATTAATAAAGAAAACTGCAAAATAACTCTTTCCAATCTTTTCCTCTGCAACCCGCTTTTTCCTTGCTTTCATAGGGTAAATTAATTTTACACAAGAAAAGTAACGAAATTCGTTCCCAACTTTATATTAAATAAAATACTGTATATACAAATTGTATAAACAATCTGTATAAACAATCTAGCAGTTGAAGGCCAATACTGCACACATGTTTAAAATAAAGAAAAGAAAAAAAATTGTCAAATTTCTTTAAATCGCGATTCAATGAAATCAGCAACTTTTTGTTCACTGAATTTCTTTTCTTCTTCCTGAAGGCGCAATTGTTCTTTTACGGTATCGAGAAGCTTTTCAACATCAACGGGTTTAACCAAATATGCGTCTGCGTTCTTGTTAACTGCCGAAATAGCGTTTTGCATCGAGGGGTAGCCAGTAACCATTATTTTTCGCGTTCTAGGATTACCTTCTTTCATCGATTTAAGAAGGTCCACACCTTCCATGTCGGGTAATCGTATGTCTAATAGAGCTAAATTGTAGGTTTGATCATTTGTTTTTTGTATAGCTTCTTTTCCGCTTTCTGCCAAATCTACTATATAACCTTCATCTTCAAGTATCGCCTTCATTGTTTCTCGTATGCTTTCATCATCGTCAACAACTATTATTCTAGATTTTTTATCCAATCTTTTTCACCTCCAACAACTCTTCAAGTTTAATAGGTAGAGAAACCGTGAACGTTGTACCCTTGCTCTTTGCCGTTTGAACAGATATAGTTCCACCGTGAGCTTCAATGACACGTTTGCAAATGGCTAATCCAAAGCCCATGCCTTGAGCTTTAGTCGTGAATAGTGGGGAAAAGATTTTTGGCAAAACATCCACCGGAATCCCAATCCCAGTGTCAAAAAAGATTATTTCCACTTGATCATTCGTTTCTTTGCTAACAAGCGAAATTGTTCCGCCGTTTGGCAATGCATCGAGTGCATTCTTGATTAGGTTGACAAAGACACGCTTAATTTTATCAGGATCGACATAAAGTTTAGTTGTGTGACTGAAACTTTTCTGCACTTTAACTTTTTTTGGGATTTGAACCATTGCCAAGGTTTCAGAGAACAGAGTTGAAAGAAGAATTTCCTTTCGTTCTAAACGAATTTCTCTCGAGTAATCTAAAAGATCATTTATAATTTTGTTCGAATGGTCAACACACTTTCTAATAATATTCAGCATTTCTTTCGACTGGTCAGATAAGCCAGGCGAATCCTTCTTTTCCAAGTAGTAAGCAGCATTCTTTATTCCAGTTAAAGGATTACGCAAGTCGTGGCCAACCATTCCTGCCAATTCGCCGATGGCAGTCAACCGCTCTGATTTTATGATTTGAGCTTGCGCTAATTGAAGCTGGCTTGTCTTTTGTTGAACCATCTCTTCAAGATGTTTCGAGTATTTTTCTAACTCACTTTCCATCTGCTTGCGAGCTGTAATATCGGCTAGTAAAGCCAAGGTGCCAACTTTGTTTCCAAGATCATCTATAATCCGAGAAGCTGCAACGCCTGCGTAGATTAGCGAGCCATCTTTTTTTACGAATTCAAACTCAAAATTACCTTTTAAACCCTCAGAAAAATCGCTCAAGAGATCTTTGGCATCAACAACAAAACCAGAATCTAAAAACTGGAAAATATCCTTGCCTACCATCTCACTTTGAGTGTAGCCCAACATTTGACACATGCGGGGATTAACGAAAGTAGTCACGTAATCTTTGTCTACTGCCCAGACGCCTTCTTGGGCAAGCTCAACTAGTTGCCTATACTCTGCTTCACTTTCCATAAGTGCTTTTTCAACTTTTCTAATCTCAGTTATGTCATGGAAGATGCTGTGTAGAAAAGTCTTGTTCTTCAGTTTTATTGCCCTAACAGTTACCAAAATATTTTTGCGGGTGCGGTCTTTTGTGAGATGTTCAGTTTCAAACTCGCCGCCGCCAACCCTTAGCATATCTGCAATTCTTGATTTGATTTCACCTGGAGATTCTTTGGCTTCTATGTCTGCGATACAAAGTTTTTCAAACTCTTCTCTCGAATACCCCAACTGCTTATGGGCAACGTCATTAAATTCAACAAAACAAGCAGTTTCTGGATCAACAATCAACACACCCAAAGGAGCTCGATTAAATAAGGCATGGTAACGTTGTTCCTCATCTTTCATTTGCTCTGCAGCTTTTTTTCTTTTGCTGATATCCTTAACTACTCCAACTGCAGCCCACTTTCCAGATAATTTTAATGGCGAAATCGATAATTCAACTGGAAACTCAGAACCATCCTTACAACAACCTACCAATTCAACATTACCAACAGTAAAGTATCCTACACCCGTTTCCGCAAAAGTTTTAACGCTCTGTTCAATACGTTCTTTTACCTCTTTGCACATATTTTTTGGAACGACCAGCTCGTGTATACCTTTTCCAATTGCTTCCTCACAGGTATAACCGAAAGTTTTTTCTGCTGCCTGGTTCCAAAACGAAACGTGCGCTTTTTCATCAACTAAGATAACGGGATCTTTAAGAGAAGCGGTGATTTGCCGGAATACTCCTTCATTTTCCAAAGCTGAGCCCAAATTAGAATCTCCTCTTTATGCTGAAACTCTTGCTGTCCCAAGCTAAACTGAAGCATTTACCGCGACAACTACCTTTTCTTTGTGCAATTCGAATTTTTGAACTATCATTACTTATTATGGATTGCATGCCACACCTGATTTGATAAATTGACTTACAACTGACAACAAATAAAGACGTTACGAATTTTAGATACATACTATCAATTCACAAAAAAATAATAATTACATTCAATTTTTTGACGCCAAAAAAAATTAAAAAAGAATCTTTAGCAAGATGCCAATTTTCAAACTAATGCTTTTTTTGGCTTTGAGCGCCGTAACTTCTACGCGCTTCACAAACGTATTCAAAGAACGATATGTCTTTTATCAGCCAATTTGATTCAGGGTAATCAAATTCAGGCCAACGAAGGTTAACCTTAATCTTTTCATTTAGGTTTTTCATGAATTTTATTTCAAGTCTGCTGGCGCCTAAACCAAAAATCCTATGAATAATGTCCGAAAACTTGTCGATCTGACCTGCAAGCATAGATCTTTCGATTCCAAAATCATCCTGCAAATGTTGATACACCGCGTTCTTGACAGGTCCACCCAAAGATGTTAAAGCATCATCGATTGCTTCCAATAAAAATCTATCAAATTCTTTAAACAAAATATCTTTTTCTTTCGACCCCTCCGGGGTGCCTGACTCTTCCATATTGGTTGATTCAGGAGACGTTTCCGTAGCCGCCAAATCTAACTCGAAACCGCCATAATCCAAAAAATCCTGTGAAAGATAAGAATTGCTTTTTCCTGTTGTTCCAGGTTTTTTGAACTCTTCCTTGTGTGCAGTCATTGTTTACCCTTTCATGTTTGACTTGATTTGTTTGGGTAAGGCTTTTTAACTTTGTGGATTACTGCTTCACATTCAGCATGTCGCATATATAAATATTTAATACACTCAAAAGAATCTTTAACCATCAAACCATGGCAAAATCACTCAAATCAAGGAAAATATCCGCAACTACATTCTACCAATTTCTGATTACGATATATTATAGCTATCGAAATACGCCTTAAAAGTGAAAAAGGATGAATCTGCTTTGGATATGCAAAGATATGGCAGAGAATCCAGCCTCGAAAGATAAATCATTAGAAGCCATAGATTTCCTAATCAATGTCCTAAAAGAACATGAACAAATTTTGGATAGCTCGATTTATCAGCTGGCATCAATAACTAAACAAAAGGGAGACTCCAAAGAGTTAAAGGGCAAAATAGAAAAGGTCGACGAAAAAATCAACAACATACAAAAGGAAGTCACAAATCTCATAGGCGCCTTACAAAACGTATCTAAAGGAACGACCTCCACTACCTTCAACAGGGAAGAGCCCTCTGTTCAGACAACAAAACTCGATATTTCCTTCAACAATTCTTCAAAATGACCAATGTTTAGCTCTAAATTGCGGTCAGTGGGAAGATTTTCAGGCTTTGGCAATGCATTCCCAAACGCTTTTCTTTAGCATTAAGGAAGGACAGAAAGTCTTCCAAGTTAATGCAATTAAAGGAAACAAAACCATCCTATATTCGGGTTTTCTTCCAAATCCTTCAATAATTCTTAAAACTTGGCTGTCCAGACAGCTAGGTATGGCTGATCAGGACATATTGGAAGGTTCAATCGAAAAAACAAAATAATTCTTGTTTTTCCAAAGAGGTCCGTAAAAAAATTTTGGGTTAGCGGAAATAGTTACCTACAGCAAAATAAAAAAACAAGAAATAACTCAAACGATAAATCTATTTTTCCTCGCGCAATTTTATCAATAATATTGTCAATATCGATAAGCTTGATTTTGAATTCATAAAGAACTAATACATTTCCAAATTACACTTAATCGACCAAAAATGAAACAACTAACCCCTAAAGCAAGAAAAGAACTAAAGATCAAAATGGATGAAGCATTATCGGATAAGATAACACCGCTCTCTAAGGGTCTTAGAGACGTTCTGTTTGATGACTTAGTCACTGCTTTTGAAAATAGACTCGCTGCGCTAAACCCGGAACAATCAAACATGCGCTGTTTCATCTCTGAGAGGGTTGAAGTTTTGAATGAGACGGTCTAAACTCGAAATTTACATCGATATACTCTCGACTTTGGCTTTTGATGGCCAACTTAAAATAACGCACATAATGAACAAGGCTAATGTTAATTGCCAAGTTCTCAGGGAACTATTGGAATTTTTGATCCAGAATGACTTGGTCGAAGAGAAGAATCGGAAAAAGCAAACAGTCTACGCTATAACACCAAAGGGTTTGAATATCTTAAAAGCCTTCGAAGAGATTAAGAAAATATTCCCGCTAGAAGAAAGGGAACAATATCAGTTCCTACATTAATTTCTAGTATTTTGCCGATCAAGTGATTATCTTATTTAATAAGCCCTTCTCTTTTCAACTCTGGTGCAACTTTAAATTCTATTTCATGGACTTGAGTTGTTGCGCTGCCTTTTCCAAAAGACTTGCATATTGTTCTAAGGGAGCCGGCCGTGTAAGCGAGCATGGCTTTTCCGTCGGATGTCAATTCATATACTTTTCTGGGTCTTTCACTGTCCACATTCCAAGTGCATTTTATGTATTCTTTGTTTTCCATGGTTGTGAGAAGGGGGTATATTGTGCTTGCTCCGAGGTAAACGCCATAGGACTTGCGGATAGTGGACATGATTTCATAGCCATGCATTGGATGTGTTTCGAGTAACTGCAGGACTATTATATCAAGCAGATTTTTTGTAAGTTTAGCTTGGATTTCTTTATGCATGGACATTGTTTTTTCGACCTTGTATTCTTGTTGCACGTGTGTACAATATGTACTTAATCAGACATATCGACGCTGCGCAAATCACACTATACAAGAGAGGCGATATAAACGTTCAGACATACCCCAAGCATACCAAGACAAAACCAACAAACCAAACCCAACCAAAACAACGTATAAAACAAACATTCAAACACAAAAAGTGTACAGCAGAAGAGCGTACAAACACAAAAAGACTAAAAAAAAGAACTGTCCAACAGAAAAACAAGAAAATTAGATCTTAAGAATTAGAATCGCTCAAATAATGTCTAAACGACTCCATGAAATCATTAAAATCAAAACTTACATTTTCGGCTTTACATTCAAAGAGAGGAAACAATTGCCGAATTTTTTTCATGATTTCAAGCTCTATGAGCAAAGCGCCTGTTCCAAATATTTGTTCTATTGCATTAGAGAAATTCTCAATTCTTCCAGGTATGTCTTCTTGGCGTAATTTGTATTTTTTTTCCAAAAGGCGATAAAGGGAAATTTTGGGTCCAGATCCAATCGTCGAGAAAACTTGATCTATAGCGTCTATAGCAACTTCTTGAAAGCCATTTAGTTTTAATTCTATTTGAATTTGTTGAGTTTCAATTGTTTGTTGGTGAATCATTTTCTCTCTTCCCGGTTGTTGATTTGTTTAAAGCTTATGCAAGAATTAATCTTAAGACTTAATATAATATTATTTTGGAAATCGATATATTACCAAAATCGATATATACTAAAAAGAGCCAAAAAAAATCGGACAAAGGTTGTGCCTATCTCGAAGGTTTATGCGAACTTTTATTATGACAAATGTTGAGACAATTTGAGCCATTATTAACATTACAGAAGTAAAGAACTCTGGTGATTGTTAACCATCAAATAAAAGATTCCTTTTTCTAAAAAAGAAAACTTGTGGAGCATGTATTAGGCCTTTTTGGCTTTTTTAGCCCTTAAAAACAAATCTACTTTTGGAATACCCTAACAAACAATAGCTCTACTCCAAAAAAACAAAAAATCAGATTGATTTTTAACGAAAAAAGAGAAGAATGAAAGCCAAAAAATTTGGTTTTTGGGTTGTTGTGTAGGCTAAGGTTTAATTTCGTTGCTCTGTTCGGTTGTTATTTCCTCAATTGGTTTTGGAGGTGGGGTCGTTGCCATCGTGTAGCCTATCCAAGCGCCGATGCCTAGTATTGCTACGAAGGCGATGAAGACTGGAATTGCAATCACCCAAAAAGAAACGTTGGCTGTGCTACCGAGTAATCCGATTGAAACTAGCCAAGTAGGGTAGAACAACGTCAAAACATACAGCACCGCTACTATTGCACAAACAGCAAGTATTGCTCCGCCTATAGATTGATCTTTATTCATTTTTACTTTCACCACCTAAAACATTGGATTATCGACTGTCAAATTTACTTATTAGCTTAAAGCTTTTGTATATTGTTTAATAATCGAGTTTCCTTTTGTTGTTTTCGTCTCGGAATAAGACGCAGACGTCGCTCATTAACTCTTCTTTCGACTTCTTTTGTTTCGAGGTTAACCAATGGAACCAAAGCATGAGCAGTTAGATAGCAACCAATCTTCTTCAGCAGGTTCAAGCCTTCCTTTCTCCTCACAAAGACTAAAGATTTCAAACCCTTAAAGCGAGTTTCAAAATACACAATATATCAGAATTCAGAATATCGCTCTTTGTCTGATAGAAGAACAAACCATTGCCGCCCTGCAAAAAATAGAGGAGTTTGCTTTAGATTGCTTTTTTGATTTAGGCTTTGGGATAAGTTTTCATTGCGTCTGTATGCGTCTTAGCGCGTCTGGGAAAGGTTAGGGAAGCGGATTGTTATGGTTGCCCCTGTATGAGCGAGTAAGTTTGCCATCAAGCTGCAGGGAAAAAGCTTCCAAGTCTCAAAATATATCCGCTTGAGAGAGAACAAACCAGAAAGTAACCACAGCTTTATTCAGAATAAGCGAAGATGGAAGAATCATTATTCCCAAAGGAATATGGGTTTGCTGCAAGATAGAAAATAGACCATGCAGGCTATGTTATGAATGTAGCTATAGAACCTTTAATGTTGCATTTTGCGCGAGACTTGGGAAGGCCGCAAATGACCACCTAAAACTTATACCATTAAGGGTATAACTTATATACATCTTTGGCATAAACGTAAACCGAACCATAACTGGAGATAAGGAATGCCAATCGGTTACAAAGAAGTGAACGATACAAAATACATCTACTTTTCGTACTACGATAACGACCAGAAAAAGAAAATAGAAGTTTACTGTGGCGCAGCAAATGACCAAGCAGCCATAAAAAAAGCAGAAGCGCTCGAAAGTGAACTCTTACAAAAACAGATTTCCAGCCTTCAAAGCCAACTTAAAGAATATGATTCAGCGGCAGCACAGCAAACGGGTAAGAGCAAATCTAAGTCGGTTAGAAGTTCCGTACAAGACAACTTTCAAATGCACGAGTACCTAAAAAACGTCGAAATTTACGACCCTGAGATCTATTACAAAACAAGCGAGCACATGGATGAAGTAGAGGACAGTTCGGTTCAGTTAGCGGTCACATCCCCCCCGTACAATGTCGGCAAAGGGTACATAGCCTATGATGACAAAAAGGAATTACAGGTTTACCTTGACTTTCTCAACGGTGTTTGGAGTGAATGCAAGAAAAAGCTCTGCGATGGCGGACGAATAGCGATTAACATTGCTGACACATGGCGAAGCCCCTACATTCCCCTTCACTGCTATATCACTAAGCAATTTGTCGATTTAGGTTTCAAAATCCGCGGAGTAATCTACTGGGATAAAGGCGTAAGTGTCGGTGTCTCAACTGCATGGGGTTCTTGGCGTGCCGCCTCAAACCCAACCCTAAGAGATGTGGGCGAATACATCCTTGTTTTTTCAAAAGACAACTATAAAATGGAAAGAGAAAACAAAATATCAACAATTACAGCGCGCCAATTCACGACTTACACAAAGTCTCTATGGACTTTTCCAACCGTTCGATCAAAAGACAAAGACCACCCAGCGCCTTTCCCCGATGAACTGCCAAAAAGATTAATTCTGCTGTATACCTACTTGGGCGATACGGTTCTTGACCCATTCCTCGGGTCTGGGACGACTTGCAAAGTTGCTAAAGCACTTGGAAGGAAAAGCGTAGGCTACGAAATTGACTCAAACTACAAAACTGAGATCGAAGCCAAAATCAAAAAAGTTGAGTCTATTGGCTTATCGCTTGATGCTTTTACTGTCAATACTAAAAAATCCTTGCCAATGATGTCTACGGAATTAATGCCAGCTATGAGCTCTAAGATAACACAAACAGAACCGAAGGACTCAAAAGCGAATCCGTGTACATAATAGCTGGGAAAATTAATGGTAGCCGATACCCTAAAAAATGATTTCAGCGAAGAAGATCGTAAGACAAGAGCTGAAACGCAAAAGAAATTAATTGAGGAGCTTAAAGCGCAATGGAAGCTTATGTGGAGCGAGCGCTTTGACGATAGGGTACGTGCAGAAGGTGTTTCAGTCAATGATTACGCCATTTTGGATGTTGAGAAAGGAACCATCATTCATGCTACGAAGGATTTTAAGATCTTAACTCTTAAACAGATTCTGGAAAAGCACAAAATTGAAAATCCTCAGCGTTACATTCAGCCAGACGTCAATGTCGGCGGCTGGAATAAGTTCATAAAAACAGAAATAACCAGTAAGACCAAGAAAGGCAGTCGAGCTGAAGCTTACAGGGCTGAAAAATGTCCACCTAAAAAGAACCAACAATCGAAGAAACGCGGTTGGCTTCACAAAACTTAAGCATCCAAGGGGTTAACGGTAACATTTCAAGAAAAGAGCGTTATCTAAGGTTGGGTCTAGTTTGAAGTTTATAGCTTATAATAACAATGATTTTCTATGGAGTTAAAGTATTGGGTATTTTAGGTTTAAATGGAGATCCCTTTTGTATTTATCAATGGTCATCTTTGTTGAGGTTCTTTTCTTTTGCAGCTTAAATGGAATTGGAACTCAATCGGTTCCTTTTAGAAATAATGCCGTTTTGATTCAAAATGAAGACTGGTTTTGACAAACCATAGGACTAAATAGCATTCTTGAGAATAATTTGATCGGAGTTGTTTCAAATCTTGATAAAAATCACTTTTCAACAGCCATTATTTTTATTGGGAATTTTTATCCCGACGGCTTGATAGTTCAAGAGAGAAGCGATTCTCAGCTACAATCGGGAATAGACGCTTTCCTAATCTAGGAATTCGTGTTTATTTGTGGGTCAT
This sequence comes from Candidatus Bathyarchaeota archaeon, assembly GCA_963809455.1. Lineage (GTDB taxonomy): Archaea > Thermoproteota > Bathyarchaeia > Bathyarchaeales > Bathycorpusculaceae > Bathycorpusculum. The sequence goes on along the minus strand of CAWEJP010000010.1, from coordinate 83,743 downwards.
GGATAATGGATTTCCCCCAAACATTGACGTTAATCATAACTCGAATCTTTATAGCTGAAGACTTAAGTCTTTGAAATTAATTTGTTCATAAATCGTAATGGAAGCTTTAATTATCCACTATTTCAATTTCAACTACAATCTGAATAGATTTTATGTTTGCTTGCAAAAAAATAGATCTGTGATTTAAAGAATCCTCTTCTATTAAAAATGAACAATTAAAACTAAAAAGAAAAAATGGGATTGATTTTTGTATTTTAGTTTGTGCCGGTGAGGTTTATTTGTACGCTAAAGTTTGTAATGTCAGCGATACTTGGTGAAACGGTTAAGGTTAAGTTTGCAGCAACTGATTGTCCAGGTATTAGTCTCGTTCCTTCCTGATTCCAAGTTAAGGTAATATTTCCGTTCGCGTTTGCAGGTGTCCAGTTACTGGTTGCCATGCTGAGAGCAAGGGAGAGGCCTGTTCCAGTATTTTTGATGTAGACCGTTTGAGTGATGTTTGTTCCCGCTGTTAGTGTTCCCCAACTTACTGAACTAACAGGAGTGGTGCAAGCGCTGTTAGAGTATATGCCCAAATTTGCTGATGTGTTAATTTGGCCGCTGGATGCGAGACTTTGAGAAGTGGTTATAGCTGCAAAGGTAGTTAGTGTTAGAGCTACTGCCATTATGACCAATACAATTACTGATGCTGTAACTGAGAGTTTTCTTTTTGGCGTGTTTATTCCCCACAACAAAATCACGTGTATCGTAAGTCTTAATAAATATTATTACCTATTTATTCGTACTGTGCGCCTGAACAACACAGATACACAATTAACAATTGGCAATAAAACAACAATCCGTTGAACCTTATGAATTAGTCTTTAGAAAGCAGATTATTTTTAATTATAGATACATAATAAAATACAAATATAGACCCTAGTTATCACTGGCCGGCGAAAAATTGATCAAAAAACTGTTAAAATCCAAGTTTTCAAAAGTCAGCTTATGCCGGCTTCAATGTACAATTGCCGAGGATTTTCTTTACAACCTGTTAGCCTTGACGAGAAGTCTATAATACTCGCAAAATTACTGTAACAATAAATGCGATTCCGCATCCGATAGCTGCAAATCGCATTCGCGTTTTATCGATGGGCACTCTGCTCGAATATTCTGGTGAAGCATTGAGAAGTTCGGATGTAACAAGAAGTATTATTGCAGTGACAGCTAACCACAAGCCCAAATCTGAAAGTGTTAAGGGTATATTCATGTCAACCACAAGAACCGTTTAATCTTAAAACAAGGAAAAATCGATCTCATAAGTTCAATTGTTCCTTGAAAATTTGCCTGATGTTTTCAACATTATCGTCTGAATCATTCTCAGAATCTACTTGATTTATGTTCTTGATACTTTCGGCAAGCTCCCCAGTCTTAATTTTAAATGCAGACCAGGTAGTCAGGGTTTGCAAGATATTTTCAAGCTGCTCGTTCTCAGTCTTGTCGTCTTTGTCTCCAACAATCTTGCCCAACAAAAGATCATTTAAGGTGTAATACGCCATAATTACAGCCTTTGTACTCTGGAAATTCGGAACGTTCCCGACGTAGTCATCATGAGGGTTTAAGCCGTTAAAATATTCAAAAAGATCTTTTAATACATTAGAAACTTCTTTTGAAGTTTCTAAAGGAACCTGACTCTTTACTGCTGAGGAAAGCTTTTGGAAGTCTAAGTTCAAAGATGGCATCGATTGCCCTACGAAAACTAAATTTACCCCAAAACCTTTAAAATAATAGTTTAACTGCTCCCAATTAATCCGCTGAAAATTGAGATTAAATAAAATATCAAAAGACAGATCTATAACGCGCATCGAAGCCTTAGTAACATACAACAATTCATTTCGTCTCAACTCGATTTTCTCGCTATCGACGACAAATTTCTGCTCCTCCTCAAACATCCCATTAACGATTTTTAAGGTTGCAGTTATTGTCTTATAGTTAGATGTGGTTTTAATTTCTTGTATCAGTGTGGGTTTGCCCACGGATTTTGCAATAGCGCATGCTGCAGCATTTACCAGGGGACACCCAAGGATGTTAATGCTGGTTAAGTTGTATCTTTGGCTGTAGAGATCTTTGTAAAAAGATTCATTAAACTGGAGAGTTACTTGGTTTCCGTTTGTAGTCATTTTAATTTCTTTGGATAAATAAAGTTCTTTAAATAAGTACGGCAGTTTCTCATCAAGCTCACTGAAAGGAATTTTATCCAATCCTGTTTTGTTTTTTCGCTCGATCTTTTCTAAGAGGCTTATGCCTGGGGACGGTATAAGAAGCCCCTTTGGATCCTCAGTTAAAAATTTATCTTCTGCTATATCTATTAAAAGATTTTTTGGATTCTCGAACAGATATTCATCTGCTAGACTTTCTATTTCCGTTAACTCCTCGGGTTGCTGCACAAGAAGGAATGTAACCATTTCATTGAGACATTTTAGGTGTTCAGGCAAATTAACATCCTTTGGACATGAAGGAATATTGTATGCTTCTTTTTTGAGGTTGAGATTCTTGATCATCCTATCTATGGCCATGTATTCAGGCAAAGTTGATGAAACTAAGAAGCTGCTTTCTACACGTCTTTGGGGTGTTACGAGTAAGAAAATGGCTCCCCAGAAAGTTAATCCTAATCCAATGAAGCTGAATATTTGTGATCCAGAAAAAATTGATATAGCGAACAGGGCGATTCCTGAGATCAAAAATGAGATAGCGATTAAGAGCAAATCGCGTTTTGGTTTTTTAGGGTTTTTTTGCATTAGTGTCCTTCGCCGATTGAATTTACTTATAGCTTTGTCGAAGATATTCTTTGTGTGTTCCGAAATTTAAAATGCTCGGCTTCTCCTATTGAGATAACTACTTTCACTTCAGGACCATCAATTTCAATTATTGCTGATTTCTTGGAAATTCTGAAAGTATCTGAGTATTATTTGGAAACAATATTCTTGCTTGGAACATTTGAATGGTTAAGCGATATGTCTTCGGTTCTTCTGCTCAAATCAACTGTAAAATTTTCGAAGAGAAGCGATTGCGGTGTATGATCTTCTCCGAGTTGTGAAAAGGTAGAGCGGACTATTGAAGTTAGGATTTTTTTGCCGTCGGAGAGTATTTTTATCTTTGACATGCTGTATTTTCGTCGTTCTATGGTGATTGGAACTTCCTTGAATACATATCCATTCATGAGGCTTTTAACGGTGATCTCCGTTTCTATTTCATACCCGTTTGATTGAAGATTGAGTTTATCAACAACTTCTCTTTTCATCGCACGAAAACCCGTTTGACTGTCCGTAACTTGTCTACCGGTAAGGGCCAAAATGACGGAGTTAAAAAGAAAGTTACCTACTTGATTAATTTTTGTAGTTACTTCAGGCCTTCTGCTTATGAATCTGGATCCTGAAACAACGTCACATCCTTGGAACAAGGGATTTATCAATTCAGGAATTTCTTTAGGTTTATGCTCGCCGTCTGAATCAAGGGTTACTAAAATGTCGCCATGTGCATGTTTAATTCCTCTTCTTACGCAGTAGCCTTTGCCATGATTTGTTTTGTTTGTCAAAACTTTGGCTTTTCGTGTTGACAAGGCGGCTAGTTCAGTTTTGTCAGTTGAACCATCGTTAACTACAATTATTTCGTATGGGATACCGTATAAATTCATGATCTGCGCAGTATCATCTATAACTGCGCCTACCGTTTTTTCTTCGTTAAAAGCTGGAATTATTAAGGACACTAAGTTATTAGGCATAAGAAAACTCTCTCTAAAGGTTAGACGTCAAAGTTATATGTAAAGACTTGTGTATACAAGTTGAAACAACAATTGCAAACCTGTTGGACACTCAATATAGGGGTTAGTCGCTTGTCAGTACAATTAAGAGACTGCGGCATCATTTCATTTATCATAATACTTCTCCTTTATAAAGGGTTACAAGTTGTTAGATTTAAGTGATATGGCGATATTCTATATATTCCTTCTTCAATTGTAAGAAAATCAGCCTGAAAGTAAAAAGAACCCTAGGCCCACATCTTGCTTTTTTATAAGTTAACTTCATTAATGAAAACATCATCATCATCATCATCTGTTTCCAACCATTTAACTAAGATTTAAGTGCGCCCGGGTCGTTCTTACTGACAAATTCCTTAATGTTATTTGAAAGAAGAAGAGGCACATTATCAGCAATTCGCTGAAGATCCCAATCCCACCATTTTATTTGCAGCAATCGACTTATTGTTTCATCGTCAAATCGCATTCTAATTAATTTAGCGGGATTACCTGCAACTATTGAATAAGCGGGTACATCTTTTGTTACAACGCTTGACGCGCCGATGACTGCTCCATCGCCTATTTTGACCCCAGATAATATTGTTGTATTCATTCCTACCCAAACATCATTCCCTATTATGACGTCACGTTTTTCAGTTTGTGGGAAAGAAAGATGATGGAAATCTTTGAAGAGCTGAATAAAAGGAAATGTGGAAATCCAATCTGGTCTGTGGCCTCCAGCCGCTGAAAGTAAAATAACTACACCTTCGCCAATTGAACAGAAACTGCCAATGCTTAATTTCCCTTGAATATCTTCGTTAATTCTAAGCACTGTGGGTTGACCGTAAGAAAATCGACCGATCATGTATTGAGCATATTTCGAATTCTGATTCATGAAAAACGATTCTTGGCTATCAAATAATTTGTTAAATTGGATACTAAAAAGACCAAGAGTAACATATCTGGTTTTTATGGTCAATGTTTTTTTCATCCGGGCACAGCTAGAATAGCCTTCGGCAAGTTCAAACGAGTGCTTTGAGTTTTTCGGCATCCAAATACACGCTTCTCATTTTCTTCTTTGCTCAAAAAGTATGAAAGTTTCCTTAAGAGTTTTTCGAAGTAAATATGATTTTAAAACCTTTTTGTATTGGAAAATTACAATTTGGAAAATTATGAGATAACGTATTATTGCTAGTTGGGAGAATAAGGGAAGTCTCTGTGGAAATCACACAATCTTTTTAGTGAAAACAGGGCGAATAAATTCTGGGAAGAAAGATAATCATTTGAACTTGAAAAATGATTCAAAATATATTGAAGCAAATCAAAAATCTGATAATAGCGCAACATTTCAATTGAAAACTGCTGATTTGATGATGAAAAATAGCCTTTGAGAAATTTGCTAATTAACTTATTATTATAACTATTACTATATCGAAGTGGATTGTGCCCTAAATAAATTGATGCTCTGACAGTAAAGGAGCCTAAATCAAAATAAGGTGAGTCAAATCTTGAATGTTCAAAATCTATTAGTACTATTTTGTTTTCTTGAGTCAACAAAACGTTTGTAGGACTAAGGTCTCCATGTATCCAAGTTGAAGTCATATCTTTCAATAAAGAATTTTTAAGATATGTAAAAGCATGTTTGGCAATTTTTGAGTTTCTTAAGTAAGAGTGGATTAATAAATTTTGAATATGATTCAGGTTTAAGTCCAGGGTTGTACTAAATTTTGTTGGTATTTCACCTAAGGTTAAGCTCTGATTATGAATAAACCCCGTTGTCTTTCCAAGAAGTTCAAAGTTCGTCTCAAGTACTTGTTTTTCTTTTTCTGAAGAAGACCTGTTACTATGTACCATAAATTCAGTTAGGCTTGTTCCATTTACCCATTCCATTACAACGGCATTAATTTCCGGCAACGCTATTAGCGGTTTTTGAACAGCGAGTGAGGGTATGCTTTTGGCGATATTACTTAGTTGTTGCATGGATCTATATGAATTTTCAAACGGAGCAAATGGTACATTAACATTTGATACTTTTTTCTTAAATAACTTAACGTAAACATGTTCGGGCAAATCATTTGTTTCTTTAAGCAGCCGAAGCCTGACAATATACGAGCAGTTAACTTCGTGGAATCCTTCGAAGACCGGTTCTTCTTTTAGTCCCAATTTTGTTTTCAATTGCTGTGAAACATATCTTGTGATTGAGGATTCGTCAGGGTAAGTAGATAGTTTGTATTCGATTTGGTTGAATACAATTATTGGGCGTTTTTTCTCCATTACAACAACTACCCTATTTTTGAAAAAGTTCAGTTACCTTGGAATTTAAAGCTTCAAACTTTCCTTCTGACCTTTCTGAACATTATGTTTAGTGCATTAAGGATATAGATCCATTGATAGAATTAAATTTACAAAATGGATAGTTCATAGTTTGTAACTTGGTTTCCCATTTGGAAAGAGCATTGGATGTCGTATTAAAAATGATCAAAAAATAACGATTAGCTTAAGGAACATATTATTGCGCTTTTACATCAGTATTGCGATCATTGATTTTCATAATCCTCTCCATTATCCTTAACGGAATATCTAGGATTTTAAAAAGAATACCTACCCTTGAAAACATTATTCGAAGGTTCACAATGTCTGCTTTATTTACAGCTTTAACCAGCGGAGCCACAATCAGATATATTCCAACGAATAATATTGCTCCGATTATAAGTTTTACCCAACTAGCTTCCATGAAAACTACAAGAAATAGAAAAGTCGCTACTGCAGCAATTCCCGATGATAGAAATATTTTTGTAGAGGAGTAAAGGTCCGGACCAATTTCGTAGTGTTTTTTTAAAAAATTTAGACCAATAATTAAACTTGGGAGCCCATCAAGGAGAGCTCCCACTATTACTCCATTTATTCCAAATGTTGGCACAAGAACAAGAGCAAGTGGAATTGCGAACAAAAGTTGCAACAAGTTAAGTTTCATTAACATTCTTGTTTCGCCTATTGCGGACAAGATCACAGGATAACTTAAACTTCCTATAACTGCGAACAAAGCGCTAATATTCGATAAGGTGAGAAAAGATGGTGCATAAACCCACTTATCATGATAAAGCGTTCCTATAAGAGATGGTGACAAAACCATCATTGCCATAGTAGCAGGAATTAATAAAATAGAAGCATATTTGATTGAAGAAGCGAAAACCGATTTAAGAAGCTGTTTCTCATTTGCCGGATTAATTTTTGAAAAAACTGGAAACAAAGTCGTCAGAATGGTCGCCGAGAAAATTGAGATAAGAAGTGCAAAATTTTGAGCAACTCTGTAATTGCCTATCATTACAGTACTACAATAGGTAGCCATTACAAAAGAGAAGAATGGAGCCACTACTCCATATAGGATAGCAGATATCGCCAAGGGGATACCATAGCTTAACATGGGTTTTAATGTTTCAAAGGAACCCGATTTTGTTGTTTTGTCGATAGGAAGCTTCCTGTAAATTGCAAAATAGAGCAAACTAAGCGCAATAACACTTGCGACAATAGAGCCCGAAGCGTAACCGAGCATTGCGCCCATAGCACCGTATCCGAACAGGACTAACAAAGGTGAAAGTGCGCATTGTATTAGAGCTTGACAAACTATTACAAAGCTGTTGAGCTTCATTTTCTCGAAACCAACGAACAAACTTTGAGAAGCTCCAATTATCGCGCTTGACAGAATTGTGATCGAAGCAACTGCCATTAAGAGTCCTGATTGCGGTTTAGAGAAAATGGTACCTGCTATAAAATTGGCTGTTACTAATGAGGCTACAGTTAATGCTAATCCGGTAGCAATCTCAAATGAAACGCCGACAACAATTACTTTTCGAAGGTTTATTGTTTTGTTTGAGGATCTGCCTCTAGCACAGTTTCGTGCCATCGCCGAACCAATCCCCCAATCTTGGAATAATAAGAAGGTGGCTGCTGGAATCAAGGCAACAACGTAAAGTCCATAATCGGCTTGCTGAATAAACAGTTGCAGTACTATTATACCAACAGCCAAAGCAACTGTAGAAATAACTTTTCCAATGAATAACTGAAGGCTGCCGGTTGCTGAAACCTGGCCTAACTCTAATGCTTTGTCCATCAATTTTCAATTCCGAATAACATTTGCATATTTCATTTGGTTTAACTGCGATAATGCGCAACTTTATTAGAGTTTTTCGAAGGCATTTCAATCCGCTTTGTTTAAGATTGATGAATAAGCTTGCAAAGTTTTTTCTGCTGTTTGTTTCCAGGTATAATTTTGTGATATTATTTTTTTAAGTTCTGGAGATTTTGGGTGTTCATAGGCGTCTTTAAGTTTTTGTTTTAGATCGCTATAGGATTCATGATTGATGTACCAGGCATGCTCTCTGAAATACTCTTTTGTCGAGCCCTGACTTGTTATTACAATGTTGCAGCCTGATAAACCAGCCTCTAAAGCTGACAAACCAGGTGTTTCGAAGTTGCTTGGCAATGCAAAAACTTTAGCTGCAGCATAGGCGGAACGTAATTCCGGAGAATCATGAGAGAGAAAACCAATCATCTTTATGTTGGCTGCGGACTGAGCCATTTTTTTGCAATCCTCAAAATATTGTTCTTCCCTAAGACTCGAAGATCCGATGATAACTAAGGGTAAATTCAACTCTTTGCAAGCTTTAATTACTCCTAAAGGATTTTTTCTATGCACAATCCTACCAACGTACAAGACAAAATCGGTAACTCCATATTTTTCAGCGAAAAGACCGGGCTCTCCCTCAGCAAATGTTTCATCTGCACCATTAGGAACCACAAAAAACTTCTTAGTATCTATTTTAAAATCCTTCGAAATTAGATCAGCTTCAAGTTGAGAGTTAGGCAAAATAACATCGGCTAATTCAAGAAAATCTTTAAATGGAAAAAGATTGTTTTGCGTGAAATAACCATAATTCCTAAAGTTTTTATACAATCTTTCAAAGAAAGACGGAGTGAATAATTTTACGGAATCACCCAGACCTCGCCAGTATATAGGAGACAAAACAATTTTAGTTCCCATACTTTTTGCGGTTTGTACTAAGCGCAAACAATCGTCATACATCATAAAATTATGCAAAATATCATAATCTTTGATTTTGTCATTGAACATATCAAAAAGTTTAATCGAGCATTTACCAGTTTTCTCCAAATATTCTTTTGTTTTAAGTAATTGAACCTCAGCTCCGCCATAAATTTGGAACGCCAAAGGGTGCGAAGAATACAATACTCGTGGATTATTAACGGATTTCATTTTAAAACCTAATGGACTTTTTTTAATAACAATTAGTTCATGTTAACTTTCGTGAAGACTGACAATTCATTAATTTACCTTTCTGATAAACCTAGGCAGGGGTGCCCGCCCAAATCTCACCCACTGGTACATCTTTTGTTACAACTGATCCTATCCCAATCATTGCTTCTTCGCCGATAGTGACTCCTTTTGTGATGGTGACATCTGCTCCAATGAAGACTTCGCCTTTTATTGTCACTGGAAGTGAATTAACATGTATTTTGGTGTCATCTTTTTCTCGTTGAGAATACAATAATGGATGGAAATCGCTATCGATAATCTTTGTGCCTCCACCAATGTGGACGTTTTTACTAATGTAACTTAAGACTTCAAGGTCTAAATAACAAAACTATTATCGGGTTTAGGCTAGCCAACACCAATCTTAAAAGTTGTGTTTGCAGATGTCAAGCCCGAAGAAGAAGCCTTCAAAACCGAAGAACCAACAACAGAATCCCTATACCAAAAACTCACCGAACTAGAACCAGAAACTATCGTAACAGAAGAAACAACAGTAGAGCCAGCATCAGAATAGAAAACCCCACCAGAAGAATTCGACCCAAGACTAACAGTCAAATTCCCAAACGTAACAGGATTACCAAACTGATCTTGCCTCTGAACAGTAACAACAGAAGAAACCTGCCCAGCAACCAAAGACTGATTACCACCCACAGAAAACACCAACCGAGAAGCAGAAATCGGCCCAATATAAGAATTAGCTACAACAACATCATCCACACTAACATAACCACCAATACTAGCAAAATCAGAAGACCCAACACAAACAGTATTAAAATTCGAACCCCCAACATTGGCAGCCGTAACATTGATCTTAAGAACACCATTAACCCACAAAGATATAATTCCAGACGACCTCTGCACATACAACTCCATACAATAATAAGTCCCAGTAAAAATTGACTCTTTCAAATAAGTATATGTTCCACCAAAATCACGGACATTCCAGTATGTATTCCCCGACCCATCAACGTAAACACCACCTTGAGCATCAAAATCGCTACTGGAAGTACCGACCAAGATACTCTCCACCCTACCATTAACTGACAAAGAAGAATACTTGACATAAGCACGAACATAAAGAGAACCATAAGAAGACCCCAAAGTCTTATAGACAAGACTATCCGTCGTCGCAGGCGCCTTCATAGAATAAACCCCAGAATTAACATCCGACTTAACCACAGACGGAGAACCATAATTAACACCCGTCCACGCACCAAAACTACCACTCTCAAAACCATCAGCAAAAACAACAGGAACCGACTGCACAGTCAAATTCTGAACCCCAGAACCAACCCAAACCCCACTAGAATCATTAACAAACCACCGATAACCAACAACCGAACCAACCACAGAACTCAAAACCTTAGAAACATTACCCCAAGAAGGCGTACCCAAAAACGGCACCCAAGAATCATTCTGCCAAACCCCAGTATTATTCGTACTAAAAACAAACCCACCCAAACTCACATTATCACTCCAAAAAGAAGAAAACACACAAGAACCACCCGCAAAAATCGGAGAAGCAGAAACATTTGAAACAACTGGAGAACCCACACCAGAAATCGGCCCAATATAAGAATTAGCTACAACAACATCATCCACACTAACATAACCACCAATACTAGCAAAATCAGAAGACCCAACACAAACAGTATTAAAATCTGAACCACCAAGACTAACACCAGTAGCATTAATTTTTAAAACACCATTAACCCACAAAGATACCGTACCCGAAGATCTCTGCACATACAACTCCATACAATAATAGGTCCCAGTAACGATTGAATCCTTAAAATTAGTGTAAGTTGAACCACGAATATTCCAATAAGTATTTCCTGACCCGTCAATGTAAACACCACCTTGAGCAGCAAGATTACTACTCGAGGTGCCAACTGCAACACTCTCCACCCTACCATTAACTGACAAAGAAGAATACTTGACATAAGCACGAACATAAAGAGAACCATAAGAAGACCCCAAAGTCTTATAGACAAGACTATCCGTCGTCGCAGGCGCCTTCATAGAATAAACCCCAGAATTAACATCCGACTTAACCACAGACGGAGAACCATAATTAACACCCGTCCACGCACCAAAACTACCACTCTCAAAACCATCAGCAAAAACAACAGGAACCGACTGCACAGTCAAATTCTGAACCCCAGAACCAACCCAAACCCCACTAGAATCATTAACAAACCACCGATAACCAACAACCGAACCAACCACAGAACTCAAAACCTTAGAAACATTACCCCAAGAAGGCGTACCCAAAAACGGCACCCAAGAATCATTCTGCCAAACCCCAGTATTATTCGTACTAAAAACAAACCCACCCAAACTCACATTATCACTCCAAAAAGAAGAAAACACACAAGAACCACCCGCAAAAATCGGAGAAGCAGAAACATTTGAAACAACTGGAGAACCCACAACAACAGGAACAGACTGCACAGTCAAAGTTGTGTTTGCAGATGTCAAGCCCGAAGAAGAAGCCTTCAAAACCGAAGAACCAACAACAGAATCCCTATACCAAAAACTCACCGAACTAGAACCAGAAACTATCGTAACAGAAGAAACAACAGTAGAGCCAGCATCAGAATAGAAAACCCCACCAGAAGAATTCGACCCAAGACTAACAGTCAAATTCCCAAACGTAACAGGATTACCAAACTGATCTTGCCTCTGAACAGTAACAACAGAAGAAACCTGCCCAGCAACCAAAGACTGATTACCACCCACAGAAAACACCAACCGAGAAGCAGAAAGTGTCGAAGGGATTTCGTTTAGAGCTTGATTAATGGTGAGAGTCGCGACTCCTTTGGAAGCGACATAATCCAGGAAGCTCGATAAATCCTGTGTGCTTATGGTTTCCGGTGCAGTAATGTTTGGGAATACTTGGTGGATTACAATAATAGCAAAGCTGTTTGATGCGTAAACTTGATCAACTATGTTTTCAATTGATGGCAAAGTACTATTGTTACCATTACCGTCAGAGTCATCTGGCAGACTAAAGTAAGATATTGGAAAGGTCATTACTGGATTCTCATTGTAAAGGCCGTATGCCTGACGCGCTGAACTGTAATATTGTGAAACAATTGAGTCTACATGAGGGTCTGTGTCCCCATATGGATAAGCGAAGTTGTTGGCTGTAAATCCATTAGCTCGCAGGATCTGTTGAGAGACGTTACATTCATAATTTATTTGCTGATCAGTCAGACTAGTTAGATATGGATGAGTAACAGTATGACTGCCAATTTCGTTCCCGCTATTTTGCAAAGCATGAAGTTCCGCTAAACTCATGTAATCCCTACTATCATAAGAGAAGTCACTAATCGCACTAGTGATTACGTAGAACGTTCCCACCATTCCATGCGCTTGCATAATCGGAAATGCATAATCATACTGACTCTGATCATCATCGTCAAAGGTTAAAGCAACGGCACCATGCACTATGGGCATTGGCCCGATGTATGAAGAAGCTACCGCAACATCATCTAAATAAAATGTTGTCCCGTTTTCGTTCAAGGCAGAGCGCTCTTCGCCAGTCAAGATCTCATCAACAGTTGTTCCTGAACCAATGTTATTAGAAGTATAACCAGTAATCGCAGCAACACCATTAACCCACAAAGAACTCAAATGAGTCGTAGAATCATAGTAAGTTTCAACACAAATCCACGTATTCAACGGAACAGTAACATTAGAAACTATATCACCGTTGTTTAGCGCCCACTTAAACGTACCACTACTATCATAGAAACACACCAGAATACGAGCACCATAATTTGAAGAATCATAAATCGTTAAAACCGATCCACCATGCCCAGAAGTTAAACTTCCAAAACTCGTAAAATACACATACTCACGCGCATAAAGCGCATTGACCGCCGCAACATTTTCAAAAGAATAAGCAGTATTACCCAGCATTGAACTCGTAACATTAATTTTGCTTGAGTATCCTCCTGAATGAGCATACGCACTCGATACACCAAGAGTTGCACCAGAAGAATATGTATTCGTCCATGCGCTATAAGTGCCACTTTCAAAACCATCAATAAAAACAACAGGAGACGACTGCACAGTCAAATTCTGAACCCCAGAACCAACCCAAACCCCACTAGAATCATTAACAAACCACCGATAACCAACAACCGAACCAACCACAGAACTCAAAACCTTAGAAGTCCTGGCCCAAGAAGGCGTACCCAAAAACGGCACCCAAGAATCATTCTGCCAAACCCCAGTATTATTCGTACTAAAAACAAACCCACCCAAACTCACATTATCACTCCAAAAAGAAGAAAACACACAAGAACCACCCGCAAAAATCGGAGAAGCAGAAACACCAGAAACAGTAGGAGAACCCATGTTTAGAATTGTCCCTGGTCCAATGTACGAACCGCCAACAACAACATCATCCAAATAAAGTACAGTGCCATTTTCGTTAACATCGGAAAACGCTTCGCCACTCCATATCTCATCAACAGTTGTTCCTGAACCAATGTTATTAGAAGTATAACCAGTAATCGCAGCAACACCATTAACCCACAAAGAACTCAAATGAGTCGTAGAATCATAGTAAGTTTCAACACAAATCCACGTATTCAACGGAACAGTAACATTAGAAACTATATCACCGTTGTTTAGCGCCCACTTAAACGTACCACTACTATCATAGAAACACACCAGAATACGAGCACCATAATTTGAAGAATCATAAATCGTTAAAACCGATCCACCATGCCCAGAAGTTAAACTTCCAAAACTCGTAAAATACACATACTCACGCGCATAAAGCGCATTGACCGCCGCAACATTTTCAAAAGAATAAGCAGTATTACCCAGCATTGAACTCGTAACATTAATTTTGCTTGAGTATCCTCCTGAATGAGCATACGCACTCGATACACCAAGAGTTGCACCAGAAGAATATGTATTCGTCCATGCGCTATAAGTGCCACTTTCAAAACCATCAATAAAAACAACAGGAGACGACTGCACAGTCAAATTCTGAACCCCAGAACCAACCCAAACCCCACTAGAATCATTAACAAACCACCGATAACCAACAACCGAACCAACCACAGAACTCAAAACCTTAGAAGTCCTGGCCCAAGAAGGCGTACCCAAAAACGGCACCCAAGAATCATTCTGCCAAACCCCAGTATTATTCGTACTAAAAACAAACCCACCCAAACTCACATTATCACTCCAAAAAGAAGAAAACACACAAGAACCACCCGCAAAAATCGGAGAAGCAGAAACATTTGAAACAACTGGAGAACCCACACCAGAAATCGGCCCAATATAAGAATTAGCTACAACAACATCATCCACACTAACATAACCACCAATACTAGCAAAATCAGAAGACCCAACACAAACAGTATTAAAATTCGAACCCCCAACATTGGCAGCCGTAACATTGATCTTAAGAACACCATTAACCCACAAAGATATAATTCCAGACGACCTCTGCACATACAACTCCATACAATAATAAGTCCCAGTAAAAATTGACTCTTTCAAATAAGTATATGTTCCACCAAAATCACGGACATTCCAGTATGTATTCCCCGACCCATCAACGTAAACACCACCTTGAGCATCAAAATCGCTACTGGAAGTACCGACCAAGATACTCTCCACCCTACCATTAACTGACAAAGAAGAATACTTGACATAAGCACGAACATAAAGAGAACCATAAGAAGACCCCAAAGTCTTATAGACAAGACTATCCGTCGTCGCAGGCGCCTTCATAGAATAAACCCCAGAATTAACATCCGACTTAACCACAGACGGAGAACCATAATTAACACCCGTCCACGCACCAAAACTACCACTCTCAAAACCATCAGCAAAAACAACAGAGGCACTTGCAAAAGGTAACAAGTTACATAGGTTTCCAGCAATAAAAATTAATAGAATTAAAAGAGTAAGCGACTTGCGATGCGACATGACTAAAGGCCTTTTTGGTTCATGAAGACTTTTAGTCTAGCATCAACTTAAAAACCCATATGGAATATTGTTCTAGGCATTAATTATATTTTCATTTGATAAAAGTTAGATTTAACGAGGTGGAATTCAAATTGTCACCCGCGTCTGCCATGCAAATTGCGTAGTCTCAGAGATTTTTCCATTATCTTCAAGGGGACGTCCAAGACTTTTGCCGCCGCACCAAAACTGGAAAACATCGATCTGAGATTGTTAATATCGAGTTGATCTATTGCACCAATCAGCGGAGCTGCAACCAAGTAAATTATCAAAAAAATAGATGCGCCAATTAAGAGTCCTAAGAAATTGGGCAAACTAAACATGGTTAAAAATATGTAGGTAAAAACCGCTGCAATCGTAGAAGCAAGAATTATTTTTGCTGAAGACTTGTAATCCAAGACAGCGCCAAACCGTTTTTTGGCTATATACAGACCAACAAAAAGGCTTGGTAATTCAGAAATGGCGGTAGAAATTATTATTCCAGGAAGCCCAAGCCACCAAGCCAAAAGAAAACCTAAGGGCAACCCCACAAAAAAAGTTAATAAGATAAGACCCGAAAGCAACTTTGTTTCGCCTATACCGCTAAATAGTCCGTTCATACTCCAGTAGCCAAAAACGACGACTAGATAAGTTAACGCAAGTAGTGCAAGAAAATATGGAGCAGAAGGCCATTTGCCTCCATATATTGTCTCAATAAGTGAATTGGAAAGTACCACCATAGCCAATGTAATGGGGACCAACAAAATTGCGGTATACTTTACTGAAGATTTGAAAATTGTCCTAAGAAGAGAGATATCCTTTTGGAGATTAAGCTTCGAGAATGCAGGAAAAAGAACAGTTGATATTGGAAGAGTGACAAAACCCAATAAAACTGCAAAATTAGTTGCAATTCTATAGTCTCCAACGGTTGCTACATTGTAAAATGAGGCAATCATAAAGGAATAAATCTGACCCAGTGAGCCGGTAAGAATAGCTGCTATGCCAAGTGGGATGCCAAAGTTCAACATTGGCTTCAAAGTTTGAATCAAACCTTGGCTCTTCGAGCTTGAATCTATTTTTCTGAATATGCCAAAGTAGACCAACGTTATCCCAAGAATCCCAGAAATTATTGTTGAAATGGTGTACCCCACTAAAGCCCCAAACGCTCCAAACCCAAAAATAACTAGCAAGGGAGCAAGCACACTCTGTGTTATTGCTTGAACAATCAAAGTGTAAGTGTATGGTCTCATTCGTTCAAAACCAACAAATATGTTTTGAGATGTTCTAAGCAGACTTGATGACAAAATAGTAATAGAACAAAGACCAATCAAAGATGCAGCCTCAGGCTTACTAAAGAGTGACGATGCCACAAATCGTGCAGTTAGGAATGAAATCAAGGTAAGTACTATTGCCGTTGCAATTTCAAAAGTCAAGCCTGCAATAATTATTTTGCGACCATCAAAATTTCCATCCGCTGTTTTGATGTTGGCGCAGTATTTAGTCAAAGCAGCCCCGACGCCCCAATCCTGAAAAAGCATAAAAGTTCCCGCTGGAATCAAGGCGATAGCATATAACCCATAATCACTCTGAAGGATAAATAAGCCCAAAATTATTGTGCCTACTGCGAGAACAATAGTCGATACTGATTTGCCAATAAATAGGTGAAAACTACCAGTAGCGGACGTTTGGCCCATTTCTAACGCTTTATCCTCCATTCGTTCTTTCCTCTCAATTTTTAATTTTTAGATTTGATCAGTACCTTGGCCTTAATTAGAAGAATCGGGTTGATCGAATCAAAAATGAAAACAGTTTATCGATAATCTACAATTTTAACGTTTTGTGACCTAATCTTTGTAATTGCTCACTCTTTTCCAATAAGAACAAGTTGACGATCAAAGGAATATAACCAACTTAAATGATAATACTATGAATTCAAATTCGGTGAAATTGTGTGAATTCCATAAAGTTTATGGTTAACAAAAGAATTGGGCCTAGGACATTATATAAAAGTATATATGCTTCTTTAAAAGGAAAAGCATATCAGAACGGTCGTCGCCCTTTATCGTTTCTTGTCAATGGTAGTACCATCGTTGACCTTCATGGAAAAGTTAATATAACAAACAAAGGAACTTTCTACCTTGGTTTGCCTCCGCTTCGTAATTTTCTAATAACAAAAAGACCCTGCGTTTTGGCAATGTATGAAAATAGCAACCTGATCATCAATGGGTCTGTTTTTGCCGGACCTGGGACTCACATTGAAATAAATAAGAATGCCTCAATTGAATTTGGTGATAAGATCTTTATAAATTCTGATTCTAAATTTATTTCCAGCAGTAAAATTAGCATTGGAGATGGCTCTGTAATTTCCTGGGAGGTCGAAATAAATGACTCGGATTGGCATCAGATGGTCAGAGACGATTTTGAGATTTCAAAACCAATTGAAATAGGACGGCAAGTTTGGATTGGAAGCCGAGTCTTAATTCTCAAAGGAGTAAAAATAGGATCCGGAGCAGTGATTGCAGCCGGCGCGGTGGTCACTAGAGATGTCCCTGAAAACAGTTTAGTTGGTGGAGTACCTGCGAGAATCATTAGAGAAAATATTGCATGGAAACTTTAAGTTTGAAGAAGCCGGTTATGTTTTCTCAATCATAAATTTAACAGAAAGTAAAAAACTAGGGCTTAATGGCCTTCAGGGGAAATGTTAGCTGAAGAATTGTTTGAAATGCTGGCACTGAAATTGAGGAGTGTAGTCAATAATTATGGCCCATTTCTTGCTCTGGGTATATTCTTTTTCAGCATTAGATGGACTGGGAAGAAAAGTTGTCTTTGCTTTTTCCAAGTCGGGGGTAACCCCCAAAATGTTGATTTTCTCCAAACCTTTGATTTGCTTAAGCAAAACTTCGAATTTATTAAATAAAGAAGCTGCTTCAGCGGGAGTCCGAGCAGGCAATGAGCGCAGTTTCGGAGGATTAGATTTATAGTAAATCCTATCCCAATCGAATCTATTTACAATATTACTAGGATGAATTGTCAAAACCGAGATATTACGTCTTAGTGTTAAGATTAAACGACGATATTGGGAGAAAGAAGCTCGCCAATGACCAACTATAGGATAAGGATAAAACGTTAAGTTACGATAACAAATAGGTTTGGAAGAAATACTTGTAGAGAAATCATAATTTATGCCCAAAGAATTGAGCGCTTCCAAATGGGGAGGACTCCAACAATGCCCAGGAGCTCGAAATGCAACTATTTGTTTTCTTGGGAAAAGATCTTTCAGCGCAAGAATTCCTCCCTTCCCTTCAACAACGCCTGTTAACGGGTTAATATGGGAGGTTTCTCTTAAAAGCGAAGCCTGATAAGCTTCTTGATAATTCCTAACGTCGGTGAACTCAAAAATAGTGGGATGAACAGAGTGGCCCGAAGAATGAAAACCAATTTGATGTTCAGCAAGAAGCTCTACTGTATTTGGAAAATTTAGCAATCGTTCGGTCATGTGACCTGTTATGAAGAATAATGCTTTTAACTCGTATTTTTTTAGAAGCTCCAAAACAAAATTCAATGATAAAATCGAGTTTTCGCTAATGAAGTCCTCTGTGTCAAATGTCAAGAAAAGTCTATTCGTATTTTTCACTTCCGACACGAAGCTTAATTGAAATTTAATAAAATGGGACCCGGAAAAACCTGATTTTTCATTTAATATAGTTGCAAATATTTTAAAAAAAGTCTTAATTTCTTAGCAGCAATAAATATTTCTTTACGAAGCCTACTGGAAAAAGTCCAAAAGTTCATTAATTTGAAGAATCCGAAAAAAAAGTCCAATCATCCCGCAATAAACTTTATCGGAAGCATTATTTTAGAAATGTATCCTATGCACGTAAACTTAAACTCCCCAAAAATTGATCCATTTTCGTTCGCTTTAAAGCTTGTAACATGAAATCATAAAAACTTGAATCAAGCCTTCCGCTAAGAAGTTTTAGATTAAGGTTTTGCCTGTAAGTCTTAGTCCAGGAAAATTTATAAGGTTCATCTCCTGTCAAAAAATCAAATTCGTCTATTCTATTTGTAACGCATTTAGCAATCAGTTTTTGAAGAAGAAGATTACTAACGCTATATTGGGAATAATCGGGATCAAATCCGGTTAAAGAATCAAACATCTTGTTGTTGAACTCATATCCATGAAGTGCTGCAACTGGCTTATCATCGACTGTCAAGAAATGAAGAGCAAGCCACCCTTTGTCAGAAAAGCATCTCGCCACATCGAGCCAAAAATCGCGTCTTTCTTGAACATGAAAAGTGCCTTTTTGACCCCTTTCTTTCCATCTTTTCTGGTGCAATTCGAAAAAAAGGTTCATCGATTTCTCAACCGAACCAATTTCATCGAACCGTTTAAGTTGTACACTCGGGTAATCCTGCAAAAGTTTGTTCATGCTTCTTCGCAAGTTTTTTCGAAATTTACTACTCAATCCTTGCATAAGATTGTCTACGGAAGACGGAATTGACAAATAGGGACACAGTGTACTTTTTTCGAATTCAAACTTATTTACTTCGTGAGCCATTACCCGAAACATATTCAAATTCATTGACGTGCCAGGAAACTGATAAAAATATATAAAATCCCAGTCTTTATAGTCAAATAAATAATTTAATATCGCTTTGGAACTTTCATTTTCTAAATCTGCATACAAAAAACCAGTATAGTCTGCGGCTCCAAATGCTAGGGGGGAGATAATGTCGTAATCAAAAAGATGAGCTAATTTAATTCGTGACTGTTTAAGCGGAGCGATAGCAATTACTTCATTTTCATTTTCTACAAGCAGAATTCGTAGCTTTGCGTTCTGCCCAAAATGTTTCCAATAAGTTGACATATATTCCCAGGTTACAAAAGGATGTTTATCCTTACATCGGTCCAAAACACTATTCCACGTGTTCTCTAATTGAAGGAACTGCTTAAGGGTATTAATTTCAGTTACTCGTAGCATTAATTTCACCTATATGTGTTGATAAAATCTAAATTAACTTTCTTTGACTAGATGATGCTCTATTCTAATAGTGGGTTTTAATTTTATTAAGTCTACAGAAACATTTGTTTGTAGCAAACGCTTTTTTCAAAAAATGTTGTATTCTGCGATTTTACTTATTATTGTTACATAAATAATAAAGCCATGGATCTCGCGTGGTTTGTAAATTGATTGAATTTAGGATTATTCTTCGGCCGTCCAATCCGAACACATCAATATTTGAAAAACCCAATTCTGATAACTTTTTGATCTGAGTCTCAGGAGTAATATAGTATGTGTCTAACCCAAAAAAATGGGCGCCGTCATTAAAAATGAGGAAATTTTGTTCTTGAAGTTTTCCCCTTAGGACATTCCACAATTTTCTATTAAAAAAACGCATTAGAATTAATCTGCGTATTTCTTTGAAAAGTGCGATAACATTCACAGAGGATCTAAATGAAATAAGAGTTAATACACTGGTCAAATTATGCGTAGAAAAGCTAAAAAAGCCACCTTTTCGAGTAACTCGTCGAATCTCTTTAAGAATAGCTATTCTATCTTCATTATTTACATAATCGATACCATTGAAGCTGAAAAGAACGAAGTCAAAATAGTTATCTTTGAAGGAACTCATAGCTCTTGCATCTGAAACTTTAAACGAAAATTTTCCTTGCTGATCTTGATATCGTTGTTGACATTTTTTTATCATGCTGCTAGCATAATCTATACCATAATACTCTTTTGTCAAAGGTGCGAAGTAATGGGTGGTTCTACCTGCGCCTACTCCAATATCCAGCATTCTCATTTCAGGCAACTTATCTCTTAATTCATTCAATATTGCCTCTTCAGGTTTTTGTAGAAGAAACTGTTCCGGGGAGTAAGCAGTCACTACATCTTCAGATTCATAAACATCTTTATTTGAAATACGAGTCAAATGAAATACTATTAGATTAAGTAGATAGGAATCCAAAAAGCTCACCGATTCCAATTTATTATAGCTTTCAATTTTGCACTTTTTTATAATTTAATTGAAAATTGACTGATAGGCATTTAATACCTTGTTTGCAACTTTTTTCCAAGTGTATTCTTCCAAAATGAGTTCTTTAAGTTTTGTCGTTTTTGTTTCCTCATATGCTTGCTTAACTTTTAACTTTAGATCTTCTACCGACCGAGGATCAACATAACGAGCGTATTCTTTGAAATATTCTTTAACAGCACCTCGATTAGTGATAACCATATTGCAACCTGCTAACCCAGCTTCCAAAGCAGATAAGGGGGCAACTTCAGATAAGCTGGGCAAAACAAAAACTCTTGCAGCAGCATATGCTGATTTTAATTCTTCAGAATCATGAGGAAGAGACCCAATAAATTTTATGTTTTTAGTAGAGCCAGCGACTTTCTTACACTCTTCAAAATACGCCTCTTCGCCCGGACCTGGCTGTCCAATAATTACCAATGGTACATTAAGATCCTTGCAAACTTTTACGACGTTTAAAGTATTTTTTAGAGGATATATTCTAGCAACGTGTAGAACGAAATCTGCGATCCCGTATTTTTCTATGAAAAGATTTGGATTGCCTAAAGCAAATTCTTCGTCTACCCCGTTAGGAATAATCCGAAATTTATTGCTCGGTATCTTATAATATTTTGACAATAGAGAAGCCTCCATCTGAGAACTCGGCAAAACTATGTCGGCTAACTCTAAAAATTCTTTGTACGGATACCAATCACGAGAGGTATTATAACCCCGTTGCCTTATGTTTGTGTAAAACCTTTCTAAAGTTGAAAGGTTAAGCTTTTGCCTTAAACCGTAGTTTGGAGGGATCCAAATAGGTGTCAAGACGAATTTAATTCCAGCACCTTTAGCGATTCGGGCTAAAGGCAGACAAGAGTCCCACATCAAGAAATTATGCAATATGTCATATTGATTTATGCGGTCTTTGAAGATATCGAAAAGTTTTACATTGCAACCTCCCGTCTTGTCTAAATACTCTTTTGTCTTAAGTAGCTGAATTTCAGCGCCACCGTAAACTTGAAACGCATAAAGATAAGTTGTGAATAAGACATTGGGGTTTCTCATAAGATTCAACAACTAAATTCTTCGCAAATGCAGAATATAACCTTATTTAAGAACAATTGAAATTAGAAAGCGTCGGGAAACAAAATATCAATGAAAACTAATTCAAAAAATCTAAAAAACACATTTTTATTGCAATGTTCGCCAAAAACGATTACTCCCTTTTGAACTTTGAATATTGTCTCTTATAATCGGCATCATCATTTATTTTGTCCAATAGAGCTGGGCTGGATCCTGCATAACCGATAATTGTAAAAAGAGAACTGAAGGCTTTGTAGGGCACTATGAATGGATCTTTAGCTCTTACTGCGAGAGGAAATGACATTACAAAATCCTGAATGGTTTTTGTTAATAGTTTCTTTTCTGATGCGTTTTCATCAACATCTTTCCAAAATCGTAAACCCGCCCCATAATATCTTCTTCCTCGAACGGTTTTCCAAAAGCTGCTTTCTCCAAGAACGTGAACGCATAAGGCATCTTTTACCATAACCCACTTATAACCCATTGAAACAATGTAGTTGCCGATGAATTTGTCTTCATAGTTAACTAACCAGGTAGGAATTTTGATTCCTCTAACAGCATCGGTTTTTATGAGACAGTTTGTTAAGAGTATTCGCTCGTCTTTTGATCCAGTTTTTCCATCAGGAGCTCGTTTCCAAAATACTTCTGAGGCATGCCTATCATGAGGGTTATCGGTAAAAGTAAAACCGCAAATAGCCCCAATGTTCTCTTCATTGTTCAAACGCCTTTTGATTTTCTCAAACCAACCCCTACTTAAGAAGATATCACTATCGATGAAAAGAAAATACTCAGTTACAACGCTTTCAATTAAAATTTCTCTTGCTTTACCAAGTCCACATTCATTCTGGACAATCAAAGCGCCATATCTCTTTGCGATTTCCAAGGTATTATCATTGCTAAATTTGTCAATAATTCTAATAGAATTAACTGGAATCTCACGTAAAACACTTCTCAAGCACGAATCTAATGTTCGACCACTGTTCCATGTTGGGATACACACATCGATTTTCTGAATATTACCCACCTTTTCATCAAACTATTTTAATTGATTTTTCCTCTTTTCTTAAATTAACAGACTTAAACAAAATATTTTAAATATAATGGCAGCTTTCGCCCGACTGCTTTCTCTTTTATCCAGAAATTTGTCGCTCCCTTTAAACAGAGCAATTCTGTCATTGTCATTAATATAAATATTGATTGAAGTGCATTTAATTATTCCCTAAATTAAGGTTAGGCATACACTTGAAATTTCGTCTCAATCATCTTTTCCACGAAATATTATTTCTTATAACTTTACCAGGCACACCGGCAACCAAACAATTTTCTGGAACGTCTTTGGTAACAATTGCTCCAGTCGCTATAATTGAGCCAGAACCAATTTTAACGCCTTTTAGAATTATGGCTCTGCTTCCAACCCAAACATTGCTTCCAATATCAATCTCTTTGGATACAATGAAATCCTCTTTCAGCAAATAATGAATGTCTGAATCCCGAATCTCCACGTCCCACGAAATAATGGAATCATCTCCAATCTTTATATGCTTGCAACAGATTAGTTTTGAACCTGAATTTATCCATACATTATCGCCAATCTCTAGAGTTGCGTTATCATTGACCGTTATTGATACCCCCTGAGCTGTTGCTACAGAACCATGTATAATCAACGTACTGTTTTTGAACATTTGCAATGCACAAGGTGCCTTTGTCGGCGGAAAAGTATTGAAACTTCGACCGAGCCAGAAATTACCCTTATTTATAATCCGGATATTTTTTTCCAAATGAATTAGTGAATTTCCATTTACCATAAAGTTACTTAAACTCTTGCCATTTTTGAAAGCACCTCCTTTTGAACATACATAAAGACTTTTGAAAAAGGTTCTTGGCCCTACTCTTCGCTTGATTACTGTTCTTACTTTACCTAACAAAGAATCACCCGATAAATTGGTTTTAATAATAAATCAAAAAAAATGTCCAACAAGCTTTTGCAAAGATTGACTTTTCTAAATTCATAAATTTAAGTCATTGGCAGGCTCAAATAAAGATTGAGACACAGAATACAATTTAACGAATTCCTAACTTATAACCTAATTAGGTACATATTTGCTTAAAGTGTTGGTTGAAATTAAAGAGAACTGAAGTTATTACCTAATTGGCATCATCATTTTTGGATAATAACTTACTGGATGAAAGTAAACTTATAAGTTGTCCTGAAAAACTTTCTTCACTGAACTCCATTGCTATATTATGCATTTCTTGGGCTTTTTGTGGCGACCATTCTTTAATATTCTTTGTAATTTTCAAAATAACTTCCTCTCGCGTATCAAACCTTAAATTGGAAGATATTAGCTCTTTAGGTCCGCCTGAATTGTTCGCTATCGTCAAACATCCGCAAGCCATTGCTTCGATTAATGAAATACCGAAATGCTCGTTCACGGCACAATGTAAGTAAATTTTTGAATCCAAAAGAATTTGTTTCAAAAGGGGCTTAGATACATCCGTCATTAAGATAACTCTATCTTCAACTTCTAGATACTCGAATTAATTTTTGAAGGTGAGAATATACTTTTTTATGATGCAAATTTCCAATGATTAAAAACTTAACGTTGCTAATTTCTTTTGCTATTTGTGGAATTAGATCAAGATTCTTCTCGGGAGCAAACCTAGATACTGTGACAACTTGGTCTAGACGCGCGTGATTGAAAAATCCTTTTTCATTTTGAAGATAAAAAGAGGATACAGGCGGATAGAGTTTTTGGGAATTTAAACCCAAGCTGGTTTTAACTGCATCCCCAGTAAACTTGCTGTTAACAAAAATTATTTGTTTCATTTTTTTTCTAATTTGTTTCTCATATGTGAAATAAGGAAGGAAATACGCCGTTATTTTCAATCTTGCGAATAAACTTGTAGGCTGAATCGATTGTTTAAAAAGAGGATAGTGTATGTAAACAACATCTGCACCAGGAAGAACCAAGCATGTAAAAGTGTCAATAACTAAGTCGCATTTTGTCTTAAGAACGAAACAGCTGATAATATCAGTGTAAACGTTATGTGCATCACCTCTCCGAAAGAAATGGAAAGGAAAAACAATCTCTCCGTCAGTTTTTAATTCCTGTCCAAACGTCCGCTTATATTTTTCCTGATCGATTCGCTCATCAGTGAGTACGATAACTTTATGGCCATTTTGTCTTAAACTATTAATTATAACAAGGGCGACCCATTCGCCACCGCCACAGATATTTAGTCTAGGATGAAAAACACCAATTTTCAAATGAATCCCTCGAATACAATAAATAAATAATCTTCAAGCATGATAATTTTTATTTTCAATACTTCAAAATAGAATTGAAACGACTGATCAAAAAAGAAAAACGGCTGCTAAAATCATCGTGGAAGTTTTTATAAGAAAGCAAAAATTCTTTAAAGATCTGCACTCAAAAAAGAGCATAATTGCGCCTGGAAAAGAGCGAAGATTGTGTTGACCCACCTTAATTCTTGACTCGCGTATTCTCTGAACCTTGTAATGGCTTAGACCACCATAGAACTCTTTTGATATTGTGTATCTAAAACCTATCCTTTTCGAATCAACATTATGGTACACGATGGCGGATGGAACATACATTAGTTTATGACCTAAATCGAATAATCTATTACAGTATTCCACATCTTCTTCCCATTTGTAAAAAAAGCTCTCTCTTTGCCCAAATCGTACATCGAACTTCAAAATATTAAATATTTTTTTTCTAACCGCAAAGTTTGCGGTTATTAGGAGGTCGGTTGTACATTCTTTATTACCGAGCGAAAAAAGACCCAAAGCTGGCAGTTCCGAAAATGTTGGTGAAAACAAGCTCGGACTTAATAGAGTTACCGAACCGCCTGCGGCACTTACCTGTTCATCTTGAAAGGCGTAAACCAGACTTCTGAGCCATTGTTTATCCACAATACAGTCGTCGTCAGTGAAAGCAATGATTTCTCCTTGTGCTGCATCTCCGCCAGTGTTTCGCGCATAAGAGACACCTTTCCTTCGTTCGATTAAAAGTTTAACATTTTCGAAATCGTTTTTAATGATGTCTATTGTTCCATCTGCGGAACCGCCGTCAACTACGATAATTTCAAGTTTAGATCGGGGATAATCGATTTCATATAAAGCGTGCAAACAATCTACTAAGTGATTTTTTCTGTTGACCGTTGGGATTACAACAGATATAAAAGGCAATGAATGGATTGGTGATTGATTCATCGTTTTTCTTACCTCCAAGCAAGTTTTAAACGGAGCTATGCACGAGTTTTGTGCTTTTGTATAAATAAATCTACATCATTATAGAAGTCGTCAATATTCTGTTTCACTTTTTCTTCGTTCCAATTCCACCATTTAATCTTGAGTAAATCTTCAATTTGCTGTTTTGTGAAACGGTAACGAATTATCTCTGCAGGGACACCACCTACAATGGCATAAGCTGGCACATTTTTCGTTACGACTGCTCCTGCCGCAATTACGGCGCCATCTTCTATATTTATTGCCGGCATAATTATTGCTCGTGTACCTATCCATACATCGTTTCCAATGTTTATTCCAATTTTCCATGCTTTTCTCGGCAAATTATATTTTTCTTTCCATCCTGTTTCACTTAAATTTTGAAGAGGATAAGTAGAAACTCGCATATTCTGAAATTCTTGTGTAGGAAGATGACCCATTGATGGAATGAACATTACCTCGGGACCAATCGAACAATATTTTCCAATAACTACAGAATCCATTCTGCTTCCAAAACTGTAAACATAAGGTGTTCCAGAAGTTGGTTTTCCCATAATTATTGTAGCCAACTTTGGATACTGGTGACCTCTAATCAAATAAATGAGAAGAGTTCTTAAACTGACCAAATTTAGTTTTCTCCTAAATAGCTATTCATAGGGCTTACTTTTCGTGATTTATTTAAATACTTTTTTCAATAGAGCTTTTTGGGCTAACTACAAATTTCGATTAGTATATCGTGAAATCTGGTTCCGTTAACAATTTGTTTCCTCATTAAATCATTATTTTTTATTTTTTCAGTCGACAAAGTCTGAAAGAACGAAAGTAATTCTTCTTCTTCGCTGAATACATAACCAAAATCGTATT
Source organism: Candidatus Bathyarchaeota archaeon (assembly GCA_963809455.1). GTDB lineage: Archaea > Thermoproteota > Bathyarchaeia > Bathyarchaeales > Bathycorpusculaceae > Bathycorpusculum. The sequence continues at coordinate 56,452 of CAWEJP010000010.1, read as the reverse complement.
TATCATTTAATTCCTTTACTCTATGTAGGTTAGTCGAGATCACCGTTAATCCATTGGCGATGTAAGAACTAAGCTTAATTGGAGGTGCAATGTTATAATAGAAATACATTGGTGAATACAGAATAAGTCCAAATTGGCATTTTTGCGCAACTTCATCGAATTCGCTTGCTGGAATTTCTCCTAAGAAACGGAAATTTTGATAACTTTTAAATCTGTTTAATCGTGTTTCATCGAGTCCTCGAGCCACGAGCCAAAATTCGCAGTTTTTGTTCAAGTTCTTAAGTATTTTTTCAATTAAATCCAAATTAAAGCCTCTTCTTCCGCCCAAATCACCAGCGTACAAAACTTTCAAACGATCTGGTTCAGCGATTGGATGAGATTTCAGATTAACGTGGTATTCTAAAAATTCGATATCATGAATTTTGTTAATTCCATAAGTCTTTTTTAGAAATTCAGGATTTGCTAAAGAAACAATTTCATCTGCTACATGTGATATTAAGATTTTCTCGAGTAATTTCTCGAGACTCCAACAAATCCTATCCTTAAGAGAATCAGCCTCAGTTGACCATAATGCATTCTGCCAACCAATTAAATCTATTGTAATAACAAAGAATCGTTCTCTGGAAACTTTTTTCTTAAGGGCAATAAAGCTAAAAAGAAAAATACCGACAATCGTTAATTGAAGTTTACAAAAGAAAGGATTACCGAGAAAACCAAATATAAGATACTTAGAGTAAGGACTTGGAAAGAGTAAATGTATTGAATTGCTCAACTTTCCAAAATTATACTCTTTGAATGGAATTTTTTCACCTTCCAAAGAACTTTTAATGGTTGAATGCATATCGGATATTAATTTTTCAGCACCTGTTGTAGGCTGCTTAACGAATGAGCTAAAATACTTAATCATGTCAAGATACCCTTTCAAAATCTCTCCATTATTCTTCGGGTCTCGTTGCTAGTTTTTCTTAACCAAATAAAAAGTTGTTAAGGATTAAAATAAATCTCGCACCCGGCATTTGAATACACACTATCCTTAGAGTTAAGAGTAGAATTAACATAATCACTGGTGGAATACCCAGACATATCGTTGTAATGGGTATTATACAATGCCAAGTAAATGATACCCTGCTGACGGATTGGCATATTGTTTGAAGCTAAATCCACAGTATTTGACAAAGGAATCATTCCATAACCTCCCGTTACAATTAGAGAACGTTGAATTGGGGCCGCGTATACCGTGGTTATGTTCTCATTATAATTTGCAGATAACCACTGAATTCCACTAATGTCTTTGTCGTCAATAATTCCAAGTGTGTTGTACTCATCAGCGTTAAATCTGTACAAACTTAGTGGAAATGAGTAATTTTGAACTTTAGCAATTTCATACACTGCGCCTGTTTGAAAAAGCAAGAATGGGACAAGAAATACAAAACAAATGATGATACAAATTACTTTTTTTCTTTTCTTAGAAACTAGACTTGAAATTGCTTCGATAGATAATATGCAAAGTGGCGCTAATGAGATAAGGGCAATATGGTAAAGTCTTGTCATCCCCAGATTTCCAACGAAATTGGGCAATGCGATACTTAAAACCAATAACATAATGCTCATGAATATGATTGCGATGTATTCAATATCGAAAATTCTTTTTTTTCTTTTAATGAATATGAATACAAATCCTAAAACAACGAGAAGTTCTGCAGCATAAGCCCAGAACCGACCTAAAGTATTAATAAAACTCGATGTTTGAGTTGCTCCAACTCCAACTCCAAGTAATACGGAGCTTGTTCTGGAGTTTGGATCAAAAAAGTCATTCAGAACTCCTCCCTTGACAGAGTTGAATACACTTGTTAAGGTGTTAAAGGCGGCTTCAGAAGAAACGTAAATATACCAAGAAAATATCAAAACGGAAAATATAATGACAAAAGAAAACTGCACATTTCGAATGGAAATAGTCTTCTTTTTTAACGTTACTAATCTGACAAGCCAAGATGCCCAAATTATGAATAGAAATATGTATGCCAATGCATAGTGCGAAGCAATCAGGCCAAAACTAAAAAATGTAAAACAGATTAATTTGGTTCGTTCATTTATTTTTTTGGTAAATATGATATAAAGTAGTAAGGCAAAGAAAAATTCAGCAATCATTTGCCGTCCCAAACTAAGCATTTCTGTAAAAAATTCAGCACTCGCTATAAAAAAGATGGCCGCTAAGAAAGAAGTTTTTTTGTCTAACCATACGCCAAAAAGTTTGTAAAGAACAACTGGAACAAACGCGAAAATGGAGGGATAGAGGATTTTTTCTATCCAGACGCCATTTAAACCTAAAATGTTCCAGTATGTAGCAGGTAGGATCGTTACGGTCATTAATACTTGGAACTTGTCGTATATGTTTGGAATCCACTGAGAAGATGCTACGGTTGTTCTCATAAAAAGATATTCATATTGGACATCATACCCATTGAGATGACCGGATATAAGTGAAGTATGAAATAGTAAGGCAAGTGCTGAAGCTACCAGAATAAGAGGATACAAATTTGAAGGAACAAACCGATCGAGTAGGCTAAAACCCCATAATACTGCAATGGCAATAATCATCGCAATAAGAACTAAATTGTCAGTTGCAGAAAGGTTTACAAGATAAGTTCCAATAACCGCCATGACGGGCAAAGAAAAAAAGATTACACTAACAGGTTTTATCTTTATTGGTCCTAAAGCGGGAAATTCTGAACGTCCACCTTTGAAATAAACAAATAGACATAACGCAAGAATTGCTGTATTTAATCCAACCATTAGAGGAACTTCAGACAAGGGCGCTAAGATCCCAAATAAGGGGCCCCCTGCGTTAACAACTAATCCTACAACCATTAGAAAAACAAGGCTTAATCCAATTGATAGAACTAAAGTTTCCGTTGCATCAAGCTTATTTTCGCCCAATACTTCGATTAAGAGAAGCCCGGGAACTATGGTTAAGTAAAGAAAACCTAAAATCTGCCTTGCAACAGGTATTTGAAATACAACAGAAACAATAAACGAAGAAAACAAGATTAGCGCAATGGCTAAGAGCCCTTTTGATCTAGTAAAGTAAATTTGAGGAAAGCGCATTATATGTTTACCAACCTCTGAAGAAGGCCTTCATCAAAATTCCCTATTAGCCTATTAGAATAGGCATCTCTCATTTCTTTAAAAGTTAAGATCGCGCTAAGTACATTTTTAATGAATTTAGGAAATTAAAAGAGAATGTTTCCTCACTAAATATTTTTGCTATGCCGGAAATTCTTTTCGATTCTTGAGGAGTCCACTTAAGAATTGCTTTTTCAATTTTTTCGGCAGCATCATTGTACTCGGTGAATCGATATTCTTTTGGAACAAATTCTTTAGGCCCTCCTCCATCATATGCAATTGGAATACAACCTGAAGCCATCGCCTGAGCTAAAGATACACCAAAATGTTCCATTCTGGACGTATGAAGATAAATTTTGGATGTTCGCAGAATTTCCAGTAGTTTTGCTTGTGAAACATCGGTTTGAACTTCAACTCGATCGGAAACTTTGTTTCTTTCGATTGATTCTATAATGCTATCAAAGTCTTTTTGGCGTTGCTTAATTCCAATTATGAGGAAGCGAATGCTCTTGTTTGTAAGTTTTGCGATTTCAGGTATTGTGTCCAAACGCTTCTGTTTATCTAGTCGAGCAACGGTAACAACGCAGTTTTCCCTTGAGGAATACTCTTCTGGATTTAAATAAAATATCTTTGCTATCGGAGGATAAAGCAAAGTAGGATGCATTCCAAAATTTCTCATTGCATTGCCAGTAAACATACTATTTGAAAAAACTATTCGTTTGGTGCGTTGTGATTCTCTTCTTTCATAGAAACGATACGGTTCAAAATATAAAAGCCTAGCTCGAACTGCGTTTAGTTTGTATTTTTTATAGTCTTCTAAGCGTCCTAACATGGGAAAATGAATGTATGTAATATTTACACCAGGAAGTAGCGCATTAGATTCTGTATCAATAAGAACATCACATTGCGCTTTAAGCAATAATGTTCGTATTGCATCGGTATATACATTATGAACATCTGTAGAAGGAAAAGGCTCAAAGGGGAAGACAAATTGTGAATCTATATGTGCCTCTTCTCCAAATAAATCCTTTATTCTTTTTTGATTTACTTGTTCATTAGTGAGAACAACAGTTTCATGACCTTGCTTGGCAAGTGTGTTAATAATTTTCACTGCCACCCATTCTGCTCCTCCGCAAGCATTTAATGTGGGATGAAAAATTCCAACCTTCAAAATATTATCTCCAAAAATAGTTTTAATTATGTTGTTCCTAAGTTTTATTTGAAATAAGAAAGTTATTAGTCAGAACTGCGTTAGAAGTTATGAAATATTTCCAAAAAGTTAACATTTTACAAAATATAAAAATAAAAAAAATGGTTAAGTCTCCATTCCTTACTTAACTAGTTGTTGTTTGAGTATTTGGCCGGCTTGGTTTGGAGTATAATTTGGTTGCCCTGCCATTACAAGTCCCCATTCCGTATTCGAATTCCATGGAGGAGCACAAAACACTGCATATCCGATTCCGTCTTGGTTAAGAAGCCCTAAAGTATTGTTAAACCAAGTGTATTCAGTGGATAAATCCGAAGCATACAAATCGCAGCCTATTGCGTCTATGAAAACTGGGTGTAAAGCCGCTGTTTGAAGGACCAAACAATCAGTTAAAACTTGAGTTATTTCTGCATTTGACGAAGCGAATTTACCCGCTGGATAATTATACCAGTTATCTGGGTGAGTGTAGAAGTGAGTACTATAGACAAGGTTATCCGATGAATCAGTTAATGGATAAGTTGTTACCCAACTCATGTCTCCTACAAAGCCATTAAAATGATCAGCAATACCTAAACACCATTGTATTACGATCAGATTTGTTGAACCCACTGCTCTTATCGCGTTGATACATTGTTGGGAAGCACTAAACCAATCTGACGCACCATAAGGTCCGCTTGGTGCAGGTTCATCCCAGAAATTAAACAATACATTAGGATAAGCCTTTAGCTCATTAGCTGTACTCGACCATAAGTTTACAAAATCGGATATACTATTGATGTATCCGTTTCCTGGATCATAGAAAGGAAGATTGGAATGTTGTTCGGTTTGATTGTTTCGCCAATAAGTTAATTCAACGTACATGCCTCGATTGGCAGCTTGATTAATGAAATATTCAAGGTGACTTCGGAAACCGCTTTGGTTTGTTATCCAGAAAGAGGAAGTAGTTAATACGTGAATAACGTTAACTCCCCAACTGTGCTCCTCATCAAGAAAATAGTTAACTGCAGAGGTGTCCCAAGTGGACCATTCGCTACCGCCGCTTGAAAGCGTCCACGTACCAAAAGGATCATCGATGAAATACGAGTAATCGACACCTCTAAGGTGGATTACATCTCCAGCAGGATCTTTAATGTAAGCTCCACTTACGTGCAAAGAGCTTGTGGAGTAATTAATAATTCCTGAGGAACTGATGGTGATTGTTTTTGTTGGTTTTGGGGTAGGAGTTGGAGTTGGATTCGATGCAAAAACTGGGTTGGAGAAAAAAGCAACTAAGAAGGTAAGTATGATAACGACAATTGAAATCTGTTTTAAAGTGTGGTTGCCCATGCCGCTTATCTTGATTATTACGACTTAATAAGTTTAATTATAACCAATAAACGTCATTCAACCGCACTACACAAATACAAACCCGCCAGACAAAATCAAACGTCTGAAAAATCAGCGTATCCGCTCCATAAAAAACCCCATAAACCAAGCCGATCTCTTAAAAATATAATGAAGAGGAAGTAGCAGGACTGTTTTCTGATGTGTAATCTTATAAGCCATCGGTAGCTTCAAAACCTCTGCAGCTATTGCAACTGGAGGCAAGAATTTATACAAATTTAAAACGTGGCTCCCTTTATTTAGGAGTTGACGACCACCTATTCCAAGCCAAAAATATTCAGACCATAAAGAACCCCAACTGGCTCTACGTGTTTCATAAAATAATGCAGAAGTTACAAAAAGTTGCCATCCACGCTGTCGAATTCTTTCTTCAGCATCTATATCTTCTCCTGCACCGCTGATATGAATATCAAAGCCGCCAATCTCTTTGACAGCTCTTACTCTGTAAATTGAACCACCCGTTCCTAAAGGCATTGATCCTGCATTTTTTTCAGAGATGGTGCTCAACATAAATTCAGTATTTTCTAATCTTGCAACAACGGTTTCGTTATAATTGTTCTTAAGAGAACCGTATTTCCCTTTCGCTATCCCAACATCCTTATGTTGATCCATAAATTTAACTTGTTCCTTGACAAAGCCCTCTGAGATTATTTCATCACTATCCAGCCAGATTATGTATTCACCCTCGGCTTGCTCTATGATAGTATTCCTTGCCTTTGCAATACCTCTCCAAGGTCCAGTAAAAATTCTTGCGCGAATATCTATTCCTGAAAATAATTCCTTAGCTATGGATAAAGTCTTGTCAATACTTCCATCATCAACAAAAACTATTTCTATTAAGTTATGATCGAAATCTTGATGTATCAAGCTTTCAATTGCCAAAGATATTGTGCGCTCAGAGTTTTTTGCGCATATACCAATAGTTACTTTAGGTTTCGTTTAAACAACCACCCACAATTTTCAAGGCCAGAATAAACCAACATATAAGTCCAAAAATTCGGGCAGCATTAAACAATTTTGCCGCCGTTTTTCATGCTTTCCCCCAAGCAACATAGCGATTCCCAATTAAAAGATTGATCAAAGCTATAACAAGAATGAAATTATCAATCAACACTTCAAAGAAAAGGCTCCTAGCGATAACCAGTAAACCTCCAATAAAAATCAAAACTGCAATTGACAAGATCGAAAACGGAGCAAAGATGATCATTGCAACAGTAGTTGCTGCTAAAGCTAAGAAAACCCAAGGGATAAAAATGAATAATAGTAATTCTGGAACTGCAATTTTCTTTGGTAGCAAAAGACGTTTTTTGGTTAATAAGTTCAAACATTTTAACCACAGACTCATCAATTGCGTCGCACGGCGAATTTTTGTTTTTAACTTCCCACGAAAATGCGTTGGAAAACTGGTATAAAATAACACTTCAGGTATCAAGAGTGTTCTATAGTTATTTTGAACAACCTTAAGAGCAGTGCCTGAGTCATCGGCTCCAGTTTCACGGTCAAACTCGTCAAACGCATTTTTTTTATATGCACAAAATCCACCCTCGAATTTTATGGTTGAATATGCTTTAGATTCTCCAAGACGTATCAAGTTTGCAAAACTCAAATATGATTTTTCAGCTTTAGTTACCCATGATTGTTCGCTATTTGTGTTAACGCCTCTACAGGTTATTGCTCCAATTTTTGGATCAGACAAGTACGGCATTGCCTTTTTAAGTAAGTCTGTTTGCCAAGTTGTATCTGCATCTGTAACTATGACAATATCATAGGTTGCGGTTAGGAGAGCCTTATTCAATGCAGCAGATTTTCCTTCGTGGACAGCTTGCCGAACGATTTTAATGTTTAACTCCGGATGGTTTTTTATGAAATTATCTACAACCACTAAAGAGTTATCGTCAGAAGCATCATCAGTTACTATGATTTCCATTTTTTGTTTTGGATATAAAACATCTTTTACGTTTAACAATTTAGTTTCTATGTTTTTTGCTTCATTGTGAACGGGAATCAATATCGTTACTTTGGGTTCAAATGTATAATCAATTCCCAACCCCCACGGTTTTCTTGCACATAAAGATACATAAAGCAAGAAAATTCCATAAACTCCGACGAAAACTAACAGAAATATAAAGAATAATAAGTCCAAAATTTCAATCAAAAATATTCCTCAAATATCTAAAAATCAAAATAAATATGAACCAAACTTTTATTAAAAAACTTTCTTGCATAAATTTAATGCAAAATAATTTTTGTTAATCTGAAATCAGAATGAATAGTCCGTAGATACCGCTATAACTATTTTGAACTTGACCTAGTAAATCCAAAAAACCAGGCTGTATTCTTAAAAGTGTAATAAAACGGCAACAAAAATGAAACCTTCCGCTTTGTCACTATATATCCAAGAACTGCATATCGAAAACTAACTAGAAAACTTGCAAAGGGATTTATTCTATAAAAGGAAAAAAACACATTATTTTTATCATAAAGTTTTCGACTTGAAATCCCTCGTTTAATACTTCTTCTCCAAGCTATACGTAAAGTAGTCATTTGCCCATGGCTTTCATAAAATAGGCCATCACCGCAAATAACGGACCAGCCTGCTTGAGTCATTCGATATGCCACATCTGTGTCCTCACAAGCACCTTGAAATTCTTCGTTGAAACCCCCAACCTCTTTAACTGATGATCGACGATAAGTTGTACCGCCAGTGCCAGGTAGTTTTGAAGGATTATTGCAATCCCTATCTAAGGAAGACCCAATATAAGGAAGATGATCCAGTGTTAGCAAAATGTTTGCACCTGGGAGAATCCCAAGGCGACCCATTGCGATTCCAGCTTTCGGGTTTAAGTCCATTAAGTTAACTTGCTTTTTCACAAAGTCTTCTTCTATAATTTCGTCACTATCTAACCAAACAATATATTCGCCTTCAGCGTTTTCGACCACCGTATTTCGAGCTTTGCCGATACCTCGCCAACTGCCAGAGAATATCTTAACTCGAAAATCAATTTTTGAAGCCTCCTCTTTCATGATCTGCAAAGTGTTATCATCGCTTCCATCATCAACAAAAACTAATTCCATCAATTCGTGATTAAAATTTTGCTGCGCAACGCTGTCAATTGCAAAACGAATTGTGCTTTCCGCGTTTTTTGCACAGAGACCAATGGATACTTTTGGGTTCATAATTAATAATATCCTCAGGTGACACTCACAGTCATTGTAAAACAGTGCTTAGAGATAAATTCACAAAACACTTTTTGGAAAAAACCTATGTCAATATCCGATTTGATGGCTACAACCATTCTTCAAATATGAATTTACTAAAAATTGCTCTGAAAATGGGTTGATAGAGAAAAATTAGGAAAAAACTGAAAATTTAAGATTCTATGTTTATCACGCTATTATTTGATTGAGGTTTTTCCACATAACGCACCACTTCAAAAGCTTCTGCATAAGCCACGTTTACTTGGTGACCTCTGAAAGCAGCCATGTTGACAACTGAGTTATTTTGAATATATGTTTTTGTTTTCTGTGTGCAATGACATTTTAAAGCGGTACATTTTTCTTCGATGCAATCCGAAATATCAATGTAATATGTTGGAGAAAACGAAGATGTTACTCTTGGAGTTTCATATGCTAATATTCTCGGTGAAAATCTATATGCAGCCATTGAAAGCCAACCAACCTGTCTATGATCCTGATGCATCGAGTTGACACTGTGTGTTAAGATTGTTTCAGGCCTCTGTTTGTCGTAGAAACCTTCAAGAAAACTCACAGCTTTACGCGAACTCGGAACTTCAGTATCTGGAAAATCCCCAAAATGCACTTCTTTCACTCCAAGCAAATAAAGAGCCTTTTTGGTCTCTTCGCATCTAATTTCTGGATTGGCGCTTTGTTCACCTTTGGTCATAATGACAGCAATCACTTTTTTTCCAGCTTTAGTTGCAGCTCTTACAGTGCCCCCGCAGCCTAATTCAATGTCGTCGGGATGAGCTCCAACAGCAATAATTACATCCGTTCTTAGTACCAAATATAACAACTCCTAACATGAGACAAATAGGTTAAAAATGAAACTAATTCGAGCCATATAATCATTCGCATTAACAAATAAAATTTAGGTTCTTAATTTAGTCTCGAAACACAAATCATTAACAATTAGAGTTTTGCTTCAATTGATAGTAGTTGGTTATCGGGACCAGGTTTGCAAAATATAAAGTAGATGGTTTGGCAGTCATATGTTTTTGAACCTTCCCATCTTCTGTAAACGACTTTACCGCCGGCATTTTTAACCATCGCATCAATGTTATGAATGAAAACGCCATCAAGATTTCTTGTTTCCGAATTCTCAAGCTTAGAATTGTCAATCGTTGGATCGGCAACTGCATAAATGACCACTAAACCGCTGCAGTGGTTTAGCATTGATCGAATCACTAAAGTGGCTGCAGGTTCCTGAAGATACACTATCACACCAACGCACAAAATTACGTCGTATTTGGAGCCATTCATGATGTCATCAAGATTTGCCATGTCTGCTTGAATGAGGCGTATTTTCGAACCATGCTCACGAAGATACTTGTTTCCCCTTTCTATCGCGGGTCCGTCTATATCATTTCCTTCAAGTTTAGTAGCATTTGGGAAAAAATCGGTTTCTAAGTAGCGGAGTAGAAAACCTGATGAACAGCCTACTTCAAAAACGCTTTTCACACTGTTAAAAAGATCGTTGTCATTTTTAATCAGATACTGTTTCAAATCCTGAAACATCATTCGTCTTACCAGCCGAAGATTTTCAGCGCCAAACTCGTTTTTTTCTTCATACCATCTAGCATAAACCAAGTGATTCGACCAAAGAAAACGGTGAAAAGCATCAGCGTCTTTGTGTGCCCAATCTCTAAGCATCATTAATGGGAAATCATGACATCCCGGTATCCAATCCTGACGATCAATCCAAACAGCTAAAATCTTTCTGCTAGAAATTGGAAGAAGGCTGAGGAAAGCTTTCTTTAGAAAAGTAAAACTCTTGTCCTTAATCAAATTGTGCACCCGCTAATTTTGTAAGAAAATAATATGATCTCAATCACAAGATCATTATTCAACATTTTAAATTGACATAAAATATGCACAATTATCTATGTACCACGCCTTCATTAACGTATCTAGTCAATTCTTCAACATTATAGCCTGAAAGGCCAAGTTTCGCTAATGTGCGACCTCGTTGCCAATAATCAGTTCCATGAACCATTCCTGCTAATTGTATTATGCTGGTTATCCCGCTAACGGAAACACCATTGTTCTCACCTAACGAAGCTATTGGAACTAAGCCCATCGGAACCTCTTCAAAAATGTAACGATGATAAAGAGAACTTGGCGCTTTGACTTGGTAGTAACTAGTCTGTTTAAGAATTGCCTCCCGAAGGTTTTCACCTGTTGAACAGTACGACATTTTTAGCCAGTCCAGCACGGTCTGGGCGTTAATTCCAAGCGACGAAGCAACTTTAATACGTTCGGCGTCAAGAATTTCTAAAACTCGTGCAACAGAAGGAGTTAATCCCTCAATATAAAACTTGAAGTCTCCCTGAGTTTCCTCAATCCAGCCAGCATTGAGCAAAGTAGTTGCTGGATGCAAGATTGCACCCATATTATTTAACCCTGTGTGCAGAACATTTATTCCATCGATGAATTGCGGGAAGACTTCACGAATAGCTTTTAACACTAGATTTGTCTGTGTCGCTGGGAAAGCGGCTATTGGGACTGCTTGTTTGATTTGAAAAATTCGTGCTCTTGCCGGACCTTGTGACCTACTTATGAAAATCAACGTTTGTGCTTCTGCCACTACTACGTTCGCTTTGCAATCATTGTCTTTTAGAACCTTGACGAACTCCAATGCTCCAAATGTTCGTCCCGGGATGCAACACAATAATTTGTCCGTCGGATAGATGAGAAGCAATCGTTCGAGCAACATCTGCATGAGCGGAAGAAGGCACCACGACCATGATCATATCAACATTTTTAACTGCAGCGCCTATATCCGAAGTCGCTAAAGCTAATTTAGCAAATCCTCGAGGTTCCCCTTCAATACTTTCTAAGTCAATTCCCATGCGGGCTCTTATAGTAGAAATGTGATCTGGAGTACGATTATACAAAGAAACTCGGTACCCAGATAATGCAAGATGTGCAGCCATCGCCTTACCACCATTGCCGGCTCCAATAACTGCAAAATTCTTAGGTGAATCCATTGAGTTTTGCTCCCTTGATAAAATATTTATTTTTATTAAAAACTTTCTCTTAATTAAAATCATTCATTTAATGAAAAAAAATTTTATCATAAAACGAAAAACTATTGCTTCCTATCGTAAGTTGAGGGGAAAAGACAGTAAGGATTCGAAACAACCCTATCCTTCATAGATAAAACTTTTTTCGACGATCTTGCACACATTACGAAAAATGGGGCAGGATCATCCATGGCGAACCAAGCACTCTCTCTAACTCCATGAAAAGATTTTACCCACTGCTGGAGAGTTAAACTCTTTTCTCGGATATACCGAAAACTTGAAACTAAATCTCTATCTTCAATAAACCATTTTCTGCCTTCAACCATACTGACTTGATGGTACCTTTTGCCCGGTTAAATCTAGATATTCTGCTCGTGGAGAATCCATCCCATTATCGCCGACAAGCAAACGAAAAGAGGCGCCAATCCGTGGATTAACATCTAACACTTTGTACTGACCATCTCGAGCATCATACCTATATCCGATGTCAAGTATCCCTTTGTAACCAATACTTTTCATGAAGCGTTTTGTTAGTTTATCAACAGTATTATTTTTTAAGCAAATACCCAGCGAGGCTACCCCAGTATGAATTGGTGATTGACGAATTTTCTTTCCAACCATCGAAAATAAGACATTCCGAATTTGAATCGAAATATCCGTTAAAGAACCATATACAATCATCCCCGCCCGGGATGTATTCCTGTAACATAAAATTTGGATTCTGTGCATCTTCATACTTGCGATAAAAATCAAAAAGTTCAGCTTTATTTTTTGCAATAAACATTCTTTTTGGAGCATGAGGAGCCCGAAAAATTTCTTTCACCATAATTGGAAAAACTGCGTCTTTGAGATATTCGCTTAATTCATCTATTGATTGAGGGAAACATGTTTCAGGAGTTGGAATTCCACATTTTTTTGCTAGAAAATACAATCCTTTCTTGCTTGCAAGACCTCGAACTATCTCAGGATTGATGCGAGGAAACAGATACCATTCGCTTAATTCGTCAGCGTAGTCTGCAAGAAAAGTTGAGCTGTTATCAGTCGTATGTATCAACAATGATCTTTTGTTGATTTTTTTCCCTAAATCCAACATATATCGAAGAGTTTCTTCTGGCTTTGCACCGTCAACATCCCACAAAAACTTTCCTTTGCAATATCTTGAAAATAACCCTGGTGCAGTTGGATCTGGATCTATGCCTCTTACAGTAACACCTAGACGACCAAAACTGCGAATTGCACCAAGTTGACCGTAATGGTAAGCATACATGATTACGACTGGAACTGAAGTATCTTCAATTGAAACCTGCTTCATTTTCCTGAGTCAAGCTCCTGTTTTATTGATACATAGCTTTCTTTAACAACAAAACTCGACGTTTTTTGCGAACGAAAAGTTAACGATGATTAATTCAAGATCAATTTTTGGTTCAGCTATCTCTTAAACTGATTTGTGGCATTGTGACTAACCTTATTATCTGAGATTTATCAAACCTGCACTAATAAAGACAATGAGAGCGTATTGAGAAAAGGGAAAAAGGTTTGTTTCTAAACCAATGTTTTTTTGAAAACCGCGAATGTTTCACGAGCATGTTTTTCTTTTGATATGCCTATTGCTATACCTCTGATGTTTGGTAAGTAAGATATGTATTCTGAGGCTTCTGTTGGTTGAAGATACCCAGCAGCAAGTATGCTTATTGCTATGACCGAAGGTTTAGGTAAAAATGTCAAAGCTTTTTCACATTCTTCTTTGGATGGAGTCATTTGGAAACCTACTTGATTGAAAGGTGCTGCGATTATCACTTTGCTTAAATCTATATTCCATTCATTGAATTTTCGCACCAAATAAGGAAAGTTTCCCGTGTTAAAACCAGGCGTTATTTTCTTGTGTGAAAGAAAACCAACATAGGTTTTGAATAACCAATCCAAATCTAAAGCCAATGCCAAGTCTGTTACTACTTGATGAAGCAAAACAGAATCCAACCTCATCGCTTTACTTAAGTGTGAAGTGAGTCGAGAGATCTCGTAACCTAAATAGGCCTTCATTAAAGATTCGGGATTCGCAGTTATTGTAGTTAAAACTCCAAAAACGAGTGACTCTGCATTTCCCGATTTTATCATGTCCCAGCCAAGTTTTTTAATCAAACCAGCAAATCCACCTCGCTGAGTTGCTTTCTGCACATACTCAAAAGCATAAGGCAAAATAGGATAAAGTCCCAAACGTTTATCCAAACCTTTTAAATCTAAATTATCTAAAATTGCAAGATTAGAATCACACATAGAAAAAGTAAATCCATTTGCACCATTTTCGAGAGCCAAACGCAACAAATGTGCAGCAAACACGGGATTTCCGGGATCATCAATTCGCTCTCTTGCCTTACTTTGCGATAAATGGCTAATATTTAGAAATGGGTTATCGCCTACTAGAAATAACGGTTTAGAGAGGTCTTCATTCATTTGTTATCGGCCTTCTTCTGAACTTCTTCAATTACCGCTTCAACTTTGGCAGCAGAAGCAAAACTTGGTTCCCCAACTAGTTTCTTTTCAATAGCTTGAACAAAAAATTCATCCTCCCGATAATACTCAGGACTCCCTAACCAAAAAGCTGTATTATCGTTGAGATTAAGTCGATAAAAGGTGGAAATCTTACCGTTACTTTCTAACCTGACATAATCATCATTCACTGTAAGAATACCTTTTGACCCGATAATGAAAAATTCGATTTCAGGCATTCTGTAACCTTCTGCACACCAAGTTACAAAGACCTCGCCTGGAGGAATTCTTCCGCTACCAAGAACATTAAAATGAACAGCGTCGATTGCTCCTGGTCCAGTTAATGCTTCGGAAGTTGCTTTCTCTACTCTAAATTCTCCAAAATACCAAAGAATTAAGTCAATAGGATAACAGCCTAGATCCTTCAGAACACCGCCTCTTGCAATGGAAACAGCTGGATCATTAATCCCGAAGAAATCCGAAGAAGACATTTTAATATTAAAAGAAACTGGGTTTCCTATAGCACCTTGCGAGAGCAACTCTTTACCCTTCATAAAAGTAACCATGAATCGTCGCACATAGCCAACCATACTTACGCCCTTCCCAGTCATTAGATCGTTGAGATTGAGCGATTCAGCATAAGAGTTTGAAAGAGGCTTTTCAACAAATATATTATCAGCTATTCGCCCTTCAATGGCAGTTCTGGCAACGGAATAATGTGTCGAGGTCGGGGTCGTAATAAATAAAGCGTCCAAATTTAAAGTCGATAATTCGGAAACATCTTCAACAACTGGAATCTTCCGAAGAACTTTTTTAATTATACGTCGCGTCAAAGGAGTGGCTTCACAAACACCTACTAATTTTACTCGCGGAAGCACATTCAAAATGCCGCTGTGTAGTAAGCCCATTTTGCCCAAACCGACTACTGCAACTTTCAAAGGATCTTTTTCCAAATTACTCCAACCTAATTTGTTAAACGAATAGGGCTATATGAAAACTCTTTGTTAAATAGAAATTAAAGCTGTTATTTCTTCAAGTCTCTAAATCGCCCTAATTGTAGGGCTTTTGAAGAAGTTGATTAAACATTCCTTGATCCTATATTTTGCCCTTTTAAGAAAGCTTAACAATCTCATTATCCTTTATTGCAAAGACCGCGTTAACGTCATCCACATGACTAAGTATATAATTTAGATCTTTGAGTTGGTGGGTTCTTCGAAGAAATTCCGCGCTTTTTCCCTGAGAACAAACCTCAACAGAAGCATTTGTCCATTTATCAACAATCTTGGCTGCGCTGTCATCTTCGGGTGAGTACCCTGCTTTCATCAAACCCTTTCCAATCCAGGCGCTACATAATTGATCTTCTTCACGAAATTCGCCACGAGTCAGGGCAGAAGCGATCAAGACATGATTGTGACGTTGAACTATTTGATTAGTTGTAGCGGTATAATTTCTCAAGCAAGCTACGTAGGCTAAATGCCAATTTCTAAATGCATACATTAGAGGAGTCCCTGAAGTGGAAACGATGATAGCGGGTCGCACAAGCTCTTTTATTTGTTCAATTTCTGCTGGACTGTTAGTAAGATCAAATCCATATGGCATATTACCACCAATCTCTCCGATCAACAAAGGATTTTCAAGCTTACTAGCCAGACCCAATGCAAAATCGAGAGTTGGAGCATAAAAACACTTCCGACCCGATTCGGCAATAGTTACGGCAACTGTTGTAGAACGAATCACGTCAATTGCAACAGCTGCATATCCCTCTAAAGGAGATATTTCATTTTCTGTCAAGCATTTAATTAAAAATGATTTGTTAGTCGTGTTATCCTTTCCCCATATTTCTCACTTGCTCTTATGTGGACGCAGATTTTCTCTGCAAAAAGAGTCAGAATGCAAGCCGCGTCTATAGATTTCTACCCTAAGCAGTTCTTCAAGGCGGACGTTACAAAGATGAACTTCTGGACCAAAGTGATTAAGCAGTGCAAATTGGCTCTGTTTATTCGGTGCTTCAAACACTACAACTCCGTGACCGAATTCTTTTGCAAAACGATCTGCAAAATTCACATTAAGATTTCCTGCATCGTCAAATAAACCGACCTCTTTTGCACTTTCCCGCGCCTCGACAACTAATTGTAGGGCACCCGCCTCTAGCCATCTTTTTCCTTGGTTTATCAATTTTTCGATGCCTTGTTCTGTGAAAGCACCTTCGTGTTTCTTGCCCAGTTCAAACTGTACGTCAAGGCTGCGATCATTGGCCATTTTGACTATCTCTTTAGCGTTGAGTTTAATGTTTGTGAATCCTTCGCCGCATTCTATACGTGTAAAACCGAAATCAACTACGAGATCGAGATATTCTGGAAGTTTACCTTGAACGTAAGCAACTTCAAAAGGACCTCCTCCAGTAGTTGTAGGCACATGATATTTTTTTGCTGCGTCTATTTTTTTACGGGAGATATCTTCATCAGCTATCAACCAGCAAGCCATTGAAACTTTCAATATGGTCATAAGATGATGACTTTGTTCAAGATGACTTGTCAAAGTTGATAGGTCATAACCCGGGTCAAAAGGGCTAGTCGCTGCTGAAATTGGAGATACCCCAATTGATTTTAAAAAGTCATCTAAATTGTAGCGTCCCAATGTACTTAACGAATTCTGATCCTTTTTGTTATTCAGCACTAATACTACCCTCTTTTTATTACTTTGGAAATATTTTCAGAAATCAGTTATTAGGAACTACCTTTAACAAGTCCCTCCCTGACAGGAGCAGAGTTGAATAAAGCCAAAGCTAAATCGGTTATTCTTTAACATTCTTCCAAGAATGGATATTTAACTTATTTGTATGAAATATACAGATTCCTTGTATACATCAGAACACTCGTAACAAGAGAACTTAAAGTCATCAATTCGTAAGAAACTTTAATACTTTTTTGAAAGCCACTGTATTATTTGGGAAATAGAAAACCTTCGAAGCAATAGATTTACTAAGCAAGTCCATTACTCACGAACTATATCCTTCAATTAATGAAGGCGATTTCTATAATCAAACAATCAAAGAATAAGTTATAACAAGGACTGTATTATTTCAAATAAAAAAAAGAAATTATTTGCAACTAATAGCGATTATGAACCACTATTAAGTTGTATATGTTGCGTAGATTGAGACCGCTCTAGCGTCATAAGCAAATACCTTAGCAAATGTAGCCGTGAATTCCTGAGAAAACGGTTGAGTAGCACTTTGAGCTCTCTGCGATGAAGACCCCATGTCATAGTTAAAGTACACGTGAGATGCAGTTGGCCATGGTTCTACAAAGGATAACCAGTAGCTACCAGATTGCAATGTAACTGGAGAATTAAGCGGAAAAGTCACCCAGCTATTGGATGTCCCTACCACCACAGCCTGTGTTTGCGCTAGAAGAGTACCTGGAACACCGTTGTTATTGGAGTAGATTGCACATTTCATATTTGTCTGGCTATCGACACTACCATACCAAACTATCGAGTTTACCGCTGCATTGTTATCATTGAGTTGATACAGAACCGCTTGCTTAATACCAGTGTTAGCTGAACCGCTATAAGCACCAACATCTGTGTTACCAAAAGCGTTGGAAACTTGTTGCTCATTATTTATTGTGTATGTTGCGTAGATTGAGACCGCTCTAGCGTCATAAGCAAATACCTTAGCAAATGTAGCCGTGAATTCCTGAGAAAACGGTTGAGTAGCACTTTGAGCTCTCTGCGATGAAGACCCCATGTCATAGTTAAAGTACACGTGAGATGCAGTTGGCCATGGTTCTACAAAGGATAACCAGTAGCTACCAGATTGCAATGTAACTGGAGAATTAAGCGGAAAAGTCACCCAGCTATTGGATGTCCCTACCACCACAGCCTGTGTTTGCGCTAGAAGAGTACCTGGAACACCGTTGTTATTGGAGTAGATTGCACATTTCATATTTGTCTGGCTATCGACACTACCATACCAAACTATCGAGTTTACCGCTGCATTGTTATCATTGAGTTGATACAGAACCGCTTGCTTAACGCCCGTGTTAGCTGAACCGCTATAAGCACCAACATCTGTGTTACCAAAAGCGTTGGAAACTTGGGAACTTTGACTCGTGGTATAACTTTGGTCTGTACCAGAAGAGGTATATGTGCTAACTTGGTAAGCTAGTTGTTGTTGGAGTATTTGACCTGCTTGGTTCGGGGTATAATTTGGTTGCCCTGCCATTACAAGTCCCCATTCCGTATTCGAATCCCATGGAGGAGCGGCAAAAACTGCGTATCCGATGCCGTATTGATTGAGAAGCCCCAAAGTATTGCTAAACCAAGCATATTCTGTAGACATATCCGAAGCGCCTTGGTCGCACCCCATTTCATCCATAAAAACAGGATGAGAGGAAGCAGTTTGGACTACGAGAGTATCTATTAATGCTCTTTGCATGTCAGACGTTGATGAGTAGTAAAGTCCTGTCTTGTAGTCGTAGAAGTTTGGATGACTGTATAGATGCTCGCTGTAAATCAGGTTGCCCGCTGGATCGGTTAAGGGGTAATCGTTTATCCAACTCATACTTGCCACCCACCCAGAGAAAGGATCAGCGAGTCCTAGACCCCATTGGATTACTATTAGGTTTGTTGATCCAATTGCACGAATTCCGTTAATGCATAGTTGATTTACAATAGCCCAGTCTCTTTCTGCAGCAGGCGTGCCGTCTCCACTTGGCTCGCCCCAAAATTTGAATATGACGTTGGGATAGACTTTTAGCGCGTTTGCAACATTTACCCACAGGTTTACAAAGTCTTGTTGATTGTTAATGTATCCGTTGCCGTAAATCGGTTGCCAATTTAGTGTGTATCCATATGGTGGGTAGGGGTAAGAAATTTGTCCTGGTTGATTGGAGTTATCGCGTGTAAAACTGAGTTCGACGTAAATGCCTCTTTGTTGTGCTTGAGCAATGAAATACTCAATGTTGTTTCTGAAGTTTTGGGTGTTATCGATCCAAAATGAAGCTGTGGTGTATACGACGACAACATTTGCGCCCCAGCTTTTTATAGCGTCAAGGTTTGATTGAATCGCCGAAGTGTCAAAGGTACCCCATTCGGTTTTGCCGCTTGGAAGTTGCCAGCTACCCGTGGGAGAATCAATGAAATAGGTGTAAACAAATCCTCTTAAAGTAACCGTGTTGCCAGCCGCGTCCTTAATGTACTGTCCATCAACGCTTAAATTAGAAGTTGCTGAAGCGTGGACATAACTTATACTTGAACTTACTAAAATCATAGTGGTCAGCAAGAAGAAAATAAGAATTTTTTTTCTATAGTTGATCCGCAAGTTTCTAGTCCCTCAATTATAAGTTTAGGTTTTCTTTGTCAAAGTTTAAGTCGGCGTGATTTGCGCAAAAAACCGCGTTTGATTGCTGTCTTTGCCAATTTACAGAGTATTCAGCCATTGATGTTTTTGATATTTTTTGTTCTCGCATTTCTTGTATTTTTAGTATTTTTCTTCCCTCTCTTTCTACCGCAATATTAAAAGGATTTGTTTTAAGTTTTTTTGCGAAGAGAAATTTGAAAATAGTTAATCAGGCTAACTTGATTGATCACAAAACTTCGCATATCTTGCAAAGTCTGCTTCACTCCATTCTTTTTGTTAAACAAAATAATTTGTTATCAATGAATTGAAAAATTTAATTTTGAAAACTTTTTCCCTCGGTCTATGATCTAGAAAATATTATGACCGCTAATTAAAACCACGAAAAACATAAGCTAAAGGTCATTAAATCTGCTAAAGAAATAAGCGGACCCAAGAATAAATAAGTAAAATCTAAAAATTGTTCATTCGAACCTTCTGGTGTCATTTTAACAACTGGGAGTTTGTGAGTTACTTTGATAAATAATTATGGTTAGAAGTAGGTCATGTTAAATTTTAGATCCACATAACGCTCATTATATTGGAAGCTACCTAATGTGCCATTATAAATCCACAGCTCAAAAATTAAGTTACCGTAAAATATGTTTGTCGTTGAATTCCACTGAGAAGAATCACCATGTAAATTTAGCAGAACCTCATTTAATTTCAGGCTATTAAAATTAATTTGAGGCGTTCGGTCGTTGGTGATATAAAAATAATTAAAGACAAAAGTTATAGGTATTTCTAAACTTTCCTTGTTTGCAACAAAAGTTGTCAAATTATATAGCGAAGGCAAACTACTAGGAGTTAAATTAACACCGTCTGGGGCCGACTCTGTTTCATTGCGAAATTTCACCTCAATTTGGTAATAAGCACAGTATCCCAGTTGATTGTTGAGTGTTAAAAAGACACTATAGTTTTTGTTTTGAGTGATATTGTATGGATAGTTGGTAATGTTGTGTTCTGGACCAAGCATTGAAAGTTCAGTAAAAGGTGCGACTGGAGGAGATACTAAAATCCTTTGCAAAGCCGGGGAAGCAACCAGCAAAGCTAAAACTGTTGTTCCAATAATAAATATGGCCTTAAATTGCTTCAGATTCAATTTTTGCACTCTCTTCAGCTCTATATTTTCTCTTCAACAAAAACCAAACTATCAAGCTTCCGACTATTACTGCAATAGTGCCAGAAATGGAACCCACAAAGTTCAACAAGAAACTATTTGATCGTATCTGTGAAGCAGAAGTCTGAAGGGAGTTGGCTTCGGAAATAAAGCTAGTCAATTCATTTTGACTCTGAATGGCAAGACTTTGCGCTGAATCGTTATCACCAGTGGAAAAAGCTAATTCAGCGCGTGACAACAAAGAACCTGCATCATTAAGCGTTCTTGTTAATTGTGAAATATTTGCTCCTGACGCCTCCGCCATTCTGGCCGCTTCATAACAGGTGACAAGTTCACTTTGGGCCATTGAAATAGCGGATGCAGTATTACTTTGTTGAGCAAAAACAATCGAAGGACTACTCAAAAAGATTGCAGACATTGCTAGTAGCAAAAGAACTCCGGCCAAAATAGGTATGTGCCGCAACCATCAACCCTCCATGATAAAGATGTAATGTTAGAGTTACCGCATTGCTGATTGAATAACTTTTCTGAATAAAAAACATAATAGTTTGTGAAATCCTGTATGCAATTCGTCCTGAGCAGAAATCCTTATTTATTAATCCTGAGAAAGAGCCTTAACTATGATTCAAATCGAAGATTGGGTCGTTTACGCGGGTATATTAGCATTATTTTTCGCAGGCGTAATTTATTTAATTTACTTTATTGTAACAAAAAAGCTTTTTTCTTTAGAAATGAAATTTGAGAATAAAATTAGTCCAAATAAGTCAACTGCTCTTGTTTCAATTGATGGCTCGGGAATTGTTAAAAAAATTGAAATGCACGTTACTGAAGATGACAATTCATGGATAAATATGATCATTGATGGCGCTAGCTACGTGAACTTCCTAATTACCAGAGGTTCTGACAACTTGGCAGGAATAAATCCTTCTGATCAAGAAAACAAGCAAATTGAACTTGAAGCAAATCTCGATACAAAATTTCATAACAATTTCTCATTAGTAATTCATAATAGAAGTAATAGCGACATCATTGATTGCAATGGAAAAATCTTTTACGAAATCAAAAAACCTCTTAAAACTACGTTGAAAGCGATTTATAGAGAGATCATTTCTTAAACTGAGTTTACTCTCCAGTCAGTTCTCAGTTAAAGCCTTTCTCTAGTTAACGGCATTAATCTTTTGAAGAATCTCAAGACTACACTCTAGCCTTTTGGAACAAAATTGGCAATAATTAATTCAAGGAAACATTGAGTTGCTTTTTTGGGGGCATCACTTCAAAATGTATTCCTTTGCTTTCTTTCTTGAGAGATTCGTTGATTATTCTTGTCTTTATTTTTCTTGAACCAAAACAACAAAAAACCCAACCGACTAAAAACAAAATCAAAGCGAACGGTAATAGGACTTTTGTATATTTTTTGGTTTTTTTATTCATAGTTCAATCTGAGTTTTTTTTGGTTATAAGATTTTGTAATATGCATCGATACATGCATGTACGTACAAAATGAAGATAAGTGTTAGTTCAAAATAATTTAGAAGTAATTCTGTATGAAAATAATAATATAGATTTCGACATATTGTAATTAGTCTGATAGTTTTTTAAATTACACGTGTCTTTAACTGAAATCTTCCTTTTATCTGCACTCCATCATTTCTTGCAGGAGAAGGAATACTTAATGGTTAAAACAAAAACTTTTGGAAAAGTTGAAGCAGAAAAAACTCTGGCAGAGAGATGCCGAATTGCTCTCGAAAAAAACTACGGCATGCCAATTCCAGTGCCAAAAAGCTTCGGCAGAAAAGAGAGCAGGTTTTAGGAGACAAGTTGAAATTTTATGTTAAAAAATAGACTAGCGGACATTTTGAAAAACCGAAGCCAAGCACAACCTGATGTAGAAATCGCCCAGGCTGCGGCCAAAATTGAGAAACAAAAGAGACTGTCAAACAAAGAATTTCAAAAAGTATACGAAAGTATATGGCAAGCGGGTCCTAACGTGAAGTACCAGAATCCTGGTGGGAGAGAAAGAGAATCCGCGGCGATTAGACAAAACCCTACTCTATTTTAGAGATTTTTGGGAATCTCAGAAACCATTAAAAACATCAGTCCTTGCTGCCAGAAGCTAGAAAGTTCTCCTTGCCTCGGCAAAAAATTCGTTAGATGTCAGGAAAAAAAATTTGGTGAACTCAAAGGACAGCGGAATGTTTGGTTTTCGATCCATTTTTTCATCTTCGTTTATTTTGGTCAGACAAATGTTATTGATTTTTAGTATGTAGGTATATTCTCGTATTGGATTTATGCAAGTTTTCGGATGAAAATTGTAAACCCAAATATTTTGCTTTTGAAACCTGGCTAAATCTGCAGCGATTGATGGATGTAGAAAATTGTGTTGTGGCAGTGACTTTAATAGTTCCTTTTTGGTATTTGCGGTGTTACTAAGAGGTTTTAGGCGTGTTTGCGGTCGGTCACTTTGCGTTGGGATACCTTTTTGGGAAAGGCTCTTCTAAGCTTGCTCATGTCAAAGTGAACTTACCGTTGTTGTTGGCTGCGTCGGTTCTTCCGGACGTAGATTTACTTCTGCGTTTTCTCATGCATCGAGGACCCACTCATTCAATATTAACCATAACAGTGTTGATGGTACCCTTCTTTGTTGTTTACCACAAACAAGCCATCCCATATTATGCAGCCTTGCTCACCCACATTCTTATAGGCGATTTCTTCACTGGAGGAATTCAGCTTTTCTGGCCTTTATCCCAAAACTGGTTTGGAGCATTAGACTTTAAGGTAAGTAGCTTACCAATCGCGGCAACGGAGCTTACGCTTTTCCTCTTAACTGTGCCTCTAATGTACAAGCTTGGCGACTTGCAAACTCTCCTAAAACCCCACAACAAAAACTGGGCACTCATAATTCCCCTGGGAGCAATTCTTGGACCCTTACTTCAGCTTGGACGAGGACAAGAAAGTGCCCTTCCAACTCTTCTCATAGTTCCAAGCCTATTCTACGTATGCTTATTTGCATATTCCTTGTTTGTTTGGATTAGAGCCAAATATTTTCCGCAACAGAGAAACCTGAACGGCTAATTTTGGTTGTTTGCCTGGGGATTGTGTTTTAGTTTTTCTTTGATTGTTGCAACCGGTCTGCAGAATGCAGTTGCAACAACAACAACTTCTCTGGCTTCAACCTGTCTCAAACCAAATAAAACTCTCAAAGGCTAAAATCTGTAATTTGTGTTTAGTTTTGAAAGATTCAATAGTCGATGTGCAAAAATCGTGTTGCAGCATCATAATCATCAGCAATTTTTTTCAAAGCTGTTCTATGAAGAAAATACAATTCAGAGTGTCCGTCGAATTGCAAATCAAGAAAAAAGAATTGTGCATTTTTTGTTTGATCGACGCCGAGAAGTTCCCCGATAGCGTAATCCATTTCTTCACCAACTGCAAAGTAGATTATTTATAAATCTCAAATCGAAAAATCCAAGGGAATACAGCGGCCGACAAATCAGGATCAGATCAAATTTTAATCCCGCACAAGATTAATTGTTAATCTTTCTCTCGCTCCCTCTTTCGAACCCGAATGCACGCGATCACTTATAAATCCCCCATTTTCACGCGTGCTTAATGGCTGTCTTTCTGTCTATTAATCATTCGCCGTCCAAGTCTTTAAGTCAGTCTGTTAGTCGCTCAGAGAGTTCCAAAATTAATAGAAACTCTCAGAGTCTCAGTAATCTGACACAACAACAAATTCTTTCGACGTGACAATTATTTATTAAAAGAAAGGCTTAAGAAATAAACGAGTTTTAAGAAAATTTTCCAAATAAGTTACATAATGTTCTATGTTGTTGAGTAATACGCCGCGTGGAAATGTTGGGAATTCGGCGCGATAAATTTGTTTTGATTCATGCGATGTTGGTTTTGGAATAGAGGTCGCTCTTGGATTTGGTGTGGGAGAATATGTAGGAACAGGTGTTGGCAATACTGTTGGAGATGACGCGGGAAATGTATTCGGAGTCAGAATGAGGGTAGGAGTAGGTGTTGGATGAGGTGTTAACGAAGGAGTAGAAGTCGGTGATGCTGTTGGATTTGAAGTTGGAGTTGAAGCGGGAGTTGGAGCCGAGGTTGCCATTGGAGTAGGATTTGGCGTTGTTGCAGGAGTAGGAGTCGGAGTAGCCGTTGGATCTGGAGTTGGTGTTGGAGTAACTGTAGAAAGTGGAGTTGGAATAGATGTTGGAGTTGGAGTGTCTGTAGGAATAGGTGAAGGAGCTGGAGTCAACCCATATTGCAATGCTTGCTCAACTGTAATGACTGAAACGCCTTTTGATTGCGTGTAATTGAGAAATGAACTAAAGTCTTGGGTTGATATAATTTCAGATGTTGTAGTGTTTGAATATATCCCATGAAATACAAATATCACCCATGTATTTGTAGAAGCTACTTGGTCAATCACACCCTCCATGGTGGACAAATAACTTAACCCATTAGATGTAACGCCAACTTGGCATACTGGAAGGCTAAAGTATTTTGTTGGCAACGTCATGTAATAACTGCTTTCATAAGGATAGTACCAGGGCATCTTGTATGCACTTCTGGAAGACTGGTAATATTGAGCAATCAATGAATCGATATGTAGATTTGTATCTCCATCTGGAGAAGCAAAATTATTTGCAGTGAATCCGTTGGCACGCAAGACTTCTTGCGATTCATTTAAATCCCAACTTATTTGAGAATCATTCATACCAACTAAATGCTTGTGATCTACTGTGTGGCTTGCGATTTCATTTCCATTATTCTGCAATGTATGCAATTCTGCCAAACTCATATAATTATTGTAATAGGGGTTAGTTGAATTTGCTTGGGTGGTAAAATCGCTTATGAAACTAGATATTATGTAGAACGTGCCAGTCATATTATAGGCTTGCATTATTGGATAAGCATTGTTGTACTGGCACTGTTCCCCATCATCCCAAGTGATCGATATTTCACCATGGCTACTAGAGGCCGCTGTGTTAGGCAAGCAAGGAATAAACAACAAACCCATCAGAATGAGTAGCACTTCCATAATCACTACTTTCCTTAAGTTTTTGCCCTCCCTCAATGAATCTAGAATAAGTTTTCAAAAATAAGAAGTATAATAAGTATTTGTAATTGTAAGGTATATACTCATTTTTGCCGAGTGCAAGCAGTGTTAGAGTATAGAACACTTGGTCTATAAATTTTCCATGTACCAGTAAAGGTTTGTAAGGGAATTGAAGCCATTATAAGTTGAAGATCCAAATGCATAGTTGGTTGCCGCCGTTGGAAGGAATGTAAGATACTATCATAGTTATGTACACCTATCTTTGCTTTTCAACGCAGCTGTGTCTCTTTGGAGGAATTTTCTTCAGGTTTTCTTGATCGCCCATGGGAAAGGATTGTTGTAGCATGGTTACACGCACATAATTTTAAAAACCAAAATCAACGATTATCATTTGATGTGCTATGTGTCACCTTCCAAATCTTCAAACCCAGGATCTCAAAGAAATGGCCCAACCAAAGAAGAAAGAAAGCTGAATTTATCGACTTTGTGATGCCGGCTTACGAGTTATTGGTTGATGCCTAAAAAACTCGGAATTTTTGTACTCCGGGCGAGATATGGATATATAATCGTTGATTAGAATTGAGATTGCTAAATGGGTAATCAGCTTTAGGTGCTCGTTATTTTGTGTGTTTGAGAATTATGGCGGTACATCTTTTCCCAATTATTTCAGGTGCCTTGAAAATACTTTTTAAACATAAGGTTACATTAAACCAACCGAGCAAGCAAATTATTTGCCGAGTTGGCTGAATAGAGTAAACCTGAAACTGCATCTTTCGCTTGTCCTGAATGTGGATGGCCGTTAAAGACCCGTTTTGAAAAGAAGACACAGCGCAACATATAGACTTACATGCCATAAACCTCATAACACTGCGGTTTTGGGATATAGAATTACAAAATCAGAGTTAATTAAGCTCAAAAAAGAAAGCTTGAACTTCTTTTTCGCTTATTTTTTGATTGGTTTTTCTGAGTTTGTCCCAAGTTGTTGTACTTGCAAACACTTGAGAAGCAAATGTTGAGGAGAAATAGTATTTGAGATTCATAAGAGATAATACGGAATGGCAAATAAGTTTTCTTCATAGAGGTAGCAAAATCATGAACACTGAAGAAAAAGATCCAGACACACAACAATCAGAAGAATTAGACCCAAACTGGGTCAACCATTGGCAAGAAGACAAAAACGAAAAGGAACCCAAAACAAAACAAATGACATTTTGAAAATTGTCTACTTGAAGAATGCGGAACCAATCGGTAGCAATCTAAATTTGCCATTATTTTGATAAGAGGCTTCTCAACGCTAAATTTTGTTTATCAGTGTTTGGTTAACCATTAAGGCTTGGCAAGAATGTTGTTTTCACGCAGCAGGGCCTCAAGACCTTCTTTCAAAGAAAATTTAGGTTTGTAACCCAAGAGTTGGCTTGCTTTAGTTATGTCAGCGTAGCTGTGTTTAATGTCACCTAATCTAGGGTCAGCGTTTACTATCTTTAGGTCTGCGCCAGTTAAGGACAACATGGTGTTTGCGAGCTCTTGGAGTGCAATCGCCCTTCCCGTGCCAACGTTAAAAATGTTGCCGGGCGCTTTCTTATTTTCAAGAGCCAACATGATCGAGCTTACAATATCATTTACGTAAACAAAGTCTCTTGTCTGAGAACCGTCCCCATAGATGATTAGGGGAAGTTTTTGTTTAATTCTATCAATGAATTTGGTGATAACGCCACTGTACTCACTCAAACCTTGCTTAGGTCCATAGACGTTAAAAAGTCTGAAAACAACCGACTCAAACGCACCCTCATCATTCAGCCGAAGACATTCTTGTTCAGCTGCAAGCTTAGATTCTGCATAAGGAGAAATAGGATTAGTCGGATGCTTCTCGTCAACAGGCAAGTAAGCTGGTTCCCCATAAACGGCGCATGAAGAAATAAAAAGGAACCTTTTGACTTTTGATACAGCGCTTGAATTTAGCAAATTCAAAGTTCCTTTAACGTTCACATCGTTATTGAACTCAGGATTTTGCACAGAAAAAGGCACACTTGTTTGAGCTGCAAGATGAATCACTACATCAGCTTCGGCACAACACTTCTCAACAATCCCAAGATCCCTGATATCGCCTTTGACAAAATCAACTGCCCCACTGCTTAGTATATTAGAACTAAAGTTAGATAACTTTCCCGTTGACAAATTATCAAGAACTCTAACGTGATAACCCTTTTCGAATAATTGTCCTACTAAATGGCTACCAATAAAACCTGCTCCACCGGTTACCAACACAATTTGCATAGTTCTGCTCAATCCACCGTGAATTAGTGCTAAACTGTTACTTGTAGCTTGCGAATTTACGCTCCATACTGGATGGGTAATTATGAAGAGTCCCAGATGGGCTTCCAAAACAGAACTGTCGGGCACATTCTTTAGGCGGCGACCCATCACCCTTCTATGTAGACCATTTTTCAGTATTTTTCTGTAGCTCTGTTGTACAGGTACGTTTAAACTAAAGGTTAGTTGAAATATTGAATTTTAGTGCTTTATCAAGAAAAAAAGTTCGATTGATAGGTGGTTGCCAGCGTCGGACGTTTGTTTATATGATTTGTTTATACATTTTGTTTATACTAGGGTTAGGTTTGGCTGTAAGCAAACGTGTGGAAGCTCAAGAAGACCTGGAAACTCTGAAAGAGAAGAAGGCAAAAGAACCTATTTCATAGTTAATTGTATCTTTGAGATTATCATAGTCGGCTAAAGTATTCAAGTGGAGCAAACCATTTAATAATAATTGCCTTTTCGCAGTTAGTGTTACTACATTTATGTTTCGTTTTCACGATGTCACCATGATAGCTATGTGGTAGGGGAGTAACAATGGAGAATGCGGCGTGAATTTTATCGGGCGATTCAACTTCAAGAATTGTGTTACAGAAGGGACATTCGATTAAAGTCATCAAGTGTCACCTTTGAATTAATATACCTGTTCAAAGGTAAAAAATTTGCGATCAAAAAAGTGTACATTCACCCCTAAAAAATTTCTTCAAAACAGGGGAGTGCAGGTCACCAAAAAAACGCTGGAGCCAACCAGCAACAAAACACAAAAGGAAAATTATTGGAGGTTGACCTGCGCGATTTGTGAGAGGTCTGTTAAGCTATTGAGTTTTACTTCGCTGTTAGATACGGTGTAGAGCGTATTGCCGATGTATAGGCTACGCGTTATCCATTGGTTTTGGGTGTTGTAGTAGTCGTTTGGGTTAGTTAGTTGTCCTTGGCTGTTTAGCATTGAGGGATCAAGGTGGGTTATGGTGCCTTTGAGCGTGAAGCCGCCGTTTAAAGTGAGGCTGAAAACGTAAGCACCCTGCCAAACGGTTGTGCCATAAGCTGAAGCTGCTGATTGACCATACTGCTGTATCTGCTGCAGAGTTGCGTTATCAACCAGTGCCAAGCTGACTGGAATCACCAACAGATTCTTGCTCTCGTCAAACAGAAACGCTTTAGGATCGGTTAGCACTGGGGAATCGGTGCCTCTATCCCCTATAGTGAAGTTCGAGAGTTGCCCAGGGTTGTTTACGTTGCTAACGTCAAAGAGGGACAGTTTTAATCCTTGGTACCATGCGAAGTCGCCTTGGTTTGAGTCAACAGCTTCTTTGCCAACGCCTATTAGATGTGTTTCGTCGTAAGGGTGGAGGTAGTCGCTGTAACCGGGAATTTTGAGTTCGCCAAGCACCGTGGGGTTTGTGGGTTGACTGAGGTCTATGACAAATAAGGGATCAGTTCGCATGAACGTTACCAGGTAGCCTCTGTCACCTATGAAGCGGACAGATTGCAGGTTTTCGCCGTTTGCCAAGCCTTCCAGGCTGCCTATAACTGTGAGGTTTTCGTTGAGTATGTAAACATTGTTTGATTGAGTATTAGTGTTCTGGGAGGATCCTGCGCCCGTAAAAGGAATGGCGATAAGGTCACTGGGCAGGTTGGTTGCAACGCGTAGGTCTCCGCCATACTCGTCTAATGCGTACTGGTTGATGGTGTAGCCTGGAACGCCGCCTTGAGCTGCAAGAGTTAGTTGTAAACCATCAATTTTCACACGGTAAATAGAGGTTACGTCGGTTCCATTAACCCAATTTGGATAAGTAACATAGATGTTGTCAGTTGAAACGTACATTGTGCTGGCGCCGCTCATCAGGACAGTCATGTTTGTGGGTTGCTTTTGATCGTTTGACACGTCAAGACCGTAGAAGCTGGTGAAGGAATAGGAATTGGATTGGTTCATGTCAGCATAGTAGATGCTGGTCGGTGAAGCCGCATAAGCTATGCCGCCGCTGTAGACTGCTGGAACCGAAACTGCACCATCATAGATGAAAGCGCTTTGGCTAGTTACGGCGTAGAGGTAGTTGCCTATCATGCGTGAATCGAAGTAGCTTCCACTGACTGTGAAGTTGCGGGTTAAAATTGGAGTTGCTTTGTTTGAAATGTCAAAGACGTTTATGGATGTTGAGACATCGCTGTAATAGGGCATAATCGCTATGCCGTTTGTGGGGGCAATAGAAGATTGGTCATAGGATTGGTATTTGTTTGATAGAACCACAAGTTTTGAACTGTCAGGACTTAAGAACAAACCTACAGGATTAGAGTTATTGTCGAGGACGATTTTGGAAGTTACCTTGGCGTTTTGAGGGTCAGCATTTATAATGTAAACTGTGTTGCTGGCTTGCGAGGATGCACCAAAATAGTAGTAACTGTTTTGGGTGCTGGACAATGTGTAGATGTATTGACCGTCTGTTTTTACGGTGTCCGCTTCATCTACTCCAGCTACCTGAATGTTAGTAGTAGAATAATCAGTTGTGGCGCCGTATGTCCCTGCAGATGTTGGGGCAGGCACCGCTTTAATCCCTCCCGAGTTCGCCCAATACATTTGAGGCAAATAATTCACTGAGGTTTCATTAAGGTAATTTTTAAGTTCATTCATCGACGAAAAAGTCTTCAAGCTACCAACAGAAACGGGTTGATTCAAAGGCGCAATCGATGGAGACGTACCAAAAACATAAACCATCGAAATCAAAATGATTGCCGAAAGGACTGCAACTGTTCCGTAAATGCTTGTTTTTTTCTTAACTTCTTTCTGAACCATACATTCTTTTCTCCCAACATAGACTATGCAACGTTTTTATTTGATGCTAAGCATGCGAACAGTCTGTTCTAACATTTAGAATGGCCTCATTCCCCACACGCGATACGCTTCATACCAAAATATCGAGCATACAATTGCTCCAAACGAAATAATGAACAAGTTATCGCGGGTAAACCCATGAACCATAATCAACAGGTAAGCTGCATAGAACACGGTTGAGAATAGGGCATAGAAGAAGAATCGTGGAAACAGCAACTTTCCTAACTTTACATAGTGGCGTAAGACACCGATTTTTATTTGTCCAACCAAAACGTAGTGTCCGCCGATTTCTTGTTTTTCAACAAGTCCTAATTCCCGCAGTTGCTCTAAATGGTGAAATGCTATGCTGGGGCTGCTGAAACGGAGGGCTCGCTGGACTTCACGGACACCAACAGGGCTTCCGGTTTTTAGGAGGAACCAGTAGACTTTCCATGCTTTGCCGCGAAGAGCATACTCAAGCTCTGTTTCGCTGTTAGCATTCAACCAGTAAACCCTCAGGTCATAGAACGGCGTACGGGGAATATAAGCCCAGTTATTAGAACAAACTTTTCCAAGCAATATTCAGCAAAGCTGGTTGATGAAAATTTTAAAAAAGAAAAAGAAGGTAGGAGAAGAAGGGGTTTATGCTTTTGATTTGTTTGATGCGCCAGGCATTCCAGGTGGTAGATCTGGGAAGTTTGCACTGACTCTTTGCTCTGCAACGGTTGCTGCTTCAGACAAGATTTTTGATGCGTCTTCGTTTACACTGTCGAAGTTTAGTGACATACCGCTGGATGTTCCTGCTTCAAACATTAAGCCGCTTAGCATGTTGCCGATGTCGCCGAGTTCGCCTTCTGCTTCAGGCAAAACACCGCCTAATCCTGAGCTAACGCTGCGTAGTACACCAACGCATGGTCCTAATGCTGAAACAACATCGCCTAGTTCAGATACAGTGCGTATTCTGAGCGCTACTTGATCGAGTGCTAGTCTTGCGTTCATGATGAGCTTTGACATTTTGCGTATTTCAGCTAGTTCTGTTGAGTAGATGTTGGCGTGTGCAGAATCGTGTTTAGTGTAAGCGTCGACGATTTTGGCGAATAGAGCTTTGTCTTTTTGTGTGAAGCGCTCGTTTG
Organism: Candidatus Bathyarchaeota archaeon; assembly: GCA_963809455.1. Taxonomy (GTDB): domain Archaea; phylum Thermoproteota; class Bathyarchaeia; order Bathyarchaeales; family Bathycorpusculaceae; genus Bathycorpusculum. The sequence continues at coordinate 24,151 of CAWEJP010000010.1, read as the reverse complement.
CTTGATCTAGTCTGCTGATTTGCAGGTCAAGTTTTCTGCAGGCGAGGTCTAATGCTGTTTTTAGTGGTGGAGGCGGCTGAAGTGTGTTTTGTATTTGTTTACCGAATGAATCTCCTTCTCGTGGTTTTTCCCATTTCTTTGCGAAACGTTCAGACATGTAAATATCCTCTTGAAGATCGATACAGTGTAATAGGTACTTAATGCTTGCTAACATGCAGATATATACGTAAACGAGTTAGTGAGGGTCTTTCGGACATTTGTGAGTTAAAACCACCCCTCGACCCTGCCAATCTCATAAAGCTTAAGAATTAAGCAAACACCATCTTTATTGAGGCTTAGCAATGCCAGATTCTGAACGTCAAATCGGTTTAATTAAGGATATTCTGTTGCCAGTCGATCCGTCGACGCGATATGACATCTATTTTACTGATAAACGCATCGCCATCGTTTGCATGGGACCCAGCAACCGTTTCGGTGGAGTTTCAGAGAGTCGTTCTTTTCTCTTTGGAGTAGCACCAGAAGCACCTACAAATGCATATGAAGAAAGAAAAAACCTGCAGACCACAGAAGCAGAAATCACTCAGTTACCTATTAAAGAAAAACTAAAGCTTAGCAAAAAAAGTTGTTTTTACACCTATCAAGAAATAGAAGAGGTAAAGTTAATCTCGGGAAAAAAACCGAAATTTGCGATTTTAAGCGAAGAGTGCATTTCAAAGTTCATGCCAAATGTAGAACAGTTTAAGCAACTGGCTGATTTATTGCCCACTATCGAAGCGCTAGAAGGCAAAACCTCAATTATCGGCAATTTAATTTTTAAGCCTCAGCTAGAAGAATCAACCACATTAGTCTGCCAACATTGCGGTTCGAAAAATGACGCTGACGCCTTATTCTGTGATAAGTGCGGCATGAAAATAAAAGAAGAACCCATTAGTCCTAACGAGTTAACTTGTAATTCATGCGGAACAAAAAATAGAATGCAAGCATCATTCTGCAAAAGATGCGGTTCGCCCCTGCGAGCTTAAGAGCCGCTGTTTATTTGATAACTCCGAAGATATAGGCGAGCAACCCAACTAGGAACAGGTATAACACTATTTTTTTGATTCTCCTGGCTTTTTCCCGTGAATAATCCATCAATAAAAGGGCTGAACAAACCACTAAGCCTACATCAGTAACTAAAACAAAGGGAATAAACCAGATGCCCACAAGCCCCAAAACCCACGTAACAGGGGTCAATGCTACGGCAAAAATAAAAAACGCTACAGCCGCAACCGCCGCGTTTCTCTCGCCAAAACGCACTGCCAGCGTCTTTACTCCTTCAGTGCTATCACCTTTCACATCTACGATACCCTTGGTGATCTCTCTACCTGTGTTAGATAGGAAAGCCATGGAGGCGAATAGCAACACATTCAAGCCGACAGTTCCTATTGCGGTTATGCTGCCGTAGATGAACGGAATGGCAACGCAGATGCTGACTAAAAAGTTCCCAGGCAACCCACTGCGTTTACCAACAGTGATGTAGGTTGCTGTTATTGCCAGAGAAACTGCTGCCACAACGAAACACAACGAACCGTAAGGCGACACGAGAAGCGAAAACACAAAACCCACAACGACGAGTCCCACCATGAAAGCCAACGCTTCCTTGGGCTTCACTGAACCGCTGGGAATCGGACGCCGAGGTTCATTGATAGCGTCGATTTTTCGATCGTAATAATCGTTGATAACCATAGCTGCTGCGCAAAAAGTAAATCCAGTCAAAAAACCGAACAGTATGTTCAGCCAGTTCAGTTGGCCAAAAGAAGCAGCAAGAACTGCACCTACAAGTACGGCGAAACCCATCATTAGGCAGTTAACTGGTCGCATTAATTTTATGAAACCCACAAGCTTGTTCATGCTACTAACCTGTTTTGACTATTAGTTACGACGTGTCACCTATAAAATTGTGTTCCAAAAAATCGGAAAACATGCTTTTTCCTTTATCTATATGGTTTTTTGGAAATAGTTTAAAAGGACAGCAACCATTCAACCATACAGAAGCTTGGTGAAGCATTTGAGTAACAATTACGCGCCCCTCGTCGGAGATGACTACGCTCCAGAAAAAATTAGAGTAATCATTCCTGTTGGGGGCAAAGCCACACGCCTATTGCCGCTAACAGCCGAAACAAGCAAAGCCTGCCTCCGCTTACTAAACAGACCTTTGGTAGAGTTTTCGCTTCTCTCATTGGCAAGCCAGGGCATACGCAACTTCATCTTCGGCGTCAAAGGCTACACCAACTACCGAGACCTAACCGATTATTTCGAGTCAGGTTATGGATTCAGCGCCCGATATAACATTAAACCTCGAATCCACATAAAATATCAGCCTAACGTGCCCGATTTAGGCAGTGCCGACTCTGCACGAATAAACATAGATTACTACGAACTCAACAACCCTGTGTTCGCAGTACAGGGTGACAACATCTTCGACATAAAAGTCAAAAACCTAATCGATTTTCACAAAGAAAAATGCTCCTGCCTAACCATCGTGCTTCGCGAAGTCGACAACGTTGAAGGCTTAGGCATAGCTGACATCGACAAAAACGGTCGGATACAACGATTCGTTGAAAAACCCCAACCTAAAGATGCACCAAGCAACCTTGCTAACACAGGACTCTATGTTTTGTCACCTGAAGTACGAAAGATTTTCAAGGAAAAAGGCATTCAACAAATAATCAAAGAAAAGAACCGCTTAGACTTTGGCTACGATTTTATTCCCTACATTATCCAGTCAGGTCGCCCAGTTTACGGTTACAAGTTGAAAGGCAGCTGGTTCGATGTAGGCACACCCAAAAGTTACTTAGAAGCCATGAAAAATCTTCTTAATGGCGGTCTCTCGACTCTTAGTGACTTCGGCGGCAGACTAAACGAGGAAAGTAAGGTTTGGGTGCAGGGAGACAGTACTGATTCCGAGAAGCGACGCCAAGAAATTATTCAAAAAATTAAACAGAAAAAAATCACGCTCGAAGGCGCTGTGTTAATCGGGCGTCACTGCGAAATTGATGATGGCGCAAGAATCGTCAACTCATGCATTGACAACTTTACACGAATCGGTAAGAACGCAGTGGTTTCGAATTCAGCGGTCATGGACAGAGCTATAATTGGTGACCACGCTGAAATCTACGATAGCATCATCGGCAGGCACGTGGTCGTTAACTCAAGTTGTCATAAACCTACAAAAATATCAGCAGTCAGTGTGGTAGCAGACGACGTAATTTTGGAGGAGGGCTGTTCGCTTAACGCAACCAAAGTTTACCCTCACCAAAGTATCAGAGGCGAATTCCAAAACCAAACAATAATCGCGAATTAAGCCTTAAACCACTTAAAAATCAGATACTTAATCTCTTTAGTGGATAGATCGGGTACGGCAATGATAAAGCGTTTGCGCACCGTCGTTGCTAACCGCCCATTTTTCACGATTTCTGTAGCCGAGATATCTGACCCCGCCTTCTTAACGGTCACCATGTAGGGGGCATGTTCCACTCCTGGACCGTACTTGTAAACGGCGAAATCGCAACCAAACTTTATGCCCGGCATAACAATTAAGCCGCTATCTCGAAGGTCATCGTAAACAAGGTATTTTTCTTCAAACCCATCGTAGAGTTGCTTAGCTTTCTGCCGCAGCTTCCGCAAGCTAACCGAGGTTTCGTTTGGGTTCTCATAAATTTCGATTTTTTCTGCTTCCGCTAAGTAGAGCCCTTCCATCAAATCCAAAATAAGCGGCACATCAAACTCAGGAACTTTCGGTTTGGGTATGCCAACTGGTTTGCCGTAATAGGCGGTTTTGTAGAGTTCGGAACCTTCTGCGTGGTTCCATACGACGAGGAAGTTTTCGATGAGTTCAACCTTAATTTTTGGCATCGCTCTAGCTCTTGGCTACATGATAAACGAGATAGTGCGTGCGGCGTCCGCTGCGTCCTCGGCTTTGTCTGCACTATTTTCAAGAAGCTGCAAGACATCTCTTAGAAGCAGTAAAACCGGAACTTCTAGTTTACTTGTTAAGACTTTTATTGTTAGGGCACGGTATATGTCGTCTACAATGCGTTCGGCTATTTCTACGTCTTTGGCGCGTTCAAGGGTTTTTTGTGGGCCATAGTTTAGGACCATCATTGTTTCGCGGAGTTTTAGCACTGAGTCAAGAACGGCTAAGGAGAGTTTTAGGAGGTCTTTTTTGACGTCAGGAGGAATAACCCAGTTGTGCTCCATGATTTCAACCAAATAATTGGCGATGCCCTCTGAGAAGTCAGCTATTTCGCTTGATAAGTTTGTGAACCTTAGGAAGTCTTCGCGGGCGATTAATATGGCGCCGATTTCCGCTAGTTCCTGCGAAACCATACGTCTTGCTTTGATGACTTCTTCTTCGCCTGAGCGAATTTCGCTGAAGAGTTTGCGGGCGTTTTCTTTGTCGCCGCTAGCAAAGTACTCGACCAGCTGGGGGATTTTTCTTGAAACATCAACTACTTTACGTAAGTTATCTTGACAAGCATTCAACGCTCGACGCTTTACGCGCTCTTCTGTTTCTGCTGGAAGTACCAAACTTTTTTCCCGCCTATAAAATTTCCTAAATTATCATTTTATTATTTGTGTGTGCATTAAAAAAGATAGCTACTTAACCTTTGATAATGCTGCCTAATTGTTCAAAGTTTAATTTTCCTTCAAAGTATTTATGCAATTGCATAGGTAAATCCTTGATTGGCGTTCGAATTTGCTGCCAACTGTCACGGTCACGAATAGTGACTGTTCCGTCGTTTAGGGTGTCGTAGTCGATTGTTATTCCAAGCTGTATTCCTGCTTCGTCGGCCCTAGCGTACCTTCTGCCTATGGACCCTGTTTCATCATACTCCGTCATAAAACCCTCACACGTCAACAGCTTCTGCACTTCTTGGGCTTTAACATCCAAACCGTCTTTGCCCATCAATGGGTAAATCCCAACTTGGATTGGCGCAATGCTTCTTGGGAAACTTAGGACAACACGGTCATCCTTGATTTTGTAAGCGTACTCTAATGCCACGTAGAAGAGTCTGTCCGAGCCAAAGCTGGGTTCAACAACATGTGGAACGAAACGTTTACCGCGGACGATTGTTTTCTGTTTGCCAATATCTACCTGTTCAGGAAAAACCTGATAGTTCCCCGCCATGTAACTGCCGTCTTTTTTCATTGCATCCGCCACTTCCTGCGCAGGAACCTTCGCTAACGCCGCTGCAACTTTGCCCGCGTCTCCCTTGTAGACTGGCCCGAGCTTTGCCATAATCGGCTTCACGGTGAGTTCCTCGGTTTCAATGGGGGTTGCGTATTCCTTGTATACAGTCATGTCGACGCCGCTTGCTTTCATGTGACAGGATAAATCAAAGTCGGTTCGGTAAGCATGCCCTGAAACCTCCACCCAGCCCCAACGGTCCACTAGCACCTCTTGGTCGAAGCTTTGGCTGCTATAGTGGGCTTTTTCCCAGGTGAGTTTTTCGATGAAACGCTGTTTGCTGGCGGGTACGCCGAGTTCAGTTAATAGACGTTTTGCCATTGCCATGAAGAACGCTTGCCATTCGCTGCGGATGATTTTTTTGTCTAGCGCTTCCCGAACGGTGAACTCCGTCACGTCTTCGCATTCTTTGAGTCTGGTTTCGCAGAGCAGAATTGGCAGAACCTCATTTTCCACTTCTTTTATCATGTTGCAGGCGGGCTCTTCGGGGTCAAAGAAAAATTCCAAATCAGCAATAGTAAACTCCCGTAGGCGAATTAAGCCTTGACGGGGCGAAATCTCGTTTCGCAATGCATGTCCAATCTGGATGCAACCAAATGGCAATCTTTCGCGTGCAGTAATGTAAAGCCTGTTGAATTCTACGAAGATGTTCTGTGCAGCTTCAGGTCTGCCATATCCCACGGCGCCCGAGTAGGGTCCGATGGTAGTTTGGAACATGGTTAAGTATCGTTGGGGTTCGCCGAATTTGCCACCGCAATCAGGACACACAACGCCATGGCGCTCGACCTCCTCCGCTACTTCTTTAAGCGTCATTTTCTCTGCTTCGGCTGAGCTTATGCCTTTTTCTTCAAGAAGATGATCTGCGCGGAAACGTTGGTGGCAGTTTTGGCACTCCACCATGGGCTCTTTGAAGTGGTCAACGTGCCCTGAAGCCTCAAACACCTTGCCCGGCGCAATCACCGAGGATTCCATCTCGTAAATCCCGATTTTTTTAACGAAAACTTCCCTAAGCTTCGCCTCAATATTCTGTTTCAGCCGTGAGCCAAGTGGACCGTAAGTAACAAAACCGCCGCTTCCACCATAAATCTCAAAAGAAGACCAAAAGAAACCTCGGCGTTTAGCTAACTCGTTAATTGCAACGAATTTGTCGCATGCTGGTTTGGAACATTTAGCGTCGCTACTCAATTTTGAAGACCTGCTTATCTGGTTAGATGGCACAAACAATTAAAACGTTACCATGATAGAACGATTACTTTTACGATGAGAAATGAATGCGCTAAACTATTAAGAGTGTCAATTATTCTTAAGCTTGAAAAACATGCCCAATCCTACGCCTCAACAAGTTTGGAATCTAACTGAAACCGAGCTCCTAAATCACTTAGACACGGACGTCTATAAGCCCATGAGTAACACAATACGCTTTTACGCTCCAAGCTTTACCTACTACAAAACCAAACACTACTGCTCTTCTACAATCGACTTTCCAACCATCTCCATCACAGGCAACTCATGCGCTTTGAACTGCAAACATTGCGGTGGCAAAGTGCTTGAAACCATGCATCCAGCACTGACACCCCAAGAGCTGTTTGAGGTAGGTGCGAAATTGAAGAAGAATGGCGCTAAAGGTGTTTTAGTCAGCGGCGGATGTTTGCCCGATGGTTCGGTGCCTTTGGATGATTTTGTGCCTGTGCTGGGGACGTTTAAGTCTGAGTTGGGCTTAACCGTTTTCGTTCATACCGGCATAATAAAAAAGGAAACCGCCGTTTCACTCAAGACAGCTGGTGTTGATGCTGCGTTAATCGACGTCATCGGCTCAGCTGAAACAATCGCAAAAATCTACAACCTCAAAGTCACAGTCCAAGACTACGCCGACTCGCTGCAGGCGCTGCAAGAAGCAGACTTAACAGTTGTTCCACATGTCATTGTCGGGTTGAATGAGGGCAAACTCGACGGCGAACTCCAAGCTCTCCAAATGATACAGAAAATCAAGCCTGCAGCATTGGTAATAATTGCTTTCATGCCTATTCATGGTACAGTCATGGCAGAAACGCCGCCTCCCCAACCCTTAGACATCGCCAAAGTTGCAGCGTTGGCACGACAAATGTTCCCACAAACCCCTCTGGTTCTGGGTTGCATGCGTCCTAAAGGCAAATACCGCGGCGAAACTGACGTTTTAGCTCTAAAAGCTGGGGTTGACGCCATCGCTTTTCCAAGTGAGGCATCTGTTGAATACGCAAAAAGTATGGGTTATAGAACTGGTTTTTCGTCTTATTGTTGTGCTCAAATTTACTTGGACGTTGTCAATCCTTAGATCTTAGCATTCTTATGCCCAGGCCTATAGCCCACGTTGAAACGCCAAGTCCTGAAAGGAACTCTGGGATGGCAACGTTTGGAACATAATTATAACCGAAAAGCAAAAGCCACGGCAGCGCTGCAGCAATTCCAACGGCAACCGTGAAAGCCGCCAATCCGCGCATATGACATAGCAAGAACGCAACGGTTAAGATGAAAAGGGCAATGGGAGCCAAAGTGAAGAATGCTACAGAAACCACGTAATGGGTTGGCGAGAAATGTTCGTTAAACACGCTGATAGCGATTAACGCCAGAGTTGCAGCGGCAAAGACGACTGAGCCGATTTTGCCCACCCAACTTTTCCCAAAATAGGTGTATAAACCGAATATGGCAAAGTTGAAAGCTAAAACTCCGCTGGCAAGAAGCCCGAAATTAAAGAGCGAACTAGTGACACCTGGAACAACTCCCAAATCACTTAATGCATTGTTTGTCCAGCTGAACGTGGAGTAAGATGCAATGGCTGATAGAATGCAGATGAAAGCGAAGACGGGTGCCACTATCCCTGAGGATCCGCCTATCTTTTGATAAGTAACCGTTCTCTCTTCAGGCAACACTTGTTTCCTCAGCAATCTTTTGTAGTTTTATGTTTTAAAAGTATCTGCTGTAAAAGTCTTTTCTTGGAAACTATGAAAGTTCTAATCCAAAGGATTCTAACCTTTGGAAATGATTATCGTTTGTTTCTAACTTTAGGTTGTGCGCAATTGCTGTTGCAGCGATAAGAAGGTCTGCATCCGGCAACAATTTACCCTCTTGTTTTAGTTTTCGGTATGTTTCGCAGTAGGCTTCAGTAATTTCATCATCTATGTCTATTACGGTGAAACTTTGTTCGAGCCGTTCCTTCATTTGTGGTCTTTTTTTCTGTTCAAATCCTCGCAAGATTTCAAGAACGATTATTGGGGTAATAAAACCTGGTTTAAACTGATGACTTTTGAGCATTTCGAGAATTACGCCAGTATCGAGTAGGCTCATCTAAGAATGAAGTTCTCCCTGAATTCTTTGCTGGATCGGGCGATGGTTTTTAGGTCTTCATCAGTTAACATATCTGCAAGTTCATCGAAGGCTTTTTTGCTTTTTTGGTATTGTGCATCATTATACAATTCAACAATGAATTCGCCCCATTCTTTCTTACCCTTAGCTTTTTCGAGGCGTTTCTTGACGTCTTTCGGAATAGATATGGTTGAATATTCTATAGTCATTTTCTGTCATTATACAATATTTAATTATATAATAAAAAATTTTCGGCTAAGAAGGAAGGTAACGCCTCAATCTTTGCAGCGATTGGAGTTTTTCTTTGTCACCGATTTTTGCTTCTTGCACCGACTGCCGCAGAATTTCGATTGATTCATCCATGGCTTTCCGATTTACTGGATAAGGGACGCCGTCTTTACCTCCATACGCAAAGCTGAATTTAACTGGGTCGTCCCAACTGGGCGCCTCACCATAAACCAATTCTGCAACAAGCGCTAATCCCCGCACGGTTGCGGGTCCAACACCTTTCACACTGAGCAGTTCCTCATAATTTTGGGGTTGGAATTCGTAGACACGTGCAAGGGTGTCCCAATTGATGTTGCGTGGCATGTTGAGTGTAGTTTGGGTTTGCATCCAAGGGTCACTGGTTTTGGGAAGCCATTGCTGTAAAGAAGATTGGTTGAGTGGTTTGGAGGAGGATTGGATTAGGTTCATGAGTTTGCGTGTGGGCTCCTTTGATAAATCGACCGATGCTTTACGGGCTGCATCGCTCTGTGTGGCAACCATGTTTAGGGCGCGGTCCCGTTTAATGTTGCAAGCGATGGCATTGTGGGGTTCCTCCACAAAACACTTTGTGTTGTCGCTTAGCCAGTGGTAGCGCCTTGCCGAGCGGTCCTCATCGCTCATGCCCTGCTGAATAACCGCCCATTTCTTATCTTTGGTTACCAGAAACGCGTGGTGGTAGAGTTGGTAACCCGCTTGGATGGCGGTGTTGTCGACTTTAGCTGTCATGCGGCTTGTGTAGGTTAGGTTGTCGATGGTTTCTTGGGAAAACCCGAATTTTTCGCCAACCGCCACTATGTCGCTTGGGGTTTTGCGCGAGGTTTTGCCTTTTCCTCCGCAAACTGCGACGCCATGCTCTTCGGGCGAGAGGGCACCTTTGAGTATACCTGTAACCACAGTGGTTACGCCGCTGCTATGCCAGTCATAAGCTAGTACACAGCCGAAAGCTTGAAACCAGTAAGGGTCCGAGAGTCGTGCGATGAATTTGGCGGTGCCCTGTTCCTCGATTATGATGCTGGCGATTTCCTTAGCCATTTTCCGCATGCGTCCAGTAAGCCAAGAAGGAGCCTTGCCGCCGTGTAGGGGCAGATTTGCTACGCCAGTCCGATACATACTCATCATGGGTTGATGGACAATGTTTGGATATATGGATTATTGCAGCCGAACCAGCAAAAATGCGACAATAATCTCTCGTAAGCCCTGAAATTTCAAGCTTCAATTAAACTAGGGCTTTTCTTCCACCCCGAGTGCTGAATCGCCAAACAAAAATGGCTTCCACTAACAAAACAACGACTGCGGCAACCGCGAAGATAGGATTTATGGGAAAAACGTAACCAACGATTCCCCCAATTGATAGCGCAAGTGACAAAACCAGAAAGAAGCCACCGACCGCAAAGAATGAAAGATACATTTTCCGGGGTCGTTTGTTCTTTTTGAGCCAGCCACCAAGAAAAAGCAGCACAATACCTGTTAAGAGGGTCATGGGTGGGATGATTTGGGTTGAGAGGAGAAGGTTTTTGCTTGCCAGTGCGAAGTCAGGGTTCACCAAAGCATAAAGGGCGAATAGTGAAAAAGAAACCAATGCCAGCCACTTATCCAATATTTGCCCGTTTGCTGCCGGCCCGTAAGTTCTGCGCCAAGGAACGGCTTGTGTCTCTTTTAAATCTGGGTCAGATAGCTTTGTCATCTCGGGCGAATCTTCATTGATGAAACATACACGATCGGTCGGTTTTAGATCTACCAAGTTCAATTGACAGGCACCATCTTCCGATTTTGCAGTCAAAGTGAAACGTCCACGCTTAACCAATCGAGAAAATGGAAAAAGCCACTCAACACCCTTGTCTTTTTCAGTCGTAAACGAATCCAAAAAACTATGTAAAAAGGCCCCAAAGGCAAGCCATACATTCACAAAAAACAACGCAGAAAAGAACAGAAGGTTATGGAAAAGTGAGCGATGGAATTGCTCTTCTCTAAATTTTTGGGGGCTTACGAATATATATTCGCGGTCAAGATCGGGAATGAAGCTACCGATAGCCGCCAATAGGGCGAAGTAGGGGTTACCTGTGAAGACCGCAGTGACTACACCGGCGAAAAAAATGTGACTTCCAAGATTCAAATAAAACAGACCAAATAAATTGTGGTTGTTACTGAAATAAAAAGTTTCTCAGAGGTGTTAAAAAAAAAAGTTAACAGCTCTTGCTTGAGGCTTCTTTAAGGTAACTTTATTGTTCCTGCAACCCTCAGTTTTGTACCTTCCAAGTACATTAATACTGCATCATCGTTGGGTCGATGTACGAGGGGTTTATCGAGCGTTATTGTTAATGAGGGTTTTTTGGGGTCGCTTGAGTCGGTTACCTCTTCGACTTTTGCGGTTATGAATTGGGTCCAGTGGCCAACATGCATAACCATTCCAGGTTTGATGGGTGTTTGCCAGTACTTGACGAGTGAAGCCTGAGTCTTAATTTCGGTTGACGTTTTGATTGTAGGGTCATTTGTTAAGACGGCTCCGCGGTCTAAGTCTTCGACTTCTATGTTTTTTAATGCCAATCCAACGCGGTCACCTTCGCCCGCAACATCAAAGTCTTCATCGTGCTTTTGTATTGAGCGGACCTGTGCAGTTTTGCCAGCTGGAAGAACATTTAGGGTAGCATGTTTTTGGATAGCACCATTGACTACAACGCCAAGAATTACTACGCCCACGCCCTTCACATTGAAGGCATGATCTACGGGCACTATTCCAATTGCCTGCTGTCCTGCTGGAACTTCAATTGGTTTTTGTTGGGATGCTTCCACCAACAATTTTTCTCTTAGAGCGTTTGGGTCGTCGGGTATGATTTCGAATTTTTCGAGGCTGGTGCCTTTGATGAGGGCTTCAATTTTTTCTTTGGGAACATAGTTCTTGAGGATTATGTAGCCGCTTTTGATGTCGCTGCACTGAAGCATAACAAGTTGCTCGCCGAAGGTCGCGTTTATTTCGTTGACGACGACTATGGCTTTTTTTGAGAGCGCACAGGCATAGAACAGGGGTGCTAAGCGTTCGGGGTAGCGGGTGGGTTCGATGAAGGTTACGGTGTCTTCGCCTTTTTTGAGGTTGTAGAGAGTTATGTCGGTGGAGGTGCCTTTTTTGGCTAAGGCGCTGCCGTATTCTAAGCTGCCGAGGATGGCTACTGTAATGTTTCCCATAGATCATGACCTGTAATGCTATCTGCATTGTTGGTTTATTCTGAAAGATAAGTGTTGTTGACACAGGCAGATAATTTCACCCAAATCTGCGAAGAAAAATATGGATTATGACTTGATTATTGCATTGCGAAAGGTTCTTAAGGTATTGGGCAATCTTCTAAACGGCAAGAAAACGGCGAAGTCAATTGCCATTTCAGGTAACGACTAACTTCCAAGCTTGGAGGAAGGTCAGACCAACCAAAAAGGTTAAAATACCCCGACGTAGAGGTTGGAAGAGGTGAAAAGGTATGGAAAATATTTACGCAGCAATGCTCCTTCACAAGGCAGGTAAAGAAATCAACGAAGCTTCAGTAACAAAAGTTCTCGAAGCAGCAGGCGTCACAGTTGACGTAATACAAGTTAAAGCACTCGTTGCATCACTCAGCGAAGTAAACATTGATGAAGCAATCAAAGCCGCACCAGCAATGATGGCAGCCGCTCCAGTAGCTCCAGCAGGCGAATCTAAGCCAGCAGCAGCCGCACCAGAAGACAAGAAGAAGAAAGCTGAAGAAGAAAAAGCCAAAGAAGATGCAGCATTAGAAGGATTAGGCGCCCTATTCGGGTAAAATAAGCCTCTATCTTATTTCTAATTTATTTTTTCCCAAAAATTATTTTATCTTTTATGCAGTTAATTGCTTAAGAAATTTTGCTGAAAGATTTTATTGTATAGGTAAACTTGGGTCTTTAGGTGGCTCAGTTGACTCCGCAACAATCGGTATCTTGGCCCCTTTGTTTCTTTCCATAAACAACTTTAAAGCAACGATAGGTGCCCAACCGCTAATAATCATTACAGTTCCCGGGAACCCCTGAATATTTCGGCCTAAAATCGGAATAAGCCCGTTTATTATGTCGGGCAGGAAAGCTTCCCATAAACCGAAAGCCACAGCCATCGCCACAGCCGCCACAAATGCAGTTTTCTTGCCGAATTTGTTGTAGGTTTGGACTGCAAGGACACCTGCAAAGAAGAAGTCGCCCAACCCAAGTCCTCGACTTAAAAGAGCGCCTTGAGCAGAATAAATGAAAGGAACGTTAGGCAAGTAAACCAGAACCGGAAGACCCAACCCAGTGAATTGTTTGGCTGCTCCAACCATAACTGGAGTTCCAATTACCAATATTATATCCATCACTGTCAGGAGAACTGCGAACAACCCAACGGTTTTCCAACTAAACATAGATGAAAGATACAGAATTATCAAGATTGCGAACGTTAATCCGAAGACATCCATTATGACGGGGTACCATACTTGGAAAGTGCCACCATAGAGGAAGTTGAAGAAGACGAAGAGCAACACGAAAATTGCGGGTGGTTGGGCAGCCACATACCACCGTGAAGATTTAGACGCAGCTTTTATTTGCTCAAACACTGCGGCGCTAAAGCAGAAGCCGGCTAAAACAATGAACGCTAGAACCCTGAAGATTGTTATACTATCGTTGAGCGGTCCTAGAAGGCTTGCTAACGCGGCAGTCAAGGCTGCACCGCCAAAGCCCAGCGAAAGCAGTTGTGCTCGCATCTTTGTTAGATTTGAGAACACGTAGGAGAAAGTGAAAAGGAGCATGGTGTAAGACGACAGGAAGATAACCATGAGAATGTTCTGGAAAACGGCTCCTGGATTAAGGAAAGAAATGTAAGCGATTACTGAAACTATAACCGCCATAAAAACAATTAAGAGAATTATATCCCGTGTCTTGAACTCTTTTTCTTCCACAGTCGCCATCAATTTACCTTCAACACGCTTGTTAAGAAGCATGGCAACCATCACAACAAGAAACAATGCAAGGGGCATAGCTAGATCAAGAGAGGGCATAGTGCTTCACAATAAACTAAAGAAGCTTTTATTTGTTTAGCCAAAACCAACGTAAACGGCATAATAGATTCAGTAATTGAAATGCATGTTCAAAATTGCCAATGACGCAAACAATGCTTCCTCAGTTCTCACGGTTGCAGTTCCCTGATTCGGAACCATGTTCACAGTAAAGTCTACCAGGTCTGCGAGTTGTAAGCCTTCATCCTCGACGATCTCGTGCAGCCCACGTGAAGGAGCGCCGAATGCCACCAAAACTCGCTGGCTACCCACCCATTTTTCACCAATCTTGCCTGTTACATCCATAAAATTATCGCCTATTCGCGCGGTGGCAATCCTTAAATCAAAACCGCCCTCTGCGACCAGATGCCCAAAAGAACGCTTCTCCATTCGAACCCTGTAACCCCAATATTGAGGCACATCCTCGCGGCTTACCGCTTGCACTTCAATATGCTTACCGATGTTTACAACTTGCAAAGTTAAGCGATCGCCGACAGCGAACTCTTTTCTGCGTAAAAGTGCTGGTTGCTGAACACCAATGTCGACAACTGAGCCTTCTTTGGTTTCAGACATGACCACGCCTTCACGGTATTCGCCTACCTTTAGATGCTTAGTCTTGCCACTCAATGGATGATGAGGCGTGCGAAGTGGGGGCAGAATTCCTGCACACTCTAAGTCTGGGTCAAGCTTAAACAAGGTTTTACGCAGGTATTGAGGTGTCTCCAAATAGTTGAGTAATAAAGCCATAAAATCCAAGTCCCTGTGCTGATCCATTTTAGGGTTATCAGGGTACAGTATGATTTCGTCAACTCTAAAAATTGCTGCTGCTCGCCCAATTAACCCCATTTTCGCTGTTTTTTCTCGTAGGTGGGGTGTATCTGAGATTGTGGATGCTGGAATAGCTATTGAAAGTTTCTTTTTGTTCATTGCGCCATTGCCTCGGCTTTTTGTGCCTGCGTTGTGCTTAAAAAGGTGGAACGAGATATAAAACTGCGTGTTATTTGGAGGACAAAACATTGCCCACAGCACTCTTAGATAACGTTGAAAGAATAAAAAATTGCGATAAGAGCGGTATGCTAGATTTTTCTGTTAATGCTGCTAATCATTACCGTGAAGCCGCTAAGAACGCGGAGAGAATCATCGTTGATTATCCCAAGCCCAGCAACATTGTAGTTGCAGGTTTAGGCGGTTCAGCCATTGGCGGCGACTTACTCAAAGACTGGGCAAAAAACCAACTAGCCGTGCCCATTGAGGTGAGCCGAGAATACAAACTTCCGGCTTACGCCAACAAGAAAACATTAGTGTTCATTACCAGCTATTCAGGCGACACCGAAGAAACATTGAGCAGTTTTCTTGATGCCCTCAAACGCAAATGCATGATTTACTGCATAGGCAGCGGTGGCGCCCTGTTGAAATATGCCCAAAAACTCAAGGTGCCCTATCTTCAGGTTCCAGGCGGCATGCCTCCACGTGCAGCGTTGCCCTACATGCTTTTGGCGCTTTTGGTGTACTTGGAAAAAGCAGGCTTAGTTAAAGGCGTAAAAGAAGAATTAAAAGAAGCTTTCAGCCTCATCGAAAAAATCAGCATAGACAACGGACCGGAAAAAGCGACGGTCGACAACTTTGCCAAGGGCTTAGCTCAAAACATCGGCGAATCAACTCCAACCATCTATGGATTCGGCTTCTATCGCAGCGTTGCTCAACGGTTTAAGCAGCAGTTTAACGAGAACAGCAAATCCGCTGCCAAATGGGAATACTTCCCTGAGCTGGACCATAACGAGATTGTGGGTTGGGAAGGCAGAGGCGAACAATGCAAATGGTATTCAATAATATTAATTCGTGACGTCGACGAACCAGTAGAAATCGAAAGCAGAATTGAAGTCACCAAACAAATCATGGAGCGCAGAGGTTTGATCATGGTTGATTTGGAAGTGCAAGGCAAAAGTCCGCTGGCAAAGATGCTTTCAACCATCGTCGTCGGCGACTTCACAAGCATCTACCTATCTGTCTTGCGCGGAGAAGACCCCACACCCGTAAAAACCATTACAACTCTAAAAAACACGCTGGCACAAAATGGAATTAGAGATAAAGTAATTGCTGAGCTAAAAAACTCTAGCTTAAGCAATAAATTTTTTGAATTGGGCTTCAGCTTCTTCAAGCGACACCATTTGCGGAGGACGCTTAAAACCGTAAGCGCAAACAGGTTCTACAGCACCCTTAACTTTCTTGTCTAACGCAAGCTTGGCTGCACGGACAACATCAAAGAGCACTGACCCAGCGTTTGGTGCATCGACGGTTTGGAATTTAAGGTCAATTTTCATAGGTGCATTGCAGAAGTAAACACCGCTTATCCAGAAGTAACTGTCACGTTTGTTCTGCAGGAAATCAACATAGTCGGTTGAGCCTGCAACGATTTCAGCTTTATACGGGATTGATGCGGCTACGGAATCGGTTTTGATGTGACGTTTTGCATCACGTGTGCGATCCATGGTATCGACCGATTCTGTTCCACCTCCAACGTCGAGTTGGTAAGTTTCGTTGATTCTAACGCCGCTGTCAGAGAGCAACTTAAGTAATGTCTTATGTAAAGAGGTTGAGCCCACCTGGTCGACTAAGTCGTCGCCTAAAAGAGGAAGCTTTGCAACCTCAAACTTTTTCGCCCACGAAGGATCACTTGCCATGAAGTTTGGAGTAGCGTTAACGAATGCGCAGCCTGCCAAGATAGCTTGTTCAGCATACCATTGAGAAGCATTAGCTGCTCCAGATGGAAGCAAATTAACCATAACTTCCGCGCCTGCCGCCTTAAGAACTTTAACTGCATCTGCATCAGGTGCTTTGCTAACTTGAACGATGACTTTAGTTCGGTCGCCGACACCGTCCAAGAGAGGTCCCTTGCTAACTTTAACACCCATTGAGTGGATGTCAGAAACTTTTGGAGCGTTGTTTGGAGCAGCAAAAATGGCTTCAGAGAGGTCTTTGCCAACTTTTCGTTCGTCAACATCGAACGCTGCCACAACTTGAATGTCTTTAGGGCTTAAACCCGCCAAAACAGGGTTGCGCAGTCCAATATGGTCTTCGGGTTTCTCGAGTTTTCCGTAGTATTGGATGCCTTGGATGAAGGATGAGGCGCAGTTTCCAACGCCGATTAATGCAACTTTAACTTTAGGCATAGCTTTTTGCACCTTGCTTGGCTTTTCTATTTGCGTTTGCCGTATAAAAAGCTACGCCGCATAAAACCTGTTCAGAACAAAAAAAGAAAGCGCAGTCGAAAGCGGCTTTCTAAACCAGTTAGTCACCATGCGAATTGTCAAAAGAGAATACGCGAACACCGGGGACGAACGTTCTTTTCACCGTTGATCTGGGGGCTTTAGATTGGTAAAAGGGAAGCCATAGTCTGCTGAGGATGAGAAGAAGCTAAGGATTGGGTTATCTGGGGCGTAAGCGTTGGTGTGTGCTTGTTTTCAGCTTTGATGGGTAATGCACTAAGGATGCTATTTCCAAGAACATTGAGCTGTTAGAGTTTAGAAGTAGTAGACCAAGAGGTGCACAACCAATCGACTACTACTTCTGATCTTGAATTGCCTGAAGAGCTACCAAGTTGGCTGCTGTTGCCTTATGATTTTTACATTCCTTTCCTAAGCGACTTTAGACTTACGCCCCTTGAAGTAAACCAATAAGACAGAAGCGACAGCAAAGATTACAATCACAGAAGTGACAAGAATAATTATACCTATTGTGAATGCAGGCGTTGAAGAAGAACCAGGGCTTCCTAAGGGATATGTTCCTCTGTCTATCCTAACTGGGATTCAAGGAATGACATAGTTTGAGAACTAGAATCAATAGTAAATGAAACATCATGCGTTACATTGGATTCAAAGTTTCCAATCTGTGAGAAAGTAGTACAATAAAGTTGAATTGTTAGTTCGTGCTGAACTTTGTCACCACTAATAGAGTGATTGTAACCATAGATTCTAAACACAGTATCTGGGTAACCAGTAAATAAAATATTGACATTACTAACCTGGTGTTGAGAACTAATATCTCCAAACTTCCCTACTCCATCTACAGATACATATCCATAATATCTACCAATCAAAGGCTTGAGTCCCATGTAGTAATGGAGCCAAGAAATTGGTTGAATTACTGTAATTTTTATTGCTATTGTGTTATTGACATTTAATGGCAAAGGATTTGCCGGTGTTTCAACTGTCAGAGAGGGTAAATCAGTATTAGGTACTTGTGGATAAGGAATTGTTGGATTTGCATCAACCCCAACAACTTGTACACCAATGACTAACACCAAGATTGCTGTTAGGATTGTTGTTGCCAAGAGTTTCTTTGGCATCTTATCCCTGTTATGCTATTGATTCGGTTTGCTTAAGTGCTTTTTGCCCAACTTGCCTATTTGGAGATTGCGTACTGTTTTGATGATTCATTGGTGATATACTTTGTTTTGTCCTTTTCATCTACCGGTAATTTTTCTTCTCACGCGGAATGCAAGCTCAGAAAGGGCAACCCCTATGAAAGAGCAAGCAAAACCATACATTACCACTTGCCCAAGGGTCATTGGAATTACTATAGTTTGTGTATGGCTCCAGTTTAAGCCTGTCTCCTTCGCGACCTCGATAGTTGCGCCCGTACCTATACGAATGTTGAAGAAAATCATGATGGCAAAAAGCGGAACCAGTATTGCAAGTGTAACTAAAGGTGCTTTGTAGATATCGTAGGCATCGTGGGAGTGGCATCGTCTAACGCTTAATTTCCAAATTAATGCTCCTGGAACGATTAAGCCAAAAAGGAATGTTACCCAACTAAGAGCCATAAAAACGGGGATTTCTTTTATGCCTGTCGCTGCTGCAGCAAGAAACGCCCAGAATCCAGGATTAGCAAGCGTAACTATAAAACCCACAAATCCGATGAGCAGAGCATCCGCCATTCGTAAACTCGTTGGCTGTAGGTTTGTCTTTTTAAAAGTTTGCAAAAACTGTGTCGCTAAATGGCCTTTTTCAGTCAATTGATATTTGCCCTTTGAATCCTTCTCAATAAGGTCTGCCAGGACCTTTAAGTGGTAATTGAATTTGCCCGTGTTCGTTGATTCGGCAGCACCCATCAAATCCATGTAAGACAATGAGCCATTGGTGCTAAGCGCTAACACAATTTTGCGGCGAATGGGATGTTTTAAGACTTCATGAAAAGATTCTGTGTTAACGCTCATGTTTTCATCGCTCGTTACCACCTAGTGATTGGACTGAATTTAAGGTTGTTTGACTAATCGCCTTGTCAAAGTTTAGTCATGCCTTGAATGGCCATTAAGCAAATCACTGCAAAAGGCGGTTATGGTGTTTAGGGTTTTGTGCATGTGTAATAGAAGACGCGGTAAAAGGTCTACTTAGTCAAGTTATGGTCCGTCGCTCCGAATGTATAGGGAGATTATTGGCTAGGTTGGAATACAGTTCGCAACACAAAAATGCATCATTACTGTTAAACTTGTAATTCCTAGTAATAGTATGACTGCTATTGCCAAGAGTTTCTTTGGCATCTAATTACCTATTATGATATGAGAATAAGCTTGCTTAAGTGCTTTTTGCAGGCGCTATGTTACCGCTTGCTGGATTTTCAATGTAGCGTAAGTGCGCGTAACCTACAGCCAACATGTAAGTTTAAGTCACAACAAAAGCACTAATAGCTTGTTACCCTAAACACGCCACCAAAACCAACAGCGATCCATAGACGCCTGCTCATGAAAAAATCATGCTATGGCTCGACCCAAAATCGAACGGGATGCATCCTTAAGCAAAATCTGAACCTAAACCAACCCCTTTTTTTTCCACCGATGTTTTGTAAACAAAGAAAGAAACCTGAAGATGACAACTCGTCAAGATATTATTGAGTTAGCAACTAATCAAATTTGACAAAATATAAATCCCAGTCAAATTAAAGATAGTTCGATTGTGGATATGATAAATGGCTTATAGAAGGTGCGGTTAAAAATAAATCACATTATCACGAAGGTTGCTTGTCTGTTATTGGTTTTAGCTTTTGCTTTTTCAGCCATAAACCCTTCCCGGTCTGACCTCGAAGTAAGCAGTATCATACCAGTTGGGAGTCAACCTGATGGGGTAACATATGATTCAGGCATGAGTGAAGTATTCATCGCCAACTCTGGCAATAACACAGTTTCAGTTATATCAGATGATAATAACAGAGTTGTCGCAACTGTTCCCGTTGGAATCAAACCGAGCGGTTTAGCTTACGATCAAAACACGAACGAAATCTGGGTAACCAACAATGGAGCAGGCACAGTCTCCGTTATCTCCGATATAACCAACATAGTTATTGCAACTATCGCTGTAGGAAACAACCCAATTGGAGTTGCGTATGATTCTGTCATGAGAGAAATGTTTGTGGCTAATTGGGGCTCTAATACTGTTTCGGTAATATCTGACAGCAATTATACGGTGTTAACAACTATCCCAGTAGGGTACAACCCTATTGGCGTAGTATTTGATTCTGGCAAAAACGAGATATTTGTAGCCAACTCGGATTCACGAGGTTTTCAAGGCACTGTCTCAGTTATACTCGATAGTTCAAACCTTGTTATTGCAACTATTGCAGTGAATTATAATCCATATTACCTAGCATATGATATTGGCAAAGGCGAGATACTTGTAGCCAATGCAGGCAGCGGCACGGTTTCAGTTATTGCCGACAGCACAAACACCGTTATTACCACCATAACCTTGCCTGCCGGAAGCGGTCCCTATAATTTGGCTTATGATTCGTCCGAAGGTCTGATCTTCATTACGAGCGGAAACAGTGGTATCTACAGCACGGTTTCAGTCGTGTCTGATAGCACAAATTCCTTTGTTACCAACATAACTAAGGGGTATAATCCACATGGAATAGCCTATGATTCGGCAAAGGATGAGATGTTTGTAGCTAACAATGCAGACGGACAGGTCATAGTGATATCAAATTCCTCAAACATTGTTGTATCCCCAAGTTCGACTGCGTTAGCATCTCCGACAAAGAATCAACATTTTAGTTTTCTTCTAAAAGGCATAATTGCTGTTGCGATTGCAGCTACCATTATTCTATTTGTTACCTCAATTTTGATAGCGAGACGAAGTGCCAGTCGCCGTAATCATCCGGTGGGTTAGGGTCCAGGAACAGCTGTGTCTCCCAGATACTTCGGCGGGCGTTGAATGCTTGACTTTTTACTAGCTGGTAACTTCATCGTCTAACAGAAATTTTAGAAAGGGTTTAAGCTAAGTAGCTTGCATCTTTCCTTAGCTAAGGTTTGTCAATGTTTCTGCACTTTAGCAGTTTTAGATTTACGCCTCTTAAAGAAAACCAATGAGACTGCCGCGACAATTGCTACGGTAACTATCCAAAGTATTGCAATAAGCAATATTGGCTGAAGTATGTTAGCTGAAGTTTGTGGCGGTATGGATGGATCCTGCCATAAAAAGGATTGTTGAGTTGCTTTTTACATAAAAAACGCCTATGTCTCCAAATCCTTGAGGTTTCGGTCCTCGTGCTTTTAGCACTACTCCAGTTGCTGTCACTGTTAACTTGTGATTTCCCTCTTGCAAGGGAGGTAACGTAAAAGTTGTATTAAACGCTGGTGTTCCTTCTGTCCCATGTCCTTGGATGTAGTTGGAGTAGACTTCAATGCTTTCATTTTGATCTAAAGCGTAGGTAACGCTAACAACGTTTGTCAATAGGCATCTTCTAATTCTGGCTTGCTTAACATTAAAACCAACGTCAATAAGAGGCTGGATAAATTGAGTCGTTTATTGGGCTGCAAATGGTCATGACTGGCGGAATCTGTTCCTTGGATTGGTTCTATAGGTGAATAGAAAGTGAAGGGGTTAGCATCTGCTATACCAACTATTCCTATGCCAACCAATATAGAGACTGTAAGAATACAGGCCAAACAGCTATTCTTCTCATATCCACCAATCGGCTATTGGTTGTTGTTGCCTTATGAAGTTTTAGATTTCTTGCTAAGTAATTTTGGACTATCACTCTTGATGTAAACCAATGAGACAGAAACAACAGCTAACAAGAATATCACACCTAAGAATGAGAGAGCATCTGGAACAGAAGGAGTTGGTGTTGAATTAGCAGATGAAATGGGAGTTGGATTCATTTGGTATACAGATATAGGAAAACTTCTTCCTGTGTGACCATTGCCATCATTTACATAAATTACTATATTAAAGCCAGTCTCACTAATATTTATAAAACCATTCCAACTGCCCTCAGTAAATGCACCTGACATGGATGGGCTCATTGTCCCTTTACTTGCACTAAAGCTAACAGAACCTGTAAAATTACTGTCCCAATAACCGTGACATAAAGTGCAAACGAGGCTTCTACTTCAAAGGTTCTCCCCACAGTGACATTCCTTGGAACTAGAACACTTGAAACCACCAGCCAACTCCTAGGGCCTCTTGAACTGACAGTTCAGTTGTTTGAGAAAATGAAGGTGTAATGGTTACATTAAATATTATTGAATAGTGGTAGCCATAATAGCCATACTATGGTGGTGAAGGGGATCTCTAACACATCTACTATCTCAACTGCTTGTATCCCAATAATAATGAAAATACAAAGATTACAGCAAATGTAGCTATCCACTTTTCTCTTCATTGTTTACCTATCCTTCTCTTCTTAAAGTAAAAACAATGAGACACAAGCAATAGCCACTATTGCCAATTACAATAGCCAGTGCAATGAAGAAAAATTCAGATCATCAGCTTTGCACTATGTTCTCTCAAAGTAGACTGTATTTTCAAAATGATATCCCATTGTGTGTAACTGCACTTAATTTAATTCTGCTATTTGCCCATCTGAAAGGCTTGTCAACGTAGCTATTTACTTAATATGGATTAGCTATTTGTTCTCAACTGTAATAAATATCATATTTAGGTTTCATTGACCGTGTAAATCGATGAAAATTTCTTGCATTTTTATTGTAAGTTATATTCAATCGAGAAGGAAGGCAGTTTTCCGATAGCTCAAGAAGTCTTCTAGGAAGAGGTCTGATCTTTGACAGGCTTCTCTCCTTCACATCAATGAATATACCTACTAGAAATAGATCCATTAGTCAGGTTCTCCATGGCCTGTCGCTGATAGGATATTCTTGTTGCTGCAGTGGTTAACGTGTATGTTTAGGGTACCCATGCGACTGGAGGATCACCATAATTTGTCTGCGGTCAATAGCAATTCTGACGTCGATAGATGATTCTTGATAGACTTTTCCACCTGTATAGTTTTATAGAAGATATTCCTAAGGGAGGTGTTTGTCCGCGGATTATCTCCATTTATCGGTGTAATTTTAGTTATGAGTTGCATTGGAAGATTCTACCAGAACAGCAGTTAGAGTAATGTGACAGGGTTTCTTCTTCATATCCACCAATTGGTTCTGGTTTACTGCTTCTGTTTGTGAACTTTTAGTTCCTTTGGTAAGCAGTTTTAGTTCGCCTCTTGAAGAAGCCGATCAGACAGAAGTAACTTTGCTGGTGTTGAATGCAATGGCTATTGCAGCTATGAGTACGTTGCTTTGAATGAATGGTAAGCTGAGCCGGATGGCTGTGAAGTCCCGATTTTGCTCTGTTGTGACTCTGGGGTAATGGTGGATACGGTATTCCAGGATAGGATTGTTTTGCGGATGAAGAGGGTGTCGTTCGGTTCCATTTTGGATCAGTTTTGCCTTCCGGTTTGTTGAGGAGGATTACATATAGTTCGCGTCAAGTCCAGGGTTTAGTAGCGTACACTCTTAGTTCGTGTCGGCCCATTGGCAAGACCCCATACATTTTTTATCGGTCGTTTTGTTCCTTTTAATTGAGCGTTTGTAAGTTTGCCATTGCACGGTTGATCTATGGCGTAACATCCTTCGCATCACTTTCAGTTTATTATGCGAGTCAAGGAACTTCGTTAGACGTTTACTTGATTTTTCGGAGACACAATTTCTATCTGGGTATTTTGTTAGGTTACCTTAAACCTGCGATACACTGTTAAACAATTGCACCACCTTTCTCAAATCGAATGAATCAATCCTACATATATTTCACTTCTCCATCTTCAGCTTCGGTTCCAGCGTTAATCACTAATGCAACCAGTTGCCAACAGCGAGGATCTGGATGGTCCAGAGAGGCTGTATTTCTCTTACTAACTTGGAATTTTGCAGAAGTCATTCGTTTCCTTCCCGTGCTTGAACTGTACGCTACATGGGTCCTCTGTCGAGCAGCCCTGTTGGTCGTTCTTACCAAAAGGTCCAGTTCTA
>CAWEJP010000009.1:0-26171 GCA_963809455.1 Candidatus Bathyarchaeota archaeon | reverse complement strand
CTCTGCAATTCATGCAGACGCAACTCTCCCGCCAGATCGGGAGAGTCTTCGCTGCCGGAGGATTGAAGGTAAGGTCGCGTTTCTTCCATGAGGAGTCAGTTGACCCGCGGTGTATGCGCATCCACAGGGTTGATGAAAGAACAGCGATGCTGAAAATCAAGGCCAGCGATGAACAAGCGCAGGCACGCACCACGCCGCCAGCGCCAAAGCCCCTCAATGTCGGCGTAAGGTCAAGGTGCGAAGCCCGACCCCGCCCGAGAGGCGACCGCCGATGCTGCCGGAAGCCATTCTGCCTTGCTGCGATCGACGGTACGCCAGCGTTTGAGGGCGTTTGGCGAGATATCCGATGATGCCAATGCGCGGCCGCAGGGAATGCCGGCCATCGGCTCGGAGTAGGTGCTGCGCGTTCACGATATCGCAGCTGAAGATTCTCCCCTATGTCACAGTAGGAGGTCGCCGAGGTGCCGTCATGCGATCGATCGAGCGACACCGAAGAAACCGGCGCGCCGCCGGTCAGCCAGGAGGGCGATTGAAAGCAAAATGCGCCGGTTGAGAGGCGGCGTGGCGAGTGACGTCATGGCAGGCTGCATCCGGTCTTCGTAGCCAGCGTCTGCAGCGGCAGGGTGCCTTCCTGACGTTCGCCATCGGCAAACTGCCAGGTAGGAAAGTGCTTTCTTCCAGCATCTTTGCACAGCGGAGCTTCCTGGCGGGACCCGGGCACGCCACACTCGACATAGGGCACGTACTGGAACGAGTTGATCAAAGTAGCATTGACGCTCTTATCACTCGGGGGTATGGCACGTTAGAGGATAAAGTTTTCACACTCAGTTTCTTTGAAGCATTGTATCTTGAGGATAAGGGCATGCTTGAAGTCAAAGACGAAAACGGCAATGTAGCTGATTTTCAGAGCCTGCTTCACTGCTACGAAGCGCAAAATGATAATGCGTGGGTTAGCTACATGGTTTACCGGGACCTCAGAAGCCGTGGCTACGTTGCAAGGGAAGGTTTCGGAGCTGGAATTGATTTTCGTATGTATGAGCGAGGCGCCTACGGCAAAGATACGGCACCTTACTTGGTTTTGAGTATGCAAGAAGGCAAACCTCTCGGCATAGACGAGTTAGCTGGAGCAGTGCAACAGAGTCAAAACCAAAAGAAAGAGCTAACCTTAGCCGTTATGAACCGCAGAGGCGAAATCGTCTATTACTCAGTTTCCCAACTAACTTTCAAATAAATGGTGGTAACATGGCACATATCGGTTATAATTGGAACGCTCAAGACTACGCTGAAAACAGCCAAAACCAGTTCCAATGGGCACAAGAGCTAATTCCAAAACTAAAACTCCAAGGAAAGGAAGCCCTCTTGGATATTGGCTGCGGCGACGGCAAAATCACTGCGGAACTTGCAAGATGCCTACCCAAGGGCAGAGCGGTTGGCATTGACAGCTCAGAAAAAATGATAGATTTAGCAAAAAAAGCGTTCCCACAAAAAGACTATCTAAACCTTTGTTTCCAAGTTATGGACGCCCGAAAATTAACCTTCAAATCGGAATTTGATATTGTTTTTTCTAATGCGGCGCTTCACTGGATTGTTGACCAAAATGCAGTGCTTGCAGGCGTTCAGAGAAGCTTAAAGCCTGGCGGAAGAATGCTGTTTCAAATGGCGGGCAAGGTAACGCCAAAGACACACTTAGTCTCATAAACGAACTATTGACTGTTGATCCTTGGAAGAGCTTTTTTGGCAATATGGCTTTTCCGTATGGCTTCTACAATGCCGAAGAATATACAGCGTTCATTAAGCAGGCGGGTTTGTTGGCTGAACGGGTTGAGTTGTTTCCCAAAGATATGAAGTTCGATGGCGCAGAAGGTTTAGCTGGGTGGGTAAGGACTACTTGGTTACCTTTCACTGACAGGATTCCAGTTGAGCTTCGACCAAAATTTGTTGAGTTAATCGTTGACCGCTACATTGAACGACATCCTATGGACAATGAAGGCGTTGTTCATGTTGGAATGATGCGTATAGAAGTAGAGGCACACAAGCCGTAGAAGAAATGGTTAAAGTTATTTTTTGTTTTTTACATTGAAACAGTTGAAGAGGCTCAACTCGTCTACTGTGATTCCTGATTGACGAAGTTTGGCGATGCAGCCTTGGTACTGCTCTTCGGTAAACTTTGTATTAAGGATGGATTGGTCAATGTTGGATGAGCCTGTAAAATGGCAGGTTTCCTTATGAGCTCTGCCCTTTGTCAGCGCATCACGCTGTTTTTTGAATCGAGCGAGAGGTTGGCAATCTTGGCTTTGCATGCCAAATGCTGTTTTGGGAAAAAGTCGACAGCCATCAGGTCGGATTTCGTAGATGGAACAGACGGAGTTAACCAAAAATGGACAAGGAGTACGCGCAATGTAATCGTCGTATCTTGCGCTATCGGCTTCCCAGATTTGACCAAGCTCATCAAAAAGTGATTTTATTTTGGCATGAATCGCAGGTTGTTCGTTATGTTCTGCGTTGATTTCTCCAGCACACAAAAAATCCTCCAGCATGCAACATGCACCACATTTTGTGCATAAAAAAGGCAAATTGATTGACCAATCGCCGTTTTTGTTTGTGAATTCTAAATGCAAGTAAAATGTGTCAATCATTGTGAGGATCAGCAATTAAGAACTATGCTTCTTGTCTTCAAGTTTTCTGCCAAAAAAGGGGTGTTTGAATGTATTCAGGCGAGTTTGGAGTGTTTTGAAGAAGAAGGATGATTTTTTCTGACTTCTCCTTTAACTCAAAATACTATACCAGTGAGGAATGTCGTCCTCGGCCCTATATAGAAGGTTATTTAAATCAAGTACGCGCACTCTAAACTATGAACGTTTGTGTAGTTTATTTTTCAAGAACAGGAAACACCAAACGTTTAGCCCAAGCAATTGCCGACGCAACGAAAGCGCCTATCTACGATTTGGCGTCAGCCCAGCCTTCAGCGATTGAAAACTGCGACCTCCTAATCTTAGGCACTCCAGTTGAAGGTGCCAGCCCAGCAAAAGAGACAGTAACCTTCATCGAAAACATGCCCGAGACCCAAGGCAAGAAAATTATTCTATTCTGCACTTACCGCGCATTTGGAAATGAGCGAACAATGAAGAATATGGAAAAAAGGTTAGCAGGTAAAGGCTATCAAATCGTAGCAAGAGTTTCTAAAAAAGGCATGAAGCCTGAAAAAGAAGCAGACTTCTCAGAGGTCGTTGCCGAAGTAAGAAAAGCTTTAGAAAAACAACTGCAATAATAAAACTAAGTAAGTCAAACCTGAAATCTATGGCGTTATTTTACTAGTAAGTAATCATTAATCATTTTATCATGTTCGAACCCTAATGGCTTTGGCAGTTCCCGCAAGCTGAAGAGCTGTATATCTTGTATTTCGCTTTCTTGCCGCTTCATTTCTCCGCCAACCACTTTAACAAGAAAGCAGGTCGGATAGTATTCGTAGTCCACGTCATCCTTGATTCCTTTCTCTACGTATTCACCAATTTTGCGGACAATTTCTACATCCAAGCCTGTTTCCTCTTTACACTCGCGGACAACGGTTTGCTCGACTGTTTCTCCTGGATCCATTCTACCCCCGGGTAACCCCCAGTAACCAATGAAAGGGGCGGTGTTTCTTCTAATTAGCAAAATTTTGTCACTTGGAAAGGGTATTATTGCAGTTGCGGTTATACCTGTATATTTCTTCATATTTCAAACCCTTCAGTCTAATTCATTTTCTATAAAACAGATAATTTTGGATCCAATAAGCTTTTAGAGAAAAAACAAAAACTGTTAAGACTGAGCTAAACTGTTGGCTAACGAATGATATTCCCGCTGCGAAAGCCAGCCTGCATCTTTTAAGTAAACTAAGCCTTTGGCTATGTTAATTCGGGCCAAATCATTTCTTAAAAGGTTATTTTTTTCACCTAAATCAGTAATTTGCTGTTGCAACAAACTGTCTTGTTTAGCCAAAAGCTGAACTTTTTCAATCAAAACTGTGATTGCCTTGAAACGCGGAGTAAGCATCTCTTTAATATTTGAAATACCCATTACGCCTTTAAGTTTGACCCCAAAACCAAACTCACCTGTCATTGAAGGGGCAAAAAACAGATACCTGTTTGCAGACCGTGTCTGGTAACATGCCACATAAAATGGGATATAAAACAGGGCTGGAGCTTTCAACTGTGGATTTTTAATACCCAACATTTGGAACCCTTCGTTAATTTGCCCAGCCAATTTCTTAGCTGCATTCAAACTTTCAACTATAGGTTTTTCAAGTTTAAACAGATTCTCAGTTTCTCGCCTTAAAATCAACATTTTGGAGTCGCGTTCAGCTTCAAGATCAAGTATGGGCTGGCGAGCCAATCTGACTTCATTTTCAAGTTCAAGATACAAAGCGGAGATTTTCTCATTTTTCTGTTTGTCTAAACGTTTAAGGTTAGTTTCTACTTGTTTTAGCTGTTTTTCAAGTTCACTGAGTTCTTTTTTTGTTTCCTTACTTTTTGCTTTCCATCTTTTTTCAAAAATTATATGATTTTGCTGGGCTTGTTCTTTTGCTGATTGTTCGTACTGCTTGAGCTTTTTTTCTTCAGAATCAATAGACTTTGATGTCTTTGTTTTAAGTTTTCCAAGTTTATCTATTTCGTCGTCGAAACCCGCAGTTACTTTTGCTATTTCACGTTTGCATTCTTTGTTCAGCGCAGCAGTTTTGGGATTGACGAGTTCCTCTTGAGCTTTGATTTTAGCTTCAGCTTCATCTTTTACAGCTTCCAATGAGTAATCCAGCTCCGTAATGTATTGGCTGGTTGTTTTGTTTACGAGCCTTAGGCATTCTTGAAACACATCAGCATTTTCTTCGAGTGACGATTGCAGCCTACTCATTTCAGTTATTATGGAAGAAATTGTAGTTTCCTGCAGATTCGGATTCAGCAGCGCTATCTTTGTAAGTTGGCCCATCACTTCTGAGGCTTCTTTACTGTAAACATCAAACTCTTTTTTAAAATCTGAATCAACAATTAAATTTCTAATTGAGAACTCTTTTTCTACTTTGGGCTGCAAGAAATAACGGCTATTGTCTGAGAGAAAAGTCTGGTAATCTTCCCGGGTCTTCGAATTTGCTTCAAGGTTTTTGATGAAATTTTGAGCGGTAGGCAATTCAACATAAGGAAAAGAATAATTATAATTGTTTAAGCCGTCAAAAATGTAAGTTACCAAGTTGTTTGGAAGAAGCCAAAGGGGATAGCCGATTTCTGCAACAAAATGGATTGTTTCTTCAGGCTGTTTTAGGATTAAGCCGCCACCTTTCATTCTTTCAAATTCGACAAGTGCATAAACGGCTGCTACTTCTACTTCTGAGGCGACTGTCTCATTATTTTTCTTTGGTGAAAAGGGCAAAATGAACTGCTTAGCTGGGGAGTTTGACATTGGTTTCAGGTCAGAGTATGTTGGGATGCTTTTTAACATTTTTTGTCTGAGTTAAAATTGGACTTAGGAATAATGATATATTGTTGCTATTGCTGGGTCAAGTGTTATCTTTGGGATAGCCTGCAAGATTTGACTTTTCACCTTGACTTTGAAGGTTACTTTGTAAGTTAATGGTATTGTTTAATCACTTTCTTACTGACCATTTTTGGACTTATTTAGACTTATTCAGACTTTTTTGGACTTTTTCCGACTATTTTGGACGCAACCTGCAAACAAACCAAGCTTTAAACCAAAAAACCAACCTAAAACACAAAGAAAAACCCCCACACAAAAATCCGTCAATAACTGAATTTGAGCTCCAAATAAATTCTCAACCAGCACTAACTCTCAAGCAAAACTAACAATGATCAACCGGCTTTAAAAAAATCCGAGATTTTCTTTTGGAAAAGAGCCCGCTTCAACAATTCACTTTGCAGTATCCACCGTTGTATCGGAATCTCAAACCTGCCAGCAATGAACTGTAAAGATTCAGCGAGACTTTTGAAAAGATACGGTTTCTGGTGCATAGCATTTCTAACGTTTTCACGCACCTGCCAAACGCCAATGGGCATAATGTAGCCTGGTCTTGCTTCTCTAAGCACAATAACAGTTGCTTGGCGACGCTCCCGAACCAATTGCTCACAAGTAGCTAACCGCGCCGAATAGTAACAACCACCGATAGCAGCATATGTCGTTCGTCCACTGTTGCCTTCCCAATCAGAAAAGATTGCTGTGTTTTTTCCAGTAGGATTCCAAGTTGTCCCTGGAAACCAAGCTTCCATCGATTCGTAACTATACTGCTGCGGAATCATCAAAATCTCAAAAACATTATCCATATACACAGATTCGTAAACCCTGAACTCGTTGATTTCAGGAAAAGTCTTCACTTGTTCTCTTAGGTTTTTGGATATGATGTCGTCGACAGCTGTTATGCTCCAACGAGTGGGAACTAGTTTCCTGTTTTTTTCCACGCCAAAAGCGCCGACGCTGAAGGCTTTCTGAATCTTTGAAACCACCACTCCTCGATTAAAAAGATCAATAACCGCCTTGGTAGCCCGCAAATCCGTATCATAATACGCTTTCTCAATTTTGTCATCATATCTTGAATTGCCAACATGCAGGTCTCGGATGGGTGCGGAAGGACCGAACGGTTGGATATCATCATCGAGAAAAATTGAACTTCGCGGTTTCTTTGTTAGATTCAACTCAATATCTACACTGCTATCCGCAAGGGCTAATTCGCGTGTCTGATCCAAGATTTTGCCTGCATCCATGAACTTTTGCACGTTAACCCTATGTTTACCACGTACAAGCAAACTTCGGAATCCTACAATTTCATCCATTGATTTGCCAAACCAACGCTCAGGAAAATCGTAAATGCTCGTATCCTCATGAACAGGCGGCACAAGCGGTCCAGCGTAAACATTTGGATAGCCTATTCTTCCAATAAAAACACTTGGCGGAGACATCCCCGCAATATCCTCACCCATCAAAGGCACGCTTTTAAGAAAATAATTAACTTTAAGCATTATTGAGCAACGTGTTTTTCCGCACAGAAAACGTGCACCTTTGCACAACACGCATAAACTGTCTTGTCGGCTTCGAGTAACAATTTGGTTCTCATCAAAGCCGTTGGGGCTTTTTAAAATGTCTTTTAACCAATTATCTGAGCCGTGAATATTTGAGAGTGCTGTTGTGGAAGTCATGTTATACTTTCATGATGATTAAGACGGCTTGATATGTTTTTCCACCATGTTTAACGCAATAAACCCAGAATTTTGCCTTTATGTCATCGTCCTTTGGAGGTGGTTAACATTCGTGACTTCCTGATAGCCCTTCTGACAGGGGCTGGCAACATGAGTTTAACAACATCGGCTGCTTTCCAAAGTTTGAAAAAACCTGGAGGCGCCAAACTTGCATCGACGATTTTTAAGTTCCCATTTACGCTTCGGATATTGTCACAGGTAATATCTAACAAGCCATATTTACTAGCTATCGCTCTAAGCTGCGCCAACCCTTCAGCCGAAGCCTCTGCTTCCACACCGTATTCCTGTAAAAGACAATACTTAGAATGCCAAAAAATTCTTGCAAAATATACATGCCTCAAACTTACAGGAAGTTGCTTGAACGCTTTATGATCCATTTCTATCGCTTGCGCTTTTCCAGTCTTTAACACCAACTCATGTGCTTTATGCTCAAGATGAAAAACAAGTTTATGTAAACCAAAATTAGCCAAAACAGCGTCAGGAAAAACCGCGGTAACAATCTTCTCCAAGTTACCCATAGGAACAAAACTTGTTCCCTTCGTTTCTCTATAGTCATCTATTAAATCATCTACAAGCTTTGCCTTTTCATGCAAGGATTTGAATTTCATCTTGTTAAAAAGAGCAATTTTCTGATTGAATTACCTTTGTGACTGTAAAAACACAGCAACAGTTCGAAGATGAAGAAAAGCAAAAATGAGAAGATATCCTGGAAGTGAAATCAACTTTCTTTAGTAAAGAATAAAATGCCATAACTTTTGTAATGCAAAAGCTTTTCAAGTTTAAATTTTGACGCTTCAATTTCAGCCTTTAATTTATCTGGGTTCTGAACTGGCGCCCCAGGAAAGATACCTTTCTTTATGACTTCAACAATTACTAACTTTCCATCTTGCTTTAAAACTCGCCCAAACTCTTTCAAAACAACTTCATTCTCACCAACCTCATGATACACCGTCACGAGAAGAATCAAATCAACCGCGCCGCCCTCAAGCTGAAGGCTTTTTCCGTCACTTTGCAAAAACTCAATATTTTTCATGTGTGCTTTCTCGGCTTTTCTTTGGGCTTTTTTAATCATCTCTGGCGAAAGATCCACCGCAATTACTTTTTTGGCTTTTTTAGCAAGATCAATAGTAAAGTAGCCTGGTCCGCATCCAAAATCCATTACCACATAAGTAGGGTTTATGGCAAGTTTTTCCACAAGTTCGGCGGGTGGTTGAATCAACCGTCTTATCGGATTATCTAAAAAGATGCCGACCGAAGCTGAATAGGCTTCTCCTTTATGTGACATACGTTTGATTCTCCGTTTAACAAGACTAACAGTGAATTAGCACTATTTCTTAAAGAATATATGCTTAATTTGAAATGAGCCAAAAAAGGGATCAACGCTTAATGTTTAATAGCTGCTCGGTAAACTATCTTTTTGACAACTCGTACGTTGTTGATTTTATGGCGGACAACCAAGAAATTTTATCTAAATCTGCTGATGAAGTTTTAGCACAGCTTAAAACATCCCAATCTGGTTTATCCTGCTCAAGAAGTTCAACGCCGACTTACAACATACGGACCCAACGAGTTAGCAGACAAACAAAAACGAACTGGATTTGTTGAAATTCTATATCACTTGAGAAATCCGCTTGTTCTTATTCTTTTGATTGCGGGTTTAGTCTCTGGGTTTGTTGGGCGACACAACGGATGCAGTAATTATTTTCTTCATAGTCCTTCTCAGCATAATACTTGACGTATATCAAGAATCTAAAGCTCAGAACGCTGCTGAAGCACTCAAAGAAAGAGTTACCACAAAGGCCACAGTTCTAAGAGACGGCGTTAAACAAGATGTGAAGCTTTCTGAAGTTGTTCCCGGCGACATTGTATACCTCATTGCGGGTGACCTTGTTCCAGCCGATGCTCGATTAATCAGCGCGAAAGACTTGAACCTTAATCAGTCAGCGTTAACGGGCGAAGCGTTTCCCAGTTGAAAAGAACGCCGCTCCACTTTCAACTGCGACTTCTGAGATGACGAGGTTGGAACAACTACGTTTTCTTGGGAACATCAGTGGTTAGTGGAACAGGAACTGCAGTTGTTGTCAAGACGGGGAAATTAACAGAATATGGAAAAATCGCCAAAGCACTCACCTCGAAGTCGCCTGAAACCGAATTTGAAAAGGGGCTTCGTCGTTTCGGAGCTTTAATGACTGAAGTCACGCTTTTCCTTGTTGTTTTCGTGTTTTTCGTAAACGCATTCTTCTATTCGGGCAGCCGCACAATTTTGGAGTCGCTGCTTTTTGCAGTGGCTCTTGCGGTGGGCTTAACCCCTGAACTTTTGCCAATGATAATGTCCATCAACCTATCAAGAGGAGCCGTTGCGATGTCCAAAAAAGGCGTTATCGTAAAACGATTGGCATCCATTCAGAACTTTGGCAACATGGACGTTTTATGCACTGATAAAACAGGCACTCTTACTGAAAATAAGCTTACCCTAAATGAGTACGAGGATTTAGCGGGAAAAGAAGCACAGAAGGTACTGATGTATGGTTATTTCAACTGTGTTTTTGAAACAGGATTGAAAAGTCCTCTTGACGACGCGGTGCTTCAGTACAAGCAGTTTGATGTGACTGGAATCAACAAAGTTGATGAAATTCCCTTTGATTTTATCCGCAGACGCGTTTCGGTGGTAGTTGAATATCGAAGGGCAAAGACTAGTTATTTCCAAAGGTGCCCCCGAAGAAATCATAAAAATCTGCTCTTTCTGCGAGACTGACGAAGTCCTAACTGATTTTACAAATGTTTGTCAATCCAATGTGAGCAACAATACAATGCTCTCAGCGCTAAGGGCTACAGAGTTTTAGCGGTTGCATACAAGAAAGTCAAAGATGATAAAACACATTACTCAATTGGCGACGAAACCGACATGGTTTTTCTTGGGTTTCTATCTTTTTCTGACCCGCCTAAAGAAAGTGCGAAAGGAATCTATCAGTTTGCTGGCCAGAGACGGCGTAGAACTCAAAATAGTCACAGGCGACAACGAACTTGTTACAAAAACTGTTTGCGAACAACTTGGTTTTAACATAAAAGGAGTTATTACAGGAAACCAAATCGCTCAATGCTTCAAGATGATGCGTCTGTCGCGAGTTGTTGAAGACAACAACATTTTTGCCCGCGTGAACCCCTCTCAAAAAGACAGAGTGATCACTGCTCTTAGGGCTAACGGTCACGTAGTAGGCTACATGGGTGACGGAATTAATGATGCGCCCTCTTTGAAAACTGCCGACGTAGGCATATCAGTGGAAAACGCGGTTGATGTTGCCAAAGAATCTGCCGACCTCATCCTTGTTGAAACCTGACTTAATTGTGCTTGACCAAGGTGTTTTGGAAGGCCGAAAAACCTTCGGCAACACCATGAAGTACATTATGATGGGTGTCAGCTCAAACTTTGGAACAATGTTTAGTGTCGCAGGAGCATCTCTGTTTCTGAGCTTTCTGCCCATGACAGCGATTCAAATTCTCCTAAACAACCTCTTATATGACCTTTCCGAAGCAACCATACCAACTGACAACGTTGACGACGAGTACATTCAAAAGCCCAAAAAACTGGATATTTCCTACATAAGAAGATTCATGGTAACTATGGGGCCAGTAAGCTCCATTATTTGATTTTCTAACCTTCTTCTTATTACTAGCGGTGTTCAAGAGCAACAGTTCCCGTTTTCCAAACTGCTTGGTTCATAGAATCACTAATAACGCAAACGCTTGTGGTTTTTGTCTTGAGAACACGAAAAACGCCGTTTTGGAAGAGTAAGCCAGGCAAATTTTTAGTGATAAGCTGCTTGACTGTGGTTGTAGTTGCATTAGCGTTGCCCTACACGCCTCTTGGGGCCATATTTAATTTCTCGCCTCCGCCTGCAACATTCTATCTAGCTCTGGCAGGGTTAATCTGTTGCTTACCTGTTCCTTGTCGAAGTTGTCAAGAAATGGTTCCTCAAACGATACTCTTACCGTCTAGAACAAATTTGCGCTCCGAAAAAACGAAACGAAAAAACGGCAACTCACTAAACCAGCCCCACCCGTTTCTAACAAAATACTAAATTGCCGCTAGCCACAACGTCGCCAACAACTAACCTACATCATCACCAACTTCCCGCCAACTCTAAGTCAACAATTCTGCACAACCCCACATCAGCACAAAACCATTGCCATACTCCCGAGTTTCCCAATGGATAAGACTCGTTTGCATATATGACCATACAAAATACTACACCGAGACTTATCGACAATCAACCCTATGAAACAAAAAAACACACACAAAAAAACCAATCAAACCAACAAGCCCAGACAGCATACTTATCAAATGAAAACCAAAAAAATCCAGAACACCAAACAAAACAAACCACAAACAAAAAACCAATAAACCCCCAGTACATGAAAACCATGTTAGCCTATGTTAAAAAACAGTTACAAGAAAACCATAATTTGGCAGCACTTCAGTCAATCAAATGAAACGGAAATGCCACACGCAGAACAAGCAGTAAATTTCCGAAGTTTGATTCCCCTACAACCAAGAGTTACCACGGATAATATTATAACCGTTGTTTTGAAAGAAGCTGGTTGCGGAAGGATATTTACATTTTTCCTTGTTAACTGACTTGAAATTTAATGAGTAACTAAATTGTTACATTGGGTAGCATTTTTTTTCTTGTTTCCAATAATACCTGAACTAATCATCCACGAATCGATGTAGGATACTCAGCAGAGAGAGCTTCTGGCGCTCTCGTTTCTTTCTCAAAAACAGTCCATTATTACGTTGATTTGACAGTTAGTTTTTGGATGGCTTTATCTGCCCATTCATTGTCTCTCCAAAACGCCCTACCAACAGCCACCAAATCTACTTTCCCTTCCCTGACTAGCTTATCTGCAAATTCAGCGTCAGTGATTCCTCCCACACCAATAACAGGAACACCTACAGCCTTTTTGATTGCACTTGCCTGCGGAACAAAATAACCTTTCATATGCTTCAACTGTTTTGGCTCACTTCCGCACATGCCGCCCGACACATCTATAATGTTCACTCCTGCTGCCTCAAGTTTCTTCGCAAAAACAATAGAATCCTCGATATGTGTTCCGCTTGGGGCTAAATCATCTGAACCTACCCTGTAGAGCAAAAGTTTACCGCTTAGGCGCTCACGGACTTTTTGGACCACTATCAAAGGAAATTTCATCCGGTTCCCCAAAGAACCCCCATACTCGTCCTCACGCTTGTTTAACAATGGAGAAAAGAACTGATTAAGCAGATAGCCATGGGCTCCATGAAGCTCAACCCCATCGAAACCCGCCTTGACCGCACGCTCAGCAGCCAAAGCAAAATCCCCACCAATAGCCTCTATCTCGCTAACCTCCAACATCCGAGTTTTTGGTCTAGCCGAGGGTCCAGCAGGTTCGGTGCCGATGACCTTTTTGTTTGTAACCCCTCCCGCATGCGATATCTGAACAACCGCGGGTGCGCCAACCTCATGCAGAGCCTTCGCAAGCTTCTTAAATCCGCTGATTAGTGAGTCATCGTAGATTCCTAGTTGTTTTGGACCTATTTTTCCAGTTGGTGAAACATAAGCATGTTCAACAATGGGCAATCCTAATGCTGAAGAACGGCGCACATAAAAGTTAACGAGTTTATTGGTTACTGCGCCTTCAAAGCTAGCCCTTCCCGACTGCATCGGAGGCATAACAATGCGGTTCCTAAGAATGTAGCCTTTCACTTTCAAAGGATCAAGTAATCCAGCCAAACACGACACCGTAGCAATGAGGAAATCAAAGCGATATAATAACATATCAAAATTCGATTAAGACAGATATTATGAGAGCATTTTTAAAGTTGTTTACAGAATTAGGCAAGACCAAACCTTGGATAAACCCATTAACAACATACAAATACAGGCTATAGTTGGTTTAGTCGCGTTTTACGTCAGCCGTAATTGAAGTTAACCAAGGACAAAAAGTAATTTCAACTGGCCCATACGCCGTTGTTCGCCATCCAATGTATGCAGGAGCATTGCTAATGTTGCTTTTCACTCCGCTTGCATTGGGTTCATTTTGGGGATTGCTTGCCTTTATTCCCATGCTTTTAGTGATTTCTTTTAGGGTTGTTGAAGAGGAAAAGTTTCTGTTGAAAAATTTGTCTGGCTACGGCGAATATTGTAAGAAGGTTAGCCACCGCTTAATTCCTTTCATATGGTAGACAACACTTTTGTGATGAACTCTCATCATTTTATTGTGAATTGATCGGCTGCCAATCTGACTTTCATTTCCACTTCGTCAGTATCTCTTCCCGTTTGAAGGTAGATTTGCTCAAAAAGAAAAGAACCACATCAACAATCAAGATAACGCCGGAGAGGATCAGAAGGTTATTGACACTGAAGGTAAAAAGTCCTTCAGTTCCTGCAAAGAAGACGGCAACAAACGGGATAAACATGAGGCCAGCGATTTGGTTTGCCCCTCGAACGTCGCTTACTCTTGATGATGCAATTACTGCTACTTCAATGCTAAGAATTGCAGAGAGAGGAGCAAGGATTAACAGCATAACGCCAGCATTCCAATTGGGAAAGTAGTAGTAGCCTAATCCTCCGTTGTATAATATATAGTCCGTCAATGCCATGAAGATTGATGCACCTATCCATGTGGATAGAATAGGCGGTATGAACGCTGCAATACTTTTTCCGAGGAGAATCTCGCCATCAGTCGTCGGCGTAGCAAGCAGCGGTTCCAACGTCTTCTCAACTTTTTCACCTACTATACTATATGCTGCAATCGTACTGGGAAGAACAGTTGCTAAAATAACGAAGATGTAAATGATTGATTCGGCACCTATCGATATTGTAGTTGGGATTCCAGAGGCTATTTGGTTCTTAATAACGATTGAGAAAACAATTGATATGAGAATGGGAAGCCCAACAGTGTAGGCAATGATACTTCTTTTTCTGCTGATCACCTTCAACTCTTTGCGCGCTATCTTCCACGGCATCCAAGTGGTCATTTCGCATTCTCCTTCACTAATTTCAGGTAAGCATCTTCTAGCGAGCTACTGGTAACCGCAACTGTTTCAACACGTCCCCCGGCTGCGACAATCGCGTTTACCATTTCAGGATTTTCTTCCGTAGGATTTTCGACATCTACAGTCAACTTGTTACCTTCTCTGACCAAGTTCGTGACTCGTAACCTTTTCAGTGAATCCAAGATAGCTTCGTTCACCTGTCTCAGTTGGATCACGGTCTTCCTTCCATGAATCGACCTTTCAAGTTCTTCAGGTGTACCCACGGCCATCAACCTGGTGTTCAAAATGCCAATTCTATCGCAGATCCGCTGGGCCTCATCGAGATTATGGGTGTTAATGAAGATGGTTTTCTTTTCTTTCTTCAAATCGAGGATGAATTCCCTCACCGCCTTTGAAGCCTCGGGATCTAAGTTCGCGGTTGGCTCATCCATAAAAAGTATCTGTGGGTTGTGCACTAGGGCTCGTGCGATTGCGAGTTTCTGTTTCATCCCTTTTGAAAACGTCCCCGCCATAGCATCTCTCTTTTCCCAGAGTCCAAGCAACTTAAGGAAGTATTCATTGCTTTCTTTCCTTTGGGAGTCAGTCCGCCTGTAAAGCGTCCCATAATAGTCCAGGTTCTCATACGCAGTGAGAGACTCGTAGAGGCCCACGTTGTCTGGGACAAGTCCGATCATCTTTCTAATCTTCAGTGCGTCTTCTTGGCTTCCAATCTCATAGTTGCCTATCTTGGCTTTACCGCTTGTCTTGGATATAAGGCAGCTGAGCATCCTGACTGCGGTAGTCTTTCCTGCCCCGTTAGGTCCAAGAAAGCCAAATACTTCACCTTCGTCTACATGAAGAGTCAGGTTGTCGACTGCGGTTAATTCGCCGAATTTTCTTGTCAGGTTTTGAGTGTCAATCAATTAACATCACAGTGCTTTGCTGATCGCGGCTCTTTTATTATCTTGGATCAGGGGTTTGATATTTAAGCGTTAATTTGAAAAACTTTTGCCTCAGAAAAGATAATATAAGGAAAATGGCGCCCAGGCCGGGATTCGGACCCGGGTCCTGCGGGCGACAGCCGCATATACTGGACCGAACTATACTACCTGGGCACTTATGGATTTCTTGTATGCTAGACCAACTTTTGGAGATGATTTTTCCCCTTTGTTGGGTCTGAACCAAAGATGAGAAATTCCTATTTAAGCTTTCTGAAAAGGCTAGCTCCTCCTTTATCCATAACGTGTTCAAATCCGTCTGCCAGCAAAGCTATACAGTCCTTCTTGGTTTTAGCTTCTCTAACGATGTATTCTTCGCCTCGGCCGAAATGGCGTACTTTGCTTAGTTGCTTGTAGAGTAAAACGTATCTTAGTGAATTATGTCCGAGTAGATACATGACGGCTTCAAAATCTTTATGGCTTCGGTCATATTCTTCGGTGGCTCTCCAATACCTGAAAGTGTAGAAGTCTATTTTTCGTAGTTCTGGATTATTTAACTTTTGAATTGCTCGACTTCGCATTGTCCTAAAGCTGTTGCTGAGGTTTTTCTTGTTTTTGTAGTTGAAGATAAAGTTGGCTTTGATGTGGGGCAATTCGAGGAGTTTCTTAAGAAGATTGTCAGATATTGGTAGTATGCGTGGGTTGCTACCTTTTTCTGGATGTGAGATGTTTATAGTTTTATTGGCGGGGTCTATGTCGTTCCACATTAGTTGAAAGGCTTCTCCAGGTCTTGCCGCTGTCTCTTTTAATGTCAATAAGAAAACTAACATTTGATTACTTTGGCAGCTTGCGATTAGTTGATCGAGGAATTTTTCATTTGGTACATAGGGTATGGGTCTTTTATATTTGTAGCGTGGTATATTGGCTTCAATTTTATGGTAGTTAAGAAAGCTTTTGTATGCTTTTCTAAGGTTAAGTTTTCGGATATTAGTCTTCGTATCGCCGAGTTCAGTCATTTTATCGATGAAGCTTTGGGGGTCAAAAAGATTTATGCCTAGTTTGACTATCGCGTTTAGGTTGTAGCCATAGGGTTTTATCGTGTCTTCGGAGTAGTTTTTGCGTTTGAGTTGCCAGAGAAAGTCTACGATGGCGCTTTTTGGGTCTTCCACTTGATTTATCTGCGGAATAGTTGATGCTATTTGTTTTTCCGCAGCCAATTTTTTCGTCTCCTTAAAGTTGTTGACGCATATTTGGCAATTAGTAGAGTAGTCAGATGCGCTTTTTATGCTCTTTGATTCAATTGCTTGAACTTGCTCAAACTCATGTTTTGCCCTTGTAACATCTTCAGGATCACTGAATCTAAAGCCACAGCTGCGACAAAGCCAACGTTGGATAGGCAAGCCAAACATCTGAGAGCGAATTCCAGCCCGCCAAACTTTTCGGTTGCTGCATTTGGGGCAGAGGGGGCTTTGGGTGTTGGCGCTGGTGGCCATTATAGTAGTTGACTCGCCAAAACGTACACTGTCAAGACTGGGATTATTGGTGCTATTCATGGAATTCGTATCGAGATCAACCATTCCCTCCCACCCCTTTTCAGTTTTTTGTGCTTGGTTAGTTTACTTGTTTGGTTCTGGAATTTTTTCGAAGTTTACAAGTTCCCAGGGAACGTGTGCCACCAATCCGCATCCGACATAACGATAGAAACTCTCTGGATCAACAATACTTATGTTTCCTGTTTGCATTAAGCGGGGCTTCTGCATTTTTATGTGGCATGCGCATGCTTCACCTAGACAATCGCTGTTTTTCTGCTCTGGATTGGCAGCGGCAAAAGGGCAAACTTTAGTATTTTCCATTAGTTACCGCCACCGCCTGATATTTTTCCGATAATCGTCTTAAGGCGTCTTTTATGACGTCTGTTCTGCTTGAGTAACCGTGAGCTCCAACTAATGGATCAAGAGCTTCCTCAACCAAGTTTGTGGGCAACTTTATTGTTGTGTACTCTGGTTTCTTTGGCATATAACCACCTATTAATAATTGAGACGTTAACAGTGAATATTCATTTAAGCGTTTTTGGCATAGATTAGTAATAGTTAACTAACGAGAAACAGTTGCGATTGACAAGTATTTTTAAATATTCAAATTACTAATACATTACTAATCAAATCGTGATAGACTTGCCAAAGAAAATAGAAAAAGAACCAATCGAAGGAAACTACACAACCATCAAACTGCCAAACGACTTAGTCATCGAAATGGATCAACTAATTGGCAAGCACGGCTTCAAAAGCCGATCCGAAATCATAAAAGACGCCCTACGAGAACTCCTAACTCACTACAAAAACTCAGACCTGCCACGTTTTGAACACTTCAACATCAACCAAACCGGCGCAAGAATAACAGACCGCAAACTCCACATGATAGCCGACATCTACTTCAAACCAGACGGAATATTCTGCGATTTAGACAAAAACGACAACTGCGAACACATAGACTTCGCACTAACAGTACCAAAAATTCAAGACATCATAAGACAGAAAACAAAAGAAGGCTGGAAGCTACCTGACGTCTAAGAGCTCCGCTTAATTTAAGTGAGAGAACAATACTGCAAATTTAGAAATTTACCTAAACGACCCAGATATGGCAAACTCCTTTACAGACGCAATTAGAAAAATAGCCAAAGGATTCTTCAAGCTAGAAGAAATGGAATGGACGCCCCAAGGCAAAGTAACAATTAAGTATGCCAGAGCTTTTGTCAACGTTTCATTTTAATTTATTTTGGCAGTGGGTAGTGAACAAGTAA
This sequence comes from Candidatus Bathyarchaeota archaeon, assembly GCA_963809455.1. GTDB lineage: Archaea > Thermoproteota > Bathyarchaeia > Bathyarchaeales > Bathycorpusculaceae > Bathycorpusculum. Next base: position 8,183 of record CAWEJP010000009.1, on the reverse strand, counting down.
ACAAGTTGAATGAAAGCAAAGTGTTATTAATCAATGCGTCTGTTAGCCTTTTTTCTAAATATAGGTGTGCCCTTTGAAGCGTGAAGAAGCAATATTGGTTTTAAAAGAGCTTTTTGAAAAATGCACTTTTCTTGATGGTCGTTATTTGGCATTAATGCCAGCAGGATACGCTAATACACTATCAAAAGGGTATCAAATTCTGATTAAAACATCTCTCGACGAAGAAACAAGAAACTGCATGCAGGATATTCTAGTAAAATATGGGCTTACGATAAAAATTCAAGAAGCTGAAGCATTCATAATTTATCGACCAACTCCAGCAAAAGAATAAGATTAGAGTTAGCGGACGAAAAGTAACATGGAGAAACATTCATATCAGGATTACTTTTAAAATATTGGAAAGATTGGAAATACTCTCTTCATATTGGAGAGATTAAGGCTAGTGTTTTGGAGACGTTTTAGGGGTAAGAATTACTCTCAATTCTTCGCCTTCTCGTACAACGTCCATATCGAAGTCTTTGCCCATAAAGGGTTTGAGCTCTTCATTTAGTTTAGTTGGGAAATACAATTCAAAACTGCCACGACGTGTACGCACTATCCCCCCGTAATTCTTATCATTTTCAAATTCTTCGAAGCTGTTAGTCCTCACTTTTTTGACCTTTAGTTTAACCGTGTTTGCTCACCTCCACTTACAACACTTTGAGTATTTTGTTTTGGCTCTAGTTGCTTAGCATCATTTGCTTCTTCCGTTACAACGGGGTTGACTGCAATCGGTTTAATTGCTTCTAATTCCCTCTCAAGTAGCCTTATTCGTTTTTGCTGACCCAGCAGAATAGACATAACCATGGGCTCAAACACTATCGGGTTAGTTGCTTTGCTGCGTCTGAAGCATAAGTTCTACACTTATCCATAAGCTCATCAAAAGCTTCTCGATCAGGCTTCTAAGGCTCTAGCGAAGCCGCTCCATCGATTGGTCTCTTCCTCCATAGCCATCCTGATAAGACTCAACAGTTTTACCGATACGCTAAACCTCAGCGTTTTTGATGTGAATGATATGGGATTGGATGAAGTCTTGTTCTCTGAGGGTTTTGTGGAGCAAGTCCTGGATGGCAGCATTCATATTACCGTTGTAATAAGGTCGAACGATTTTCTCTGCAAACTCAGAGAGAAGTGAAGCAGGAACGCTATGAAAAGTCAAATCAACTAAGAGATCATCTTCTAATGCTAATACTTGAGTTTTCTTTTTCATACCGATCACGTGGGGCTCCTGTCTATCACTCAAACCGCATAAAAAGCAAACCAACAAACTACCGTGCGTGATAGTAGAGGGCTGAGTGAAAGTGAAAAAATGCTTCTGCCAGAACTACTGATTCAAACTCAAAATTTCCTCGAAGAATACAAACAAATGGGCTACACCACCAAAGAAGAGTTCGTCCAACATGCCATAAGACTTGAGAGACTCAAAACGACAATGAACTTGTAGATGTCTCACGCGAGTAATATGATGAGCCAGAAGAAGTCCTAAAAGGAATGGGAACGACTTACCTCACCCCAGAAAAATTTTTACGAAGTCAAATAAGCGAAGTATTCTACAAATACGAGGAATACAAGAAGAACAACAAAGCCATTAATCAAATTATGTTACTCGAGTTTCTGTTAAGTTATCTGATCCAAAATTGCTATGGTCTTCTGTATGTTTGCCCTGACATAGAGAGAGTGATAGTTCCAATACAAGGTGAATATAGGCTCTGAAATTCATCTGAATTACTGATAGTTCGCATAGCCGAGAATGCCCTTATCCTACATTCTGGGAAAGCATCAGTTAATCGGTTTGCACATCCTAAAAGAGTAGCTCCACGGGTAATAACATCGTCAATAATGACAATTTCTTCCGGTTTAGATAACGCTCCTTGAACAATCAGAGAATCATAATGCTGCTCGGCTGTTGGTCTTTCGCTTGACGGACAAGAAGCTGCCTTGGTAACAGGCTTTAGACCTAGTTAAGCAAGGAACTACTTGGCGTCCCATACCCTCAGCCACTAACGCCTTTGCTATTCTTTCTGGAACCCATAAAGTATCTGGTTTCATCAAGGAACTCTTTGGGGACAGGAACCAAAATTGTGTTAGGCTGAAAAAAGTGTGCAAATGGAAGATCAGCAAGTTGTTGTTTAACTTTTTTTGCTATCCATTCGGTCATTAAGATCGGAGGATTACCTACAAATTGATCACGTTTTAAGAATATCATAACATCTTTCGAGTGTAATGCTTTTTGTGTAAACCCACGAGGAGTGTAAGTTAGAAGTGCACCAAACTCAAGCTGTGACAGGTTCATCGGTCACTGGATCACTTCAAGGATCTGTTTTTGTGAAGGTAATTCATCCAGCACTTCCTCTGGGTCTGTAAATTTTACTGCACCGTAACTGGTCAGTTTCTCGGTCCAATTCAATGAATAGTCCTGCATGAGTGGACTCCAAATAAATAGAGGTCGTCCAAGCCTCAAAGCTTCCCACCCTTGATGAAGAGAACCACTAGAATTGCCAGCTTCCATAATAATTGATGCATCAGAGATGAGTGCCATGGTTCGATTTCTGATGACAAAATTTTTCGGCGTTATGGGGTGTCCAATAGGAAATTGAGAAATTGCTAAATGATTTTGCATGATATATTCTTGAAGTTGCCGATTCTTAGAGGGATAAAATTTGTCCAATGGGGTTCCTAGAACAGCAATTGTGTGACCATTTGCTTCAATTGCGCCTTTATGTGCAGCACTATCAATCCCTTCGGCTAGTCCGCTAACAACTGTTACTTTATGTTTCGCAAGAAATGATGCAACAATCCCGGCAGCATTAAGTCCTTTGGAAGAAGCTTTCCTTGAGCCTATCACTGAAACTCTTGGAGATGTCAAGGGTATCGCCAGTTGCCCTACAACATAGAGTTGTTTTGGCGCGTATTTTTTTTCCACATTATTCAGTGGACCGATAAGTTCTTCAAGAGTATAAGTGGAAGTTTTTCTTTCCATTAACATTTTCTTCCATTTTGTAATTTACTGTTTTAAGAGTATTTATAATACTATCGGTAAGAAAAGCTATAAGTATTTTTCAAAATAGAAAGTTCTACTATATTTCCACTTTACCGTTTGTTTGCATCCTTTTTTTGGGCGCTTTTTTCCCATTCAGAGTAGCCAAGTACGCTGTTGTTTAATTCTTGTTTGACTTGTTCCCATTGGGGCATGTACGATTTGAGAAGAAGCTCGAATTGTTCGTTATGGTGTTTTTCTTTTAGGTGGGTCATCTCATGCACTAATACGTATTCTAAGCATCGAAGCTTTTTCTTTGCTAGTTCAAGATTTAGCCAGATTCGTTGATGTTTTGGGTTGCAGGTTCCCCATTTAGTCTTCATTTTCTTAATTTTAACTTCTCTTACGCTTAGACCTGTTATTTTTGACCATTTAGCTACAAAAGCGGGAATTTGTTTTTTCAGTTCTGACCGGTAGAAAGTTTCCATTAAGCGCTCTCTTTTTCTCGAGATTCGTCTGGGGTTGAATATACATATCGATTCTGGTTTTTCTTTTTATTTCAATTCTTGGTTTAGCGTCTGTTTGGATAACGTTTAATCGGTATCTGTTGCCCAAAAAGTAGTGGCTTTCTCCTGAAACGTATTCGCGCTTTGTTTGGCGTTCCTGCTCGCTATACTTGTTTTGTTGTTTTTTTATCCAGGGCATTTTTTCAGATAACTAACAGCTTTATTGCTTCATCAGTTGTTTCTAAGTGGAGCTGCGATTCTTACTCTTCCATTTGGAGGATAAACTGCCTAAGTGAATGTTTTTTATATCCTTCTTTACAGTCTCAATCTCTAAATCGCAAATTATGGTTCTGGTTTTTTTAGTATTCATTTTGGTTTTTCGCCAGCTCCAATATCATTTCCACGGTCGCTTTGTTTTCCCATCATCTGCTGGTACACCGAGGGCGTCTCTTATGGCGTTTCTAACTTGTCGTTCCTTGATTCTGTTGCCACGCCAATCGTCTGCTTTTGAATTTATTATGCTTTCGTGGACTTTTAGGGCGAGTTGCTCGTCGTCGTTGAGGTTATCGAAGAGCGCTCTTTTGGCTTTGGTGTTAACTGCGGCTGGATATGAGCCTGTTGCTGTTGTGCTTTTAAGTTTATGTACGAAATCGACTATCTTCTTGAGATAGTTAGCGTATTGTGTTGCTTTTTCTTTTCTTTCTCGGATTATTTCGTCCAGTAGAACCGACATTCTTTCAAAGTATTTTGGGTTGGTTGGTTTTTCCTCGATTATTAGCCTGCGCACGTTGTTTTCTATGGTTTCTGCCACTGCCTCTTTGTTTTCTCGGATGCCTTGTGGCAGTTCATTTACGGCGTCTACGCCTTTGTTTACTATCAAATCGATTAATGTTAAATCGTCTAAAGCTGAGACCTTTGCGCTTTCTTTTGCGTCAATGTATGTGTCTATTAGGTGGCGCATGGCTGGCTCGTAAGCTTTTAAGTCGATGTAGTCTCCGCTTGCGCAGTTTAATTTCCTCGCCGTATGCTTTCAAATAGTCCCACGTCTATTTTGATAGCGTTTGCTTGGTTATCGGTATATCCTGCTTTATCCATCTCGTTCGCGATGTTTGTATATGCTCTTATCAGTCTAGAAGTCGATTTATAGAGCGCTTCTCTTCTTTGCTCGGTTCGCCTTCAATTCTTCTGGTTTTTCGGTATTCCGCAGAAATATTGCTATAAAAGATGTGTATCTTTTGGAGGTTTAACTGGTTCACATATACTTTTTACTCTTTCAAGTGCTGTGTCAAGGTTTTCTCTTGGCTTTTTTCAAGTCTGTCTTTTAGTAAGCCCGCCACGTCATCTTTGTCGAATCCATCAAAGGCTTCTGAGGTATAGTCTTTTACTGCGTCGCTTAAGCTGTTGAATAGGTCTTTGTAGTCTATTATGTAGCCGTAGTCTTTGTCTTCGCCGTCTAATCGATTGACTCTGCAGATGGCTTGGAAGAGTCCGTGGTCTTGCATGCTTTTGTCGATATAGAGATAGGTTGCTGGTGGAGCATCAAAACCAGTCAGACAGCTTATCGACTACGATTAGAAGTTTCATTTGTCCTGGTTCTTTAACGAATTTTCCTCTGATGACCTCTTCGAAGCCTCTTGTCTTGATTTCAGGATATAGGCCTTCGTAATATTGGCGCATGTTTTGGTATGTTTCGTATTTGTAGATGTTTTCTGTTTCGTCGTCTTCTCCGGTGGCTTCTCCTTTGATTTGGCTTATGTCGCCATTGTAAGAGGTGATGATAGCGCATTTCTTTAAGGTCCGTTTTTTGGAACAATTCGTAGTATTGGCAGGCTTGATAGATGTCTCCTGCAATCAAGAAGTGCGTTTCCTCTACCGCTCATCAGTCGGTCTTTTAGTTCCATATCAAGCATTATGTCGGCAGACGATTCGTGTTGAGTCTGGGCTGGGAGCTTACGACTTTCTGCATGGTTCCCCATCGCGTTTTGAGTTCTGCCTTTGCGTAGTCGGTTAAGCCTTTGGTTTTGGCTTCAAACCACTGGTCTATTTTGTCTTGCGAAGTTATGGTTTGGTCGACTTCTCTTGCTTCATACTGTAGGTCGAAAACAACGTTGTCGCGGACTGCTTCATCATACTTGTATGTGTGGATGTATCTGCCAAAAACTTCGATACTTCTCTTCTTGTCTTCTTTTAAGAAGGGGGTTCCAGTAAATCCAATAAAAACTGCTTTTGGTATTAGTCTTTTTCATTGCATCGTGAAGTTGCCTGATTGTGTTCGATGACATTCATCGATAAAAACATACAAGTTGCCCTTTGCCTTCAAAGTCAGTTGGTTTGTACAAGCTCCAACTCTCGAAGATATTCTTCCATATAGCGTTTCGGCTTTGGCACCAAACTTGTGGATTAGCGAGCAAATAAGCCATGGTTTAGTATTGTTTAGTTGGCTGATTAGGTCTCTGCCACTTTTAGTTCGTAAATAACCATCGTCAACGCCTTCAAAGAAGCGTTCAATCTGCCCATCAAGCTCTTCACGGTCAGTGATGATAAGAACACGGGAATTGTCGATGTTTTCCCTTATCCATTTGGCGAGCCAAATCATGGTTAGGCTTTTTCCGCTGCCTTGTGTATGCCAAATTATTCCGCCTTCTCTGCGCTTTAAGGAAGTCTTGGGATGCTTTAACACCAAAGTACTGGTTATGTCTGCAGATTTTTTTGACTCCGCCGTCGAAAACGATAAAGTCATGGATGATTTCAAGAAGCCTCTGTTTGTTGCAAAGTGCAGCGGAGGTCACGGTCTAATTTGTTTTCGAGTTGGCTGTCTTCTTTCCATTTAAGGTAATATTTTTCTGGGGTTTCGGTGGTTGCATACCTTAAGCCTTCTGTGTCATTACCCGCCATCACAAGCTGGATGGTTCCGAAAAATTGTTTGATGAAAATTTCTTTTTGGTTATCAAGATTCTGCCGTATTCCTTGCGACACTGAAATAACGCTTCTTTTCAGTTCAAGAGTGGCAACAGCAATTCCGTTGATGTATAAGACTATGTCTGGACGCTTGTTGTGCTGGCCTCTGACTGTTACTTCCTCGGCTAGGTAAAAGTCATTGTTTTCTGGTTTTTTCCAATCTATGAGCCAAACGGTTTGGTTGGATTCGCCAATGTCTCTCCTTAACTTGGACACCGTACCGTAGTAGACTGTAAACTTCCTTGTTTAAGTCGTATAGGCTCTTATTCTGGTTCTGGGCAACTTTCTGCAAGTCAAAGAGGGCTTTGCTAATCAAGCCGTCGCTATAGCTCTGCCTCTGCAAAACTTGCCAAATAAGTTCTCTTCGATATTGCTATTTTCTCTGTCCTCCCAGCTGCCAAGAAAAACATAACCCAGTCTTTCAGACAAATAGCTCGATAACTCGATTCTGGGTTCTTCTCTCCGCCTGACCCACACTTAACTCTGCATTTCAACCGAATCCTCCCAGTCAACAACTGCTGCATCAAACCAACCTTAAGAAGCTTATACTTATCCCTCTTGCTCAAGCGCTTCAATCTCAGAATCCATGTCTGATAGAACTTGGCAATAGCTGTTTGCTCCTCTTTTTGATTTGGTATGAATAAGCTAATTTCATTAAAGTTTTTCAGTACAATGCGAGGCACTCCTGTTCCAGTTTTGTTATTCAGCACCACGTATTCAACAAATGAAGACTTGCTGAAAATAGTACGCTAAGTATTCACTATTCACTTTGCAAGGATTGGGGCGCAATACGCAATTGATGATAAAACTACGATTGGTTCATCTTTCGAAAAGACAAAAGCATATTTCAAGATAGAGCCATCTTTCGCAATTAACAAATCATGCAATTGCAGAATTTACACCCATTTCGTAAAAGAAGTTCATAGTCTTCTTCTGAAATCATTTTGCAATCTGAGTAATCAAATCCATTATACCTCATATCCTTAACAGAAGGCATGAAATATCCAGAATCAACTTCTGCGGGACTATAATGGGAGCCATCAGTAATGAGTAAACATAATTCCCAAAGTTTCGATTCCCTCCAATCACCATCAAATCCCGGTAACCGTCGTTTACCAGTAAGCAGCTCCTGCATTGTCCCCTGCTTGATATGTTTCTTCTTCTCAACCAACCTATCAAGTGATGCGATTAAGCTGTCAATACTTAGAAGCGATTTGGCAATGGCAATTTGCTCAGATTGCTGAGGGATTGTAACTTGCAAACCTAATAGGTCTCTGGTATAAATCGCACCTACGCTTGTTGTACCCGTAGCTATTGATTTCAATTGAAGAAGCAAAGTCTTATAGTTAAATAAGAAATTCATAAAAAAATTATCAATGTTAGGTTTAAATTTCAATCTCATTAAATTCGAATTAAAATAAGCCTCATTTAACTCGTTTTTCCAAATTGCTACCTTTCCCACTAACTCCAAAGTATTTCTTGTGTTAAATAATAAGTCTCCATATTGTAACCTGTCTTTTTTGGCAGGAGCAACATTCTGCTTAATGTATTCAACCTTCGATAAAGAGATACTTCCTCGCCCAATATTACCCATTTTTATCAAAGGGTATGGTGTCGCTTCTTCTGAATTAGGATAATTACCGCCCAATTGTATTGAAATTATAATATCGCTTAGTTTATGTAATTTCCATTCGTTTGGTTCA
>CAWEJP010000008.1:0-190929 GCA_963809455.1 Candidatus Bathyarchaeota archaeon | reverse complement strand
ACCCGCTGGTACGATAATCAAAAACAAACTGAGCATACTCCTTAACCGACCACTTCTCCATCTTAACAAGAGTCTGCAGCTTCATACCTTGACCGCACACCGGGCACAAACCACGACCACGATCAAACCCCTTCTTAGTACTAATCAGAAACAATCGCAACTTGCTGTAGCTTAAGCAAAATGGGCACGTTGTACTTTTGAAAGGATCAAGAATGCCTTTTGCCGTAACAGTCTTGCGACTTTGCGGATTTCCCGTTAAGCCAACACCTTCCTGCTTTCAGTTTTAAAAAAAATCTGCTGCTGCAGATCTTTCTCCGATTTCTCTTGATTACGCCAATGCCTCTTCTGCAAAATTGACGTGAACATGACCCTTACCGAAAATAGGAATGTTCTTGGGTTTAGGCAACTCAAGAAACCTCCTTAGGCGATTCGAACTCGCCCAAAGGACGCTGCGTAATTTCCTCTAACTCATGGAAATCAGCATTATAGTGCAAGGCAAGTTTGACAAGAAAATGACGCATCGTATTTGCTGCGCTTCTCACTCTTTTTGATTCAATTAAGAAGCCTCAGCGTTATTTACTAAAAAAAGAAAAAAGGGGAAGAACGGAGAGAAGATTTGAAAAATGGAGACATCGCCATCGATGTCGGGGCTACACCACCCCGGCCACTTTCTGTTGTTTGAGGCCACTTTGCCTTCGTTGTAAAGCTTGGTTATTACTTATTTTCTTTTCCTCAGGAATATTAAGTTGTCCTTTTGACAGACGTATTCGACTCCAACTTCTAGCAGGCTTTTGATTTCATCTGAGTTTTGTAGGACTTTGACTGTAAGCCACCTGACCTAAAGAAGATTATTGCATTTGCTAAAATTTAGTAAAGTTGCTACTGTAACTGTACCTAATACTGAAGGCAATTTTGTTGCTCAATCTTCATGTATCGATCTGCATATGGCGAGTTGAGTCACCCCAGGTTCCAATGGAGTTTCAAAGAGCATCCTACATATAATGCCCTTTATGTAAGCATGAAATTGTTTATGAAATAAAAAGTATGCTCAAAGAAGCACAATTTCTTAAGAAAATAATGATTCATTGTTTTGATTTTAAAGATCTCTCAACCGCTTTCTCTTGCAATTTACATCCAAGTTTTGACAAAACAACTTGCTGGAAGACTAAGGAGTTAGCACTTAATTTTAGGGTAGGAAGCAGCGTTCTCACATTTTGCAAATTAGATTTGGCAAGAGGTAAAGTAGTCTTTGCAGATTTGGTGAATAAGTCTTCTTAAGAAGTGTTATTTGGCATCAAGATATTGGATTAAGACTGTCCATAAAGAAGGTAAAGTATGCAAATCAAAAATACATGCAACCACAGAATGCCCCTTGAAAATAAAAGTTACTATGGTGGCATCTATATCTATTTCATGAATCAAAAACTGCTAAAATCAAAGAATGGCAATAAGAAACCCGTGATGAATGTGAAATAAAAATGCTGTATGCAAGCTACCACACATTAATTTAAACAATCCTCGAGTAATGCATTAACAATGAAATCAAAAAAAGTAATGTATGCAATTTTTCTAATTGCATCAATAGCAATCTGCGCATTCTTATCCTTTGGAGACTCATTTGCGGCGCCTACTCCAACCCCAACTGCCTCACCCACCCCTTAGCCCCACCCTCACCAAGTCCAACACCTACGGCAACTCCAACTCCCACGCCTAAACCTTCAACTTCACCATCACCAAGCCCTTCACCTACACCAACGCCCACTCCTACCCCCACACCAAGCCCAACCCCGTCACCTTCACCCACCTAACTCCTACTCCGACTCCAAAACCCACAACCAGCCCAAGTCCAACACCAACGCCTACCCCAACTATAACTCCAACCCCCATTCCTTCTCCAACAGCATCCCCGACACCAACTCCCACACCCACGCCTAGTCCAACGCCCACAGTCACACCGAGCCCAACTCCATCACCCACACCAAAACCCTCAGTTTCACCTAGCCCCAGTCCAACGCCAACAATTCAGCCGACACCAACACCCTCACCTATTCCTACAACTTCACCAACCCCCATTCCAAGTCCAACAGCTTCGCCTTCACCCAGTCCAAGCCCGTCTTCTATACCAACTCCAACACCCAGCCCAACACCGACAACATCACCAACCATAACACCAACACCTACTCCAACCGTAACCCTAACTCCTACTCCAACACCAACCCCTCATCCAACCTCAAGCCCTACACCGAATCCTTCACTAACACTGACTTCAAGCCCCACACCCACTTCTAGTCCAACACCAATTCCAACAATAGCGCCAACAGCAACACCTGGCCCTTGGCCTACACTAATTGACACATCAACACCAACATCTTCACCTGTTCCAACAAACTCACCAGTTGACGCTACAAGTTCGTCAATTACACCAACTCCAAAGCCAACCGCATCACCAACAGATAATCCAACACTTGCCCCCGTAACATTAATCCCAGCACCAACAGATTCACAGTCACCAACAGCCAGCCCATTAACCAACACGGTTTCAATGTCACCAATAGAAATCTACATTGTAAGCGGATTCTTGATATTCACAGTAATTATAGTTTCAATAACTATAGCCTACTCAAGCAAAACTCAATCAATAGAAAAACCAAACCCCCGCATTTATAACATGTGGGAAGACAGAAAAGAGGTTAGCAGAATAGTGAAAAATCAATTTGACCAATTACTTAAGCAACAAAAACAGCAAAAAGAATAACGGGTGTCTCATGAGGTTAATGATAAGGTTATTGCAGTTTTTTCGAACACAAATGGGACACTCTAAAAGCATCTTTTTTTGTAAACATTAATTGGTTATCATAAGAAATAGAAGTAAAATTAACATTTAGGATAGCAACTAAAAGCTGCCTTTCAATAATTCCGCTGCAATCTTCACAAGGTCTAGATAAATCAACCCCAAAACTCCACACATATTTTCTCTAATACTCAAAAATTGGTCAGATTGGCAGCTTTCCGATACCTAAGGACCGTGGCGATTGAGAACATCACAAGAAGCAAGGGCATAATTACTAGCCAAGGCAACTCTGGAACCGTCGGTGTTGGGGTTGGGCTTGATGAATTTGGATTGGTCACATCTATCTTTGTTAGCCAGGGTGCATTACCTGCATAGCCAGAAAGAGCGTAGCCGCCATCACTTGTTTGAATTACGCAACTGGGCTGTCCACTAAGACTAATTGCCCATTGTTGATTACCAGCACTATCTACTTTTACTATCCGTTGGCCAGCCAATGCAAAACCTCCGTCACTTGTTTTAGTCATTGCAAAGGTTGGTCCCGCACCATAATAGTTCGTCCATTGCTCCTTACCCGTAGAATCTGTTTTTGTAATAGCCATGTTTGGGCCTCCTCCGTTGGAGCGCAGCCATATCCACCCACCTAAAGCGAAACCGTTGTCACTGGTTTGCGCAACAGTGCAAAGAAAGTTTTCGTCTTGATGAACAAAGGTCTTGTTCCAGTCTTGATTCCCACTTGAATCAGCCTTAATAAGAAGATAAACAGAATTAGGTTGCTGGGTCTGCCCGCCAATAGCATAACCCCCATCGCTGATTTGGATCAACGAGTTTGCATCCCCTAAACCATAAGTTTTACTCCATTGCAGACCACCAGACGAATTAGTTTTTACAAGCCAAACTGTGTCGGTAAAAGACGGAGGAGGAAAGACATGCCCAGTATAGTAATTTGACACGGAAAGCACTGCAAAGCCTCCATCGCTGGTTCGGACAATGGCGCTTGGAATGCAGGTTCCTGATCCAGCGTAAGATTGTCGCCACTGTTCTTTGCCATATGCGCCTATTTTTATTAATGCCTAGCTTGTTTTGGTATTCAGCTATTGCCGCAAATCCGCGGTCTGGTGTTTGAATCAAATATTGTCCGCTGTCAACATCAAAAATAGAGCCAGTATAACTGCCATTCCATTGCTGGTTACCGTCCGAATCAACTTTAACGATGTAAAACACACCAGTGCAGCGTAATTCGGATCATTGGAATTGTAATTAGTGCACAATAGTGCATACCCGCCATCTGCAGTCTGAATAACGGTTTTCGACAGTTCGCCAAAACCAGGGTAAGTTTGATCCCAAGCAGTCGATTGGGTGATTTGAGCATTAACTCCATTATTTGCCAATATGCTAATGACAAACATCACCATCAAAAAGACTGCTGCCTTTGAGCTTAGAAATTTAGCCCTGGATGAAACCAGTATTTTCTCCATTCAAATCCCCCAAATCTGCAACAAAAGAAAAAAGCAAATTTTGTCGAATCTACCCATACTTACTAATAAGGAAATGGAAAGCGATAAAAGGTTATTCGTTAAACTCTCCTTAACTGTGTTAAGTAAAAGTTAAAGACTAATATTTTTGGGTCTTTTTAGGGGTAAGCGATATCTTGGTTAATCAAGTTGTCCCGACTCCAAAGGAAGTAATCTTTCATCGGCAGTAAAGCATTGTTTAATCCAACTTTACTTGGGAGCTCTATGCCTTGTTCGAATGTGGCGCTGACCGTTTCGATTAAGGGCTTTTCTGGATCAACAGCCATCTTTGAGAGGTCGATATATGCCAATGACTTTGTGCTTGCAGCAAGTGCATCGTATTTCTCCCTAAGCTCTATCAGCAACTGTTCCAGCCCACGATAATCTGCGCAAACGACCAACAATTCCTTGTAGGTTTTAACGCCTGAAGATGATGTTGCGTGACCGCAAAACCTCGATTCTATCCAAACCAAAAGTCTCTAGCGCCTTCAAAGCAGCACATAAAGTCTTTAGCGCTTCCTCTACACTTGGCATTTCCTCGGGTAATTCAAGCTTAGAAGTAGTAGTCGAAACGTTGTGCACCTCTTCGTCGACTACTTCTAAACCTAACTGCTCATGGTCTTTGTTACAACGATCTCATCAAAAATCTGATCCCTTAGTCTGGTATTCATTTGGAACCTTAATCGACCAATAATTATAGGTTATTGTCGTAGTGAACCGGTGGGTCAGGCCGAGTTGCACCATAAATAAGCATGATGATTCCTGCTAGTATCAATAGATAACCAATAATTATTGAAGCTGTAACTATTTTGAAGATTAATCCAATTGAATAACCAAAACTTAAAGCTATTAACTGAAGCACTAAGCCAATTGCAAGAACAATACCTCCTGCAACTACCGTTCTTTTATCCATAATGTCGTTTATTCAAAGCGCAGTCTTTTAACGCTATCCTTTTTAGACTTTCGCCTCCTTTAGTAGACGGTGAATTTTAGAAGACACGTTTCAGATATTTTGTTATTTTGAATTCCAAAAGAGCCTGAAAGCAAACAGCCGCCTTCTTAGAAATCCAATCAATGACCTTTTCCCATGGTTGAGTATACCCATCCTTCGTTGTTAGTTAAGAAACCTTTGACCTTTTCCAGCGATGAAGGATACCTGCCTGTATCTATCATTTTATGGCAAAAAACTTTGTTCCAATAATGGAACAGAATGTTCCATCAATAGAATTAAAAAGACCTGCTAACCTTTCTAGAGACGATGAGAGATTTGAGCAACAAGCTACTGACAACTGCCCTTATTGTGTCTTTTTTGGTTGTGGCGATGTTTAATGAATGTGCTCGAAGTGAAGGTGTTAATGGACTACCTAATCCTCCTCAGATTTCAATACAATCGCCGTCTAATCTTGGAAGCTACACAAATTCAGTTCCTGTAATTTTCAAATTGCAGACCTATGGAAGATTTGATTTGAATGGAGATTCTTGGGGTTGGGCAATAACCTCTCTTAGCTACAGTTTGGATGGTGAACCCGAAGTGTCTATTCCTCATTATCTATTGAACGATGCAGAAACAAACCGTTGGTATGACCAATACAATTCTACTATCAGTTTCTACGATCAATCTGTGAATAATAATGAGAATGGGAGTGAACTTAGCGCTTTTGGGTCTTCAAATGGAACATTAACCAACTTATCTCAAGGTGAACATTCAATCGTGATTTACGGAGAACAAAGGATTCTAATGGATGGATTTCTGGATACTGGACAGTCAGAGAACTTTAGTTCACCCAAAATCCACTTCTACGTTAATACCGACACGTCATTGTCACCTTCTCCAAGCCCTTCATTAACTTCTCCAACTACTCCGACTGAAGAAACAATTTCCGATGCAAATATGCCGTTTACTGGCATAGGAATCCTTGTAATGGCGTTCACAATAGTGACCATAGCAGTTATCTCAGTAGTACTTTTTAGAAGGCATCGAAAAGTCAGTAAATTAGCTAAGTAGATCTTTTCCCACGGTTGAGTTTATCCAACCTTTCTATTTTAGCCTAAGTTGTCAGCTTTGTCAACCGCTAAGAACTAGTTTTGGAGCATTGTGGCATTACTGTATGCTCTCTTCTCTTTTTCCACTCTATTCCGTCTATAAATCTGGTACACACCAAATGCAATTGCAAATAAAATTCCCAAACCTTGAGAAATATTAATCCATAAAATCGTAGATGCGCCTTTTGGGGAACTAAACAAAGCAATCCACCATTGGATAGGAAGTATGAAAAATAATAGTAAACTTAGAGCGATTAGAACTAAGCCCAACGTGTCAACTCTTGGTTTAAGATTTGACAATTCCCTTGCCTCTATTCTATATCATTTGTTCAAAAATTTAAGTCTAATCTTCCAATTTTCAATGTAAAATACTTCTCTTTTCCGTTTGACCTTTTAGAATTCCAGCGTCAATTCTGTGTTTTCGGGCTAAATCTGATGTTTTTTCTTTGATTGCTTTTATAGTGAATCCACGCAACTGCGCTTAAGGTAATGTAAATAACTGCAATAATTAGTGCTTGCCAAGCATTAGTAAGAATCCCTAATGATTGAAGTGTAACCACAGACGCTAATGTAGCAAAGATTCCAACAACATAAATCAGCAATGAAAACATTCTATCTTTGTTCAGTTGAGACATAAGCCTCTAACTCAGTATTAGCTGGATTACTATATATAATATTTGATGTGCTCTAAATATGCAACTCAACAATGACAGCTTGCAATCATTGAGAACAAATTTTGGGGCGTAACAGTTATAGTAAAATTATTATAGAAACCTATGGAATAAGCGTCTGTGGACAAAACAACAATAGTAGAAGTTAGCTTGATAGTGCTTGGATTTACTTTTGTAGCGTTATCAGCCTATCTTACATTCCATTTTAACAACTACTTTTATGTCACTTCTATTTTCTTTTTTGTTGGGTTAGGCATAGTTAGGTATGCTTTAAAATATAGAGATAGAGACAAAATTAAAATAGAAATGAAAGCAGAAAGAGAACGCAGAAAGGGAATACCAAAAACTGATAGTGAAATTCTTAGCATTATTGGTTTTGTTGTCTTTTGTGTGGGCTTAGGTGTAGGTCTTATTAGTGCCTATTCAAAGTTAGCGTTTTCATTTATTGGATTATCCCTATTGCTATGCGGTGTTGGCTTTTTAGTTATGTTCATATCAAGCATATTTGTGAGAGAAGAGAGACGTAAAGAGAGAGAAAAACTATTGTATAATCATTAAGAACTACTTTTGGAGCCTTAGAAGGAATAAAATTAACTTGGGTGCTCTTTTTCCCATTGACTCTTTCTATCTTTGTAATGAACCTTAAAGAGCGCTATTGAGGAAAAGCCAATTATCGCTAAAACAAAAGAATAGTTGGTATCAATAATTGGAGGTTTTCCGAATGATTGAGGTAAATTGTCGATGTATAGCGCAACGCTAACAATTGAAAGTGAAATTACCGCTAAAGAAAGAAAAATTAAGCCTAACTTGTCTACTCTTGGCTTAAGGGATGACAAAGGTTTTACCTAATACTAATTATGTCATCTTTTGAAATTTAAGATTAATGCTAAATTGTATGCATTGATTAGATTTACGTTATAAGTGCTAACCAGCCATGGCAGCTTCCAATCGCCTAAAAAAATTAAATTTAAAGGGTAAAGCCGGAGTTATTGTTTTTATTATTTCCAACTCTAACTATTTTCCACAAACATATTCCAAGAGCAATAAAACCTCATATGCCATAAGAAAAATAAACAGTCTACTTAGTGGAGAGTTAAGTAAAACTGAAAAAGATGCAATTTATTTTCTCCAGATGATGACGAGAAACAGGTCAAAAATGTAAATTCCAAAGTTGCTATGCAAGAATTAATTTTAAAAAGAAAACTTTGCTTATGGGTTTACATCTTGCACAATAGCTTGATCGCCAGTATATTCCAATTGATAACCAGAGAAATGTACCGCTGGGCTATCAAAGTTAGCTCCATAAGTTGGGAATTCAAAAGTCAATTGAAAAGTAGTTATAATATCAGCTTTTCCTACAGTGGCACTTCCTAATTCTTGGGGCCCTAGTGTTGCTATATCCATATACACGTCAGGTGCCAAACCACCTCTTGGGACAAAAACCGTTAGTGTGAATTGAGTATAGTTTAGAGTAACTGTATCGCCCTGAACGTATGTTAGGTTAACAGATAAAACCAACCGTGTATCGTTGCCCGCTAAAGCTTCTCTGCTTAATTCACTATAACTAATATCCACAATATTTTGAGGATGTATTGTTGGAGTTGGCTTTGACAGTATTTGGGGAACTTGCACATGGCTAAAGTCAAAATTGGAAATTATGACTATAAAAGAAAATATACTAAAAACTAAACTAAGAGACACTAGAACAAAAATAACAATCATTGAAGTTTTCATTAATTCTAGTATTCCCTTGGGATTTTAATATAGTTTGACTTAAGGAATCTTATTTTTTGGTAATCAACTGATTTGATGAACTTATGCGGGACGTTAGATTTTAGAGTCTTTTGTTATTCTTATTAGTTCCTTAGGTTCTGCTATCACGCTTTTGCATTTAGCACAAACTTGACTTGTAAGCGGCAAATACGCAGGCAAAAAGCTCAAGAGCCAAACCTTAAAAGCTACAAATCTCAGATTATGGAAAGTGAGGTATTGGGTCATTATCTTTTTTGGGTTTTTCTTTTGGGTTAAACAGCGACTAAGCATCTTCTCTTGAAGTACAGGCCAATAAGAATCTTAATATTTTAGCTGACTTTAAGGGGGGATGGTGACAGAAAATATGGTCGAAGAATGGCAAGACAGAATTGTGGTTGACCCAAAAGTTCTAGTTGGAAAACCCGTAATTCGAGGCACTCGACTCTCGGTTGAGTTTATTTTGGATCTTCTTGCTAACGATTGGACCATTGAGCAGATAATAAGTGAACATCCCCAGTTAGAACAAAAAGATGTCACTGCAGTCTTAAAGTATGCAACTGAAATGGCGAACTCCAAAAAGAACAAGCCCTAGAAGGGAATAGATATAGTTCCATTAAAAGAGTTTAACTCAGGCGTAAGCGATAACACCGTATTAGAAACCGCAAATAAACAAAACAGAATTCTAATAACTTTTGACTCTGATTTCGGAGAAATTATTTTTAGACAAAAACTCAAAGCTCAAGGTATTATCCTTCTCAAGTTTGCTCCAAAATCGACCAGCAAGTAGCTGACACAATATTGAATGTTCTAAAAACCCAAACAAAGATAGAAGGTCATTTTCTTACAGTCAAAGAAAAGAAGATACGAGTCCTTCGGCTGAAATGAAAATTTCGCCGAATTATTTTTCAGAAGAATATGTTAAAAAATTATTTAAGAAAGTTTCGAAAAAAAATAAGTCCAGAATATAAGAACTTTGTAGACGAAACATTAAAGAAAGTAGAAGATTAATTTTTTTTGGGTTTTTAAATTGTCTGAGATAATTGGTTATTCGAGTGGTCTCGGCTCCAAAGTAAGTAAACTTTAGCGCGCGCTGGAATGCAACGATTAGGTAAAACGGTAACTAGAAAACAGAACTATCGAACACCTAAGCGAATGCTAGGGTGGGTTAAGCTGTGGCGTTCACATAGTATTTTCCATCAGATGTTTCGACTATCCCCCTGTGTTTAGCTAAGCGCGATTGTACATGGCGCTCCTCCACACCCAGCTCAGCGGCTGTCTTAGCAGTCTCCTGTGACAATGCCCCAGCTTCAAGCATCTTCTTTTTTGCCTCCTCAACCCGCTTAGACAAGACAGCCACAAAAGAAGCGGGTAAAACCATATTATTTACTCCTCTTCGTAATCCGACTGGCAACGGTTCATATAAGGTTATGCGGTGCTGCAGTTTGCACAGTGTTCTTTCTTTATATGGCTATTGGGGCACGCCGTTGCAGGAATAGACTTCGTATTTAAATCCCCAGCGGGGCAGCCAACAACTAAACTTAGTCTACTTTTTCAGAATACGAACACATGTATACAAGTATACTTATTTATCTGTTCGATATTTCATTCTTTGGTAA
Organism: Candidatus Bathyarchaeota archaeon; assembly: GCA_963809455.1. Classification (GTDB taxonomy): domain Archaea; phylum Thermoproteota; class Bathyarchaeia; order Bathyarchaeales; family Bathycorpusculaceae; genus Bathycorpusculum. The sequence continues at coordinate 180,545 of CAWEJP010000008.1, read as the reverse complement.
TAGAATGAGTGAAAGCACGACCATTAGAGTCTCAAAAAAAACTGCAGAAACACTCGAACATCTTCGGGAAAAATTAGGCGCTCAAAGCGTTGATGAAGCAATCCAAACCCTTGTCAAGAAGCAACGAAGGACCATTTTAGAAACAACGTTCGGTGTAGACCGCAACCGCATTAAACCTTTTACGGAGGCTGACCGCGGCGAAGATCGTGATTGATTCATACGCTTGGATCGAGCACTTTATCGGAAGCGAGAAAGGTCGAAAAGTTGATGAAATAATAGCAAATGCAGATGAAGTATACACGCCTGACACGGTGCTAGCTGAAATTGCTCGCAAATATCTTCGAGAAGGCATTGATCTTCAAACAATTGGTCAACGATTAAACAAAGTAGTTGAAGCGTCCAATATCATCTGTATAGATGCTAAGCTAGCAGAAAACGCAGCCAACTGTTATCTTGAATTGGAAGCCAACGCAAAAAAACTCAAATTAGACCGCCCAAGCCTGATTGACGCCATCGTGTTAGCCACCGGCAGATTGTTGAAATCAAATGTCTTAACAGGCGACCAACATTTTAAAAACTTGGAAGAAACGATTTGGATTGAATAATCTTACGACAGAATTTGTTTGGAAACTTTTCATTAACACACATAGCTAGAAGCACTTGCATAGGCTGAACACGATCCCAGGTTCAAACCGGGCGCACGCTCGTTTTCATTGCGTTATTGTGCTGGCTGGATGGGCTTGGTTTGGCTGATTGATAACTGCTTGGTCATCTGTGTAGTGGTTTGCTCGTATATTCCGATGATTCCGGAGTTGTCCCGACTCCAAAGTAGGTAAACTTTCATCTGTAGCAGAACGCCAATAATTTTTATTACGTTGCCAAGTTTTTCTAAACTCGCAGTCATCACGGCGTTCGTCCATTCTTCCCTGGTAAAGTATATTGATGGCCGAGGCTGCAGAATTGTGGTTGGAACCTTGGGTGCTTGCAATGCAAAAACCCTTCACGCAGCTCAGCTAGCTTCGGTGGATCTAAGCCCTCAAGGACCTGCTGGACATAGGTTTTGCTTCCCAAGCAAAATGCTTATGACAAAAGGCTCAAAGAGAATTGAATTAGTCGCATTGCCACCCGCCGAAGCAAAACTCCTAGACATATCCATCAACTCATCAAACGCCTTCCGATCCGATTTACGCAAAACCTTAGCAACCGCACTCCACCGACCTATCTCCGACTCCAAAGCCACCCTATAAAACTCAACAGTCTTACCCATAACCCACTAAGCCTCCAAACAAACCAAGTTCGCTTTCATAACAATCACGCATGACCCCTCCCTATCACCCAAACCACATAAAAAACAACCCAACAAACTACCCAGCTGCATAGTAGAGGGGTAAGTAAAAATAAAATGCTCAACAAAAGCAGAAACAGTTTAGGGCAACATGCCATTTACTCGATGCAAGAAAAAAAATGCAAGAAATCGCTAGCCATATCAAGCTCAGTTTGTTTTCTAAGCGGTTGCCGCTATTTTCTCGGTGTCAATAATCTTCATCACTAAGTCTTTGCCCAGATTCTTTGAGGCACCCAACACTTCTATGCCTATGATGCGACCATTTTTATCTAAGTCTAAGATGACGTTTTCTGCCAACTCTTCGCTTATGTCGTATTTGGCTTTTCTAAGCCAGATATACATGGCGTCAGCTTTTTTGTCATATTCCACTTGCACCAAAGTCATGGTCTCCTTGTCCAATAAACTGTTATAACAATTATTTTATCGTTGCTCTTTTCACAGATTGCTTTAAGATATTTATCTCCGTACTTTTTTACCGCTATGAACCTGTCAAGACGAGAGGGTAATGTGAAGTATGGTTGCATAATTGTTTCTTCTACTTCCGAGTTTGAAATTCCTCTATGCTTCATCCGTGCCCTCGCATGCTCGCTATAAATGATAGCCATTCTAGTCAGAGATTGATTTACATTTGTTATGCATAAAACACTTGCCATTTCAGAGCCCGAATATTCTTTACAATTATGGATTGTTTTTCCAAACCGGCGTCACAACCCAATTAGAAACCGTTCCTTCATGATAAATTAGAAGACTAACTGTTTTTGTCTGCCCACTTCCCAAGCTTTCAAGCGGCAACGAACCCATTCCACCCTGAGATTTTGCGAGGTAATCGTTAATTGCTCCGTCGGTTCCAAAACTCCCTCCAAATGGGAGAGTTAAGTCTATGTCTTTTGTGCTATTGCCACTGACATCATAGGCCACCACGTGCAATCCTGTCTCAAATGCGGTGCCGTTGCCCGTATTGGTAACTGTGCCAGTAATGGAAAGGTAATTGTATGGCATTGATTGTGTGGCTGCATAATTGGCTGTTATGATTTCTTTTTCTTGCAGCGCAGTTGCTATGTTTGCTTTTAATCCTGATGCAAGATATGCCGTTGTTAAATTTGTTGTCTGGTTGTTGATGCTTGAAGTTTGATTGGTTATGTCTTCGATTTCTCTGTTTATATTCTGCATTTGCGTGTTGAGTGAAGCTATTTTGTAATCTTGAACAATTATCACATAAGAATAAGAAATGAGAACTCCCAAGAAAATGGTTGCAAATACTAAAGCTACGATGAGAATTCTTGGGTCTATTTTGTTTTTCATTGTTTTGCCCCTTATTTGGTTATGGTGAGCTTAAAACTTAAGGTTGCATTTTGGAAAGAGTAGCCTTCGTTTCCTGGTTTGAATGTTATAACTGTATTGGTAACTCCAACCTTTGAAGCCTCTACATTCCAACCGAGGGTCAAGACCATTATTCTGTGGCAAAAGTCCAGGTTCAGTGATTCCGGGAGCGAACAATACAGTTCCGTTATTTTCAGAGAATGACACCATGCAACTTGGCATCGTAGGCGATACTGACTGATTGGAAATTTCATGATCGTTGATCTTGACAATTAAGGAAGCATTTTGTCCCACTCTCATGGAAATGTCTGGGATTCTTTCAGAGGATGCACCTCGTCCAAAATCATAGGTTTTATTGTTAAAAGTTACTGAAGTGATTACCGTTGTTACTGTTGGAAGAGGCTTAGGCGTTGGAGTAGGGGCAACCACTGTGGTTGGAGTGGAATTCGAAGTCCAAACTGGTGTTACGGTCCAATTTGTGACGGTTCCATGGTGGAAAATACCTAAGATGATCGTTGTGTTCTGTCCGCTGTACAAATTTCCGAGTTGAAGAGATTCATTGCCATAAATTTGAGTTGATGCATCTGTTCCGAAGACTGGTGCGAAGTCGGTGTTTTCATTGGTAGTTTCGTTCGCCCAATTAACCAGTGGAACCGTCATGTTTATCTGAACTTTCCCATCGGCTTGATAGGCAACTACATGCAGCCCTGCATTGTACGCTGTGGTTACACCTGTATTTGCGACTGAACCCATAATGATTAGGTGATTGTATAAAAGTGGAGTGGGAAAGTTGTGGGGTGAATCATATGGCACTTCGCTTACGCCCAAAGATGTTACAATTTTTGGTGAGAGCAAATTATTTGTCTGGCTTGCTTGGGTATTAAGGCCAGCAACTTTGCTCTCCAAATTCGCTATTTGGCTGTTTAATGATGCTATTTTAGAGTTTCCATCGTTTAATACTCCGTTACTATAAATTATCGTTCCAGCAGTTGCCGCTCCAAAGAGTATTGCAATCAAAAGTGATGTTGCTATTGTTTTCTTATTCATTGTTCTCACTCAACAAGTGTTAATAGAATCTTTCTCTATTCATGCAACTAGCTGTTAATTCGAAAGATTTGCTGATTTTACCCATATTTGGGGTTTAGGGGTTAGTTGGAAATAAGGCTTTGTTTTTTGGTTATTTTTGAGTTGATAACTCTACAAGTGCAGATTCATTACAACTGCGGTTTGATGGATCTTAAACCGGCGAATCCCCGCACCAAAGTAGATAGACCTTCATCTGCAGCAGCACCCCAATAATTTTGATAACGTTCGCAAGTTTCTCTTTGCTGGCAGTCATCACGGCGTTTGTCCATTCTTCTTGGGTGAAGTAGAGTTGCTTGCCGAGGCTGCAGAATTGTGGTTGGAACCTTGGATGCTTGCAATGCAAAATCCCTTCGTGAGCTGAGATAGCTTTAATGGATCCTATCCCTTGAGAATCTCCGCTGATAGTTCCTTTTGACCTTGCAACCTGAAATGATGCCTCGCAATGTAAAATATCGGTTTTTCCAGACCCGGCTTTTCCAGAAGACAAAAGCAGCTGATAACTTCAGTAGCGTTTCTTCAATGCTGGGCAACTCCTCGGGCATCTCAAGAGAAGTAGTAGTCGAAACGGTTGTTTTCTCTTCGTCGACTACTTCTAAACCTAACCGCTCAATCTTTTTGTAAATAGCATCTTAGGGTATTGGCCAAAAACGATGGACCCACTTTGAAGGTCAACTAACGGGATCTTTGAAAGTCCTTGATACTCCAAAACAAAGCTCGGTCGCTCATTTTAGCATATAACAAAAAGTTGCCTGAGAATTTACGTCCTGTGGCTCAGTTGAGTTGTTGGTATAAATGAGCCAGTAAGTTCCCCCAGGATAAGGTGAGGCGTCGATGGTTCCGTTGGTTGAATAGCCGCTATCATAGAAACTAATAGCCTGCTCTAATGGAGACTGCGAGATGTGCCCGGTTTGCCAGCTGGTGAAAGCCGCATTGTCCCAGATGAAAACGCGAATTTTGCTAGGGTTTGCTCCAGAAACGCTGAAATCACCGCTTACTTCGCACTGTGAGATTTCGTTTGAGGTTGTAAAGTTGTAGGCTTTGTAGGAGTCTGCATTAACGGAAGTTTCCTTGAACTATTAGGTAAGACGGTGGTGTTGAAAAAGGTTGTATTTGTTTAGCGAAAAAGAAGGCGGTTGAGATTAGGAAGACTATGATGATTAATGAAAGGATTGAGATAACGATCGCGCGTTTTCTCTTTAACATACAGTAGCTACGTTGGCGGCTGTGTATTTAACACTAATTTTTAGAACAAACATAGAATTCTTCGAGGCACTACTGAGGGTCAGAGATAATGTGTGTGCATTAAATTTTAATCTTCACGCCCTGCTTGGAGAGCTGAGACCTTTCCCACGATTGAGTTACCGCCTTGCCATCTAAAAAATCTTTTAAGCAAGTTCAAAACAATAAGGCAATGTGATGCAACTATAGCAAAACAGTTAAAACTATTAGTTTTTGTTAATGCTTTGTTTGTTTTTCTGTTTGTTCTTTACAATTGGGTTGAATATTCCATGTTAAGCACAGTTGCCTCACACTCAGGTCTTATTCGCGTTTTCTTTCCTACCTATATTCAATATTCTGGAGGAGGTACTGAAACGCAACCTGGAATGTTTGTTGATTTTTACCCCAATTTTACTCTGCTAATATTCTTACTGGCAACATTCGTAAACCTGTACTTCATTATAAACTCCAAAGAAGCAAAGAAACAAAACAGCCCCACTCTTAGAATCCCGTCAATTACCTTTTCCAACGATGTGGTGTACCGACTCTCTACTCATTTTCTGGAAAATTGTTAAAGTTGGAAGTTTTTATTTGTTATTCGGTTTCTAAAGATAAGTACGCTCGCAACGACTGTCAATGTGATTATAGCCAAAATGATTATTGATAATGTAAATGTTGTTTGAGGTAATTGTGAGTTTGGTGGAGAGGGTGTTGGACTAGGAGTCGATTGAGGTTGTTGAGTAGGTGTAGGGGATAGAGTTGGTGTTGGTGTTGCACCAGGGGTTACGCTTGGTACTACGCTTGGGGCGATTTTTTGAGTGGGTATCGGTGTTAAAGTCGTAGTGGGTGAGGGTGTTAGTGTTGGGGTTGGAGCAGTTCCCAATTCCATAATTACCGTGTGGCTACTGTGACAGTAACTGAAGGTTATTACCCAAACATTGCCATCTGAAAGAGAATTATAATTTATTGTCTCGCCATCCAACATTACATTGAGTTTGGTAATATCTGGGATAAGTGATTGTGGGATGCAAACTTGTGTGACTCCTGTTGTTCCTGAAGGACCAGAAACGCCAAAACTCAATTCAGTTGTTGTTGAGTCAAAAGTTAAGCTTGTAAGGGTGGAATTTGAGGTTACTGAGAAGACATTTTGGTTCTGATTATTGAAAGGTGCAACTGCAAAATTGTATAGTGCACTAACATTTGAATAGATGTTGTTTCCTTGCCATGTAGCTTTAATAACATAGTTACCTGAAGCCGAAGGCATCCACGTTACGGAGAAATTTCCATCGTTGTTTGTTTTTGTGTAAGCTAAGTCTTGCCATGTTGCTCCTCCTGTGACACTGTAGGAAAATTGTATTCCTTCATCTTGTAAGCCTACTCCGTTATACAATAATGCGCCCTGAATTTGGACGTTAAATCCTGATGATGTTGTAGAACTTTTGCAGTTGAAGGACAAGTTTGGTGATGGTAGAATTGGGGGTGGTGTTGTGGTGGGGGTAGGTGTTGGAGTAGTTTTTGGTGTTGGAGTGGGGGTAGGATTTGGACTTGCAGTCGGAGTGGGGGTAATTGGTGAAGGAGAGGGGGATGGAGATGCAGTTGGGGCTGGAGATGGTGTTGGGCATGGAGTCCCGGTAGGTGTCGGATTGGGTAGTTGATGTAGACGCTGGAGTTGGCGTTGGAACAAATTGGTCGCTTGGACCAAAAGCAACTACGCTTCCTGCCCGTGAGCCCATGAAAGCTACTCCATCGACGATAGCTGGGGACGAAACTGTTATCCATACGATATTGTTTGTCTGGTAAGTGTAGCTCCATAATTTGTTTCCGCTTGAAGCATCAAAAGCATACATGTCTCCATCGTATGATCCTACGTAGACTACGTCTCCAGCAACTGTGGGTGGAGAATAAATGGCTTGATCAGTTTTGCAATACCACAACAGTGCCCCATTAGAAGCACTTATGGCATATACTCCTCCACCCACGGTGCCTCCTATAGAAGTTCCCACATAAACTACTCCACATGCGACGGTAGGAGAATAAGCAGCGGGAGTAAAAGAAGATACTTTAACCATTTGATAAATCCATAAACAGCTTCCAGTAGACGCATTAAAACCGTAAACCTTACCGTTTGCTGCGCTAAGAAAGACAAATCCATCAGCAACTGCGGGAGAATAACAGATGGCTTGATCGGTTTTGTAATTCCACAACAGTGCCCCATTAGAAGCATTCAAGGCATAAAGGTTGCCGTCTTCTGCGGTAACGTAAACTGTGCCTGCAAAAATGGCGGGAGATGAAGCTACTATACCGCCGGTTGTGTAACTCCACAATTTGCTACCGGTAGATGCGTTCAAAGCGTAGACTATGCCTGTGTTGGCAGTATTGCCTGCTGAGCCTACGTAGAGTACTCCGGCGAATACAGTGGGAGATGTTAAAGTTGACAATCCGCGTATAGTGCAATTCCACAACTTTTCCCCAGTTGAAGCGTTCAATGCATAAACGTTTCCGGGAGAATTGTATGAACAAAAATAGACGACCCCTTCGACAACAGCAGGGGAGTTTACGGCTTGAGTTCCCAAGACTACAATCGGCAGCGTAAGTCCAGATCTCCTCACCGCTTGTGGCGTCCAAAGCATAAAGTCTACCGTCTTCCGCACCAACATAGACTATGCCGTCGACAACTGCAGGGGAAGATTTCACGTTAGTGCTTCCTGTTTGAAAACTCCAAAGAGTCTGGTTTGTCATTGGTCCTGCTGATGGGGTGTAACCAGTATGCCCTGGATCATGGAGATACATAGGCCAATTATTCGTGTCAACATTTGAATTGCCGCTTGAATCATTTCCCAAAACTGCTAAAAATATTCCACTGAAAACAGAACACACCAAGATGACCAAAAAAATTGCGGAAAATAAGCTGGGCGCTGTTCTCTTTTTCATTTTCTGTGTTTCCTTCTCGATTTAAAGCAATAACTGTCGAGATTTAAAGCTTATTGCAAATAATATACTTAGGACATTTACAATGCGTCAATGATTACTTTTGGCTGAGAATATTTTGGTCAATCTGCCTCAAAGGCTTTAAACTCTCCACTCATATTTAGCGACATACGGTGGAACAGTGGATAAAACAGACGTAATCCTATGCCAGCTTTTGCTAGCTAACTCCAGACGCTCCTACCGGGAATTGGCAGAGAAACTTGACCTCTCCGTAACGGCAGTTCATAACCGCATCCAATCCCTAATTCGAATTGGGCATCATTCGAAAATTTATTGCAAAACCAAGCATATACGCCCAAAACGCAATCCACATCTTCATTTATGGTAACTCTAAAACCAATTCAATTCGAGATTTAAGCTCAAAACTGCAAAAGCACGGATCCATTTATTGGTTGTCTGTTGGCGGCGGAAATGTCTTGTACATTGGGGCTTACCTGAAAAACATCGGTGAGTTAGAGCCACTGGCCCGGTTCGTCAAAGAATGCTGCGGAAATGCCTGAACCAACTGTGGGCATAACGTTCTCGCCCATACCGCCATTTCTTAAAAAATGCGAAATTTGACTCTGTGCTTTGTGACCTTGACTACAAAATCATTCGCAGCCTAAAGGATGATTCGCGTAAAGCAACTTCAGTTATCGCTGAAGAACTGGGCGTCTCAGCCAAAACAATTAGCCGCAGACTCACACGAATGATAAAAAATTATTTGATAGAATTCTCCATAGAATGGTACCCTGACGCTTCAAACGATATAATAAGCGCATTCCATATTCACCTAAAACCTGACGCCAACCCCAATACGCCAAACGTTATTATTCAGAAATATTACCCAAACACACTCTTTTACTGGGGTTTCAGCAACCTTCCAGGCGAGTACATTTTCTTTGTCTGGACCCAAACCAGTAAGGAACTAAAAGATATCCGGGATAAAATAGAGCAGGAACCAGCAATACAATCGGTTTCGCCAAACGTCATCTTCACCGGCTACGTCCTCAAGAGTTGGAGAGACGAAATCCCCAAGTCTACACCCAATTGACTTTGTAGACGCGGAATCGACAGAAGGGCGGTAGAAGTTGTTGCTGCTGCTGCAACACCGGTTGCAACAACAATCAAAGAAAAACCCAAATTGTCAAGTTAATCATTAACTAAAACACAAGTCAGACCCAATAGAAGATGATGATGGTGATGATGATACAAACCAATTTGAACACAACAGCATCATCAATCAAAGATTAAAAACATGTCCAAAGATCTATTGAATTCCTCAGTCAGTTGCCATTACGACCCCGTATCGTCATTTTCCAAGCGTAAAATCGGCTGAAATCTATGAAAAGAACCTCATGTCCATTTCTTTAATCACTCTTAGTTAAAAAAGCTCTTTTTCACACCTTTAAATGGCATTTTCTTTAAGCAACACATAAACATGAAACTAAATTCTAAAAACCCACTTATGACTTAGGGATTAAAATGAATGAATCAGCAATAACAATAGAAAATCTAACCAAAAAATTTGAGGACAAAACTGCAGTAGAAGACCTTAGCCTGCAAGTTGCCAAAGGAGAACTCTTTGGGCTTTTGGGACCTAACGGCGCAGGAAAAACCACCACCATAAACATCCTCTGTGGACTAGTCAAAACCAACCAGCGGCTCAGCCAAAGTCATGGGCTACGATATCCAGAAGGAAACTCAGAAAGTTAAGGAGCAAATCGGCGTCTGCATTCAAGAAACAGCCATCTACCCATACTTAACGGGTAAAGAAAATCTTGAGCTCTTCGGAAAACTCTATGGCATGAACAAAAAAATCATCAAAGAAAGAAGCACCATGCTGCTCACAAAAATGGCGCTAACCGAAGACGCCAAAAGATTAACGGCGAAGTACAGTGGTGGAATGAAACGACGATTAAGCTTAGCGCTCGCTTTGATTCATGACCCACAAATCGCTTTTCTCGACGAACCCACAGTCGCCATGGACCCGCAGTCTCGTCACGCCGTCTGGGACTTCATAAAAGACCAGAAAACACGGGGAAAAACCATCGTTTTAACTACCCACTATATGGAGGAAGCAGAGGAACTCTGCGACCGCATCGGCATAATCGATCACGGCAAACTCATCGCACTTGGCACACCAAAAGACCTTATCGCTAATAACCACGTTAAGAACCTCGAAGAAGTCTTCATTCAACTCACGGGTAGAAACATGAGGGAGGAAATGTAAATGAACACGCAAAGAATCTTCGCACTGACAAAAAAAGAAATGAAGAAAACAATCCGTGAACCCGCTGTACTGTTCATGATTTTCCTTTTCCCCATTGTGTTCGTGTTTGCTTTCGGAGCTTCATTTGGCGGATTCGGCGGAAACCAAAACGCAACCTACCAAGTCGGCGTAGTCAACTTAGACACGGCAGGCGCCAATCAGCAGTGGTCACATGCATTCACTAACGACTTATCCAACCTAACGATGCTAAAAGTTAGCTTCTATACAGATAACCAGTCTGCCCAATCCGATTTAAGCCAGGGCAAAATCCAAGCCGTCGTACTAATACCCAGCAGCTTTGGTGATTGCATAACCTCCTACAACACCGCACCAAACCAGCCTAACCAATGGATCAACGCCACCTTGCCACTATACCTTGACAAAGGCTCCTTAGTTGCAACCCAAGCAATCCCACCAATATTCCAACAGGTCCTCTTAGACATGTTAAACCAAAACCAACAGGCACTCGCAAGCCCCATCCAACTGCAGACCGCATCACTCGTAGAAGTAAAACAGTCCTCAGCACTTGACTTCATCGCGCCAGGAATGTTCACCTTCGCCTCGATATTCCTAATCATGATGGTTGCACAATCCTTCACACAGGACCGCGAAAACGGCATGATGAAACGCATCCGCATCTCACCCACAACACCTACTGAGTTCATGGCAAGCCAAGTCATCTCGTACATGAGCATCGCCTTAATCCAAGCAGCCCTCGTCTTCGCAATGACTTACGCCATGGGATTCAAACCAGCTGTCGGCATCCCAGCCTACGTATTTGCGTTCGTCTTGGTGCTGGTGTTCTCTGTATCCAATGTGGGCTTCGGCTTAATCACAGCAACAATCGCAAAAACTTCAAGCGCAGCTACTGGCTTAGCCTTCATCTTCGTGCTTCCCCAACTGTTCTTAGGCACATTCGTAGGCGCATCACTATCAGGCGGAGCAAAAGTTGCAGGACAATTTATTCCAAGCTACTATGTCACTGACGCATTGACTTCAGTGTTCCTTAGGGGTGCTTCGCTTGGAAGCGTAACAGTGCTATTAGATTTAGCGGTTGTTGCGGTGTCTTGCGTTGCCATATTGGCAGTAGGCATAGTGCTGTACGCCAAATACTACAAAATCTAACCCTAATTTTTTTCTCCTTTTTTCCTATTTTTTCCAACAATATGTTTAAAACAACCGATTTTTTTCTACTAAATTGAATGGTGTTTGATTTGGTTGACATTTGGCGCGAACCGTACCAGGTAATAATCGAAGTTGAAAACAAACAGTGCAAAATGGTTGGAAAACTAGCATCGCTGGGGTTTAAGCACCTAAAAGTTGTTGACGTTCGAAGCTCAACAAGCGGATCCGTTCGCCACCTAATGGATATGGGAGAAGACCAAGCACAAAAAGTTCCAAAAGAACTCGCTGCCAAAGGACACGTCGAAGGCAAATCGGCAGTTTGGCTGGAGAGTGAAGGATGCGAAGTCTGCAACACTATCCTTGCGCACGATGCTTTTTTGGTATCGGGCAAAAGCATGCAGGACAACATCATAACCTACAGTTTCATGGTTCCAACCCACGAATCCTTCAGAGGTATAATCAACGACCTAGAAAAAACTGGCCACAAAGTTGTTGTTCGCAAAGTCGGCAAATTCGAAGCGCAAATCGACGTATTAACCGAGAATCAGGAACGAATTTTTTGGTTAGCACTGAAAAGCGGCTTCTTTGATTATCCACGGCAAGTCGGGATGGCAGAATTGGCGGCGAAACTTGGAATCAGTGCAGCAACACTTTCGGAGATTATGAGACGGGGAACACGCAGGTTGCTCGAACACTACTTTAAACAGGAATTATAACTCGATTTCTGACTAACTGCCACAATCCAACTGTTAATTATTTGACGGGTTTTTTGCAGCAAATATAAAGGCGACAAAGCTTGAAAAGAAGCATCCGATCGGAAGAAGATACAGAGTTGTCAATAGTGTACTTTCATCCAAGAGAATATCCTCAATTCCCAGAACTAATAAACCCATAAGTGCAAGCAAGATGCCAATTTTGGTATATTTTGAGAGCTTGCTTAGAGTTGACATACCATTAATGATTACATTCTTAATCCTAAATATTTTTTGGGCAAATTGGATTTTGTCCGCTTAGCCCTACAGTTGAGAAAAGTCATTTATTCTAACTTTGCAACTCCCTGCTCGATTGAGGAAACAAAAAAATATGGGTCAATTCATATGAGAAATGTTCATTACCAGCCTTTCTTGAAGGAACGCTTTACATCCTCAATACTTGAACCCACAACCTCTATTTCGTCAATTTTGCCTATGCCTTTCTGGTTAGCAGTGCGTATGTGGCTGATTTCATGTGGGTCTAATCCCATTATGCGGGCACATGTGGCGTCGGTGGCTACCGGATCTTTGCCTGCGAGTATTAGATCCATTTTTACTGGTGAGCCGTCGGTTGGTCCACGTCCTTCCATGGCGACGAAGCCGTCGATTACGGTGAGGTGGGGTTTTATGACGGTGTTTATGTCGACTATGACTTTGCTTATGCCTTTGGCGTGGTACTTGAATTTCATTTTGTCAGGCAGCATGCCGAACATGTTTTTCATCCCCAAAGTAACTTTTGTCGCCATATGGGTTTTCATTTTGGCTGCGCTGATAATGGCAGATTCGGTAACGATGCGTGGGACGGTTATGTCTTTGAGGCATTCGCCCTTTGGGATTGGGATTTTTACTTTGTCTTTCACATGACGCAAATTCAGGCACTCAACGCCGTATTGCTTGCACATCTCTGCCATGCCAGTGGCTTCAAAAGCTTTATCCGCGTTTGTCATAGTTGCGTCGGATTCCACAACGTAGATTTCTACTGGCAGCGTTTTTAGTCGCTGAATTAAGGCTTCAACAACGATGGGATCGGTTGTTGCACCCGTATCCCACGTCATAGTTGTGATAAAGTTGACTTTAATGAGAACTTTCTTAAAACCAGCCAATGCTGACTGGTAATCAACCAAATCTAACGCTTTAAAAACTGGGTCGAGCCCACGCTCGCCCTTAACAATTGCCACAGTCGATTTTTCCGTAAAGACACCTGCATTTTATGGCTGGACGGATGGTTTAAACGTTTATGAATTAGATTAAACCAGCGCTGTTGGAAAAGGCAACCCCAGCAACAAAGCGGCTATTAATCCAGCAGCTAACCCAAAGAAGATTGGAAACGGCAAACCGGGAAAGATACCTTTTCTCTCAAGCATAAAGAACGTTACAATGGAACCCACCACAATACCGATTAAAGCCAGCGAGGTCGGCAGTAGACTTTGTGGGAAACTAAAAAACATTACACCCATCAACATGGAGTAGAAGACCAAGTCCCCTAAGCCCATCTGGATGTCTTTAAAGGAGAAACTTAAGCCCTGAAGCATATCCAGCCCTGATGACTGCGCTATTTTGCCAACAGGACCCTTGTAAACAGCAATCACATCGTAAATTGCTAGAAAAGCCAAAATCAAAACTGCGCTGGGAAGCAGGATGAATTTGGCGAAGAAGATTCCAAGCGCCCCGCCCACAGCGATAACTGCCACGTTTCTTGAAGTGCTGCCAAACCTGAAAATTGCCAAATCAAAGAGAATTGTTATTGCAATGGCAGTAGCTATGACTACGTATTCAACGCCGTTGAACTGTGGAAAAAGAGCAGACAAATAGATTATGGACAGCAGTAAGCGACGCAGTCGTCATGGCAAAGACAACTAATGCCTTTGATTACACGTTGGTTTTTGCGTTTAATGAGAAAGTAGAAGATAGTAGCGGCTACATGCAACAAGGATTACGAAGTAAAATGCATTGCCGATGGATGCGCTCGGAGTATTTCCAGTAAAGGGTGTAGCTGAGATGCCGCCGGTGCTCTGTGGCGCAAGCAAATAAGCGCAACCTAAGCCGAACAAGAGGCTGGCAAGAATGGGAACCAAGTAAATGATTTCGAATTTGAATTTGTCCTGCTCTTTGCTTCAGGCTTTGGCGTTTCAGGTTTTGGTTGCTCAGTCACAGTGCTTACCCTAAATTGCTGATGGCTATAGCTGCTTGCAAGTAACATTCGTCACACAATAAGTTTTGCTTCCGATCAGTGTCAAAAATCGAGTTAGAAAAATGCATAACGCACATAGAACGTGGACAATGCTGAACACCTAAAGTGTGGCCTAACTCGTGAACTGCCTCTTTCTGCGTCCGCAGCATGTAGAGTGTCAAGTCGGGTTTGTCGTGGTAGAATTCGGGTTTTAGCCGCCAAAGCGAAATCAACGCGGCGCTGCCTGGAACGTATGCTTCGCCGAAAACATAGTTTAAGCCAGAAGTGAAAATGTCCAAGTCAATTACGCCTAAAATTCGGTGGAACTCGGGTTTTTTAGATGCATAAGCCCTAACTTCGTTGAGAATCAGGTTGGAGTTGTATTGGCTGCGTTTCTTATCGAACGCAGCTTGGGGAACTGGCAAAACATCCTTGACTATCGATGACGGTGGTGTCGGGAAAAGTTTTCACTAACCCATCCTGAATCCCAATTAAAACTTTGGGGGCAACTTGCCCAACCGCTAAAATCCCAACCTTCATACTTATAACCTATATTTGGTAGGTTTCTCCAGTACGTGGAGCCACTGCATCTAAGCCCAATTCGGTTTTTGCCCAATTCGCAAAGAGTTCACAGTTGCCTTCTGCGCCGTGGACGACGAAGACTTTGGGGTTGCCGCCGATTCGCTTTAGGGCTTCTTTGAGTAGGCTTGCGCCACAATGTGATGAGAAATCGAAGTGGCGGTACTGTGCCTTTATTTTGCGGACTTGCCCATCGATGGTGCAGACGCCTTTCTCCATAAGTTCTCGTCCTGGGGTACCGGGTATTTGGTAGCTGACTAGGAAGACAGCGTTGTTGGCTTTCTTGCCTAATTTAGAAACGTAGAAAGCTGCAGGTCCACCTTTAAGCATGCCTGCCGTCGAAATAATTACGCCTGGCGTTTTGAGTGCTTTGCGTCTGTCTCGCCAGCCTTCTACCCATTCGGCGGAGTGCATGGCGTTCATGAAGAGTTTAGGGTCTCTGAGGAATTCCTTATAGTTCATGATTACTCGGCTTGCTTCCCGTGCCATCCCATCTAAGATTACTGGGTAATCGAAGTGGTGAGCAGCTAAAATCGTTGCCATCTCCTGCGAGCGGCCAACGCCAAACGCTGGAACAAGGACAGTTCCGCCTGTTTCAACCACGTCGGTACACGCTTCCACGAACTGTTTTTCCAATTCTGGCCGTGGGGTGTGGTCGGCATCAGCATAGGTGCTTTCCATAACGACAGCGTCTAAGTTGCCATAGTCCATGTATGCTGCCGGCAGAAGTTTGCTTTCTTCCAAGTTAAAATCGCCCGTGTACAAAAAGCGCTTGCCTTCAGCTTCCAGCAGCACGCTTGCGCTTCCTGGGGTGTGGCCTGCGTTGAACAGTTTTAATTTCATGTCGCCGACGGTTTCTTCCTGCCCGAAGTCGAGGTGATGATTGTTCTTCATCATAGTTTTTAATTCAAGATATTCAAAGGGCAAATAGTAACCAGATAAGTGAATAAAGTCCTGCACAAGAAGCTGGGTCAATTCCAAATTGAGTTTGTTAGTGTAAAGGGGCATTTTATCGTTGATGTAGAAAATTGGGATGGCACCTGAATGATCAAGGTGGCTATGAGTTAAAATCACCGCGTCAACGTCTTTGGGCGGAACATGCATCGGGAACCCTGGTTCATTATCCAGCATAACACCGTAATCACAGACAACCTGAGTCTTCTCAGTCTTAACCGTAACTCCAATTCTGCCCACTTCACGGGCTCCACCTAAAAATCCAATCTGCAAACAGACCAATCCATATACTTTGACAGTTAACGATTAAAAATGGAATAAGCTGTTTTAAAAATGTATTGACCCTCGATTCAAATGCGCCGACACTGAGCCTTTCTTAATCGCCTTCAAAACCGAATCCACATCCAATGAAGCCTCGACTTTGTTGTAAACGCTGAATAACTCTGAAACTTGATGGGCGTCGCTGCCTGCGGTGCCCGGTAAACCCAAACTCTTAGCCAGTTCCTTCGCCTCATTGTTCGCTTCTTGGTTGGATCCGCCGTTGAGGACTTCGATGGCGTCGACTTTGTAGTTTCGGGCGCGTTCGCCCATGCCGTAGGTTCTGAAGGGATGAGCCACAATAGATACCCCGCCGACTGAATGTGCAAAATCAGCTACCACTTCGGGCGTCCATGGTTTAGGCGGCAACTCATAAGTTCCCAAAACCACCACATCGCCCTCTACCGTGCTGATTTCCACACCTGGAATAATCAAAATATCAGGGTAAGCAGACGCCAACTCAACTGTTGCCCTGCAACCTCGCACACTGTCATGGTCTGTGACCGCTGCAACCTTAATGAAACTGTGCGCAGCCAACATGTCAACGAGAGTTTTAGGTTGGATAACGGAGTCTGCCGAATAAATCGTATGAATATGAAAATCGGCGTATAGCGGTTCTATTAGTGATTTCCCCGGTTATGGTGATGAATAGAATACTTCGTTGCTGCCGATGTGCTCGTTATTTTTCTTTTCTATGTATTCTTTTATGCTTTCTTCGACAACATCGTCGAGTGTGCAATCAGATTTATTGGCGATGTAAGCGCGCAGTTCTTTCTCAGTTATGGTTGTTAGAGTAACAGTGATTTTTCCCATCAAATAATCTCCCGTTAAATTACTAAATAAGCCTCAACCGTCTATAAGCGGTTAGGACTAAAAAAGCTTGCCACAGCCACATTTAGCCTTATTCACAAGTTTTTTCGGTCAGCTGCTCCCGTAGAATGTTTTCTAAAAGGCTAAAGGTTTCGCTAGTGCCCCGCACGTTGGCGTCGACGGACCCAAAGAGCAAGTTTTTGGTTTTGCAGGCTTTTTCGGCGGCTTTTTTGATTGTGTCGTTCCAGTGTTTAGGGTCGTTAAGCAAGAGTGACGCTTGTGTATTTTGTGCGTTTGATGTATTCGGCGGTTTGTTCTGCAACGTACTGTATAGTTTCTTGGTCGTGGGGATGGGCGGCTTCATGCTGAGACAATGGATAAACCTCGTCCAATTCCAATGGAACTATGCCGAACGGCGCCGAGTAAACGCAAACATGAATTTGTTCAGAGAGTTCTTTGCCGAGGCCGCGCTGAAAGCTGGCGGATTTTCTTGAATTCGGGCGCTTTGTGGAAGGGTTTGTTGCGGGTTTGAGGAACGAGCAAAAGCACCCTGGCATCCGATGGCGGAGTGTACCGTTCGGTTAGGCGGTTGCGGTAGTGGGTGATTTCTGGTCGTGCCAATCCTACTGAGTCAAAGTAGAAGAAGCCGCTGGTTTTTGCTGTCGGGCTATATTTTTCGAGGATAGTCGGAATGGTGGCGTAGGTGTTTTAGGGCTGAGAGCAGAGCGGGGTGGGCATGGACGCGCATTTCTGTGTGTTCCCACAAGTCTACCGTCGCGTATTGCTTGTTTGATTCGTTTTATTTCTGCTGAGCAAACGTAGAGGTTGTGTTCGGCGAGGAAAACTTCCCGTTCTTTTGGCGTCTTCATTCTCTAAACCCCTCGGCGTTTCCGACGAACACCGTGGGCAGCAGCAGGGGAAATAGTCGAGTTCGTTTAATCGCCACGTCCCGTTTTCGGTCATGTAACGATTCTCCCGAGCATAGAGGGCGTATGCGGCTGAGTCGAAGAGGTCACAGCCCAATGCCACAGCCAACGCAAACATCGATGGGTGCCCAGCGCCAAACAGGTGCAGCGGTCGCTCCAAGCGGTAAACCTTTTTTGGCGGTTAATATCATATCAGCGAGAACGTCGTATCGGTAGCTTTCCATGACTTCGGTGGGGCTGCCGAGGGCGTGGATTTGGAAGGGTAATTTTCCCATTTCGACAGCAGAGCTTGCGACGAGGTCAAGGTGTTTTCCGCCTTGCACGGGTCCAACCCAGAGGATATCGTCGCGGGTTTTTTCTTTAAAGAACGCTTTTGCTCGCCGCAGGGTTTCTGCGACGGTGACTTCGGCCTGTTCTTTGGTGACTTTCCAGCCTGTGGGAATGTCGAGGATAGTAGCGATGTCGCTGCCGATGCCCTCTTGATACGCCACGATTTCTTTTTGGGTGACATCGATATCTCCGTAGACGAGGATTTGATAGGCGCCTGAATCAGTCATGACTGCGCCGTCGTAGCCCAGAAACTTGTGCAAACCCAATTCGATGGGTTTGTTGTCGTATCGTTTTTTGATTATGTAGGAGTTTGTTATTACGGCTTGGAAGCCGAATTGGTCCTTGAGTTTTTGGGGTGGGATGGGTTGGATGCTGGGGTTGATAACTGGGAAGAGCAGCGGTGTTTCTACCGTGCCACTTTTAGTTTTTAGTTTGCCGATTCTGCCCAGCAAATCTTTTTCTTTAATTTCGAAGCTCAAGGTGAAACCTACACAAGAAACACAGCTCGATTATAAAAAACCCTACCCCCCAAGATTTCAAACTGCAAAAAAATTGAATTTAGGTTTAAGAGCCCAAAAGTCAAAAACTCATAAATCAAACCGATCAAAACCAAATTATGGCTAACCAGATTAATATTACGAGGATAAATACGTAGCATGTGTTTTGCGTATGCGCGGTTAATTTTTGATATCAGTTTCTTGGCTGGCGTGTCAGCGTTAATTTTTTTTCATGTACGCAAAGAAGCCCACAAACGCCAAGATTAAAACTTTCAGGTGTGCCCCGCGCCGAAACGTCGCTCCAGTTTTTGTTAGGCAACCTTATATCGCATAGTTCATCTATTACCCAGCGAAGGCACATTTCCATGGTTTGCTCAATCGACATCTCCGAAAAACCAACGTTAAACGACCCAATTCTAATCGAAGGGTTACCTGGCATAGGCTTCGTAGCCAACATCGCAGCCCTACACCTCATTAAAGAACTCAAAGCAAAGCTATTTGTCCAGATTTTCTCCTCCTCCTTCCAAGACTTCGCAATCACGACTGATGATGGCGGAGCCCGCACCCCAATAAACGAACTCTACTACGTTAAACGAGATGGTGAACGCGACCTAATCATCTGGTACGGCAACACCCAAGCCTTAACCACGGTTGGACAATACGAGCTGGTCGGCAAAGTCTTAGACATTGCCCAGCAGTTTGGTTGCCGATTTGTAATTTCAATCGGCGGCTTTAAAAAAGACGAAGCAGCGCAGGTCCCTGGAATCTACGCGACTGCCACGGATATGGATACGATGCAGCAGGCATTGGATTTAGGCACGAAAGTCATGGTTGGCCATGTATTCGGCATCGCAGGGCTATCTGTTGGCATGGCACTCATTCGAGATATGAAGGGTTTCTCACTCTTGATCGATACGCCTGGAATGAACCCGGACGTAAACGCAGCACGCTATGCACTGATGACATTGGGTAAATACTTGTTCTTGGATGTTGATTTATCTGGGCTGGAAGCTAGCGGCGAAGAAATCAAAAAAATGCTCGAATCTTTCGGAGTAATTCGAAGCATAACAGAAGAAAAGAAGAAAGAGGAGCAGCAACTGCGCTGGTTTATCTAAGTTAGGCTTTTGTGTCGCTTATGAATGAGTCGTAAACTTTTTGCACGCGGTCCGCTGCTGGGCTGCCTGCGCCTTCTAAGATGCCTTTTTCTGTGAGTTTGACTTTGCGCATGACAATGATATAGCCTGCGTTCTCGTTTAGTTCGACAAGAGTTGGGAATACTTTTTCTAGCCTGGTTGCGAGTGATTTGAGGTCGAAGGGTTTATCGGCGCTGGATATGGACATGATGACTGATCCGTTGATGACTAAGCGGTTGAGGAGTCTTCCAGATTCATCTTTTACATCCGTTAAGCTTAGGCTCAGGTTGTCAGGGTTTATGCCGACAAGGACACCGTTATAGGTTTTTCCGTTAGTGGTGACGACAGCGACATTCTTATCTGCCAACGCTGCCACATCGGTAAAGTACTTTCTTTGCGCTACAGACAACTTTTATTTCTCCAATAGTGTAACGAAATTGTACTACCACTATTTATCTTTGATTTAAATAGAAACCAAAAAACACAGAGACAATAATCCTAATAACATATTGAAAAGGCAAAATTGCATTTTGGGTTTGAGTCCATCGTTAATTCGTTAATTCTTTTGTCTTATTTCGCTGTTCTGTTTGAGTATCACGATTGAGTTAGCTGGTATGTCTCGTTCTACCATAAAGTTTGCTCCAACCCAACTGTTTGCCCCGACTTTAACACCCGGCATAAATAGAGATTTTATCCCTGTTTTGACATTATCGCCTAGAATTGCACCGAGTTTTCGCCGTCCAGTATCAACAATTTTATCTTTAACCACCATTTTGATGTGTCCATCGTCGAATCGCAAGTTCGCAATTATGGTGCCTGCACCAAGGTTGCATTTTTCTCCAAGGATGCTGTCGCCAACATAGGATAGGTGTCCTGCGTGGGTACCGTCCATAAGGATGCTGTTTTTGATTTCGCAGCCGTTTCCGACGCGAGTTTTTTTGCCGAGGCTTGTGCCTGAGCGGATATAACAGTTTGGTCCAACATCTGCTTCTTCATCGATGAAGGCTGGACCCTCAATGTAAGCGCCCGAGCGAATTCGCGCGGACTCGGCTACTGTGACTGGACCAATCAGATGTGCCCCTTGCTCTATAGTACCGAGAACTTTGTGCTCCATTCGTTTCAAAGCCCAGTTGTTGGCATCGAGCAAATCCCAAGGTCGACCCACATCAAACCAGTCGTCCTTGCTAAGTTGCGCTGCCAAAACTGTCTTGCCCTCTTCGGCTAGCATGGTTATAGCGTCGGTAAGTTCCCATTCGCCTCGGACTGAAGCTTTCGTTTGTTTTAGTTTTTCGAAAACGTCATTTGAGAAAACGTAGATTCCTGCGTTTGCCAGATTGGACGGTGCTTTTCCTACAGCTGGTTTTTCAACTATGCGTTTGACATTGCCGTCAGTGTCCTGCTCGATGATTCCGTAGTTTTCTGGTCTATCAACTGGAACCACAGCCATGACTGCAGCGGTTTTTCCTTTTTTGAATTGAGCCAACACATCTTTTACTGAATCTTGACCAAAAAGTAAATCTCCATAGATTAGAACGAAATCACCGTCAACATATGGTTTAGCGACTTCTGCAGCGTTGCCCGTGCCCAAAATCTCTTTTTGCTCCACGTAACTCAGCTTTAACCCAAGTTTTTCGCCGTCGTCAAAGTAGTTACGGATGGCTTCTCCCATGTAATGGGTAACGATTATGGCTTCAGTTATTCCTGCTCTTTTAACGGCTTCTAAACAGAATTGGAGAATCGGTTTTCCACCGACTTTAATGAGGTGCTTGGGGCGTGTTGCTGTAAGGGGCATAAGTCTTTCGCCCGCGCCAGCCGCTAAAAGGACAGCTTTCATTTTGGGTTTGCCTCGATTTGTTTGCGTATTAGTGCTGTTGCCTTTGCCGTTATATCTTTTGCCACTTGCTGGGATTCGCCTTCAACGGTTAAGCGGATGAGGGGTTCAGTGCCTGACGCGCGGACGAGAAGCCAACCGTTTTTGAGGGCTAAACGTGCCCCGTCAACTGTGCTAAAATCCAAGTAAACCGGAAACTCTGCTTTCAAAGCCTCGCCTACCAGTTCCACTAGCTTGTATTTTTGCTCGTTCTTGCAAGCGATGTTTACTCGTTCCGTTATGTATTCGGGTACTTCACCGATGAATTCAGAAACCGTTTTGCCTTCATCTTCTAGTGCTGCCAAGAACAGGGCTGCAGAAAGTGGTCCATCGGGGCAGAGATGCTGTTGCGGGTGTATCCATGCGCCGCATGGTTCGCCGCCGAAAACTGCACCCTCACGATTTATGGCTTCAGAAACATAAATATCGCCTACTCTTGTGCGTATGACTTTTCCACCGTATTTCTCCGCCATCGTTTCCACACACATCGAAGCCTCGATAGTAGTTACGACGATCCCTCCACCATTACGTTTTAAAACAAAAGCGCTGTAAGCCGCTAAAGAACGGTCAAAATTAACAAAAGCCCCATTTTCGTCAACAAAGGCAACTCGGTCAGCGTCACCGTCAAAGGCTATGCCAATGTCTGCGCCAAGGGCTTTTACGGTTTTTGCGAGATCTTGGAGGGATTCTTCGGTGGGTTCAGATTTTCTCGCTGGGAAAAACCCATCTGGCTGGGAGTTAAGGGCGGTTACTTTGCAGCCTAAAGCTTGAAGCATCTGGGGAGCAATATTGCAGGCGGCGCCACATCCAGGGTCAACCACAACTTTCCAGGGCTTTTCAAGACAAACCGACTGCCGTACCATGTTCAAATAAACCTGTTCTGCGTTTGCAGATGAGGCTTTACCGAGGCTCCGCCAATTTGCCAAGGCGAAGGCTCCTTCAGAGATGATTTTTTCCACGGCTTTCTGGTCTGCGTCGATGTAGGATAGATCAGATTTGAACACTTTAATGCCGTTGTACTGAGGCGGATTATGTGAAGCTGTCAACATGAAACCGACATTTGCATCCAAAGCTTTCGTAACATATGCTAGAACAGGCGTGGGAACCATTCCTAAAAGCAAAACATCCGTACCAGTTGAAACCAAACCTGAAACCAACGCTTCCTCAAACATATTGCCTGTAACTCTTGTGTCACGGGCAACCACTGCCCTTTTTGCCTTTTCATGTGTAGCAACAGCTGAGGCAACTTTGCATACTAAAGCAGAAGTTAAATCCATGTTTGCTAAGCCTCGCACGCCTGAGCTTCCGAACAGTTTACCCATTAATCTGCACCTGTTAATGCATGGTAGTGTGTGGGTTAGCTTAAAAAAGAATTTGGCACCCAGCGCTATGTGGCTTTGTTGAGGAAAGATTCAAGTTTTTGTTTGGTGGGGTGCTGCCCCTCGGGGTCGGATACATAGCAGGCTGCGGCAGCGTTTGCAAGCATCAAGCGGCACTCGTCAGGAAGTGCATTGTGGTCACCCAATATATTGGCTGCGCACCAAACATCTCCAGCGCCGGTTGCACGCAGAGCGTCTACCTTAAACGTTGGAACCGCAACCTCTTCTTTGCCTTTTAGCGTTGCAGAGAAATCTGTTGTGTGTAAATCAATTCTTGCGGAGAAATGGTTTGTCAAAACTCTGGCGGCTTCCATCGCCAGCTCCGCAAACTTTGCACTTCCTTTTTTCTCTTCTAAGGTCTCATCGAGCTGGCTTGCGTATGTTACTGCCTCGTTTTCGTTTAAACTTAAAATATCAACGTTATTTGATTTCAGAACTCTATTTATCAACTCAGGAATTTTCTTCGCGTTAGGAGTTGGGTCTGCTGTGTCGTAGTAAGTCTTGCCTTTGCCAAGCCGTTTGGTCCACTCAAAAACAGTTTTAGCTAACTCCGTCCCGAACTTTAGGGTTCCTGCCCAATTAAAGAGGCAAATATAATCCGCATCCTCGATCAACCCAAAATCGTTTTTATCAAGGTTCGCAGGTCCGAAATTAGCCAATGCACCTAAATCGCGGAGCATAACATTGGTTTTGCTGTTTTGATTTTGAAATTCCAAAGCCGTTGTGATTGACGGTTTGCACTGAGTTTTAATGTGTGAAATGTCGATGGGAGTTTTTTGGAAGTTATATTTTATTTGTTGGAGCCCAAATTCGCTTGTGCAAACAATCGGCGTAGCCGTGGCGCCTAAACTGGCTAGAGCTGAGGCGACGTTGATGGCGTTTCCTCCCCGCTGGTCAGTTTGGAGAATTCCGTCTAAACTGCCTCCTTTACGTTTTGCTATATTCTCAACTATTTGGGAAAATTCTGTTGGATTCCATTTTAGGCTTATGAGTCGGTCCAAAAAAAAGTCGGGCATGACCACGACTTTACATTCTTTTAGCGGCTGCTGAAGTAAGCGTTGGAGTTCTTTTTTACATGATGCTGAGGACAAAGAAAGGCTCCTATAAGAGTTATTTCCAAAAAGCTAAAATAACCTTTTGATTATGGATATGAATTCATACTATTTAATGGGGAGTAAGGGATTGAGGTTTAAAACAGAAGCCAGTTTGCTATTGATAGCAATTACATTATTTGCGGTAGCTATGTTCTTCTATTCATACCAAAACGGCACAATTAACAGCGCTGCTTTAAACTATAGTTTAGCTTTCCCATACAGGGGTATCGCTTTGGCATTCGTCGGGTTCGGTTCTGTTTCGATGGTTACGGCTTCGATTTCTTATTCTAAGCGAAGCAAAAACATGCTTCAATAATTTTCTGGGTTTAGGCGCCTAAAACAGTTTTAACCAGCAGCCAGACAAAATCGCCGAGAAATAAAGCTACAATTAACCCTAAAGTAACAAAAATTAACATGGGCAACCCAGGCGTCGCCCACACGTAATCGTCAATTTTTCCTTCCTCATGGGCTTTGGATAAGCGTTCAAGTATCTTCTCGCGGCTTTCATCGTCATGGGGTACAATGATTAGTTTGCGTTTTAAATCTACGGATTGATCGTCGATGTCTTCGAGGGGGAAGATGTGCCATTTCGCCTTCACTTTGGAAATCGTCATCTTGTAACCAGTTATGAGAACTAATAATTTTTTGCCGATTGATTCAGATGCGAGTGTTCCTTGGAACATTTTGGTTTTAGTTTTATTGTGCCACATAACGTTCCTTAATATCATGTATATCCCGCTTGCAGCTGCAAACAAGACAGCGTTACCGAAGATTGTTATTGGAAAAATTAGCTGTGAAGTAGGCGATACAGCTTCCGATATAATGGGAGTGAATAATGCTAAAGGCGCAAAAGGCAAAGCAAGCGCTATGCACATGAGGGCTTTTGAATCTGCGCCGCCGAAACCACCGGCATAGAATAAAAGAAATGCAAAGCCAACGGTTACGCCAACGCTTAAACCGTAGAAAGGCAATTGAGATGGTTCAAAGAGAAGCAGTTCAGAGAGGGATAAGGCGAGTGCCATGGGGCCGTACACGACCCAGACGCGGTTGCTGACTTCTCTTGTTTTGTGGTCTCGCCATGAAGCATATAGTAAAAAGACTAAGGTAACCGCTACGTTTGCTGCGATCAAGACATACTGTAATCCTTGGATTGATGGTACACCTTTGGCATTGGGTAGTGATGGGGTTTAGGCTAATAAGATTTTGTCGGTAAATCTTGCATCGCACAAGATTAGACCTGTTTTCTGCAAACTTAGCATTTGGGAGTTACAGTTAATGTTGGTGGGTACTCGGCCAATATCCAAAGACCCATCGGAGTGGTGCCATCATACAAATTGCATATTGGCGTCGTCCCATCAAACGTTGCGACTGCACCCTGACCAAGTGATATCGTAAGCGAATTTGAATTGAACCTGAGAGGCACTTACAGGCAACAACTCGAGTAAGTCCAGCTGCTTGCTTTTATGGCACCTCTCGAGGTGCTGGCGGAGAAAGAATCGAACGCGTAGAGATTCTGGTTAGCTAAATCCGTATACATCAAGCCTGCGCCCTTCCCATCGTTTGAGATGAATTGGCTAAAATGATGTGCTGTCCAACTGCCGCTTGTTGAGTTTAGAAATGTCCCTGTTCCATTCTGGAGTATAGGGAGATCCAGCGAGGGTACTGTTTTCTGTTTGAGTCTGCACTGAAGGTAAAGTAGTTGTGAGTTGTATTGGGCAGAGGTCTGTGATGGCGCGGGCTTGGGTTGAATTGATGAACATTATTCTTAGCTGGTAAGTGTAGTAGGTTGCGTTGGCTGGAAGTGTTAGAACTATGTTTGCGTAAAGGTTGGGGCAGCCGGTAACGCCATTGTCTAGAATTGACTCGCTTCTTGCTGCACAATGTCCCTCACTATTCCTTGTTGAATTACGTATGCTGCTCCTGCACCGTAAGTGCTGTTTTGCTGGTTTATGCGCATGAAATTTGTTGTGCTCGAGTTACCTGATCCACTCACAGTTGCTTTGATCGTTAAAGTTTCCGTACTAACAGAGTGACATTGCCGTTTGTTAGGGTTGCGGCGTTTGTGTTGTCATTGGTGAAGTATCTGTTCGTGTATGCCAGTCGGCGTCTGGGTTGCTATGTCGCTTCCGTTCCACCAAACCGTGAAGTCAGTTACTCTGCTGTTTAAGAGGAAAACAATCATTTGTCGGTTACTAAAGAGCGTGGTATTGCTCGTTAAACCCAAGGGAATTTGGTAGCTTGATGCCCAATCTTCAATTTGGAAGGGAACTTCTTGGTTTACTCCGTTTATGGTTTCGTTTACATGGATGGCCTTGACGGGGATGGGAGGAATAGGCAGGACTTGAGAAGTTAATTGCATGTTCTGGCCTAGCCAACGCATGGTACCGTTCTGTAGAATCTCAAGTGTGAAAGTGGACTGTTGCAAGTTGACAAGATAGTTGATGTCAGGTTCGTCTTGAAGGTAAACTGAATCGATTTTCCAACTGTCCTGAGTAGGGTCGGCAACGTCGTTACTCCCCACAAAACGGATGGTAAGGTTTGATGAGTTAATGTAACTTGCGAGGGACACGTTATTGAAGGAGTTGGCGGTGAGTGTCATGAGGTTTTGCCAAGAACCACTATATAACAACTGCACAATCAAAGGCTCTACACCCATGGCGCCTGTTTTTATACATAAATCTTGACGTGAGTTTGTGGCATTAACGTTTGTAAACTGCTCTTGAAGATTAAGGGCGTAATTAGTAACGTCTGGACTGTACTGGACAAAGTCAAGGTTAAGGTCATAGGAACTTGAAGCGTTTGAGGTCACCATCACTTTCCAGTATCCACTATTGTTGAGATAGTTCGCGGGGTTAGCTAATATTACCTGTAGCTTTGTCGTATCTCCACTGGCTAAAGTAGCATTCATGTACCCGTCCCCGTTTACAGAGTACTGTCCACCTGTCGAATTAAACAGTTGGAAATATGAGTTTACTCCTGTTATAGAGGATGAACCATCTATTGTCCAAGCAAGGTCGTTCCATGGGAAAGGAGTCGTGGAATTGCCAGTGAATTCAACCTTGGCAGTGTATTGTGATCCGATCGAATAGTTACAGTAAATACTGTACTTAGAGGTTCCCTGATTTGAAATAGTGGCGGGCCAGGTGTTGTAAGTTCCAGTACCTTGAAGGCTTTGTCCACCAGCATCATTGTAAACGTTAACTTGAGTTGTATTTGATGCCCAAATTACGAGCACGTAGTTGGTGTTGGCTAATAGGATTGGTTGGGTAATAAAATTAAATGTAACCCAATTGTTGACATTTGACAATGTCTTGTTTTCTGTCACTCCTATTTGGGTGTTGCCATCGTTAGAGTAGATTGCTGCCTGAGCGTTGAATGTCGTGTTGTAGTCGCAATAGATGCAATATTGATAGGAGTCAGTCGATGGATTTAACGTTGGCCAGTTTCCATAAGTTTGAGACATGAAACGCCCATTTCCACCACTTGAGCTACTATAGCAGAGGTTGACATTACTAACTCCAGATTGAGCCCAAACAACCAACAAGTAATTGGTGGATGGCGCCAACATAGGTGGCGAGGCAAAATTGAAAGTGAACCATCCAGCTCCAGAAACAATTACCTCCTGTGAACTCGCAATAAGAGTGTAAGGACTTTCGGAATAAATGGCAGCTTTAATGTTGTGATTTTGAGGGGTGTAATTTGCATAAATGCTGTATTTATAATTGTTAAGGCTACCTCCACTTAAGGGGTTTGGCCAGTTAGAAGCGTATGTTTGTGCTTGACTATACCCTTGATTTGCACTGCCTGAGGTCGAATAATAAATGTAACCGTTCCCGCTGCTTGATTGAGACCAAGCTACCAAGAAATAACTGGTACCAACTGTAACGCTTGGAGCGGTGCCAAAATTAAAGGTAACCCAACCGTTAGTATTTTTAGGAACACTAACTTCTTGGGTCTGTGCAATAAGATTATATGAAGAATCATAAATCGATGCTTTCATGTTTTCCGCTTTAGTGCTGGTTTGAACGCAAGCAGATATGCTTTGTAAAGTTCCGGTCTGTGAAGCGATAAACGACGACCCTCGAATGTTATCTTCAATGCTGGCTGTGTTTGATTCTGGGTTTTGATCTCCGAATTTTACTGTTGCATCAATATAGGCTGTTATATCTTGTGCAACAACTATTGATGACGGAGCGGAGAATCTTTGACCTCTGATGGTATCAACTATTGATTGACCCGATACGCCAGCATTTATATTTCCGAAGGTACTGGGTGATGCTGTAAAACTCAAGTACGCGGTTATGTTGTTAGCTAGTCCGCCTGAACTGCATGTAAATCTTGAACCTTTTATGTTATTCAAAACGGCGCTTGTTCCACCTTTTGTTGCATATCCGAAAGTGTCAGTTGACGATGAGAAAGCTGTAGGGTAAGAGTGGAAACTCATGTAAGATCCGTCGTTAACTTGCAAACTGCTGGTACTCCCACTCGCTAATGTGGTTAAACCATAAGGGGTATAGTTAGTTGGGTAGCTTGGCACGCCTGTTGTTCCTGATGCTGCTTCAGTCATATTGTCGTAGATGCCGTCGGGACCATATTGTTGAGCGGTGAAGTTGCCATGTGTGCCTGTGACGTTGAGGTTGGCGTTGTTCACGTAATTTAAATTGGTTTTGAATCCCGTTTGGTTCCAAGCTATGCCAGAAGTAAACTTGCTGTAAGATGCAGCTAAAACTGAGAGTCCACGGGTATCTTCCACTTGAACCACATAGGCATTGCTTGGCACTCCCGAGGGAAGATCAACTATGTAGGTTCCGTCTCGCATGAGAAATAACGTTAGTTGGACTAGAATATTCCCATGTTAAATTCCCAAATACATAACGGAAAAACTTTATGTTGTCTGCTCCAAGGTTGATTAATGGTTCGCCGATATCGGTTAATATTTTGAATTGTGCTTGTGTGGTTGAGTTAATGTTTGAAACCTGTACTTCTAATCGGCTTGAAGCAGAGTAGCTTACGCCCGTAATGCCTAAACCGTTTAAATCATAAGTGACATTCATACTGCCTTGGCTGTAACTGTCATTCGTATACCAGTTGGCTTTAAGTTGCTCCTGAGTATTATTCAACGATAGAGCCCATTCTGGTTTAATAGAGCCCAAATTCGCTATGCCACTGTCAAGATAGTTGTGAGCTAATTGTTGAGCATAAGTACGCATTACCAGTAACTTTTAAAACTGAACCATAATAGCCCACTGTAAAACCTAAAAGCTGCTTGAGCGCCTGATTGGTTTCATCTACTGAACTTAAGATTTGAGGCTGCTCTTGGTAGTACTGGGCTATACCGAATTGAAGAGTAAGTTCCCATAACTGAAGCGATTAAAACCACTGCAACAAGCAAAGCGGCTATGATTGAAAATTGACCTTTATTATTCATTTAACCACTCCCCACCAAACCTAACTGTAAAATTACTAAACGTGAAGTTCCTTGAGCGGTGTATTCGGAGGCGTAAAGTCTAGGCTGATAATATGCATAGAAGACTCAAACCTGTGACTCGAACATCGGGTGTTCGGGTTAACCCTAAAGCTAAAAGTGACCCTGTAATGTTGGACGAGCCCGTTGCATAGTGATTGTATATTGCGCCCGCCAAATAGGTGACTGAATTGTATGTGTAGGGATTGAAAATGTTAAATCCCACTCGGAGATTATAACTTGCCAAGTACTGAATTGGATAGCGCTCGGTAGACGTTTGGTAACTGGGAGGGTAAATTCCATAATAGTTGCTTAAGTCATTGACGGTTTGTTGAATGTGACCTGGTAACCAGTTTGCTGAGTGATCCGAGTCGATTATAGCTCCGTTATCATTTTTGTTGTAGGTTTGACTATTTAAACCCTGCAGAAACGCTCTGGACCACCATTGCCCGTACAAGTTGCATTCCATAAATGCCCCACCTGTTTTGTCCACTTGCCAACGCAACAGTGTTGCTAACATAATAAAAGGGGTAACCGACGATACTTGACCAAGTCCAATTGTAAGTGCGCACTTTTTGACCCAGCAAATAAGGGTATTGTCGCATAGTCAGAACTGGAGTACTGGGTTGCGTAGGCGGCTGGTATGGGAACAGCTTCTCCGAACGTGTTGATTACCACTGCGTTGTTTAGGGTTTCTCCTTGGATGGGTGTGCCGCCAAAATCTGGTACAAGTTGAGTAGGTGTTTTGAACCATTATTGTGTTGACAAAGTATGGTGACAACAAGTTGTAGAGGTCTTGAGCTAAGCTCTGCGCGGTGTAACCTGTAATCCACCAGCCGTTTGCATCGCTGCAATTAAGAATGTATAGTGTTCCGCCGTTGCCCTCTCCAATTTTTTCTGGAGTAACGTTGAAAGTAACGTTTGAAGAAGCAACCGTATAAGTGGAAACGTCAGATGTTGTGCTGAGGCTCGCAGTGTTTGAAATGGAAGTTACGTAGTTGTAGACTTGCCCATCTTGATCGTTGACGTCGTAGACTGTTAAGTTGTATACAACGTCTGGCGGCAACGAAGCTGAAAGCGCAACTTGTAATCCACCCCAAACCGTGGCGTTGTCAGTTTCGAAGGCAGCTTGGCTTAAGTCATAGTTTGAATCAAGTGTCTGCAAAGTCGTGAAGGATAGGCGTCTGAGGTTTATTGGTGAAACTTCTCTTGGTGATGGCAAAACAGTAAAGTATGAAGTGGCAATGACTGCGCCAGCGATAATTATTATTACA
Source organism: Candidatus Bathyarchaeota archaeon (assembly GCA_963809455.1). Classification (GTDB taxonomy): domain Archaea; phylum Thermoproteota; class Bathyarchaeia; order Bathyarchaeales; family Bathycorpusculaceae; genus Bathycorpusculum. Next base: position 149,662 of record CAWEJP010000008.1, on the reverse strand, counting down.
AAAAGAACTTCGATTGTGCGAATCATTTAGCTAACTCCTTGAAGTTCCAAAGGCTCAAGTTGAGCTTGATAGGCTATGCTTCCGATAGTAACTTGGCGAATGTCAGTTGTAACCCATTCTTGCCCTGCTGGGTTTGCGCCGAAAGTTAAAGGAAAAGCCAAGGAACCTAATCCCCAAGGCATCAAAACAACTCCATAATTGCCCTGAAGTATCCTTGTAAGTTACAATTAATATTCCATCGTTGTTGGGAAGTGTTATGGAAGCGTAGTCTTGTCCGACTGCCTGAACCGTAATTAGTTTTCCGGAAGAAGTTTGCGAATCTAAAGCGACTTGACGAAGAGTATAATCTTCGGCTAAAATGAACAAATGAAGCGTTATAACTCAACTGTGAGTATCCGGAAGCTCGGAGGTTGACCAACAGAATCTCCATGTACAAGCATGGATGCTATCATTCTGAAAACTGTCGACTAATGGAACCACTGTTTTGGTGAAGATTCGGTGAATCATGAACGTAGTAGCCTATTCCTTTGAGTCCATCAAGATAAGAATAAACTATAAGCGCGTATGACTGGGTTTCACTGCTGACTTGTGGAAAAGTCAGTTGTGCCGAGCCTGCCGCGTCAGTGGTAGATACGCCGTTTATAATTGTGTATGAAGGATAGTTGTTTGCGTCTTGGTTTACTAAAATGAGACTGTAACTTATGGGTGCATTTGCAAGCGGGTAACCTGTTCCATCAACATTAACTGAAAGTTGCAATGGTGCAATGGATGTTTTTTGGATTGAAACTGTTATTGTGGGTGTTAATGTCAGTTGGAATCCGTAAGTGCCGTTTATTCCCAGAGTCTTAGAAACGGTAGAGTAATTGAGGCTCTTTGCTGATGGCGCAAGCAGGTAACCGCCAAACCCTGCGGTTATGTTGCTGTAGTATGTCGCCAGTTCGGGATAATAAACAGGTGATTGAGTGGAAGTTAATCGCATAGAGGAGAAAGAACTTAATTTGTACTGGGTATAATCTGGATCCTGCAACCCGAAACCTACGATTGGATTCCATCACTTTGCCCCCAATTGTGGGTATACCTGGATTTAGCAGTATGTTGTCTAAGAGGTCACTTGTTTTAGTTGACAATGCATTGTGGCGTTCATAAGTAATTCCTGTCTGCATGGTTTGGCTAAAGAGCCCGATAAAAATTATGATTGCAGCCATGAATATTATTAGGGAAACTCATATGGTCTACTGCCGCCGCTTGCCATGCCTTAAGTTCCTCCAAAAGATAGCCAGATGGAATTTGCTGTTTTGTTGGCGACTATGCTAAGTGAATGGTGCGGTCCGCTGTTGAATGCCAAGTTTTCTTGCCAATTAACGTTTTGCCCAAGCGTCACTAATGTTGAAGTTTGGTCTTTAGTGCCTAAAAGCTTGAGAGTGACATTCATTATTTGGTAAGATGTATCCATGTTGCGTCACATGGCTTAGAGTTGTTGTGTAGGCATGTCCTTCTATTAACGGTGGCAGTATCCAAGGTGATTTTCATAGAGCCATTGGACATTGATCCATGATTAATGGTGTAGTATAGTTGCTGAATTGAACTGCTCATGTGTCCTGCTGTTTCTTGAAGTTCAATTGTCATGCGGGAATCCGTCCAAGTGTTCATTATTACTGAGGCAGTTAAGGGAAAAATGAAAATCTGCAGGATTAAGACAGGAATCATAATCATGTATTCGATTGTTATTGACGGCACAATTTAACCTCCATCTGTTACACCTGTCCTATAGCAACTATCACTTTGCCAACGTAGAATTCAACAACTGAGTTAGGAGTCAATTTTGGAGTTGAAGATGCTGTTTAGAGTTATGGTGGTGCTTTTGAAATTGAAAAATGAAGAGTCAAATCCAAGAGAGCTGCTTTAGGAAAACTAACAGCTAATTATTACTTGGTCTACTCCGCTTTGAGTAACTTTTGAAATGCCATTCCCAGTTAATGTAATGGATTGGGATCTGTAGAGGTTTGTGCCGTTTTCAAGGTCTGGCAGATAGAATTTGAAGTAATTCGTTGACCCGTATATCGTTGAAGTAAGCACTCTCATGGTTGGAACTAAAGCGATTCGATTGTAAGCTGCCATCGCTCATGGGTAGTTTTTCTTCACATATCACTTGGCTTATTGGTGCTGTTGAATCAGACTAGCAGAAATGAACTGTTGGCGTTGGAAGGGAAGACGTTCAAAGTAATTGTTGCCCAGTGAGTAAGAACCTACAGGCATGTTGTAGAGGATAATTCCTGTTTTTCCGGACAAAGTCAAAGTTTGCCATCCTGAACTAGTATGGACCTGGAAAGTGTAGTCTAAGCGCTACTTCCTGGAACTTTACGTTGCCATACTTGCTTGAGTAACTGATTGTTTGTGTACGGCCAACTGTCCAAGCAATATCGTCAATTTGTTGCCCAGTTGTTTGCATGAATTGTTTGTTTGTGTTGTATTCGTTCTGCGCCATCTTTCAAGCCTAAGATGTTGTTTGCGTAAGTCATCGCAACCAGAATCATGACTACGACGGCGGCCAGTCAAGATGACAGTTGAGATAGCTGGGCTAGCTGCCCGCTTATCTTTTCGTAAACTTGTGTGATGATTTTGCATAGTTTCATCGTCTCCTATCCGAGTTTTACGAATTATGGAATTACTTTGGCAGCTATTATTGAGATTAGCACGAGGATGGCTGCATGTTTGAATCCTGCTCCAACGGATTCTTCGCTTATTTTTCCTGCGACAATTCCGATGAGGTAACTGTTGAAGATGACTGACGACATGAATACTGTTTGCATCAGGCTGTTGTCTTTTGGCGCTGCATCTACACCTGGCACCGCTATTCCAGTGGTTAACCCCATCATCATGATGGTGGTTGCCACCAGCAGAATCGAAGCCAAGTACGGCATCATAACATAGGGTCGAACTGACATTTTCTTTTCTTTTTCAACTTCCTGCGTTAAATTGTTGAAACGTGCTAACGATTCAATCATGGCAATTGTTCCGCCGCCGACATCGATGGTTTCGACGAGTAGGAACATGACGATTTGCACCATCCAACTGCGTGTACGATGTAGAAAATCCATCATGACCTTCTTTACTGGAATGCCCCAGGAAATTTCAGAGCTAATTTTTCTAAGTTCCTTGGTGAATGTGCCGTAGTCACGTTTGGATAGGCTTTCGATGCATTTTTCTGGTGATAACCCTGTTTTTCGAACTTCGGTGAGGTCTCTCAGGAAATTTGAAACTCCTGCTTCCATGCTGTTTCTAGTTTTTGTTAATCGAATGTGCACGATGGCCGCTGGAGCTGCAGAAATGAATAACGCGACAGCTAAGGCGACTGGTAAGTCGACGCCTAAGATTGCAACTGTGGTGAAGATTGGAAGTTGCATGGTGCCCATAAAGTTTGTAAGCAATAGGAAAACGATTATGCCTATTACACGGATATGCCGAAGACCTTGTAGGGGCGCATATCTACAACGGGTGTTTTGGGCTGCATGCTATGGGCTAAATAGATGAACAGCATTGAGAGCATGGGCGTAAAAATGTAGGTATACAGGAGTATGCCTGAGTACTGGGAGATGTCTGTGCTTGCGTTTGACCCACTTTGGATGCCGTTTACTGCGAACAGGATGTAGAAGCACAGTGACATCATGACCATGACTATTATGAAGGTTTCAAGCAGCATGCCTAATCGTTCAGCAGCGGCTTTAACGCGTAGTGCGCGGGTTTTGAAGATATCTTCTGCTTTACGTTCAAGATAATGCCCGATGTCGCCGCCGATGATGACGGTTGAAGCATAGCCGCCTAGGAAATCTTTGAAAATGTCCAGTGGAGTCTTTTTTGCAGCTATATCAAGAGCAGAGAGCGGGTCAACGCCGAAGATTTCAACGTCTTTTATGATGTCTCTGGCTTCTTTACTCATTGCGGGCATGAGGTCCACTTGAGTTAACCGTTTGAAGCTGGTGTAGGGTGCAATGCCTCCTGACGACATGACGCTGATGTATGCGGCGGCGAAAGGCATTTCACGTTCTAACCCTGAGGATCTTTCGCTGGCATTGTTCATTGGAATAATCAGAAAACCCATGATAACAAAGAGAGGCAGAGGAAGCTAAGATCAAAAGAGGCAAAATCCCAAAGGTCAAAGCTATCGCTGCGGCCACAATGGAAACTGGCAAGGTTAAGATGACGACGAAGAACATTAGGGAAATGTAGGTTTCAGGGTAAATTCTCACTCGACCCTTTTCCAAGTGTAGTTTTAATCTGGGGAAAAACATTCTTCAAGAAAGTATGGAGCGAAACGCCCGAAGAGGCGAAACGACAAAGCTTCAAACTTATCTAGAAACGGCAACTGGTTTAACCTCCTCACTTTCCAGTATTTTATTGTAGAATTCTTTGGGTCTAGCATAGTACTCTGCAATTATTGAAGCAACTTCTTTGTAGCTTCGTATTTTTTCCTTCCGCATCCATCTCAATACGTCTGGTTCGTCGTTGCATTTCTTCGATAAGTTGTTCCCGTGTTATGCCGAGACGCTCTGAAAAGTTGGTTAGCAAAAAGCTTGATTCTATGTCGATGGTTTGCAAGTCTTTTATGGGGTCCCATTTGAAGGATTCTACGAATTTTTCAGAATCAACAATTTCGTTGACAGAGAGGATGCGTCGGTAAGCTTTCTTTTCACCATTCTTAACCAAGTGAACACGCTGAACAGACATGACGATGTTCATGAGTGGAATGTATGCTGGCGAAATGTCCATGGGTTTTTGGGTTAAACGTCTAACTGCTGATTGAACATTTTCAGCGTGCATGGTACACATGCCACCGTGGCCTGTTGCCAGAGCCTGGAACAGAACATATGCTTCTTGACCTCGAACTTCGCCCACAATCATCAAGTCGGGGCGGTGTCTCATACAAGTCTTCACCAAGTCGAAGAGCGCAACTTCACCCACGCTGCTACCGCCTAAACCATAACTTTGACGTGCAATGAGTGAAACCCAGTTTTCATGGGACAAGTTAAGTTCAGCAGTTTCTTCTATAGTCATGATTTTGCTGCCGGGCTTGATGAGGCAGCCTAAAGCGTTCAACGCAGTAGTTTTACCTGCAGCAGTTCCACCGAGAACCATAACTGACGCACGGTTTTCAAGGCAAATCCAGAGGTAAGCCGCCATTTCTTCGGTGAAAGTGCCGATGTTGATTAAATCAATAATTGAGTAGGGGTCTTCACGGAACTTTCTGATGGTAAAAGCTGTGCCGAAAGGTGTGATTTCTCGTCTATATGCCACGGCAAGTCTGTGTTTTCCGGGAAGAGACGCATCCACAATGGGGAAGGCACTGCTAACGTGTTTACCTGCCATGTGAACAAGTTTGACAACTAAGTTGTCGAGGTCCTCGTCACTTTCAAATTGCAGGTTAGTTTCTATGCTTTCAAAGTTGCGGTGCCAAATATACACTGGTTTTTTGACTCCATCGCAGGAAATGTCTTCAATGTTAGGATCACGCATTAATGGGTCAATTTTGCCAAACCCAACCAAATCCCGTTCTGCATGGTAGAGAATTTTGTACCAAGAGACATCTGGAAGCCAGCCGAGGCTGATTCGGTATTTGTCCACGATTTTTTTGGCTTCTTCAGCAAAAAACTTTCTTGGGTCAGTTATTTCTTCTTTGGGTGACTCAATTTCTGCCAGTAAGATTTCTAGAATACGTTGATAAATTGCCCGTTCCATTGGGTCAAGCTGGAGTTCGTCGAGAACGTATTTGTGTTCGCCTGTTTTGGGGTCTTGAACTATTACTACTTGAGCGAAGGGTTCGTAGAGTGGATATTTGTCGATGATTTTTATGCCCTTTTGCAGGGTTTTGGCTATTGGAGTTGGTTCGGGTTCGAGGTTCTTTCTTTTTGAAGTTTAGGTTAATTTTGAAGTTAATTTTTGGGAGTTTGGGAGGTTTTATGTTTTTGATTTTTGCTTTTGTGTTTTCAGCTGAGGTTTTGATGGTTTGGTTGATTTTGTTGATGCGTGTTTTGAGGGCGGTGTTTGATTGGTGGAGTTTTGGTTGTGGTTGCTGCGATTTTTTCTTTGATTTTTTGTTTGAGGTTGAGTTTTGGCATCGTGGGTCGCTTGTTTTGTATTTTGCAGTCCAACCACTATTAAATATTATGTCTCACTATATCTTACTGTTAATATGTTCAACACAAATACACCCATAAGAAAAACCGCAAAAACACAAACAAACCATTTTTAAACCCACTAAACATCACATACACAAACAAACACCGGAAGAATAACACTTGAACCAAACCGCAAAAATCATCAACCAAGCCAAAAAAGAAAACAGAAAAGCACTCCTCGAACCAGAAGCCAAAACCATCTGCGCAGAATACGGCATCCCAGTAAACAAATTCCAACTCGCAAAAAACAGAAAAGGAAGCCGTCAACATACGCCGACGAAATCGGCTACCCCATCGTCCTAAAAATAGTGTCCCCAGACATAATCCACAAATCCGACGCAGGAGGAGTCATAGTTAACCTCAAAAACTCCCAACGAAGTCGCCGCAGCTTACAAAAAAATAATTGAAAACGCAAAGAAATACAAGGCAGATGCAAAAATCGTTGGAGTTTTGGTGCAGGAGATGGCGCCTCAATCCACCGAAGTCATCGTGGGAGCGATCAAGGACCCGCAGTTTGGGCAAACTGTCATGTTCGGACTCGGCGGAATATTCGTTGAACTCTTAAAAGACGTAAACTTCCGCGTTGCACCCATAACGGCTGATGACGCAAAAGAAATGATAACTCAACTTAAAGCCTTCCCGCTCCTAAATGGCTACCGGAACACGCCGCCAGCAGACCTCGACGCACTCGTCAGCATACTCTGCAACGTTTCACGCCTCGTCATGGAAAACCCAGAAATCAAAGAACTCGACCTCAACCCAGTAATGGCCTATCCGAAGGGAGCAAAAACAGTCGACGCAAGAATAATACTAGAATAAGATATCACTTTTTTAGTTCAATGAGTTTCAAGATATCGATTAATCGACACAAACAATCGTTCATTTAAAAAATGAAGCTCAGTTACGCCTCAAAAATTGAGAAGCTCAAGTTTGATAGTATCGATTTTTTAGCTCTGGGCAGCTACAACGTAATACTTCTCAGTTCTTAATGCTAACTTTAGAAATAGACGTTAAATGCTGTAATCTTGGCTTTCCCATTGCTCACCCTCTTCTTCTTTTTCATCGATTAATTCTATGGTTACGTAGCCTTTCTTGAAAGCCATAGCAAATAAAACAACCAACAAAGCAACAGCTGATCCCACTATTACTAGTGATTGCGTAGAAAGCAGGTTATTTTGCGTAGAAATGGGTGAAGGCTTTGGAGTAGGTGTTTGTGATGGACCCAGACTTGCGGTCGGGGATGAAATTGGAACTGAAGTTGGTGTTGGACTTGGATTTGTGGTCGGAGTAGAACTTGGCGAAGGAGTCGGCGAGAGCGCAGAAGATTCATTGGTAGTTGCAACAGTGTATAAACTTGAATCCCCCCAGAAATTCAAAGAATTATTAGCATACTCCTGAAAGCCAACGACAACTCCAGCCTGACTGTTTAGAGCCAATGTTGAATTACCCCAGCATAGAGTAGAAGAGAAAGCCGCCCAAGACGCATTAACCCACTGCCCAGTATTATTAGTACTAAAAACGTACCCGCCCCCAGACAAACTATGATCATCGCTCCACAAAGCAGAGAAGACTGCGTTTTTGCCTACAATATTTGAGGATAGTGACAAGTTTGAAGCATAAGGTGGGTTAGGGTTCCAGTCCAGTTCTCCAGTAGAAGAAGCATCAAGCGTTAAGGTTGTGGTATAGTTTTGGCTATTCCAAACGCCTGAAGTATAAACAGGGTGCCCAAGATTAGTCCACAAATTGACGGTTGCAGTATCGTTGGCTTGGAAATGTAATTTGCTGTCGTTGAAAAAGTCGCGGCAGCTGACCAACGAGTTGTTGCCTTTACTTTGGGGGTTGCTGACGTAGATCAGCAGGGTATTGTTTGTGGCGCAGTCTTGATATCGGTAATAAGTGGTTAATACGGAAGGATCAGGCAGTATGTACAGTGTTGCCACGTCTGAGGCGCTTAAGGTGCGGTTGTAAACTCGAATGTCATCGAAGATCCCGGCAGTGTAGAGGCCTCGGCCAATCCGCAAATCGCCTACAACTAAGCTGCCTAGAGAGGATATTGTGTCGTTGTGTGCTGTTCCGTAAGCCTGCAAGGTGCCGTTGATGTAGAGTTTTGTTTGTCCAGGGTACGCCCATGTTAAAACAATGTTGTAAGTTGAACCAGTGGCTAATTTTACGCTTGAATTTGTGACAACATCTCCACCATCCGTACTAGTGTGAACACCTACGCTTAACCGCCCGTCGGATAACATGGTTACGTAGTATTCGTAATTGGGGTAGCTAGCGCTTTTTCCGATAAGGGTTTGAGATTTTATTTGGCTGGGCGTGAACCAGAAGGAAAGCGAGAATTCAGTTTTGAGGGCAAGAGAGGTTGAACTTGGAATTGTTAGGTAATCGCTTACGCCATCGAAGTCAAGTCCCGACTGATACTTGCTTGCTACCCATGTCGGACCGAATAGGGCGCCGTTGTTTTTGTTGCCGCTGGAGTCGTGGGTGATGTTACCGGTGCCTTCATTTAAACTCCAATAACCCACGGTACTGTTATCTTGAGGCAAACCAGTTTGCGGAGTACTTGTGAGGTCAACGGAGCTTGCAAAATTAAAGGAGTTGTTGTTTGCAAAACTCCAAATGTTGGTTGAATCATAAACCGACGCGCAGCTTGCAGCGACAAGTAAGAATACCAACAGAGAAGGGTATATGTAGAAAATTTTTCTTTTAATGGACGTATTCCGCCCTGCACGTACTGTTTTGGCAACCAATAAAGTGCAATATAACCGACCGACTTATTTTCAAGTAGCTACCTTTTAAATGTTTTTTGTGTCAGCTTAACTTCTTGTTTTTTCTTCAAGTTTTTGACGCCATAGACGAGTACAATGCATCCGATTGCACCGACAAGTAGCAGATGATAAGGTGAAGTCAAGATGCTGTACCAGGGAATATCGAATTCGTTCCAACTTGAAGAGGAAACGACTGTCGTGGCTACGCCAGTATATGTTAAGTTAGATAGTAAAGCTGTTGTGCCGTCTGAGCATTCAACGGTGAATGAGGCATTTCCTTTAATTGAGAATTCGTCGCCTTCGCTCGTAACTTTGTAGGATGACCCTGTCCAACCTATGTATGCGCTACTGAAGATGGTTTGTCCAGCGATAGAAACTGTGGGCGTGTTTGTAAGCAGGGTTGCATATGGGGAATCTATGGTTATTGTTCCACCTTTCACCGTTTGGGTATATGTTGAGTTATCGACGCTGTAGGTTGTTGCAAGTTGTGTAGCGTCATCTAAGTTAATTTGCCATTTTAAGCCGTCTGCAAAATCAAACGCTGTATAAGGGCCACCGCTGAACAGGGAAAGCTGGATTGTGCTGGAGGTTATTGTAGAGTTTGATGCGCCTTGAATGCTTAGGTTTGTTATGGTGGCATTTGTAATTGTTGAAGATTTACCGTTTGTAGTGGTGAAGGTTATGTTGTTGGTTTGGATGCTTGCAGAGGAAAATGGCAGTTGAACAGTGTTTATGTTGACTGTGCCTTTGAGGTTCATGCTGTAGGCGACGTTATAGTTCCAATGCTGAGTGGCTGAATAGTCGACTGTTTGGGCTTCAGCCATGTCGCCTATTAAGGAGCCTATTTGGGACATTAAATTGTATTTTGACATGTTGGACGAGTTATCAATAATGCTTTCGACCGCGTCATAGTTTACATAGACTAGTTTTCCTGAACCTACGTTGAGGGATAACACAAACGGTGTTTCACCACTGCTTCCGAAATAGCTTGCAATAGTTTTGGTTTGGCTGCTACTTGAAGCTAGGGTAATTACGTTTGAGGGGAAGAACTGGATTGTTGAGTTCCTGTATTGGATGGAATTGACGGTTGTTTGTGTTCCATATGCGAGATTCATGAGTGAAGCAAAATAACCTAAATCACCGTTGCTTAAAACAACGACTGTGGAGCCGCCTTTGATGTAGTTTAGGTACTGGTTAAGTTTTGTTGTGCTATCAACTGTTTGTACGGTTAAGTTGTCGAAGGCGGCTGAAATTCCTTCTGCCCGGAAAGCGATTTTGCCAGTGCTGTATGAATTGTCCACTACGTTGAACGCTAATTTGCCGTTGAGATAACAGAGTATGTTGTTGCCTTTAACGGTTACTGAGAGCGTGTACCATGTATCCCCGTTTAAGTTAAAGTCAGTTCGACTCGCTAACAACGTGTAAGAGCCATTCACATATTTTCCAACTCTAAGCAAACCAGACTGCATACGGAAGTCATAGGTATTGCTTGCATCTTGATAACGAAATTGGAGAGCGATATCATCGTTTAAGTTGCCGACGCTTTTAGCTTTAACCGATACGGTATAATTTGACCAGGATGTTTCGCCAGCGGATATCTCAGCGTTTACGTAGGGCGCTACTTGAGTTTGACGTAAAGTACTATTCTGAATCACCCAAATACCACCTGCCGACGTCCACTGTGATAGCCCATTTGAGAAGTCGTCAGAAAAGTCGTAGGTACCGATATCGGATGACAAAAGTAGAGACTTGTAATTGTAAAGATTGGGATCCACATTAGAGGCAAGAGCATATCCATAACTGGAGGCTGCCAGTAAATCAGTTGTGAACGCGTTTTCTGAAGAGACGGATTGCAATGCCACATAATCTATTGAAATTGACTGCGAACCACTTACAGTGGTGTAGTAGCGGTCATCTATACCAAGTATAATAGAATCTATAGTCTTGTTTGCAGGTTGATCAATAGTAGTAATGGTCCAGTCAGGAAGCGAGCAACTAACTATATTCGAAGCCGCATAGTTAGTTAGGTATGTTCCATCGGTGTATTTCACTTCAAAAGTTGCACAATAATCAGTGCTTTTCCATTTTATACTAATAGACTGATAGTCGTTTGTGTTTATGTTCCCGCTTACAGGCAAACTAAGCAGGAAATAGTCACGGACACTCGAATTTAGGATACCGCTTAGAGTTGATACACCATTGGAGTAGGTTAAAGCCAGATTTTTGATTGTTCCTGATTGGGCATGCACTGCCCAGTCAAGTAGGTTATCATCAACTAACTGGAAACCAGTTCCAGATGTAACATACGCGAAAGTTGAGTTACTGTTAGGAACGGAGAGGTCAGGAATGTTGTAGATGGTGACTTCTGAATTGTTGAAAACTACTGGTAAATAGGGCATGATATTGTCTTTCAGATAGCTACCACTGTATGAGTCAAGCGTGTTCTGGTCTCTTTCAGGCAAATAGATGTAGTCTTGAGTTGCCAAAGTACGCAAAGCAAGTGATGATTGTGTAGTGTCATAGAAAACTGAGGGTCGATCAAAAGTATTAGGCAACCCCGCAAACCATTTCTCAACCTCCCAAGAAGAGTCGCTTAAAGCAATTGCTTGCGAATAGGGTTGAGCGTTAAGACGAAGGTAGTTTACAGCGTCAAGTTCCTTAGCCGAAACAGTATTTCCTCCTTCACCTCCCACACCATAAGTTGAATAGTTAGTCCAATAACCAATTTTTACCAAAGTCGAAGCACAACTGGCAAAAACAATAACAGCAATAATGCAACCCACAAGAATTGTTTTTGGTAGACGCTTATTTAATGTGGTAAACCGGTCTTTTTTCAATTTACTGCAAATGTTGTCCAAGAATAAAACTGAGAAGTAAGCGGCCACAATAACTAGAAAGAGCCGAGCCCAGGATACTGTACGTATTTCCCAGAATTGAAAGGAAAGAGTATTGTGGGTGTTTATGAAAGTCAGTAGTCGCCCTAAAATAATAAACAGAACGCTCAAGGACAGGAACAGGGCAATCATGCGTTTGTCTTCTTTTAAAATGGACTTGTACCTGAACAAGCCAGCAATGACAATCAGACTGAATATGCCCAACATTACGGGGTAAGTGTACCAGGGAACCATACCAACGTCGGTGATGTAGGTAAAGTTGTTGAATATTGTTGAACGCATTTGCGCCCAAATTATTAGGCACAAACAGACAATGTAGAGTAAACTGACCAAAATTACAGTTCTAAATCCTTTCACAACACGAGATATTACTATGCGGTATCTGAAAGTACTAACTGCCAATGAAGCAAAAGCAGCTAAAGCTAGCAAAGTTATCAGCAAAATTTCTCCCATATAGGTGAGATCAGCATAAAAGAAACAGAAAAGCAAGCCGATAATGCTTAAAATTGAAATTTTAATCAGATGACGTCTATCATCTTTTTCATGACTAAGTATGCTCAAAACGAATAAGGCAACAAAGAAGATGACTATTTCCGGTCGGTCTGAGTATCCAGCAAAAACCGCAACAGGAACCAGAAGGAGATGCGTCCAGTCTTTGCCTTTTTCTTTTACAAGAAAATGCATGAGACAGAACACACAGATAAAAACAGTGATTGATTCAGTGAACCAGTCGGGTGTTAAATACAGATACCTTGTGTCAAGCATGGATTGAATGTTAACTTGGTTGAGAAGCGATTGGAGAGTTCCTCCAGAGACAGTGCTGTTGCTTGCATAATTATATAGGAACAGCAAACCGCCAAACCCGCCTCCGATCACAAAGAAAACTGATGCTATAACAGATTTTTTAACATCTTTCATTAGTGTCCGAACCATCAAGTAGAAAGACAACACCAAAACGACGGCTGTGACCACAGCGATTAGTTCATGGGTGTTTAATATCGGGAGACCGGTGCAGACCATGTTAGTTGCTATATAGAGGTGGAAAATTGCGTAATTGTCTGGGAGGACGTTTCGGGTAATCATTACAGACCAGCCGTTGTGGCGCCACATATCACCTGAAATCAATGTTGGGTTACCAGAGAAAATAGCGGCGATTCCAAGAACTGTTAAAAAAGTAAGGATTAACATTACTTTGGATGCAGCAGAGAAAGTAATTTTGAATTGGTCATCTTGATACGTTGAGTGCTTTTTCAGTTCAGGCAAGGTGGTTCTGATTGCTGCCAGAGCTAGTAAAACAGAGGTTAAAATTGTGATGTGGGTGGTGTAGAAAATTTTGGTATAAAGGGAGAGGTAGTAGGTTGAGACGGTTACGATAACGATTGAAAGAATGTAGGAGTAAACAAAGGTCTCTAATCTTGTTAGACGTTTTTCTAAGCCTAAAAGCACTAAAATAAAGTAGCCGACAAAAAAGACGGATATCGCGATGAAGCCAAATGCACGGAGGTAATTAAGGGGGGAAATGTCTGCCCAAGACAGGTAGTAATCGGTCATTGAACCTACGGTGTACTGTAACACAATACAAAAAACTGCGCAAAGGTATGGAACTGCCCTGTAGAGAAAATGAGTGCTTGTTGACTTGAAAGTTATTGAAACGGAGAGCGAATCAGAATTATAAAACATCTTGAAAATAAGCGCCATTAGCAAGAAAACTGATGCTGCGCATAAGAAACCGAGAACGCTTGGCAGTAACCAAACCACGAAAATAAACGTGCAAGTTGCGGGAATTATCCAGATAATGTCTTTTGTGCTTAACCGAGCGTTCATTGTTTCACTTTTTTGCTTGCATTAATGATTGCTTTTAAATAATTCTGGGTTACTTCTTTTACGCCGAATTTTTTAACGAATATTAAGCCCATTTTAGAAAAACTTTCATGCTGACAAGGATTTTCAATAAGCAGCCTCATAGCAACAGATAACTCTTCGGAGTTCCCGGGGGAAACAAGGAGTCCATTCTCGCCGTCGATGATTAATTCTGCCATGCCACCCATTTTTGAGGCAATCACAGGAACGCCCATGGCCATTGATTCAATGACTACTCTTCCGAACGCTTCTTCCCACAACGATGGAACGACGGTGGCGAACCCCTTCTGCTTCAAGAACTTGAAGACTTCTTGCGGAGTCACGTGACCCAGAAAAGTCACAGCTGAACCCAACTCGAGCTGGGACGCTAGTTCTCTTAGGTTGTTCTGTTCTGGTCCGCTGCCGATTACCGCTAGCCTGCAAAGAGGATAGGCGTCGTGTAACCGCTTGAATGCACTGAGTAGAACCGAGACGCCTTTGGAAGGCGCTAGACGCCCAACATAAACGAAGCACCGCCCAAACGGGTTATGCTCAACGGCACTGCCAGGCGCGTCAGCCATCGCCATCGGGTTGAACACCTTAACAACCATGTTATTGGGGTAAACTGTCTGCAGAGATTTCTTCACAGCGTTGGATACGCCAACGAGAATAGTTGCGTTGGATATGGCACGTCGCCGGATTGCCATAACAAAGCAGCTATACACCGAAAAAGGCAACTGTAAAGCACGTAGAACACTTTTTTGTCCACTGTACACTTTTGCGCAACCAAAAACATGCGCTGTATCACACTTCGCAAGGTTGCAGGACCGAACTCCACCTTCACTGATGAGGATTTTTTCTCCATTGAAGCAGTCATGTTGGTACCCACGCACCACGTACACGCTTGGAACACTTAGCAGTTTAGCTGCGTAGACAGCTCCCAATCCAGCGTTCTTATGTGTGAAAACAACGTGGGGACGCGTCACTTTGATGACGCGTAGAGTCGACAGAAACGAAAAAACCAGCGAAACCAAATCGTTAACTATCCACAGAGGCCTCGTCTTGGGGCAAACCAGGCGGCAACGAAAAACATCGGAAAATCCATTCGCATCTATAGTGGACTTGCGGTATTCGTCAGAGAAAGAAGTTTTCTCGGCGACAACAAAGACCTCGTTGCCTGCATCGGCAAGTCCCTTAGCAACCAATAAAGCACTGATTTCAGCGCCGCCTATTACGTTAGGTAAATAATCGACTACAGCTAAGACCCTCAGTTAGAAGCCCCTCTCAAAGCAACCCTGAAAATGGAACATTGATAAAATAAACAATTAAGTATTCAACGGTAACTCGACAGTATTTTGCTGTAGACGACATCCACGTCGAACTTTTTGGCGCTTTCTTGAGCGTTCAGTCCAAGCTTACGCGTATAATCTGGACTGTTATATAGAAGAAGCAAAAGTCCAGCTATCTCTTTTGCATCGTCAACCCTAAACAATAAACCATCAACCCCATCAGCGATTATCTCGTTGAGCGATGCAATGTTGCTACAAACGACCGCTCTACCGGCAGCCATAGCTTCCATCAAAGAAATAGGCGTTCCCTCTAATATGGAAGGTAACACAAAAACGTCAAATTGACCCAAAAACCTAGCCACGTCTGTCTGGAAACCCGCAAACGATACGTTTTCCCAAACGCCAAGATCAACAGACAACTTCTGCAGCTGTTCCCTACGGTCACCGTCGCCAACTAAAATTAACTTACAGGCGCCGTCGGTGGATGACTGAAGATCCTTAAAAGCTCTAAGTAGGCTTTCAATATTCTTTTCGGATGACAACCGACCGACATATCCAACTGTGAAGCAACCAGAATTCATCTTCACTGAAGGCTTGAAAACTGAAGTATCGACCGCCGCAGGGATTACTGCTATTCGGTCTTCATGCCCCGAAACACGTGTCACGTAACTCCCAGTAAGCCTATCTGTGACAATCATGCGGTTACATAATCGACAGTTAAACATGTTAAATGCCATCTCGATTCGTCTAGAATTGCCTGTTAACATGTTAACGTAGGGACCATGCTGATGCAGCACAGTACGCACAGAGAGTATTTTACCTGCCAAAACCGTAGCGGTTGCGGCGAAATTCATATCCTGCGAATGTAAAACAATTGCTCCTTTGCTGGTTAACCGTGAACTTTTGATTAGACCAAGAAGGGAAATAAAAGCAAGAAAGGAAAAAAGGGCCATGCCGAAACAGTAGAGTACGTAGGGCAACTTTAATTTCTTAACTGTAACTGCGTTTTGACCGCCACTTGTGGCATATTTATCTGCGCCTTGGCCGATTTTTACTGAAAACAAAGACAACGACCGGCTAACCACTTTTACCGCAAAACCCTTTCTGTTGCACCAAGAAGAAAAAGATACAACAAAACGCTCGACACCACCAAGAGATTCATCGATCCTATGAGAAGTCACTACTATTATTTCCGCCGTCAACAAAATCAACACTGAAGATTTTTCAAAAAGCTGAGATAACCATAGGTCAAAACTCGCCATGAATGGTGTTCAATGACAAACGCTGTACCTTTACAGGAAATGGAATGAAACTTTTCTGGATGCATTAGGCATTCCTTAAGAACTACAATCATTTCATCGAGCGATTTTGCAGCCAAAAAATGTTCCCCGCCTTTGAGACCGTGAATACCCTTTACACCCTCCGGACCAGACATGACAAGCAACCCGTTGGCCAAATACTCTAAAGCTTTCGTCCTTTGACCGCCCTTCAAGGGTATGTCCTGAAAAAACGGAAGAAGGCCAATAGATGATGAGGCATAGAGTGATGATAGTTCACTGAAGGATAGCTGACCCAAAAACTTTACCCGACCCTTCTTAACGATGGGATTCTTAGTAAATTCGGTTGCTAGAGATAAGGGACCGCCCACTATCAAAACATTAAAGTCGAACCCGGCAGCATCCAAGACAGTAGCTATCTCCATGATGTTTTTAATAGCCATAAAATTTTGATCAAAAGTTAATGCACCAACAAAAATGATACTTGAATTCTTTTTTGACTTATTCTTTTTTTGACCATCGGTAGCATTCAACTCTACACCATTCGGAACATAAAAAGCAGGTTTTCCTAATTGCCTAGCGTATGAATATGTGGCTAATGAAGGAGTACTTATAGAATCAGCTAATTTTAGCGTGACTTTATTTACGATTGGATTAATCAATACAATGTCATCACCGACGATTGTAGCTCTCATAACAATTTTTGCGATAAAAGCTGGGAAAGCAGAATAAATAGACTGGAATTGAACTATAGGACGGTTTTTTATTACATCCTTTATTACTTCGATAGAACCTAGAAGCGAAAATAGGATCCATTGAATAAGTTTCGAGCCTTTTTTAGCTTCAAATCCAAAACTTCTCAGATCAATACGCTTTACTAAAATATTGCTCGAAAAACTATCGGATAAAATCACCGGAGACCTGGCACGCGGTGCTACAACTTTAACATTAATATTATTCGCCATTAAGACTTCGGAGACGCCGCTTATTCGCCTTGACAATCCAAGATAGAAAGGATAGTCTACATAAGAAAGTATCAAAACATTTTTTCGGTTTAAAATGATTTTGAAGTACCTACGCTAAAGATGATGAAACGTAAATAGTTTTGACCTAAAGTCAGCAGTTTTTATCAACCAAAAAGAAGCGTATCACGCACTTTTTGAGTTAATATCTTTTGTTTAAACGTTCTTGCAATAGTTTCGGATTTTAAGTAAGATGTAATAACACCGATTTGAATGAAATTATCTTTTTTGTTAAATGTCTCAGATTGGCTTATAACTTCTTGATACACTTTTTCTACTTTATACGATATTATGTCCCAATCAAAATTTTTCATATAAGTTAGTTCACAAGGTTGCTCAATGGCTGAACCATAGCCTTGTTCAATAACATTAAGAAGGGTCGAACATATGTTTGACGAAGTAGGCTTGTTAATAAAGGTCTTAGAAGGGTAATCTTGAAGAACTTCAGGGATGCCGCCAACAGGCGTTGCTACAATGTGCAATTTTGCGGCCATAGCTTCTAGGATTGTTAATGGCAATGCCTCCGATTTAGACGGCAAAACAAAAATGTCTGACGCAAGGTACAATTCATGGATTTCATTTGCAGCAGTCCAACCGACAATCTTATAATTCTTTTTTAGGGGGAGCAAGATCTTGGCTAATTCATTGGTAAGTGACCCTCCGCCAACAAATAGGAAAAAAGCGCGGTCGTTCTTTTTTACTACGAGTTTAGCAGCTTCAGCAAGTTCAAGCACACGCTTTATTGATGCGAATCTACCCAAAAATAATATAACAATTTGGTTTTTGTTAATATTATATTTTTGTCGATACTCGAATCGCTTCTTGCTGTTCATACTGAAAATGTGATAATTAACTCCGTTTGGAATGCTGAAGTACTGCTTTGATGGCGGACCATATTTTTTGGCATAATTGGTAATTTTTGGAGTTAATCCTATTGTCGCAGCGACCGCGTTTAGTTCTCGTGTGAAGATTGTTCGATTGAAGATTTCTTCCGCTACTTCAGCTTTGGCATCAAATGGATTAAGTGCATACAAACCATGAAGTGTTAAGACCGAGGGTATGCATAATCTTTTTGCTGCACTTATTGCTCTCCAAGTGAGGAAGTAATGGTGACCGTGAACATGAATAACGTCTATATGTTTTTCCTTAACTAATCGCTCAATTGTCCTCTTTACATTTAATGTAATACCTTGACTTGATAAGGAAGAATAGAGCTTGCCTGTAGGAAAGATAGTTTTGATTCTGAATACATCAATTCCATCGGAAGATAATTCTCGAGGGGATTGTTTTTTTCCAGGAAGCATCGATGTTAAAACGGTGATGTTATGTCCTCTTTTCACTAACTGTTTTGAAAGATTTTCTACGTGATATTCTATTCCGCCCACGTGGGGAGGATAGAAAGTTGTCACCATAAGAATATTCAGAATTACCACGTCATTGCTTGATTCAAATTACGCCAATAGAGAAAATGTTATTGTAAGAAATAGCTGGAAGAGAAAAGAGTTACTTGTTGAGATGTATTCTTTTTGTGATGCGTGCGATTGCATATAGTGTTATAGCTGTTGATATCATGAAGCAGCCTAGTAGTAAGAAGCCTATTGATGCTAAAGCAACGTTTGTGACTATTCGACCTGAAGCTACGTATAAGTCCATCATCCAAACGCCAAATAAAATACCCATAATCAAAGATGTTATACCGGGTAATCCGAGAAACATTAGAGGTTTGTCTTCGACGACAAGTTTAACAATAGACATTATTAGGCCGATGCCATGTGCAACTGGGTTTTCTGTTGAAGTTTCGACTCCAATGCTTTCGCCGTACTTGCAAGAGATGGGAACTTCACATATTTTCAAACCAGATTTTCCTATGGCTCGCAAAATTTCGACACTGGCACTCATGCCATTCTCAGACATGGATAAACTGTTAAGAGCATGTTTATCATAGGCTCTGAAACCACTCTGGGCATCACTCACAACATTTTTGCTGTTGCTATTGGTTAGTTTTGTGATAACTTTTATGCCAAGTTTCCTGTACAGAGGCATATCTGCAGTACCCTTTTTATCTATGAAACGGCTACCCAGAACCACCTCGGCAGCTCCATCTTCAATGGGTTTTATCAATCGTGGAATTTCTGCTGGATCATGCTGTCCGTCCGAGTCCAAAGTAACTAACACATCTGCGTTTAATTCGCGTGCCTTCTTAAACAAGCTCTGCATTGCTGCACCATATCCACTGTTGTGTTCGTGACGAATTACTACAGCCCCCAAGTGCTCGGCGATTTTACCTGTTAGATCAGCTGAGCCATCATCGCAAACGACAACGGTATCGGCATACTTTTGGGCTTCTAAAACTACTCGCGCAATTGTTTTTTCTTCATTGAAAGCTGGAATACCTACTACAGTGAAGGATTCGTGCAAATTAGTGACTTTTGAGTCAATTACAACTGTTTGAGATTCATTAGCTAAAATCAAGCGTCAAGCTCCATAAACTCGATTCTAAACCTTGCCAAAGTTAACTACCAAAAATCTTGCGAAGGAACGATCCTCAGCCCATGTAGAGGCTAAATGATTTCCCCAATTAAGAGCTATTTCACTTATTTTTCGGGCTAACGACAAACCTATAGTCCTAACTAACTTGTCTGCTGTGCTCTCCATTGTCGTCTGTAGCTTTTCTATTATGGCCGTCACTATCTTGGCCAGCTTTGTGCTCTTTATGTTTTCAACGTATCGAACGGTGAGGTCTATTATTCCGCGTTCAACCCGATTGAGAGATCTAAACCATACGCCTCGTCTTAAAGCAGTCTTTTTTGCTTCAGCTAGTCTTCCAATGGATAAGGAACTGCCTAACTGTACATTTGACGTCGAAATCATATCTCTCATCAGAAGACTTTCTACTTCATAATGTACTTAAAAGACTTGTGAATCGAGACTCAAGTAAATTAATAGCCATTAACTCAAAAAAAGTAGCAATTCAGAACCATTAAACCAAGAATTATATCTTTTGAGAATTAACAAAAAAAGCTGAGGGAGAAGTGTTTATCCTGAAGCTTTCCTAAAGTACCAGACACCCACCACAGTCAATAGAATGACAATGACCACAGAAGCGGTAAGTGCATACCACGCAATAGACGAAAAACTTCCGTTGTCAACCGAAACAGATGCGGCACCGCCGATTGCAAACAGAGGGTCATCAACGCTATTAACTGTAAGGGTGAAGGTTTTGGCGTTTGTGTCGACAACTGAAGCCATCTCAGTGTAGCTATCGGTAGCTGGGTCATACTTGAAAATGGAAAAGGGCGGTTGAACGCCATGAACATCATTGTCAGTGTAGGGTATTGTGATTTTTGCTTGGGTGAAATCAGCAGCATCTATTTGGAAAGTGACATATACGAAATGTGTTAATGAAATCCCTGCGGGAATATTTGCCGTAGGCTGAGGATTTGCCATCCGGATGTCAGAAGTCACAGTGCCACTAGATCCAGGTGTGCCTTGAATGATGTATGTAATGCCGAAGTCATCACATGTGGTACAAGTCCCGTTAGATGAAAGTTTGACGTCGGTAGTTACTGAGCTATATTGGGATTGTGCCACGACTGAGGAAATAGACAAAGACAGTAATAGCAAGGTAAATATTGTTAACATTTTTATTTTTAGATGACTCATTATTTAGCCTCCAGAACGTAGTCAAGTATCGTACGATTCATTTAAAAGCTTTGTGAATTAAAAAGCCATAATTAAAGCTGAAAAACTAATCACCAAATATTGATGTTAAGAAGATACCTCAAACTTCCATTCAAAAGCACCAAAAAAACAAAAAGCAGCATCGTCCCAATTACAATAAGACGCCAGCCCTTAAAACCACCAATTCTAGAAGAAACAAACAAAACGACACCATACAACCCTAAACCAGAAAGAACCGCCCAGGGCAGTAGAAACAAAAACCGGTTAAAAACAAAATCATTTGCCGCAAACAAAATGGACACGCAGGCCACACAAATCCAAGAAACAAAGAAAGTAGAAACCTCAGACTTAACTCTTAACAAAACCAAAAACCCCGCAAAAGACAGAAAGACCAAAAGTCCACTGGAAAAGACACCGCCTAAGGTAATATTCACAGCCTGACCCAAACCACTTAAAAGATATGCTGGGTTGGGTAAACCTAAACTCGACTGCGCCGTTGACAAAACAGACCCCATAGACGAGGCGGGAGATAACAGTCTACGCACCAAATCGCTAAGTAAACCGACACCGATTGTTGTGCAAATTAAAAGGACCTGCAGTTTAAACTTGCTAAGCAAACTTCTATCATGGGTTGCAGAACGCCACTGCGTAAACAGAAAAAGGCAAAGAGTCAAAGCAAAGACAAACCAGGTCCAAGAATGTGAAAAAAGAATAAGCACCGACAAGCTCAACAGAGCAAAGAAACCTGAAGTAGACCATGAACGCAGAACCTTAAAGAACAAAAGTACATACGCAAAAATTAGAATCAAAGCCAACATGTTGGCAAAATAACCAGAGTAAATTAAGCCCAAACTTTGAAAAGAAAATGGCATGAGCAACACGCCAAAGACCAAGACTAACTTGTTTTTGCAAAATAGGCGCAGCACTAACAAAGAGACGACTCCAAAAAGCACGATCAGCAAGGCGGCGGCAAATTGAATGACGTTAAAAATTGAAGTAAAGAAAGACAGAACATAACACAAAACCAAGAACAAAGTCCTATCATTTCCTAAAGCAAAGGATAATGCAGAATTGACATCGACACTGTGCATATGATTAATCCAACTGTAGTAAACCGGAGAGTCAACGCCGACCAACATTCCGGTTGGATTATTCCAGGGAAAAACAGTGAACAAAACAAACAAACATGAGACTACCGACGAAACCACAACCGCCAAAGCTACCCATCGACCACGCATAAACACAAACTGATAATCAGCAGCCTCCAGGGAACTACTTAAGCGAGTAACAACTCGTCCAGCTCTAATCTTGACTATTAACCAGGACCACTTATCAGGCAAAACCCGAAAAACAAAAGCCCCAACACCAAACGAGACAAACAACAAATAGAAGTATGGCAAGAAAGGATTAGTCAAACTTGAAAAGGACACCTCCAATCTACTCCAATGCAAACCTAAATCCGTAGCATCCAAACCCAATGTGCCCGGAACAGTAAACAAGACAAAACTCGCCAGCTCAACAAACAAAACCATTAGCAATCCTCCAAAGAGCACCCTCAAAAACAAACCCGACTGGTTAATACCGAATAGATCTGGAGCAAACATAAAACATAGCACCAAAAGCATACTGCTAATCAAAACCAAAGACCACATCCCAACCAAGCCAAGAAAAATTAAACACATCCAAATAGCCAGACCACACAAGAAAACAAATAAAGCAAATTCCAAGAATAAATGATCTTTAGCATTTTTTGGATTTAGTTTGAAGCCTAGCCAAACCAGAATAACAAATATAGCTACTCCCCAAACAGCAACATCCAAAGGACCAGACAATATGCTGCCATTAACAGTCTGCTCAACCATAGCTCTTTTGGATAATACAAAATATTGAAGGCCGAGGCTGCTGGCTAAGTAGAACAATGCATAGATTAGGCATATGGCAAGGGAAAACTCTGCTCCCCAAAGCAACAAAGTCTTCTTTTCTATGCTTTTTGTCGACGACATACCATAACCTTTAGCTTTAAATAAGAAATCCTGCCAACTCAACTAACAAACCAATTATCAACCCGCCAAAGAGCAGCCTCAAAAAGAAAGGTAAACGGTTCACGCCGAAGAAATCTAATGAAAATAATAAACACATGCTCAAGAGCAAAGCACTAATTGGAACCAGAGCGACTATACCAATAAAGCCAATAATAACCGCACATGCCCCAACAGCCACACCGCAGATGGTAACTAGCAAACCCACACCTATGTACGAACTGTAATAGCCTTTAACTACGTTTAATTCCAAATCATAGGCCAACCGAGCCAGAACTGCTAAAACGGCTATTCCCCAAACAGTAATATCCAAAGGACCAGACAATATCGCACTTTGGTCAGCTATACCTCCGTTAGAAAAGACAAGTAGAGAGAAACCTAAACTTCTTGTTAAATAGAATAAGGAGTAGACCAAACATATTGCAAGCGGCACCAACGCTGCCCAAATCAACAGTCTCTTCCTGTTTAGGCGTTTTAGCAGAGACATAGTCACCCTGATTAATCAACTGTTAAGACATAATACTCTTAAAGCTTATTGGTTACAAAATACTTATCAGAGATAAGCGAAATCGCCCTTCACAGCATAGCTCTTCTAGAGACCAAAAAGAAGCAGCGACTCCGCGTGTTTTAATTATTCTTTCAATGTTGCAAACAAAAAGTTGTTCTTTTGTGCGTTTTTAGATTCATAGAAAAGAACAGTCAGAAATTTGTTGATGCAGTTATAAGGAATCAAGGCGTTCCAATTTCTTGACTGAAAAAACTCTCAGGAGATCTCAGATTTCAAAAAGAAGAGCGATATATCCAATAATAGAATATTTCTGTTTTAGAAACTTTGCTTAAAAGCAAAAGGTCCCAGCTTTACTATTCAAGGGAGTTAAACTTAAAATGAATATTAAGAAAGCTGACTTCAGCTTATTCGTATTAGCTGCCGATATTGGTGTACTCATACCGCTCAATTACATCAACATGGCAATCTTTACTCATGGGGGAGTGACACTCTTTGAAAACAATTTCTTCATAATCACAGCGGAGGTAGTTGGTACCGCAGCACTAACCGCATTAAACGTAGCATGGTTTTTAAATAAATTTAAGATACTCGCAACTAAAAAAACAGCCGGAATCTTGGCCAAACAATAGGGAGAACATTTTATTTTTTTTCCCTTGAAATAGCAACGATAAGCTTTTTTAAAGTTATTCGATTGGTGCTACACTAGACAAAAACTAGAAGAAAACATCAAATTTTTTAACAAGGATACGCACGTTCTTGCAATTCGAAAATAAGTCCTATTGTATCCTTGATGAACAATTGGTTTAGCTGTCTTTGGCTTCATAATAGTTAAATAAGAAACAGCACGTTCGAACTCTGAGTGAAAAAATTGAAGTCAAAACTATTAGCTGCGATAACAGTAGTTCTCATCTTAAGCATTGCATTAGCTTCCTACGGATTTGCGGCAGCCGCTCCAAAAACCTCTCATGAAAAAACATCTACAGCACAAAAAAATTACAATAGTTTTACTTTGACCGCGACAGGAACAGCCACAAATGCTGCCCACGAAGCCGTAACTGTATCTCTTTCAATCGAAGGCAACGCAAACGGAAAAATAAAAACCGTATTCCACATAAATACTCAAAATGGAAAAGCAACCATCGAAGGCTACGACACTATTTATGCAGTAAGAGGCCAGGGTATAATGGTTTACAGGAACAACTTCATACACCTTGACTTAATGATGAGTTCAGACAACTATGGCGGTAGAAGCACCCTTTGGGTCCTCAGAGGAACCTCACAAGCCTTAACCGGCAACACAATGCCAGTATCTCTACAAACGCCAAGAGTAGTACTTCCAATAGAAGGCCACCCACAACTAACACACCTAACATTAAAAGGCTCAATAAGCTTTCAATAAATCTCTATTTTTTTTTAATTCTTTGTTGTTTCGTAATTCATAAACTATGTTAAATCTACCTTAACTGCTGCAAAGTTTCAATGCAACCGAGGTTCAATCGCATTCAAAATACGGTTGTTCTAAGCCCTTGGTCAGGAACAAAATCCCACGCGCTGGCGATTATTTGGTTATCTGAAATCTTCTCGTAAGTTGAACCAATGTTCCATTCAGCTTTCGTTGCACCACTTAGCTCAGCTAGAAGCGTAGTTATCTTCAGTGTGTTACCATCTATTATCAATTGGACAGGTTGCTGATTGTTCGTTTGCGCATCTCCAACCATACCAGTCAAACTCGTAGAGTTCATGTTTATACGTAATTCATAAGTTTGCAGAGCATCCGTTTCGTTTTCAAGGATTAAAATCATGTCGAATTGAACTGATTCGTCTTCTCCCAGCGCAACAATAGGACCCTTCACAGTTATAGCGGCATCCAATACGCCTTCATTCTTTGCTATTGATGCATTAACCATATCTACTGTACCTGGGTAAGATGATCCAATGTTGACCTGAACATCGTTTTGAAACTCGTTTACCTGTGAATTTGGGGCTCCAATAAAACCAGAAAATACTACCGCTATTACAGTGACTATCAAGATGATAGCTACAAGAGTTGCGATAATCTTGAACTTTCCAATATTCACAAATCTCAACATATCTCAAGATTGCATACACAACTGTATTAAAGTTTGTGAATTTCCAATTAGGGCGCTATAAGACAATTCCACTACAATTCTGCCAAAAAAACTGAGATAAAGGAGAAAAATAGAAACCATTCAAATAAAATAAAAATCGTTGGCGGATTGATTTAATTGTAATTGGACTTCAGATTCTTCTTGAACACATGCTGAAAAAATGTCTGAATCAAATTATGAAAATACTGCTAATTGCTATTTCATTTATACAACAATATTTCCTTAAATATCTTTCATTTCTCTATCTTGCAGTGTAATGTGAGTTGTTAGAGAAGAAAAGAAATTTAAGATTTAATTCCCAAAATTCGACATTATTTCGAGTTTCCTTTGCTTATTTCTTCAAGAATCTCTTTGGCTCGGTCTACACGGACTTTACGTTCTTTAACCATTCGCTCTGCAACTAAATCGATTTGTGCATCTTTGGCACCTGCAGTTACTGCGATGTTTCTCGCATGCAAAGACATGTGGCCACGTTGAATCCCCTCGCTGGACAATGCTCGGAGAGCCGCTAAGTTCTGAGCTAAACCCACAGCAGCAAGGACCTCGCCAAATTCGTTGGCGGATTTGACATTTAAAATTTTCATGGCAATTCGTGCGATGGGATGAGTTTTTACTGCGCCACCGATTAGCCCTACGGCCATGGGTAACTCGATTGTGCCTTCTAAGTCGCCGTTCTTGTTTTTGGTCCATTTTGAGAAACTGGTGTATGGGCCGTTGAACGCAGCGTAGGCGTGTCCGCCTGCTTCGATGGCGCGGTGGTCGTTGCCTGTTGCTAAGACTACGGCAATAATTCCATTCATAGCGCCTTTGTTGTGGGTTGCTGCTCGGTAAGGGTCTGCCGCTGCGAATGCGGAGGCGTACGCGATGCCCTCTACAACCGCTTCTCCGCCTACCGCTTCTTTGGGAACCGTGCAGGTGGCTTTTGCTAGACGTTTCACAGCAAGGTTGCTGATGATTCTTAGATAAACGTGTCCGCCGGTCAGTTGCTCAATCATTGGGGTTATGGCTTCTGCCATGGTGTTAACTGCGTTGGCGCCCATGGCATCTCGGCAATCAACGAATAAGTGAATGATGAGCATTTGTCCCATGGTTGTTTCGATGACTCGGGCTTCGAGGTCTTTGGCGCCGCCGCCGAACGAGTTGAGGACGGGATCTTGGTCGTTTGCTTTTTTGAGAAGGTCAACTTTGGCTTCTAAAACTTGTTTTTTGGCTGCGTTGGCGTCCTTTAGTTTAACGATTTGTATTTGCCCAATCATAACTGGTGCGGTACTGCTGGTATAGAATCCTCCACCATCGCGAACCATCTTAGCAGCGTAGCTGGCTGCAGCAATTACGCTTGGCTCTTCAGTTGCCATAGGGATGAGGTAATCTTTACCGTTTATTTGGAAGTTAACGCCGATGCCCATGGGTTCGGGGAAGACGCCGATAACGTTTTCAACCATGTGGTCAGCCACATCAATGGGCAAAGAACCAGTGTTCTCCAGTAAACGAACTTCTTCTTCGGTTAAACCTGCAAAATCTTTAATGATTGCTAGCCGCTCTTTGGGCGGAAGCTTGTAGAAGCCTGAAATTACTGATGACTTAGCCATTCATTACCACTGTGCAAGTTGTGTGTTTGGGTTTTAGCTTTTAAACTTTAACCAACCTGCAACCTAAAACGCTTGTGCCTACAGGGTGGTTTGACCGTTTGCTCGGGGCATAGCAACCGCGGAGATGCCTAAGCGCTTACTGATTTCTCGAGCTAACGCGTCACCGTTGCTGCGAAAATTGTCTGTGATAACCTGCTTAGCTTTCGAGCGCTTAACATATTCGATTAACCCGTCAAAATCTGAGTGGTCGCTTAGCGCCACTAAGATGTTCGCGGTCGCCGATTTGCCGGCAAGGATTCCGAAACTCCCAGCCGCTCACGCAAATCCGCGCATTCCGAAGCCCAACGTGTTGCCGCTGATTCATATGGTAGAATGCAACGCAGGGCAAGTTCCCATCTAAAAGTTCATGACCTTCATGGTCAGTGGATAGCGAGAGACAGCCTAATTTCATGCCGTGTTTTTCGCAAACTTTGGTTACTTCATAAGACGCGTTCAGGCATAACAAAGGGCACTTGCGACATCGGCTTTGCGCAGGATCTGCATGATTTCTTGGAGTTTACCATGGTAACCAAACACGTAAACCGTACCGCCACGCAGCCGTTTTTCAATCATCGAAACCAAAAGTTCGCGCACGTCAACCTCGAAGTTGCGTCTGCACGATGGACTTCCATAGGTGGCTTCAACAACCAAAACATCACAATCGACAACTGGCGTGCCATCCAATCGGAAATCGCCTGTCCAAACGATACGTATGCCGCCTGCATCCTCAACCAAAACTTGGCATGCACCCAAGATGTGGTCTGCTTTGATGAAGCTGATTTTTTCGTCGCCGTACTTGAGGACTTTACCGTATTCTAAGGTTTTTACGGTTGGGGAATCTTTGAGTTTGAGTGATTCATTGAGGGTTTGGGTGAGGTCTCGGGTGGCTTTTGTCATCAAAACCTTCTCGCATCGCTTTCAAACTACTTCGCAAACCGTAGAGGTGGTCGGCGTGTGCATGGGTTACAACGCGGAGAGGTCTTGATGCGTCGTGGGCATCGCAAGCGACACTGTCCCCTAACAAAACCGCGCCACTCTTAGTTACTAATGCCCTCTCAGCCAAACCCTCTCGTCCCGCTAAGTTTTTTCTGCTAACCAATCAGATAAGCTGCTCAGTATTATCAGTCTCAATGTTTACCCTTATTGGACCCAACGGCGACTCCGCGATTGCCTCAGAAAACGAAATATGCCCAGCAAAAGCCACCTGCTTGTTTAAGCAAAAAGAAATCATGTTTCCGCGGATCGATTTAAAGAGCAATCTTCTTGATGCATCACGGATTCGGTCGTTGTGCAACATATTGCGGAGTTTGATAAGTGAATCTTGCCCTTTCGCTACCGCCGTTAAGGTGCTACCTTTGCCGGCGGGTTTGACGGTTATGGTTGCGTTGTCCAAAAAGTTGGTAACAGCTGTCTTAACGTTTTCTTCGCTTTCAGTAGGGTAAATTTCTGTTTCAACAAAAACTGTTACTTCAACCATTTCTCCTCAATCTTCCCCAATGACTTCCTTCACTTTAGCCTTAACATACTCGAAGCTATTATCGTTCACTATTATTTGCTCAGACATCGCTATAACATTTCCTAAACCAACACTGAGCTCCCGCATGTCACGTTCATGAAACACTTTCCATTCTGCCGGGTCGTCGCTTCGGCGTCGGTTGGAGAGGCGGCTAGAAACGTGTTTCTGGTGAAGCGTGAACAGCCACAAGACTGAATTTGGCAAAATTCTCTTTGAATATGTCGGCTTCGTAGAGACTTCTTAAGCCGTCAACGAGGACTTTGGGGCTAGTTTGTTCCTCAATTTTTGGGATGCATTTCTGGGCGATCACATAGTTTCCTCCTTCTTGCCCGCAGTTCAAGCATAACTTTTCCCACATTCTGCGGCGTCAACTCTAACCCACGTTTGGTTGTTTCTTGCCTAACCACATCACCCATAACCACAACATCATAGCCCAACTCGCGTGCTGAATCAACAACCAAAGATTTTCCTGAACCAGGCATCCCCGCTAAACCAATAACCAATTTGTCAGCGTTCACGTTACTTACCCTTTTTTTGGTTGTATAGCAACATCCTTGATTAAAGCATTTACGCTCTCGCATACTTATGGTAGAGCTGTTTTTATTTTACTAATAGAAAGGAAGGCAACTCAAAAATGGGGGTTCGTGTGCCACTGCGCTTACGAACAATAGTAAGAGCCAGAACAAGGCATAGCTGAGACAAAACACGATTATTTTCTCAAAAATCCAGAGACCTCTGCTATTTCTGAAATATTTACTATCTTTTGACCATGTGGAAGTGTAGTAACCTAGCGTAATCACAGTAAAGAATAGAACTGAGCCTCCTAGCTGCAAATAAGATGTAAACGTCTGAAAAAAATTTTGCAACAGGCTAAATAAGAAAAGGAATATGGTACTACTCCATAGAGCCCAACAGAAATCTGTAACGAAAATCCCGACTCGGCTATCCACGCCTTTAATCAATATTTCGTTCAGTAGCCATAAAAAAATGAGTAACAGGAATAGAGGAGTGGATAAATAAACAGAAGTTCTATCGACTGAGAAAATTCCCAATAACACAAGTGCTATAGGAAAAAGGTTGTCGGGATTCTTGAATAATTGGGTAAGTTGTAGCTGTTCATCCAACTCAATTAATCTCCAATTTTCTTTGTGAATTAAGATTCAGTGGCTTATATTTGTGGCGGAACTCCAGTCACCTATTGAATAGTCATAGCAGTGCTGGATTTTACTAAACTTCCTGTTTCGTTTCAAACACAGATGGAAAAGCATTAGTTATCAGAAGATATTTTTCAGAGCCATCCGGTTTATTTGGAAGTTCAGAAATGGGAAATTCGTAATTATGCTCAATGAAACTAATCTTAGGAGAGGAGCAGCGTACCTGGAAGCTATTTTCATAAACATCAACTTTTACGTTGGTGTAGCCTCGCTATTTAATAAAAGCTATTAATTTTTCAGGATCCATACTATATTAAACTCCCCGCTTGAATGTCAGAGTCCGCAGTCTCGTTGTATACGCTCATGCTAGTCGAATTGGCTACTTTGTCTTCAAACAGATATATTTCTTTTCCCAAATTCCATATTAAAAATTGATATTTACTTAGATTGCTGGTCCACTACAAATTAAACAGAAAAAAATCGTTGTCGAAAGTGACTCCTGCCATAACCTGAATATTCGCCAAAGAACCATACGTTAAATCAGACAACACAATCAACTCTTCTTTCATAATGGTTAAAGAAAAATCTTTTAAGCAAAGTCAAAAATATTCAACCCCTGAGTACAATGAATGAAAATCTAAGCTGATGATATTTGTCAACATCATACTGGGCTTCATTTTCATTGGCATAAACTTAATTATCAACTATTTTGGAAGTATCAGACCTACAGATATTCTGTGGAGTCCTTTGTGGCTAACTTTTTACAATGCTCGAATTGAAGGTTTAGGTACTCAAGAACCAAACTTTATTTTTTACTTTTTTTGGGTTCCAATTATAATCAACGTGTACTTCATCTACATACTTCAAAAAAGCAAAGAAACAAAACCAGTCTTAGAAACCGCTTTGTAACGAATTCCTGTTTTTCTAAACTGAAACTTTACATCTTTCAAATTTTTTAGCTATTGTTGGGTAAGCATCCAAACAGGTTTACCATCGATGGTTTCACGCTTAGATGGTATCGGACATGGCAAGTCTAAGGCCGCAAACACACCCTGTTCAATCTCTCCAGCGATTGTCACTCCATCTTTTATTAATCCCTCACTGTACTTGAGGCGCATACCTTTTGAGAACGCGTGGCCTGCAAGCCACATATTATGGTTTGCTGAACCGGTACGAACAAGAAGATGAATTCCAAAAGTCGATGGTTTTGCACGGTAAAAATCAACTTGAAAAAGACCTCCCGGGCATGGTACAAACGCTTTGATGACGCTGTTGCCTGAACAGTTAGGTTTAGCCTTTAACTGCTTGAGTTTTTCATTTATCTTCTGCCATTCCGAATCGCTTTTCGCCACCACAACAAAGTCGATATCGTGTATCTTGCTT
Organism: Candidatus Bathyarchaeota archaeon; assembly: GCA_963809455.1. GTDB lineage: Archaea > Thermoproteota > Bathyarchaeia > Bathyarchaeales > Bathycorpusculaceae > Bathycorpusculum. The sequence goes on along the minus strand of CAWEJP010000008.1, from coordinate 118,359 downwards.
TTTTGCCGTCTTATGCTTCCTGCAATTTCTATTTGATCGCATAGAGTTTCGACGGTTGCTTTGATGGGGGCTGCTATCTTCTCGGCTTCTTTAAGGTCCAATTGAGCGACTATTTTTACGGCGTCTTGAGGAAACAATGTTGATTGTTTTTTCATCATTTTATTCACCTAAGGTTGAGGTTCCTTATCAGGTTCTCCTACGGTTTGTCGAAGACTGCTAGCTTGCGCTCAAGTTTCCGCAACTTCTTTTGTTGACCCAATAAATAGACATGATCATGAGCTCAATATTATCGGTTCCTTCGCGAGAAGAATGAAAGTGAAAAAACAAAGGAATTCAACCACTAATCAGCTACAAGTTTCCGGGTACACCATGATATTGTGCTTGTCAAAAAATGGCAAATTCCAAATGTAGAAATTACTTAAACTTTTTTTGAAAGCGAAGCAATCAGACCAAATATTCCGCCAAGCAAGACAAGCAAACCACCCAGTCCACCGCCGATTAATCCAACAATTATCAATACAATGACCCAGACAAGAGTGCTTGCGCTTCTAGCGCCAACAACTGCAATTACTCCCATGATTAAAGTCATGATGCCGCGGTAAGCAAAGCCCCAACGGAAATAGAAACCGCCGAAATCTACAACCAATCCTAGCAATCCAAAAAGAATCATTAGTATTCCACCTGTGAGCGCTAAGTAGTATGCTATGGTTGAAACAGAGGTTCCAGAAGTCAATTCACCACTATTTTTTTACTTCAAAATTGAGACTTTGTAGCTCTTCATTGATTATGGACGTTTATTGTTCCTTTTGGCTTTGACGATTGGTATGAATACCATCCATAAGTGAACAGGAAGATTGCTACAATTAGCATGCCTATTCCTAATATGACAGTGTAGTTTGACGGAATAAAGTTAACAAATCCTAATAGGACTACAAATCCGAAAACGGCCACCAGAACTGCTAATATCTCAAGTATTATACCGCCAATGAATCTTCCAAATCCCATGTTTTTTCACCTAAAGTCTTTATCGGTTTTTGATTTTAATATCGAATATTCTCATTGTTGATGAGTTAAGAACTAATCTTCGTGTTCATCCTCGTGATGGTGATGGTGACGGCGTGTCATGTGCAACAAATCGCCCACGGCAATAGAAATCAATGCAACTAACAAGAAAGTTACTCCAGACCACAATAAACTGCCAGTCAAAAAGAACACCACTATAGCTGCGAGCGCTGCAATTGGAAAAGCAAACAGAAAACCGATGACAACAATTGCAATTAACGCAATTATAAGCAGAACTATAAGTAGCCACCAAAAGCTTGGATCGGTAAGATTAAGCACTTGAAGCGCAAACAAAAAACATTCCTCTTTAATAATAAAGTGAAAATTTTCAAGCATATAATCGCTTGTTGTTACATTATTGCAATCACAACATTTGAAGCATTTTTTATTTTGACTAATTTTTTCCTAATAGATGCTCTTTTAAGATTATCACTATACACCATTGAAAGTCTGTTCCTTATTATAGCAATTAATTCCTAAACAAACCCCAAGTTTTTAATATTTTAGTGACTGCCAACTAACAATCACATTTACTTAAAAATTGCCAAATCCTATATTGTATCGTGATTTTTTGGAAAAGTATTATCCAAGTACTCCCACAGAAGCAAGCGTTAAAGAAATTGCTTACGTAAGCACTTTTCCACCAAAAAAATGTGGCATAGCAACCTTCACATACGACCTGGTCAACTCGATTAGTCAATTAAAGAACTCGAAGACCCAAAGAGTCATTTCTATTGACGGCGATCGGCTCTCAAAACCCGCTTATGAAAATTCAGAATATACGATTGGTCGCGACAATATCGATGACTACGTGTTGATGGCAGATTTCCTCAACCATTCCTCAGTTAACATTGTAAATATCCAACATGAATTTGGTATTTTTGGTGGAGAATCAGGAGAATACATTTGCGAGTTTTTAGATAAACTGAGAAGACCTGTTGCAACGACCTTTCATACCGTCCTTCCTTGCTTTGAGAATAAAACAAAAGATGTTTTTAACAGAGTTATAGAGCGAAGCACAAGACTAATAGTATTAAATGAAACTACCCGTTCTTTAGTCGAACAATACGGTGTTTCTTCAAAAAAAATTAAGGTAATTCCGCACGGGTGCCCTGATTTGCCAATGGTATCAAGCGCCAAAGTTAAGCCTGTTTTGGGTTTAAAAAACAAGATTGTTTTATCGACTTTTGGTTTGTTAAGCAAGGGTAAAGGCATCGAGCATGTTATTCAAGCTCTTCCAGAAATTGTTAAAAGAGAATCCAGAATAGTTTATAATATAATTGGAGTTACGCATCCCCAAGTTAAGAGAGCCGAAGGAGAAAATTACCGAAAGAGTCTTTTGAAAATGGCAAAATCATTGGGGGTAAGTGGGCACGTAAAATTCATCAACCGCTTTCTCTCCAAACCTGAACTCTACAATTATCTGCAGGCAACCGACGTTTACATTACACCCTACCCTTCACCTAACCAAGTAAGCAGCGGAACATTATCTTACGCCTTAGCTGCAGGAAAAGCTGTAGTCTCGACACCATACCTTCATGCTAAAGAAGCCTTGAGCGAAGGTCGAGGTATGTTATGCAAGTTTAACGATTCAGCCTCTATCGCCGAAAAAGTTACGGAAATAATTGACAATAAATCTCTTAGAAGATCTTTAGAACAAAACGCCTATCGCTACAGTAGAAGGTTTACTTGGCCATTGATTGCTAAAAAATACTTAGCTCTCTTTGAGGAGTTAACCAAGCAATCAGCGAAGGAAGAATTAACATTTCGCTTCTAGGCATGCTTCTATTGCCATTACTGGAAATTATGCCTCACCTAAATTAAGAAACTGAACGAATCTTCCTAAAACTCAACATGTTCTTACAGATTAATGGGCAGGTTCAAACAACTCGACTAGGTTGCTGTCTGGATCTTCGATTTGTATTTGTTTGCCACCTGGACCAACTTCCATTTCATTGCGAAAAACCAATCCTTTCTTTTTTAATTCCTCAATAAAGGCTGGAAGATTCTGAACCTGAAGAATCACACGGTTCCATCCTCCAGGCTCTTGCTTTTGACCATCCGGCTTTGGACGAGAACCCGAAGCTCCCGGTCCACTCAATATAAGTTTAAGTTGACCGAATGATACTTGTGCAAAAGCTGGAAGAGTTTGTTGATCTATTTTGAATCCAAGTTCTTGATTATAAAAAGCCACCGACCGGCCAACATCTTTGACTTGATATCGAACTCCCCAAAAACCTAAAATAAGATTTTGTTTTTCACTCTTTTCGTTTGCAAACAAATATATTCGCTCCTTTAAAATACATCTTCGTAGCTATTTCTCGATACGATTTTGGGTCTATTTTTTGCGCCATGTTGAGTAACAGATGGCTGTAATCTGCTCGTTGGAGCGTTTTTCGCTTTCGAGTTTTTTGTTGTTTTCTTCATGCATGAATTTTTCGCATCGAGAAATAAAATCTCGTTCAGATTCATTCGCTTCAGGTTTTGGTACGGGCATCAAAAATCACCAAAAAAAATAATCTCATATGCAAATTTAATGTTTTGGTTTATGTGCACTCTCTGAAGGTGTATCCGCAGTTTGTGCATCTCAGGAATTGGGTGGATGATTCATCTGCGCCTCTTGTTTGCACCTGCCATGCATAAGCATTGTTGTTTCCACATTTTGTGCATGTGAACTGTATTGTTGGAAGTGTGCTTAGCTGTTTTTCTTTGCCTATTACTGAAACCATTTGTTTAGGATCATGCATAATGATTTTGCTTTTGATTTTGGTTTCATTTGGCTGGTTTGTTTTTTCTCCGCATTTACTGCAGCCTAGTACTAGCATTGTTTGTTTTCCTGACTTTACCTTTTTAGGTACCATAAGGGAACCGCATTGTTTACAAAAATCCATTCAACCAACTCTTCCTTTGTTTTGTAATTGTCATTGATTCGTGGTATAAGTCCCATTGAAGAATAAGAAACAATGTGATAGCTGTTGCACAACAACACAGTCTTAACTATTTTGTCGAGGCAGATGCGAAACAAGAAGAATTGGAGTCTAAAAAATATTGAGGGATTAGAAGAAGCACATGCCCTGTACGGCGTCTATGATCTCATAATTAAAATCAAAGCCAATTCCCTCGATAAACTAAAAGACACAGTTAAATCACGCATAAAACAGATACCCGGCGTAACCAGATCGCTAACACTTATGATAATAGACCACTGAGGAAAAAATTCTTAATGTTCTTCAGAGGCGGGTTAGGTTTTAGAGTCTTTTGTTATTCTTATCAGTTCCTTGGGTTCCGCTATCACGGTTTTGCATTTAGCGCAAACCTGAGTTTCAAGCGGCAAATACGCAGGCACAAAAACTTCCATCTTTGGTTCATCATTATCCAAATGGATCATAACTTTTTGAGTATGAATATTATTCCATTTTCCACAGCTGCACCTTAATCTGATTGTTGCTTTTACATTGGTTGGGGTAAAATAACTCTTCGAAGATTTGTCATCGGTGCTCATAATTTTGTTTTCCCTCCTTTAACTTTTTTAACGAACCTTTTTTGTTGTGCTTGTTTGAATTGTGGTTTTTCCGTTATTGATTGAAGGAGTGCTAAGAAAAATAGTTTTTTGCTAAAAAGTTACCTGTTTTTGAGGAGAGGAGAAGGTTAGGAATCGTCTTTTGGCTTGGTCGGTTGTTGTCTCAAGTTTGTAACAACACATTCTTAATAGTTTTGGTGAGAAGAATTTCGTCAGAGGAACAAGCATGATTTCTGCAATAATTTTGGTAAACACAGAACCACAATCTCAAGAACAAGTGCTAAAAAACGTAAAAATTGTTGAAGGTGTCGAAGAAGCTCATGAGTTATACGGCGGAGTTTACGATTTATTAGTTAAAACCAAAGCTTCTTCGATTGAAGAGTTAAAGGACATAACAAGATTGGGAATAAGACAGGTGGAAGGTGTATCAAGCTCACTGACTTTGATGGTAGTTGCTGAACCAATTCAGAGAGTGCAAAGAATAGAAGACCCTGCGAGCACACAGGTCTCTGGTCATTTTGAGCCTATGATTGAGGCCCAAAATTTCTTAGCCCCCACACATTAACAGTATGGTTGGCAGCTCACCGAGCTGCTGGAAGAAGAAGAAAAACGCCCCACCACCACTTCTTCTTCTCTTTATCTTAATCGCAAATTAAAAGTTTAGATCGCCAGCCTCCGTACCATTATCTATTTCTACTTAATTCTCAAAAACACAGAAAAAAAATTCGAGTCGGCAGGCATACGGCGGCAGACATGGCCCAGAACTTGTGGTTCCACAAAAAAACTTCAACATACCCATACCACACCCACACACCCCAACATAGACTGTGTGAACCAAACCATCTTCCCACACACAAAACACAAAAGAAAGATCGACACGGGAAACGTTACTCGAAACTTGTGAATAAGCATTTATGAGGGATATGTGTTAAAAATAGTGAAGATACAAAATGACAGAACCAGAACCACAAGTTAGAAGCTTCATCGCTTTCGACATGAAAAACGACAACGTTTTAAACAGACTTGCAGCTGCACAAAAAATGTTGATCCAAACTAACGCTGACCTAAAACTTGTTGAACCCAAAAACATACACATTACACTTAGGTTTCTTGGCGGAATCAGCCCAGAAATGGTAGAAAAAGTTTATGCCGCAATGAAAAATGTAAAGTTTAGTCCTTTTAATATTCAAATCTCTGGCTTAGGAGTTTTCCCAACACTCAACTACCCAAGGGTAGTTTGGGCAGGAATAACCGACGGCGCTGAACAACTCAAAAGCATCTTTGAGCAGTTAGAACCACAAATCCACGAATTAGGTTTTGCACCAGACCCCAACGGGTTCAGCCCCCACTTAACCATTGCACGTGTACGATCGGGCGCTAACAAGCAACGTTTAGTTGACCTCGTCACTAAACAGGCAAATTACGATTTTGGCAACATCAGAGCAGACTGTCTAAGGCTCAAAAAAAGCCAACTCTCACCAAAGGGACCAACTTATCAGACCCTCAAGGAATATTGCCCCTAAATGATAACCCATGGAAAAAGAAGTGCAACAGCTTTCCGAGCGGATTCTTAAGAAAATCACGCCGAAAAAAGAGGAATACGCTAAAATTGAGGCATTAAGCCGCGAACTCGAACAAAAAATCACTGTAGCTTGCCAACAAGAAGGCGTCCCTGCAATTGTGCGTGTCGAAGGCTCCGTTGCCAAAGACACATGGTTGAGCGAAAACCCAGATATCGATATTTTTATGCGGTTGCCTACTTCGATTCCTCGCAAAAACCTCGGCGACATTGGACTGAAAATTGCAAAAAAAGCCGCAGGAAAAGCTAAGCAACTGGAACGTTTCGCTGAGCATCCTTATCTTCAAATCTTTGTTGACGGTTACCGCGTCGACATTGTCCCCTGTTATGATGCTAAGCCAGGCGAATGGCAAAGCGCCACGGACCGAACACCCTACCATACAGATTACATCAAGAAACACTTGTCAAAAGAGATATGCGGTGAGGTTCGGCTTCTCAAAAAATTCATGCAGGGAGTTGATGTCTATGGTGCGGAGATTAAAGTTGGGGGTTTCAGCGGTTACCTCTGTGAGCTTCTAATTATGAAGTACGGCTCTTTCGCTGGAACCATACATGCCTTTGCTCAATATAATCGGCGTGTAGTAATCGACATAGAAGGCTTCTATGCAGATAGAGAAAACGAACTCTCACTCCTTTTCCCAGAGCCATTAGTAATCGTTGACCCAGTTGACAAAGGAAGAAACGTTGCATCAGCCGTGCAACCTCAAAAACTCTTCACGTTCATTGGGGCAACGAGGGCATTTTTGAAAAAGCCTTCTGCAGACTTCTTTTATCCTCCCAAACCAAGCGATTCTATCTGCTGGAGCGCTGAGGCATCAACTTGGAGAACGTGGCTCATCTATAGTGTTTCTGGTTATCGGCGAGTTAAACGCTGTCCCAGACGTTCTATGGGGACAACTCTACCGCACCAAACGTTCACTACGAACCATGCTGGAAACAAACGATTTTAATGTTCTCAAAGATGCAGTTTGGAGCAACGAAAAATCCCAAAGCGTGTTCATGTTTGAGTTAGAACAGCAAGTGTTACCCAACATCAAGAAGCATTTGGGTCCGCCGCTTGAACGGGAAACGGAATGCTGAGAAATACCTATCCAAATATGGTGACAGCGATTTGGTTATTTCTGGTCCATACATAGAAGATGGACGTTGGATAGTGGAGTTACCTCGTAAAACCACTGATGCCCAAGTACTGTTGAAAGAGAAGTTGGCGGATGGTGGCAAAAACGCAGGTGTCGCCGATTTAATCGCAAAAGCCATGCAGAAAAACCTAAAAGTCCTCGTTAACGACGAAGTGCTTGAAGTTTACGAGAAAAACAAGGATTTTGCAGTGTTCTTAACCGATTTTCTCTTAGGCAAACCTTTCTGGCTAAAAAATTAAAGAGCCGAAATATGTCAGACGATTATTGGGAAACAGCTTATGAAAACGGGGAATACAAACACTGGGAATTCAAGTATCCCTCCCCTGAACTTACCGCACTAGTAGCCGCTAATGTTATTCCAAAAAACGCGAAAGTTCTTGATGTTGGCTCAGGCGGCGGATTAGATGCAGTCTTTCTTGCAAAATGTGGTTTCAAGGTAACAGGCATTGATATCTCCGCTTCAGCATTAAGAATCGCAGAAAAAAGAGCAGGGAAAGCTCTTGTTAAAGTTAATTGGGTTAGAGGAAGCATTCTGGAGATGCCCTTGCAAAAAGAATTTTTTGATTTAGTTATTGACCGTGGATTATTCCACCTTATCGAAAACCCAGAAAGATCCCAGTACGCTTCAGAAGTGTACCGAGTATTAAAAAAGGGTGGCAAACTTCTGATACGAGGGAAAAGCACGGAGTCAGCCCATGGCCAATTCAATCCGCTAACAAAAGAAGCCGTCGAACGATATTTTTCCAATTCCAAGTTCAAAAAAGGACCTGTACTACCGATTCCTCTATTCTCAGCAGAGGGATCGATGGATGCAGCGATTGTGATGATGCAGAAAAGAGAGTGAAAATAGCCCCCTTTACTGGGTTACTGAGTGATACCAACTGATAATATACTCGGGCAAGTTGAGTCCACGTTCGCCAAGACGTACCGCAAGTTTCACTGGCAAAGGGCTTAACACCTATGCTGCTCGGGTGTAGAAGCGTCTTGGAGTTGATGCCTTAACTTCTTCGGCCAAAATGATTTTAAGGTCTGCTTTATTGGCGAGAGTTGAGTCTTTGTTGCATGTCATAGCAAAGACGGTGCCGCCGAATTTCTTGAGCACATCCGCCCAAATGATAACTGGACGAGTTTCACCTGAGAATGAAAGCAAAATTTCGAGATCGCCAGCTCTTGGGTGCGGTGTATTTACACCTCTTGTAATGTAAACGTTGTCGCCAAGGAAACTCTTAATGCGGAATAATCGCACTCCAGTCATCTTTGCGATTTCGTTAGCGGTACCTTTTCCGCCCAAAAACAGGTTGGTTCGTTTTTCAAGTAAGTCAACGAGTTGGGTGTAGGTTTCGCTGTTAACGTTGGCATCTATCATGTCGCCGACTTTCTCAAATTCCTCTTCGCACAATCGAAAGACATCGCTGACGTGGAGGTTACGAAATATGGCTTCAATCATACTGTTGAGAAGTTCAAGAGTACCGAGTTCGAATATATCGCCCATCATGCCTGTTTCAGCATATTCGGCGCCGGGCTTGGATTTGCCCCTGCCCCTTTACCTCGACGCTGTGACCGTATTTGTTGGCGATTTCAGCTAAGGCGAGGATGGCCCTGAGGTGAAGAGGCCCATGGAGAAATGCGAGGTTTTCTTGTCTTCAATATATTGGGCTAGGTCCTGTGCCATGACAAGTGGGTCGTCGCTGCAACCACTGCCCGAGTTCATGAGAAGCAGGGTTTTTTTGTAGCGACGTTCCAGATCTGGCGCGGCGTCGTACATGCTTTTTCCTGAGAAGCCTGGATCGTCGGGTGTTAAGACGACTTTGTTTCGCCAGCCCACTTGACTAATCGCAATCTGGCTCATAGCAGCGTTAAGTGAATATAATGAGCGCCCTGATCCACCACAAATAACGCAGTCCGCGGAATTGAGGGCTTCGTATAAGGGTGCAAGTTCTCTTTTTTTGATACTCATGATGTTTTCTTGAATTCTGTTAACGTAGCCATAGCACTGATTTTGCTTTTGATACCAACCGCACCTTCAGCATTCACAACATTTAGAAATTAGCTATATTATTCTTGCGCTTGCAAGTCAACAAAACCGAAAACTACCCGATCTGATGAAATGCTGTTTACACTCATATTTGGATTTTAATGGCGAATCATTGTAGAAACGATGGAGATAGAGGTCGCTATTTGAGAAAAGAAAAAAAGCTCGACCAATAAAGAACGTTTATATCAAAAGAAAACATCAAGCCATAAAGGTTAGTGACAAAATGTCAGAAAACGGCTCTGAAAAATTCCAGTTCCTCATCAAATTAGCCCTCGAAAACGGAGCAACCGACGCAAAAATCATCCCCACAAGCAAAGTAGTCGTCGAAGACCGTGTGGTCCTCAAATGCAAAGTCGGCTGCAACCACTACGGCAAAACCCTCGCCTGCCCACCCTTCACGCCCTCAGCTGAGGAATTCCGAAAAATCGTCAGCGAATACAGCTACGCCATGTTCATGAAATACAAGTCAACCGCAGAAGCCTCACCTGAAGTTTTAGCCAAACTAATGGTCGCAGAAACCGACACTACCGTCTCCAAAGAAATTAAGGAAAAAGCCGCCAAATTCTGGCAAGATTGGAAAGACGACAAACGCAAAATGCTGGAAAGCGTCGTAGGTCTGGAAAAAGCAGCGATGAACAAAGGCTACAGTTTAGCTATATCGTTCATTTCGGGGCATTGTCAACTCTGCGAAAAATGCAATACCGAAACAAGCATTTGCCGCAACCCCAACTTGGCAAGGTGGTCCGAAGACGCCGTCGGCGTGAACGTGAAGAAAACTGCTGCTAACGCTGGAATCTCTGTTACGTTTCCGTTTGCTAAGAACCCAGAATCCTTCGCTATTTTGCTGATAGACTGAGTAGGGAAAAGCTAAAATAATTTAGATTTCCAACACAGCAAGCATGAAGATACTCTTGGATGAAATGTATGCTGGCTTAAAAGAATACTTTGAAACTTTAGGCTATGAAGCTGTAACCTCTGAAGAAGCAGGTTTAAAGATTGCGAAAGATCGCGACATCGTTGAGTATGCGGGTAAGCATGGCTTGATTTTGGTTACGCAATATCGGAAGCCTGCCGAGCTTGCAGAGTTGCTTGGGGTAAAATGTGTTTACGTTTCCAATTTGATGGTTGCTAAGCTCGTTGACCAAAAAATCAAGGAAATGCAGCTTTAGACGTTGATGTGGCGTAGGTACTTATTCCAAAGGTACGCAGTTGCATAACCCGCCACGGCACCCGTCGCTGGACCCATAAACAACACAAGCATATCGAGCATTGTGCTTCTTTGAACAAACAAACTAACAATTGAGAAACTCTGCGAATTAATGTACTCCGGAAAAATGGCGAAAGCTGAATAGCTTGAAACCGCAATCAACAATGTGGCCACAGCCATAGCTGCAATTAACCTGTTGCGGTTGACGCCCTGAGAAGAACCCTTGATTTTGAAAACAAATAGTAAAACATCGACGAATACACCGAAGAGGAAAGCGAAGAAGAACGTGAATGGTCCAAGGGCTGGGCTGACAAGGGCGGTTAAGAGTCCACCGACTGCACCAACGTACATTGCTCCTACTTTTGGGATGAATAGTGCGCTTAAAGCCAGCAGTACAGCTTGGACGACAATGATAAGATAGTTTAGTGGGGGCGGCAAGAACACGTTGGTGACGAAGATTACGGCTCCGAAGAGCGCAACTATGAATAATCGCTGAATCTTCTGCATCCAAGTCCCCCTTTTAGTAATAGCAGTTGAGGTTGCCTCTAAAAAGGTTAATGTTGAAATGTGCTAAGGCTGACATATTTTTGTATTGCTTCAATTTAATTTTAACGGAAAGTTATAAATTGGCAAGATACAATAATAAATACCATATAATAATTAACTTATAAATGTAAAATTGGGGTTAAGGAAAAATGAGCACTCACGCAGAAGATTTGAAACTTCGCTTAATGACAATCGAACTTTTACGAACTGCAAAGTACAAGCGAAACATCACTTATCGGGAATTAGCATCAAAAACAGGCTTACCCGTCACCGTTCTTAGCCGCTACGCAAAAGGCCATGTGCTTCCAAACACGACAAGAGCAAAACAACTCTGGCGTGTGTTAACCAAACTCGTTGGTTTAGAAGCGGAACTGCGTAGCAGAATAAAATTCGACGACATTGGCTACTTTGACAACACCGAAATCGTCGGTGACTACAACATTCTCCAGCAAGCCGCAAACCATGCCCTCGCCAACTTCGCGGGCAAACGTGTAACAAAAATCCTAACTGCGGCCGTCGACGGCATCCCACTCGCCACAATGGTCGCCAACTCACTTGGGCGTAAACCTTATCGTTGCCAAACGCAACAAAGAAGTGGGTGTCAAAGCCTTCCTTGAAGAAACCTACATTCTTAGGCAGAGATTCAGGAGTAACCGTTACACTCTATATCCCTAAAGAATCCATCAAAAAACGAGACTCAGTGCTCGTTGTTGATGACATGATTAAGAGCGGCGAAACCCAAGAGGCACTGGTGAACCTTGTGAAAAAGTCGAAGGCTGAGGTTTCAGGTATCTTTTCACTTATCGCTGTTGGCGAAGAATGGAAGAAACGTCTAAAATCAGGCGAAGATAGCCCAGTCGAAGTCGTCACTCACCTAAAATCCCCCTTTGACACATCCGCTTAAGCGAAAACTTAAGCAACCTTTTCCATTTAGTTAACCAGTAGAGTGAGAACATTGAACAAAATCGGCCACATAACCCTCCTCGTGAAAGACCAAGACGAGGCCCTAAAATTCTACATTGAAAAACTCGGATTCCAAAAACGGCAAGACACCATTTTGTGGGGAAAGATGCGATGGGTTACAGTTTCGTTGAAAGGTCAAAGTGACTCTTGAGTTAACGTTTGTGGTGGCTGACAGTGATGATAAGCGCAAGGCGTTGGGAAAGCAAGCGGGAGACCATGTTTTTCTTACTTTGGAAACCGATGATTGTCGAAGAGATCACAAAGTGATGAAGGCGAAAGGCGTAAAGTTTTATGGTAAACCCGAGATGCGGGAGTGGGGAGTTGAGGTGGTTTTTGAGGATTTATATGGAAACCTCATTGATTTGGTTCAACGATTCAATCGTTAGAGACAGAAAATCTTTAACACAACCGTCCACAAATATCCGTTATTAATGTTTTGAGGTAACTGAAGATGCGGATGATCAAGTGGCAAAACGGAAAAGTAATCACACTCGACCAAACCAAACTGCCCCTCCAAGAAGTCACCCTAGAAATCATAACAGTCGACCAGATGGCTGAAGCCATAAAAATCCTCCGCGTCAGAGGCGCCCCACTTTTGGGTGCAGCCGCAGGCTTCGGCGTAGCGTTAGCAGCTTACCACTCCACATGCCAAAACTAAAGAAAAATTGTTATCTGAACTGGAAACAGCTGGCACAGTAATTAAGCGTCAAAGACCAACCGCTGTGAATCTGTTCTGGGGCGTAGACCGCGTCCTAAACAAAGCCAAGAACGTTTTAGGCGATGTTGAAGAAATCAAGGCAACAGTCATTGAGGAGGCTCAGAAAATTGCGGACGAAGATGCCGCCCAAAACCACGCCATGGGCAAAAACGGGTCAGTCCTAATAAAAGACGGCGACACAATCCTCACCCATTGCAATGCTGGGGAATTGGCAACCGTCGAATACGGCACTGCTCTTGGGTGTTGTTCGCGCAGCTTGGGAGGAAGGCAAAAAAATCAAGGTCATCGCCGACGAAACCAGACCGCTTCTTCAGGGCTCAAGACTAACTACATACGAGCTTAAACGCGACGGGATACCCGTTACATTGATTACTGATAACATGGCGGGCTACGTAATGAGCAAAGGCCTCGTCAACTTAGTTATTGTTGGCGCCGACCGCATCGTCCAAGACGCTGTCTTCAACAAGATCGGCACATATGCCATCGCAGTGTTAGCACATGAACACAAAATCCCATTCTACGTCGCCGCACCAAAATCGACATTTGACCTAAGCCGCAAAGCCTCCGAAGTCGAAGTAGAGGAAAGAAAGCCTGAAGAAGTCACCCACATATGCGGCGTGCAAATTGCACCTAACGGCGTAAACGTTATGAACCCATCGTTTGACCCTACCCCCCTCAAATATGTCACAGCCATCATAACCGAAGATAGAGTTATCTATAACAAGGAATTTGACGAATTTAGAAAAGGAAAAGTCTAGCAAAAAAGAAAGGGTTAAGTAATGAGTGAAACCAAAAAGGCTCCAGTGGAATTCCGAACGAGCGGTGTCCTATCTGAGAAGGGAGTAATCGTTTCCGAACAAAGCAATATAGATGCTCTTTCATCACGCGGCTACGGTACATTAGAGAATAAAGTTTTCAAACTCACCTTTTACGAATCATTGTATCTTTTAGATAAGAGCATGCTTGAGATTAAGGACGAAAAAGGTAAGAACATCGATTTTCAAAATCTCCTGCATTGCTATGAAGCTCAAAACAACAACGCCTGGGTCAACTACCTCGTCTACCGCGACCTACGTAGCCGCGGATACGTAGTTCGCGAAGGCTTCGGCGGGGGCATCGACTTCCGCATCTACGAGCGGGGCACTTATGGTAAAGACACCGCGCCTTACCTAATCATGGTTACGCAGGAAGGCAAACCGCTTCCCGTAAACGACCTCGCAGACGCATTAACCAAGTGCAACAGCCAAAAGAAAGAGCTAATTCTTAGCCGTCACAAACCGTCGCGGCGAGGTCGTACATTACTCAGTATCTCCGTTAAGCTTCAACAAACTAGGGCAGGACCAAGACGAAGATGATTAGACCCAAGAACTACGCTTGGGATGCAAAAGACTACGCTAAAAACTCGCAGAACCAGTTTCAATGGGCAAAAGAACTAATTCCGAAACTGAAACTGCAAGGCATTGAATCGCTGTTGGACATCGGCTGCGGCGACGGCAAAATCACTGCAGAAATCGCAAAAGCTTTACCAAACGGCAAAGTCGTCGGTATCGACAGTTCCCCTGAAATGATAACTCTAGCAAAAACCTCTTTTCCTATTGAGCAGTGCCCCAACGTCACGTTCAAAGTAATAGATGCACAAAACATTCCCTTCCAAGAGGAATTTGACCTAGCCTTCTCCAATGCAGCATTACACTGGATAATAGACCAGAAAGCAGTCCTGAAGGGAGTCCAAAGAAGCCTAAAGCCACACGGCAGAATCCTCTTCCAAATGGCAGCCAAAGGCAACGCACAGGCAGTGCTAAGCCTTTTCGATGAGCTACTTGTTTTGCCACAGTGGAGATGCTATTTTGAGGGCTTCACTTTTCCTTACGCATTTCTAAACCCCCAAGAATACGAGCAGTTGCTAGTACAGGCAGGTTTGAAGCCTGTGAGGGTTGAGCTTTTTCCTCGGGACATGAAGTTTCCAAGTGCTGAGGGATTGACTGGGTGGGTTCGCACTACATGGCTGCCTTTCACCGAACGGATACCAATTCAACTGCGAGATAGCTTCGTAAAGGAAATCGTTAGCCGCTATATTACAAATCACCCATTTGACGCAGAAGGTATTGTTCATTTGGGTATGGTTAGATTGGAAGTTGAAGCCATTAAGCCGTGAGCGAGAGTTTAATAGAATAATTGCACCAATTAGCTTGTTTAGGAGCAAACATGCATGCCAGCTTTTCAGCCTGTCCGCGGAATGAGAGATCTAATAGGTGAAGATGCCAAAACCTTCACTTACATCATAGCTGAAGCGAGAGAAACCGCTTCCCTTTATGGCTACAAAGAAGTCATAACACCTCATGTTGAGCCGCTTGAACTTTTAAACGCCAAATCGGGCGAAGAAATCCGCCAGCGCATGTTCATTTTCAAAGACCTCGGCGACCGCCTAGTGGCGTTGCGTCCAGAGTTCACAGCTTCAATAGCAAGGTTAGCCACAACTGCTCTCAAGAACGAACCTAAACCTTTCCGCTTGTTCTCGGTTGGTACAGTTTACCGTTATGATGAACCCCAGCGTGGGAGGTACCGCGAGTTTTGGCAATCAAACTTTGAATTAATGGGTTCAGCTAAACCTGAAGCTGACGCTGAAGTAGTTTTGCTGACAAATAACTTGATGAAAACGCTGGGGCTGCATGGTTACGCATTTAAAATCGGGCACATAGGCGTCATTCGTGGCATACTCAGCCAAGATGGTATCGACGAGAAAACCCAGAACGCAATCTTGCAGAGGATGGATAAAAAAGAGTATGATGAAGCACTTAAGCTAGTGGAATCAGAGAAGTGCCGAGCCATGTTAAAAGACCTGATCGCTATTAGGGGAAACGATTGGCTCGACGTGGTTGAGCAACTTCAAAATTTAGTTGTAGGCTACGAGAAAGCAAAGGCTTCAGTAGAAAACCTCGCTGAAATCCTAAAACTTTTAGCTGAAAGCACCGACCTAACTCTTGCTGTTGAGCCAGCATTCGCGCGAGGCTTAGAATACTACACAGGCATTATTTTTGAAATATATATCCCAGGGTTGGACATTGCTTTGGGCGGCGGGGGACGATATGACAAACTAATCGAAGCATTCGGTGGTGAACCTACACCCGCAGTTGGTTGCGCTCACGGAATCGATCGTATAGCTATTGCTTTGCAAACCCAGAAAACAGATCTTTCTGCAAAGGCGAAGAAGAAGGTTGCAGTTTTACCCATCACCGAAGACTATGAAGTCTGAAGCGCTTAAAATTGCCCAGCAACTACGTGCGGCTGGTGTTAGAGTCGAGTTTGAGGTTATGGGCAGAAAGATGTCGAAAGCCCTCGAAGATGCGGACAAACGCAAAATAGATTTTGCGGTTATCGTTGGCGAGCGGGAACTCAAAGAAGGCACCGTTGTTCTCAAAGACTTAGCGAACCGACAACAAAGCACAATTACAATTGATAAACTGGTTGAAAAAATCAAAAACTAAAAAAGAAAAATAAATTTTGAAGCCTCAAAAAAGAGGCTTTTTGATTTAGAGTCGTTTGATGTAGCGGTTGACTTCCCACTCGGTAACTTGGGTGCGGTATAGGTCCCATTCGTTGCGTTTTTCTTTGAGGAAGTTCTCGAATGCAGTTTGCCCGAGGGTTTCACGCATTAAGTTCGCTGGTTTCAAGTTCGTCGAGTGCTTCTTTTAGTGATTCTGGCAGTGAAACTATTCCGCGGGCTTTGCGTTCGTCGTAGGTCATGTGGTAAACGTTTAGTTCAACTGGGTCGCCAGGGTCAATCTTGTTCTTTATGCCGTCTAAGCCTGTTGCTAAGAGCACTGCAAACTGTAGGTATGGGTTTCCTGAACCGTCTGGACATCGGATTTCGCATCTGGCTGCGCCTTTTCTTCCGCCGAAGTTGGGTACGCGGATGAGTGGGCTGCGGTTTTTGTGTGCCCATGCAAGGTAGACTGGTGCTTCGTAGCCTGGGACTAACCGTTTGTAGCTGTTAGGCCATGAATCCAGAACAGCGCACATTTTTCGTCCGTGAGCGAGTTGTCCACCGATGAAGTTTCGCGCTAAATCTGAGAGGTAACCGTTCTTTTCGTCATCTGAGTAGAACATGTTTTGGGTTACATCTTTGTTCCATAAGCTTTGGTGAACGTGCATACCGCTGCCGTTGATGCCTTGGAAGGGTTTAGGCATGTAGGTGGTAACGTAGCCTGCTCGTGCCGCAACTACTTTGCCGCACATCTTCATGGTTATGGCGCGGTCAGCAGTAATCGAGGGCTTCTCCATATTTGAAGTCAATTTCGTTTTGTCCCAACGCGACTTCGTGGTGGCTGAGTTCGATTTCTATGCCGAAAGCTTCTGCGGTATCGGCAATTTCTCGTCGTAAATCGTCGGTTAAGTCGCTAGGGTGGAAATCGAAGTAGCCTGCTAAGTCAATGGGTGTTGGTAAGCCGCCTGTTTCGCTTTCTTTTACTATGAAGAATTCTAGTTCGGGAGCACAGATGAAAGTGTAACCTGCTTTTGCGGCTTTTTCTACTGTGCGTTCAAGGACGTAGCGTGGGTCGCCTTCGAAGCGTTTGTTCTGTGGAGTATAGATGTCGCAAAGGAGTCTGCAGGAGGATTTCTCTTTTGGTCTCCAGGGTAAAACTGCGAAGGTTGTTGGGTCTGGGAAGAGAACCATGTCTGATTCTTCGATTGGTCGGTAACCAGTAATTGAGGATCCGTCGAAGGATTGGCCGTTTTCAAAGATGCTTTCCATGTTCTTTGAGTTAACAGCTATGTTCTTTAGCATGCCATTTATGTCGGTGAACTGTAGTCGAACGAATTTAATTTCTTGTTCTTGGATTTGTTGAATAACTTTTGTAACTTGTTCTTTCCAAGCTGGATTTTTGAAGTTTTTCATTTTTCATCCTCGCTTTTCAGCGCTTAGATATATTGTTATTGAATTAGCATTTAAGTTTAACACATATAAGTTTTAGTGCATAAATTCGTTGCAAATGTACAAGTGTCAATAAATCAACCGTAACCTTTGAAAATAGAAGCAGAAATTGAGTGTTTGCGCAACAAATTAACGCTTTTTATTAAGATTAATAAAAAGTTAAAAAAAAATTAAAAGGGCAAGTTGAGGTTTTCCTCAAATGCTGACATTGTTTAGTAGTCAAGGTATTTCATTATTTCCCAAGGCGAAACGTAGAGGCAGTATTGGTTCCAGTCGTTGGTTTTCAGTTCGATGAATGCGTCGAATACGTGGCTTCCAAGGGTTTCTTTTATGACTTTGTCGTTTTCCATTTCGTCAAGGGCGTCTTTTAGTGTTGTCGGCAGCTCTTTGATTCCTAGTTCCTTGCGTTTAGCTTTGCTTAGTCTATAGACGTCTTCGTCAACTGGGTTACCCGGGTCAATCTTGTGTTTAATGCCATCTAGACCAGCCATCATAATACAGCTGAACGCTAAGTAGGGGTTGCAAGATGGGTCTACCCCGCGGTATTCAACACGTTTCTGTGCGCAGAATGACCTGGACCTTTATAGTACATGGGTATACGGGCAAGTGCTGACCGGTTAGCCTTTGACCACATAACGTAAATTGGTGCTTCAAATCCTGGAACGAGACGTTTATAACTACTAACGGTCGGGCAACAGACTGCTGTTAGGGCTACGTGCATGGGCTAAGATACCTCCCACATAGTATCGCACTGTTTGGCTCAGTTCTGCGTATGGTTCGTTGGCATCATACATGGTGTTCTTTGCCATCTTTCCAGAGGCTCGAGTGTACGTGCATGC
Organism: Candidatus Bathyarchaeota archaeon; assembly: GCA_963809455.1. Lineage (GTDB taxonomy): Archaea > Thermoproteota > Bathyarchaeia > Bathyarchaeales > Bathycorpusculaceae > Bathycorpusculum. Next base: position 99,818 of record CAWEJP010000008.1, on the reverse strand, counting down.
CGCTTGCGTTATCTAAGTAGATTGGTTTTGGCATAAAAGTTGCGATTAAACCGTGTTTCTTTGCAATGTTCTTTGCCACGAACTTGAAGAATAATGCTCGGTCGGCAGTCTCAAGAAGCTCACCATATTTATAGTCGATTTCCACTTGACCGACGGTGGCTACTTCATGATGGTGTTTCTCGATCGTTAAGCCAAAGTAGTCTTCAAGGATTTGGCTGACTTCATTTCGGTATTCAACAGTGGTGTCTTCTGGGGGTGTTCGGTAGTAGCCTTCTTTGGGTCGCACGATGAATCCGCCGGGTTTGATTTCTGGGGATTCAGGCATAACGCGTGGTGCACCCCATGCGTCTCCTTCGCCGCTTTTTGGTGCAGCCCAAAGGTCCCATGTCATTTTGGTTGGGTCAATTGAGGTGAATACGAAGTGTTCTAAGTTCAGGAGCGAAGATGCCTGTGTATCCCATGTCTTTGGCTGCTTTTATAGCTCTTTTTGCAACGTAGTCCTCTTGGGCAGGTGACTGAGGGCTCTTTTGCACCTGATGCTTCTAGTGCGTCGCCGAGGACGATAGCACTTTTTTGTGTTTCATCTGTTACCCATGGCATAATCGCATAGGGTTTTTGCATCGGGCATGAAAATCATGTCTGATTCTTCGATTGATTTGAAGCCTCGAACTGAGGATCCGTCGAAGCCTATGCCTTCGGTGAAGGCTGCTCCATTTAGGTATTCCCTTGCAGGTAAGACCATGTCTTGGAGGATTCCTCGGACATCGACGAATGCTGAGTGCACCCATCGAATGTTGTTTGTTTTTAGGGTTTCAATGGCTTTTTTCATTTGTTCATCCATGACTTTCACCATTTTAAATTCATATGTATTGGAAACTTCTTAAAACATGAACATATTTAAGTTTATCTCAAAAATAATTCGATAAACGTTCATAGAAAAACCAAAACGTTAAACCCCAATCCATGCAAACAAAAATAAGATTATACGAAACAAGAAATAAAAAACAAAACCATAAACCCTAAAAACCCCTCTCCCTACGCAAAAAATCCCCAACATCCAACACATTCCTAACCGCAAGCTCACCCTTAGCACCCAACAACCCCACTTGCAACAACCTACCAAAACCAAACATTCGCCAAATTCATTGAGAACCAAAGTACTGTTTCCCCCTTTGCCTAGGCCCTAACACGTACAATACGCCCTCCCGAAAAACATCCCTACCACAGATAAACAGCCAAGCCGCCTTCCTATCCAAAATAACTCGGTTGGCTTCTTTCTTAGCAAGCATTTCCAGCAGGTTGAAGCTGGGAAAGAACTTACCATCCTTAGCTTTCCCCAAATACACTCCTGCATAAAAGAAATCTTGCCGATAGCAAACTTGCGCACAAAAGAATTCAACAGGTAATAACGATCTATTTTTCTCCAGTCATCAACTCAAGGTTCAAGCGACTTGGACACCAAATTGAGAAACAAATCCTTATGGCCTCGGCTTCATTGGCGGCTCACCTTTCTTAATTTACAAACAAAAAAGCCTTGCGTTTCACCAGGCCATAGCCGCCTGCAATGCTTAATCGAAGGGTCCAATTGCTTGCCAAAAATGTTAGTTAAACCTTTTTCGCCATGACAATATATTTCTTCAATTTGCAGGTTTAGGTTTTTTATTGCCCAATCGATGTTTAACTCGTCTTCTTCAGGTTCAAGTGAACAGGTTGAATAAACGATTTCGCCCTCATCGCTTAGGCAATCAACTGCCTTCAGTTAGAATTTCCCGCTGTAAGCCGCGTTGCGCTCAACATCTTTTAGGGTTCGGTTTGCTAAACCAGTCTCTGTCTGCAGCAAAATTGCCCGAGCAAGGAGCATCCACTAGCATCCTATCAAATTTGAAGTTTAACTTGGAAGCTTGTCGTGCATCCAACATGTAAACCACTGTGTTGCTGACGTGGCAACGTTCCAAATGGTTAACTAACGCATTCAACCGTCGCTTATCGACATCCAAAGCAACAATCCCTCCAGTGTTCTCCATCAAATCAGCCAACTGTACGGTTTTGCCTCCTGGAGCCGCAGCTACATCAAGCACTTTTTTACCTTTCAGATGTGTAAAGACGGAAACGGGGATTTGGGCGGCTGCTTCTTGAATCGAATACATGCCGAGCAGGTATTCGGCTGTTGCGCCAGCGGAAACTTTTGAGTCCAGCACCCAATAGCCTGAGTCGAGGAAGGGGATTTTTTGCAGGTGTACGCCTAAATCTGCAAGCCTTGGTATGAGTTTTTTTCCTTTCGCGTTCGTGTTGTTGATGCGGATTGCTTGCTGTAACGTATACCTCTTGGTATTGCCAACCTAACCGTTCGTAGCGGTCTATGAAAAATTCTTTGCCCGACATCAGCCTTAGATGGCTAAATCACTGATAAAAACTTTTCAAACGGACTGTTAGGATTTAGGTGGCTGTTAATCGGTGGATTGCGGTGTTTGGTTAAATGGGTCCAGTTTGTCATATTTTTTGTATCGCCAGTAACCAAAGGAAGCCAACCAAGACAAAATGAATATACCGATGATTCCAAAGCCTATCATTTCAAAGTTTATGGTGTTTAGCCAGCTCCAGAATAACCCGTTGAGGTTTAATTCTGTTGAGAGCACTTGCAGAAGTTCTATAGTGCCGATTGCCCAAGCAACGAGGACTGAGATGACTGTGACTGTTAAGTTGTAGTATATTTTTCTGATTGGGTTTAGGAACGCCCAGCCGTAAGCAACTCGCATGGCAACGCCGTCTGCAGTGTCAACGGTAACCATGCCGCAGGTAAACAGCAACGGCAAGAATTAAGATGTAGTAGATTGGAATGCTTGTGGAAACGCCGATGCCCACGCTTATGGCGATGAGGGCAACTTCGCTTGCAGTGTCGAATCCTAACCCGAAGAGAACGCCGACTGGGTAGATGTGCCAGGGTTTGTTTATGACTCTGAAGAGTGGACGGAAGAAGCGATTCATGAACCCGCGATTTTCAAGCAGGTTGTCGAGTTCTTCTTGGTTGAGTTTGCCTTGTTTTAGGGTCTGGAAAATCTTGTAAATACCAATCACGATGACCGCGTTTATGAAGCCTATAATCCAAAGGAAGCTTCCTGAAACCAAGGTTCCTACGATGGCGCCTGTGCTTTGAAGGGCAGGTATGTTGGTTGCAACGGCTCTTGTTGCAAATATTAAAGCGATTATTAGTGCAACAACTACTGTTGAATGTCCCAAAGAGAACCACATATCCGACTGTGTAGGGGCGTTTTCCTTCTTGCATGAGTTTTCGTGTTGTGTTGTCGATGGCGGCGATGTGGTCAGCGTCGACTCCGTGGCGTAAACCGAAGACGTAGGCAACGATGCCCAAGCCGCCGAGGACCACGGCGATTTTTCCGATGACGAATGCTGCTGAGAATCCGACTGCTGTTATGGTTATTAGTACTGAGAAGATTATGGCTATTCTTATTTTTTCGTTGCGTGAGAGATTGATTGTTGCTTGATTTCCCATCTATTTTCTACCCTCAGTAACACTTTATCTAGAGAAATCGTGTTACCGTTCGTATAAAAGCTTTTAGGCACAACAAACAATTTCTAATCGTGACTAACCATGTCAAAAATCGTACGAATAGGCGTAACATTTCCACCTGAACTCCTCAAAGACTTCGACGAAATCACCACAAAAATGGGCTACGAAAGCCGCAGCAAAGCCATTCAAGACGCAGTAAGACTCTTTGTTTCCGAACGCAAATGGGTAAAAGAAGAAAATGCCCAGCAAACAGGCGTTCTATTGATGGTTTACGACCATGACACAAAAGGTTTAGAAAGCGACCTAACAGAAGCACAACATCATCATACCGAATTAATTTCTTCAACCATGCACATACACCTCGGCGAACACGACTGCCTCGAAGTCATCGCAGTAAAAGGCAAAGGCTCAGAAATCAGGCACCTAAGCGACCATTTAGCCTCAAGAAGAGGAGTAAAAATCCTCAAATCAATGATTGTTTCAGTTTAACTCTTTACTTCAAACATCCGTTCCAACGAAGCGCGAGCTTTCTTTGCAACTGCTTCAGGAACCTTAACCACATTCTTTTCCTCTTTTAAGGCAGCGTAGAGTCTGTCAAGTGTTGTCAATTTCATGTTGGGGCAAATGGCGCCTTCGTAAGCGAGATAGAAGTTTTTCTTGTGGGTTTTCTTTGCGCAGGCGATGAAGGATGCCTTCTTCGGTGCCGACGATGAAGTCTTTAGCAGGGGATTCTTTGGCGTAACGGCACATTTTTGAGGTGCTGCCGATGAAGTCTGCGGCTTTGCGCATTTCAGAGCTACATTCAGGATGAGCTATCGCTATGGCGTTCTGGATGCTGCATCTTTAGGACTTTGACGTCTTCAGGTTGGAATAGGAGGTGAGTTGGGCAGAAACCGTTTGCTGGAATGGGGATTAGTTTTTTGCCTGTTTTTTCGCTAACATATTCAGCTAGGTTCTTATCTGGACCAAACAGGATTGTGTCGGCGTCGAGGGATTTTATAACTTCGACTGCGTTAGCGCTTGTGCAGCAAACATCGCATTCAGCTTTGCATGAAGCCAAAGTGTTAACGTACAAGACTACTGGTGCGTTTGGGTACTGTTTTTTGGCGCGTTTAATCTCATCAACCGTTAGCATCTGCGCCATCGGGCAACGAGCACCTAAACATGGCAAAAGCACCTTTTTTGTTGGGGTTCAAAATTGCTGCAGATTCAGCCATGAAATCTACTGCTGAAAAAACAATTATTTCAGCATCCTTTTCTTCAACTGCTTTTCGGCTAAGTTCGATGCTGTCGCCGACATAATCAGCAATATCTTGGATTTCTGGACGCTGGTAATTATGAGCCAGTATCACGGCTTTCTTTTCTTTCTTGAGTTTTTGGATTTTGTCCGATAAAGCCATGTTTTCGCCTAGTTTAGAGTTAAACGTGAAAAATAAGAAAGGACAAGTTAAAAGATATATGCTTTTACCCTCATATGTGGGCTTTGAACCTTAAAAACATAGAAAATGTTCCTAATCTTTTCTGCAAGCGTTTGCAAAATCGCTCTGCTACAAAAAGTAGAATGCCCATTACCTTATATTTAGATAGGCATCTATTACTGAATATAGGTTGATTGGTTTGACTGTTGATGCAACCAGAACAAAAAAGCCAAAGCTGCCTAAAAAACGGTTACTAAAGAAAATTAACCGAAGATAAGCTCATTGATTAATCTTCATGTATTTATTTTTTGAAAATATAGTAGTTAGGGTGCTTCTGAAAAATATATTGCATTAAGAAAAGAAAGAAAGAATAAAAATGGTTTTGGGTTAGCTTATTCTGTTTTTCGAGATGCCAAATACTTGAGGTGGAATGGTTTAATCACTATTCCGCCCTTCAAATCAGCATTGAAAGTTTGGCTTTCAACAACCCAATTCGGACATTTCTGAATCAAGAGTCCTGATGAACTCTGCGAAGTTTTCGAAGTTTTCATGAAGCGAAATGCAAACTGTATCCCAACCCATGCCTCTGCCGTCTAAAGCCAGAATCACGTTGGTTTGTTTCATGAACCATTCTTTCATCTTCTGTAATGCCTGAGTTTTCTCCTCGCCAGTTGCATATTTTAGTTTACTCTTCAAAAATGTTATAGCGGCAATTTCAAACCCTATTTGGCCAAATTTGGGAATCACAGTGTACCCTTCGATAAAGTTTTCTTCTAGCATTGCTCGTCTTCGGGTCACTGTAGGCTGAGAAACACCTAAGGCTTTTGCAAGTTGCCTGTCGCTTCTGTGTGAGTCCTTCATGAGCTCAAACAGAATCTTGTAATCTATTGGTTTCAATTCTTTCATTACAATCAACTTAACCGATTTTTGTTATCCAATAGCATTTTTTGCCATCATATATAAACATCATGTTGAATAACCAAAAAACTTCCAGCACAACATGTAGACAACAACAGGAACTCTTAAGAGAAAAAACCTCTTCTAAACATGCAGGAGCCCGAAAAACATGCCGATACAAATGCTAAACGAGATTGAACAGGAAATCACACATTTTCTAAGCGATTTAATTCGTATAAACACAACTAATCCTCCTGGAAATGAGACAGCAGCAGCCAACTTCATCGCCCAATACCTCGCAAAAGAAGGATTTAAAATCCGAAATCATCGAGTCAGCACCAGGCAGAGGCAGCGTAATCACTCGATTAAAGGGCTCAGGTGAAAAACCTAACTTACTCTTGCTTTCACACATCGACGTTGTGGCAGCAAACCCGGCTGAATGGAGCGTTGACCCGTTTGCTGGCAATAGTAAAAGACGGCTATGTCTATGGCAGGGGAGCATATGACATGAAAGGCATGACCGCTGTCGAAGTGTTAACTCTTCTGCTCCTCAAAAGAAACAAGGTTCCGCTCAAAGGTGATGTAGTTTTGGCAGCGACCGCTGACGAGGAAAAAGGTGGCGAAGAAGGCGCAGGCTACCTTCTGAGGAATCATAAAGAAAAAGTTTGGTGCCCATACGTCCTCAATGAAGGTGGAGGATTAGCCATTCCACAGAAAAAAGGCAACGTCTACCCAGTCCAAACGGCTGAAAAAGGCATCTTATGGTTCAAAATAAAAGCCAAAGGCACCCCTGGACACGGTTCAACTCCAAATCATGGCCGACAACGCCATCGTACGCATGAACAAAGTCATAACTAAACTTGGAGAATACCAACCTGAAACATTCTATGTGCCAACGCTTAGGCAATTTCTAACTGAAATAGCAAAACTTAACCCCGACCTTGAAACGTATTTTTCACGTTTACTCAGCAAACCCAAAGCAGAGCGAACAAATTCTTGACGAATTAGCTAAAACAGACAAGGCGTTGGCTGAAGAAATAAGACCCAGAACCAAAACGACGATCACCCCAACAATAATTCATGGTGGAATAAAAGAAAACATTATTCCATCAGAGTGTGAGGCAGTTTTCGATTGCCGAGTATTGCCCGGGTCAAAGCGTGGATGAAACGCTTTCCACAATCAAAGCTTTGCTTAAAGGATGTGGGCTTGGATAAATTGAGTTTTGAAATTATTCAAATGCACGACGGCAACGAATCAACCACTCAAACCCCACTATACAGCGCCATTACAGATGTTTTGAAAGAGTTTGAACCAACCTGTGGAGTAACACCGACCCTGACGACGGGCGGGACAGATTCACGCTTCTTTAGAGAAACAGGCAGCATATGCTACGGTTTTCATCCGATGCGACCAGATGAACCTAACGATGTGCTGGAAAAGCGCATGCACGGCATCGATGAACGAATAACCATTGAAAACCTTGTTTTTGGAACAAGCATATTCTACGAGACGGTCAAAAGATTCATGACTTAACACTCTTTTTCTATTCTTTTTCAATTTCCTAACAGTTCAATATTTATTGTCAAACATACATGTACTATCGAAGACCGCCTGCTTAGAGGCAACACCAAAATGTTCGGTGGACAAGCATTAATAAAAAAGAACTCCCCAAACTACAAAGTCAGTAAAAACCATTGGCTTAATCTCAGATACTCATGTTCCCAAACAGAGCAAGATGCATTCCCAAGAGAGTTTTTGAAATCTTTGAAAGCGTTGACTACATAATTCACGCAGGCGACTTAGTAGAGTTGGCTGTAATAGATGAGTTGGAGCAGATTGCCCCCGTTTTAGCGGTTCACGGCAACATGGACGGCTTAGAAGTTACACACTGCATTCCCAACGCTCAATTCACTAAAGGTTTTTGATTGGAAAATTGGCGTGATGCATGACCCAGACATTGCCTTCGGCTTAGCCAAAAGCATAGAAATCGCCCAGCAGAATGGGTTTAACGTTTTTGTTTGTGGGCACACTCATATCGCAAACATTAGTTGGGAAAACAATATTCTATACATTAACCCTGGAAGCGCAACTAACCCAAGTTCACCTTTCGATAAGCCTTCGGTTGGGCTACTAAAAATAACTAAAGAAGCCATTATGCCCCAAATAGTCGAGTTTAACCCATCAGAATAGCCCAGTTGAAAATAATGTACAATGTTATTCCAAAAGCTAAGGCAGTTACCCAAACAATCATCGTTGCAAGCATCAATTTTCTTTTGTTAAAACAACCTTTGAAGTCTTTGCGAAAACGCCAAGAAGCAACAAACCAAACACCGAGAGCGAATGATAAACCGCCAGTCACCTCGTGCATTAAGCTAAAGATAGATACCAATTCTAATGTGTGTGGAACAACGTAGTATGGGAAAACTGCAAGAACAAATGAGGGAACCATAATCGAGAAAACCGCCACAACTTGCACAAAAACGGCATATGACATGATGATGCCATGTTGACGAAACTTCAACCGTCGATAAAGTAAGTAACCGTAAATCAGAAGGACAAAACCGCTAATTGGAAAAGTAAGCTCGCCGTGACTATTGCAAAAATGAGGTTAAAAACCATTAGCTCACAACTTACCAATCGAAAACTTGGGGTATAAAGTTTTACTTTCACTGACCCCTCCCCAGAACCAAACGTAGTTTCTGCAACTGCCTTAAAAGCAAAAACACCAAAATGAGTGTTTGAGGACAAAATAATGGAACATTGTAAAAACCCCTGGAAAGACACCTGCCACAGTGAAAACATAAAACTCTACATCCAAGTAAAAGGCGAAAACCTGCCTATATGCCAACAATGCTGGAGCAAAATCGCAGAGCAAGAAGAGGAATGGTAAAAATGGAAAGCTTTAGCGCCAATAGTGCAAGATCATTTATTGGAAGAAACGTTAACCTGCACCTAAAAGATGGAGCAGTAATAGTAAACGTTCAATTGACAAAAATTCACAAGGGCGTAGGAAAAAACAACAATCTAATCGAGTATTCTCTGTCAGGCAATCACAAAGTCACCCGTGTACCGCTTAAAAATGTTGCATGGGCAGAAATGCTTAACATGAACTTGATGAAAAATCCAGCCTAAAAACTGCAAAGCTATGAATAAAAACACAAATACTCACCTTGACACATCATCGTTTATGCGATTGCTCAAACTGTGGAGTTTGCTGCACAGAAACTGAAATGCTGCTCTCCAAAAAAGATATCAAACGTTTGGAAAAGAAAGGTTTTAGTCAAAACCAATTCGTAAACTTAGACAAGCAAGGCTACGCCAGTTCTAAAAAATCGTGAGGGTTACTGTTTTTTCTATGACCGCAAAAATCGCCAATGCAGTGTTTATGCTGATCGACCTGCTGGTTGCAGAGTGTACCCTGTGATTGTGGATGAAGATATAGGAATAATTTTAGATGAGATTTGTCAGTCAAGAAAGTACGATTACTCAATCGGAGAAAAAGCCTCAAGGGTAAACGGGTAATTAAGCTTCTTGAAATAATTGATTCTGAAGCGTTAGAAAGAAGTACTTAAAAGTTTTATGATTTTATTGTTAGTATGAGTTTGCTTGTTTGCATTGCCAACATGTTACGTCCGATTTGTTTTTTGAGCATCCAATTCATTTCTGGGAATCAGGCTTGTTCTTTACCAGTTTACCGCAGGAATCACAAATAAACTGTACTTCTGCAACGCGTTCATTGTTTTGGAGGATTTTTAGGGGCATAAATTTATTTTCCTGCTTTGTTAGCTTTTTCGTTTGTCATTAGAGTATTCGATGTATTCTTTCATGGTTCGGTTTGTTTCTTTTGCTTTTTTCTTAATGTCTTCATGGAGCTTTTCTGTAACTGTTATGCATTTGTAACCTTTTCTTGGCAAAAGACTATAGTCTCCTTCCGTACTTTACAGTACTCAGGTAATATATAATTAACGGTAAATTAGCGCTAACATTCTTAAACCTTAAATAAATGTACGTTCGGTTACTATGACTGAAGAGAGGGAAACACAAACGCCGAAAAAAGGCTACAAAAGCATCACTGTTAAGACTGAGGTCTACGACTACTTCTTTAACGAATGGCTCAAAGTCAAAGACGAATACGCCATAAAAAAAGGCATCCACAGCTTCTCAGCCTACATCACCTACCGTTTAGCTCAACTGATAAACGAAGACAAAAAATCCAGCCAAAGAATAAATCGCACAAAACCCCTACAGCTTTAAATAATCCTTGAACTGACTTAGCAACGGTGAAAGTTATGCCTTGCTCAGTAATCGTTGGCGCCTTCTGGGGAGATGAAGGCAAAGGAAAAATAATTTCGTACTTAGCCCTAAAAGACAATCTTGATTTCTGTGTTCGAACAGGCTCCGTAAACGCAGCCCACACCGTTTGGTATGAAGGCAAAAAATATGCGTTACACATGGTTCCAGCCGCTTTCATAAATCCCAAAACCCGTTTGCTGATTGCTGCAGGCGCAAACGTTGATGTAAAAACCTTTTTTGATGAAATGGCACTCACTCAAGTTGACCCCAAAACGAATTGGCATAGATCAGAACGCTTCCATAATTGAGCAGAAACATTGCGAACAAGACAAAGCAAGTGCAGTTAACAAGGGCATCGGAACTACAGGCAGAGGTGTTGGACCAGCTCTCGAAGAACGTGTAAGACGCACAGCTAAGCTTGCCAAAGACATTCCTGAACTCAAACCTTATCTTGCTGACCAAATAATGGAAGTCAACGATGGTTTGGATGCTGGCAAAAGTGTACTGCTTGAAGGTACCCAGGGCTTTATGTTGTCACTTTTCTTGGGCGGCGGCTACCCATACGTGACTGGCAGAGACACAGGAGCATCTGCCATCGCTTCAGAAGCAGGCGTTGGACCAACAAGAGTCGATGACGTAATCATCGTTTACAAGTCCTTTATGACTCGAGTGGGCGCTGGACCGTTACCTGGCGAAATAACCAAAGAAGAAGCCCTGAAACGAGGCTGGTTTGAAGTTGCTGCAGGAACAGGCCGCGACCGACGTAGCGCACCGTTCGACTTTGACTTAGCCAAAAAAACTGCCAAGATAAACGGCGCCACACAAGCCGCAATGACAAAGCTCGACTGCATCTACCCAACCTGCAGATGCTGCCAGAAAATACAGTGACTTGCCCAAAGAAGCTAAAGAATTCATAAAAGAAGTTGAAACCCGAACAGGAGTACCCATTGTGTTTATCGGCACGGGACCAGACGCTTTGGACCTAATTGACCGGCGGGCATAGCAACTTTTATTTTCTTATTCGCTTATCCTCTTTCGAGGCATAGTATGCATGTTAACGTCTAAAGATTACAGTAAAGCCTCCGCCAGCATCCTCATAATACTATTCGTTGCAGGATTGCTCGTTGGAGGGTTACTCATCTATTTTGTATCTTATCGTCAAGTAACCAGCCTTAATGGTCAAATCACTGACTTGCAAAGCGCAGTCTCGAACCTTAGAAGGTCATCCAAAACGCAACTTACCAAAACATCACGATATTCCAGAATGGAACATCGCTCGCAGATATCTACGCAATGTTAGGGCATCAGTGGTATTGGTTCAGGGTGAAACAAGCAGCGGAGGCGTGCAGGGTTCAGGCTTTGTTTATAATTTTGCTGGTCGAACTGTTGTATTAACTAATTATCATGTTGTTCAAGGTACAACTGGTTTAAGCGTGACTTTCTCTGATGGCCATGGCTACGCGCAACCGTGCTTGGAACTGACCCATACTCCGATTTAGCAGTTGTTTCCGTATCTTCAGATGCGCCTGCCTCAGAGTTCAACCCATTAACAATTGTTAGTTCCTCGACGTTAGGGTGTCGGAGAACCAGTCATCGCCATAGGCAACCCCTATGGGCTTGTAGGTTCATTAACCACAGGGGTAGTGAGCGCTACAGGACGAACCATAACTGAGGATACTGCTGGAGGATACGCAATCGCCAATATCATCCAGACCAGCACACCCATAAACCCTGGAAACTCAGGTGGTCCACTACTCAACTCAGTCGGAAACGTCGTAGGCATAACCACAGCGATTGTTTCTGATTCCCAAGGCTTAGGCTTCGCCATACCATCAGACACCATCCTAAGAGAAGTGTCAGCTTTGATTTCAACAGGTTCCTACCATGGGCATTCCTATTTGGGCGTGACTGGAACAGACATGGATTACACAACCGCACAGCAAACTCGTGCAAGCGTCACCTATGGATGGCAAATAGCCACGATAGTAAGCGGAGGACCCTCAGACGGCAAACTAAAGGTAAGCGACATCATCATAGCTATGAACAACCAAACCATCAAAAACAACGATGACTTAGCAAGCTATCTAGAACAAAACACGTTGCCAGGCGACAACATAATCTTAACCCTAATTCGAGGAAACTCCCAGCTTGACGTGACAGTTACTTTGGGAACACGTCCTGCATCCTAAATTTCTTTAATTTATTTTCTTTACCAGTTTCTTTTCAGTGAAGAGTTAATTACTACAAGTTACATAGACTGAAATGCGGATTATCCGCTTTTTTGGAGTTGCTTTTTTGGAGTACAAATGGTTAGCGTTGACGGTTACAACCATCGGGGTTTTAATGGTTGGCATAGACACTCGCATAGTCATCATAGGTTTGCCACAGGTCTCCGAGCAATTGCACGCCGACATCGAACAAGCCATTTGGATTACCCAGGCCTATGTGTTAACCAACACGTTGATGCTATCGCTGATTGGGCGGTTGGGTGACATTTTTGGCAGAGTAAAAATCTACACTTACGGCTTCGCCATCTTCACTATCGGTTCAGCATTAACCAGCATTGGAACAGACCCCACCGAAGTCATTCTGTTTAGAGGAGTCCAAGGCATCGGCGCAGCACTGGTCTTTACGAATAGCATAGCGATTTTGTCGGATGCGGCTCCTAGGCGGCAGTTGGGTTTGTTTTTGGGCATTAACCAGATTGCTTTCCGGGCGGGCGCACTCTTGGGCTTAACGCTCAGCGGTTTGATTTTATCGTTTCTGGATTGGCGCGCCCTTTTCTACATCAACATACCCATTGGCATATTCGGCACACTGTGGGCAAGGCGTCAGCTTAAGGAAACGGCGCTTTTGGATCAGAATCGAAGAATCGACTGGATTGGCTTCGGGTTGTTTACAGCGTTTCTATTCTGCCTCATGGTCGGGCTAACTTTTGGCGCTTACGGCACAAGCGGGCTAACTTACTCTTATGCTCTGTTAGCAGGCGCAGTTATTTTCATTGCCATTTTTGTTGGATACGAGAGAAGAGCAAAGTACCCCCTGATTTATCTTCGGGTTTTCAGGATAAGGCAAGTTTCAGGCGGATTATTCGCACTCCTCTTCAACATCATTACTTGGACGGCGGTGCTTTTGCTATTGAGTTTACAGTTTCAACTGGTCGATAATTTAAGTCCGTTGCAGGCAGGGTTGCGGATTTTGCCTTTTGAAATAGCGTTCTTAGCCGTTGGACCAATCAGCGGTAGGTTAGCGGACAAGTATGGACAAACCCAATTCATCTTAACAGGCTTAACGATTAGCACGGTTGCGCTGTTTCTTTTCTCGACCACGGGACAGGCAACACCTTATTTTACGCTCAGTATCTACATGGTTTTGCTCGGCGTCGGTACTGGATTGTTCGTTGCACCAAACTTGCGGGCTGTCATGAGCTCGGTTCCAGTTGAAAGGCACGGCATTGGCAGTGCCCTCTTTACTTTGTTCCTCAACATTGGCTTAACCGTCAGCCTCAACTTAACAGTCCTAATCATGTCCCTAACCGCACCCTATAACCTCATCACCCAAATTATTAGTAGTGTAAACCCCGCAGCTATCCCCGCCGCAGGAAAAGCCCTCTTCGTCGCCAGCCTCAAAAACACCTACTTCGCATTCGCTATCATAAATGCCATTGCATTAATCCCTGCAGCCTTCGGCAGAAATAAAAAATCTGACAAAACAGACGAACCAATAACTGAAATAGGATAAAACAGAATCTATTTGGATGCAATCAGAATGTCTATGCAGTAATCTGCAGACTAAGATCCTAATGGCGTTTTCAGGTTCTGGAATGCTGAAAAAACGATGTTTTGGTTATCGTATGGCTTCTTCGATGCTTGAATGACGTTTAGTGCGAGTGACTTCTTTGAATAGTTCTAAGCATTCGTCTTTTGTCGGGGCTTCTATGCCTATACTGCCATAGGCGCCTATGTCTATTCGGTAGTTTTTTCTTTCTCTACTCTCAAACTTGGGTTCTTCTTGACTACTCATTAATTTTTCCTCTCTCTTCCTTTACTGTTGGATATGGATTTAGATATTTATGACGGGGGTTTTATAAGGTTAATGAGGGGTGAGCGATGGGTATGGTTGTCGTTTTTGGCTGGGTTGCATGATTTGTGTAAGTGAGGGGGTCAACCAAGAGATGTCACTATGCTCCAAAATGACACTGATTTAAATATACACGAAGGGCCTAAGAAAAAATGGGCTTAAAGCATTCTTAGCAAGTCTGCCTTCGTAATAATGCCGATCACAATACCTTTTTTTGAGACTAAAACAGCTGAGTAAGTTTGCAGAAGACTTGTAATCAACGATAAAGGAGCATCCTCGTCTATTTGGGGGAACGCTTCTTCCATAATATCTTCAGTGGGTAATTTGGAGATTTCTTCGAAGTCTTTTCCCGAAAGAATCTGGCGCAGAATTGCCTTCTCCGAAATGCTTCCCACTGATTGTTTTCCGTTAAAGACGGGTAATTGCGAGTAACCGTGGTCTTTCATTATTTTTACGACTTCTGAAATTGGCTGGTCTTTTTGGATGCTGAGAACATCGTTGTGGAGGATTTTTTCTGTTTGAATTTTGGTTTTGAATTCTAAGCGTTCGAGCACATCGAATATGGTTTTTACTTTGGTGTAGGAGGAGTCTATGGTTCCTGCTTCGAGTTTAGCGATTAGGGATTGGCTGACACCTGCGGCTTTGGCGAGTTCTGCTTGTTTTATGCCTAGTTGTTTTCGCCGTTTAGCGATGTCTTCTATTGTGGGGAACATGGTTTAATGATGGTTTTGATGGGCTAATATTCTTTTTGGAATATTTTTTGCAAGAACCCATATAACGCCGTTATGCCATTTCTGTATCAACTAAAGACAAGAGGCAACCAAAATGCCAAACAAAAAAATAGACACAATCGCCCTCCATGCGGGGCAAGAAACTCCCGATCCAACAACAGGATCAAGAGCCGTCCCAATTTACCAAACAAGCTCATTCGTGTTCAAGAGCACAGAGCACGCAGCAAACTTGTTTGCTCTAAAAGAATTAGGAAACATTTACACCAGAATGATGAACCCCACAACCGACGTCTTCGAAAAAAGAGTAGCAGCCATTGAAGGCGGAACAGGCGCATTGGCCGTAGCATCAGGACAAGCAGCAATATCCCTCGCACTACTCACTATAACCCAAGTCGGCGACGAAATTGTCGCAGCAAACAACCTCTACGGCGGAACCTACAGCCTACTCCACTACACCTTCCCCAAATTTGCCAGAAAAACCACATTCGTCGACTCCCAGAAACCCAGCGAATTCAAAAAAGCAATTACATCCAAAACCCGCGCTATCTACGCAGAAACCATCGGCAACCCCAAACTCGATGTACCAGATTTTGAAGCATTAACAAAAATAGCTCACGACGCAGGCCTACCACTAGTTGTAGACAATACAGTCGGCGTAGGCTTAGTGAAACCAATCGATTACGGCGCAGACATCCTAGTTACCTCGGCAACCAAATACATTGGCGGACACGGAACCAGCATCGGCGGAATAATAGTTGACTCTGGCAAATTCAAATGGAACAACGGCAAATACCCAGAATTTACCGAACCAGACCCAAGCTATCATGGAATCAAATACTGGGATGCCTTCGGAAACTTCCCCGAATTAGGAAACGTAGCATTCATCTTCAAAGCACGAGTCCAACTCCTACGAGATTTGGGACCTACTTTGAGTCCATTCAATTCCTTCCTATTCCTTCAGGGCTTAGAAGATTTACCGCTAAGACAACGCAGACACTCCGAAAACGCTTTACAAGTTGCGCAGTTCCTCAAAAATCATCCTTTGGTTACTTGGGTAAACTATCCAGGATTAACTGACAACCCCAACCACAAGATTGCCTCAAAATATCTC
Organism: Candidatus Bathyarchaeota archaeon; assembly: GCA_963809455.1. Classification (GTDB taxonomy): domain Archaea; phylum Thermoproteota; class Bathyarchaeia; order Bathyarchaeales; family Bathycorpusculaceae; genus Bathycorpusculum. The sequence goes on along the minus strand of CAWEJP010000008.1, from coordinate 83,758 downwards.
AAAAAATACTATGGCGGATTAGTGGGCTTCGGCATAAAAGGCGGCTTAAGCGCAGGCAAGAAATTCATCGAATCAGTAAAGCTGCTCTCACACTTAGCAAATATCGGCGACGCCAAAAGCTTAGTCATTCATCCAGCTTCTACTACCCATCAACAGTTGACGCCACAGGAGCAGGCAACAACCGGAGTAACACCCGATTTCATTAGGCTGTCAATTGGCTTAGAAGACCCAGAAGACATAATTGCCGATATAGACCAAGCTCTCAAAGCCTCAGCCAAACCGTAAATACAATAACTTTTCTTTTTTTTATGGAGGATAGCAAACTAATAACTAACGAAAAAACTAATCCAACGCAAACCTACACTTTCGCCCGTCCACCAAACGAGTTAACGTTGGAATCGGGCGAAAAATTAGGTCCAATCACGCTTGCCTACGAAACATACGGCAATCTGAATACACAAAAATCAAACGCAATTCTAATTCTCCATGCACTTAGCGGCGATGCGCATGCGTCAGGACCAGGCGGCTGGTGGGAGAACCTCATCGGTCAAGGTAAGGGCATTGATACAGGCAAGTACTTTGTCATATGCAACAACGTTATCGGCGGCTGCAAAGGGTCAACTGGTCCATCTTCAATCAACCCGAAGACGGACAAACCATATGGTCTTAGTTTTCCATTAGTCAGTATTGGCGACATGGTTGAAGCACAAAAAAACCTTATAGATCATTTGGGTGTTAAGAAACTTTTAGCTGTTGTCGGCGGCTCGATGGGCGGCATGCAGGTTTTGCAGTGGATGGTGGCATACCCAGACAAAATACGTTCGGCAATTCCTATAGCAACTACTCTTAAGCATACCCCTCAGCAAATAGCTTTCAATGAGGTTGGTCGGCAAGCGGTGATGTCTGACCCTGACTGGAGAAACGGAGACTACTACAACCATGCTCCGCCAGCGAAAGGCTTAGCTGTGGCCAGGATGATTGGGCACATAACCTACATGAGTGACACATCTATGACAGAAAAATTTGGTAGAAAACCCCGAGCTGACAAAGGACCCTTCAAATTCAGCGCAGACTTCGAAGTTGAAGGTTACCTGCGCTACCGAGGAGACAACTTTGTCAAACGCTTCGACGCCAACAGCTACCTCTACCTAACCAAAGCCATCGACAACTTCAACCTTCTAAATGGTCACAGTTTAGGCAACGTTTTTGAGGGTTTGAGGGCAAAGGTTCTGGTGTTAGCTTTCAAATCGGATTGGCTCTACCCAGCCTACCAAAGCCAAGAAATCGTAAAAGCCTGTAAACTTGCGGGCGTAGAGGCAAGTTACTGCGAAATAACCAGCACCTACGGGCATGACTCTTTTTTGTTGGAGACTGAGCAGGAAGGACATCTTATCGGAGGCTTCTTGAAGGCTGCAAAGGGCGGAGGCAGCGATCACTCATGACCAAACAAACTCACACTTTAGAACACAAAGTCATTTCAAGTTGGATTAGCAACGGATCATCAGTGCTGGATTTGGGCTGCGGCGACGGCGAACTACTCGCCCTCCTAATAAAGATTAAGCGGGTTCATGCGCAAGGCGTTGAGCTCAGCGAACAAGCCATCCATAACTGTGTTACTGCAGGCTTAAGCGTGTTCCAACAAGACGTCGATACCGGCTTAACCGAATTCGCCGACAAAAGCGTAGATTATGTTATCTTAAACCAAACTTTGCAACAGGTAAAAAAACCCGACTTTGCCATACGAGAAGCTTTGCGGGTCGGAAAAAAAGTCATCGTTGGCTTCCCGAACTTCTGCTACGTCAATGACCGCTTCCAAATCTTCTTTCGGGGAAAAGTCCCAGTTACCCCTTCATTGCCTTACGAATGGTATGACACACCCAACTTGCATTTTTTAAGCATCGCTGACTTCAAAGAATACTGCTTAAAAAGCCAAATAACAGTTGAAGAAGCGGCGTTTATTTCCAAGAACCGGAAGGTGCGGTTTTTGCCTAATCTATTTGGGGAAGTGGGGCTTTTTCTATTGTCAAAATAATGAATCATATGTTTGTTTACGTAAATGCTACTGGTAGACTTTTTATCAATACTTTCTTAACCTATTAGAGAAACACGTGAAACTTAGACCTTATAGCAACACTGGCTGAATTTTTAAAATATTGAATTTTTAAACAGACTTTAATTTCTTGAGCACAAAAGGAAGAGTTAAGCGAATCAAGCCATGTTCTAAATAGAGGAGACCTAAAAGGCAGGTGGGCAATGGTCTTCTTCATATTTAGCAGCCGGATCCGCTCAACTTTTGTTGGCTATCCCTTGTATTCCTACCAATGGGTAACTTGCCTCAAAAATATAAGATATTGTGGTTGCATCATGTAGCAACAAATGCCAACTTGATAGTTATCTAAGCTTGAAATAAGCTTCGTTCTTTGTTTAAATATCCAAAATATACTTTCAGACTAGATTATGGCTAACAACCGCTATGTCAAGAGGCTTAAATGTAGTAATCGGGGTTTAAAACGCCAGTTTTCACCGAATCTTTGGTGCAAAAAGTTGCGCAAAGTCTACAAAAATCGAAAGTAACATCTTTAGCCGCAATTTCGTTATTCATGAGTTTTTGGGCAGTTTCAGAAGCCATAACTTGGATTTGGGGCAAATACTGCTTAACTTGGTCAGTGCCTTTGTAGGCGCGTTTGGAACTTAGGTATTGGCTTACGGCAGCTTGAGTGGTTCCGAGTTTTTTGGATGCGTCTGTTTGGGATAGATGGTATTTTTGTACGAGTTCTTTGGCAAGCATCGATCTAAAGATTGGCAAAACAAATTTCCCAATTATTTCGCATTGTGGGTCCATGAGTATCACACGATTATAACACGCTTATACTTATAAGTCATTCAGAGACGCCCATTTTCTAAATCTGCTTACAAAGCCCAATAATCCTTATTCCATAAGAACAAGCAATTATCGGTGACACTCAATCATTGCGCTATTCTTTTGCTAAACCAGCCGAGCCATAACTTCAAGTTAATTTAACAGCGATTTAACCTGCCCCAAACGCTTCTCTTCAGAGCTTCCCAGTTGATATACGATTCACAAAATAAGCTCGGATAATCAATGAGATATTCACTCAATGAATGTATATCAAATACTAAATCAAAACATACAAAAAATTGACCTCAACAGGTAGTAATGTGAATCTGCATTCACAAATAGCCTATGTTTTACATTTTGTATAATTTGTGGAAAATTGATTTTCATTGTTTTCTTGGGCTTTCTTGATTGACAACATCAAAAATGTGGCGTCAACAGATAACGTGGCAATTGCCCAGTCTGAGACGGAGTAGCCATAAGCGGCCCATACAAAATAGCCCATGACCAAGTTGAAGACCTCAATTAGCGCTACGATTCTTATCAATCGCAAAATACTTTTAAAGAAAATTGAATCAAAACTTGCTCCTCCAAAAGTTTTGGTTCATTAAACGAATATAAAGACCATCTTTTGTTTTATATTGCTATGTGGTTGCAACTGAGCAGTAACAAGCTTACTGTTTTTTGTGGAAAATGTTGCAAAAAAAGCTAATTTTAAAGATGGTGAGGATACAAAAAATTTAACTAACCGAAGTCAATTCTTGGAAGTAGCAATCTATCAGTTGATTTTAGAGTTCAATTTAAGAGATGACTAAATTGGAAAATAAAGAAACCTCAAAAAATAACGACATCAAGGTTCGCGTTCTCAAAAATGGTCCGTACTTAGTTTCCGGCGGTGTTTCTTTAAGAAAAATGACGATTCAATGCGACCAACGCTCTGGAATTCCCTTAGACTGGCTAAAGGGGGAAAAACTCGAGACTTCACCGATTTACACCTTATGTCGATGTGGGCAAACCAGTAACAAGCCTTTTTGTGATGGAACACATGTAAAAGTAAATTTCGACGGAACCGAAACAAGCGATAATGACTCTTTTGAAAAAATGGCAAAGACGATTGAAGGCCCCGAATTAATACTCAAAGACGCCGAGATGCTGTGCGCTTCCGCTCGGTTTTGTCATCGTGGAGGCGACATCTGGCAGCAAATTCCAAAGTCAGATGACCCCAAACTAAAAGAAAATGCTTCTCGAAATGCTTGCGACTGCCCATCTGGACGGCTAGTTGTCCAAGATAAGCAATCTGGCAAAGATATTGAGCCATCGCTTGAGAAATCGATTGGTTTAATTGAAGATCCCGCCAAGGGTGTTGATGGTCCAATTTGGATTCGAGGAGGAATCCCCGTTTATTCGTCAGATGGTAAACTTTATGAGGTTAGGAACCGAGTGACTCTGTGTCGATGTGGAAAATCCACTAACAAGCCTTTTTGTGATAGCAGTCATTATCCTGAAGAAGACCAAGAGGTGATTGAAGATGAGCAAAGGTAAAATCCACGAAAAACCAACCGCTAAAAGCAACATCGATGATGAATTAAAGTCTAAGGAAAAAGCCTTTGTACTATTCTATGCGACTTGGTGTCCGTATTCACAGCGGTTTTTGCCGATTTTCCAAGAATACGCAAAAGACAACCCGCAACAGTGCATCAGCGTAATAATCGATGATAAGCCTGATGTTTGCGAAAAATACGCTATAGAATACTATCCAACAGTGTTGTTGTTTAAGAAGGGGGAAGTAGAAAAAAGACTTGACGCCATACCAGGCGTGGGGTTAACCAAAAAACAGCTAAAGGACCTCGCAGCTACTTCATAAACTCCTTTTCCAATTTTTGTTAACTTAGAGATTTGTTTTTAGAGTTATTTTTCGCTGTTTTGAAATTTAACGTTTTTGCTGTATACTATATTGCTGATTGTTGTTTGGTCGTTTTTTGCGTCATAGCTTTCGCATACTCTTACGCATTCGGTTTTTTCCTGTCCATGTTTTATTTTACAGATACGCAGCATCTTAAAACTAAGCAGTCTTAAGGCTCCTTCTGAGCGGAACCAAATATTGTATTGGCCCTGTTTTTCTTTGCTGATGGCCACTATGTCTGATTGGAAATTGCCTGTTTTGTTAATGTATTCTTTGATTGTGATGTTTCGGGGCACAAGTATCTTGAGTTTCAACTTGCTGTGTTTGCATTCCCAGCAGATATTTGTGTTATTCATGATTTTCTAACCGCCTTCATAGTTAAAGTTTTATTCGAAATAACGTTTTTTGAGAACACTAATTTGCTTGCTTGTTAAATGCGGTTCACAGAGTAAGTGCTTATTTGTTAAGTTGGCTTCGCTTAAAGCAGTTCTCAACTTAGCAAACACTCAAGAATCAAGTTACGATACATTATACTATTGCTTTGTCAGAAGCTTCTGGTATTCATCGTTAACTTTTCCCCGCTTGTTAAGAATTACAGCGTTTATTTTACGCCAATCCTCACTTAAAGTAGCCCACTTTGGAGTGCTAACTATGTCTTTTATAACGTAGTCTTTGAGTGTTTTTTCACGTTTTATAGTTCGTTTGCTCCAATCAACACTGATTAGTCCTGAGCGCCTGAGGTATTGAAGGTTTCGTGCCAACATGTTTTGATTAATTGGATAGTTGATTGCACTGTTTAAGTCATCAGTCAAAGATTCTATCGAGAATTCTTCGTCAGGAATAAGGCTTAGCACGGCAATTATATCCTGCATAAATCGAACTGACCGATCCGAATAAACAGTCTTTACCTTTACCACCCGCACCTGCTCTAAGAGGTTAGCATTGCGCGCGTAGAACCATTTTTTGACTGTTTCAGCCAGTACTGCGTATGCGACTAAAATCCCCGCCAAAGCCAAATAAAATGCTGGTGGAGGCGGCACGAATCCGAAGAATGCTCCTAATGGTGTGTACGGTACTATTATTGCGAAGCTGATAACTGCTAAAAGCATTGCTACAAGATACTTGCTTGGTTTGCTCTTAAAGAACGGAACCTTTGTAGTCCTTATGACTAGGACAACTATTGTTTGCGAGCAAAGCGACTCAACAAACCACGCGGTCTGAAATTGTCCCTGTTGGAATGCGGTTGCTAATGGAACGCCAGCAGCTGAAAGACCGTAAGGAATACCAAAAATAAATATCATGGTGAAAAAAGTCAAAAAGTCAAAAAGAGAACTAACAGGACCTATAGTCACCATAAACTTTCTAATGAAGGAAATGTCCCATCGTTTTGGTCTCACAATGTACTCGGCATCGACGTTATCGGTTGTCATCACTGTTTGGGAGGTATCATAGAGAAGATTGTTTAGAAGAATTTGAATGGGCAACATTGGCAAGAACGCTAAGAATATTGACCCCCCAGCCGCACTAAACATGTTGCCGAAGTTTGAGCTTACACCCATCATGATGTACTTCATCGTGTTGCCAAAAGTTTTCCTACCTTCCAGCACACCTTCACCCAAAACTGTCAAGTCGTTCTTTAGCAAAATGATGTCCGCTGATTCTCTGGCAACATCCACTGCGTTGCTAACAGATATTCCAACGTCCGAGGTTTTTATTGAAGGCGCATCGTTGATGCCATCGCCCATGAAACCAACAACGTGGCCGTTGGCTTTCAAAACGCCGATTATTCGGTCTTTTTGCGCAGGAGTTACTCTTGCAAAAACGTTAGCGTCTTCTACAACAGCTGATAAGGCTTCATTAGTCATCAGTGCAATTTCATTTCCTAAAACGACACCTTTCACTTCGAAGCCCAGTTCGCTGCATACTTTTCTTGTGACTAGCTCGTTATCTCCAGTGAGGATTTTTAGTTCCACATTTGCTTTATTGAGCATTTCAATGGATTGTTTAGCTGTTTCTTTTGGTGGATCGAGGAAAGCGACAAAGCCCAAGAATGTCATGTCGCATTCATCGTTTATTGTGTAAACCGCTTTTTCTTCCCTTAGTTTTTTACTTGCAACGCCCAGGACCCTTAAGCCTTCAGCGCTTAAGTCAAAATATTTCTGTTCGATTTTTCTGCGAGTTTCTTCAGAGATGTCGTGAATTAAACCGTCTACTTCGTAGAAGCCGCATACCTTGAGTATTTCTTCTGGTGCTCCCTTAGCTATGAAGAATCGTTCTCTTTCATGTTCAACCACGACTGAAACTCGTCTTCTTACAAAGTCAAAAGGTACCTCATCGATTTTTTGGAAGCCCGATACATCAATTTCTTGATGCTGAAGAATAGCATCGTCAAGCGGGCTTTTAAGTCCAGTTTGTAAGCGACTGTTTAGGAATGAGTAAAGAAGTACTTTTTCTTCTTCTTTACCTTCCATGTCTATGTGGAGTAATAGTTTGATTTGGTTCTCTGTGAGCGTTCCCGTCTTGTCCGTGCATAAAACGTTCATACTGCCGAAGGTTTCAATGGATGATAATCGCTTTACGATGACGCCTTTCTTGGACATTCTCTGGGCTCCTTTGGAAAGGTTTATGGTAATTATCATGGGGAGCAGTTCAGGGGTTAGACCCACTGCCAGAGCAACGGCAAATAGTAACGCTTGCAACACGCCGTTTGCATTAGGATGCAGAAGAGCATTTATCATAAAAACGAAAATAACCAATAAAAATGTAACTTGCATTATGAGGAAACCGAATTGCTTGGTTCCCCGCTCAAATTCTGTTTCAGGCGCTTTCTCAACGAGTTTAGCTGCAATTTTTCCGTATTCAGTAAAGCCGCCTGTTCGCACAACAACAGCAGAAGCGCTGCCACTGACAATCGAAGTACCCATGAAGAGATAGTTATTCCACTCAGTTATCGATGCCCCCACATTTTTTACAGTTGCTGACGTTTTCTCAACCGGAAAAGATTCCCCAGTTAATGCGGACTGGTTCACGAAAAGGTCTTTTGCTTCGATAATTCGCGCGTCTGCGGGGGTAATGTCGCCGGCTGAAAGATAGATTATGTCTCCTGGAACTATGAGTGGAAGCTTTATTTCCTGTTTATTGCCGTCTCTGAGAACCGTCGCTAAGGTAGCGACTTTTTCTCTTAACAACTCGGCAGCTTTTGAAGCGTTGTTTTCTTGATAATACGCAAGGGAGACACTTAAAATAACCATTGTGTAGATTACAATTACACTTGGAATTGATCCAAGAGCTGCAGAAACGCCGCCAGCAATAATTAATATTATAACTAGGGGGCTTTTGAAGCGAGAAAGAAAATTTATTATCGCGGCACTTTTCTTTTTCTTGGCGAATTCGTTTCGGCCATAAATTTCTAGGCGTTTTTCTGCTTCTTCAGAATTAAGACCAGCGGTAGTAGTGTTGAGTCGAGACAGAAGGTCGCTTGCCGGAAGGCTTAGAAGTTCTTCGGAGCTGAGTTTTGATTGAGCATTTTGTTCATGGTTCGGTTTTGCGTCCGTGGATTTGAATCCGCCTCGCCTTTTGTTCCGATAGTGAGAGATTTTATCGCTTATAGGTATTTTGGGGAGTCTATTGTCTAATAAGGTGTTTTTTCCGGACGTCTTCTTTCAAGTGGCACAACAAAAATGCTTAGGGACGAAGCTTTATTGGTATTCGACTTTGGAAAATAATCTAGTGCCTTTCACGGTCTTAAAAAAAATTCTGCCATGATATAGAAAATAAATTGGATTGTTCTAGATAAGAAGCTCTCAAATGGGGTAGTACGCATTTTATTTCCATTTTGTCAAGATTTCTTCACGTTGGAAAGTGGCTTTGCTCAAATAGAACAAAGCAATGTCCGTTACTGCTAACGCCGCAATTACTCCGATAGCCAGCCAAGTTGAGATTTGTGCACTTGTAGATGCAAAAATTACCACGAAAACCAACGGCAAAACGACTAAACCACCTAACTGTTGAGCGGCTCGTATGTCGTTGACTTTTGAAGATACTATTATGTTTGCTTCGACGCTCATTATGCAAGCTAACGGTGCGATTGCTCCGATAACTAAAGCCCAGTACGGGTTAGGTATCAAAAAGGTGTTTACTTGAGGAGTCGTGATTGACCAAACATCAATTATTATCGCTGATATGGCTGCGCCAACGTAGGTTACAACCATGCAGGGGATGAAAGAGGCTAAGCTTTTGCCAAGTAACAGTTCGCCGTCAGTTGTTGGAGTTGCAAGGAGGGGCTCGAGGCTTTTCTCGATTTTTTCGCCTACAAAGCTGTACGAAGCGATTATTGAAGGAAGAATCGCTGGAATAAGAACGAAATACATTGTTGCTAAACCTACGATTTGGTTTACAGCGGCCAAAACCTGATCATGCGTCAGTGTTCCCACGCCGATTTCCATGTTTAAAGCAAAAATGAAAATTATTGGCAAAACAACGCCAAGTATTATGGGCATGGCTATGAGTGAGTAGAGAACATACTTGTTTTTGCGGAAGACACTAAGATCCTTTTGAGTTACAATCCACGATTTCCAAAGTCTCATTGAACAGTAGCCTCCCGAATAAGTTTAAGATAAACATCCTCAAGCGTCGAACGCAACTCTGTAACGTATTGGATTTCGCCACCTGCCTCAACGATTGCCTTCACAACATCTGGGTTGTCTTTTTCAGGATCATCTATATCAAGGATTAATTTGTTGTCGATCGTTCGCAAGTTTTTGACCGCATTCAATTTTTGCAAAGTTGTAATTACAGATTCCGAAACGCTTTCTAAATGGACTATTGTTTTGCGGTTATAGAGGCTGCGCTCCAAATTTTTTGGTGAATCAACCGCTATGAGCTTGGTTTTTAGGATTGCAATTCGGTCGCAGAGCCGCTCAGCCTCATCCAAATTATGAGTGTTAATGAATATCGTTCGCTTTTCTTTCTTGAGCTCAAGGACAAAGTCCCTCACCGTTTTTGAGGCTTCAGGATCTAGATTCGCTGTTGGTTCATCTAAGAAGAGTAGTTGCGGGTCATGAATTAATGAACGGGCAATTGCAAGTTTCTGCTTCATACCCTTGCTAAAGGTGCCTGCAGCATCCTCTCGACGATCCCAAATACCAAGCAACTTTAAGAGATTTTCAATGTTTTCTTTGCGTTTTTGTTCGGGCACTTCGTAGAGTTGCCCATAAAAATCAAGGTTACGGTACGCACTTAAGCTATCGTATAAACCGACGTTCTCTGGCAGAAACCCAACCATTTTGCGAATTTTGAGGCAGTCTTCTTCCTTAGCAACTGTATAGTCGCCGATTCTTGCTTCACCACTGGTTTTGCCAATAAGGCAACATAACATGCGCACGGTTGTAGTTTTGCCTGCTCCGTTAGGTCCAAGGAAACCAAAAACTTCGCCGTCATCCACATGCAATGTAAGGTTGTCTACGGCGGTTAGATTACCGAATTTGCGGGTAAGGTTTTGGGTTTCAATCATTAGCGGCTTTCCAGAGATTTTATTTAGGCTTTTTCGTATTTGGAGTCTTCGATCCGTTTTTTCTCCAGTTCTTCCTCAGATAGTTCTGGTGCCGCAACCTGTTGCTGTTCTGCTTCTTCTGGAGGCCAAGTTAATGGATCTTTCACTGAGGAGTAAACGTTGAGCCAGCTTCTTTTTTCGCAAGCAGGGCATTTTACATAATGTAATGGACCAATATGTGGCGCCAAGGCTGCTCCGCCAAGCCCTTGTTCAAAGACAGCGCAGCATTTTTTACATTTTACTCTGGCCATTTCAATCGCTCTTTAAATTACATATTGGAGATTAAAACGTTTGTTTGGTTAAGGCTGGTTTTGTTTGTGAAAAGTATAAAGGCACATACATGCTAAGAATTTAGCGGTTAAGCAAGTGGGTAGCTTGAAATGTTTGAGCATCACCATGAACAACTCTTGCCAAGACGTCTATTCCTCAAGCGCTTAGTCAAGTACGCATTGATATCGTTGAGTCTTGTTCTTGGTTCATTGGCAATTGGCATGTTTGGTTACCACATGCTTGAGGGCTACTCGTGGGTTGACTCGTTTGTTAATGCTGCCATGTTAATGGGTGGAATGGGACCAGTTAGTATTCTACGTACAGACCCGGGAAAAATATTTGCTGGAATATACGCATTATATTGCGGACTAATCGAGCTAGTAGCAATCGGTATTTTTGCCGCCCCAATAGTCCATCGGTTCCTCCATTATTTCCATTTGGAAAAGACACAAAATTAACTAAACAGTTTTTCATCAGTGGTTTGCACAATTGTCTTTATCCTAATCCAGTGTTTTGTGCAAAGTTTTTTATGCTAAATAAATTGAAATACTGATTGGGGTTGAGGGGTTGGGCAGTTGGGTTTACTAGACATTTACCCACTTTTCTCCTAAATTACCCCCTCGGCCTTCTTAGTTTAAAGTGGCAGTAAAATTTGCCGCCTGTTTGCTAATCTTTTTTAGAAGCGCCTGTTTGATTTTGGATATGACATCTGCAATGTTTTGGCGCAGGAACACCTTACCCAGCGGGTTAACAGTGCTGCTTTATCCCCGAGAAACAGCGAACACCACACAGTTATCCGTTTCTGTTGGATTTGGTTCAAACCAAGAACCAGAGGAATCCGCCGGAGTTTCCCACTTCATAGAGCACATGCTTGCAGGGGGGTCAACAAAGCGCATTCAACTATCCCGAAGCATTGAGGATTCAGGCGGAATTTTAGATTTCTATACAGACCACGAACACATGATGACGACGATGGATATTTTACCTGAGAAACTAATTGAAGCTTCACACGTTATCGCCACGTTGCTCTTTAACTCGGAGTTTGAAGAAGAAAACTTCAAGAAAGAACGAAAAATAATTCTCAACGAACTATCGGAAGCCCTTGATGACCCGTCAGAAAGAATTGAAGAATTGCTTCTAAAAACCTTGTTCAAAAATCACCCCATAAAACGGCCTGTTGGCGGATTTCCAAAAACCGTGGAGAAACTAACTCTGAACCAATTAGTACATGCTCATAGAACCAACTATATTCTCCAAAATATGGTGTTGATTTTGACGGGTAATTTTACAGAAAAATCTGTAGAGGGGGTTCTTGAAAACTTTAAGAACAGAATAAGCGAGCAGACTTTTCGACGAAAAATGGTTCCTTGTGAAACAGCGAAGCCTGAATCGCTGGTGGTTGAGAAAAAAACTGGAATAGCTCAAACATACTTGAGCATTGGAGCTCGGACGGTTTGCTCTAATCATCAAGATTCGCCCAAACTCGATTTGATGAGTGCATTGCTAAGTGGAGGGACGAGTTCAAGGTTATTTGTGGAGCTTCGAGAAAAAAACGCTTTAACTTATGATGTCTGTTGTGACCATAATAAGGGCGGGGATTTTGGGTATTTCAGCATTAGCTGTGCCGTGAAGGATAAAAAGCTGGGAAAAGCCACTGACTTGATTCTTAAAGAATTATCCAAGTTAAGAACCGATAAAGTGCTAAGAGAGGAGCTTGATAGAAACAAAAACCTGATTATGGCGGAGGTTCTTCGGGGAATGGATAATCCGCATGAATGTTCAGAGATTCTCGCTTATATGGAAATGCAATTCAGAACCGAAACTGCATTGGTGGACTACATCGGAAAAATAAGTGCAGTTTCAAGTGAAGACATATTGGAAGTAGCTAACCGTTATCTTCAAGAAGACAGTTTAACAACCGTTATGCTTAAGGCAACAAAATGAAAAGCGTACAAATTTTTACAGGTGCCGTTTGGTAGACTCCATGCCGTTAAGGAATGCCCAGAGATACACATTTGGGAGATTTAGCCCCATAGTGCATAACTGGAAACAGAGCCTTAAGTCAGCTTCAGGTTTATCTACCAAACATCACGAAAATTTCTCGGCAAATATCCTACTGATTTAATAGAAAATAAGAATTCGTGGTAGTCCAAAACCGATCACAAGCTAATGAACACAGTGAGAGATGTTGTTCGCATTTGTGACAACAACGTTTCATATAGTATTTCCGACTTTAACAGCAAGTTGATCTCGTGATATCATGCAATAGAACTAATTGTCCAAAATGCGGAAAACAGTTGATTAAACCAGACAAAAAGCTGGAGAACTCTGTTTTTTGTGTCGCACGCTTTACCTGCGATTCATGCGGCACGGTCTTCAAGTACGCTACAGAATTTTAGAGGATAGTTAATTTTTTTCTTTCTGAGAAGTACTTGATTGGCACATTTTTGGTTGTTAGAATACAAGACTATGTGTAACTTTTAACTTCAAACATCAGTCACTCCTTTTATATTTCCAAATCATTGCTTTTGTAAATCGAGGGGAAAAATGGGTTGCAACTTGAAGAAATGAAAAAAGAAATCGAAGCCCTAGTCATATCAAAAGGCTTCTACAATAAGCCCGAAGATATTCCAAAGAAACTGCTTTTTGCCTTCATAGAGCTCGGGGAAGCTAGCGACGCGTGGAAGAAGGGATTGCCTGAAGAAAAAATCGCTGAGGAATTAATCGACGTTATGTTCTATGTTTTGGATGCTAGCCGGTTAGCGTGTCCAAACGTGAATATGGATGAAGTGTTCAAAAAGAAGCTTGAGAAAAACTTGGGCAGACCCTTCCAGTATGGCGAAGGGCATCGTGCAAAATTGTCTGAAGAAAATAAAAGTTTGTAACCAACATTTTTATGGGCTAACGCAGAATTAGATGTCTGTTGAATCAAAGTGGATTTCGTTTGCCCAACTAATGTGGTTTTCGAATGCAGCAAATGCGGTTTATGCTGCGGAGACACCGAAGAAAAAAAAAGGCATATCTTGCTTTTAGAGCCAGAAACAAAGGTAATATCAGCCGAGACATGCTTATCCAAAGAAGCCTTCACTGAACAAATCGCCGACAAAAACCCTTACTGTTATGAAATGAAAAAGAACAGTGAAGGTAAATGCTTCTTTCTGAAAGATAATCAATGCAGCATCTACGCATTAAGACCCCTAATCTGCAGGTTCTATCCCTTTGAATTAAAATTTGACCAAGACAAAGACCAATACGTTTTCAATTACACGTTTGAATGCCCAGAAATAGGCAAGGGAAAAATGATGATTACTCGAAAAGATTTTGAAGTATTATTTTTGTTGGCAAGAAAACGTTTACCTTAGAGTTGGGCCAAAACATCTGCCTGCTCAATTGTGACTCCACAGTAATGGCATTTGAGCAACAGTGGTTCTTCATTTTTGACGTAGAATTTCGAGACAACTGGTTCGTTGCTATTACTTATGCAGCAGGGGTTAGCACATTTAACGATGCCTTCGATGGTTTCAGGCAGTTTAACCACCAGTTTTTCGACCACTTCATAGTTACGAACAAAATTTATCGATGCCCGTGGAGCAACAAGCGCAATCCTGTTAACTTCCTGTGAATTAAGTGCTTTTCCCTCGATTTTTACGATATCTTTAACTCCGAAGCGTCTGCTGGGAACATTGATGGCGATGGTCATGACTTTTTTTTCTTTGCCCGTTATGCCCAAAATCTTCACTACGTCTAAAGCGTATCCGCCGCAGATGTGATCGATTACGGTGCCATCTTTGATTTTATTTACTTTAAGCTCCTTATCACTCATAACGTTCGCCTTCTACAAGCTATGCACAGCAGCAAATAAGATTTTACTTAAACTCCAACTTGGGGTTTTCTCAAGTTTTTAATGCGCCTTAATCTTGTGCACTACGCTGATTATCAGCTTTCCATGAGCAGTCTTCACTAAACTCATACGCAAATGAATCGGAACTTTCTCGTTTTTCGTAGCCTGAACAGTATGGTAATCTATTTGCTCGGCTTTTAGAATTTTATCCATTAACTCTTTCTTTTCCTCTTCGGGAATTTGTAGAACCCTCCAAAGATTCAAGTTCAAGAATTCGTCGCAGGGGTAACCGAATAATTCGCAAGCTGCAAGGTTTGCATATACAAATTCTCCACGTCAAATTCGCCAAAAAGATAGCTTCAGTTAAATTATCTAAAATCATCGCCCTGAAAGTCAATCCATCTTCAATTTTTTTGCGTTCCATAATTTCAGTGGTTAGTCTCTGGTTTGTCTGAGCATATTCTGCTGTGCGTTTAGCCACAACCTCCTCAAGTCGCTTATTGTAGCTGTTCAACTCTTGCTCTAGCTCCTTGCGCTTGGTGATGTTTTCAAAAATTGCTACGAAATAGTCTTTTTTTGGACCATACACAGAAATATGCAACCAAATGTTTAGCGGCTTAAAGAAAAGTTCAAAGCGTTCGGATTTCCCAGTCTTGGCTACTCTGCCATATATTTGAAATATTTCAGGGTTAGATTCTTTTGTCCCTGGAATAGCTTCAGAAACCTTTCTGTTAATTACCGCTTCACGTTTTAAACCGGTTAGTTGCTCAAACGCTGCGTTGATTTCCAAGTACATAAAATCTGTTGGCTCATCCTTTTCGTCATAGATCATCCTGCAGTATGCATAGCCGTTAATCAGGTTTTCAAACAGAGAACGGTATTTTTCTTCGCTCACTTTCAGGGCTTCTTCCGCCTGTTTTTTCTGGTCAATGTTTACAACGTATATTCTGATTCTAGGTCCTATTGGCATGTATGAGAATTGCTGCAGATACCAGTCTCCGTCAAGGTTTATTTCTCTTCCAAAAGAATACTCAACGGCGATTTTATCTTTAAAAACGCAGGAAACGGCTTCCCAATCCGAGAAGAACGGCTGGTCTAAACCTTTCTTTTCGAGGTTGGGGAACACTTTTTTTGCGGCTGGATTAGTGTAAGTTATTTTTCCGTCAAAATCAACTTCTACTATGGGGTTTGGGTCAAAAGCTGGAAATGATGCCAATCGAATGTATTTTTCTTCGAATAGTTTGCGGTCAGTTATGTCTTGCCCAGAAAAAATTGCTCCAATGAACTTGCCTTTTTCATCTTTGACTGGTATGTTAAGCCAACTAATCATTCGTTCTTTCCCGCTTTTGGTCAAAACCTGTTTCTCAACGTGTCCTCTTCGGGAAGATCCGTCCAGCAATTGATGAAAAGAAATTCGCGTCTCCTCGCGTACGTTTTTAGGAATAAAAACTTCAAACCAGTTCTTATCCAAAACCTCTTCTTTTGAGGACTCTAGTAACTCGCAGCCTTTCGAGTTTATATCAGCAACAATCTCATCGCTTCTAACAAAAACTATTATGGTGTCTTCCAAGTTGAGGCTGATGTTATCTATTTTTGTTTTTTCACTCATCAAAATTTCTCCTTTTCAATTAATGGGTTAGAAATAGAACCCTCAGGTAAAATAGCCGGTACGTACATTCGCTCAACGTACTCTTTCATCATTCGGCAAGCATTAAAAACGGGGTTGACTGTTTTGATTGCTTCTTTGGCGACTTGAATCCAGCCATGGGGTATTCCTTTGCGGTCGCGGTCGTAAAATAGAGGAACTATATTATTTTCCAATAAACTATATAGTTCTTCAGCGTCAGCTTTGTCTTCTTCGTCGGGGTTTCCACCTCTAAAGCTGTCGATTGCCCAGCCGTTAATACCGTTGTAGGCTTCATCCCACCATCCATCACGAACACTTAGATTAATAACTCCATTCATTGAAGCTTTCATGCCGCTTGTTCCACATGCTTCCTGCAAACGTCTTGGTGTGTTTAGCCAAACATCAACGCCTCGAACTAAATCTCTTGCCAAGTTCATATCATAATCTTCAACGAACACTATTCGTCCCTGAAACCGCTTATCCAAAGCTACGTTGTAAACGAATTTTAGGAGCTCTTTTGACGCGGTGTCTGCTGGATGAGATTTGCCTCCGAAAATTATCTGCACAGGGCGCAAAGGATCAGTAACTAATCTTCTTGAGACGTTCGCTATCGGATAAAATCAAGTAAGGACGTTTGTACTGAGTAAATCGTCGTGTAAAAGCAATAGTTAAAGCGTAAGGGTCAAGCAAAGCCCCCATTGCAAGCACTTGCTGTGTAGAAATTCCATCCCTGACTAAACGCAGTTGAGCACGATCTTGAATGGCGCGGATAAGCCGATTCTTCATTAATTGGTGAACATTCCAAAACTGTTCATCTGGCATCTCAGGAGCACATTTCCAGAACTGTTCTTCGTTCTCGTTTGGCCTCGGCTCATCTTTAATTTGTTTTGCGCATAGCTCTAAAATTTCTGCTGCTCGCCAACTAGGTGTATGAACACCATTTGTTATGCTTAATATTGGAACTTCTTCTATCGGTTTTTCTGGGTAGAGGACGCTCCACATTTTACGGGCGACAGATCCGTGTAGTTTGCTCACAGCGTTGGCTTGACCGGCTAATCCTTAACGCAAAAGCTGTTAAACTAAATTTTTCTGGACCTAAACCATCATAGTTTCCAAGTTTCAAGAAGCTTTCCCGGTCAATATCCTAAAGATTCCCAAAAGTTACGTGCGTAACGATCCATCAGGTGATATGGGAAAATATGTTGTCCTGCCGCAACAGGCGTGTGGGTTGTAAAAACAGTGCTTTTTCGCACCTTTTCAATTGCCTCTTTTAGAGAAGTTCCTTTTGCGCGTTCTTCTCTAAGCCGTTCAAGCATCATAAACGCTGTGTGATCTTCGTTTGCATGCCATACAACTGGTTTTATATGCAGTTCACGCAAGGCTCGCACTCCACCGATTCCTAAAACGATGAGTTGCCGCAGCCTCTCTTCTTGGTTAGCAGTGTAGAGCCTTGCTGAAAGTCCCCTGTCTTCTTCTCGGTTGTCGCTAATGTTTGTATCGAGCAAATATAGGTTCACTCTTCCCACTCGCACCTGCCAAACTTGGTAGAAAATTTGGCGGTCTCCAAGGGGAACTGCAATTATGGGACCGCATCCCATGGGCCATGCACAAGGGGATATAGGTGCTTCGCTGAAATCTAGTTGCTGTGTACGCTTCTTCTTGCCAGCCTTCAGCAGAAACGTGTTGGCGAAAGTAACCTTGAGGATACATGAAACCAACAGCAACCAAAGGTAATCCACTGTCAGAAGATTGCTTGCAAATATCTCCCGCAAGGACGCCTAAGCCACCTGCGTATATGGGAAGTGAATTGTGGATAGCGTATTCAGCGGAAAAATAGGCGATCTGCCCTTCAAAGTCAGTCGGAGACTTTTTTTCCGCACCAATCCTTTTTGCTCGTCATGTAGTCATCAAATTTTAGAAGTATTGAGTCGTATAGCTCAAGGAATGCAGGATCTCTTGCGGCAGCTTCTAGCTTCTCAGGGGGAATGTCGCGGAGTTGTTTAACTGGGTTATGTCCGCTTGCCCTCCAAAGTTCATAATCCAAAGAACGAAAAACCTGCCGTGCCTCTTCATCCCAGCTCCACCAAAGATTGTTTGCAAGCTCAGCTATTCGTCCAATCCGTTTTGGGACAAGTTGAATAATCTCTTCTTCGGGAAATTCCATTCAGAGCATTCCTTGGTTTTTAATTTTTGCTAACTCACTTTTTTCCAATATAGGGTTAAACAAAATATCGCTTAGGCAAAATCCTTGCCAAAGGAGCTATTACATTAACCATTAAAGCATTTTTCATTATTTATAGTTTGATATTGGCTGAAACCCATTTAGTTCATTGTCTTTTTAAATGAATAAAATCTGCAAAATACTGATGTTGGTTCGTTCAATTTTGTTTTACCTTTTCTTGTTGCTCACGTTAATTTTGGGAAGCATAATGTGTTTGGACAAGTTTTATATTTTACCCAATCAATTGGGTAATTGTGGACACCATGACTGAAACCACCTATTACAAGGACAAGGTTTACCTTCCAAGAGAAGTCCAAGAAAAATTAGGAATAGTAGACGGTGATGTACTTCGTATAGAAGTTGTTGAAAAGGGTGTTGCAAGGTTGAGCATTTCACCTGGATGTCGCATAGCTAAAAAAGCACTTGAAAAGCTGGATAACCCACCTGACCTAGGTAAAGTAAAGGGCAAATCGTCTAGGGAAGAAATCTATGAAGATATTACTTGACACGAACATCCTAGTGCACGCTTATAACAAATCGTCCCCTAATCAAAGAATAGCCAGCAAAATATTAAAACAAGCAATCAAAAGAGAAATAGAAGCATATTTGACTCCACAGGTCCTATACGAGTTTTATGCAGTCGTAACCGATTCCAAAAGGGTAGAAAAACCAATGAAACTTGGCGAGGCGGCTGATTTATGCTTGGAACTTTGGGAGTGCCGAGAAATTGAAAAAATAAATGCCACACAACAGACACCTAATGAAGTTTTCCGGCTGGCAAAGGAACAAAAGTTAGTTAAAGGAAGAATCTTTGATTGCATAATAGCGGTGACTGCTCAAGAGAATAAAATAGACACAATCTATACTGAAAATGTTGCCGACTTTAAAAAATACGGCTTCATCAAAGTTTTAAACCCTTTCAAAGAAAGTTAAACAATTCAATTTTTACGTTTTATGTGGTATTGTTCGATTACGTCTTTGGCTTTTTCCCGATTTTCCTGATGCATCTTTAGGAAAGCGTTGAGCTTTTCAGCGACGTCTTTTTTGCATTCGCCGCATAACATTTCGCCTCCCTTGCATCTGCGTTCGCGTTCGGCCAGTTTTGTGTTGTCTTCTTCGAAGAGGAAGAAGTAGTATTGGAATATGCTGCAAATCGTTGGGTCAGCGCCTTCTTTACGTTGTTCAGCCGCGGTGCCTTTGCCGCCTGTGAAGGCGTTCCAAATTTTCTTTTTCACAATATCAGGTTGATCCACTGTGAATATGCTGGTTTCAGGTTGTGAAGCGCTCATTTTGCCTCCCGCCCCAAGTCCGGGGAGGAATCGGCAGTGGATTTGGGCGGGTTTGTAGTAGCCGAGTTTTTGGGCTATGTCGCGGGTGACTCGCCAGTAGGGGTCTTGGTCGATGGCTGCAGGAATCAATGCTGGAACGTTTTCGCCGGTGAGTTTTTTGTGGATAAAGCATGGTGCAGCTTGTATGGCGGGCCAGAAAACCCAGCCGATGTTTGTGCTGTCCTGGAAGCCAAAGCTGCTTCGTGCGGTGCTATAAGTTATGCGTTTAGCCACTTCCAGCGTTATGTCATAGAGAAGGTCAATGTCTTTTGTATCATAGATTATGAAGGTATCTTCTGATTTGAATCCTAACGCAATAAGGTCAAGGGCGTTTTCGTAAGACCATTTCGCTGTGTTTTTGAGGTTTGCGTTGTCGCTGATGAGGTATTTTTCGTCGTCGGTTATTTGAAAGTAAAGTCGTGTTTTGAATTTCTGTTGAACATGTAACGTGAATATCCATGGAACAAGATGTCCAATGTGAACGGGTCCGCTGGGTCCTCTACCCGTATAGAGTACGAATTTGACGCCTTTATCATAGAGGTCAAGCACGGTGTCTAGGTCACGGTGGCTAAAAAAAATCCTTCGTTCAAGCTGCAAATGTAGTTTGTCAGTGTGACTTTCTACTCGTTCCAGCAACTGCGGCGTCAGGGGTTGTGTGCCAAATTCTTTGATAAGACGTTGGTAGTCTACTTTGCCCTTAACTTCCCAAGGCGTAACCACCATTTCGCCGTTGTTCTCTTCACCGTTAGTTGCAGCCGTATATGTTCACCAATGCTTTGAATGAGAAACGGTGTTTTGTAATATATCCTTTTTTCGGTGAGCATAACTTAGTCAATTTAAATAAAATAAAATCAAATCGGCATCCAATCTATTCAAAATAGACAAATAGAAAATCTGCCAAATCGAAAGGGTTAATGGCTTACTTCGGCGGATTCTTGGCGATTTTTAAGTTTTTCTTCCAAGAGAACCAACAATTCCTGGGGCTTCACTGGCTTCACCAAGTATGCGTCTGCGCCTTCATCGAGTGCTTTAACGCCGGTTTCAAGAGATGGAAAACCCGTAATCATGATTTTAACGGTGTGTTGAAGTTGTTTTTTGAGTTTTGCTAAGTAAATCCGTACCATCCATGTCTGGAAGCCTAATGTCTACGAGTGCTAAGTCGTAGTGGCGATTTTCTGCTTTTTCCATGGCTTCTTTGCCTGTTTCGGCTGTTTCTATTTCGTAGCCGCTTTTTTGGAGGATACGTGTGAACGTTCGAAGTATCGATTTATCATCATCGACAACGAGTATTGTTTTTTTAGTTTCTGCCACTTCTAGCATTCCCTTCTTATTTCATAATGTCGGCTTTCTTAAACCTTGCGAAGTCAAGGTAAGTCATATAATTCTTTGCGAAATCAAACCGCTTTAATCACTGATTTGATTCAACAAAGACTTTTTTTGCCCTTTGGTTAGGCTATTTCTATCAATGTTTTTCGAGATTAATAAACGCTATCCCGTTTGCCAAATCCTAAAGCAACCATGTTAACAATAAAGTTATAACTGAGAAAAGCCAACTTGAATTATAGATATAATTAGGTTTTAGCTATGGTATCTGCACCTGTTTCTTACTCAATAGACACTGGAGTTCCACCAGCCTACTTTGAGAAGCTATTTGACTTCATTTATTCGCAGTACCTAGCTCCACAAAAACAACGATTCACAAACTTATCCCGAGAAACCTCGCCATCAAGCAACAGAATCTCATACTCGATTCTCGACACGCAGGGAAGGCAAATCATCAAAGTTGAAGTAACTGGCAAAGACACCATAAATGCAACCATAATACCCTTAGAATCAGATGTTACAGATGCAGTTCTCACGGAAGCAAGACAAGACGTCCTAATCGCCACCGAATTGTTTGAGGAAAAAGCCCGCAAACTAACATGGTACTTTGCTTGGCGAGAAGGCGAAAAAATCGTGCCTGAAAAAGTAACGCTTCACGAAAAAAGCTTTAACTCGACTTTTCTTAGAAACCCAAGTTCTGTTAACCTTCGTTTTTATAGGGCTTGGACTAGGTCTTTTTGTCGTTATCTTAACTTTTTATCCAAGTTACTTCTGGCTTGTTCCAATAATTTTGATTGCCTCTCAATTTGTATTCGTTTTCTACTCAAACAAGATAATCTCTAGGTCAGGCGAATGGACAATTACCGAAGAAAACCCTTACATACAATTTCTAGAGTACCAGCCGCCAATTGGTTCATTAGGTACACTTGATGACTACAAACAAATTCCGCCTGAACAACTGATGGCTTTAAAGAAAGAAGTTTACGAAGAAATAATCGCTAAACACGGAGCAATCGACTGTCAAGAGGCAGAAAAAATTTTCACCAAATATAACGTGTCTTGCAGACTTGGCAGCTTAACCACCAAGAAAATCGATGTCTACGCACTCGTGAAGAAAGTTGCCGACCGCTTCGGGTACAAAGTTCCAAAAATTGTGGTTTCTAACACGATGGTTCCAAACGCCGCCGCTTCTGGTCCCAGCCCCAGCAGAGGCATCGTTCTGATAACAACAGGATCTGCTTGTTCAATTAGAAGAGCCTGAAGTTGTAAGTGTTTTGGGACACGAATTTGGGCATCTGAAAGGCAGAGACCCCTTAATCCTGTTCGGACTCTTAAGCGCAGAGTTCCTCTTCAGATTCTACGTGCTACTCGCATTGTTCCCCTTCATATTCACATCTTTGCTGTTCTTCGTCTACTTTTTCGCAGTCATGACACTAATATTCTTCATAGCCAAATTCTTTGAAGCCCGTGCAGACCTAACGTCCGCCATAATGATGGGGCAACCTAAAGTCATGGCGAGGTCACTGGAGAAAATCGGGTTCCACAGACTCCTGTTCGAGCGAACGCCTAGTTTTCGCTTGCAAGAATGGGTTGGCTTAGATTCTCATCCACCCATTTACTTTAGGGTGGAACGACTGGAGAATCTTTCCTCTGAAACAGTTCGACATCCTCTAGCGCAATCTATCAGGGACGTTGTCAAGGGATTTGTTGCAACATTAAAAGGCTAAAGCCATTTAGTATCTTCTCTTTATTTCCATTTTCTTTAATTTAGCCTCCAAATCTTACTCTCGAAATCCAAGAAAGCTGCTCTATTTCTTAGCTCGCGATTGTTCTTTACTGGATTACCGCTTTGTTTATTGCGTGTAAGATTTCGGGGGAAATAGGTTTTTTAATTGGTTTCGTTTCCTTTAGGCATTCATCCTGTGGGGCCGTCGTCTAGCATGGAAGACAACTCGGCTGGCGATATCTCCACACTCACTTTTCTGCACTATCCTCTCTTTTTCTTTTTTTCTTTTTTTTAACGGGCAGGAGGTTTTTTATTGAATCAAAAGGAAATTGAAGCAGCCTCCATAATGGTCAGAATCTTCCTTGGTGGTTTGTCAGTTAATTTTGATGCAGATTATCACGAGCTCGAAGAGATCACAAAAAGAGCTTTACTTCAAATCGAGTCCGAGGGACCATAGATGGGGCAGATTGCTATTGCACCCATGCTCACACAAACATTGCATTGTTCTGGTTGCGCCTTTTGGTGTGGCCGCTGCTCAGAGCCTACAACTCAGAGAAAGACATCTTTGAACTTTCTTGCTTCCTCTGAAGCTTGTGACAAGTTATCCGATGCAAAAAGGAGCTAAACTTTTTTGGTCGTCTCATCTGATAACTCCGCAAACACCTCTAGCAACACCAGTTTAAACAGTTTAGCGGATAAGCACTGGGGCGTAGAGGCAAGGGTTTTTCATGTGATTGATGAGTCAGAAATGGAACTAAGACCCATAGAAATTGCACGCAAAATCCATGCGCCTCGCAAACCCACAAGTGCCCAATGCACAACGGTAAGAGTGGTTCTAAGAAAACTCCTATCGAAAGGGCTTATCCTGCAGCCTTATGTTGGAAGTTACTGCAACAAAATCACCTACGGGTTGCGGTTCGTACCACTATGCGTACACAACATAAGCCTACGCAGCTTTGTTTGCCAAGATGTGAAGTCTTGGGAAAAAGACGAGTACGTAGGAGGTGTAAAGATTCATATTTGCTTCGGAGCAGAGAGACGCAAGATTTCAGGGTACATCGCCTGCGACATTGGCGGTATGAGTCACGATGCCTGTCTATTGGCGCTTAACCGTTGGTTTGACATCGTCCAGGACCATTTGGGTTGGCAACCCAATGACCTGCAGATCTTAACTTTTGAATGCAACAAAGATTACCATGGCGTGCGAATCGATGGCGTTCAATGTGTAACCAAAACGGATCTCTTTGGAATGGTTGAACGAGTATACCAGAAAGAAGAGAACCTGGTGCGCAAAGAACGCAAAACTGTTCTTCCTGTGAGTGTGAATAAGTTTGAGGAGGCCATCGCCATGGGATTCGCTGGCGCCGATAAAGCCCAAGAACACTTTGAGCTAAAGGAAGAGGTTAAGCGAGTTAGTGAAGCTTTGAAGTTTAGCAATTCCAGATCGGTCTCGATTGAGCGTTTGCTCGAAGCTATTTACAAGAACAAAGTTGCTGACGTTGAGAAAGTCAAGAACCTCGAAGGAGAGGTCGCAGCCCTAAGAAACGACATTGGCAAATTAACTGCAGCATTAATCCAGGTATTCAATTTTGAAGGTGAGCTCGATCGGGGTCAGGCGAAGGCAGGTTTGGGAGGTAAAGAGTATGTCTCTTAAAAAACACTACCAGCTGACGTCACATGGCAGATCATCAAAAGGAACGGATAATGAACAGTATAAGGAGCGACTTACGGCTGCAGAATTTAATGATTTTGTTTTGATAAAAAAGCGAATACCTATTTCTGAAATTAAGTTTGAGCGACTTCTGGATTACATGATTAAAGCAGGCATAACTGAGGTGGTCTATTTTTGATCATGTTTTTGGAAGTTAAAAAGTGTTCAAAGGCACTTTTGGAGTACTCGATTAGGCATGGAAAAAGTCCATGCTTTTTAAAAGTCACTTTTCTAAAGTTGGTTGGTCCTGATTACCCATTGCTAATTTTGCCATATGTTGATGGAGCGGAAAAATTGGAGTGTGCATTTTGTCATGGAAGCTAAAGAAAACACTGCTCAAAACTTGAGTGAAAATGCAAAAAAGCCAGCTAAAGAGAAGCGTAGCCAGGCTGACAAGGTTGGAAAATTGAAACACTTGCTCCAAAAGGATAAAGAACTCGCCCAGGAACTTTGTGAGATTAAGCTGATGCTGCGAACCATCTTTGAGGGCTTGAAACCTTCCTTTAATTTTAAGAGACCACTCATTGAAAAGATCGCTTGTAAAGACGAGGTAGACCGGGAAATCTTGCAGGTCCTCTTTGAATCAGGATCCTCTGGCCTATTACCAAAAGATTTAGCGGTGAAACTGGAACGCTTCAAAGTTACACGTCACCAAATCAGCCGCCGACTGGTCCGCATGAATAAACGGTTTTTGCAGAAGCTTGGCGAGTGCGTGGCTGAACAGAGCGGTTGGCATTGGGCTATGACGAGTTTTGCTTTAGATTCTTATGGCGTCGTCGATGCCGAAGAAGTGACTACAGTTCCGAATGCGAGTTTAGAATGCGAAGAGGAGGAGTGATTGGCTTTAACTGAACGAGAGAAGCAAATTCTGCGTTTGAAGAAAGATGGCAATCATTCAGATTATCAGATTGCTCGAGCTCAAGAAGAAAACGCCCAACGTTACTCGCTCAAGAAAGAACGCACTAAAAAAACTTGAGAATACTAGAGCTGATTTAGATTTTGCGAACAAACTCAAATCCCAATATTAATCATTACGTTAATGATGTTTCTGAAATAAGATGGGAGATTTTAGCTAATTCAATACAATGGAGGATTTGGTAGTATCTGTCCTGATGAAGCATCAACTAAACTGAATCCAATGGGTGGAGTAGTAAAATGGGTTGAGTTTGCAACTATTACTTGCCAAACAAATCTGTAAATGATACCATTGCTGTATACATCCGAGTAGTCTGAAGGAGGGGTAGTTAGCGGAGTGTTTCCCGAATTGATATTTGTGCCGTTAAAATATCCTGAGTCAGCATTTGTTTGCCAACTTTGAAGATAGGCACCTACCATCAAGCCATTAAGCGACGTTTTATTCCAGCCATCAGCTTCTAGGGCTATTTGCAGGGCGCGATACATTGAGACAGGTGGTTCAAATGAGGAGTTAACGTTTGTGGCAGGGATTATTCCAAACTCGTTATAGTACGCCATAGCATCAAAATTAACTCCACTTATTCGTTCTACTTGTTTCTGAAGTACGGTTGTTTGATTGTACTCAACTAAGGCAAGAGCTGAACTTGCAATAAGAAAAGCCGTGAGCAAGATAGCAGCCAATTTTAAACCTGTTTTGCCGCTAAAAAGTTTGTGACGGCGGTCTCTTTGAGGCATTTCTCTATTTGATGATGCACTCTCCACGGTTTGAACCGTTAGTAACGCATCTTTGCCTTGATCAGAAAGACAATACTTGCCATACTCATCCGTTCTTATTAGGCCATCAAGCTTGTTGAGGTGATGTTGAAGGTGTCCACTGCTTTCAATGGCTACCTTCTTTTTTAATTCTGCAAATCCGACAGCACCGTCATTTAGAGCCTTCAAAATAGCTATGCGCGTAGGATGCCCGAGAGAATCAAAGACCTCAGCTCGTTCTCGGTCTTTATCCATTTCTTTTCCCTCTTCCATTTTTCTTGACCTCAAGCAGTTCATATCTACTTTGCTATTTAATCCCTCGTTTGTAGACAAGAAATTTGAGAGGACTGAATTTAGTCCAGTTTTCTGGACTTAAACAAATGCTGTCCCGGGAAATTAGTTCTTAGATAAACCGAATGTGATAAATCTTAGAATTGTGAAAAGCTTCAATGTATATCATATTTTTGATATTATCTTTCTTAGGCTCTCAAGCCATTAATCTTTGATTCACGATTGTTTTTACGGTTTAGCTATGTCTTAGGAGGACCGCGTCTGATTGGTTCGTTATGCTGTTGGTTTGACTGAGCGGGAAAAGACGATTTAGGTTGGCTTTAACTGAGCGTGAGAAGCAAATTTTGCGCTTAAAAAAAAGTAAACTATCGGATTACGAGATAGCCCGAAAGCTCAGAATTGATGCAGCAAACGTTACCCGCTCAAGGAAAACTGCCCTACGCAAGATCGAGCGAGCCCAAGTCGATTTGGACTTTGCACTCCAGGTAGGAGTTAAAATTAAGGTTTAGTGTTTGTCCGTTTTGCTTCTGTGATAGATCAACAACCCAACAGCTGCTACCATAATGATAAACAGAAACAGTGTTGTTGCCAATAATGAAAATTCTGGAACGGTAGGAGTAGGAGATGGAGGAGGTAATGAAGGCGTGGTTTTAGCCAAGTAATAAACATTATCTAAGAAAGTATTACCTGGGTTCCATGAGCCAGCTATCATAAAGCCTCCATCATTGTTTTCAATAAGCCAATTGACTGAGAAACTTCCCCCTAAACTGTAAATAGAAAAGCCTATTGCAGTGTTATTGTTGGTTTGAGTCCATTGCAGGTTTCCTGCTGGATCCGTTTTGGCAAGCCAAACAAGATTTGATGGATAATTACTTTGACCAGGCAGCGTTCCAGCAAAAGCGAAACCACCATCACTGGCCTGAATCAAAGCAGCTATACTTGATCCATCTGGACCGTAAGTACTGTTCCATTGTACGATTCCTTTGGAATCAGTTTTAATTAGTGTAACAATACCATCAGTTGCATTCGAAGTATAAGTTCTGCCGCCTAAAGTATACCCTTCATCGGTAGTTTGGATGAAAGAATTAATGTATCCAGGAGCTCCATAATTTGATGCGCCCACTTGATAGGTTTGTTTCCACTGTAAGCCCCCAGATTGGATTAACCTTGAACAGTATATTGTCGCTAGTTAGAAGGGCGTATCCGCTATCAGTAGTTTGGGTTATGGCTATCAAATTCTGGTTTTCATCATTTGGTTTAAACACATTATCCTGATAGGATTTTTGCCACTGTTCCATTCCTTTAGAGTCAGTTTTAACAAGAGAATAATCGCCAGCTAAGGCGAATCCATCATCACTCGTCTTTACCATAAAAGATACTCCATTGAGCTCTGAGTAGGTTCGATTCCATAGGATGTTTCCCAAGACATCAGTTTTGAACAAAATAGCAAAGGTGCTAGGGGCGATTGACATATCATCGCTTGGAAAAGAGGCTTCTGTGCCTGCAATTACATATCCGCCATCTTTAGTCTGAACTAAGCCTGCAATGCTTCCAAGGTTGTAAGTTAGATTGCTACTGGTTACTGAGAACGTTTGATTCCATTCAATATTACCCAGCGAGTCTGTTTTCACAAGCCATCCCGCTGGAATTGAATACTTGAGAGCACCGATAATTCCAGCAATGGCATATCCGCCATCCGTTGTTTGAATAACTCGATTCGCATAATCTCCAGGATAATTTGCAGTGTATTGCTGAACCCATTGTATGGCTGGAGGAGTTTCATTAACCTGTTCAGCCATTATTAGACTCAGGCTTGAGATAGCTAGTAGCAGACTCAGAATTAATGCAGAACTCTTACTCATGCTTCTCATGATTACATCAGACGATGTTGCGATAAAAGGCTTCTCGTAAAGGTCTCTTGATTGAGGTAGTCAAAGTTTCTTGAATACTAGAAAATAAGCAGAGAGTGGGTACACTCAGCCGTGGGAAAAGGTCATTGATAGGATTCTAAGAAGGGTTCTGTTTTGTTTCTATATTCCTTTTTCTACTTGACTGATGGACAAAAAACGCAAACGTCATTAGAATTCCCAGACCTTCGAAAACCCACACTATAAATCCCCATTCATGAACAGAATCGCCATTGTTAAAAATGTAGACATAATATGGCAAGGGAATTATGAAATAGAAGATTACTGCAAGAGTTAATAGAATCCAGCCTAATCGGTCAATTCTTGGGCTAAGTTTAGTCATTATTACCGTCTAAATAACTCTCAGTTGGACCTTGCTTAAAAGATTTAGAACTATCTTTTGTTGGATAGTGTATACACTCAACCGCGGGAAAAGGTTAGTCTCGGAGTTACTTAATTTCTTCATTTTGTTGCTGCCGATATCATGTTGAAGTGAAAACTGGACGGTTAACATAGCGTAACCTTGAATGCAATGCATCTACCCAATTACTCTTACTTACGTTAAATACTAGTCGGGCTTTTGGTATTGTTTTGCTTTTACTATTCATTTCTGTTTCCGATGAGAAAGAGAAATCTGTTAAAAAACGTATGTTCGTAGATTCCTTTAGTACCTCTAATTGTTTTAGCTCTGCAAACGTTAGGTCAAGTTTGAAAACAATTTTGGTTTTGATATTACTTTTTAAGCTAATGATTGGTTTTTTAGCAATTAGTTTGCCAAGATATAATTCTTGGTTGTCATTTCCTGTGTAATTTATTTTAACGTCAAAGTTACTCAATTCCAGAACTCTTTGTGATGTGATAGAGATATTAGAAGTTGAAGACTTGCCTTCCAAATAGAAATCAAAGGCGAAATTTAATCCTGTGCTAATGGCACCCCAACGTCTACTTATAGAGCGAAAAGCAATATTTAGTGATAAGTCCGAAATTTCAACATAAGTAGACATGAAATTTCCTCATTTTAAATAGATTTTGTATTCTTTAATAGTTTTGCTATACAGTGGGTGGATATACAGTTGCTTGGGAAAAGGTCATTTGCTTTGATTAGCGGTTTTTCGATGCCTGAAGATTATTGCAATAAATAGTACAGAGATAAGCAAGGGCAAAATTGTCAACAACGAAAACGCTGGAACGATCGGTATTGAGGTTGGATTGGGGGAACTTTGCGTGGATATTTGTGCTCCCGTGTTTCCAAGAGTGTATTGGGCTGTTAATGGATAGTTATCAGTTATGTTTCCGTCTATCACATAAGGAGTAATGTACACTCCCGAATTGTCTATTTCTTGGGCATTTGGATGTTCATCGTCAGTCGGGTGGCTTTGCCGTTGGTCGTCTGTGTCGAGTACACTATGCTGTTGTAGGTCAAGAGTTGGGTTCGACCGCATTGGATCTGAGGCCCTGTCGGGTCGATCACTATGCTTGTGTTGTTATTGGTCGGCTTGATGGTCTTGGCGATCGGGATGATCATTCCGCCGCCGGATGGTGGCATGCCGCCTGTTTTCGTTAATCTTTCCGAATCCCTTTTCATACAAGCATCTCTGAATAAGCAGAATTGTTTAAGTTAAAGAAATCTCCAAGCCGAGATAAAGACTTTGCACATTGACTGTGATATTTTGCCCGTTGACTGTAATGATATTCGATGTAGATAGTATAAGGTGCGTTACTCCATTGTCGTCCACGTAACAGCCTACATAACTGTTCCCTTGCGGTAAAGATGAGATAAAAAGTTGCAGGTTCGATTCGCCGACGAAAAAGATACCTGTTGGATAAACAAGATTAAAAGGAAAAGAGTCGTTATAAAGATAGAAACTTTGCCCATTGACTAAGACGGCGGTTGCTTTTTGGTTAAATAAGATAACTGATCAAAGCCAGCCTCACAACATAATCTATACTATCGTTCCATTCCAGAAAATTAGCTTTGTGTACATGCTCATATAGTTTGGGAATGATGGGTCGTCGTAAATTATGTCTAGTTTATTGCCGTATTGTTGCATGACGCTGTTTAGGTTTGTCCACAGTTGGGCTGTGAAGTTGTCTGCTTGCCAAACTCCCCAGATGTTGTCGTTGGGTCCTCGAAAGCCGTAGCCGTAAGCATCAGGAAGAACGTACGCTACTCTGTCGCTTGGCACGTTAGCTACACGGGGGTTGGCTTTTGCGTATTGCCCGAACTGCTGCATCGCATTGAGTTGGTCAGCGCCTAAAATTCCGCCCCCTTTGCCATCGTCATCAAAAACGATAATGTATTTTGCCCCGTTATCATAAGCTAATTTCATGTCGCTGAGCAGTTGCGTGCCTGATTCCAGGTACGGCGGCTGCTCATACGTCCATGTTATCATGACACCCCAATCTTTTCCTTGAACCGAGGCTGCACCCCTACAAAGTGCGATGTCCATTTGTCTACTGTTATTCCAACCAAACTCTGTAAACACGGTATCGTATTCAGCCTTGTAATCAAACCAGTAAAGGGCATAATCTGAAGTAAACAGGGGTAGATTTGCGCCTTGGCTAACAGTCCTCAAAGTTGTATTCGTTAAGCTTATAAATTGGTTTTCTGCTTCAGAGTAATTGTTTGGCCGCGGAGCAAATAAAGGATTTGAGTTACCATAAGTTTTAACTGTATCTAGTTGTTTACCGCCAGCTTCGTCTCCAGCATATAATCCAAGAAAATGATCCCCAAAAGCTGCTTTGGCATTATACGCAATTTCTAAATCACTAACTCAGTAGCATAACTGCTGGTTACGTATATTATGAAGTACATGTTTCTATCATAAGCATACTGGCAAACCTGTTGAAGAGAGTTCAAGTTTCCAGTTATTTCCGTGCCTCCTATCACTATCAGATTCGTGTACCCGCTTACTTGATTAATTTCGTTCTCAACTGCGGTAACGTTTGAGGCTCCAACCTCAACGCCTACGTAACTTTTTGGAGTAGAAGACGCTTCGTTTGAAAAAACATTGTGGAATACGAAAAGAGAACCTGCAATGAGGGAAACAAGAACAACCGCTAAGATAGCTAAATACTTATGTTTCATCTCAACCCATCGCCTTCAAAGCATTCTGCGAACATACTTATAGCTCTCCCCAAAGAACAGCCTGTTCCTTTAAGAGAACACTAATTTGTAGTCTCGCAAAAAAATTGCGAGCAAGGAAAAAAGTGCACTTGCTTTTTGAAGCCGGTAGTCCTAGCTTGTTACCTAAAGATTTGCGAGCACAGCTTGAACAGTTCAAAGTTACACGTCACCAGATTAGTAGAAGAATTCTGAGGATGAACAAGCGTTTGGAAAAAGAATTCGGCGTGTGCATTGCGGAGAAGAGAGGCTGGCACTGGGCACTTACCACTTTTGCAGTTGAAGCTTGGAGCAAAACAAAAGATGAAATGGCTTCTAATGTTGGTTCAACTTATTTGTAAAAATATTGCAATTTGGTAGCTAAGAAAAATAATTTGAGTCAGAGTTGTGTTTTGGGAAAGTTTTAAATCTGTGGAGTGTAGGTCTTACACTGTAAGACATTGAGGTCTTACTGGATGGAACAAACATGACTTTGCGCTTGGGGTATTTAACTGTTAAACAAAAAACGATCTGGGACCTAAAAAGCAGAGGACAACAAGAAGCAAATATCGCAAGAAAACTCAACGTTACCCGACAAACAATTCACAGCGTCCTTGATACCGCGAACATCAAAATTGGCGAAGCCCTACAAGAAGTGGCGGAAATCAACAAAATCGAAGTTGAAACCCTCGATGCAAACAGAGGATTCCTCAAAGGATACAGCAACCACTTCAAAACCCAAGCGTTTGTCACTTTCTCAGCCAAAAACGGCGTCCAACTCTGGTACAAACATGAAGGCGATTGCGAAAAATGCCAAAAACTCAAAACATGCAGAGAAACCTTGCTCTCCGAGGCAAAAGAACGTAACTTCTTAATTTTGGATGATACAAGCAAGATTTTGCCATCTAAATTAGCGGAAGCATTATTCGCTAAGATAACAGGTGAAGAAATATGAGTATACGAAAGTTAATTAAAAATCTCAGAAATTGGTGTCCAGAACCCTCAACCCCGCTAACTTCAAAACTAAAACGATATTCAATGCCTATAGCCGCTGTAATTACAGCCACTCTTATTTTCTCAGTTTCATTTTCGGTGTTTTCTTCAAGTCTAATGTCTCATCTGTCCGCCCCAATTGTGCCCTTAGTCAATTCTGGCAACAACGCTTCTGCGAGCAATGACTGGCCAATGTTCCATGCAGACCCGTCTCAT
The DNA here is from genome assembly GCA_963809455.1 of Candidatus Bathyarchaeota archaeon. Lineage (GTDB taxonomy): Archaea > Thermoproteota > Bathyarchaeia > Bathyarchaeales > Bathycorpusculaceae > Bathycorpusculum. The sequence continues at coordinate 51,222 of CAWEJP010000008.1, read as the reverse complement.
AGTGGTGTTGCAACTAGCAATCCAGTGCTTACTCCGACGCTAATCTGGAAATACACCGCTGGCAACTCTATTGTCTCATCACCTGCATTAAGCAATGGCGTGTTGTACATAGGCTCAGATGACAAAAACCTCTATGCCTTCAACGCCACTAACGGAAATAAACTCTGGAACTGCAACATTGGGGGTATCTTTCCAGGTGGCAGTATCCCGCCAACAGTTGCTTCCTCCCCTACTGTTACCAACGGCGTGGTCTATATAGGCTCACTTGATTACAACGTTTACGCGGTGAACGCCACCGATGGCAGTAAGCTCTGGAACTACACAACTGGAGACTTAGTTATTTCCTCTCCCACTGTTGTAAACGGGATCGTCTACGTAGGCTCCCAAGACTCCAACGTGTATGCCTTAAACGCCACAAACGGCGATAAACTTTGGAACTACACAACGCCTTTCTATGTCGGATCATCACCTGCTGTTGTTGATAACATAGTCTATGTAGGTTCATGGTTTGGCGACGTTTACGCATTGAATGCCGCTAATGGTGCCAAGCTTTGGAATTATACCACTGGCGATTCAGGCAAGGAACTTGTCTCTTCTCCAGCCGTTGTCGATGGCGTGGTATACATTGGAGGCGGCGGTAACACAATTTTTGCTTTGAACGCTGATAACGGAGCTCAACTCTGGAATTACAGCACAGGTGGCTATGTTGAGTCATCTCCCGCAGTTAGCAAAGGCATAGTGTACATAAGTTCTCATGATGGCAACGTTTACGCTTTGGACTCTGCAAGTGGCGATAAGCTATGGAATTATACCATAGGCGACTCTATTACGTCATCGCCTGCAGTTAACGACGGCACTGTTTACATAGGCGGCGAAAATGCTGTTTATGCATTAAGCGCTACTAATGGCACAAAACTCTGGAGCTACACAACTGGTAATTACGTTGGGGCATCTCCTGCAATTGTAAACGGTGTACTATACATTGCTGGCGGAAACACCACTTACGCTTTAGGCGGTTCTGCACCGGCATCCTCCAACATCCAACTCCTTATAATTCCAGTCGTGGTTGTAGTTGTAATTGTCGCCTTAATTACCCTTGTAATACTCAGAAAGAGAATGCGTTAGGTGGTCGGAATGAAGTTGCGTAAGCGATTTAGAGATTGGTGCCCCCAACCACCAGACCGTCTACCTACAAAACTGAAACGCTATTCTATGCCCATAGTCGCTATAGCTACGGTGACCCTTATTTTGTCTGTGTCATTTTTCGTGTTTTCATCAAGTCTAATGTATAAACTATCAGAAGCATTAATCGCAAAAATTACAGGAGACGGAGAAAAAAATGAAGCTTCTTAATAAAATCAGACAATTTTGTCCTCAACCCCCAAATCGTTTTCCAAGCAAACTCAAACATTATTCGACTCCAATCGCAATTGTGCTCGCCGCCACGCTTTTTTCAGTTTCATTTCTTGCGATTTCCTCAAATTACCTTTTTGGGGCTTCCGCGGTGAAGCCAGTATCAGTTTTTGCACCGCTTGCTCAAACATCAGGATTAACTAACAATCAAAGAGCAGAAGAGTTTTTGGGCGATGTTGTTGGACTTAACATGACTGTTTACAAAACAGATCTGACGCAGGACAGTAACGCAGCGACAAATTCAGGTCTGCCCATGCCTGAAAACAATGTAAACCTTCCCAAAGAAATCTTAATGTATAACTTGACAGGTGCTCAAGGAAGCCTAAGAGCCAGCGTTTCGTTCATGAACGGTAGTCTCACCCAGATTTATCTGAGCGATTACGTAGGTATTCTTTCTCTTAACTCGCCAGTAACAAACACTCCGGACATGGCTCAGGGATTCATGCAAAGATATGAGAACTACACTGGCAATCAGTTCTGCGGAACCTTAAGTTCAATGCTAAACGGTGTTACACTTAGCACAAACTTAACGAAGACAGCTGGAAATGCAAAGCTGCAGATAACTGCCATTGGCAACGAGCAAGACTTAATGTGGACATACGTAGACGACAACGGTGTACCAGCCAACATGAAGAATGTGGTCTTAAGCTTCTATAATGGACAACTGGAGAGTTTCGTGGACAACTGGCAACTCTATCAAATAGGCGGTATGCCCAAATTATCCAGCCAAGACGCCATAAATATGGCATTGCAAGCGGTCCAAAGCTACTCGTACACATTCAATGTTACAGGTACCAATGAGACTGTGTCAAGCTTCAAAGTAGCATCAAATAGCGAAGTATCACTGAGCTACCTCAACTACTATGAACAGACTCCACAGCAATCGATTCGTGGTGGCAATCCTTTGATTCTATATCCCTGCTGGTATGTTGCAGTAGGTTTCGATAAGGTTTATCCTGGCGATGTTACTGGACTTATTGTGAATGTTTGGGCGGACACTGGAAACATAAGTTATGAGGCACCGATGGTATTCGACGCACCACCGCCAACTACTTCCGCTTTAAGTAATGCTGCAACACAAGCGAAAACCGATCAAATGCCGATACTGATTCTTTTGCCGGTTATTGCTGCAGCTGTAAGCAGCGTGGTAGGCCTATATCTTTTCATGAACAGAAACAAAAATGAACCAATCGGAAGAAGATGATTTTCATGATTAAAAACTATAAAAAAGCTATTCCATCAATTTTTTTCTTGATAACTCTCCTACTAATCCCACAAGTAATCTCATTAGCCACTGCCCAAACTGCAGCGTCTCCAGATTCTTGGGCATCGAAAGCGCCTTTGCCAACATCAGGCGGAAGTTATGGAGCCGCAGTTGTGAATGGCACTATATATGTTATCGGAAGCCCAAATAGTGGAAACTCTAAAACTTACGCATACAATCCAAACACGGATACTTGGACTACAAAAGCACCTATGCCAACTCCCAGGTCTTACTTTGCAATAGCTGCTTGCAATAACAAGATATACGTCATAGGGGGAACCGAAGACAACACGGGATCAAGCTCCTCAGCGAACGAAGTCTATGACCCTTCAACAGATACGTGGAGCACTGCAGCTTCAATGCTTACAGCCAGAAGCCAGATGCAAGCGAACACAGTTAATGGTAAAATCTATGTAATGGGCGGCAGAACTTCAGCAGCGTACTCAACAGTGAATATAACTGAAATCTATGACCCCAACGACAACAAGTGGACTACAGGTGCGTCAATGCTGTATCCTGTAGTTAGCTATGCCTCAGCAGTTGTTGATAACAAAGTTTACGTTATTGGAGGCCAGGATGAGTATTTGTTATCGGGATCAGATAATTTAGCAGTGAATTTTACTCAAATCTACGATACTGCGACTAACGCTTGGACATTAGGGTCTTCCATCCCTACATCTGCCCAGCAAGCAGGCGCAGGCGCTACAACGGGTACATTGGCTTCAAAACGAATTTACGTAATAGGTGGAATGACAGGCTTTGGAGAGGGCTCAAATCAGAACTACGTTTATGACCCAAGCGCAAACACTTGGACTAATGCAACTCCTATACCAACCGCCTGCTATAATCCAGCGGTTGCTGTCGTAAACGACGTTTTATATATTATCGGTGGTGGCGAAAATGGTAATGTTCTTGCAACAAACGAACAGTTCACTCCCATCGGATATAACCAAACAATCAGTTCTTCTTCCCCATCTGCCCAACCGACAAGTCAACCATCAAACCAAACTCACCTAATCGAATACATTGGATTAACAGCAGTTATAGTCGCTCTCATTGCAGTTGTAATAGCGTACATATTCATTAAACGAACAAAAACGAATGTTAAAAAATAAAGATAATTGCATCGTGACTGCAAGCCAATGATACGAAGGGAACTGATTAAGAAAGGAATTCCTTCAGGATCAAATCACTGGATGTTGTTTTCTCAACATAATTCCACGAAATAGTTCGACATTCCTGAGAGATGTCTTAGTGAAGACAGTCTGCTTATATCCTCATAAGAATTCAAAAATATCAAGTTGAACAATGAACGGCTACTCCGTTACCTGAATTTGACCATTTTAATTAATGCCCATTCCAATGACTAAGCCCTTGATGGCTTCAACTTTTTCGCCGTGATTAATTCGAACCTGTGCATCCTTAAGAGTAGAAGCAAAATTAGCTTTAAAAACGCTAAGCCTTTTTTCAATCTTTATTTTTTTTGGATTAAATCAGTCCATTGGTTGCCGCAATGCTTGCACTTGTAATAAACTCTGAATGTGTGAGCATGCGTTTTCTTATCAAAACTATGCTGGTACTCCCACTCCATAGGTGCTGGTGCAAGAGGGTCTTTTTGCACAAGAGTGTCAGCCCCAAGTAGCTCTCTTTTGACTTCTTTCGCTTGGAACAGCCAGCCACAAGATGGACATTTTATAACCATACTTTTTATCCCCTTAGTTCTCATCCGCTTATCTGTCTCAATTGCCGATTTAATAGTTGTGTCAATCAATAAACCAATTGGAAGGCTGTAGTGGTTGAAATAACATAAGGCACGATATTGAAAAGCCTTCGTAAGAACTCAGGATTAGTCATGGGTCTTCATCACCTGACCTCACTTAAAAGGCTTTAAAAGTAAAGAGGATAAGGGCAGGGGAATACACTTGCCGTGGGAAAAGGTCATTAACTTGGCTTAGTGGTTTTTCGATGCCTTATGTAAATTAACAGAACAATACTTAAGGCAACAACTACCGTTAAAAGTGCAATTATTAGAATTTGTTCGTTAACGGTTATCATGGTCGGAGTTGGTGTGGGACTTGGTAAAGGTGTCGGTAACGGACTTTGTGACGGCAAAGGCAAAAACGGTGCAGTTTTCATTAAGTAAATAGGACCCCATAAGCCTTGAGGTTGCAAATAAGGGTCTGCAATACCCAGACATGCAAGTCCTCCATCAGTTGTTTCGATGATGGAAAATATTTGAAAAGGAAACCATATGGTGCCATTAAGATAATTGGCAGGACCTGAATATGGAAGATTCTCAATCCATTGTGTATTGTTATTTGAATCGGTTTTCACAAGGGTAGGTGACACATTGGCAGTGGGAGGATTCAAAACACCATTTCCCGCTTCAAAGTAAACGAACCCGCCATCGCTGGTTTGAATATTTGATGAGCCAATGGCTAAGTTTAAAACCGTACTTGTATTTTCATACCACTGCATATCTCCTTTTGAATTCAATTTTATGAGTGTCGGAGTAGTCTGATTTAGTGGTGAAGTAGTCTGATAAATTATGCCGTATGTGTTCCATTCTCCTGCTATTTCATATCCTCCATCGCTGGTTTGAATGAGGTTTGACGCTGTAAATAGTTTGATAGTTTTATTCCATTGCATGTTACCTGAAAAATCAAGCTTGAAGAGAGTTGAAGGAATAAAATCGTGTTGTTGGTAGGATTTGCCGCAATCTAGAAATGCGTATCCGCCATCACTTGTTTGAAGCAAGTTAGAAACTGATTCAGAACTTCCTGACCCGTATAATTTTTGCCATTGAGTGGCAGGAGGTGATGTGCTGCTTGAGGTTTGGGCTGAAACTAAAGTAAATTGGAGAATTATTAAGGACATTATGAAAACAGCGACAAGAAATGAATCGAAACTCTTACCTAAACTACGCATAATTACACTAAAGAAATATATGCGATAAAAGCCTATTCGTAAAGAAATCTGGACTAATCCACGTCAACATTTCTTGACAAAAAAAGAAAGGTGGGTACACTTGTTTGGGAAAAGGTCATTACTCATTACCTGTTACCCTGACCTCAAAAATTACAGACCGCTACTTAGATAGAATAAGTCAAATGCAATAACAAATTGAAGAGCAACCACGTTGAGAACAATTTAATAAAGAATTTACTTAAGTTTGATTTTCCGTTGACTGGCCGCTTTCGTTTTTGGCGCAATCTTGATGATTGGGTTGGCTTCAACGTCGTATTCAACGGAAAAACCGTAATCTGTTTTTGTGCTCAAGACCAATTCTACAGCTGCAAGAATTTCTTTATTGCCCAACTATGTCACCTCAATTCGGTATGCTTTGGGCTAATTTTTTTGTAGAGTATTACTCCTTCAATTAAGAAGAGAATCATTGCTACCCCAGTCATCCCTGTTAAGAAAAAAAAGCTCATCTGAATCACTAAATCTTTAATTAGCAAACTAAGCAATATGATACTTACTTCTGCGGCGAATGCGCCCATAAAAAAGAAGGAGTAGAACATCAACCGCGGCACGAGGTTTTTGCCGACCCACACGTGCCCGTTGATGCTTGCTTTTTCCTTTAGGATATAGTCGCCATAGTTGTTTTTTTCGATTAACCCTAAGTCCTCGAGTTTCTGTAGTTGCCTGTGTGCAACGCTGGTGCTGCTTAGGTCTGCGCCTCTGGTTACGTCTCGTGTTCCTACAGGTTTGTCTGCGTGGACGATATAGGCGTAGACGTTTAATGTGTTGCCCTCGAGTTCTTCGTTAGCCAAGTTGCTGCACCTATGGAGTTTGCATTGGGAATGGTACGGTTCCTTGTTGGTATGTTCCGTACGCGAAGCCGTTGTCTGTTTTTGTTAATTCTATGTGCTGTAAGACATGTGTGTCAGTCATGGTGGCCATGGTGGACGTTGTGGTTGTGGCGTTGCCGTGGTAAGCGACAGTGCAGATTCGGCTTATGTCGATGTAGAGTTCATTAGCGTTTCTCAACGCAGCTAACGCTTCATTTGCACTGTTGCCGTTGTAGTTGGCGATGTAGCTGCTAATGACTGTTGTTGTGTAGTTGACTGCGGGTAATTGGCCAGGTAAGATAAATTGGACTGTGCCGCCGCTGCATTGATTGTCTCCGATAACTGTGTTGCCGTCAAAGGTTGTTCCGTCTGCGAAATTGAAAATATTGTTTCCTGAACCTGTGATGGCTGTGTAGCAGCCGCCCGGAATCCCGGTAACGTTTAGGTCTTCTCGGCTGATTGCCATGCTGTAGGTTAAGTTGATGACGTCTCCTTGGTCAGAGTAAACTCGTAGTTGGTAGTATTCGATTTGGGCATCTGCATTTCTGAGAGTGATTGCGTCAGGTGTAAAAGTGAAGTTTGCGACTCCTTGAATCGTAGCGCCATCCCATGTTGCTGTGTTGTTGCCTCCGCTTTGGTGTAGGTTGACGTTGACGTAAGGCACCGAGAAGTCGAACCAGGGCGTGATAGTTTGGGCGTTTGCCCCAGCTTGACCAGTCATCATGTATTCTAATGGTATGATTGAGGCTATTCCGATTGCTATTGCGAGTATGCTGCATAAGATTAGTTTTTTTTCGATTTTCATTTTGGTTTTTCACCGCTTCCTACTCTGTCAAAGTAGCATATAATTCTCCCCCAAGAACGCAAATGTTCTCAGAGAGAACAGATGAAGCCGACATCGTTCCGTTTTTTTAACCGCTTCTTTTTGTATTGTCGATTCTTTGACTAATTTTTTAGTCAAAAGACCTTAAATCCTCAAACATTCAACTAACCTATTGGAGACGCCCTTGATGTTTAGACAAGAAAATTCAAGTTTACCCAACTCTAAACCAAACGAACTACAAGCTAATGGAAAAAAGCATGACCGAAAATTGTACGCGTCAATCGTGGGATTAGCAGTGGTTTTAATTGTTCTCGCAGCTCTTTTTATTCCTCAAAGCTCCGGTTCACCAATGGATTTGAGCCTAAACTATAAGGTAGGAGAACATATGGTCTATGATTCCACAAATATTGTAACGAATCAAATTGTCAACGCATCCCTTAGCCTACCAGGAGTTACAAATACTCAAAGCTACAATTCAACATTAACCATAGATATCATAGTCTCTAACAATGAAAACTATACAATAAACGAGACGATAGCTACCTCTCCAGATTTGTTTAGCCATCCTTTGCCGCCGCTCACATTGAACGTTAGCAAAGCAAGCTATTACGATAATTTCATGGCGCCAGGAGGGCCCCTTATCTTCTACAATTCAAGCAGTAACCCCACTATTTCCGCCTATTTAGCCCAGCCAACAGTTAAGGTCGGGGATGTTTGGAAAATCCCGGTTAACACGGGTAATGCAAGCCTTGGATTAACGGGTGAAGTTACACTGACATTTGCAGGATTACAAGATGTAACGGTTCCAGCAGGCACATATAAAACCATACGCATTGAAGTAACAAGCGATACCCTGAGTCTTCATTCAGATGGCAGTTCAATCATTAAAATTCCAAACGGCATGACTCTGCAGCTAAACGGCACCTCATACATTGAGCAAGGTACCTGCCGCTTAATCAAAGCAGACCTAACACAACTAACGACTACAAATTCACCTGGAATCGGCAGCACATCAACACTCTACACAGAAAAGACCTTGGTTGACTACACTCACACTTAATTTCCCAATTTTTCTTTCTCTTTTTTGCTTGACTATATTTTTTTAGTCAAAAACCCTAAATTAACCAAGCACAAACCATAGTTATGAATCAAAGGCTATCTTCCCATCAGTCATCCAAGAAAACCGATTGGCTTCTTGGGGTAAAAATATTATGGCTTCTTTCATTAATATCTCTAATAATTGTGGTACTCCTAAATGCTATCAGCGTAAACAACCTAATTTTTACATGGTTATTCTTTGCCACAGGGGCATTTTATTTAATAAGATATTTCAGGAGAAAAGGCTAGAAACAACCGAGCACAAACGACCGATGTTAGAGCATACCTTCGTTTATTCTTTGACGAGACTTATCGTCAAAAAACCTAAAATGCCCTAAACACCATACTCATAGCACCCATGTCCTCAACCATTGATTCACTGCATAAAATTCTCAAGGATGAAACCAGAAGAAAAATCATCCTAAAATTAAATGAAAAAGATAGTATGACCTATACTGACTTAATGGAAAGCTTAGACATTGTAAGCACAGGAACGCTCAACTACCATTTGAAAGTTTTAGGCGACCTTATAGAAAAGAATGACTCAGGCCAGTATCTGCTGAGTGAGAAGGGTCAACTTGCCTACAAGGTTTTAACCGAATTTCCAAGCGGTCAACCTCAAGTTGCTGATAAAAGAATTTACAAATCTTGGATTATCTTCACCATTGCCTCAGTAACCATAACAGTTCTGAACGGTTATTTCTTGAACATTCCATTAGCGGAGACAGCTTTGGTTCTAACTATTTTGCTGTTAACTACTGGATTTGCCTTCTACATTAGAATTAAACCCTCTACTTCGGGCAACAGAGTGTTCTTTATTGCTGTTGGTGCTTTTGGTATTGGGTTCGTTTTCTGGTTCATACTTACCTTGGTAATTCTGTATAGTGGTCTAAGGTGGGAAATACTAAATTCAACGGGCAATCTGGGTGATGACTTTGTTGCGACTGCAAATCTAGTTATTTGCTGGATAACTGGAGGATGGGTAGGTGACTTAATAGGCAAAAGAAGAAAATACATAATTCCAATGATTAGAATTTAATCATAAAGCAGGCAAAGTCATGGTAAACAAATATAGCCTAAAACCAAGATTATTAAAAACATCATAAGCAGAAATAATATCGAAGTGGGCGCCCGTCTTGAAAAAATTATTGACATTGATTGCAGTTACGATGCTAATCATTGTTGTTTTAGTTTCAGCGCTATTCGTCGCATCAAACAAAACCGCTTCATCAAACGGTAACACCGACAAGCCATTCTATGTTGGCGTGACCTTTGGCGGAGATAATAGCACCGATGCGAAACTCTTAATCGATAGAGTGAAAGACTACACAAACTTGTTTGTTGTAGATTCAGGTCCTTTACAGTATAATATTACTGAACTAGAAAATACTTGTGACTACGCAGTTAAATCAGGATTAGACATTATCGTATACTTTGGTTCATACGAAACGCTTAGGAATACCACCATAGCCTTCATTGATACTGCAAAGGAACGATGGGGTAACCACTTCTTAGGAATTTACTATGGAGATGAACCAAGCGGAAAAGCACTAGAAAACCGTTTGGATTTACAAAATGTCCCTAACTTAGGGAATGTAACCAAAGACCAATTAGGGATTGAGATTAGCCAGACTGTCGGATCTAGCTGGAATATCAAATATTTTAGTTATTCAGGTGAAATTGATATAAATTGTTATGACCCGCCAAATAGCAACATGACAACTTACTATCCAAATGGAACAGTTACATTATCAAAAAGCTATGCCGATGATAACGCCCGAAATGAATACTTAATTTACCTACCAAACGGAACAACACTAAAACAAGAAAGCTCTCCACCTACAAACAATAATTACATAGTTGACCAAAATGGAACAACTATTCTCCAACAAACTCACATCCCCTGGCCAACACTAACCTATTCAATTGTAGAGGATAAAGGTAACATCTCCCAATTTGAACCATACTTGCAACTATGGAATTCAAGGCCATTCCAAACAATCGATGATTTATCAACAGTAGCTAAATCATATGTGAAGACCCAACAAGAAACGACGGACTGGATAGCTAATCAAAGCAACGTTAAACTTTTCACTTCTGATTATGTACTTCCTTGGTGGGATTACCAAATAGGTTACGACACAGTTTTTGCTGAACTAGGTTGGAACAACACGGTATCCCAAGAAATCGGTCTAGTGAGAGGAGCAGCGAATTTGCAGAATAAGAGTTGGGGAACAATCATCACTTGGAAATACACCCAGCCACCTTATTTGACAAGTGGCGATGAGATGTATGAGCAAATGCTCACATCATATGAATGCGGTGCTAAGTATGTGGTTGTTTTTAACTACGCCGATGGCATGGATGGTCCGTATGGAACATTGCAAGATCAGCATTTCCAAGCCCTCCAACGCTTCTGGAATGAAGTAGTGCAAAACAGCAGCGTTTTTCATGGAGGAATTAAAGCGGAAGCCGTTCTGGTTTTGCCTAAGGATTACGGTTGGGGCATGCGAAACCCAAACGATACGATTTGGAGCTTATGGAACGCAAATAGCACATCAAAGCAAATCTGGACTCATTTGCAGAGCAAACTTGCGCAATATGGCTCGAGAATAGACATAGTTTATGATGACCCGGCATACCCTGTCGTTGGAAAATATAGTCAAATTTACTACTGGAATCAAACAGCTTAAAACCCATTTGTTTTTTTGTAGATATCTTTTCGCGCTAAAACTAATTTGATTAAAATTTCGTCAAAACTGTTTTTAACACACTTGTTTGGGAAAAGGTCATTTATGGTCATTGCTTGTCAGGGTACAGTTTCTTTGAATTTATTGCTATGGAAGTTATTAGAAAAATAACACCAATAGTAGATAGGATTAAGGCAAACGGTAAATATTTACTGGAATCAATAACAAAATATGTTACAATCGCATATAACCTATCGATCCTATACCAATAGCTCCGAACGCACCGACCAAACGATTCCTACTTAAGTTGTTCAAGGCTACCACATAAGCAGTATAAAAATAGAATAAATTTATGGTTTGCTATGGGGCTCTACTTACTCAAGTTAGCGGTTTTTTCGATGCCACCTATAAAGCAAAATTGACAGTACAATAATTACAGCCACTATAACGCTGACAGGTAGCAAGTAATATATCGGTTCTAAAAGCGGTGCATTTCTATCGGTTGACGGTGACAAGGTTGGTGTTAGCTCAGTAGAGTTAGTGGCAAAGACTATAGTTGTGTTTGCATTATTATGGTAGGTAAACCCAAACATTGCAACAATAAGATCTACAGAGCCAATTGCAGTAATCTCTACTTGATGGCTTCCATTTGGAATATTTGACAATGTCTCATTAAACTCTAAAAAGTCTATATCACCATCTTGATTTGAATAAAGTATTGTTTCTTTAGTTTGCCAATCACCCTTATAATAAACACCTACAATATCCGAGCTATTCCTGACACCATTATTCTCAATAATATTAGGCGATATATTAGGTGACAATTTGACAATTTGTGGCTCAGTCACAGTGAAAACCAATTGAAGGGAATTAGACTCAATTACAGAAGCATTCTGTGGAGAAGCAACACTGATGTTTGGTCCACTCATTGTAGGTTTATAGCGTTCATAATAATCTTGAGCATCCACAGATGCAAAGGAAATTGTTGTTAGTATCAACCCAATTATAACTAAAGCCGATTTTGCCCTCATTTCATCTCAGACAAAATGACAGTACGTCGCACTTAAGAGCCTTTTCATCAAACTTTCTTGACTATAAAACAGAGGGTGGGTGTACACTTACTTGGGAAAAAGTCAGTAAGAGCGATTTATAAATTGCCTCTTAGCCAGGTTTTAGCGGTTTCATAGCAGAGGAAAAAAGCAAGTATTCCTGTAATAATCAAAGAGAAAACATATTCTCGGTAAAGAAAAGCGGGTTTAATTACTGTCAACTCTATCCATAAGGCTGCAATTGCAAATATTGCGTAGAAAAAGTATCTTGGAATTAGGAACCGGTTGATTTTAACGCTGTTTTCTAAGAGGAATTTGCTAACGGTGAAACCGCCCGGCTCCCGTTTTAGGATGCCGGCATCCTCCAGTTTAGAGAGATGGTACACCGCTACTGAGGAGCTGCTTAAATTCAGTGCTCTTTGGAGCTCTCGTGTTCCAATAGGCTTATTGCTCTTAAGCAGGAAACGGTAAACTTCAAGAGTAGTTCCTCTTAACACTTCTTTGGAGTCATCGTCAACCAAACTCTTTCACATGCCCAAACAAAGCGCACCGATAATTTAAGAACTCTCCTCAAAAGTTGCTCATGTCGCCTGTTCGAAAACTAGAACACCTTCAGTAAAATATAGCATTAAATAACAGACTGTATGTTTTCATGAAGTATTATAAGGTAAGTATAAATTATGAGTCTGTTCCTGAAGAAAATGCTATTTGCGTCTATTCTTGCTCTTGCATTAGCCTTCTTGATAGCAGGGGCAGTAAGTTTTTTGCCCCAAAATGCTTCGCCGAACCAACCATTGCCTCAGCCAACTTCATTTCCTGGTTCTACCCTACCTCCATTACCTACAACTGTGCCGGTGGCTCAATCTTCATCGAACGGCAATATCGTTTCAATTATCTTTGCTATTGCCGCCATATTTGTCGGTGCAATTACTGCTTTATTGTTATTTTCGGAAAAAAACCTCAAGAAAGAATCGGGCGCATAGTTGCTATTCATAGCAATAAGTCGTACTAAAATAAGAACAGGGCGTTCTAAAACATCGCATTAAGTACTGCCATACGTTTGATACATTCATCCAACGCAAAGGAGCAAAAATAAATGAACCACAAGAGCATTGCTGGATTAATAACCTTATGCACTATCGTTGTGTTTTCAGTTTGTTCATTATCGGTAAATGCAGACTCAACCAATCCATATATGGCTATTTCAACGCCGATGGCGTTTACGCCAGCAACACAGTTTCCGATACCAATTACAAACGGCAGCATCGGTTTTGCCCAGATAGGGTATTATGAAAACGCCACTCTTGTAAATGACACTTGGGTTTTTACCCAGTTGCAGCTTGATTCCCAACAAACTGACTTGCTCTCAAGCAGCCCAAATACTGCAAATCTAAACGTAACTGCACAAGACAGCAACATCACCTTAACTAGTTTCGAACGTCTTCTAACCCCTGAAGGAAGCGACATCAACAACACTGGCTCATGGTTAACTGCGGGCTGGCTAAACTACACGGTGAGTAACGTTGGAAGACAGGCCATCGCAATTCAGTTTAATCTTGCAAATTGGACAGCGATCCCTCAAGATGAAATAAACGGAACCGAAACTTGGCCAATTAATGTCAACGTTTACATTGATGGCAAACAAGCAGATTATGGCACCTCTAGCTGGAATTATACCGACGGAATAATTCCATATGGTACAGGACTCATAGTTAATGGAGCCACTTCAAACGTTAGCATAAAATATGCGTGGGCGTCAGTGCCAGCACCTGCAAATCAGTCACCGACAGATTCCAGTTTACCGACTAAAGCTTCAATCTCACCCGTCTGGTTACCTTACTTAATGCTTGTTGCTGTGGCAAGTGCTGTCATAGTTTCAGTTGCCTTATTCACAAACAGACACCGCTTGGAATCCATCATAAACAAAAGAATAAAGCGGCGATTTGAGAAAAGAGGTGAAAAACGATTAAGAAAACAGTAACAATTAGTTTACTTACAATTTTATTTATCACTGCCTACGTTGCAACAGTCTTCGCACAAGCGATACAATCTAATGCACCCTCAACGCTTAGCTCAATTCAGCCTTCAAACTCTAATGCAACATTAGATAATTCTCAGCCTGCTCTCGCACCATTAAAGATTCCAAGCATAACCGCAACCGAAACCGGGACTGAGCCCACCTTGCCACCTTTTGACCCCGCTAAAGCAACTCCCGTTAACATAACTCAAGTCCAAGCTGAAATGGTAGGAAACCCAATCAGCGACCCAAACCACATGGCTCCAGTGCGGTAAATTAGCTCGAACAAGACTCTTAATTTTATTCATGGGGAATTTGGTAGTTTTTTCTATCAATTAATATTCTAGAAATTAGCAGAAATCATTGATATGTCTTATGCGCCTGTAAAGAAGGCTAATGCTTCAAGATCTACAAACTTGCTGAAACAAAAGTTTTTTTTATTCATTCAACCTACTGCTCGAAACTTGCACCAAATAGCGTTGGAAAAAAGAAAGGGGAAGTTTGTTGTGTGCAGGATAAAAATTTGTTGGGGGGATTGTGGGCTCTCTGGGACTCGAACCCACGTGGTGAATAGGTACTTCTCTATATCCAGTCGAGCGTTACTTTAGCTTCATTCTCTTGCGACAAAGTACAACATACAGTGCAGTTCCTGTGATAAGTGCAGACAGAATTATCCAAGCTGGAAACTCTGGCACAGCAACAACAGATGCTGGCATATTGAGTGGATAATGGTCAACGTTTAAGCTATCAATGACGTATGTGGCGTTGGTGCTACTGCGGTCGCTCCAGTAGTTTCCTTGATTATCTTTGTCCCAAAAGTTTATTGCAGGACCTAAATTGCCGGTGTCAGGGTTTAAAACAAAATCATTTTCAACTTGCTTTTGGTTTTGAATAAAGTTGTTAAAATAAATTTGGCTGCCGTTTGAGTTAAAGATGTAAATGCCCACTTTGCTGTTGGCAATTAGGTTTTGAGTAATTATGTTGTATTTCGAGTCGCCGCTGATACCTATATTATTTTCGATGTTCCCAAGCAGAGTGTTTTGTCCAATAGTATTGTAGTTACATGACGAACCGCTGAGGCTGATGCCATATTGGTTGCCTGTTATGTTGTTGCTTTGTATTAAGTCATTTGCGCTTCCTCGTAGAAGGATTGCTGTGTCGCCGTTATTTGTTATGTTGTTGCCAATTATGCTGTTATCATCATTTGTTCCGTTGTAGGAACCTGGAAACTCGCACCAGATTCCATTCACATTGCTATTGATGTTGTTGTCCTCAATTCTGTTATGGTCAGAAAAAGAGTAGAATAGGATTGCGGTTTGACTATTTGACGTTACTTGGTTGTGTGTGATTTGGATGTTTTGAGCGAAGTTAAGATAAAGCCCAAGTTCACAGTTAGTTACTATGTTAGCAGTGATGATGTCGCCAGAGGACTGCTCGACATCCATGCCTAAGCGAAAGCTGGTTAGAGTCAAATTTTTGATGGTTATGTTGCTTGTTCCGTTAAGAAGAAGCCCTATGCCAGAGGTGTTTCCTTGCATTGTATAACCTGAGCCATCCAAAACGATGTTTGCCTTCTGAATCTCCAAAGTCAAATTAAAGATATCACCTGTCAAAATATACATATCACCAGTACGTTGAATTGGCAAAGTTTGTGGGCTAATACTCCCATCGTTCCTGACATAAGCATGTGGCAGTTCGGGCGGTGGAGGCAAAAAATTCCCCGTTGCCACGTTAACAACTTGCATTCCTGCAACTATTGAAAGCAAGAAAGCTGAGATTATGATTGCTGCTTTGACTGTTTTACTCGTCATAGCCATCATGTAGTTAGACCCTGATTCACCTAAAGAGGCTTCTTGCAAAAATTTCTTGAATAATGGAAGTCAAGGTTTCTTGACAAGTCTAACCCGCTCAAAAAAGTACATATTCGGTCGGGGGTGGCGGGCCCGTTGGGATGCGCCTAAAAAATTAGGCGAATCCTTCTTCTTCAAAACCTTTTTTCGATGTTTTTCATTAAAAGTGAATTTTCAGGGGTGTTTGTTTTTCTTGGTGTATACCAGCAAACCAGCAGCCACAATTATAATAAGCAACAATGGAATTGCCAACGATGAAAATTCTGGGATTGAAGGTGAAGGAGTTGGAGATGAGGTTGGTCCAGAATTGGGCATTGTAACTGAAATTGGCAACATAATTGGATTATCATCTTGGTTAAATGCATCTATGATGTATGGGGTGTCACCGATGCCGTCCCTATTAGCGTCTGTCCCGTTATAGTTACTCCAATAGTTTCGGTCAATAGTATTAGTTGAATGACTACCGCCCCATGTAAGATAATAGTCTTCATTAGCAGAAAACTGTATGGTGTTGTTAACATAGTCATTATTTGATATGATGTTATTGCTTGAACCATAAACGGATGTTCCACAACCTGAATTTGAGATGTTATTCCGCATTATTGTGTTCCCGTCTGGATTATACCATCTTGGTGGGGAGTATTCTGCTAATAGTCGGATAGCTACATCTTGACAATTTGTTATGATGTTTTCTGCAACGACATTATTGGAGCTGCCTGCTCTAAGCTGAATGCCCTCGGTGCACCCTTCGATATAATTATTCTTAAGCAAATTGTTATTTGAGTAGCTCAACTGAATAGCTGCAGAAAGTCCGATTGATTGAAGCATATTTTCTGTTATAGTGCTATTTTGTGAATGGAGTAATACTATGCCGTATTGACAATTTGTTATCTTGTTTCCCGAAATTTTTGAGTTGTTTGCAGATACTGTGATTCCTTGCCAACCATCATATATGGTCAAGCCTGTTACGGTTACATCATCGCTTTCTACCTTCAAACCTGCTGTCACATCAATTACCGTTGCATCCCTATCTTCCCCAACCAATGAAACCGATTTGTTGACTACTGGATTTTCAACATAAGTGCCTCTCTTAACAAATATTGTGTCTCCAACGTCGGCTGCGTTGATGGCTTCTTGAATAGTTGGGGAGTCGTCTGGTACAGTGAGTGTTTTAGATTCAGCCTTCACGGGCAAATTTACAGTTAAACATGAAGTTGCCAAGAAGACGAGAACAACCAGCAATGCAACATTCTTTCTCATGTTTTACCTCCAGATTTCGGTCGGCGTTTTTTGTGGTAAACCAACAAACCAGCAGCCACCGCTAACACGACTACGAGGGTCACAGCAGCAACAATCGTGGTTGGGAAAGAATCTGATCTGGATAGAGTAGTATCCACTTTAAAAGAAACAGTAGCATTGAAGTTTCCGGTCAAACCACTAATTGTTGTTTCACCGTAGATTGTGAGGTTATGTGTCCCTTCAGATAAGCCGGTAAGCATATCGTTTCCATATACATAGTAACCTGGAGATAGATTGGAAGGCACAATTAACGTCATTGGGATAGCTGTGTGCCCGTCTAAGCTGTAATTGAGCCATTTAATGGTCTCAACATTGTGATAGATAAATCCGTTTATCTGGACTGTAACGTTCAAGGCAACATTCGGTGTAGCGTATGTTACATTTTGAGAAGGGGACAATACAGTAACAATGGGCGGGTCATAAGGCAAACCTTCGAACTGCGCATCTACAACTTGCCCAACCTTTGTTCCAGAACATATTAGAAACACGGATGCAAAGATGAGTACTATTGTTAATGCTAGTTTATTCATGGACTCTTATCCCTGTGACGTTTCTTGAAGTAAACCAGCAGACCTATACCTATAGCAGCTATTGATACGATGGATGCAGCGGCTAAGGTTGTTTGGAGAGGCTCTGTTTGTGGAGGTTCTACACCAGTATTAATCGTTGGAAGCTGTGTTGAAGAAGGTGTAGGAGTTGACATTTCACCGGAAATCGGCAACTCAACTATTTTACTTTTGATGTTAAACTGACTAGTAAGAGGATAATTATCTCTATTGTTTGCATTTATAACGTAAGGGCTATCACCTACGCCATTATTGTTTGCACCGCTGTAATCACTCCAATAATTGCCAAACGAACCATTATCCCAAGTATTGATTGATTGAGGAGCTACAAATGGATAGTTGGATTCTCTAATATCTAAAACCTGCAAATGGTTATTTACAAAGTTGTTATGGTAAAAAGTGTTGTTTGAACTATCATAAAGAAGACAAGCAACGCCTGAACTGTCTATAATGTTATTTGCAACAATCGTGTTGTTAGTTGTCGAAATGAAATAAGTAGCGTTAACATTGTTTACCAAGTTGTTTTTTGCTATAATGTTTGAAGATCCTGCTTCAACGTAGATTGCAGCAGTATGCTGAAGCCAAGAAACACCTGACTTTATAGTATTGTTAATTATGATACAGTTTTCGGAATAGGTTAATCGAATGCCTGATTGAAGGTTGCTAATTACAAAATTTTCTAAAACTACGTTTTTAACTAAAAATAGGTCGATTCCACCAAATCCGTTACCCCAACCTGAAACCGTAAACCCATCGCCATCAATGATAGTGTTGTTTCTTTTTATCTCAATTGCACCAGTTACGCTGTCAGTCAAGGTGTAAGTATTTCCAGTTTGTCTGATTGGCGCTGTTGAAGGACTTACGCTGCCATCGGAGTCTATTATTATTGGCGGGTATGTATTTGGGGTGGGGGAAGGAGTTGTCAGTTGGGATTCAGCTAAAGCTGGAATTTCTGCAATAAACATACTTAGAAGCAAGATAGCAACAATCGAATGTATTTTCTTCATTTAAGATGCCTATTAATTTAGTATTATAAGAGCCTTTTCGTCAATGTTTCTTGACTAAGTTGCCCTTGTGTTTCTTATGGTAAACCAACAAACCAGCAATCACAATAACGACTGATGCTACTGAAGAAGCGGCAACAGTTAGGGTTGGAAAAGGCTCTGGCTTAGTTAAGTTTGGTAGATACGTCTCAGTTGAGAAGATTACAGTGGCAAAACTATGGGAATCGTCATGTGTATTAGCGTAGACCATTAACGTATGGTTTCCATCAGGGATTTCTCTGAAATTTACAGTTATTGAAGCATTAAGTGCGTCAATACCATTTGGCTGGATGCCGAATATTTGGTGAATACCCTCAATCCAATCTGCATTATAATAAACACTGCCAATTATCCAAAAATACGAAGCTACGTTTACGTTTAACGTAAAGTTGCTCGTTTTCAATACAGTTTGATTTTCAGGAGACACTATTTCACAGATTGGAATTATATGTTCAAGTTGGTCTGCCGGTGGCTGAATAACAGATGAATTTGTATGCCAAAGAGTAAAAGAAACAGTTGGTTGTGGAGGTGTCAGAGTTGCAACATGTGTAGTTTCAGGAGTAGGTGAAGGTGAAGCTGCGGATGGCAAAGCTGTGGCTGTATAAAGATGCCATTTTTGTTGATTAGATATGTTGACTGCGATAAAAGCTAAAGAAATTAATGTGATAAGCGTTAATGCAACCGTTTTTCTCTTCAAGATAAATAGCCTTGTTAAGAAAATATGAAGGCGTGACTTTTAGCTCTCCTCAAGGAACAACCTGTTCCGCTAAGAGAACAGCAAAGGTTTGAGACTGTGTGAAAAATATAGACAACCGATTGCAAGCTTGAAAAATTACTCAACGCTCTTTTGACTTTACTTTTTTTCTATTTATTTATTTTTTAACAAGCGCTTGAATTAGAGCTTCAACCCCAAGAATATTCAGAGCCCGCCTCAAATTATAAGAAAACAAAAGCAACCCAACCTCTCCACTCACTTTTATAAGACCCTTAAGCAACAAATAAGAAGCGCCAAACGCCCTCTTCAAAGTCCCAAATGTATGCTCAACCACCTTTTTACGCTCACCCATAACCTCAGGATGCAACCTCATCCGCCTTTTCATATCATCAACAACTTCCTCATGAACCCACCGCCAAATTACACGCCCATTCTTATTGCCTGTACACTTAGTCATAAAAAACTGGCATAAAGAGCAAACACCCTCTCTACACTTGTAAGTTCGCATATCCATCCCTTCCCTAACAGTTGAGCAGTAATGAAACAACAAACTCTTTCCAGCTGGACAAACATACACATCAGCATCCTTGTCATAGAGGAATTTGTCAGCAGTAAATTCTGGCGATATAAAACTGCCCCCAGTTCCCGCCCTCTTCACTGCAACAAAAGGAGTAACTCCACTATCGACACATTGCTTAATTTGCCTAAAGTCAAAATAGCCTTTATCTGAAAGGCAATCGATCTGCTCAACATCAAGCGTTTCTTTAGCGCTTATAGCTAAGCCGCTGAGTTGATTTAAATCTGAAGCCTCATTAGTCACCAAATAATTAACGATCAGATGATTTTTTGAATCTACTGCAGCTTGCATGTTATAGCAGGATTCAACTCTGCCATGATTCATCATCTGCCGACAATCCGGATCAGTTAAAGCAACCTCACTCTGACCGGTCTTTTCCATCCTTCCAAGGATTTCTTCGCTTTTCCGCTTCTTTTCCAGTAATGCAGCTAATTTGTCTACCTCAAAAGCCTTAGCATCTTCACCTGACTCGCTGCTTGCTTGTTGTTCATCAGATGCTTCCTGCTTATCTGCAGCATCCAATTCCTCTAGATAGTGTTTTACCGATTTTTCCATGACCTTTATTCTCTTTGCAAGCGCTCGTTGCGTAAAGGCTTTATCGTTAGAGTTGACAGCCCGAAGTTTAGTGCCATCAACGGTCACTTGTCGTGCCCCATAAAGACTGAGATCTTTTAAGAAAGCTACAAAATCCTTAAACAAAGCACCTATGGCCAAAGGGTTGTCTTTTCTAAAATCAGCAATAGTTTTAAAGTCAGGTGCTAAGCCTTTGAGGAGCCACATGGCTTCTAGGTTTGTTTTGCATTCACGTTCAAGCTTTCTGCTTGAGCGGATGTGGTTTAGGCCTCCGTAGAGGTATATTTTGCAGAGGTCTTTTGGGTTGTAGGATGGTCTTCCAACTTCCTGGGGTGTTGAGTGGGTGAAGCCTAACTTTTCCATGTCAAGAGTGTTTACGTAGGCGTCTATGAATCTGACTGGGTTGTCCGTTTCGACGTATTCTTCTATGGTTTTAGGCAGCAGGAACGTTTGGCTTCTTGATAAGCCTTCTACATAACTGTTGGTTTCGCTGTCCATTTGTCTCACCTTTGAGTCTTTGTCAGCCATTGCTATGTGTCTAGATTTAAGGTTAACGGCATTCTAGGCGAGTTAGAGAAGACTTTTCACACGGTCTCGTTTTTTGACTAACACTGTTGAAGCTTTTGAGTATTTTTTGTTTTGGTGTTATTTTTTGTGTGTTTTTATCGGTAGAATCTTTTTTATGGGCAAGCTGTACTGCTTGTCGCCTACTATATGCGAGATTTTGTGTCCAATCAAGCAAAACGCGCAATTTCTCTGCAGGCACATGTTAAAAAAGAGTTTTGGTTTAGAGAAGCAACATACGAATATTCTTGCTATTAGGTTGATGAGATTTGGGTTTCGCAAAATAATAGCTGTACGCCAAAAATTTTTAGAAAGTCAAACCAAAAGGCGGGATTAGCTATTTCTGCATAATACGCTATTAGGCTTCAAATAGATGACTGTGCGGAAACTATAAGCAGACAAATGCATTCCCTTCTAAGGACCATACATGCACGCAAAACTTGTCTGCACCCTTATTGTTATATTTGTTGCTTCGATGTTTTCTTCCACTTTGGTTTTAGGCGATGGCTACGGTTTAGCGTGGCAGCGTTCCCTGCCCGGATTAAGCGGCACCGCAGTGATATCGACCAGTGACGGCGGATACTTAGCTTTGGGGGAAGAAGCCTCATACAACTCTACCACCGGCGAATTCTACGGCGCCCACCCTGTTGTGGCTAAAACCAACGGCGACGGGAATGTCGTCTGGAGTAAAACCGTGGTCTACCAAGAAGGCGGTCCGCAAACTCGGCTCTCGCGACTCATCGAAGTAAACGGCGGCTATATCCTTGGTGGAGTCGTCGACTCAGGTCAAAATTCGAGTTCTCCTCATTTTTGCCTTATAAAAATCAGCGACGCAGGTGATGTGGTTTGGAAGACGCTAGGCACGTTTGAGCGATCCGAAAATTATTTCCAAGCTGGTGCTTTGACTGCAACAAGTGATGACGGCGGCTTGTTAGTTGGCGCCTTCTATGAATCAACTCCATCCACCCCATTCATAGTGATAACGAAAGTCTCCGCCAGCGGTCAGTTGGAATATAGCAAAACCATACCCGCAGGTCACCCACTTTTCCCGTGGCTTTCAGGCTCTGTATCTTGGGCTACGCAGACAAGCGACGGTGGCTTTATACTTCTTAACAATCAGGGGCAATCCCATCCGATTTCACCTTCATCTACTTCGCTGATGAAACTTGACCCAAGCGGAAACGTCCAATGGACACAAAGCTACGGCGGAGGAGGCAACTACTACCACACAAGCGGAACATGCGCCGTTGTGCTAAGCGATGGCTACCTTATCGGAGGCATGGCTGCACCCGACGGCTCATGGTCAGGCGGCATGATTATCCGAACCGACTTGGAGGGAAATATGCTATGGAACCAAACCTACACATCCACCAACTTGATTTACTCAGTCTTAAATAGCACCCAAAATGGCTTTCTGCTGTTAGGCGCCGGCACTGAACCTGCTGACTCCAAGATGTCACATATTTGGATCTGGCAAACCAACGCTGCAGGCGAAATCCAAACGCAAAGTGACCTCTTAAAAGTCAACCCATACATGTTCAGCGGGCTCTCGCAGTTGACCCCCACAGGCGACGGCGGAGCAGTCTTCACGGGCAGCTTCTTATATGAACGCTCCCGAGAAGTCAGTGGCTCAACATCGGCGGCTGACAAATTCTGGATTGCAAAAGTCTCGGTGTCGGGGCACGGTGCAACCCTTGGCGATTCCGATTTTCCAGTTTTAGAGGTGGCGGCGGCGGGGATTGCAGTAGCGACTGTGTTGGCTATTACTTTACTATTTAGACACCGAAAAAAAGTGTGCTAAATTGCTTTTCTAGCTGTTGTTTATCGGTAGAATCTTTCTTTATGGACAATACGCTAAGGATGCTATGCTATTTACAATGAAATAGATCAGTTAAGTTTAGAAGTAGTCGACGAAGAGAAAAAAAATGTTTCGTCGACTACTACTCTTGAGTTGCCTGAAAGGCTACCAAGTGTTGAAGAAGCGCTGATAAAGCTATCATCTGCCTTGGCTAGTAATTCTGCGTTTGCTTCTTGCGATGTTCTCTATCGCCACAGTCCTCAGGTATCGGAAAGCTGACAAACTGAACAATAGCCATCGTTAAAGGTTATAGAAAAGGAAAAAAGGTTTAGGGCAGGTTCGTTGTTCATTTTAGGGTCATCCATAAAGTCAGCTGCACCTGATCGACTGTGGCTCATTAGCTAATCATAGCTGCCATCCAAGTATTGTTATCTTCTTGGTAGTAGCTGAATTTGTTTTGCCCTGCCCAGTTATCTTCAGTTGAACGGATAATCCCTTGATTTGATTCAAAACCAATAGATATCTCAAACCTATTGGCGGGGTTACGTACATTAGAGGTAAGAGTTGAATTATCGATGACGAAATTAACCACTGTAACCGTTTTTTCGCCCGCATGCAGAGTATACGGTATTCTCATTTGATGACTGTCAATGAGTTGAGCTGCCTCGAAGGGTTTGGTGGAAAATGTTGCATTTGTCAATTTAACAACGACATTAAATGTCCCATCAAACATGCCTCTGTTAGATAAGTAAATTCTAAAGAAAACTCCGGGAAAACTGGTGCCATCGAACCCTTCTCTTGAATACCATTGAGCATTAACCTTTTCCACAACCAAGGGCTGCAACGAATAGTAAACCGAGGCTTCAGAGAAATAAACAGATACTGCGCTCATTACCAGCAAGATTGCGAGTAAGATGACAAATCTTTTGTGCATCTCTATCGACCTATTGATAATTGGGAACAGGCAATATATTTGGTTTGTTAACTTGTAACTCCAACAGTAAAAAAATTCGATACATAAGACCAAACTCAAGTAGAAGCCGAACTCAAAAATGGGTTATGCCTAGCTTAGACCGCCTATCCTTCCAAGGGTCAGAAAGCTCCTTGGTTTGCTTCTACCGAATAAGACTTTGCCTTTATTTGTCATCCTAGGATGTTAGGGTATTATTTACTTCTATGAGGTCTCTATAGTGATTAGAGTTGGTTGTTTTCTGGAGGTTGGCTAAGGGTTGGAAGAACAACAACAGTGCAAAAATGGTTGTTGTTGTTCTTCTGACTGTTGAAAGAAGAAGAAGATTGCTGCAGGGCGCTTCTTCTTCTTTCAGTTAACTGTTCGCTAATGATTTGATCGGTAGAACAACAACACGCCAAAATTCCAGTTGTTGTTCTTTCATCGACAAAAGAGGACTAAGAGGCTGCATTCGTATTTCCCCTTAAACCTGTTGCAGGCGATCCGTTTGAAAACTCACGGTTTAGTAAGAGAAGTAGTAGTCGAAGTGAAACCCTCATCAACGTCGACTACTACCAGAACTCGATCGGAACCATGCTACTTCAAACTACCCCAAAAACTATCTAACAACTAACCCCTGATAGGTGCGGTCTTTATCGGTAGAAGAAGAAGAAGAGTGAAATTTTTTTTGTGTCTTCTTCTTCTTTCAGTCAACTTCTTACTTCTAACTTAGTCGGAAGAACAACAACACGTGTTTTTCAATTGTTGTTGTTCTTCTTTGGGTTTTCATCTGGCTGTGAATTAAAAAAAACCGCCCTAAATAAGTTCGTCCAAATGAGCCGTTCACAGCGAAAACTTCAAGATAGAACAACGCTTCGTAAGGCAGGCCATACCTTAAAAGAAGAAGATTGAAAGAATTTGTTCTTCTTTTTCTATCCAAAGCGAATATGGGTGCTAAACAGATTTCCCATTGACTGATAGGGCATGTTCTGATTGAAATAAGAAAAGATCATTGAAAATTGCCAATTTTTTCTTATTCTTAACCGATAGCGGTTATGCAACAAAACAGAGTCAATAGAATATTCTGAAAAGAAGAAGAAAACACGGTGTGCGCCACTTCTTCTTCTCCCAAATAAAAAAGTGCAAAGCAAATAGTCTTCGAAAGAAGAAGGACAACACTTTCCAAGGAAAAACTGTTTTCTCCTTCATCCCAACGTTTTCTTGAACTAATCAATCAAAAGAACTTCTAAGACTAAATCAGGTGAGCAGAACGAGTTCAGCTTATACTCCCCTAAATATGTCAGATAGTTTTTCAGATGGCTGCACCTCGATCCGCTTAATATCGTCAGCTGCTTGAAGGAAAAACTTAGACAATACATCATTACGCAGATCTTCTTTCCTTTCTGGATGTCGAGGATGAGAGTTCTGGAATTTGCGGGCAAAACGAGCGATAAAAGCTAAGCGCCAAGTCTCTTCTTCCCACTTTTGGCGCTCTTTTTCAAGCGCTTGCGACAGAGTATTAATGTAATTTCGCAGATCTTCAACAGCAAAAGGATCTGGGGAACCCTCACGCCAACGACTTAGCAGAACATGTCTAGTCTTGATCAGTATTTCACCTTGCGTTTTGTGCGGGAACGTCGAGATCAAGCGTTTTAGGGAAACAAACAAATCAGGGTAAACTTCGCTCAACACTTTTCTCTCACGCTTTGCCCAAGATCTTTCTCGTCTCCGGGGGATTTGAGGGTTTGTAGAATACTCTAACGGAGCTTTTTCATCGTACTTCTGGCGCAGGTGCCTCAAAAAGTCGCTCCATTCCTTGTCCCTCTGAGTTACCTTTAAAACAGTGGGTGTAACTGGTTCTGAGACTTTTTCTATCTGGCTGAAAAAGTCTTCGAAGAAGTCAAACAAAGAAAGCCTCAGTGAGGGAGCTGAAGGAAGAACTTCTTGCGATTGTTTGGCACTATTCACGATTTCATATATCGCAACTGGACCGTAGGTATCCAAGAGCCACGAGGCTTGTTTGAAAAGGTCATAGTTCAGAAGTTCACCATAAAACTCCAAAAACTGAGCAGTGTTTTGAAAATCTTTTTGTAAACGCTCTTTCGCTTTTAGATGCCTTTGTGTGGCTTCTTCTATTGTTTCCTCTGGCTGCACGTTAAATGCTGTGCCCTTGATTGAAACTGTAGACAAAAAAGCCATTACGCCCTTGAAGGTTAACCCGTACATCTTCTTGGGCATTCCTCTTGTCGACTTCTCTTCCTTGTACACTTTAACGTAGCCATTCTTCTCAAGATACGATATGCCTTCATGCACTCTGGGGTAAATATCCCGATGCTGCTGATCATCAGATTTGGCCTTACTTGTGCAGAGCGCTGCTGCGATGTCCCACTGGGGCATTAATTTATCCGTTCCCAACTTGTTGAGGACTTTTCCAGGATTCTTTGCCAAAGCCATTTTCTGCTCCTACTCCTGCAAGATTTAGTATACGATTTTTTCGTATACATAACGTTGGAAATGCATTATATTATAAGAGACTTATAATTCTTCTTCAAGGTGAAACCAAGCGCCAATCATAAGAAAACTCATTATCGTAGGAGACTCAAAAGGCATAACGCTACCAAAATCATGGATCACAAACGCTGAAAACCAAACAGGAAAAAAAGTAATAGCTCTCGCTTTGGAAGTCAACGGAACCATAACCCTCAAACCTGTTTTTGAAAAAGAAACCAAACCCGTATCACAAAGCTTACCCTAAACAAACACTCAGTCGGATTAAAAAAATGGCTGTACTCTCGGAGACTGCAAATACTACAAAAGGAGTTTTTGACAATGCCGTCCCAAACAACGGTCAGTCGCCCTCCAATGAGAACACCGACTCAACCCACCTAAACTCTTCTTGCCCAGAGTGCGGCAGTAAAAAACTCTGGCGTGATGGTCTGCGTTATGAAATGTTCGGCGATCAAATTCAGCGATGGCTCTGCCGAGACTGCGGGCTAAGATTCTCAGATCCAAACGACCTCCAGAAGGCTAAGAAAGCAGTTGAAACAATTGAAATGATTGAAACGAAGTCATTAAAAACCTCGGATGCCAAAGTAGTTAACAGCCAAATATGCGTAAAGGAGACGAAAAACTTGGCCGCGGAACAAGAAAACGTAAAAGTTCCGCAGAAAAGTGAGATCGATCAAAACGGTGCAATCGTTGACTTTCTATGGTATTTAAAGAAAGAAAATAGGGCAGACGGTACAATCAGAGGCTACAGGTATTCGCTGAAGCAACTAGTACGAACACAAGTTGACTTGTTCAATCCTGAATCTTTCAAAGAAACGCTTGCAAAAAGCTCCTGGTCAGAAACCCGCAAATACTCTTTAGCAAAAGCATACCAAAGCTTTCTCACCTACAAGAAAATCGATGGCAAACTGCCTGTATACAAATGCGAAAAACGAAAAGATCCTTACATACCTCCACTTGAACACTTTGGACAACTCTTTCATCATTTTAGCCAGCAAATGACTTGCTTTTGCTTTACCCTCAAAAGCACAGCTGCCCGACCCGTTGAAGCATTAAGAATGGAATGGAATGACATAGATTTCGCAAACAAAAAGATATCCATTAACCACCCCGCTAAAGGAAACAATGTACGCACCATTCCCGTAAAGGATGATGGTCTGCTTGACATGCTCCAGCAACTACCAAGAAAGGGAAAACTCGTTTTTTCCTACCGACAATACCAATATGCTGAAAAAGGATTCCGAAGAATGCGGCAACGGGCAATCGAGGAGACAGGAAACAAAGAACTTCGCAAGATACACTTTTACACCTGCCGATATTGGCGAGCAACCGATGAAAGACACAGAAAAGGCAACCCGGACAGCGTTCAATACCTACTAGGCCACACATCTCTAAAATACGTTGGATTATATGCCAAACTAAGCGTCGATTACTTTGGTAACAATCAAGAATTTGACGTACAAGAAGTTGACACTACTGACAAAGAACGGGTGAAATATCTATTGAGCCAGGGCTACGAGGACAAAGTAATTGGAGGAGTCACATATTTCCGAAAAGCTAAATAAATGTCGGTTAATATCTCAATGCGATCGCAACCTCGACATCACTCATAAGTTAGAAGGGTCGTCGTCTAGGAAGAAACTATGGACATGGGGCCGTCGTCTAGCATGGTTCAGGATACATGCCTGGGGCGTATGCGATCCTGGGTTCAAATCCCAGCGGCCTCACCACACTCCACTCAGTACCTACTTTTACAGAGATGATTGAGTCTTTTAAGAACTGACTTGGCAATTTAGCAAGAAAGCTTTTAGAATGGTCTTAACCTAATTGTGAACTGCCTGGATTGATATTTTCATATGAATGAACTTGTTCCCTTGTTGGTTGGAGCTGCCTTTGTTGGAGTTTTACACATGTCGGCTCCAGACCACTGGGTACCATCTGCATTCTAGGTCAAAAATTATGTTGGACCGAGAAAAAATTATTCGGTATATAACTTATAACAGCCACAGGGCACGCCGTTGTTTCAGCGGCTTTGGGTTTTGGAATCGCCATCGCAGGTCTATTATTTTCACGTCTGATCGCTTCCTATATTTCTTATGCCGTTGGATTCCTAATGTTTGTAGCAGGTCTTTTTGTTGGCGTCAGAGCGCTTGTGTCAAAGAAGAAGGAAGAGGTCACTCCGGGAGAGAAATTGGTTGAGAAAGGAAAAAACAATGCCTCTAGACTTAATGGTTTTGGCTATTTTGCGATTCTGGGAGCTGCGCTTTCTCCCGATCTAAGCATAGCCCCGATATTCCATGGATCAATTACAATTGGAGTACTATTCGAATTCTATCTTCTCATAATCTTTGTAGTAACTTCAATTCTAACTCAATTGATTCTAGTTCAAGTTGGAAGCAAAGGGCTCGCCAAAACATTTGAACATGTTCCTGAGAAATACAACGATGCTATTGTAGGCTTCATCATTGCTGCCGTTGGAATCTACATAATAATTGCCGTATAGATCTTCAAATCAACGAACCTATCTTAACAATAGCAAGAATCTGGCTGAAAATTCAAAACTTGGAAAGCGCCTTCGCCTCGCATATTGCTCAGAACTAAGCCATTTTTAACTTCAGGAACAGCCTCAGGAATAGGTTCATCAAATTTCTCAGATAGGTCCAGTGCTACATCATCAAAGGTGACCTGGCAAACGGATTCTCCATTTGGTCTGTCAACAAAAGCCTGCTGGCTAACAAAATGACATGCATCATGCCACTGATTTCTAAATTCACAAGATTTAGGGTTTCGTGATCCTCTTTTATAGACCATGCTATAACGCCGCACTCAGCAACTTTTGGATAAGGGGGCGAACAAATGAAGGAGTATAGAGCGATAGCTCGCCTAAATTTCAGGCCCAGAAGATTAGCATCACTCTTAAAAAACTACCTTCCTCAGTTGTAGACCAATTTACCGTTTAGCCCTTTTGGGGGGGTAAACGTATGATGAATGTTGTTCCTTTGTTTACTTTTGATTTAACCTTAATTGTGCCCCCATGTGCCTCTATGATGCGTTTGCATATGGCTAAGCCAAAGCCCATTCCTTGCGCTTTTGTAGTGAACAGCGGAGTAAAGAGTTTCTGCATAATCTCTTCAGGTATACCTACACCTGAGTCAGCGAAAACAATCTCAACCCAATCATTTCTGAAGCAACTATAGATTTTGAGTGTTCCTTTCTCAGGCATGGCGTCAATCGCGTTTTTAACAAGATTTATGAAAACTCGCCGCATCTTGTCTTCATTAACCCAAATCCAATTATCTTTTTGAACTCTGTTAACAATTTTTATTCGATCTGGAACCTTAATCATTTCTAAAGTCTCATCTACAAGAGCATATGCAGAGTATTTTGTTAATTCCAAATGCATCTCTCGTGAGTAATCTAGAAGGTCATTGATAATTTTGTCTGAGTGATCAATTGCTTTATCGATGATTTCAATCATTTCTTTAGTCTGAGCCTCGGAAATTGTTCGTCCTTTCTTTTTTAAGTAGTAGGTAGCATTCTTGATTCCTGCTAACGGGTTGCGTAAGTCATGTCCAATCATTCCCGCTAGTTCACCTATAGCTGAAAAACGTTCAGACTTCACAAGGCGCTCATTCGCGTCCTTCAATTGTGCGGTTCTCAGATCAACCATGCATTTTAGGTGTTCAGAATAGTTCTTTACTTTTCTCTCCAAAACCTTGCGTCGCTCTTCAGCCTTTTTGCGTTCAGTTATATCTAAAGCAATCTCCACCGCAGAAGTAATATTTCCTTGTTCATCCTTAATTGGGGTAGCGACAATTTCAACCCAATATGGATTGCCATCGAAGGTGGTGGAGCAGTATTCATGGGAGTCAAAAGTAGTTATTCCTGCAAAAATCTTTGATACACCGCAATCAAGGCAAGGTGTATCTAAATTGTTAAGGGTAGCATAACACAGTTTCCCTATCGCATCGCCTTTGTACTGTTTTATGAAGTCGTTAGCCCAAACCACACGATAGTCTTTATTTATAATTACCAGACCAGCACCGATTGCGTTTGTAACTGATTTAAATTTGTTGCACTCTTGCACAAGAGCGGCTTCATTGTTTTTGCGTTCTGTGACGTCTTGAAGTATACCATAGATGAACCTTTTACCGTTTATTTCAAGTATTGTTCCTGAAAAAAGAAGGGGGAATACTTCTCCGCTTTTTCTCCTGCCATCGAATTCCAAGTTGCTAAAATGACCTTTCAATTTGAGCTCAGACAGCATTCTTTGCCTATCAGGAGGACCTTTCGCATAAAGACCAAGACGCAACGATGTTTTGCCTAAACACTCTTCTCTTGTGTAGCCCCAAATGCGTGAAAAGGCATCATTAACTTCAACAATAACACCGTCTTCTAGCGTGCCAATATAACATGCATCAGGTGAAGTTTCAAATGCTTTCCTAAACTTTTCTTCACTTTCTTTAACTGCTTGTTCAATTTTTTTCCGTTCAGTTATGTCTATAACCAGTCCTCTTAACCCTGTTACTTTTCGTTCGCAAATAATGGGGACTGATTTGACGATTGCAGGGTAAGTGGAGCCTTTTCTTTGAAGGAGCGTATATTCGCTAGAACCATTACTTACCCCATGTTCTTCTCCGTTCAATGCTTTCTTCAGATTTTCGTTTGCTCTTTCTCGTTCCTCAGGAACAACAAATGATAGTAAGTTTAACCCTTTTTCAAATTCCTTTTGTGAAAAGCCAGTTATCTCAAAAGCTCGTTTGCTAAAAAAAGTAATCTTCCCCGTCAGATCAGTCTCAAAAACTGTTTCAGGCAAAAAGTTAGCAAGTTCTTTATATCGCTCTTCACTTTTTTTGAGAAGATTTTCGACTTTTTTTTGCTCTGTTATGTCTATGACCAGCCCTCTAAGTCCAGTCACCTTGTTTTTGGATACTCGAAGAGAGGTAGCAATAAGCGCTGGAAAAGTGGTTCCATCTTTTCGCAAGAATTCGTATTCGGCAGGAATATATTTGCCTCCTGCGAGTAATCGTTGCATGCTTTTCGCTGCTCTTTCTCTGTCTTCAGGAACTAAGAATTGCATGATGTTTAACCCTTTTTCAAAATCCTCTTTTGAAATGCCAGCAATTTCTAAAGCTTTATCATTTATATAATCAACTTTTCCAGCTAAATCAGATTCGTAGACAATATTTGGCATAGAATTTGCTAGTTCCCTGTAACTCGCCTCGCTTTCACGCAAAATCTGTTCTGCTTTCTTGCGTTCGGTGACGTCCTCGCCTGAACTTAAAGTTCCAATAAGTAACCCTTCACCATTTTCTACTTGGGTGTTATACCAGCTGATTGTTCTTATTTCGCCCTTCTTGGTAATAATAGAATTCTCATAATGTGTAGGAGTTACTTGTTTTCCCTGAACCAAGCCTTCAAAAACACTTCTCAATTCTTTTTGGTTTTCCTTGGGAATGCAAGTTTCCACCCAATTTTTTCCTTCAAGTTCTCCATCTTCGTATCCCAGAATTTCGTAAGCTTTTTTGTTTAAGAGAGTAATCTTTCCTTCGAGATCTAAAGCAAGAACAATGTTTCCGACCACGTTTAGGTATCTCTCGGCTTTGAGTTTTTGTTCCAAGATTTCTTGCTCTACTTTTCTGTGTTTTACTGCAAATCTTATTGCGTGATACAGTTCACCATAGACCGTTTCAGGTGTACCTTGTTTGTTGTAGTATCCGTCAGCTCCAAGATTTAGTGCTGTTATGGCAACTTCTTCTCTGCCTTTTCCGGTAAACAAGATGAACGGGACATTGGTTTTCTGTTCACGCAGTTCTTTTAGGAATTGGAGACCGTCTTTTTTGGGCATATCGTAATCAGAAATAACCACATCATAAAGTCCATTTGCCAATTTGCTAAGACCTTCGTCAACGCAGCTGGCTTGGTCAATCTCAAAGCTTTTGTCTAGATCCATGAGCAACAGTTTGGAAATCTCTCGAAAAGAAGCATCATCGTCAACATGTAAAATTCGAATGCGATCTTTCTGTTTTGCAGCAGCTATATCAGTTATTTCTGCAACTATTCCATTCTGATTGAGGGTTTGTATTGACCATGCCCCACAGCGGGATAGTTAATGATTTGATAATAAGTCAGTTATGAATTAAGAATAATGAGCACAGATGATCTTATCCAGGACAACTTATGAAAGATTTCTGTAATGAGATTTCTAAGACTTATAATTGCTTGTAAACCCATTTAGCGTTTATCTCATTGAGGAGGGATAAATATATAATCAAAGTTGTTCCCTTACCTACTTTTAAAAGAAAACTGTGCCACGCCGCTCTTACACGTGCCAAGAATGGGTTTAGTCATTTTCTGAAGAACCACTTTTACTGGTAAATTGGTGCTAGTATCCCCGCCCAGCGCTAATCAAATCGTTTAAGGTTACGACCATTTGTGTCTGAGACCCAGCGGCCCCACCACAATAATTCAGGCCCTTGTTTAAATAAGCCTTATTTTTCCTTTCTTTCATCTTTTTTGTTACTGGCATTTGGCAGTTATGCAGAGCCAAACAACTTATGGCTATTCTCAGCATCGGTTTAACTTTTCTCTTCATCTCTGGTTTACTAGTCTTTTTTGACTTTATTCCAGACAGCTTTCTAGAAATTATTGGATACACCGTCATATTCCTGTTTGTAGTGGTCGCTATTTTCCAACACCGGATACTGTTTGGAAAAAGCGCCAATCTGCTGGCGATAGGCTGGACCTTACTCTTCCTAATTAACGTACTTTTGCAAAATTTAGGTTGGATTACTGACGCTTTTGCTGTTACAGCTAAGATAATTATTCTATTCGGCGTTTTAGATTATGACTTTGTAGTCATAGCCGACAGAGCCCAAGAGAGAAGATTTCCTGCACCAGAAGCAGGCTATGGCATAGAGGGCAGCTTAAAACTACTAATATCTTCAGAAAACTCAAATGCCACATTAAGAGAAGGAAACTGGATAAAGAAAAAAGCATCAGAAAACGTCAAAGAAGGCATTGAAACTATCGTTTTCGCTTTCCAAGACGTTTTCCCACACCAAGAACTACGAGCAATCAATTGGGTCAACCCAGAAAAAGTATCAGTCTACCTGTTTTCTTCAAGCGCCCAAAAAGTAAAATCAGAATTCATCGTGCTCCCAATGGGGTTAGCACAAATCGGCTTTGCACTATCCCAAGCAACAAGTCAATGTCAAAAAACAGACAAGGGCTGCACCGTAGTGTTTCTACATCTTTCTTTGCTAATTCAAGTGTTCGGCGCAGAAGCGGTCTATAACATGCTACTCAACAAGATGGGGTACATAAGAGAAAACGGTATCACTCTATACGCAGTATTCTACCCAACAATGCACTCTGACCCATCCATCGTTTCCCTCTTTACCCGACTAGCGGATGAATCAATCAAACTGTAACAGGTTCAGTAGCATACACAACGATGCCTTTATCAGAAATCTCATACTTTCGCGGCTGGTCATCATGTTTTAAGCCACGCATCTTCTCAACCCACACCGTTTTAGTAACAGCAAAGTTACGCATAGAATTAGACAGAATAATCACGCCATCGGCTAGATACTCTTCCACAAAAAAGTCATCCTCAGAAGACGACGCTGACTCAGACGTAATCAGCGAAGTGCAATCCATTTTCCGCAAACCCTTCATCAATTCAAGAATTTCCAAGCGCTTATCAGTAGGAAATCTTTGATGAATTATCGCGCTCGTAATGGGGTCAATAACCAACCTTTCAGCCCCAAAGTCTTTAACTAAAACCTGCAACTGAGTAACTATCTGAGAAATCACAGGCTTCTGACCATCATAACCACGTTTCTCCTCGCTGAATTTATAGACCATTTCACTGCCGTCAAATGTTTTAATGAGGTTCTGTTTTTCATATTTTTCCAAATCAAAGCCTAAATTAGCCGATGTTTTTCGGATGGAGTCTAGGGGTTCCTCAAGAGTAACATAGAGACCCTTCTGACTTTTTTTTGCTCCCTCAGTAAGGTATTGCAGAGAAAAAATGGTTTTGCCAGTGCCCGGTCCACCTCGCAACAGACTTATCTTGTTGGGGATGAACCCGCCTTTTAGCATTTCATCAATGCCTGAAATACCGCTGGAAACTCGAACTGTTGACATCATAGCCATATTTGGTATTTGTAAGTTATAAGTTTGTTTAATTTTACCCACATTCAAGTGTTTGATTAAAATATGATAGACGGTCCGCTGGCACTGAACATAGCGTAGTCTGGCAGGTGCAGTATGTTGTTTACATTTTCTTTGAAAAAATTGTATTAAATAATAGTTTAGATCGGCAAAAAATCAGGGCTGAAAGAGCTTGTTAGGAATTAGGGCACAAATGGTTCTAACCATCGTTGTCGCTGTACTATTGGGCTTCCTCAGGTACAGAATAAGCTATCTTATTATCTAACTTCTTGTCCCCGACACATCAAACCAAGTATTGACTCCAATATCCAAAACAGAATAAGAAAAGAACGTCTAAAGCTCATTTTTATTAGCCAGTTTCGCCACTGGAGGCTTTAAGGTAATTATGCATGCAAACCACTCCTTTGAAGTCTAAGCGGAGTAGGGAATCTTACTTCAACTCAAAAGCCCATCCCCAGTACAAAAACTGACTTTATAAGCAAGGTTTGGTTCCCCAAGTGGGAACCACACATCCAAGTGCCAAGCACCTCCGTGCACTACTTTTTCATATTTCGCTTTTCTTGGAACTAAGTCTTTCTATTTCTTGTTTAAACTTGCATATTTCCTCCGTTTCGTAGTTTTCAGGATGCTCCTCGGCGTCCTGTATAACAGAATTGGATTTATCCAGCAAGTCATCTACAACCATTTTCATCAACTCTTGTTCGTTGTGAACGCCAAACAGAATCCATGACAACCTTACTCTTTGCCAAACTTCATCGGGAATCGGTATCAAAACCAATCTAACGCATCTCCAACAAGCCGTCAATTGTAAACAAGAGGTTATATAATTTGTTGCTGAAATGGTAATGGTCTAAAAGCTAAACGCCAACACAGTTAAAATCTTGAGAAAGAGCATCAACTGGTTTTGAACCCTTGAGGGTTTAAGATCATAGAGACCCATCCCGATAAGGGTCCAAGCCTAAAGCAATGAAAACATGTCTAATTAATCAATAGAAGAATTGCTATAGTTGAAATGGTTTACCGAAAAAGTATTAGATTTGTTTTATAACTGATGAATGAGTAAAGAGACTATTCAGGGTGTTTAGAGCTTGAAGACCATTCGTGTTTCAGATGAGGTTCACCGAAAGCTTACCCGTTTACTTGGAGAGCAAATGACTAAAACAGGGAAGCCTCAAACATTTAATGCGGTTATCGATAATTTGATATCTGAAAAAGAAACTAACTAAGAGGTTGGGTAGTTTTCGCTTCCAGTTTCTGAAATATCTCACGCGTTATATTAAAGAAAAATTGACAAGGTGCATGCCAATAGCCGCCTGCAATCAAATGTTTCTCTTCTCAACTATGAAAATTTTGTGTATAAAATATTATACATCCTTGATTGCTTAAAATTTTTCAAGAATGAAATTGAAATGTTAGCCAATTTGCAGATTTAAATTAAAGACATTTAAAGGCTACAGGTGAGATTGGCTGTTTTGATCGAACTTCATTTTCACTAACCCCTCCACTGTATGGGGATAATGTTTCTGCAATGCCTTTTTAAGTGATTTGCAATGCATCAAAAGGTTGGGCTGGTTAGGTATGGTGAAGCTTGGAATCTATATTGTAAAAAAACGCTTAAAAAGCGGTGTTCATCAGTACGAAGAGTTTTCAATGCGTTTTCCCAAGGAACTTCATGAACTTCTTAGATGCCTCCGTGATCATCAGCTTGAAATTAAAGCTCGTAAAGAAGGTAAAATAATATACATTATGCTAATCGATAATCAAAAGGAATAGCGAGTATTTTTTAGGTATTTAAATGAAATATTCTCCCGCGCTACTTCTAATCCGTTGCTTAATTTTGGGTGGCTATTCTAGAAATGTACTCGGTAAAACAGGTCTAGTTCTAAAAACGCAGTCCCAAAAAATGTCAAGGATTTCAAGTAGTGTCTCTAATTTTAACTGAAAAACGGCAATTGTGTCATGGAGAGAAAAAACCGAATTTTTCCCCAAGGTAGTTCTAGTCTAGAAAAATTTTGCCCCCAGACAAAAGTGCTAAAAAAGTTTGGGTCAATGTGATAAGCTAGTTCCGGCGCCTTTATCTCACTTCCAAAGCTGGAAACGGGAGTTGAAACTTTGGCGTGGAGGAAAAATAAAGGCACAGAGCTTGCAGTGTTTAAAGGCAGAAAAGCCGACTTAACCCACGCCATACTCCAAATCCTATGCAACGAAGTGCTGGTAAAATACGATGTACACAAAAAAATAATCAAACAAGGCTTTAAAGACACCCGCTATGGCACCATCAAAAAAAGAATAAAAATCCTTGAAGAATCAGGCTACCTCAAAAAAGCTGGAATAAGAAAAACACAGCCGGGTAGCGAAGGTATCCTGTATGAGGCCACCTTCAAAGCACTTTCAGCATTAAAACTGAGCACAATTAATCTTGAAGACTTATTCACACAAATGGACGAAGAAACTGCAATAGAACTGCTTGTGCTCCTTACACGAACACAAACCGATGCCGTTACTGATTAAGATAAATGCTTATCTAACCACATTGGAAGTTGGACCCGAAAAATAGGCTCCAAAAAAGATCTGTCAACAAATACTATTTCTTAACAAGCAATTAAAAAAATACTATTTTTTGCTGACGCCAGAATTCCTTTAGCTTTTGGCTGCATAGTAAGGGTAGGTGAAACAAAGTCACCGAAACGAAGAGCGCAGATCTTAAGTTAAGGGCGCTCGGGTTTCAATTCGCCGCCTCAGAGTGGCGTTAGAGGTAATTCTAATGCATAAACGAAAAGCCAACAAACTTCAAGAACGTAAAATTCGCGGAATCATCCAACGAGGAAGCTACTACGACAAAGCCAGGGGCGAAACCATCTCCAAAGTCACACGCTTAGATATTATTGGACAGCTAAAGGAACCCATTGAAATCCATGTTGTCCCCGACCTTGAGAAAGGCGAGGTACTGCTTGATTCACGAGGAAAAGGAAGCTTACAGTAACATTAAATAGGTAGGTGGAAAGTCACCAAGAAAGTCAGAGGCGCCTGAAAAAGCCCTTGTAAGCATTATAGTGCCTGAACCTTTTGAGGTTCGGTGTGAATGTTGACAGGTTAGCCTCTTTGGACTAGGCAAGTGTATCAATAGGGTAATTGTTTGTCAGAGTGGATTATTTCCACCTGCCTATTTTTTTGTGTTGGCGCTTGCCATCCGAAATGTTTGACCTTGATAGTGGCCCACTACCTATCGCCAAAGCATATCAATGTTTTGCTCGCAAAGTTGCCTCTCTAATGCTTAAGAAAAAACGACTCCAGATAATAAAGAAAAAATAATTGAAGGGAAAACCAATGATAATCTTAATTAAAACCAAAAAAGAAAAATTTCTCAAAAAGTCAAACGCGCTCCAAAAAGAAAGCCATACGATAACATATAAATTATCTTGGTTACAGCAGGGAAATACCAGTCAATCGTATGATTGGTTACCGATGGCTATTCCTCATGGCGCCAATATCCCCTGTTCTTTCAACTTTTCCACATCGTTTTACGCTAAGCAACAAGTTGGAGGTGAAGTCTCAAGATGAAAGTTGTCGATTTACAATGTCCTGTTTGCGGAACCTCAGTTATCCAAAGCAAATGCGAAAGTTGTAGAAAAAGGAAAATCCGTAGCTACAAATGCCAAAAATGCGGTGCCAATATACCAAACCCCGAATATGGAGACACTTAGGGCATAAAAAGTGGCCCTTTCTTTTTTAAAAAGATAGGCAAAGGGAATTACAGTGGGTTACTTAAAACGAGTCTATATTCTCTTTAAACGGCACGTAAGGAAATAGCAATAAAACCGCAGAACGAAATAAGAAATGACAATTTTCTTAATCTGAATCAACCAATGATTTCAATGCATGAACAAACTGCCAGCATTCTTTGAGAAGATTGAGTGCATCGAGTTACTGAGTCTTTGCCATAAAATGTGCTTAAAACATTTAAGGTCTTTTCTTCCGATAGTATACAAGTGCTATAATTACTGCAATGATAACTACAGCTAAAGTTACCCATAAAGGATAATCAATGTTTATTGCTGAAATCGGACTTGGATTTGGGGTAGTCTGGGTTGATTCGGTCTCTGTAGCATACTTTAAAAACCAAGATCCATCACGCACTGGATAACATAGATGAGGATTGCCATAAGAATCTATTGCTATAGAGGCTGCCGTAGTGGCATTACTCTGGTTTACAGGTAGGATATCCCAAGCAGTACCATTCCACCTTGCATACATTAAACCCCCTGTCTGACCAATATAGGTGACGTATGGATTATTATGAGAATCTAGGACTAAATAGCTGTAACTGTAAGCAGTCAGGTTGACGAGTGATTGTGTAGTCCAAATTGTGCCATTCAAACTGGCATAAGCTAATGCTCCATTACTTAGACCTTCAAGATATGTAAAATGAGGATACCCACTAGAATCTAACGCCATGTCACCAAGGGTGACATTCGTAAATGCAGTTGTAAAGTGCCAAGAATTTGAGATATTAGCCCATACTGCGTACTTTACTATTGATAGTATCTGAACGGAGTGCGAGTAGACATCTTTTTCGTAAATAATATGTGGGTCATTATTTGAGTCTAACGCTAAATATGGGTAACCGACGTTATCTTGTGTTGATTCAAGAGTTTGGATACTCCAGCCTGATCCTGTCAAAGTAGCATACTTTACAGCGTACGCATAGTTCGGCCAATCGCTTGCAAGGTATGCTATATGTGGATTATCTGCAGAATCTAGACGAAGAGAGCCCGTCATCCCATTACCATCTAAGGTTTGAAAAACCCAGTTAGAGCCATTCCAGCTTGCATACATTAGTCCTTTCTGGGCAGAGCGACATAATATATGTGGGTTATTATTTGAATCTAGTAGCTAAACTGGATGGCACACAATTAGAGGTAACTGTTCGAATATCCCAACCTGATTCGTTCTGACTGGCGTACATTAAAAAGTTAGTATTATTATAAGCTGCATCATAAGCTAAATGGGGCTTATTATTATGATCAAGCGCAATAATACCGTCACGTGCATTATTTCCATCTACGGTTTGAATTGTCCATTTTATTGCGGCGTTAGTTGATGGTAGCATCAAAAAAGCACTAATCAATACTGGAAGCACAATCAAAATTAGGAATCGATTTATCCGCATCGCTCTATTACCCTCAAATTACTAAACCATTATCCCTTGTGCTTTAAGAGTTTTTGGGGATATCAAATAACCGATAGCAGTAGCAATTAATCATTCTTTATTTAAATCGCATTTATGTTCGTCACAAAAATCCCTATTTTGCGGTTATCGAGAAAATCGATAATAAAAAAATGAAAACATATGAAAAAATAAAAGAGATGTAAAAAAATGGTTTCATGTACAAATCTAAGAGTAAGCACTACAGCAAGTGCTCAAAACTACCCACACTATGTAAATCAAAACTATCAATGTGACCAAAACTTGCCGCCATCATTACAACATATGGATGGTCGAGGAGTAACTTATTGGGGAGGCGAACCATACTGCAATAGCAATAGCAATAATAACAACTCAGGCGCAACATACACAATTTCAGCAGGGAATTCACAAACCATAACGTTTACAAACACAATACCTCGATGTTATACAGGTCAAGGTGCTTGCCTCGTATTTTTCAAGGCAACTGGTCCCTCAAACGCCAGTATTATAGTGAAAACTTACACAAACCGCAATCAATATCCTAATCAAACCCCCGGGCCATTTATAGTTCTGGGCAATGGCGGATGGCAATGCATTGATCTAGCATTTAGCGGCTTATACCATGATGCAGAAAGAAATACCTTTACTTTTGAAAACACAGGCAGTCAAAGTGTAATAATCTCTAATTTCCAAATTATGCGTATATATGCAATGGGAGCTATTGGCTGTGACGACCAATCGTTGTGTAATGGTACTGGTGATTGTGGGCAATCTGGAACTTCCACCGATAACTATGGGGATTACTACGGACGTCTGGACTATCCCTGTAATTTGAACGTAAGCACAATAAGTGGTAATTGGGGAAATTGCGGCGGGCGAAGTTTCACATTCTATCAAAACTCTGAATTCTACGGCATGAATGGAATCATGGCACCTCAAGACTGCTTAAAGTGGAACTATGACTTTGGACCATACAGCCAGTATAATTATGTTGGACCCGAGGTTTGCCTTTTTAATGTAAATGGTGTTGCCCTAACGCAGCCAAACGAGACTGGTTCATTGGAGTTATATGTAAATGGTGTTTACGCCACTACATTCTATATCAGCAATTATTGGAATAACTATCCCGGTAACCAATTGTCTTGGAACGTATTCTCCCCGAGTTATAACTTAGTAGATTGCGCAGGATATATCGACAACGGATACAACGAAATACTGTTAAAAAATACTAGTACCACGGGTGCTTCAATATATCTGACAGATTCTGGAGGCGTGAACATCTACCGCACTTACAAGACAGGTAGTGTTTGCACAATTCCTCCACCGTACGTCTCTACCAATGCTACGGCAGATGTTGCAGTAACGGCATCACAAGACTATACACGTGGAACAAGTCCGGCTATCTCATGGGTTTGCGCAGATGACTATGGCGCTTACTATTGCTACATCACAGAAGTAATCGTTGATGGCGCTTCACATAGCCCATATGACTACGGTTCAGCAAATGCAGGTTCAATAGCATTTAACAACATACAGTCGGACCACAGTGTTGTCGTGCATTCAGCACCATACTACTATCCGGTAACGTTCAATCAATATGCCCACAATGACAACTTTGGGGATATGTTAGTCAACTCTTGGACAGAATACCACGTCGCTTGGGAAGAACGAGACGGCCCAGTCTACTCACACGGCTCAGATTTGCATGGTGGCGGTGGAGTGGATTACTATGTTGACAGCGCAATCGACGATCCATGGGGATATGGAACCGACTACTTCAACTATGCAATGGCTCACAATTGGGGCGGAGGCAGCGAAAGCTACTACTACGGAATCCCATTGAACGTCTACACGTATGTTTGGGGAAATACAGTCGACATCTGGTACAATTGGCAAGGATGGTACGGAATGAACGGTAAGCCTTCAAACACGTTGAATACAGATAAGTCTACTCAACCAACAGTACCAACTTACCCAGCAAACTTTACACCGCCTGCATCGACACCGTACATCTACAACTCTGCCGCCAATACATATACAATTGTGACATAGACTCCCTCCCTTTCTTTTCTTAACCTATGTCGGTAGTGAAAAACAAAAAAGGTGGTGATTGATTTGTCTCAAGTGAAGGGTCCAGCGGTTCCTCCAGCTTTTCGGCAACCTCCGCAATTAGTACAGCAAATTAGTTTTCTACATCTACGAATAAGTGATCTAACAATACAGCTTAACACAGTCATGAAGACAATGGCCAATGAGAATGATGCTCTCAGGAAGGAAAACGCTGAATTGAAAGCTAAACAAGAGAACACAAGCGAATCCTAAAAGTGAAACAAACAGTTTCGCCATTTTTCCTTTTTTTAGTTTCATTAAGAAGTTGTCCATAAAAATAATACTCTTAAGCTCACGTCCTTTTCATACTATGTTCATAATCAAACATAATATGCATTGCTCGCCCGGTGAAAACCTCCGATTACAAATAGCCTTCTGTGTCGCTGTATCCATCTGGTTGACGTATTGGCGGGCGGTTTTCATTTTGTCGTCGATTTTGGTACTGAAAGTCATTTGCTGATTGATTCCCAAATGTCTTTTTGGCTTTTGCTAAGAGGTACGGATGCGGAGCGGGCGGTGGCATAAACATTCTGTAAACATAGTACTATTTACACTTATTTAATATATTCGAAAAGAACAAGCTAACGGCTGTTAAAAACTGCGCTGAACTCTAAAAATCAGGAATTATCTAATTTACATTAACGGATGGAGGTGTATAAAAATTGGCTAAACCAACGGCTATTTCAGATTGCTTAAAAAAGAAAAAATTCGCTCCAACATTGACCATTAAGGGATTTATTGTTTATTGTTCAAATACATTAACAAGTGTTGTTGAAAGTAAATTCGATTGGAGTAATGCGCTTGTTGATGCAGCAATTATTAGCGCCGTTACTTTTTTTAGCACTTTAGGCGGTGGCTCTGTTGCTGGGCTTGAGGGTTTGTCTGCATTAAAGGCTGCTTCTGTGGCGGCGAGTGCTCAGTTCTTTATCTTTTTGGCGCTAAAGAGAGGCATAGTTCAATCAAGGGAAGTTTCTTAATAATTTTTTTCTTTAGCGCTTTGCTGTGAAAGATGGTTTTTATGCTCAGCCTGAAAGACATGGAAGGTGACAACAAAGTGGTAAATATTATTAAGGAATGGGATATTCTTGCTGAGAATGCGAGAAAAATTGGGTTTCTTCCAATCTCTCTCTATCACAAAAAACGTAAAAATAAAGTACAACCCAAAATCATCCGATGATGTTATCAATAAGGCTACAATTAGGCCACAATGCAATTAATGGTTCCGAACCCATTTGGGTCTGAGACCCAGCGACTTAGCCTTGCATTACAACCACATTTGTACTGATTGTTTTTCATGTTTATTAAAAACTTTCAATGCGTTATCTAATCGGTTTGAACCATTTCAGTCCTTTAACATAAGTTTTGGTTAAATTGAAATAATAGAAACAATTCTTTTATTATAGGATTTAAATGTGCGATTCAAGGTGTTGGAATGCATCTCCTAATTCACCCTGTTTTTGTTCGTGTAGAGGAGCTAATCACGGTAGAGGTCGCCGGGGCGGTTTTCGGTATTCAAGATACTCAAATCTTGGATTCGGATCTCAACCCATTTTTCGGACTGAATCTTTTTTGAAACCTCGACCTATAGGCGAGTACTTCGCAACCATGGGAAAATCGGTACTCACAAGCGCTTTGGTTTATGGTCTTTCTGCTGCGGTCCCACCTGTTGGTGCAATTGCAATTCCACTGTACTCAGCGTATGGTTACTCAAAACTGGGCTTTGGTCTGTACAAAGTTTTCAATGAATTAGCATCAAAGAGAAAGATAAGTATCGACTCAGCCAAAGACGTTTATGGAGAGATTGGGGAATTTGCCACTCAGCGATCAGCTGATGAGATTGCTGCGAAATTAGTCAGTAATGCTAAGGCGGATGGGGTTGTGGAAGAGGTTGCAAAAAACAGTCATATCAATGAGTTCGTACTTGAAGAAATGCTAAGAGGCTCGACAAGTTCAGCTTTGTCATCAAGTGCAGGAGAACTTGCTAAGTTTGTTGTAGGGAAGGCAGTTGGTGCTTGAATGAACCAGACAGAATTTGAAATTGTTTCAATAATTGCAAAACGTAAAACCGAGTTTTATCTCAAAACAAAACAAAAGTTACTTGAAACGCTTCCTGCCTTGATCGATCGGAAAGAAGCAATTAGACGAGTCCGTCATGCTATATCCAAAATAGATAACAGTCTATTCATTAGCCAAGACGAAAAAGCAACGAAAATAATTAATCCGGAGTTATCAGTCGATCAGTTGAAACTAGATCAAGAAAAAATAATCGAAATAATAACAAAAGCTGTAACTGTAACAAGTTGATCTTTTTTTCTTTAGTTAAAGAAGATTTACTTTTTTCTCCTTTCAGCAGACTTTTCCAGATACCCAAAAGCGGTTGAATATGCGCTTTTGCAACTTTGTTACAAAAATTAAAGGCGTCTTATATTTACCAAAGTTCACTTCATATGACCCAAGTCAAGTTAGTAAATTTAGGAACAAGTCATGGAC
Organism: Candidatus Bathyarchaeota archaeon; assembly: GCA_963809455.1. Classification (GTDB taxonomy): domain Archaea; phylum Thermoproteota; class Bathyarchaeia; order Bathyarchaeales; family Bathycorpusculaceae; genus Bathycorpusculum. The sequence goes on along the minus strand of CAWEJP010000008.1, from coordinate 6,667 downwards.
CCGTCCCTATTTTGGGTTCAAATCCATAGAGCCCTGATGTGTTTTGGGTTTAAGTGCCTTTGAGTTCTAGTAATAGCTAAATAAGGCGATAGTTAGCCAACCAGAACCGTTTATACGCTTAAACTCCAGGAGCGCCGCCTCTTTAGGCAAGAAAAAGATTTCCATAGCCACTTACTCTGTAGCCACGCACTATTTCATTTTTTGGTGGCAACTGGAAGGGACCGGGGGTAGGCGGATTAACCTTCGAATTAACAGACTTCCTATAACTCAGGAACTGTATAGACCCTTTTTTGTTTTTAGCAAGTCGTCTTTTCAAAAATTGTAAATTATAACAAGCAAACCACTCTATGGTTTAGCACATACGGCCTAAAGTGTAGAACTAAATAACTCTTACTGATTAAGAAAAGGTGTAGTTTGCGCTAATAAAACAAACTACGCCAAGACTTATTGTCTCGGAGGCGTGTCACCGCCTAGCCCTAAGGGAAGGGCAGAAAGAGAACAGCAATAAAATGACTCTGAGGTTAAAAAAATGACTAAAAAACATCAAATGTTTAAGCTGTCTGTACTCTTGGTTGGTTCATTGATGCTTTTAGCGGTATTTGGTCAAGTTATAACAGCGCAGGCTATGTCAACGACTACAAAAAATGGACTTATGCAAAATTTCGTCAGGCTATCCCAAGACACAGGAAGCACTGATAACTGGGCAGGATATTTAGTAATGGGAGGAGCGCAACAAGTCACAGCTGCTATAGCGTCATGGAAAGTACCCGCGGTAAGTGGAAACGGTTACTCTAGTTTTTGGGTTGGCATCGACGATGATCGAAATGACTTGGAACAAATCGGCACCATGTCTCAGATGGTAAATGGCGTAGCGACTTATTTTGCATGGTATGAGTACCTTCCTAGCAATTGGGTAACCATAACTAGTACGACTATACATCCAGGTGACACCATAATTGGAACCGTTTATGAAATAGGCCAGAGTGGAACGTCCTATAATATTCAAGTGAATATCTACGATGTAACACAAGGCGACACACAGTTCCACACAACTCAATGGATAGCCAATTGGCATGGTAACTCTGCTGAATATATAGCGGAAGCACCCATTGTAGGTACCCTTCAACCCTTAGCAAACTTTGGCACAGCATACTTTGGTCAAGACTACACTAGCTGTATTCCATCATGCGAAGCAACCATCAATGGCCAGAGCGGTTATATTGGCTCGTTTGGCGTAAACAACTGGGTGCAGATAACGATGATGTCAGCAAATAATCAGTATGTCAAAGCTGCCACGTCAGCCTTAAGCAGTGATGGCTCGAGCTTTACGGTCACTTGGGAAAACGCTGGACCATAATAAATAAACCCTTTTTCTTTTTTTGTTACTGTTATAACGGAAACTGTTGCCACAACTTCAATGACTTGTTCTTAATGTCGACCAGCCAGAATATCGTTGGTGTTTGTCGGAAAGGCATCATATTAGTGAATAATTTAAAAAGCCTATAGAGTAGTCGTGTGCTTTATCGAATTACGAATTTTTTATTGCTCTTAACGTGATCGCCCTGCTGATTGCCAACAGTTTGCCTTTTAAAATATTCGCGAACAAAAGGGCTCCACACGATTGACAGACAAAACTAAGGAATCAAAGTTTCTAATCAGTTACGCCAGTGCGAAATCAAGTATAATGGCAAACAGCAACAGCTAAAATAGAGAAAACAGGGCCTGAGTAACGCTCGGCGTGCGCTAATTAAAAATTCCGTTAACCTAGATTAGGGCATGGTAGAGTCCCCGTGTAGGGTTGAGTTCCAACATTAACAATGGGAGTACTAAGACTCGTTGAGGGCAGTCCAAGGACGTATAGCCCATCTGACCCTCCCGAAGTGACAATGTAGTTAACAATCACTTGATAGTAAGTTACCTGTGTCACACTTGATTCAGTGACACTCAATCCTGAGCTAGTTACAAGCGTGCCATTCGATAACACATTTAACACAGGAACTGGATTCGTGACTGAAAAGGCGGATATCGATAAATTGTTGTAGTCGAATCCTGTATATGTGACTGTAAATTTACCTACACTATTTGGTAACAGAACAAATTCAGTTGTTCCCGAAGTTGGATAAGTAGTCGTCACAAAACCAGTCTCGTTCGAAAAGGCCAAAGTCGCGAAGATAGCAGGACCCCCTTCAGTGACATTAGGAACTCCAGTTGAACTACCGGTCGGCTGAGGAGAATTTACACTTTGACCTCCAACTAAACCAACTTTTTGCTGGGGAGAGGTTCCACTTTGCTTCTGAGGTAGGTAGCCAAATTGATAGTAAAGCGGAACCAACATAATAGCAACTAAAACTGACACTATCACGTAAATCCATACGTGTTTTCTAATCCCTTTTTGCATCTGAAAGTCACCAACCAAATGATGGATGAACCGTTATTATTAATACTATACTTTAGGTCATATCACTTTCGAGGTGTCCACCTTTTGGAACGACTTGTTCTTGTTAACCAATTAAACCTTGGAAGTTAGAAAGTGCCAACTGCGCTTAACCTTTTTCAGTTTTTAGGGCAATACCCTCTTATACAATAATTGCACCTTTCACGGTTGGTGTTAGTGCAAGCAGTAGCGGTGTAGAAACAAGCAGTTGACTGAGAAGCAATAGACTGGTATTTGTTTTAGTTAAAGACTTCATATTGAAAGTCTCCGTTCAGCAAGTAGGTTAATGGGATACAAACCGTTTAATTCTATACTTTATATGCTTATTCTAAATAGTAGAACGGCTTGGTTGTCAAAATTCTCAAACTTTGAAAAAGTGGTGAGGCAACAACAATTTCTTTGCTCCTGTCAAGCCATAAACGACTCGAACGGTTCCGGTCGGAAAATAATGCTAAATTTGTAAATACTAGAAATTAAAAAAAACGAAAAGATTTGGATAACTTACGAAAATTATCCTGTTTGAGTATATTGACCGTACCAAGCATTGTTGCTGTAGTAGTTCACAGGAGAGAAGTGGTTGAAGTCGTTCAGGTATAAATTTTGGAAATTGACATTGTAATTAGCTCCATTATTCTGTTGGTAATTAACGCCGCTCCATTGCCCAAAGATATTTCCCTGAATTCCCGATGCGATTGTTGACTCGCATGATGAGAAGACATATGACGTCGAAGTGAAGCCGGTATATCGATTGCTTATTTCTTGCCACCCTGCGCCTTTGTTGAGGTTGTAGTATCCGTGCCAGGTTCCTTGGTATTGTCCAACAGCAAGTCCGATGGTTTGACCTAGTGCGAGCCCTGAGGGGGTTGCCGTTGTGGTAAGGACGTTGCTATCATGGCCACCCCACCAAGTTGTTAAGTACACGTAAGGTGTTCCCCAGCCGTTGTTGTAATCGACTGCAATGCCGACTTCGGCCGCGGCATCCAGATTTATGTTAGAGACAGCTGCCAAGCCCATCCAGTTCGTAAAAGAATTTGAACCCATTCCTATTGCATCGAGCGCCACTTGAGCGTTCACTTGGGTCACGAGGGTTTCGGGCTGGTCAGGTTCACAACCATACGAAGTAGATGCTTGGGGTGATGCACCAGATTGTGTCGTGTTCATTCCTGATGGCGATAACGGCTGAGGAAACACTTTGGGTGCTGTGCTATTACCTGCCACTGCTGCCTGTGTGGGTTGCATAATCAAGTTTGCTGCCATCAAGCTAAATAGCAAGACGGCGATTGTTCCAATCATTTGTTTGCTAGGTTTAATTTTAACCATGTTAGTCATTCCTTCTATAGCCCTATGGTTTGCTGACCACTGGTATAATTCTACACATTAGCCTGTTTTTCTAAATTTTAGAACAAGAGTACTCTAAAATACTGCAGGTAAATCTTTAGCAAGCATTAAATTAGTTAGTTCATGGAAAATAGCCATTTAATTTGGCTTTGCAAGAGTGAATCTAAGATGAAAAAATCCCTAATAATAGCTCTATCGCTTGTGATAATAGTGGTCGTTGTGTTGTCATCGTTTACCGCTGTAGAAGTTTATCAGTCTTTTTCCACTCATATCGTAGCCAATAAGTCATTTTATGTGGGAATTACATTCGGTGGAGATTCAGTAACAGATGCGGAGCAACTGATTGATAGAGTCAAGAGTTACACTAACGTGTTTGTTTTGGCGTCTGGTACACTGATGCAAAACATAGCCGCTACACAGCAGATCGGCGATTACGCCGTTAGAGCAGGATTAAATGTAATATTGTATTACGGCAGAAGCGGCGACCCTAGTACTTGCGTTTCTCTGCTCGCCCTTGCTAAAGCCCGTTGGGGTGGCCATTTCCTTGGGCTATACTACCAAGATGAACCAGGAGGCAACATGCTTGATTCCCAAGTACCGCTTTATGCGGATGGCAATGTCACGGCAAACAACGCAATCTCAAAAGGCGCAAACGGAACGATTTCGACGTCAAAAATTTTCTATGAAGGAACAAACACCACTTGGGTCACTATTTCATTTGAACCTTCAGGAATAATCAATTTGCAAACCAACATAGAAACAAACAAGAGTACGCCGCTTTCACTTCCAAGTGCTACTGCCGTTCCCTCGTTAAATTACACACGCCTCACCTCGGGCCTTGATAGCTACATATATACTTCAACATTTTTGACTTATTACACGAACGGGACAATTAACTTTACTTTCAACAACGACACCTCAACAATTGGGCCGCTAAACTACTATCCAGATGGCACTGTGCAGTATGAAAATGGCACATACGTGACTGATGAAGGCGACATTTCTCAGTTTGAACCTTACCAGCAACTATGGGATTCTAATCCAATTCAAACTTATGCTGAAGCAGCAAACGACTTTGTTAATACTGAGAAGATGACATTGACTTCGATTGGCAATGAATCAAATGTCAGGCTTTTCACTTCAGATTATGGTCTATACTGGTTCGACTATCTGAGTGGCTACAACACTGTGTTTGCGGAATTATTTGGAATACAATCTGATTCACAGACTTTAGCGTTAATTAGAGGCGCCGCTAATACGCAGAACAAAAGTTGGGGTGTAATGATTGAACCTGCGATCCAGTCGCCACTTATTCTACAAACTGGCGACCAAATATACGGTGAGTTGCAGCAGGCTTACGAATGCGGTGCTACATATGGTGTAGTCTTTAACTATGCAGTAAACAACACAGATGGAGTTTTACAGGATGAACAGTTCGCTGCAATTCAAAAGTTCTGGAATGACAACATGAAGAGTGCGAAAGACACCGGTGCCTTTACCGCTCAAGATGTGTTAGTGTTGCCCGCAGATTATGGATGGGGCATGAGAAGCCAAAATGATAATATATGGGGTATCTGGCACCAAGATGCTAATTCACAGCAGGTCTGGGACTCAGTACAGCAGTCCCTAGCCACATATGGTTCAAAACTTGATATTGTGTATGCAGATCCATCCTTCTCAAATGCAGGGAGATACCAACAGGTCATTTATTGGAACGGGACAGCCTGAAAATCCTTTAATTGATAAAGCAGTTACTGAATCACCGCAAGCTCGGCACAATGCAGCCATATCTATATGCCTTTATAGGTCAAATATAAATGGGGCTAAATAGCCGACTCGCTATCAAAAGAAGCGCATGGTTTCGTTAACATTTAGTAAAAAGTTACTTCCCAATACCAGCCTCTTTAGTTTTTGATCTATTATTGTGATTTTATCCAGTCTCTAAGTGTCTCATAACATAATATTACTACTATGAGTGCGATCGCAACAGTCTCAAAAAAATAGCTTCTATCAAGGAAAGCAGGTCTAAAAAAGACAAGCGCTATTATTAGGACTAAAATGGAGAATAGAGCATAAATGAAGTGTCTTGGAACCAAAAAGCGATTAATTTTTATTGAATTATCTAAAACAACTTTTGCAATTACAAAGTTACTATTTTCACGTCTAACAAAGCCTGACTCTTCTAGTTTGCAAAGGTGATATAATGCCACTGATGGACTACTGAGCTTTAAGGCATGCTGAACCTCTCTCACGCTTAAAGGCTTGTTTGCTTTTACCATGTAGCGATAAACTACATACGGTAGTTCCTTTTAGTATTGACAATTCTTCTTTAGTAACAGTTAATCTCCCTCTAGGGCACAAATGGTAGAATAAAATAATCGTTAATATTATTTGTTATTTATCCCATTCTAAAATTTAGAACACTTTATTAAAGAAATAGAATTATAAGGACGCCTTTGCAGTTCAAATATATGCAAGAAGTAAAAATGACCACTGCAATCATAGTAGCACTAACGTTAGCTATTTCGCTGACCTAGTCGACGATCTATCTTTTACCACAAGGCAATGCTCCAATACTACAAATCTCTGAACCGCAGGAACAAATCCCTTGGCAATATCCCGCACTAGGCTTAACCGTTGTCTTGGTTGGTGGGGCTACTTGCATTGTGCTAGCCATAAAACGCATGGCTCACCTATCAATATCCTAAATTGATTTAGTTTGGGTTTATTTAACTTAAAATTCAATTCAGGTGAAGTATTGCGAGTTCTAAAATATAGAATTAAGTATTATTGCATAGTAAGACTTGGTTGTTAACACTGCTCAATGGCACACGTAAAACTCGATATACGTGCAATAGTCACAAGCTGCCCCTCCTCCACTGACTTCTCAGAGTC
>CAWEJP010000007.1:0-140304 GCA_963809455.1 Candidatus Bathyarchaeota archaeon | reverse complement strand
CGAGGAAGTAATACTAACATCGAAAAAAATTACAAACCTCCTAATCCTGAAACCGTATACAATACCGCCCGGTCTAAATCTTGACCCCAAATTAGTTTCTGTCAAAGCCGCTTATTATTCAAGCTGCTTTTCTCCAGAGCGGTCATAGCTAATGAGGAGGAAATTGACTCTGATGAAATTGAAATATGCAACATAAGAAGGACTTTGTGCGGAGACGTAAATCAATCAGATTTTATAGGGGAAATATAATTCTGTGATCCAACTAGCTAACGGATCAGGTTTCGTTAATAGGGTATTTGAAACATGGGAGAACCTGATTAAAGGCGTACTAAAACCATCTCCAGACTCTTTTTGCGGTACCTTGATTTCTAAAGAGCACAATTGTGACTCAGCCTGCTACGATTGCCTTAAGGAGTACAGCAATATGGCTTATCATGGCTTTCTCGATTGGAAACTCGGATTGGCATTTCTCCGAATATTAGGCGACAGCACTTATAGTTGTGGATTAGATGGAGACTTTAATTTCCCAGAAGTGTCAGGTTGGCTAAACGATGCTGACAGGCTTGCAGATAACTTCGCGGAAGAATTTAACCGCGAAAAAGACTTACGGTAAACTCCCTGGTATAGAACTTAGCCCAACTAAAAGGGTAATACTCGTGCATCCTCTCTGGCGAACAGACCACTATAAACGGGGAATTCTTAGCCGATGCCACAGCAATTGCAGGCGTAAATGCACAATTCATAGATACGTTTAATCTTTCAAGAAGACCTGGCTCTTCCTACCTAAAGTCTTGGTGCATAAAGTGTCAGACACATATGGGATTCAAGCCGAAAACCCACAGCTTAAACCACTAAAGCACGTATCTCCGACTCAATTTAGCTCATTAAAGGAATGCCAATTAAGAGCCGTTTTGGCGGCCGGTTATTTCCCGAACCTCCTTCCTATATCTCCATCATCGAGGCTTGGCATTGTTGTACACCGTATAATCGAAATGAATGCAGGACATGGGCTGAGTGAGAGGGACTTCATGGAATTGTGGGAAAAATGCGTTCGAGATCAAGAGTACCAAATGAACAAGTCTTGGTTTGAAAGGCATTTATTACCGCTAAGTAAAACAGCGCTAGATTTTCACGTCAAAAAAAGCCAATGTTTTTTGCTACTTAAGCATAGTGAGTCGTTAAGTGAAGAGTTAAAGCCGGCGGTATCACAGTGTTTCCGCGAAAAATACCTGAAGAGCAAAGATAGGTTAGTTATAGGAAGGGCTGATGAGATAAGATTTGGAGAAGACGGCGCATCTTTGATTGATTATAAAACTGGGAACGTGTTGGATCAATCAGTCGAAACAGAGATTCAAACTGAATACCAAAATCAACTGAAGATATATGCTGCATTGTTCAACGAAGAACACGGTTTATGGCCCAAAAACCTGATTTTAATAACTCTCGATGGCAAATACCATAAAATAGAGTTTAGCAGAAGCGAATGCTTAACATTGCTAAATCAAGCAAAAGACTTGTTATTGCAAGTTAACAAAATAATAATGACTGATGTGGAACCTTCTTTAAAATTAGCTTCACCTTCTCCAAGTAGATGCCGTTATTGTCTTTATCGACCCTGTTGTAAATCATATTTTATAGTTCGAAGAAACAGCTCGCCTGAAGGATGGCCAAACGATTTTTGGGGAACCGTTACCGAAAAGAAGTTATTGTTGAATGGTCTTGGAAAATTAGCATTGAAGACCTTTTCGGGAACCTACCCGATTAGTATCAGAGCGCTTAAATTGGAAAGGCACATAGCGCTAAAATCATACCAAAGAATTGGAGCTTTTTCGCTATGCTCAGACAATTTGCCAAATTACTACAGGGAAGGTCAATTTACCACAATTTATGGTTTAGATACAGCTGAAGCTAGATTTTGGATCAAATTAGAAGAAAGGGTCATGATAGGAGCGGTTAAAGTGTTTCCTACAAAGTCAACTCCCAGAGGATATTGATACCGCTATCTATAGCAAGTCGCTTAAGCCCCCAATCAAAGCCTTTTCAAAATCGCAACAATTGAACCTAAACCCTAACACTGAACAAATTGCTACTAGTTCAGCTATGCCGAGCGCTATTGTGCGTCTATGAGGTTAGGAATAACTTAATTCACAAAGGTCAGAAATTACCTGTTTTAGGTTGGGTCTACCCATCTATTACGAGACATAGTAGTTGGCGTTATAACAAACAAATCAAAATAAGGGTGTTTTTTGAATAATTTCTTTGCTGATGGTCAATTAATTTTTTGTTTAAGGAATAGCAAGCGATTGGCAATATCTTATAAAGACTGAACTGTCAGCTATTGTAAGAATGCATTGAGGTGTTAACTTGGCAACCAAAGGCTACAGAGAACAATATGATAGAATGCTAAGGTGGTACACGAAATTACAGGAAATAAATCAGCGTAAACGTCTTGTGAATGCTCCTGTTGAAGACATAATGGATGAGATTGTTGCTTTCTTCCAGAACTGTTATCACCTAAAAGATTGGATAGAACATGACACAGTTTCTAAAGTAAGACTTGACAGTTTAGGAATAGACATAGATCATGCATTGATTAACGCAGATGATGACATGAAACTCTTAGCCGACCTTTGTAATAGTTCAAAACACATGGAACTAAAAATAAAAGCAGGAATTCTTGGAAGAAGCGGCGAGAACCCCAAATTCAAGGAAGGTCAAAATTTTAAAGTCACGATTGGGGAACCTGGAGGCACCAAGACGGAAGTCTATTGGAGTATTAAAACCGACAATGGGAATGTATATTCCGTGATTGATTTAGCAACACGTTGTATCCAAAAGTGGGACAACTTCATCAGTACTTATTTGGTATAGATTCAGTCGCCGCTATTCATTCATAATCTGGCGGCTAATGAATTAAAAACTCGACGTAGAACAATTTCCCTAAACCTCTTAAATCCATACATAGATAGTTGTTCTAAGTGGAATAATACTTTGAAACGTATAACAAGAATTACATCCAATTCAGTAATCAGAGAAGCTGTAAATTCACTGAATAATCAGACCCGATACTCAGAAATAATCGAAGAATATTTCACAAGACTAAATAGACCTTCTGACGACCCATTAGAAAAAAAGTATATCAGTGTTTTAGCCAGCATCAATAAATTATGGGTTGGTTCTGAAAAAAATCCTTCGATATTCAGGCAAACGAAAGACTTTGAGCCTATTCTCCAGAAAAACAAGTACTATCGGGACCATTTTATTCATTCTTTTAACGTATTCCTTCTCGGGTATTACATCATTAACAAAACCAGAGAAGTATTTCCAAACAAAGATTACTTTGGAACAAATGATGACAAGATTAACTTAACTTGGATGCTAGTCTTCAACTTTTCACGACGTTGCCTATCCAGTTCAAGAAATGGAGTCGTGGTTAAACGAACTTATTAAGAAGTTTTTAGGAGTTGAGCCAAGCTTTTCAATAAACATTGGTCAGATTTTACCTGTTATTTACACAGATTTTATGCGACTGCTCAGTCAGTTCCATTACGGAACAACTCAGGCAATTCTTGATGACAAGTTTCTTTCCACAGACTGGAGTTTTTATAATGAACTTGGTTCAGAGCTCATGCAAAAGAATCATGGTGTCATAGGCGCGCTTATGTTATGCCATCGAATGGCGATAAGAGAGGGCTTCCTAAAAAGACGCCTTGACGACGAAGATGAACGGAATCCGTGGAATTTCCTGAATGACCATTTACCTGCTTGCCACGCAATTAGTGTGCATTATTTGGATTCTATCCGTATTTCATTTAAAAGATTTCCATTTGCTCATCTGCTTATCCTTTGTGATGAACTTCAAGACTGGGGAAGACCTTCAAAAACTACCAATCGCGACACTGTCAGGTTGAGAGAAATTACAGTTGAAAGGGGAAATATTCCAGAGATTCATATAACCACGAGTTGCTCAGTTCAAAGAAAAGAGAGACTGAAAACTATAATCACCAATCGGCTATACAATGGAAATGCGATTAGATTAACAATAGACTAAGTCAGGACCAAACTGGACTTATAATCCACAATGACTTCTTTCTCAATAATCTTATTGCTAACTTCATTATTGAAATTTTATGAAAAAGAAAACAGTATTGTCCCGCAAAACACTTCTGGTTGACGTTAAACATAATTCTTAATTAGGATAGGAAATTTAGGGATAATTATTGGCAATTACCTCATCTAATAATCGTAGACCTTGTAAAAGTTCATCAAATTTTTCAGAGAAAATTCCTGACCTCAATGCACTTTAACCGTTCCCTTATTTCAGTTCTCATAGATTCAAGTACCTTAGTAAGTTCTATTTCATTGTTAAGCGCCCTAGATATTCATTTTATCTATGAGCAAGTGTAATTCATTAAAGTCTTGTCCGGTTATTATCCATAATCGAAATTCAGGGCTCGCTAGCCCTGTAAATAAGCTGGCTAAGAAGTCGGATAACGTGCTTATGGCCCAAGCTCGTTTCTCCGGAGCTACTTTGGAAAGCTCCTTAAGGTCTTTGCTCATCTCGATAAAGTCTCTACTGATTTTAAGCAGAAGGGTTTCCGGTGTGTCCATTAATAGTTCAGAAATAAATTGCCCTGGATTTTTAATGGATTGAAGTGCAAGCAGGTCAGCCATTTTACGAATCTCTGAAACAATGTTCTCATCCGTTAACCGCTCAAAATCAAGATGTCTGGTGGCAAGTTCCTTCAAAGTATCTGTAAGCAGTGGAGGAAATCGGTTGTATAGTAAAAGTGTGAAAGATAGTTCATTCTCAATAGAAATTGATTTCTTAACGAGCGTTGAAAAGTCTTCCCATTTCTGGTATTTCTCAAAGACCAAGCAAACAATGAGACCTTTGACTGTCATTGAAAAATCATTCCTTTTTACTCCGGTCTTGCCGACATTTTGGGTGATGGATAGTAGTTGCGTTTTCTCAAGCTTTTCGAGTGCGTCGGTTGCCGATTGACTAGCAAATTGTGGTTCGGCTCTTTCATTAGCTAAGCTGTATTTATTGACAAAGCCGTTTTCTGCAGCTATCAACAAAACTCTAAGCTGAGTATTCATTGCCATCTTAGAATTTTCAACCACATCTGTTCTTGAATAATCCAAGCTTGGGAAAAGTTTGAGAATAGAATACTGAATAACTATTTCGTTGCTTCCTTGTTTAAGCTGTCTATTTCTAGTGCTGTCTATAGACCGCATGCTATCCATCTATACTGCCCTATTAAGGCTGGGTGCTTAATACCATTTCGAGGAAAAATATGGCTAATAATACTTTAGAAAAACGAACTATTATCAAATCCATGCTAGGCACTCTTGCAACCAAATACGCCATCGTAAACATTACAAGAACTAGTTCTCAAGTAAGTGAAAACTGATGGGTCGCGTTCGTAGCTGTGGGGGTCATCATCATGAAAAAACAGTCAACTATAAAAAAAATCTAAATACTCTTAAGATACAAGATTATCGGGCAAGGGGCAGCAATCTTTGAGTATACTAGTTACAGGAAGTAGTGGTCTCATTGGGTCTACCACATGTTCGATGCTGAAAAACAAAGGATTTAATATCGCAACAATGGATATGCGTTTCCAGCCTAAAACCAACGAAAAACCAAATTTCGGCAACATACTTGATAAAGATGAATTATCGAAAGCTCTAAAAAACACCGTTGGTATCGTTCATTTAGCGGCTATTTCAAGAGTAGTTGATGCAGAGATTAACCCTGAATTATGCTATCGAACGAACGTTGATGGTTTAAAAAACTTAATATATTTTTCAAAAAAGCAACCTCAAAAACCTTGGATTATTTTCGCAAGTAGCCGAGAAATTTATGGCGAGCCATCATTCCTTCCTGTAAATGAAAAACATGCGCTTAATCCAATAAATGTGTACGGCAATTGCAAAAAGGCAGCCGAAGAATTACTAATGGGACAAACTAATGATCTATCAACGATAATTTTTCGTTTTTCAAATGTTTACGGCTCACCTTTTGATTATCCAACCCGAGTTATCCCAGCGTTTCTTTGGGGAACCCTAAATGAGAAGCCGCTTAGAGTAGATTCTCCAAATCATGTTTTTGATTTCACACATGTAAACGATGCTGCAACAGCTATAGTAGCTGCGGTAGAAAAATTAACTTCGGATGAGTTTGAAGGGCACGAAATATTCAACTTGTCCACTGGAAAAGGAACAAGTTTAACAAAACTAATTGATGTACTCAAAGACTTAACTGGCAAAAATATAGAGACTGTTGCTGGAAAGACCAGAGACTATGATGTTACACGTTATATTGGAGATTGCAGTAAAGTCAAAAGAGAGCTCGGCTTCCAATGCCAAATTAGTCTCAAGGAAGGCTTAGATTCAATGCTTGAAGACCTCCGGAAAGTTTGGAGGTTGTCTGACTGAAGATATTGGAGGTAATACATGGTTATCCCCAAAGGTACAATGCCGGTTCCGAAATCTACACTCAAACAATTTCACGACAGCTTTCTCACATAGGACACAAGGTAGCAGTTTTTTCACGAATAGAAGACCCATACCAACCAGACTTCAACATAACAACCGAAAAAGACGATTTTGACCAATCGATTCAGCTTTTCTCAGTCAATCATGCACGCTCAAGAGATCGCTTTAAACACAGTGGCATGGATGAAGCATTCAAAGCTGTCTTGGAAACTGTGAACCCCGAAATTATTCACATTAACCATTTGAGTCATCTCTCAACCGGGATTATAGATGTTGCATTTAATGAAAAAATTCCTGTTGTTTTCACCTTACACGATTACTGGCTGAGCATGTCCTCGAGGTCAATTTCTACAAATGGCGCTAGGCGAGCCCCAAGTTTACCCAGAATGCTCAGGGCAAGAAAACAAGAAGTGCGCTGTCCACTGCATGTCTCGCATGTGGAGCGGGGTTGACCTATTGAAGGATCAAGCATACTGGACACACTGGGTTGAGCTTCGACAAATAGAAATACAGAAAATAATCAAGAAAGTCGCTGTATTTATTTCACCATCTTTTTACTTAAAAAAAAGAATTATTGATGAACTTAAGATTCCATCGGGCAAGATAATTTTTGAACCCTACGGCTTCCAACTAGATAATTTGAAGGGAAGAAACAGGATAAAGGAAAAACAATTTGTATTTGGCTATATTGGCAGAATCGATCCTTCAAAGGGAATAGACTTCTTAATCAGAGCGTTCGGAATGACAACTGGCTCTGCTAAACTGAAGATATGGGGGCGTCCTTCGCCGCCAGATACAGCTGCGCTCAAGGGACTTGCAAAAGAATTGCCAGAACATCGACGATCTCAGATTGAATGGTTACCAGAATACGCGAACAACAAAATAATCAAACAGGTTTTTGATCAAGTAGACTGCATTGTTGTTCCTTCGATATGGGCTGAAAACTCGCCTTTAGTAATCCAAGAAGCTCTCCAAGCAAAAGTTTCCATTATTACCTCAGAAAAAGGCGGGATGGGCGAACTTGTAAAAGACGGTATCAACGGCTTCACTTTCAAACATCGATCCGTTGAAGACCTTTCAAGAAAACTTCAATTCGTCTTGGACAACCCACAACAAGCAGACCAAGTTTCTCAAAGAGGCTTTCTAAACTCGGAAGTTGGAGCTATTCACAACATAGAGAACCATATACAAACGCTTATTCAAATATTCGAAAAAACCATCAAAGAGGCATCCGATGACCCCACAAGATAGCCCATGGAGAATAACATTCGATACCAACCCCGACGACTGTAATCTACATTGCTTAATGTGCGAGGGCTTCAGCAAATACTCAGAACAAAACCATTCGATCCCAAGAAGAATGAACGTAAACATTATAAAAAAAGTAGTTGAAGAAATGGCGCCTTTAGGATTAGCGGAGATTATTCCATCAACCATGGGGGAACCATTGCTATATGACCATTTTGAAGATATCTTAAATCTATGCCACCAACACAAAATAAAACTGAACCTAACAACAAATGGAACCTGGCCAAGAAATAGTTCTGAAAAATGGGCAACAAAAATATGTCCAGTAGCGTCTGATGTAAAGATTTCTTGGAACGGGGCTACAAAAGAAACTCAAGAGCGAATAATGCAAGGTTCCAAATACGAAAAACGTTTAGAAGATTTAAAGAAATTCATAAAAGCACGTGATCAAGCCGCCAATGAATCTGGGAACCGATGCAGCATAACACTCCAACTAACCTTTATGGACATAAACCTTCCAGAACTGCCCTTAATCATAACCCAGGCAAGTGAACTGGGAGTTGACCGAGTAAAAGGACATCACATTTGGCCTCACTTTTCTAAAACCCAAAATCAAGACTTACGTCGAAACCCAGACTCAAGACAACGATGGAATAAAACAATTGAACAATGCAGCGAAGCTGCCAAAGGTAAACCCCTCAAGCTCGAAAATTTTCATCCTTTAAAAGAAAAATCACCCAATCTGCCTGACGACTGGATGTGCCCATTCTTGGGGAAAGAAGCCTGGATAAATGCTGAAGGGAGATTCGATCCCTGCTGCGCACCAGATAACGAAAGAAAAGCGCTAGGCTATTTTGGCAGCGCGTCTCAACTAAGCTTTACAACGCTCTGGAAAAGCCAAACTTATCAAAAGCTAAAGAACAATTACAGATCTAATAATCTTTGTCGGAAATGTAACATGAGGAGACCACTTCTGAATGGCTGAACAGGAAATATGGCAACAATCACGAGTTTCAAAAGACAGAAAGTACCATGAAACAATTAAAGGCCCATTCTATGTTAACCGCTTTCAAGAAGTACTTTCTTTTCATCCTCCCGGTTTAGCTGTTGCAAAGCAAAACAACCGATGGTTTCACATCAAGCCTGATGGAACGCCAATGTACTCCAAAAGCTTTGATCATGCATTTGGTTTCTATGAAAACAGGGCGTCAGTTGAAGAAGCAGGAGAATGGTATCACATTGTAATAAATGGGGAACAAGCTTACAAGAGACGTTTCGCTTGGTGCGGAAACTTTCAGGAAGGTCTCTGCGTAGTAAGAGAAAAAAACGGTTTTTTCCACCATATCAAACTTGACGGAGAAGATGCTTATTCAAAAAAATATCTTTATTGTGGCGATTTCAAGGAAGGAAATGCTGCAGTTCAAAAGAATGATGGCAGATGGATCCACATTCAAACTGATGGTCGGCAGTTAAACGATCAATCATTCAAAGAGTTGGGTACCTTTCATAAGGGATTTGCAACAGCCAAAGACCAATTTGGCTGGTTCCACGTAGATAAGTTGGGTAAAGCTCTCTACAATCTGCGCTACCAATTAACAGAGCCCTTTTACAACGAATTGGCTTTTTGCATAAAAATGAACGGAAAAACAATTCGGATAAATACAAAAGGAGATGAAATTGAACAGTTAAGTCCCAAAGAGACAAAAAGAGAAGGGAAAAAAATTCTGTTAATCGGTAATTTGAGTTCTGGAAAAACTGCACTTGCTCATAAGCTCCAAAATCACTTAAATTTTTCAACTTATGGGATTGATGATTGCAGAATAAAAATATCGGATGGCAGCATGACCGGCGAACTTCAAGCATGGTCAAAGTTCATCGAGTTCTGTGAATCTCAAGAGGAAACTATTCTCGAATTTTCTGGTGCCGGACCCAACGTTCATAGTGTCGCAAGAGCCCTGGAACTTTCTGGGTTCAAAATTTACGTAATATTTCTCGATGTCACACCAGAGGAGTGTTTGGTCATTTCAGAAAACGCGAATTTACAGCACCCTATCCTTACCCAATTAGAAACCCCAAAGAATTAATTTTATACGTTGACCGAGAGGTCACAATTGCATGGAATAATGTTTGGACAAAAAAGGGTTTTAAAACACTTAGAATTACTAATGATAGAAAAAACGCATTAGAAAAATCGATAACTTTTCTCGGTGAAACATATGAATTATGAAGACATTGTTGACCGCTTGAAAACCTATGTAGAATACAACGACAAAATAGATGCATTGTTAGTTATTGGTTCATACGCTCGTGAAGAAATGGAACCGTATTCGGATTTAGACATAGTAATCGTCAGCCAGCAAGAACCAGTTGAAATCCTAAATGATATTGCCAACCATTTTGGTTCAACGGTTGAATATAAGATAGCTGAATCCGAAGAAAAGTCAATACTTTTTTTATCAAAGAAATTGTTACGTGTTGACTTACTTGCAGTAAAAGATCCTTTAAAAGCTAAGACTCTCTTTCAGGGTTCGAGAATTCAGAATCTCAACAAGTCGATTCTTGTTGATAAAACTCATTCGCTATATTCGAAACTTGAGAACTGGAATTCTGAACCTAAACAAGAACTATCCGAACGCATCAATACGGAAACAAACAAGTTTCTTATTTCATTTGAATCAGCCTCTTCAGCCGCTAAGAAAGGAGATGTTTTCCAATCCTACTTCCAACATAACTTAGCTCTTACACGATTAGCGAGGCTTACCCAACTCGAAAAAGGCGATGACTCTAACCTTTATCTCCCAAAGAATTTAATGTATCAACTTCCTGTATGTCGAAGAAGCAGGATAGAACGAATAAACGGGACATTGAGAATTCATGACCTTCCCCAAAAAATAGAATCTTTGGCCGTTGAATTCGGCGAAACTTATGGCATACTGTACTCAAAATACTCAGGTTTAGAAAAAGCACCAGAAGAAATTTGCTCATTTTTCAACAAAATACAAACGCGCGATATGGTGTGGAATTTTCGAGATATTTCATGGATAGCACCTAATAAAGTTCAAGAAGGCTGTCTTTTTCGTCCTCAGCCCTTGCACGATTCGATGGCAAAGTATCCTTATCGAACTGGCTTGCAGAACTGGGTGTAAAACGAATCATTGATTTACGTCGCCCAAGTGAATCAGGCCGTTTTCCTTATTGCAACGTTAAAATCGAAATAGCTAACGTTCCTATGGGGGTTCAACCAAAAGATCAACGAGTTATATCAAAGGATTCGGGAGGACTTATATGTCCAACTTCTCGATAATCCCAAAGTTATATCAACAATCTTCAGCCTTCTGTCAGAAAAAATACCCACAAAAATTCATTCTTCAACTCGACTGCAGCAATCGATCGTACAGGAGTCATAATTGCTTTGATAGAACTCCTCTTAGGGTTAAGTGAAAAAGAAGTGAGACGAGATTATGAAGTTTCATATATGACCTTTAATCGTTCTCAATTTGATGCTTTCTTGGGAAAAATACGCGAACTTGGCGGAATAGAAAAAGCCCTTGAACTACTTGGAACAAGAAAACAAGACATTATTGAAGTGAAAAACTGGCTAATTCGAAACGATTCAATGATTAAACAAAACTAATGCCAAAAGTCAATCTCCAAGGGTTGTCCTTCAACGGGGTTTGTTATCAGGTAGAACAGATTTTCTTGCCTCAATAATGCTTAGAGAATTCAGCCTAACAACTTTTTCCATATGAAACCCAGACTTTTCAAGGCAACATAAAAACTCTGAAAGGGAACGTTCCTTTCCACCGGTAATGCACAGCATGCTTAGATCTAAAGAATATCCTGCATCAACAGTAGGGCACTCAGGTTTAACTATCTCAACGATGTAAAGTACACCTTCAAAACCAAGGGCATCATAAACACGAGCAAGTATCAGTTCAACTGATTTATCATCCCAATCATGCAATACTTTACATAGAACAATTGCATCAGCGCCTTTAGGAATTTCTTTAAAGAAATCACCCTTCACGATCTGTAAATTGTTAGGAACTTTTTCACCAAGTTCATTCATTAAGTCAATAACCTCCCTAGTTCCAATAAAATCCTTCGATGGAAGGATATTTTTTCAAAACGCTGCAAATAAGAAAACCTAATCCTCCACCGACATCAATCATTTTCTTATGCTGTGAGAAATCAATGATTTCAGGAATTCCTACTTGATCTATTTGGGCGTATTCGCGAATGGCAAGTTGGTAATTTCGAAGCCTTTCATTATTGGTTTTGAGGTAATCAAAGAAGTTCAAACCATACAGTTTTTCAAAATAACTTTTCCCTTCCTTGATAGACCACCAAAGACCTGAAAATGCTGTGTATTGTTCTTCTCCCCACAGCAAAGGAGCGTGCGTGAGTTCTGATTGCAAGATTTTGCCAAGATCGTCTAATGTATAAAGTTGACCTTGTTTCTTCACGTACCTAATAGCAACAAGTGCGTCAAGTAAACGAGTCAGCAATTCTTTCTCTAAATGAGTAGCTTTCGAAAGGTCTTCAAGGCTCATTTCGCAAGAAGATGCAAGTTTTTCGAAAACGCCCAGTTTTGAAGAGGCAAAAAGCATCTGTGGTCTCCAGAAACCTACAATATCGCCCATTACCTTTTTCCTATTTAGATTTATGTCATTGCTCGTATCTTTCATATAGGCACGCCCTCAGCTTCTTTCCGGTTTCTTATCAAAAATAGAGAGATATTTACGATAATAAGTGTTGGGAACACCATTGTTTTGAATAGTTACGTGAAATAACTTTTAATATGTATTTATGATAAAGCAGTTTTTAGAAAATCAACTAAATCTACAGTTTCGATTTCTGAACCGCAATGTTCACAGGTTTTCAGCGATTTTAGTGATGTTTTATCGTTAACCTTGAGTGCTCCATTGCAGTGTGGACAACGATATATCGCAACAATCCCGCCTTCTTTAACTTGTTTTAATAGTTCATTTAGATTAATGGACACGTCTGTATGTTTTACTATTACTTGTTTATCGTGTTGTCTGAGTAGTTTGGCTTTGTCATATTGTCTTAGTTTTTCTTCGTAAATTTTTGCCGCATCCAGAGGGCGACCACACTTTTCAAGATTTGAAGCAAGAGCATAATAACCTAGTTTTGCAAATTCAGTTGCGACTTTGGGGCAATCGGATATGGGAATTGCGGCAAAAGCTTCTGTATCCTTGTCAATGGCCAGGTTAACTTTATCTATGGCTTGTGCACGAAGGTTCACCTTTTCCTTTAGCGCATCTAAAATTGCAGAATAGAATAACTTGCGAAGATTTTTCTCAAACCCTTGTGTGTCCGTCCCTATTTCTGTTAATGGATAATTCAATATGAATTGCCAGAAACTATCACCGCAAGTCTTAGAGCAAAAAGGTATACGTTCATATTTTGCTTCGCTCGTTCCAGTTTCCTTTGTACTCTTAACTGGAAAAGAATCGGGCCATACAGGTAAACACTTCACACAAGTAGATTTTCCACACCAATTACATTTTTCAAATGGATTAGAAAATAAGTATGAGGCACCACAATTTGGACACTTACCCATTATTTCAACACTGAAGAACAGAATGTTCTTTTTTCAATATAAGTTAATTGTGTATTAATAATCAGTTTCGCAACCTCAAGAGGCGTGCGTCGATAGCGCTTAAGGCCTCAAGTAAGTTTGGAAAAATTTAGTTTCCCCAAGCCGTATATAACTTATTTATCGAGTTTTTGAAACAGTCGATAAAACTTTTAGCAGCATCCTTTAATTGGTCTACATTTTCCTTAGTCAGCCATGACTTAAGCTGTTCCTTACTTTCTTTGAGGTAAGCGTCGGTTTTCAAATCTTCTGCGAACATAGCCTGAACATATGGTTCTTTTCGCTTGTCCTTAGAAACAAACAACTTCTGCAGATAAGATACTTTACGAGAAGTTTCTGTTCCCGCCCATTGAAATTTCTTTTTGACTTCGTTGTAGGCATCATTGACCTTTTTCTCTTCGGCAGGTGTAGATAGAAGAACTAAGCCGCCGTCTTTAGTAATAAAACGCAGTCTATTTCCATAAAAGACACTAGTCAAATACAAGATATGAATAATCACATCGTCGTTTTTGGCGGTTGGATTAAAATCTTCTAAAGCGTCTAACAACGAAGAAGCGGAGTAGATCCAAGGATTATAGTCATTTTTGATCAGAGGATAAATCAAATCCCATTTTCTACAGATGTTTTGGCTTCTCTCTTTGTAATAAGCAGAGACTTCGTTGTATAACGCAGAAAAAATTACCCCAAACAGAGTTACAGCACCGGCTGCGACCGTAGCTTTGGCTGCATCATCCGATAAGGATGAGATGTACGAGTTTGCCAATAACAAACCTCCCACTCCTGATACTATTGCAATAAAGATCAGAACAAGGAGCCTACAAATTCTAGACATTCAAACGCCTAACTGTTAATGCGTTTTTGTTGTATTTAACTCATAAGTTTGAGCCTAGTTGTGAATTGATTCTGAAAATGGTTTTGGATACCCAATTGATTGTTGTTGCTGGACAAATCGCAATTATTTCTTCGATGAATTTCTATTCCTACTCATCAGGCGGATCTTCTTGGGAAGCGGGCATGATCTCGATTGACGAACCCATTGTAAGTTCAGTCCACAAGACCATTCATCAATTGCTAAAAAAATTCTAACAGCAGCTTTTCACAATTGGCTATTTTGACTATTATGCTGGTTCTGTTTGTGGCTCGTATGTTGCTCTGGCAGCCAAGGAGAAGATACTATCGAAAATGGCGAAATAGGCAACAGTTCTAAAAGAGAAGTTGTTCTCTGCTGCAACTGCATTCTGCACACTGGTTGCAACAGCTATCATATTTTGAGAGGGGGAACTCAGGAAAAGCTTATTCCTTTTTTGAGCCAATTTGTGAATAAGGCAACAAAGGACATGTTAAATGATTCAAAGGCTAAAGAACATGGCAGCATTACCCGAGAAATTGAAGATGGTAAGATAGAATGGGAGAATAGAAGAATGTTTGATCTTAAGAAGAACATTGCCCAAGAGCTTGCGTACCTTATAGTTCAGAATGAGATAACAAAGATAAGCAAGCTGCACAAAACAATTCGAGTTCTCTATAGGCAAAATGGAATCCCAACTTTCGGTGGCTACATTGTCTTTGAAAAAGCCTTCATTTTCGTTGCAGCCAAGCATATTTTTCAAATAGATCTCTCCAAATCTAAACTATTCCATGACCTCGCTGAGTCAGAAAAAATTTATCATGGATTACTTCAAGATTCCAGGTTGTTCTCGCTCACGCCAGATTTAAATGAGAGAGGACTTATGCGTCTTTTCTTCCTCAACATCAACCACGCCGAATGCAACATCACAAGCAATGAAGATTTAAAAAGAATGAACATTTTGTTGGCTAAACACGCACAAGCCATGGATGAATTTAAGCATATAACCCGAATGTACATTGGATACAGAATAATGCAAGATGTAATCGATGGAAAAATCCATAGCGCACAAGAAAAAGAGATGGAAAAAATATACCTCTCGGACTATTTTGTTGTTCCTGCACCTTCAGATGAAGAAATTCTCAGAACATTTGGCTGGCGCAAACTCCCAGTTAACGAGGAAACATTAGCCAAGATATTCCACGTTATCCAAGAAAAACCCTAAGCTCTCGAAGTGTATTCTATTCTTCAGTTAAGGCACTAGATTTTTGGGAATAGAGTCTATTGGGATTTGATATCGACGAATACATCTGTTACGTATTTTTTTAGTAAGTGTTATTTTAACCGAAGGCACCGATGTAGTCGTTGACTCCGCCGCTAAACGTTAGCTTAACAGTCATGGCTATCCCGAATTCTATTTTACAGCATTACTTGCTTTTACCGATTTGCAACCACAAAATCGGGATTCGCCACACTTACCACAGTTGTTACAGGTTTCTATAACTCCCTATCTTTACTCCTAAGGTAAAACTTTTTTTTAGAAATTTAAAAATTACCTGCGGTAGCTGTGGTGGTTGCGGTGTTGTCTGTTTTCAGAAGCAAGTTGAGTATTCTTTCTAAATAATCTCTAGTTACTTTGAAAAAAATGGGGATGTGGTGGTACTCAGAGATGGCATGGTTGAGCCTAAAGAAGGCTGGGAATGCACCCACTGCGACTACAGCTGCCTCTGCGACCTATAATCGCCGATATATCATTCTTAGTATATGGATTAACTGCTCTTTTCCTTTTCAGGCAAGCTTTCTATAACCTTCTTTAGGAAAGCTTTCAATTTTTCAATGAACTTGTAGAAATCCTTCTCATCAATTTCCTTTAACAGAAGTCCTTTCTCGTCGCCCCAATTGAACGGTGTCGATAAAATAGTGGACTTCTTCTCTTCTAGGTTTTCGCGGTATCGTGCATATAGGTTAAGTGTGAACAAGGTCTTCTCTACTGCACAAGTAAAAATCTCTTCTAAAGAAATGCCGAATTCCTTATCAATTAAGTATACATCGAGGAAGTCTCGCGCTTTTGTCCCTTGACGGGTAAGGATTGCTCGAATTTTCTCAGCTAGAATCTCTTTGGAGTCATATACATCGAAGTCTATTTTTTGAGTGTATTCTTGGTATTCTGGGAATAACAAAATAAGCTCCTTTTGGTTTCCTGAAATTAGACTTTTTAACTTTGCACTTTTGAAGGGATAACAAAGTTTTTCAACAAAGTTCGTTTGGACCTTAAGAAAGCTCTTGTGACCAAGCACTTCAGATTGGTACCAAACCTTAAAGGTACAGGTCTTATCTCCTCCGGTTAGCTCGACGTAGTTTCTATCATCTTTTAGACAGCTAAAGTCCAAACCACGAGCTTTAGCAATTTCTTCAAAGATTTCTCCGATGCTGTTGATAACTGATGAAAGATATCTTCTAACCTCTTTCTGAGATTTACCCTCAAAAACACTTTGGTTCTTCCAAGTGAAATCGATATCTTCAGAAAATCGAAAGTAATCAAGGTAGCATTTAGCCAGGCAGGTGCCGCCTTTGAAAGCAAAATTATCATGGAAGAACTTATTTTTAGAAAGATCTGTGAGAATTTGGTGAAGGATAAGGTCTTTCTCTATCAAATCTGCTCTCTTGACGTTTTGCGTTCTAGCTACTTCATTCACGAAGTCTTTTCTCATCGAATCACTATGTCAGCTATTTCCCGGACGGTTTTAGGATAGTAGATTGAATACATTATGGTTTTTTCGCTTGATATGTCCTTTGCCCATTCTGAAATGTCGAGGATTATCTTCTCTTTTGGGACTCCATTATATCGCCAGGTATAAATAAAATCCAAAATGGTTTTTTCAGGGTCCGAGTATCTGAGGTTGTCTTCGATAAGGCCAAATGTTAGTAGTTTAGGTGCCAACTTGATGAATCTGTATTTGTATCCCGCAATGCTTATGGGCTTAGTTCGTAACAGTTTGTCGTTGATCACGTAGTCGACAGAAAAAGACTCGTGTGTCATGTTGTTGAATTTTAAGGCTGTGTATAGTCCAAAGTACCAGTTCTTTACGCCTTT
Source organism: Candidatus Bathyarchaeota archaeon (assembly GCA_963809455.1). Classification (GTDB taxonomy): domain Archaea; phylum Thermoproteota; class Bathyarchaeia; order Bathyarchaeales; family Bathycorpusculaceae; genus Bathycorpusculum. Next base: position 122,988 of record CAWEJP010000007.1, on the reverse strand, counting down.
TAGTTTGAGACCCTCCGCAACTAGTTCCATAGGGTTATACTTGGATTTGCCAAGTTTTGCTTCGTCTAAGGTTTTGATGTAGAATATGCCTTTGAAGATTCGGATTAAGTAGCCTCGGGAAACTAGGTGTCTTATTGTTATCTCGTAGTTTAGTCCCATCGATTTGCAGTAGAGTTTGAGTTCTTCTGATGTGATGAATTCTTTTTTGTCTATGCTAAGTTTTTTTAGCAGAAAACTGGATTTCATCATTTATACCACAACATCACATTTTTGTGATGTTATAATATAAACCACAAAGTCACACTTAAACCTTAACTAAACACACTATTTTTCGATGATGAAGGAATCGAAGAACTATTGAAATGGAAAACTGTGTATTCATTCCATCCATCTTTGCCAAGTCGGCATATTTCTTCAAGGCGTAATTTGCAGTAAATATATGAATAATATGAATAACCCGCAGAAAAACCGTGAGAAGGATTATAACTTCTAAACAGCAAATACAGTCAACCTACAGAGTAAACAAAATGTTCACACGCACACCTTTCATTTCTCAATGCGAAAGCATATGCCACTTATTTGTCGTTGCACAAACAAAAAACGACTATTTGTCAATTGCTAAAAAAACTTGCTTCTCTGTAAGATATGAACGTGACGCGCACGTAAATTTACTTCATATCTACTTTAGCCCACGCGACATAAAACAGGCTCATACAGCGTTCGGTTCTTCTAGAATAAGACTCAATACAAACTTTAAAGTGAAGCTTCACGACTGCTGGAGTAACGTTAACAAAAGCCCTCAAAGAGACACCGTATTAAATGAAGTCTTCAACTAAAAAAATCCTAGTTATCGCAACTTACGCTTAACACAGTTAGCATTAACCAAGTTAGTTAGTTGTTTCATCGGTCAGGATTTCCTGCTGAAGGATCTCTTGTTCTTAAGTCAAGGTATAAGATTTTTGGGAATAGAGTCTATAGGGATTTGATATCGACGAATACGTTTGTTGTTGATTTGCTTAGGTAGTGTTCTTTTAAGCCAAAGAAGCGATGCAGCCGTTGACTCCGTCGCAGAACGGAAGCTTAACCGTTATGGGTGTCCCGAATGCTACTTTACAGCATTACTTGCTTTTACCAGTTTGCAACCACAAAATTGGGATTCACCACACTTACCTCAGTTACCGCAGTTTTCTATCCTCCCTCATCTTTACCCTTTACGTTATACAATTTTTTTAGAAATTTGAAAATACCTGTGGTATATGTGTTAGTTGCGGTGCTGTCTGTTTTCGGAAGCAAGTTGAGTACTCTTTTCCAAATAATCTCTAGTTACTTTGAAAAAAAATGGGGATGTGGTGGTACTCAGAGATGGCATGGTTGAGCCTTGAGAAGGCTGGGAATGCAACCACTGCGACTACAGCTGCCTCTGCGACCTATAATCAAGGAACTATCATGTACTGCCTCTTACGTTAGGTCGTCAAACATACTGTCGGATTCCTCAGTCAGGAATTACGGCTTTCGAAAAACAATATTTCTGAGGAAAGTTTGCTGAGGGAAAAAAATAATTTCTTATATATCTCTCGCAGAAAGAGACGGTAAACCTACTGCGCGACGATATTCGTTAACTATTGGTAGGGCTTCCTTAATGATATCGGGAGACCTGCTTGCGCATACATGCGTATCTTGTGTTGCTGAAACTAAACAAATAAAGCCCAAACGTCTCAAGTCTTCAGCTACTTCCAAAATTTCGCCCTTTTCGCCACGTGGTCTGCCTTTTGGTTTATTATCAAGTGATGTGTGCCCTAGATGCTGCCGTTTACCTTCGCCACACCAGTACCTATCAAGCCATAATTTATGCAAAATAAAGCCCGCGAAGAAACGCTCTCTTGGTTTCATTGTCGATAGGCTTTTTGGTGACATATGTGAGGAATTACCGCTTGCTGTTTAAACATTTCGACTTTGGAATATTTTAAAATCTTATTGGTATTTAGTAAACTTTAAGTACCGTATGTACCAATAATGCTTTAGAGCTTTTAATAAGGAGATAAAAAAAATGCAGACATCCCTAAAGGGGAATGAACAAAAAGTAGATTCCGAAGAATATGCAACACGCGGACCCTTCTCAAGCATATTTGGCGGCCCCACAGCACGCTTGTTCGACCAAGCATTATTAGTTGGAAATTCAGAACAAACAATCTCTATACTGTCCGAATCCACAAACCTCTCTTACAAAACCACAAAAGAAGCCTTAATGAAGCTTGTGAAAATGGGTTTTGTTATACCAACAAGGAAAATAGGCAATGCCCAAGCGTACAAATTCCACGTTGAAAACCACATGAGCAACTTACTAGCATGCGGCGCGAAATTCCAACGCGAACGCCAAGACATCTGATTATCATTCTTTCTTGATTCAATTAGACGAATTCAAGATAACCTGCTTAATTGGAACCATATAAGAGGGTAGCTTTGATGTCTTCTTTTTTCAGATCCGGGTAGTCATTTAGTATTTCAGTTTCTGTTGCGCCATTTGCCAAGAGTTGAACAATCAGCTGCACTGTGATTCGGGTGCCCTTAATGACTGGTTTACCAACCATAACTTTTGAGTCTATGGTTATTCTATCCATCGGCTCCATTCAAATCACCCTTTTACATACCAGGAACTTAAAGCTTTTCTTACGTTGCGTTAGACACGATGTTTTGTTGGTTTGACCCGGAATAAAGTTTTATAGGTAACTGTATACAATAATTAATTGGTGTATACGGTGACTGAGGTTTTATCTGTAAGGGTTAAAAAAACCTTGAAAGACGAAGCTGAAAAGCTTGGAGTTGACTTAAGAGCGGCCGTAGAGCAGCTTCTTGAGGAACTTGTATCTGAGAAAAAAGCCAAAGCACAAAATGTCGCCAAAGAACTCAGCAGCCTTATGGATGTTAAAGCTGAGGAGTGGGTAAATGACGTTAAAGCCACAAGGCACGAAATGTAAGTACCTCATTGACACATCTGCACTCTACCCACTACTAATTTCCGGGGTAGCCTTCAACGTTGAGGAATGCGCAGTGAGTTCCTTAACCGAGCATGAGGTTGGCAACGTTCTGTGGAAGGAGAACAAACAAAAAAAACTAAAGGATCCCAGAAGAATAGCTGCGATTTTTTCTGAAGCACTTGGTCCTCTAAGAAAAATAGCGATAGATTCGCTATCCAATGTTTTAGCCTTAGCAATAGAGAGAAATCTCACTTTCTATGACGCATCATATGCTTACCTGGCGGAGAAAGAAAACCTAAGATTAGTCACCCAGGACATAGATTTGCTAAAAAAATGCAAGATAGCAATCACAATAAAAGAAATGAAGTAACTTGGGCTTTTGGATTGAAAGGAGCAAGCTTGAAGTGACTGAAGAAAAAAATGTGAGAAAATGCAAGGTTTGTGGAAAAGCAATCAGCAAGCAAGATATTGAAGATTTTGAGGACTTGTGCTGGGAATGCTGGGACGACCAACTAACAGAAGAAACCGACAGCACCTACGACCAACAAATGTAGGAGAAAGGAGATTGCTATGTGGCCTTGTAAGAACTGTGGATACGATAATCCTGATGATGCGGTAGCCTGCGAGATCTGTGATGCCTTAATTGATAAAATAGGCGACTCCGGCGATAACAAAGACTCAGAAGACCTCTTTTTCGATTATGCAGGCATCTAAAGTTCACATGTCCAGCGGGTCGCGGGGTCTCCAGAGTTCCTTCGGGAATTGCCCTTGCGGTAAGAGGCAACGTCCGCGTTCAAAAAGCACACGGCACCTAACAATCTCTTCTTAAGCGACCAGAAGTAAGCTTCGGTGGGTTATCAGAATACTTTTTCAGCTTACGTAAATCGAAAGGCAACACTTTCATACATTCCGGTGACCCTTGTTCTTTAGCTTAGTTTTTACCATACCAGAATGATGTCTGTTATTTGGATTGGCTTTGATTCATTTTTGATTTGGTGCAGAGGTTGGAGCCTAATATGGTCAGTCAATTTTTAGAGCGTGATCGCTATAGTTTAGCATAATTATTTAATATGTGTAGAACCAATAGTAGGATTCGACGTAACATGACCTCTGAAGGTGAGTTGAAAGAAATTAGGAGTTTGCTGCTGAAATTAAACAAGAAAGTCGATGGGTTAAATGACTTAGTGGAAGAGCGACTAATAGGTTTTGAGGAACCAACACAAGAAGATGTTGCTGCCATAGAAGAATATGAGGCTGCGAAGAAGAAGGGAAAGCTGACTTTAGTGCCTTTGAATGATTTGGCAAAAGGGATTTAGCGCTTGACTAAACATCTGGTTTTTGTTGAAGTTAAAGCTCAAAAGCAACTCAAGAAAGCGCCTAAGCGTGACAAAGAAAGAATAATTGAGGTTCTAAATATTTTAGAGAAAGAAGGCTTGTCGGCTAGACTGGATATTAAAAAGCTTCGAGGTTATCAAAGGCATTTTCGTGTAAGGTTAGGGGATTACAGGTTAAGATTTGAGCTTTCTTCTGATCAAACAATTGTGATTTACTCCATTTCGCAACGCCAAAAAGCATATGAATAATTCATGCTCACGAATTTCTTGAAGATAGATGCAATTAAAACATCGCCAATCACGTCTGTGGTGCGGTTGTGGGTGCACACGTGTGTTTGCTGTAACTTTTTCTGAAATAACATAGCCTTTTATAACCATCGTAGAGATGGCAGGCGGTCTTGGGGTTGTTTTTTCGCAGCCTATTTCGTTGACTCCGCCGCAGAACCAATTACTTAGAGCATTTTTGAAAAATCATCGTACACTTTGCTTCTGTGACCGATAAAAAGAATGACTACTTGTTTTTTGTTTTGGTCTATTTCGTAGATAACTCGATAATCGCCTACGCTTAGGCTCCAGTAATCTGATTGCTTGAGGAGTTTTCCGAGTTTATCGGGTTTTTCACGAAGTTGTTTTGCGCTCTGGATTATTCTTGGGTGGATTTGTTTTTCTATTTTTTGGAGTTCTTTTGCCGCTTTAGGATGCAGGAGAACTTTGAAACTCACTCTAGTTCCTCTATAGGGATAAGAGATTCTGGGTGTTGTTTTGCCTCTTCGCTACGCTTAAGGAGAAGACTAAAAAAACCGCATGTTTTTTCGCGTTCTTGATAGTAGTTTATGATTGATTTTATGGCATCGCTTCGGTTTTTGAATCGCCCTTCAGCTACCCAATTGTCTATTTCCTCTAGGGTTTTTTGTGGAAGACGTAGTTGTACTTGAGCCAAATTAGCCACTGTAAACAGTACTGTTTACAACGAACTTAAATGTTTCCAACCAGCAGCTGTCGAGAACCGCTCGAAGCATCAAATCAACTTTTTGTTTTTCGAACGGCGGCTATTTCTTTTAGTATTTCTTCATCAGATATCTTCAATGATTTTTTATCCATCAATCTGAAGATATTTTCCCACTCTTTCTTTAAACTTGGAAGCTCAAGTTTCTTCAAAACAATAGTGTCGCCTCGACCGTAGATAAGAAATTTGTTTTTCGGCTTTATTCCCAGTTCTTTGCGTATAGACTGGGGTATAACTACTTGCCCTTTCTCGCTTATTGTAGTAACTTCAGGCTCTTCAGCGGTCATAACTATCAGTAAGAATAGTTTACTTTCATACTATTAATGCTTTCTAGAAGAACTTATTTTCTGAGAGTACCCTCAATTATACCTTTTAGTATAATCCCTTCCAGTATAAGCTCCGATAGCCTATCCAGAAATCAGACCAAATTCATAGTGGATTGACAAAAAGCTGGAGAATTGAATAAATTAGGGCATTTTGAGATTTAGACTTTCTTATTGGGGCTCTGATGTTCTGTTTCCAAGTGGGTGGTTAATTCTTCTTTAGTATTGAAAACTTTACCGCATATTTGGCAAGCAAACTTGTTTGATGTTGGGTTGTCCATGGGAGGTAGCGAGGAAGGCTGCTGGTCGGGGGATTCAAGGGAGCCGTCTGGTGGTGTTGGTGTTGTCAAATCGTCGAATGGGTCGTTTGACTTTTTTTCATAGGAAAAATCAGATTCACTCAAAATATTACCTTCTAAGCAAAGGGGTTATTCTTCTTAAGCATTGTGTCCATCTAACAACAACATAAGAGTATGTGTCAGTTAAGGTCTTCTGATTTTTAGTTTTCTTTCTCTTTTTCTAAAATTTCTCATCTGCTGACACTTCAGAATCCGCAAGAAAAAAATATATACCTGATTTGCTTAAAAAAACAGAATCTCCCGACATAACATACTTCAACAAGTATTATGGACACTGCTGATTTTGGATAACAACCGCACACGATAGACAAATACATCCTTTGTTTTTGTCCAACAAATATTATGGAATTGAACTTTAGTAAGTAAGGGTAATTGGTTGAACATGATTTGCTAACTCTTCTAAAATTCTTTAGTCAAGGACAAGAATTTTGGGAATAGAGTCTATAAGGAATTGATATAGACTAAATCGTCTGTTGTGGATTTGCTTAGGTAGGGTCTGAAAATATCTTAGTTAGTCAAAATACTGATTGTTATTTCTTCTTGGCTTTGCCATGTCCATTATTGAGCGCTTTGAGTATCTTATCATCGCTCTTTATGATTCGCAAAGCAATGTCCATCGGGTCTTTACAATTCGCCATTTTCTAACCAACCCTCTATTTCTTCAATGGAATATCTACGAATGTCTTTTATAAATCTAATGACCTTCTGCTCATCATTCTCTTTGAAGACAGCATCATTCTTTTCCAAGAAGGTCTTAACCACTATGTATGCCGTTCTATGATGGCCATCTTGGAAGATTCTAGTAGTAGCCAATTCCCTCAACAGCAAAGCTCCTTTGCGATATATTCCTTCAGCTTCTCTTACTTGCTGTATGATGTGGTGGTAAGGTTCAAGTCCTAACTCATCTCCAGTGTATCCACCATATCTTTTTATCACAATATCATGGATTTGATCAAGAAACCAATCGGATGGATACCAGACTTCATTTGGATCGTTCACTTCACATTCAGGGATTTCTATTGGATGCTTGATCTCCTCTTCGTTTCGCTTGTGCTTGCTTACTTTTTCTATTTTACGAGACATCAAGAACAGTAACTCTTCTAATTATTGTAAGTAATTAGTTTTTTCTAAAAGTCAAACCTTCAACCGTCAATATTGCTAAAAAAAGAAAAAGTGTCATAATACTTTCAGCGTCATCATTTCTTCTCGCAAACGCTCCCAAACAACGTCTAAGTCGTCATAACGTCCTGTTTTCTAAATGTACCCTACTACTTCTGCAAGAAAGCTTTTGGTTAACTTAATGTTCTGAACAAGAGAATCTTGTTGCGGCTTATTTCGTTGTTTCCGCCGTAGAATGTTAGTTTTGCATCATGTGTATCCCGAATGCCAGTTATAGCATAACTTGTTTTTGCCAATTTGCAAATGCAATGGTTTACCACAAAATCGGGATTCGCCATACTTACCACAGTTGTCGCAGGTTTCTATCCTCCCCCATCTTTACCCGTTACGTTATGCAATTTTTTTAGAAATCTGAAATTACCTGCGGTACCTGTGGTAGTTGTGGCGCTGTCTGTTTTCAGAAGGAACTTGAGTATTCTTTTCTAAATGATCTTTAGCTACTTCGATAAAAAAAATGAGGGTGTGGGTGGAACTCAGAGAAGGCATGGTTGAGCCTAACGAGAGCTGGGAATGCAACCAGTCGACTACAACTGCCTGTGCGATTGAGCGCAGTGTAAGGAGAGACAGAAGCGTGAGTAATTCTTTGGCTAAATTTTTGAACAATTGAGAATCCTAAAGTCACCAGAAGAAGCAACCTAATTGTGGTTCTGGATTAAATTTTAATCTTACTTTCTCTGTAGGCCATTGACGCTAGAAAGAGAGTTACGGCTAATACGACAACGAAGACGTATTCGAGGGTATTGATTGCTGGAGGAATGGGCGCTGAGAAGAAGGATCCGGTTCGATCTACGAGAATAATCAGCAAGAAGAGGATGGAGCTGCCGATCGCTAAACTTGAAGCTAATTTGACTCTGGCTGTCTTGAAGAGTAAGCCGATTGAGGATAGATCCAATGCGAGGCCTACAAAAATGCTGACAATTGCAATGTACCCGAAAGGTTTCAAGTCGGATTGCGGTCGGGTCTCAAAGCCCAGTGGAGTCAAGAGGATAATTATTAGGACGTTGATAATCATAACTATGGCAAGCAATATGACGTTTCTATTTTGCACCATTTTTTCTACCCGATTCCAAGTTAGCTATCTTTCATCTAGAGCTGCTCGATATATAGAATTTGCTTATCTGCAAGAGCTCTAATTATCGGCAATCGACACCCAAGTTTCTGCTTTCTATACCGCCTTTGAAAACAAGGTTGCAGAAGATATTACGAATTTGCTAGAAAAAACTTTATTATTTCTCCATTAATTTCTTAATTTCTTCCTGTGTCTTTTCTATTTTTTCCAGCCGTTCAGAAAGAGCTTTTTGAGTATCGTCAATTAGTTTAGAGAACTCGTTGCTTTTTCCTTCTGCGCCTTCCTCTTGTTCACTGTGAACTTTTTCCCCTGCCGCAATCTTGCCTTCAATAACACCTACATAATCAAGCAAATTTTTCAAGTCATCATCTGATGGACTGCTTCCTAAAAATTTTGCAGGGTCGGATCTTACTTCGTTTAATCGGTCTTTGACTTTGTCAAAATATATTCGCACGTTGCCCCGGGCGATAGAGAATCTGTTCCAGGCGTCCATACCCTTCTTCATTTCATTCCTTAGATCGTTTATTTTACTTGTCGCTGCATTAATCGCCGTTTGGCAGTTCTCAAGCTCTTGTTGAAAGGTACCAAAATAAACCTCACCGCTTGGATTTGCAGCTTTAAGGTCAATAATTTGTTTTTTAATGTCGTCCATTTCTCTCATTTGCTCATCTATTTCTTTCAGCAAGCTATCTTTTTGATCAACGAAATTGTCAAATGGATAGTTCCAAGCCTCTCTTTTTGAGCTTTCCTTATCATTCTCGACACCGCGGGTATCGCTGTACAGATCGCTGAATGGTATTGCATCAACACCTTCCTTTTCGGAAGCTGCTCTAAAATCATCAAGACTAATTGACATTCAAATTCACCAAAAACAGTTTCAGAACTCTCAATATAGATGAGACGCAGAATATAATAAAAATCTTTTGGGTCAATTAGTTTTGAACCCAAATTATTCATAATCATTGCTATTACAGAGTAAGATATTTCTCAATCATAAGAAAGCTATTAACTCATTTAATTCTTGTTCTACATACCAAATTCTTCAGTCAATTCTCTAGATTTTTGGGAATAGAATCTATAGGGATTTTTGATATCGACGAATACATCTGCCACGGCTGGCGAGTCGAGCCACTTAATAAAAAGAGAAGATGCTGCTGCAACTGCATTCTGCACACCGACAGTTGTAACAACCAAAGTTAAATCTGTACCCAAAAAGTCAGAGTTCGGGTTGAAGATTTAATAAACAACTATACTAAATAGCCTTGATAGGGTCAGTCAAATTGGTGCATGAATTCAAAACCCTCATTGAACGGCTTAAGCCAGCTGTTTTTGTTTACAATTTTATCGATGAAACGCCCAAAAGAATTGATCGCTTCTTGGATGTAGGCGCCACTCTAAAAAATGATGATAATTACGAGATCCTTACCTTTTGGTTCCGTTGGGATCACGATTGGGAGGGTGATGGCGTTGAGGATTACGAGCCAGTTACGTATGTCCTTGAAGGAGAAAAAGTCATAGATATTCAGACTCGGACGCATTGGCGAATTGTTAGGTGGATGACTGATAATCCAATCTTAGATGGCGAAAGAGCAATTCTTTACTTTAGTAAACATGGTCATGCTCCCTATATGAGAGTTCACTCGAATGTTGGATGGCTAAAAGGAGCCTTTGATAAGACAATAACTGGCTATGCAACAGCCGATTTTCTTGAAGTGATGGATGAAACAGCAGGGTATGTGATGGTTCCTAGTTATGAGGTCATAGAGAACAGAGAACCCCCAAATACTTCAAGAGCAATGACTGGACTCAGTATTCTTGGCAAAAAGTTCTTTGCAGAATGCTACAAAAAGCCAAAACGTACTTAGCTCTATTCTTTTTGGGCTCTGTATTTCTTTAATACATCATCTATCGATTCTGTATCTTTGCTCTCCTTAAGGATTCGATATCCCACAATCCAATGCTTAAGAGACTCACTTATTCTCAGAACGTCTCTCTTAACAATCTCGGGAGATTTGCCGTTTGCAACTTCCAAAGCCTTGAACATATAAGCAAATCCTGTCGATAGAGGTTCATCTGGATGCATCTTAAACCACTTCCCCACGGTATCACTGATTGCAAGCATTTCATCTTGCAACTCCTCTTTAGCCAACTCTTGCTTACCGACCTTGTCTAGTTTATCGGTGATAAATGTGCCAAAACCTAATGAATCAAATTTCAATGCTTTCTCGTAAGGATCCTCAATGCTGTCGGTAATTCTTACGATTTTCTCTAAATCTCTCTCGGATATTGTTAGTCTGAGCTGGTACTTAACCCCATATTTCCTAAAAATAGGTCTGATATCTCCGAGGTTTCGCTGAGGAATCTCTATCACACAATTAGCCAATTTCCTATGGGGTATTTTCGAGAGAAAGCCATTGTTGTTTCTGCCGTATAATTCGTCATGGAATCTGGTCTTGGCTTTAGAGTTCTCTGAAGAGAGCTCGTAGGCGATTATGATGTTAGCTTTAGTTAACTTTTCACAGCCTTCTACTTGCATTGCTATCATTCCATCTTAATCTGCAACTGTAATAGCATTAATAGATATTATATAATCATTGTCCCGCAACAACAAAATCAACAATATCGGTCGGCTAATCAGAGAAGAGCCTCTTCTTATTATTGTTGGGCTGGCTCAGGCAAGACTCTGACAGTGTCGAGCAAGTCACTTATCTGATCGATCAGGGTGTTGGACCGGAGAATATTTTGGCGTTAGCGTTTAACCAGAAAGCAGCCGAAGAACTAAAGGCTTCTTTAAGCGCACACATTACAACAAACGGTTTTCAATGATAACTGATAAACGCTTCTTCTTGGTCGAAGACCTGATTTACAGTTAGGATTTTTTTCTTTTTAACCCAACAACAATGAGGCTTACAGCTGCAAGTGCTATGATGAGGAATAATGCTATTGGCTGGATGTTGAATTCGCCCGCAGCAGAAATTGGCGTTGAGGTTGGCGTCTGTGTGGGTTGGCTTTGGGTTACTCCATCAGTGATTGTAACTCTGTGAGTGCTATGAGTATAGGAGAAGCCTAAATTCCATGAATCGCCGTTATCGGCAAGCGCATAACTAACTTGTTTCTCGTCCATGGTGACTTTGAGAGCGCCGCCGTTGGGCATAACAGATTTGGCTATTGTGACATTGGTGGAGCCTGAGGTGCCACTGGGTCCGCTGATAGTGAAGCTGAGGGTTGCATTTTCGGGGTTGAAGACTACGTCGGTTACGGTGCTGTTTGTTCCAATGTGGAAAGGGTTGCTCTCTGAACCGCCGCTGTTTGGCATGTTAATGCTTGGAAATGTCATGGAGTTGGGCTGTGCTTCGGGGTTTGGCGCTGTGAGAATTGGATTGATGCTTACCGTGCCGTCGTAAGGCTCAAATGTGCTATCCCAAATGCCCTTTTCGATGGTTTGGGTGTCGGTTATTCCCCACCAGTTACTGGTTGCATCAACATTGTTGCCTGTATAGAGGTAAAAGCTGTAGTTGCCATCGTTTTCCAGGTTGTTGTTTTTCACCGTGAGGGTCGGCGCGTTGCTTACTACTATACCTTCTTGGTTGTTTCTGATTGTGTTATCGCTGATGATGGCGTCGGATGCTACGCTAAGGGCATTTCTTGTGGTGTTAACGATTAGATTTCTCTGTATGGTTGTGGTTCCTCCTTGTAAAACAGAAATCCCATCCATGCAACCTGTGATGACATTGTCAGTTATCACTGCGCCTACGCCATGCAAACTATTTTCGTAGTCAGCGGTAATACCAATACCGCTACCAAGCCAACTATCATAAATCAAACCAAAGAGACTGTCCACGTCGCCATTAAAGTTGACGTACTTAAAGCCAGTGATTAGATTGTTTGTAATTGTTGCGCCGCTTATTGACAATGAGATGCCTCCCTCAATGGTATTATGAGAAATTACCAAGGCTCCCGCGTTGTCTCCTTCGCTAATTATCATGCCCATAATTCCGTTTGAGCTAATCGTTGGCGAGCCGCCAGTTATGCCTATTCCGCGTTGGCTGTCGGCTCCATAAATAAGATTGTTTGAAATATTGGGCGCTCCACCAGTTATTAATACTGCTTCAAAGCTGTTTGCTGAGCCTCGCCCAATGATGGTGTTGTTGTCAATTGTGGCTGAACTGCCAATGACAAGATTAGTTGGATTTAAGATTGTATTCTCAATCACGCTGCCCGAACCGCTACCACCAAGGGAAACGTCTCCGCCAATAAAACTGATTTTTTCTGAACTGGACCCTCTGGCAACCAAAATGCCGTTTACCTGCAAGGTGCAGTCGCTGGGAATTTGTATGGTGACTCCAGGTTCAATTGTTAATGTGGCGCCAGGGTCTACGGTCAGGTTTCCTGTTAAGGTGTAGGGGCTGTTGGCTTTGGTCCAAGTTGTATTGGAACTAATCGTTGTGGCTCCATAAACGGTTGCAATTACAAAGAACATCGCGCAAAGTAACAACGCGATTAATCCAGCGCTTAACAGGCGATTCATCTATAAGCCCATTACATCTCTATTAGCAGCGTTAGTATATATTTGCCCTATCTCTTGGCGAAACAAGAAGTCTTCTTTGGATATTTCTCAACCACAAACCTGTCAGTGGAGTTTATCATCGGTCAGGATATTATCCCTTCTGATGTGAATTTTATTCTTCAGTTAAGGCATAAGATTTTTGGGAATAGAGTCTATGAGGATTTGATATCGACCAATACGTCTGTTGCGGATTTGGTTATAAGGGCTATAAAGTTCATGGTCTTTCTGTGACTTCGTATTCAACTTCGTTGCTAAACGGTTTGAGTGCCTTTAGCAATCCCTTATCCAAAGATGCAACAAAGACCTTTTCCTTAGCTTCATCATAGAGTTGGATAACGAGTGCTATAAGTTCTGGGTCGCCTTTCTTTATCGAATATTCTGGCGTTTCCTCCAGCTTTCTCTATTTGCCAACTCGGGAGCTGGTTCTCTGATTTTTTCTGCAAATTCTTTCGGTTCATCGATGACTTCCTGCGCTATCGCTTTGGGAATTATTACTTTATAGTTTTGTTTCTTTTTCGCCTGCAAGAAGTTCTCTAGTTTTCCTTTTCTATCATAGAATATGAGAATTGATGAATCTACTACAAGATAATTAGGCATCGAGGGCGCCAGCTTCTTCTAGAAGGGAGACAAACTCATAGTAGGTTATTCCCAGTGTGGCGGCGGCTTGTCTAAAAGTCATATTTCCCGCCCCAGCTTTAGCTGCAACTTTGTTAAACTTCTCTATTCCTTCTGCTCCAAATCTGCCTTTGTAGAGGTCCGTTATCGTTTGTTCTTCGAAAGCTTCCATTAATTTTTCAGGGGAAACTTCAAGCTTGAAATCGCCAGCAAAATATACTTTTGTGTTACCTTTAGCTTCGCTCTCTATGGCGCTTGCTGCTTCAAGCTCTCGCAGGTACTTGTAAACGGTTGGTAGAGGGTAGCCTAAATGTTTTCCAATGCCTTCTGCTGTCTCGCCTCTATGCTTTGCTAGGTGAGCGATTATCTTTGCTTTGTTCGGATTGCCTATCGCTCGAAGGATTGAAAAGGTTTTCTCAGACATAAAGGTCAGTTAATAAAATATATAATGACAACTATAAGCATTTTGGACTTGAGCCAAAACGTTTACCAGTCTATGAAACTACGCGGATCCCTTTTTAGCGATAATCAAGTTTATTTGAACATTTTTTAGGTTTAGCCTTAATTGGGCGCATATGAGAGGGCAGCTTTAATGTCTTCTTTTTTCAAATCCGGGTAGTCATTTAGTATTTCAGTTTCTGTTGCCCCGTTTGCCAAGAGTTGAACAATCAGCTGTACCGTGATACGTGTACCCTTAATGACTGGTTTACCAACCATAACTTTAGGGTCTATGGTTATTCTATGCATCGGCTCCATTCAAATCATCTATTTCAGATATAAACAACCTGGATATTTGTTTGCTCGTGATATATGGGCATAAGCACTTTGCGGACCACTAGAATTAAATCAATCCTCAGCCAATTAAACCAAAAGAAGGCATTCATCAAAATGTCCCCGAAGAAGCTGTCTGAAAGTGCAGTTCACCGTTTGGCGAAGGGTTGCCGAGATTTTGCAGAAGAAGATTTGAAGATAGCCAAGGATTTTGAGCAGGTCGAAAACGAACTTGATGAAGAATGCGGGGCATAGAGCGCAAGTTTTCTGAGCAGACCTTGATCCAGTCAATGGATCAGTGATGATCAAAAATAACACTGGAGCGACAGGATATGACTGAAGAAAAAAATGTGAGAAAATGCAAGGTTTGTGGAAAAGCACTCGGTAGGCAGGATAGTGAAGATTTTGAGGATTTGTGTTGGGAATGCTGGGATGATCAGTTAACCGAAGAAGCCGAAAGCATGTACGACGAACTAATGTAGGAGACATACTCTTGTGGCTTTGTCAGTTTTGGGACATGAAAACGATGAAGCTCATCAATCTGCGATATCTGCGGTGCCTTAAGAGACGAAGACATCGGTGATTCTGGCGATAACAAAGACTCAGAAGACCTCTTTTTCGACGATGAAGGAATAACTATGAAGTGTTCGAATTGCGTTTTGTAATCGCTTCCTTTCCAAGGAATTTACCACCATCAAAATTAGGCGCCACTTATGAGAAAACGTTTTTGTTGACTTTTTTAAGACAAGTTTAATTGTTTTGGAATGAATCAGTGTTATGCTTCGTTTGTGGTTTGACAAAGGCACCCTTCTCTTGAAGGGCGAAGCGGGAACTCCATACGGAAAATGGGACTCAAGAGTGAGCTGCTACAGAATTAAAGCATACCATTACCGAGACGTATTAGAATACTTGGCTGAAAGCAAACTTCAAGTTCAAGACGATGTTTCGATGTTGCCGCCACTTGAACAACTCAAAAGTAATGTTGAGCTAAGAGATTACCAGAACGAAGCTTTGAACAATTGGTGCAAAGCCCTCAACAGGGGAGTTCTAGTATTGCCCACTGCAGCGGGAAAGACTTTCATCGCCCTAAAAGCAATTCAACAGTTGAAGGTTCAGACCCTCATTGTGGTTCCCACTTTGGACCTGATTGATCAATGGAAAAAACGCGTCAAAGAATGCCTCAACTTGGAAGCGGGTGTCGTAGGCGGTGGTGAAAACACTCTGCGCATGGTAACTGTTACAACTTATGATTCAGCCTACATACATGCAGAGCAGCTTGGCAACAAGTTCATTCTAATAATCTTTGACGAAGTTCATCATTTAGCCTCCACAGGCTACATACAGATAGCCGAAATGTACACTGCACCATACCGCATGGGCTTAACTGCCACCTACGAAAGAAGCGATCAAAGACACTCTTTGCTATCGCAACTCGTCGGCGACCCAGTCTATTCCGTTGGCGTCGAAGAAATTGCTGGGCATCTTTCTCCATACACATACGAGAAAATATCAGTTGAACTAACACCCCAAGAGCAGCAAACATACGAATCTCAAATGAACATTTTTAGAAGCTTTCTTAGGCAGAGAAAAATTACTTTGAGAAGCGCCGCTGACTTCCAAAAGTTCATAATGACTACGGGAAGAGATCCAAAAGCACGTGAAGCACTACTCGCAAGAAACCGAGCCATAAGAGTTGCAGTCAACTCCGATGCAAAACTAAAAGTGCTATCCCAACAGCTTGACATTTACAAAAATGAGAAAATCCTGATTTTCACTCTCTACAATGACCTGGTCTACAGGATTAGTTTGCGTTTCCTAATTCCTGCAATAACGTGTCAAACTTTAAGGGAGGAACGCCGAGAAATACTCTCAAACTTTGGGAGCGGCAAATACCCTGTGGTTGTTACCTCGCAGGTTTTGGATGAGGGGGTGGATGTGCCCGATGCTTCAGTTGGCTTAATGTTAGGTGGAACGGGCAGCAACAGAGAGTACGTGCAAAGACTCGGACGCTTGCTCAGGAAAAAAGAAGGCAAATTAGCTCGTCTAATTGAGATAATTTCCAAAGAAACCATGGAAGTGGGTACGAGTCGTAGGCGCCACCAAAAAACTGGAGGAGCAGCATAGTGCTTCCAAGCAACTTGCTTTCAGTGTGGAAAAGAAAAGGCGAAATTCAGCCACGGTACGCCAAACCCTCCAGCAGCAACGAGGAAGCTGCGAATATTCTCATTGAAGCATACAAGGCGCATATTAGAGAAAAGAAGAAAGTTTTAAAATCTTTGGTGTCTGAGCTGGAAGACAAAGGCTACGAGTACCGCTTTGTTCGGGCTCTGTCTTTGTTGCTTGATCGAAAAAGCACCTTTATTTGTCAATGCAAAGTTGACCCGGTTGATTTGCGAAGAAAGATATTTCAAGCCACAGAACAATTTGGCTTGCCGACAACTTCCCAGAACAGACGAAAAATCCTGGATATTGTAGCTTCTAAGATGGCTCTCGCGGTAGAAGAGGTTGAGGAGGATTTTTACTCGGACTTGGATGGCGAATTAATTCTTGAAAAGTTTTCGGCGCCTTCACCATCGGACCTTTTGGGCGAGTATAATTTGGGTTTAGCTCAAACGCTGCTTTTTGATGCCACAGAGCTTAGTTTCACGGCGTCTGGCAATTGGCAAGACCTCTTCCATGCAATAAAAAAGTTCGGGTTGATCTATGAAGTTTACCAAGATAATGGTTTGTGGGTAAAAATAGATGGCCCAGCTAGCCTGTTTAAGCTGACTCGAAGGTATGGAGTGGGCATAGCCAAGCTACTGCCGATCATCGTAGCTAGCTCCGAATGGACTGTTAGGGCGAAGGTTCTTTGGAGGTTTACAAACGAAATCTGCGACTTTAAAATTGAAAGCCAAAAACATTCCTCACTGCTAAAGAAACAGCATTTGCCGACTCTGTCTTATGATAGCTCTATCGAAGAGGATTTTGCCTCAAAGTTTCAAGCCTTAACCACTGGCTGGGCGTTGAAAAGGGAACCTGAACCCATATCTGCCGGAAAACAAGTGATCATACCTGATTTCTCTCTTGAAAAAGCCAACATCAAAATTTACTTGGAAATTGTAGGGTTCTGGACAGAAGAGTACTTGCTGCGAAAGATAGAGAAACTAAAGCAGGTGGAGGTGAAGATGCTGCTTTTGGTCAATGAGACTTTGGCCTGTGAAAAACTCTCTGCCTTGGAAAAACGACCCCAGCTTGACTTGATCTATTACCGCGACAAAATTTCGTTAGCTCCGATTCTGAGGTATCTGCAAACAAAATTTGAAGATGTCAAATCTAAGGAGATTAAGCTTCTGGAGGGGTTGTCTATTAGATTTACTGAACCTGTAGTTGCTTTTGGGGAATTCGCGGATAGGATTGGCGTTTCTGCCGAAGCAGCAAGAGCCTTCTTAGTTGTTAATCCGCCTTCCGGCTATGTTGCTTTGGCGAATATTTTGGTTAGCAATGAAAAGCTTCTGCAAATCGGCGATAGAATCAACGTAGCCATTAGTCAATCAGGAAAAATGCCCCTTAAAGAAGCAGCAAAAATCATCGAAGAAGAAGGCGTAGATGACTCAACCAATGTGTTAACGATGCTGGGCTACAGAATTAAATGGCGCGGAATCAACAGTGAACAAGCTGAAGTCTCTAAAGATCCTAAGACGTCTGGCGAATAAAAAAGATTCCAAGGATCTATTTTTCGATGATGAAGGAATCTAAGAACTATTGAAATGGAAAACTGTGTATTCATTCCATCCATCTTGCCAAGTCGGCGTATTTCTTCAAGGCGTAATTTGTAGTAATTATATGAATAATATGAATAACCCGTGGAAAAACCGTGGGAAGGATTATAACTTCTAAACAGCAAATACAGTCAACCTAAAGAGTAAACAAAATGTTCACACGCACACCTTTCATTTCTCAATGCGAAAGCATATGCCACTTATTTGTCGTTGCACAAACAAAAAACGACTATTTGTCAATTGCTAAAAAAACTTGCTTCTCTGTAAGATATGAACGTGATGCAAACGTAAATTTACTTCATATCTACTTTAGCCCACGC
Organism: Candidatus Bathyarchaeota archaeon; assembly: GCA_963809455.1. GTDB lineage: Archaea > Thermoproteota > Bathyarchaeia > Bathyarchaeales > Bathycorpusculaceae > Bathycorpusculum. Next base: position 104,709 of record CAWEJP010000007.1, on the reverse strand, counting down.
GACATAAAACAGGCTCATACAGCGTTCGGTTCTTCTAGAATAAGACTCAATACAAACTTTAAAGTGAAGCTTCACGATGCTGGAGTAACGCTAACAAAAGCCCTCAAGGAGACACCGTATTAAATGAAGGCTTTAACTAAAAAAATCGTAGTTATCGGCAACTTACGCTTAACATGGCTAGCATTAACCAACTAAACAACCTCCAAAAAAAGAAAAAGAGGGTTAAGCTGAAGAAATCGGATAAATCGCCAACAAAATCTCCAACAATGCCAAGAGTGAGCTACCCCGGTTATCTAAGTTGAATTTTAGGTAGTTGACGAATCAAACTTCTACTTTATCTTTCTACATATGAAGACTGCAGCCTAAAAGAAAGGGGGTTTTTGCAGAAAAGTCAAAAGTGAAATAGAGTTAACGCCATCGTAGTCCTAGACCAAACTAGAATGCAACAGTTTTTTAGCATCTAGCCACAACTGTCACGGTAACTTCTTAGTCACCTTGGTTGCGTGGTATTGCTCAAGGATTTCCCATGTGGCGGTGGAAACTTTCAGGTTTGAACCAGTAAAGTAATCGATGAATCTGATTTCGCTGCTTGGCTTAGCAACGCCTGTACTCTCTATCAAAAAGACTTTATGGTTATTGGTTAATGATTCGTATTCAAAAAGAAAACTACAAGCAACCGTTTCAAGACTAGTTTCTTCTTTAAGTTCTCTAATTGCAGCGTCTTTTCGACTTTCACCTTTTTCTGCTCCGCCGCCAGGCAAATAAAAAGTCCTACCGTTGTAGCTAACTACAAGTATTCCTTTTGGAGTATTTACAATAACGGTGCCTCTATGCCTTTTAAAATTCAGCATACCACTAACTTCACGCTATTTCTAATAAGCACTATGTTCTACAAAACCGTTTATGAATTAATCAGAGAATACAAGAACAGATGCCGTTTTACCAGCCAGTGGGTTTCATAGCTACGAGCACTTGAGCTTGAAAGATATAGTCACCATCTTCGCTATTTATTATGTCAATAATAGTTTCTTCAACCATAAGTCTTACCTTCAATAGTTGTGAGAAGCTCTCCTTTCTCCTCAAATAAGAAGTCGCCTCTAAGACTTAAAAGGCATATTTCAGAATTGGAATATATCAAAGATCTATTCTTCATCTTAATTTAAGGATAAACTTTAAGTGATATAAAAATAGCTGAAATAAAAATAAATAGGTACGGCATTACAGGTTTATTTACCATTCTTCTTCTTCTTCGAATTCTTCATCTTCAGTTTCTTCCCATTCCTCTTCTTCCTTAAACATCATGTCCTTTTTTCACCCCACAAATAACCGTATAAGCTACACCCTACATCGGAGAGGTTTAAGCATTCACATTCGTCAAATGACGTTAAAATCACTCAAGTCAACAAAGTTAAACATACACAGGCACTGAATTTTCTACTAAAAAACGGGTTATCCTTCTCAGAAATCTTCATCCTGACTTGTAGCTAATACATTGTTTATTTTCTTTTAAGAGAATTAAGAAAAAAATTAGCAAAGTGATTAAAGCGTGTGCGTTTTTTGTTAACAGTAAGTCATTGTACTGTTCAAACCATTGAAACCACATTCTTTTTAAGAATAGGTAAAGACTATCCGACATCTAAACCCAGAAGGCCAACATATGTCCGAAAAAACAAAAGACGAAAAAAGCGGCAAAGAAGACGATTACGTCACAGTGAGAATACCTAAAGAACTCTCCGAAGAAGCAGACAAACTAATCGGCAAAAAAGGGTTCAAAAGCAAGGCAGAAATCGTTAAAGTAGCACTCAAAGAGCTACTCGACAATTACGCGGCAGACAAACACTTCCAAATGCTAAATCGCACCAGTGATGGCGTAAAAGTCAGAGACGTAAGGCTAGGTCAAGTAGCGGACATCAAAATCACCCCCGAAGGAATTTACTGCCCAATATGTGATGCAAGCAACTGTGAACATATTCGCTTTGCCTTAGATCAACCAGATATAAAAAATCTTATCTGCAGGAAGAAAAAAGAAGGCTGGAAACTACCCGACGCTTGAGAATAACACTTGATAGTGAAAGGATTAACGCAGCGCGATGTCTTGACCCTTTATTATTGTGTTGAAGCAGGTTGTTGAGACTACTTTGTCGAATCTTCCGATGTTCTATGCCACCTCTCTGTTCAGAACCAAGCACAGTATACTATACAACGCGAAGCAGGCAACGTTTCCTAAGACTCTAACCTTATTCATGACCATGCCGTATTGAGTTTTCAGGAAACTGTAAACCGCCTCTATATGAAGCTATATCCATGTTACAGAAACCACTGAACCCCATCAACTAGTTGCACTTGTAAGAGACTCTTACAACAGGGAAAATAGTGATAGGCAACAAAAAGTTCATTTGTGTCAACCACCTAGCTTGAATTGAAGTTGGTTTGCAGCTTATGAACGTCGAAATCACAATGCTAAAAGAGTTTACGCCCAGCCAATTAATACTCGTATGTGGATTGCCTGGAACAGCCTACATTGGAAAACTTTCAGTTGACTACCTCACCAAGGAACTCAAAGCTGAACTGGTCGGGGAAGTATACTCAAAGTATTTTCCACCCTTTGCCGTTATTAGGGAAGACGGACTTGTTGAGCTTCTTCGAAACGAACTCCACCAATTCAAAGACGAATCGGGACGAACCATCGTTTTTCTCACCGGAAACTCACAGGCTTATTCACCTGAGGGCCAATACGAGATAGCGGATGCAGTTTTGGACTGGGCAATCACCAATGGCGTACAAAGAGTATACTCCATTGCAGCCTACATAACGGAGAGATCCTTTGAGGCGCCAAACGTCTACTGCACTACGACAACGTTAGCTTTGCTTGAAGAAGCTAAGGCACATGGCGCCCAACTTCTAAATAATGGCATCATCGGTGGCGAAAATGGCGTAATAATGGGTCTCGCCAAAAAGAAAAACGTGGAAGGCGCGTGTTTGCTTGCGGAAACTCGCGGGTATCAGACTACAACTGGAGAAGATGTTATAGATCCCCGGGCAGCAAAGGCAGCTCTGAAAGTTTTGACTTCAATGTTGAATTTGAAAGTAGACATGGAGCCCATGGAAAAGCAGGTGTTGCAGATGGATGAGGCAATTGCAAAAATGGTCGAAATTGAGCGTCGAATACGAGAAGAAATTACCCGTTCAGGTAAGAAACCCGCCTACGTCACTTAAACTGAGGCTGCATTGATGGAAAAGGAAACGTGGATAGAACGCCGCGGCGACGCTGAACTCATCGAACCCATAGCTGTAGTTGGCTCGCCAGGGTTAAGGTCTATAGGCAAACTCGTTATGGAAAGTCTCATAGTTAAAACCCAAGCAAAGCTAATTGCAGACTTGTATTCTACGCATCTGCCGTCTATCTACCAAACCAAACCCTCCTACGCTGCCCATCCAATGTTGCCAGGCACGGGAGGAGTCATCGTTGAATCAGGCGAAGCAGACTTTCCTAAAGTGCAATTTTACGCTTGTTCCACTCCTTCTTTAATCATTACAAAAGGATATCATGCAAATTTTGAAGGCCAATATGAAGTTGCAGTAAAAGTGCTCAATTTTTTAGCTGAAAACCACGTCAAACGAATAATCGTTGTTGCAGGTTATGGTTCAAAAGACAAAAAAATATGTGGAGCCGCTACCAGTAAAGAATTAGTTGCTGAGATGAAAGAAAAATATAGTATCGACATAGGATACACAGGACCCTTCATGGGCTTCTCAGGGCTGGTGTTTGGTATGTCAAAGCGGATGGGCATGGAGGCGCTATGCCTTTTTGCAGGCACCGAACCAAAAGAAGACATAGAGTTTCCAGATAAAGAAGCATCAGACAGAGCTTTGGATAAACTCAGCAAGATTCTTGGTTTTCATTAATAGCCTAATATCTTAGATTTCGAAAGCTGGCTATACGTTGTCGTGTTTCAAACAAGTAATTGGTTGAATGCGATTCGCTATTTCTTCTAAAAATTCTTTGGTCAAGGCATGAGATTTTTGGGAATAGAGTCTATATGAATTTGATATCGACGAATAGGTCTGCCACGGTTGGCGAAACGAATCACTCACTCAAAAGAGAAGTTGCTGCTGCTGATGCTGCTGCAATTCAATTTTGCACATTGACTGTTGCATCTATCAACACTAACCCAAATTACAGCATTCAGTCTGAAGCCTTGGTCGGCGGCATGTTTTTATCTTAAAAAAGCAAGTATACTTTTTAGGTAATACTAAATGTGTGCTCAAGCAACTGTTTGCGCAAAGGTTCCAGCCGAACTTAAAGAAAAATTAGCCAGCTTAGGAGTGAATGTAAGTGAGCTAATACGTGAACATCTGCAGGCAGAAGTTGATCGCTTGGAAAAAGAGCGCCTACAAAAAACTGCTCACGAAGTATCAGCTATCCTAAAAAAGATTCCACCCGAAGAATTCCTTGAATCCGTGAGGGCTACAAGGGAAAGCAGATGACGCAGCCCAAATTGCTATTTGACGCCAATGCCATCTATAACATAGTCAGAGAGAATCGAAATGATGCCGTAGATATATTGAGTGAAGGCTCAACAATCCACTTAGCATACTACGAGCTCGGTAACGTCTTGTGGCGAGAATGCTTTCTGCTTAAAAGAATAAGTGTGCAAGAAGCTGAGAAGTCACTTGGTTTTATGTACGAAATTCTACAGCGAATGCAGATAGCATCACTTGATATTGAGTCAGGGCGCTTAGTGTTGGATACAGCATTTAAATTTAATTTGACGTTTTATGACTCAGCTTATCTTACACAAGCAAAGAAATTTAACTCGCCTTTGGTCACCGACGATAAGAAACTTGCCAGGGCAGCAGAAAACTTTGGCATAAAAACGCTCTCCAGCATTGCTACTCCAAACAACCGATAGAATAGACTTATGCCAACTCACGAGTTAACCTGTAAACTTCAAACAGAGGCTCGTAGATTATGTCTCGTTTAAACACTCATTAATTAGCTGTTTGGATTCAAATGGTTTTTGTTTTCGCTTTTTCGGGTTAATTCGACTAACATACAAAATAAAGGATAAAGCATAAGCAAATAAAACGCAAAACTCAAAAACTAAACGCCCGAAACGTAGGAAGATATAACATCTTATCTGAAACCTCAAAAATCTAAACATTAAAACAATGCAACAAGGCTACCGCTATCGCATGAGTATCATCGTATTTTTTGGGCTCTAAATTATCTTAAACCTCGAAGTACAAAAAAACCAACAAAAAACCCTTTATCAAAAAACAACTGTAAAGATGAAACAGGGAAATATGTTCCCGTTAAGGAAACGTTTAGCTGGGTCAACTTTGGCAGGACTCGGCGACTTCAGAGCCCACTTGGAATTGCCCTTGCGGGTCTAGACCAAAACGTGCTTTGATCTCCTAAACGTTCTACCCTTATTTTTTTGTTCAAAAACACTTCAAAATTGTTTTGAGGCAAGGATAACCGCAGTTCAGTTTGGGCTAGCATTCCGTTGTCGATACGGATACTAGAATTTTCGTGTTTTTGCGTCCCTTTTTTTATTGTGGAAGACGTAGGGAAACATTACTTTGCTTAAGGAGTTGTAAGCGCCTTCCGATTTCTGTTTTGATTTCAGAATCGCTTTCTTTAGACAAAGCTTTGGATAGTAGTTTTTTTGCTAAAGGTATGCTTTCTTCACCGAACAGTTTTCTAAAAGCAGAGTGACCACGATGCAATGCCTGAGACAAAGGCAACACACAAACAAAATTCAAAGGGTACTCCTTAGATAAATCTGAGTCAACAACCACAAAATGGACTTCGGTTTTCGGGTAGTCAAGTCTTCCAACCTCTCTTTTAAATAAGATCAAACGCGGCTTCATAAAAACCATATCCGTTAAAAAGCATAACATATGTGCGGGAATCGGAGCTTATTTTCTTAACGACACAATATATGTCAATCAACTAACGTGAAGAACCAAATTTTTAAACAGAAATGTTTAAACTCAACATTTGCCAACATAGTTAAGGCAATAAAACAGCCATATTTCTTACAATCTCTTTATTAACTAAAACTAAAGTTGGCCAAGGAGCAATCCGCGGCCTTTGATAGTTGCATCAATCATTCGGTGGAAACAACTTATAGGGCAATGTCTTCAAAACCTTTAAACCACTTAATTTGTTAAAACCGTTCCTTGTCGACTGATTAAGAACTATTTAAGAGAATAGAAAAACAATGGCTAAATATGGTTAATGTTTGAACCAGTATGTAGATTCAAAAATTTGGTTGTTTGAAGTGAATCTAATATTAGCATCAAAAGTTTTTTTTATCGTTAATCGTCTGATATACCAACGGTTGTCTTGTTTTGTGTTGTCTTGAGAGCTAACCCTCTGCTTCGTTGTCCCCAGAATGAAAGCAAAATACTATCAAGTAAGCCGACTAGTCGTTTTACCCGATTACCAGGGGATTAGGTGTAGGCAAGCGGGTTTTGAACTTCATAGCTGAACTCTATTCTTCCCAAACAAAGATGCGTCTGCTTTTGAAAAGTTATTTGGAGAAAAAAGCGTTGAACAAGCCAAGATTCTTTTAATGACGCTTTAAAAGCGGCTGAGGATTCTCAAGTTAGAGTTGAAATAGAAAGTAGGTTAAAATTGGTTGAGCCCAAAAACGTTTAATGAAATTAAAGCAGTGGTTGTGGAAAACTTTTCGTGTCCAGTAGGACTTATCGTCGGTTTTGTTATTGGCTCGTATTATCATAAACAGTGCAACTCTTTCTGATGAAAATTTAGCAAAACCTGAATTGAGGTCAAGTATGTTATTATTTACCGAGAGCACTCAACTAACTTTCAAGTGATAGTGGAAATGAAGCAAGTATCTAACTACGCAAAAGTTGAAGAGAATGGAAATAGGCATTACCAGGAAACGGTTCGGCTGGGCCTGAGAATAAGTCGCGGGTTACTTTCAAACGTTTTAGGCGTGAAGGCTCCACTATTTTGCGGACACAAAGTAACGTACAACTGTAACCTCAGATGTAAAATGTGCCCCTTCTGGAAAAGATCAAACAAAGACTTAAGCATAGAGAAGGAAAAAGCAATTCTAAGGCGAATTTATGATTCGGGAGCTTGTGCGATCGCGTTTGAAGGCGGAGAACCTCTCCTGAGAAAGGACTTGAGTAAAATTCTTGCTTACTCTAGATCTTTGCCTTTGCAAACAAGTCTCATTACTAATGGAACTCTGCTTGAATCCAAAATAGATGAGATTGCACAATACATCAATGGCGCAATCTATGTTTCGTTAGATGGTCTGGAGAAAACTCACGACATGATCAGGGGAGTTAATGGTTGCTTCAAAAGAACAATGAGTGGAATAAACGCAGCTTCAAAGAAGGTTCTTGTAATAATCAACACTACAGTAATGAGTGAAAACATCCATGAAATGGAGGATTTAACAATCTTGGCAAAAGAGATAGGTGTAGGAATATCCGTGGCAATAGCGCATGAGTATTGCAATGCTACAGCGTCTACTCCAGCTATTCAAGACGTCAAAAAGACAGTTGAAAGACTCATCGAATTGAAGAAGAATGGGTATCCTCTTGTAAATTCAATAAGCTATTTTAAAGTTGTAGCAAAACAGAAGAAATGGATCTGCAAACCTTGGACGACAATTAACGTAAGTCCTGAAGGAAATTTGGTTCTGCCTTGTTATGTTCGAAATAATTATTCTGCGGGCATTTCAGTTTTGGAAAAAAGCATTAAAACTGCAATTTCTGGCTATGAATGGAAAGAGACGCAGAATTGCCTGAAATGCAATCTTCATTGTTATGTGGAACCATCTTTAGTGCTTTCACGCGACTTTAGAGCCTTTCTTAATTGGGCTTCCCCGCTCGTGCGCGATTGAATCAAGTTTTCCTGTTAATCTTTGTAGCCCGAGTAACTGAGCTAATGCTGGTTTTGAAATTAGAAAGCAGAAATTACTAAGGGCAAATACCACGACTACGATACTTTCCTCGGAGCAGAAGAAGCCCAATTCCAGAATCTATACTTAGCGCAGAGAAAGAAAGGTACACTCAAGCTACCGCCCGAAGAGCTAACTGACGAATCACCCATAATTCGAGATGAGATACAACGCAAACCAAAGCCCATAAGTCCAAAGCAACTTCGAAAGCTTGTCCATGACTTATACGTCAAAGCTGATCTCATAAAAGAGCAAAATGGCCGAACGTACGACCTAAGAACCCATAGCCTCAGAAAATACTTCAAAACCCAACTCCTCGCATTAGGCGTCCAACCTGACTTCGTTGATTACATGATGAGTCACACAGTCGACACCTACCACGACATCCAAAGCTTAGGAATAGACGCTTACTCAACATCAACGGATCAGCAGGCTTAGCCATATGAAAGAAAACGCAAGTCAACAAGATCGACGCACTCAAAGAAATCATTAGAGCATGGGGTATGAACCCAGAGCAATTCCTCACTAAAGACGCACTAGCTGAAGGTGGAGCAAGATAGAAAAGTTAAGAAGCTGGAAAACCATCAACTGACGATTTTTAGCCTACAACTAAGAGAGTTAATCCGCAAAGATGCGGCGGTATAAAGGTGTAACTGGAATGGCGCCGCCGAAAGGACTCGAACCTTTGACCTACTGATTAACAGTCAGTTGCACTACCGGGCTGTGCAACGGCGGCAAACCATTGTTCTCTCTTCTTTCAGTTTCACGAAAGTATTTAAGTTTAGTCGTTCAAAAAATGTTTATTCGATTTTTCTGACTTTATACTTTGCAATCGCTGAGAAACCTTTGTAGAATGACTTCATAATAGGCGAGTACCATTTTCCCTTAATGCTCCAGTCAAGAAGGTTATCTACCCAGCGGAAGTCGTGTTCAGCGCATCGAACCAGAAGCTGCTTATGAAGGGCACTAAGTTTTGTTTCTGTAAACCAATCTTCATTTGTCAATTTGCCCAGAGGAACGAAAAATAATGGCACGATAAGGCTTCGCATATCTTTCAAGTCATCGACTAAATCCATAGTTTTAGTGACGTCTTCTTCTTTCTCGTCGGGCAACCCCACGATTAACGTGCAGGCAGGAACCAGTTTGTTATCATGCATTAAGCCCATGCCTTCAACGACTACATTATGCCAATCGTCAGCCTTGAACGGGTGAGCTTTCGCAGGCATAATCTTCTTTGCAACCTCAGAGGAACCAGTTTCTAAGCCAACTTCTACACCCCACCAAGTTTGCTTCTGCAAAATAGTCTCTGACAACTTTGAAAAAAGCTTGGGCGACGAAGCTACAGCGGCAACTGAACAATGACTCCAACTGATGCCATCGACTTTTTTCACAACTGTTTCATGCAAGTTTTAGGAGCTTTTCTTCGTTTGGTATAGTGTTATTTGAGCCAAATAGCATAACGTCTTCTGCATGAAGGCAAACGCTTGTGACCTTGCCTGATGATAGGTTTACGTTTAGTTCACGATCGATTTTTTCAATTGGATACCATCTTAATGGTCGCAACGTAACGTTGCAGAATTGGCATCCACGGCAGCAGCCTCTTCCAATTTCGATTAAACCGTTGATGGAAGGCTGCACGATGTCAGGAATTTCTTCTAAACTGGGTACTTCACCAACGCCGACTTCGTAGTGACGAGGAAGCTCTTGACCTTCGATGGCTGCCTTGAAGAGTTTTCCTACAACGTTTTCTCCTTCTCCTTCAAAGACACAGTCAATGTCTAAGTCTTTAACCGATTTTTCTCGGTACTTAAACTGCCAAGCACCCGGTCCGCCAACGATCACTTTTAACCCGTTTTGTTTTGCTTTCTTGATTGCCGGGCTTTTAAGTAAAGCTTGAAAATGTTTTGCTAGATAGGGTTCTTTTTTGAAGATATAAGCAAGTGTTGTTGAGGCAGGACCTAAACCAAAAGGATCCATCGCGTGAATACCTAACACTTTTGCGTCTTTTAACGCGTTTTCCAGATGGTTTGGGCTAACAGTTTCGACTTTGAAGCCCTCTTTTAGAAGTTGGGCTTCAGTTTTTCTCAAGCCATACGGGGCCGTCAAAGGTTGACCGTTGCTTGTCTTCAGAGGAGGGAAAAAGAGGTAACTGTAGAGCCATTCAGGAATAAAGTTTGGAGGGGCACAAGTACCAAACCCTAAGAATTCGTTACGATGATAATTACTCATGAGTGTTCTGTCAGCCGTTAAAAGCACATCTGCCATTCCCTTTCCTCCTTAAGCCCATCCGTTTAGAATGCCTTTTGGGATGTCAAGCTATTCAGTTAAACGGAGGATATAACTTTATTGCTAACTTGCTTAAAGAGTAAAATATCAATTTCTTATTTTGGATTTTAGGGTGCGTTAACTGTTTTTATGTAAATGTTGCTGTGGGTTAATTTTACATTAAATTTGAGGGTTTTTGCGTTTTACTAGAAAAATGTATATCAAGGTAAGTCGTGAATTTACTGAAGAAAAGACTTAGTGAAGGGATTGCTTTGAAAACTATGGTAGAGTTTAGATGGCATGGAAGAGGCGGACAAGGCGCTTGGACAGCCAGCGAACTTTTGGCTAGAACAGCCCTCGATGAGGGCAAATACATTCAATCTTTCCCAGAGTTTGGGCCAGAACGAATGGGTGCGCCAGTAACTGCTTTTACCAGAATCAGCACTGAACCAATAAGGTTACATTGTGCAATCTATGACCCAGACGTTGTGATAGTTTTAGACAACACACTTACTAAAATCTGTGCCAGTAACCGCCGGATTAAACCGAGATGAAAATTCTTTAATCATTAATTCAGCCGAAGAACCTGCCGTTCTGAAGGAAAACCTTCGAGTTACCAAAGGCAAAGTTTGGACCGTCCCAGCCACCGAAATTGCATTGAGAATTTTGGGTGCTCCAATAACAAACACCGCCCTATTAGGCGTTGTTGCCAAAGCAACTGAAATAGTGACTTTAGAAGGAATCGAAAAAACCCTGAAAGGACGATTTCAGACCTGACTTGGCCGAGAAAAACTTTGCAGTCATAAAAGAAGCCTACAAGGAGGCAAAAGTAGATATGAGCAGCAAAGAAAAAACTTGGAAAGAAATATCTATCGCTGGCATCCCATCCAAATCCAGCATCGGATTCATGACAGGTGACTGGAAAACCTACATGCCCGTCCGCGACCTTGAAAAATGCACTACTTGCTTAACATGCGTAATGATCTGTCCTGAAGGCGCGATTAAATGGCGTCCAGAAATGGGCAAAATCGAGTTCGACTTTAGCTTTTGTAAAGGCTGCGGAATATGCGCAAACGAATGTCCAACTAAAGCAATAACAATGAAAATGCCTGAGGAATAAAAATGACGCAAAAACCTAAACAAGAAACCATAGCGATGAACGGAGACGAAGCAGTTGCTTTCGCAGTTAAACAATGCGACGTTGATGTTGTTGCAGCTTACCCAATTACACCACAAACAATCATCGTCGAAAAATTCAGCGAATATGTCGCAAACGGCGAAGTCCAAACAGAATTCGTCTGCACCGAATCAGAACACAGTGCCATGACCGCGTGTCTTGCAGCATCAGCAACAGGAGCACGAACTTTCACCGCCAGCGCATCAGCAGGCTTAGCCCTTAATGCATGAAATGCTCTTTGTCACTTCCGGTTCAAGAGCGCCAGTCGTAATGGCAGTTGCTAACCGAGCATTGTCCTCGCCACTAAACATTCATGGTGACCACTCTGACAGCATGGCTGAACGAGATAGCGGATGGATACAGATTTACGTTGAAAACGCACAAGAAGCATACGACTCCATCATTCAAGCCTTCAAGATAGCTGAAGACATTGGAGTTTCTCTACCGATAATTGTGGGATTAGATGGCTTCACAATTAGCCATACACTCGAAAGAGTAGACATACTTTCACGAAGATGTTGTCAAAGAGTTCGTTGGAGAACGCCAATTTCCAATGGTACTTACTCACGAAGGCAAAACCGTGCCCTTCAAACTTGACCCTGAAAACCCCATGACTATGGGACCAAACGCGTTACCGAACTATTATTTCGAGTTTAAACGCCAACAAGAAGAAGGCATGAGACAACGCACTTAAAAAAATCCAAGAAGTCAACGCTGAATACGCAAAAATCAGCGGCAGAAGCTACGGCAACGGACTCATCGATGCATACAAACTTGAAGACGCAGAAATTGCAATAGTCTGCATAGGCTCAACCGCTGGAACACTAAAAGTAATAGTTGATCAACTAAGGCAAGAAGGCATAAAAGCAGGTGTTCTACGGCTTCGCACTTTCAGACCATTGCCATCTGAAGACCTACAAAATGCCCTCAAAAACATCAAAGTCCTCGCAGTTATGGATAAAAGCATGAGTCCAGGCGGCTTAGGTGCTGCAGTCTTCAGCGAAGTCAGAAATGCACTCTACGACTTAAAAGAGCACCCGATTATAGTTAACTACATTTTCGGATTAGGCGGCAGAGACAGTAGCCCACGTGACCTGCGACAGAATCTTCGAAGACCTTATTACGAATAGCTAAAACTGGACAAGTCGAAAAAAAAGTGCATTATTTAGGATTAAGGGAGTAGGAGAAGAAACAAAATGACAACTCAAGAATGGAAATTTACAGCCAAAGATATCGCAAACAAACCAGACCTGTTCCTTTCAGGCCACCGTGCATGTGCAGGATGCGGACCAGCAGCAATGCTGCGAATGATTATGAAAGCAACCCGTGGACCAACAATTGTAACTCAAGCAACAGGCTGCATGGAAATAGTGGGTTCAATTTACCCATACTCGTCTTGGGCTCTTCCCTGGCTTCACACTGCTTTTGAGAATGCTGCTGCAAACGCTTCAGGCATCGAGGCTGCAATGAAAGTACTGCGAAAAAGAAGGGCAAAATCAAACAAGAACACATAGACATCATCGCCATTAGCTGGAGACGGCGGAACCTACGACATCGGCTTGCAAGCATTGTCAGGTGCAGTGGAGCGTGGACACGATTTTCTCTTCGTGCTCTACGACAACGAAGGATACATGAATACAGGAATCCAACGAAGCAGCTCAACACCTCTTGGCGCATCAACAACCACAACTCCTGCAGGCTCAGTCAAACCAGGTAAACTCGAAAAGAAAAAGCCCATCACCGAAATAATGCTTGCTCATGAAATGGAATATGTTGCTACAGCAACACCCTACTATTGGAAAGACATGCTGACAAAAGTACGAAAAGGCTTAGAAGTTGAAGGACCAGCGTTTCCTTCATATATTTGCTCCTTGCCCAAGAGGTTGGAGAAGTGAACCAGCAAAAACAATGGAGTACAGCAAACTCTCCGTCGAATCCTGCGTGTTTCCAATCTGGGAAGCAGTCAACGGCAAACGAACGACTCTCAACACCCAGCAAACTGATTGCTCTAGCGCCACAGAAAAAGAAGCCCGTGAAAGCTTACCTTGAAGGACAAGGCAGATTCAGACACCTCTTTACGCCACAAAACCAGCATGTGCTAGATGAGATTCAACAGACAACTGATGAGCGTTGGCAACGACTCTTGCAGAAATGCGAGTCAGCCTAATCCTTTTCTTTTTGTTAATTTTTGAAAATAATAATTTTTTTATATGACTCGTCTTAGGGCTTTTTTGCTATCACTAAGGTTAATTCAATGATATCCTAACAGAATTCAAAAATGCCCAGTTTTAGAAAGGCTGTGGAGGATCTTTGTTAGTGTTGTTTTGGAGGTTGGTTACGTGTGTTGGTTAGCCAATAGCCATCCGTATCGAGGAGAAAGGAGAAGGCTTCGAAAACGGAAATTGTTCTTTGGCAAATTGGTTTACCTTCAACCCTAACCATTTTCCTCCAATCACTAACGAAACATTGGTTGTCTTAAAATTCTTATAAGGGTTGTGAAGTGAAAAAATAGATTGGAAATATGGATTTAGCTTACTACTAGGACGCCTTCTAGGACACTGCGTTCGGGTACGTCGAGCTGCTTGGAGAGCCACAGTTTTATGATGCTGCTGAGTTTTGGAAGAAAACCGCTATACGTGATAACTTGGTTGCCTTTTAGAGCGTCTGCTTGGAAGATTTTTTCTTGTTCTTTATAGCTAAAAGATATAGTTTGAGCTTTTGTTGCTAAGGTTTGGAAGTCTTCCCATTGACTACACCTCAGTACCACAGATGGACCACTTCGCATTACCTCTGCAAAAGCCGATGTAGGTCCCTCTTCGTTTGGTTGCAATGTAGCAGCGGCTGAAGGCAAAGCATCTTTTGGTGCACCCGATAAGGAGTTAATGAGGCTGGTTACTTGTTTTTGGAGAATGTCTATTTTTTCTTCCACTTTTTGGACCTTACTGCTTAATTCACCGGTATCACCTATTTGTTCGGTGACGGTTGCAAGTTCGTTGATTAGTTTGTCTAGATCTTTTTCATGCTCTTTTAGGACGTTTACTATGAAGTCTAAGGCTTCCAGAGCATCATCTTTTGATTGTGGATTCTTATCCGTCTTTCTACCCCCACTGTCAACCACTGATTCTCGTTTTCTGTAGATAAAGCTAGCGAATTGGGAAGATATATTGGGGTGACAGCGTTGGAGTATTGATTAGCAATACTCAATAAGCCCCTACTCAAACCAATTTAGTACCCCATAACCGATTTTCTTAACCGCCGGCCAAAACTCTTCTTTTTCGGCTCGATCTCAAGGGTTCTCGTTACATCTTCATTAGTTGGCACTGAAACTTCCGCTGATTTGGGCTCCTGCATTTGAACAACAGATTCTCCGGATGGAAGCGGAGCGGTTTCCTGTTGCTCAACCATTATCGGTTCAGGGGTAGGTTCTATTTTGGACTCCGAGGAGTTGGGTGGCCGCTCAGGTTCCAGTGGCACAACCTGCTCTGTTTGTTCAACCGGAACTTGCACAGCTGACGGCTGAATCTGTTCTGGCTCGATGGCGGGTTCTAAGGTCGGGGGCTGAGCGAGTGCCTGTGGTTCAATAGGCCACATAGACACCGTAGGCTCAGGTGACCACGCGAGTTCTTGCAGCGCAGGGATTGGCGTTTCTGGCCGTGCGGTTGAAGCCTGTTTGGTTGATGGTTGTTCAATGGGGCGGCCTATGTTTCTTAGTTGCCCCAAAAAGATTTCTCGGTTGTCTTCAATTGTGTTTTCCAACTGGGCATCTGGGACTATTTTATCAAAGCCTGCTTTGAGGGCTTCGAAGTTAACGTTAAAGCTGGTGTCATTAGCCAAGCTTTGCAGCGCACCTTCGAGCACTTGGCTTTCCTTTTGGCTGTCTTTTTCGCCAGCGATTTTGCCCAGCCAAATATCATTCAACGTAAAACAAGCCAGGATTGCTTCCTTAGCATCTTTAAAGTTCGGGTGCACTTGCGCGATGTCTTCTTTCAACTGTAATTCTTCAAAGAATTGATAAACCGTTTTCAGTACTTCAAAGATTTCTTTTGATGCGTTTTCTGGGACCTCACTTTTTATTGCTTCGGCAACTTTTGAAAAGTCCAAAGTCAACGGCGCCAGAGTTTGACCTGCAAAACCTGTTTTTTCGATTAAGCTGTTAGCGTAAATGTCCAGTTTTGCCCAGTTAACGGGTTTAAGTTGCAACCCCATTATCACGTCGAATGATGAGTTAACGATGCCTACTGAAAAATTGAGCAGCCCAGTGAGGTCGCTTTTTCGTTTTGCTTCTTTTGCTTGGGCTCCCAATTTTTTTTTGTTTTCATCGAGTAAACTTTGAATTTGCTCACGCAGCTCACTGAGGGAAGCACTCTTCTTTTTGAGAACAAACCAGTCAGTGGCACCATTCCAAGTTACAGCCAATTCGTTGCCTAAACTTTCGATGCCTGATATCTCATAAACGGGAATTTCCTTGACGACTACAAACCGTTTTTTAAACAAGCCCATCTCAACATAGAATTTCAGGGTTTCTGAGGTAACTTCATATTTTTCAATTGTGGTTTTTTTTAGTTTGGACGGGCTGTTTTTGGGTTTTTCTTGGGCAATTTGCACTGCTGGCGATGTTTCTGTTCTTTGCCCAATCATCGCTGGAGTGATAAGGTACAGGTTATTATGTTGAATATCTTGTTGGTGGGCGCTGTTTTTCATTTTGGTTCTCCATGTCTATTTGGATTTTTGATTTATAAATTGATTCATTATTCCACAGGGAAATCTGAAAATTCATTCCGTAAAGCGTCTATTTTGGGTTCCAACTGCACTTAATGGCTTCTGATTTACAAGCCAAAACGCATGGAGTTTGGTTAGTTTCAGGTTTGCAGGCTGCGCACGTGTACTTTATTTTTTTGCGATGCTCTTCTGTGATGGTCACTACGGTTTTGTCTTCAAGGTCGATAAATTCGGTTTCCAGTTCCAACGCCTTTTGAGGGCATTTTTCCAACGCATTTGCCGCAGCCACTACATTTGTTAGAGTCAACTACGATGTAGTATTCGCCTGAACCGTCGCTGTAACCATAATATGTAATCACTGCAATCGCCTATGCCTTTCTGTGCCTTCTCGTAGAGCGCTTTGGCAAACAATGCAGCGCCAAATGCGCCTGCAACCATGGGATCTAAGCTCCCTTCATCGCGCCACCTTGGTGTTGGAAGCGTCTTAACGCCGAGGATAACTTCGATTCGGCTGACTATGCCTATGTTCTTGGATTGACCGCCTGTAACGACCAATTCCTTTTCTAAGCCAACTCGATTGATTAGGTTAGCCATGCGAACAGCCATTGCTCGTGTGTACGCAGCTAAAACTTTTTCTTTAGTCCAGCCCTTTCGCAGCAAACCCATGGCTTCAGTTTTGGCGAAAGCAACACATGTGCAGCTTACTGGTTCAGGTTCTTTTTCCACTTTAAGGGATATGTCACCGATTTCTTCGATAGGAATCTGCAGCAAATCTGCGAAGACTTCCATGCCTCTGCCTGTTCCAGCGGCGCATTTGTCGTTCATGAGGAATGAGACAACTCTACCTGTTTCGTCGATACGGATGGCTTTAATGTCTTGTCCGCCGACGTCCAGCACGGTGTCGGACGCTGGGTCCCCAGATGTAATTGGCGCCTTTTGCGTGGCAAGCGATTTCTGTGATGGCTTTGTTTGCCATGGGCACGTTGACGCGTCCGTAGCCTGTGCCTACGATGTATTTTAGGTCGCTTGTTTTGAGTCCTGTGCCTTCGAGGGCGTAGTTGAGGGCTTTTGTTGCGCTTTCAGGGCTGTTGGAGCCTGTGCGTGTAATACCCCAGCTATAAGCTTCGCCGTTTACCATGATGGCCGCTTTGGAACCAACGGAGCCTACATCTACGCCTGCTGTGATTAGGTCTTTGCTTGTCCATTTTTTGTTGGGCATTATGCGGTGGTATTCTTGCCAACGCCAGAACTCCGTACTATTGATTTTGTTTGGTTCACTCATTATTTTGAACCTCCTTAGCACGTGTTGCTGCCGTTAAAGCTGCACCCAAGGCACCAACATAATCGGGGTATTCGAGGTATCGACACGTTGATGCCTAGCTTGCGGTTCAGCGATGCAACAAAACCTTCGTCTTTTGCGACACCTCCAACCAGCACTACTTCAGGGTTCACTCCTAACCTGTGAACCATAGATGAAATTCGGTCAGCCATCGCATCAAAAACTGCTCGGGCAATTTCTGGTTTGGATTCTTGACGATGAATAAGTGAGACTACGTCAGATTCGCCGAATATTACGCAGGAAGCGTTAATGGGGCTTGCTCGCTCCGCTTTAAGTGCTAATGGACCCATATCCTCCAGCTTAACCTCCAGTGCTCTTGCCATGGCTTCGATGAATGCTCCCGCGCCTGCAGCACAACGTTCGTTAACGACAAAATCTACCATGATGCCTTTTTCGTCGCATTTTACGGCTCTTGCTTCCTCGGCGCCTACGTCGATGATTGTTCGAGCTTTTGGGAAGAGAAAAACGCCTGCTTTTGCGTCTGCACTCATCATGCTTACGGTGCTTTTAGAGTAAGGTGCCATATCCATGGCTGAGCCAGTTGCAGCGAAGTAGTCTATATCTGACAGTTTGAGGTTTGCTTGTTTGAGGGCTTCGTCGACTGCTTGTTCAGCAGCTTTAGTGGGGTCAAATCCAGAGATAGCTTGCCCTCGTGATGCAATTTCGCCGTCTTTTAGAAGTACTACTTTTACTCTTTGAGTTCCAAGATCCATTCCAACAGTTCATTGATTCACCTTAGATGTCTACTCTTGCTGTTAGCATTTCAAGGAATGCTTCAACACGTGTTTTCATTTGTCCAACGTCTTCGCGGGTGTATTCTGTGTCAAGGTAGTAGACTGGGACGTTTATTTTGTCAAGTGCCTTTTTGACTCGGGTATATTCCATGGCGTAGAGCATACAACCTCGAACCACGTAGTAAATTACTCCTTGGACTTTCCATTCTTTGACTTTGTTCAGGAGCCAGTTGATTCTGTCTTCGTTGCCGTCTTTGCTTGTGAAGCAGGGGCATGTTGAAGCCATCAAATAGCGTTCGCCGATGGCGTTTAACATGTCATCCATTGACCACTCGTCAACGCCGACTGGGTCGTTGAGTATTCTTTCGCCTGAACATAACTCATCAGCAACGATGACACCTTGTGGATTACTTTCTTCAATCAATGTGGGAAGTTTCCAGTTGTCAGGCCAAAACATCGGTGTCCCAGTAATCATCACTCGTGGTGTATCAGGCGGGCAAACCCAATCTTTGCGCTGCGCCCTTGCTTCAAGTTCAGTCGCATAAGGCTTCAGTTTTCTCCGTCCACCGTTGCTTATCATCCCACAAATATGTTTGGTTAACAAGCATGGCGTCTCTGCCCATGATTACAGGTGAACCCTTGCGTAAATTCTTGTAAGCGGCGGAAAGCTTTGGTCGCTCTGTGGCTTATTTCGATGGCTTCTTTTAGATTTTTTCGGGTAATTTTGTTGCCTGTGAACTTTTCAATTTGGGTTTTCATCTGTTTTATTTCGTCATTCCAGAACCGCAGAGATTGGGTTGAATCTTTTATTCTGGGAACGTTCATTGCCCAGATTGTTTTGTAATCGCTGAGGATTTCGCTGAGTTTAGTCATGCCATCGCAGGTTAAAACGCTGATCAAGTGCGTCGCTTTGTTCAAGGAACGGCGAAAGTTCAATCATTTTTGCGCCGATGGTTGAGCGGATAACTGGGCAAACTTCCACAGGCACAACCCTGTCGCCTAACTTGGAAGTGTCATACCAGCCTGAGTTTACCCTGACAGGGATAGCGTCGGCAGCCAATATCAGCTCGGTGGGCGCAAACAGGCACATGTAACCGATGACTTTTTTGCCTTTTTCTTTCTCTACTTGAATTTCTTCTTGTCGTTTGCCGAATAGGTTTGACATTTCGTCAAAGTATTTCATGGCTTCGGGTCTTTTTGGGTCAGCTTTCTTCATGCGTTCAATATTGTCAGCTATTACTTTTTGGGAAGCCGCTTTCATAGTGTTTTTTAGTTCGTCGATTTCTTTTCGAGATACTTCAGGCATGTATCTTTTTTCAAGGTGGTTTCATTTGTCATTTCTCTCTCTTTCCTCACTCACTGTTTGGTTGTTCCAGCCAATTTCTTGACTTAAACAATGTCTTATTTCCCAACTTAACTTTTAATGTATCCTCGTACGGACACATTTCCACGCATCTTGCACATAGCATGCATTGGGAAGTTTGGATTTTTCCGCCCTTCTGCTCGTACACTTCGTTAACTTGTACGGGGCAAACTCGTTTGCAGACGCCACATTTGGTGCATTTTTCTTCATCTTTGTCAATATGAAGCAGTGGTGCCCACTTAAAACCCTTAAACCTGTTGACAACTCCAAAGGATGAACCTGTTGGGCAGAAACGGCACCAAACACGACGAATAAAGAAACCGCCAACCAAAGTCACAGCTGACAAAGGTTACGGCTACGATTGAACCAATGTTTGCTCCTATATAGGTGGTGAATTCTTGGGCGTATGGATAACTTAGGTTAACTGGCCCTACAATAAGTTGGCCTGTCCAGGGTACGATGAAGGGTATCATGGGGTCGAGCAGTATGCTGTAGGGACGGAAGTATCCTGCCAACAAGTTGAGCCATCAGTGGAGAAACCATAATCTGCTGAGGATTCAACAAATACAGTGCGATTGGCAGCAACAAAAACACTAACAAGATTGCGAATCGTGATTGGTGTAGAGCCACGTTCAACTTGTTTGGGAGAAGTCGATGACGTATTTTCATAGCTTTTCGTAGCTAGGATTTCTAGATCCATAATTAAGCCAAGTGGACAAAGCCATCCGCAGTAGAATCTGCCCAAAAAAATGGTTAAACCAAAAATAAAAATTAATTCGTAGAGCATCGGTATTATGGTGGAGTAGGAGAAGACGTAGAATATTGCGGCAAAAGATATTGCCTGAACTATTAATCGTAGGAAGGTTACGCGGGTAGCCATATTTTTCTTCCAAATTAGAATAACGAGTATTCCCGCTACTCCAAGTCCCCCTAACGCAGTGAGCCTAAGCACATCTCCAATGATTTCCCAATCCATGTGTTTCCCCAGTTAATGTAATTGAATTACTGAACTTACGATTGTAACTATTCCAAGTACTATCAGTACAGCGGCACCCGCTACGGAAATCCACTTTCGAAACAGCGGCGCCTTGTTTAGGAGCCAACCAGTAACTCCCCCTAAAACCAGCAGAGGAGAGATAGTGGTTCCTAACCCAAACAGAACAGCTAAAGTCATGGTTCCGATGGGACTTGAGAAAGGCAAAGCATAAAGCAGCAAAAGCGAAACGAGCGGTGGACAAATGATTAAGCCTCTGCTTAAACCAAGCGTAAAAGCTCCAAAATCAAAACCGAAGCGTTTGTTTTTATCCCTCGCTATTAGGTTGACTTCTTGGAGGTTGCATTCATGCGGTTTTCTTGCTTTTAAAAGAATGCTTGCGCCTATGGCTATTGTTATTGAACCAAAGATTATTGAAGAGTAAATCTGGAAGGGTGACAAAGCTCCTGGAGCCACCAAAGTTATTAATCCACTTAACAGCCCGACTAATACGCCGATTAACGCATAAGCTATAATTCGTCCAGAATTAAAAATTAATGTTACTTTAAATCCTCTGCGGAAACCGGCTCCGACACCTGCAATGTAGCCTGCAAGGATAGGCAAACATGAAGCGGTGCAAACCCCTAATCCATAAATTAAGCCTATAGCGAATGAGCCTAAATATGGATTGGAAATTTCAGGTATCAGGGACATGCAAGAGGTCTCGTTGGGAGTTTATTTAATGCAAATATAATGTGAAACCATTTAAATCTTGCATAAATTTTTGTTTGAAAGTTTGTGGTCGCCTAAAAGCTGTTTCTAAAAGGGGAAAAAGGGGGTTAGGGTGGAGGGATGACGCGTGTGTTGTACGCTTGGATGTAGGCTAAGTGTGCGGCATCGTTTGGGTAGCTTTCTGTTGATGGATAGGGGAATCCGCTCATAGCCATAAACGGCATCGGGTTGACGGTGAAGTTGAATCCGTAACCCCATCCTCCTAGTGGATCCTTAAACCAGCAGGCAACAACAAAGAAGTAGTCTCGCACCATTCTTGGAGCAACTGGTTTGAGATTGGCGGTTGAGAACTGCATGTTAACTTGATCGCCTTGTCGTCCAATCACGAACATGTCGTCGGAGTTTTGCACAAGAGGCGTCACATCGCCGTACCGTGTGAAAGCGCCTGTAGAATTAGATTGGGTATCCCAGAGTTGACTGAGAACTGCTGAAGTCGGTGCAATCTGCTGTATAGTTACGTTTTGCTGTGGAGTTATGTCTATTCCAATGAAATCGTATGTTACGTTCCAGAAGTTGTTTAGCCTAATCTGGTAATCGCTTACATCCGCAGGGAACAGCCCTGTTAAGTTAACGGTGAAAGTTCTCGCGTTGTAGTCGGAAGGTATAGGTATCTGTTTATCTTGCGAAAGACGTATCCAATCGCCCTTGGAATCTTTAATTTCCATATAGGATGCTGGAGTAATCTGTGTGCCGTTTGGTACAAGTCCCTGTGCGGCGGCGTCTTTAAACTGGTTTATCCAAGCGTAGTATGGATCGGCTGCACCCCAATCCACCATGCCAGTAATTACAAGCTTTATTTGTGGGGCTCCTGACAAATTGCCTAAATCTAAAGTTAACTGGTTAAGAGTTATATTGTTCCATGATGGACTTTGGTCTCCATTGATGCCTGGGGTATATGCGCCGTCTTTTTTGCTGATTTCCGTTAGAACATTTTGTCCTTTCTCGTTTATAGCGCTAACAGGCGACAAAAGTTTGCCGCTGCTTACGGTGTAGATTTGGCCTGTTTCTCCTTTGTTGAGGTAGTTGGTCATGGATGTGTATGCGTCTGTTCCAATTGGATGGTCAACAACCAGCATGTAAGCGGAGTCTAGATAGTAGAGTTCGTCCCATTGCTGGGCAAGAGTCATGTCAAAGTAACCGTTGTTTGTGGCTATTAGGTTACTGTTAAGTTTTACGTAGTCCCAGGGGTTTCCGCCAGTATTTACGATGTTGCCGTTTGAGTTCATGTAGCCGATGTATCCTAACCAACCGGGGTTTGAAACGTCGGTAACGTAGGAGTTTCCTGTGCCGTTCCACATGTACAGCGAGGGGCAAGAGGCATACCCGCTGATTAAATTGTAGGTTGCAACCAAAATCAACCGTTTATCCAAAGTAAAGGTTCTGGATGCACTGTGGGAACCATCGCTCCATGATGTAAAGGCTAAGACTCCTGTTCCGACGTTAAAGGGGTCGGGCACACTGATAGTGTATTCTCCGACTGGAAGAAGCGCCGTGTAAGTTGTGCCATAGCCTCCTTGGCCGTTCAGTGTGAAAGGAACAGATTTGGAGCCGCCGCCTGACCGACTAATGGTTATTGTATGGTAACCTGTTTTGACGACTGTGAATGAGTTAGTTAAAGAATTCATTTTGAGCGTGTGGCGTCCTTCGGTGGTTGCGTTGATGGTGAAGGAGATAGTATGGCTTGCTCCAGCAGCTAACTGTAAAACCTGCGAACCTGCAACCACATCGTCAACTGATATCTTCACCATTAACAGGTCTGGTTGACTGGAGGGGTTATTTGCGGTTGCAGTTACATTAACTGGTTCATCAGGCCATACTTCATACGGGTTAACCTGCATATTAGATAACACGATCTTGCTGATATCTGGCGGAGCTTCTTTAAGAGTAAAGTTTCCATTCAAGTTTCCGATTGTAACGTTGTAGGTTCCAACTGCGTTTTCGATGTCAGTAAAGGAAACAACGTCAGAAGAATTGGAAACCAAGGTAGAATTGGAGGAATCTTTCATAACATTGTTAATTTGAAGATTCACCGTTAAGTTACCATCTACTTCGCCAATGTTCGATACGTTAACTGAAATCTGCACAGGTTCACCCGCATAAGCTTCAGTAGGGCTAATGGTGAGGTCGGTAAGTACAAACGTGGCAGGTTTAGGCGAGCCCCCTGAAACAAGACCTTGGTTTTGAAGATAAAAATAGGCTCCGATAGCTGCACCTACAATAATTATGTCGATAATAAGGATGGCTTTCAGTTTAACCATTGCAGAGCGAGACATCACTCTTTTTTTCACTCTCATACTTTACCTATCTAATATTTTCGTTATAAGCCTTAAAGCTTTATCCAAAATATTTTTTCCTTAAATATGTCAAACTAAACAGTCTCCTTTATCAACTCACAATGTTGAAGCTCAATACAAAAACAAGTCTCGAAAATTTACTCATAAATATGGTTAGGGCTAAGTTGTGGGTGTATATCTACAGTCACATAACTAAATATAGCAAATCCTATTAAATCAAAACAAGCAAGCATTTGCGATTTTAGGAGATAAAAAAAAATTGTTTAGTAAAAAGAGCAGTAAATTTGTCGCTATGACACTATTAGCCACATTACTCGTAGCATCTGCCTTTATGATGAGCGTGAACGCCCAGACACAAGCCACAATAATCATGTTGCCTTCGGTAGGCGGAACAACCGATCCAGCAGCAGGAACAACCACATACAATGACGGCCAAGTCGTAACATTAACCGCAACTCCCGATGCAGGTAATGCCTTCCAGAATTGGATAATTTCCACTCCAGGCGCAACCCTCAATGACGCAAATCCAACAACAACAGTTACCGTTGCAGCAGGAACAACATACACAATTCAAGCAGTGTTCCAAGCAGTCTCACTTCTACCCAATGTTCCATATGCACCGTTCGTACCAGGCACAGACGCTGTAATCGGAATCTTAGCTTCAGCAGGCGGAACAACAACTCCATCACCAGGCCTCTATTATTTAACCAGTGCTACATCATTTAACCTCCAAGCTACAGCAGCAAGCGGCTGGCAATTCTCACACTGGATAATTTACGGTCCAAACCTAAGCCATGGTGGATACCCATACACAGCAACCCCAACAGACAACCCCTACAATGTTAATCACGGCTATGGAAACCGATACGACTACCAAGCAGTATTCACACCAGTTGGCAGCACTGAACCAACACCAACAGGCGGCGCAACAGCTACACCAGCACCCGGAATGGGCGGTCTATCAACAGACACATGGATAATCATAGCCTTAGTCATTGTCATTATCATCATACTGATCGGCTTCGGCGTCTATGCGATGAGGAAAAAATAATTATCTCTCTCTTTCTTTTTTTGTTTTTGATTTTAGTTTCAGATATCTTTCTCGCAAAATAAGTTTTAATCAATAGTCTATTCTTTAACCTATTTTTAAGACATCTCAAACATGTAAAATCAAGTAAACTTTGATTTTATATTTGAATTAGATACATTCTGGTTCCATGTGCACAGTAACTACGGCGCCCGCAAACCTATCTTTAGTTCCCTTCTCAATTAACGACGCTATCCTGTGAGCATCCTTTACCTGAACCTGTTTAGTGAAGCAACAATCGATATTGATGAATCGTTTGCCTTGACCGTTGTATGTTACCACCCGCTTAATTCGCAAGCTTAACGCGATACCTTTTGCTACATCGTTAACGATGTTTCTGATTTGGGCTTCAGTTACTTGTGTTGCTGGAATTGCCATACCTGCAGGTTCTACATGTACGGTTACGTTTTCAAGCGGCTTAATCTCTGTATGCATTCTCTGTTCAATGGTTTCGGCAATTTTATGAGCTTCTTCCAAAGACATTTCTGGATTAACATATGCGTGTAGGGTAATGTAGAGTTTGCCACCGACATAGATTGTGGAGATTTCATGGATTTCATTTACTCCATCCACCGTCGCAAGCTTGTTAACCAGCTCATCCATTTTCATTCCACTATCCGAAGGCTCAATGTGAATCGTGGCGTCAACTATGCCAAATGTTTCTTTTAGGCAGTTCTCAATTTTTGATGCTAAAGAATGGGCTTCTTCTAAACTCATTATGGGGGGAACTTGAACAGATGCATCAACAAAGACTTTGGAGCCGACTTTGCGGACTTTGAGGTTTTCAGTTTTCACGACGTTTTCGCATGACATAATTATTTTTCTTGTTTTGTTAACGAGATCCTTGGAAGCAGTATCGCTTAGTTCCATTATGCTGAATTTTACGAGTTTAAAGCTCAAGTAGGTAAGCATGGCTCCAAGGAAAATTGATGCGAGGGCATCTCCGCCTGTAAAACCCAATATAGCTAAGCCAAAACCTAAAAGTGCAATAAGTGTTGAACTTAAATCTGCAATTGCATCATAGAGACCTACTTTCATTGATGTACTTTGCACATGCTGGAATTTTTTGAAAACAGTAACTCTCAGTGAAGCTATGAAGAGTGCGTAACCTATAGCGATAAAGCCTGCATATTCTATGCCAGCATTAATTTGTGAAGGACTTATAATTCGTATTGCGGCATCGTAGAAAATTAAGATGGCCACAGCAATCAAGACAATGCCCCCGATCAATCCGCCAATAGTTTCAAACTTCTCATGCCCGTAAGTATGCTCCTCGTCGGCGGGTTTCATTGCAGCTCGAACAGCAAAGAACAACATAACACTGGATATCGCATCGAGCAGGGCGTGTAAGCCATCGCTCATTATGGCTAAACTGTTAACTAGAAAGCCGACTGTGACTTCAACGATTACTACGCTAAAGATTGCAATAGCTGAAATCTGGAGCGCTTTAAGTTTGGTTTCTCCTTCTATGTGCAGTTGCATTCTTTTTGTCGGAATATGCTCATTGTAAGGGCGATTTAAGAATTGTGGGTCAAGAGATAATTATTTTGATTTAAATCCAAATGTGAGTTCTTGAGTTAATTCCTTAGGATTTTGTTTTGCAATAAGATTGTCAGCGCTTTTTCGAGGAGAGCAAGCTATCTTAAGAGGTAACTTTCTCTATCATTACTATAAACTGGCTAATCCTCTTCACTTTCCAACCAATCCCCGACACCTACGTTATCCTATATTACATTCACCTGGGCGCCGACGCCTTTCTATTGTCAGTCATGGGGTTTGCTGGTTCCATCGAAGTTGCACTTGTTCAGTTTCCCGGCGGTTACTTAGCAGATAAACACATGGCAGAAGGTGGCTCATCGTCTCCATGACTTTTGGATTAGCCTTGGCGGTTAATTCTTCGTTTTTGCTCCTTCCCGGCAGTTCATCCTTATTGGATTGCAGCTTCAAAACATGTTTTCAATTTATGGTCCAGCGTTGATGGCTATCGTGTTTGATTCATTGCCGCCTGAAAACCGAGGAGCAGGCTTCAGTTTACAATCCGTAATTACTACACTGTTTTTGTTGCCTGCACCCCTTATTGCCCAGTACTTGGTGGTTACTTTAAAATTTGATTTTGGCATGCGTATTGCCTTTACGATTTTAGCTGTAGCCTATTCGTCTCCGCGATTCCCCTGTCAATTTTTGTTTTGTTCAAAGTTTATGAGCCAAGCATCAAAGAAGCCTAAACCTAAATCGATAGGCATTTAGGTTTGAAAACAAGTAGTAAGCCAATAGTTGATGCCCGATGGCTTTGGTTAAAATAAACGAAATATTAAACGGCTCCAAAAAAGACCAACAAGTAACCGTCCGCGGCTGGGTGTACCGCAAACGTGAAGGAAAAGAACTCATATTCCTCTTAATCCGCGATTCAACAGGCGTAATCCAATGCACCGTCAAAAAAACAAGCGCAGGCTGGAGTGAAGCCCAAAAATTAACAATTGAATCATCAGTCAGCTTAGAAGGCACCGCGAAAGAGGATAAGCGGGCTCCAGGCGGCTTTGAAATTGGCGCCGACGCCGTCAACATCATCGGCTTAGCCGAAACCTTTCCCAATTTCAGCAAGGATAAAAGTGAAGAATTCATCCGTGACATGCGCCACCTGTGGCTTCGCAGCAGAAAAATGAACTTGGTCATGAAGGTCCGCGCAGAAGTTTTAGAGGCTGCAAGGGAATACTTCAAGAAACAAAAATACACTGAAGTTTCACCGCCAATGTTCATTTCCGCAGCAGTCGAAGGCGGCTCTACACTATTTGGCTTAAAATATTTTGACCAAGAACTGTACTTAACCCAGAGCAGCCAACTTTACCTTGAAATCCTAATTTACTCACTGGAAAATGTCTACTGTATCGCGCCCTCGTTCCGCGCGGAAAAAAGCCGAACCATTCGCCACCTTACCGAGTACTGGCACATGGAAGGCGAATGGCCGTTTGCTGACATGAATGACCTCATGAAGTTTGAGGAAGGTTTGATGGAATACGTTTGCCAAGCCATAGCAGAACGTTGCCAAACTGAATTCAAAGAGTTGGGCGCCGACATTGAGAAACTAAAAGCGGTCAAAACGCCGTTTCCAAGAATAACCTACAAAGAAGCCATCGAACGGCTAAAACCAAAAAATCCAGCGTTGAATTGGGGCGCTGACTTGGGCTATGAAGACGAGAAAGTTTTGGCTGATGATTTCGGTAAACCCTTCTTCGTCTACGATTACCCAACTGAAATCAAAGCGTTCTACTGCAAAACCTACAAAGACCACCCTGAAGTTGCCATGTCTGTGGACATGATGGTGCCAAGAATCGGCGAAATCAGCACAGGCGGAGCAAGAGAAGAAAACAAAGATATTCTCACCGAACGCATGAAAGCTCAGGGTCTCAAACCTGAAGACTACGAATGGTACCTTGACCTAAGACGCTATGGCACTGTACCACACGTCGGCTTCGGCATGGGCTTAGAACGGCTGCTGGTTTGGATGCTTGACCTAGACAACATCATCGATGCCATCCCGTTCCCAAGAACCACCCGACGCTTCTACCCCTAAAACCCCTTTCTCTTTCTTTAGTAGCCTGAAAAGAGTTCGCGTTTCAGTTTTTCTTTGGGCAACCCCAAACTAACTACGAGTTTTTCCATGGCTTCAATCATTGGCGGCGGCCCACAAGTGTAGAACATGTTCTCTTGGTAATCTGGCAGTTGCGTCTTTATCAAGTCAGCGTTTATTATGCCT
Organism: Candidatus Bathyarchaeota archaeon; assembly: GCA_963809455.1. Taxonomy (GTDB): domain Archaea; phylum Thermoproteota; class Bathyarchaeia; order Bathyarchaeales; family Bathycorpusculaceae; genus Bathycorpusculum. The sequence goes on along the minus strand of CAWEJP010000007.1, from coordinate 76,263 downwards.
GTTGTGCCTTTCCAATCGGGTGGTGCAGGCGGGTTAACAGTGAAGACTAAATTGAGGTTCCTGTTTTTCTGGGCAAGCTCCTCGAATTCCTTGCGGAAAGCGATATCTTCCGGTGTTCGGCAACCATAGAAAAGTGTGATTTCACTGCCTAATCCTTTGTCCGTGGCGTTTTTGCAGAAACTTATAAAAGGTGTAATTCCGATGCCTCCGCCCAGCAGCGCTATTTTGGGGTATTCCCCCTCAAAAGTAAATTGTCCAAACGGCGCCTCTATCATTGCCCAATCTCCGACTTTTGACGCTTTAAGCGCCAATGAGTATTCATGGTCAGTGAATTTCTTTGTGAATTCTACATGGTCTTTTTCTGTGGGACTGCTGCTGAAGCTGAAGTGCTTTTTGAGTTCTTTGTCGCCTTGCTTTAGAGTAACAAAGAAAAATTGCCCTGGTTTATATTCCAATTCTGCGGGTCGAGGAAAACGGAAGCTGAATATGTCGTGGGTGCGAGGTACTATTTCTTGAAATTTAGTTTCAAACTTCATCAAAACACCTAAACAAAACAGTTTTACTAGTACAATTCAATCCTTTAGAACTTTTTGGCACCCGTTTTCTGCATAATTTCAATATGCCAATGGCATCTGAAAACTCCAATACTCACCCAACTATTAGGATTTTTTCAACCTTGGAAACGCCAAAGCGTTAACTTTAATATTTAAAAACAATCATGATAGGGTACTCTAAGGTGAAAGTTATGGGAAATGTACTAAGCGTTAACCAGATGGCTTGGAAACTAGCTCAAAAACTCATCGATAACCCAGAATTCTATGGCGTAACCGTCACAAAATCGGCTGCTGGAGCCACTATCATAGATGCAGGCGTTAAAGCGCCGGGTGGTTTTCAGGCAGGTAAAAAACTTACTGAACTCTGCTTGGGAGGCGCTGGAAAAGCGCAACTTGGCTTCAAAACCTATGGTGACGTAACTTTTCCATCTATAACGGTTTTATCAGATTTTCCTGCAATAGCTATGTTGGGCTCACAGTTTGCTGGTTGGCGCATCAAAGAACCAGATGGCAACATTGCTATCGGTTCAGGACCGGTTCGCGCATTAGCACTTAAGCCAAAAGACGTTTTCGAAGAAATTGGTTACAAAGATGCAAGCGACAAAACCGTCATCACGTTAGAGAGCAATGTTTTGCCATCTGATGTATTAATTGAGAAGGTTACGATAGCCAGCAATGTTAAAGCTGAAAACCTCATCGTGGCTGTTGCTCCGACAGCAAGTATGGCCGGCTTAACACAAGTTGCGGGCAGAGTAGTTGAAGTCGGCATTCACAAGTTAAAAACGCTGGGTTTAAGCCCCAAAGTTATCCGTTACGCGATGGGTTATGCCCCTATTCCACCGGTTGGTATGGACTTTGAAGTTGCTATGGCACGCACAAACGACGCCATCCTATATGGCGGAACCGTTTACTTAACCGTAGATTTCGACGACGAAGCCGCCTTGCAAAGCATAATTAACCAAGCTCCGAGCATGGCATCCAAGGATTACGGCAAACCATTCCTTCAAATCTTCAGCGAGGCAGACAAAGACTTCTACAAAATCGACCACGGCTTATTCGCCCCAGCCGTCCTCATGATAAACAACGCCAAAACAGGGCGAACATTCAAGGCAGGACAAATAAGCCCTAAGGTACTGGCGCAGTCCTTAGGATTCTAAATTTTTTGTCTTTTTTTATTTTAGTTTGAACCTTGAACTTATTGCCGTTGCTATACCTATTCCGATAGGTACTGTGTAGACCGCTACTGTTGAGTTGAAGAGTGCGATTAATGGTAGATATGCCAAAGTGTCTGGTATAGGAACTGACAATCCTATGGGTGCGCTTTGTGGAAGTGCAAAGTAATTTGTAATAGACATTACAGCAACTCGCACTATAATTCCAAGAACGGTTGCGGATATTAGTAGTAGAGTTATCTTTTGTTTTGCCATTTTGTTTATATTTTCTATTTTATAGCCGTGGGTGGCAAGCTTGTAGGGTATGAAGACTCCAACCATCATGGAAAGTACTGCAATAAGATTGTAAAAAGGTCCCAACAGTACTGGACCAGGATCATAAACTAACAAAACTAGTGCGTTTACTACAGATATGAACAAGCCTTCTTTTATGCCGATGGATAGAAAAGCTATGACTATCGGTATTTCCCAAAGTTGGTATTGAAGAAATGGAGCGAAAGGCGCTGGGATTTTTGGACCTGCAACGTTTATCGCGATTGTTAATGCGGTGAAAACTATCGTTAATGCAAGTGTTTTTGTGTTCATTTTTTTCCCTGTCCGCTTGCTGAATTCTCCCGTACCTATTTAAGAGTAGTTACCTAAAAAAGAGTTAACGATTTGGGCTAAAATTGATAAACAACCCAACAATAACAATAAGCAGTGAAACAGCGTTGACCGAAGCAACCCAACAGTTCTCATCGTCAGAAGAAGTAAAACGTTGGCTTGAAACCCAAACCAGCAGCATCCTCACCCCCGTACATGCACAAGCCAAAAAACTACGCGACGACACGAACCTTTCACTTCAAATGATCGCAGACGTCAGCAAACAACTATTCGACACAAGCTCTAAAGAGATAGAAAGAAGAAACATGAAAGTCTACAATCGAGCACGCGCCCTAAACAAACTATGCCCGGTTGTTTCTTGATCGGCTAAAAAAAATTAATCCGCCCGAGCAAGTCAGCTATGAAAGCCTCAGCCGCTACGTTGGGGAAACTCAGAAAGTCCTCTTAGTGACAGATATAGATATTAAAAATTGGTTTCCAAGAATCTCCCCTTTCTTCATCATGGATAGACGAAAATTCCTTGCGGTCTACGAGAGGGCAAAACAAGCCTATACAGCCCTAAACGATTATGTCACCAAGGAATATGTCAAAACCAAAACTTTGGAGGAAGCTCTCCAGCAAATCAACGAGCTTCAAGGTATAGAGAAGCAGCTGGTTACCCTCAGAGACGACCAAATAACCATTAAGAATGAACGTTTACCACTCGAGCAGGAAATCGCAGTTCTTGAAGAGAAAATCAACGAGTTAAAATGCAAAGGACCCGTTGACAAACTGAACATGGTTAATTGCGAAATTGAATCCTTAACGAACGAGTTAAAACATGAGCTAAGACACCTACAGAAACCTTTCATAAAGATGCAAGCTTTAGCCACGGGAGGCGGCGGAGGAGGAGTAACCCCGGATGAACTAAACAAGATAACCCAGTATTTAGAAACGCCGTTTGCTGCGTTGGTGTCTGAACAGGCGGATTATCCGATGCTTAAAGAAATTCTGCATAAGCTTGAAGAGTTGATTGCTCAGGACAAGCTGAAGTTGAAACCCGATAAAGCTACGAAAAGCTGAGCAAACAGTTGATGAGATTCTGCATAAGGATTCTTTGGCGAAACTTCAGATAAGATGTGCCGAGATGGAATCGAACAAGGAACATTTGCTGGCGTCTTCAAAGATGGATGAGATAAACCAATGCATAGCTCAATACCAGGAGCAAGTGGATTTACTGAAGGCTCGGAAAACAAGCGTTGAAACGCATGAAACCGTTAAAGAAAACGCGTACAAAGAGGCTGAGGACAAAATTAGTAATCTCAAACGTACTATCGAACGAAACGTTTACAGTTCAATCGACAAAAAAATCCAAATCGCATAAGCATGTGAATTTGGGTTTATCAGCATGCTTTTATTGACGCAGTAACTATCCAATAACAAAAACTCGCTGCGAAGGCAAACGGATGGCTGAACTTAGAACCCAAGAACAACAAGTACTCTCCGCGCTTGAATCGCTCGGCGGAACAGCAACCGTAGATCAACTAATTCAAACCTGCGGAATCCAAGACACAGCAGTCATGCGCAACGCTCTCACGCTTCAAGAAAAAAATTTTGTTGCTATCCGCGCAAAAATCCAAAATATTATCAAATTAACTTCAGAAGGCGAACAGTATGCAAAAGAAGGCTTACCTGAACGCAAACTTAATTCTTAGCTATCGCAGAACTCGGCGGAGCTGCAGACCTAAAACAGGCGGCAGAAAAAGCTAGGCTCAAATCAGAGTTCATCCAAATTGCACTTGGATGGGCTATAAGGAAAAAATGGGCAACATACACCCCCCAAAACAATACTCTCCGCATCACTGAACATCTGCACAAACAACCATTCCTGAAGGCTGCGACGAAACATTCCTAAAATACTTAGATGAAAAGAAACAAGAATCCCAAGAAGACCTCAGCTCTGAACTTCAACAAGCAACGGAACAACTTAAAAAAAGAAAACTTCTAACAGTCGAACCTAAAACTTCTCGCACTCTCCAAATCACCGACGAAGGCAAAAAAGCCGTCGTCGAAAACAAGGTCGCGCCACAAGAAATCACCTCACTCACCCCGGAACTAATAATCACGGGCAAATGGAAGACTGCAAAACTTCAAAAATACAACATTGAAGCACCAGTCGCAAAAATTTGGCCTGGAAAAAAACATCCTTACCTGCAATTTCTCGATGAAGTTCGCGCTAAGTTGGTTCAGTTGGGTTTTCAGGAAATGACAGGAACAGCAGTTGAGACGGCTTTTTTCAACTTTGATGCATTGTATGTGCCTCAGGACCATCCTGCGCGGGAAGCCAGCGATATTTATTACGTTAAAGACCCCCTGTGCGGCGACATCAAACAACATGCTAAAGCACTTGAGCAAGTGAAAGAAACTCATGAGAACGGCTGGACAACAGGTTCCACTGGGTGGGGATACAAATATTCGCTTCAGGCTGCCCAACGTTTGCTGCTTCGTGGACACGGCACATGTCTAAGCGCAAGAACCCTTGAAACTGGAAAATTTGAGGTGCCAAGCAAACATTTCTCAATCGCACGCGTCTACCGACCCGAAATAACCGACAAAACCCACCTCTCAGAATTCAACCAAGTCGAAGGAATCGTAATCGACAAAAACCTTAACCTAAAAGACCTCCTCGGTGTGTTGGGCAAGTTCGCGATGGAAATTGCTGGTGCAGATAAAATTCGTTTTAAACCCGACTACTTCCCCTTCACCGAACCCAGCGTTGAACTAGTCGCCTACAAAGAAGGGCTATGGCTGGGTAGAATTCGGTGGTTCAGGTATCTTCCGTCCCGAAGTCACTTTGCCCTTGGGCGTGAAAGAGCCTGTGATTGCTTGGGGCTTAGGAGTAGACCGCCTCTTTATGATGCGTGCAGGCATCGAGGATATTCGCATGATTTTTAGTCAAGACCTCGGTTGGCTACGGAAAAAACAGGTGACATAAATGCCGACAATCGACGTAGATTACCAGAACTTGAGAACGTTTGCTAGACACATGTCGTAAATTGAACGGTCGACATGGCAAAACTCGATGACATCCTCTCTTTACGTTAAAGCTGAAGTGAAAGGCGTTCAACGAAAAAGAATGGCTCGTCAACATCGAAATGAAGGATACTGCCCGTGCTGACCTTTGGAGTGTTGAAGGTTTAAGCCGCGCATTACAAGGCTACCTCAAACTAGACAAAAGGAATAAAACAGTACACTGTTGGCAAATCAGCCCTCGAAGTCAACGTTAACCCGCAATTATACAATATTCGCCCCTACATTTGCTGCTCAGTAATCAAAGACATTCACCTCTCTGACAACGTCATCAAAGGCATAATGCACTTGCAGGACAAACTGGATCAAACCAACGGTCGAAGCCGCCAAAAAACCTCCATAGGTATCTACAATCTTGACCTGATTAAGCCACCAATTGAATACACCGCGGTTAAGCCAAGCGATGTAAGTTTTGTTCCCTTAGGCTTCGCTGAGAAAATGGATTTAAACGAAATTCTTGAACGCCACCCAAAAGGCGTCGAGTACGGGCACATAGTCAAGAAAGAATCCGCTCTACCCGATGCTGTTTGACAGCGAAGGCAAAGTTCTCTCTTTCCCTCCAATTATCAACTCGAACGATTTAGGCAAAATCACCGAGGAATCACGCAATCTCCTCGTTGAAGTCACAGGAACCTTGCATAAGACGGTTCTAAATACGCTCAATTTGGTTACGTTGGCGTTGATTGACCGCGGAGGCAAAGCCTTCAGCGCAACAATCCATTACCCAGAAAAATCCAAATACACAGAAGGCACAGTTGTTACCCCTAACTTTGACAATAAACGCTTTAACCTAAGTGTTGAGGATACAAACCGTCTTTTGGGCTTAAAGTTGACATGCAAAGAGATTTCTGATTTGCTGCTTACAGCTGGACTTGGACGTTGAAAAGGTTGAGGGAGACTGAGTTAACGGTTCTGGTTCCATGTTACCGAGTTGATGTTATGCATCAAGTTGACATAATCGAAGATGTCGCCATCGCATACGGGTACAACAACATTGAACCAACTTGGCGTGAACTCCCAACTACTGGACGAGCAAAACCTGACCAACGCTACATCGACATAGCACGCGAACTGATGGTTGGCTTAGGTTACCAAGAAACCCTAAACACCACCTTAACCAACCAAGAAACGCTTTTCAAAAAAATGAACGTAGCGAGCCAACCAAAATCGTCGAATTATCCAACCCAAAAATAGTAACCATGACGTGCCTACGCAACTGGCTCCTGCCCAGCCTCATAGAATTCCTCAGTGTCAATCAATCCGTAGAGTTTCCACAAAAAATCTTCGAACTCGGCAAAGTAACATTACTCGATGAAACCAAAGAAACCCGGACACGCGACGAAGATTGGCTCGCAGCAGTAACTACTCATCCGAACGCAAATTTCAGCGAAATCAAATCAGCTTTAGACTCGTTTATGAGCTAACTTCGGCGTGGAATTGGCAAATAAAAGAAACAACCCATCCAAGCTTCATCGAGGGCAGAGTGGGCAAAGTAATGGTGGGTGGCGTCGAAGTGGGAGTTGTAGGTGAAGTTAATCCGCTGGTGCTTGAAGCATGGAAACTTGAGAATCCTGCAGCCGGTTTCGAAGTTAATTTTCAGAGAGTTTTAGAAGAAAAAATAAATCGGAAAAACGCAGAATAAAAGTTTAGAACCATGAGAGGGTTCCGTTTTTGCGTGCTGTTTTTAGGCACCAAGCGTAAGCTAAGTAACCGACTGGAAGAATTATTGCACACATCAAACCCAAAATGGCAAGGTCTGGCAGAATTGTTCCTATTGCTTGTCCAATCAGCATGGGTCGAATGCAGGTGAAGAAGTAGTACTGCGGCACAAAGAAACTGATTATCTGAAGGGGAAGAGGCATGACTGAGATAGGAAACAGCACGTTTCCAAACAGGTTGGTGGCTAAAGTTATGATTGTGGTAACGGGGTCGCCTTGCTTGGTTAAAATCAAGACTCCAGCCCCTATCATGCTGAACCCAATGAATGTTCCAATGCCCAATCCCACAACTATAATGGTTCCGATAATGTTGACGCTCAAGATAACGCCGAAGGCAAAAACGCCAACCGACAAATAAATAACGATGACAAGGGTGCTCCAGATGAAATCCCCAAAGCGAACTGCCCACAATAAAAGTTACCAACCCAGTGGGGGAAACCAATACTTCCTCCAGACTCCATGGGTTAATTGTTCGCTGAACGAGCGTGAGGCTCTGTGAGAGGTAAGTGTTGAAGGCAAGCCCAATCAACAAGGTAAGTTACAACTGGCATGCCAAGGTTCGCAACGCTTGGCATTGATGCGTTAGCTCCCCAAAAAGCATATGATAATGCTCCGAAAAGAGCGCTGACGACGCTGAGCAAAATGTTTGTTTTGTAAGTTGAGAACGAGATGATGTCTCGCTTCATGAAGTAGTAGATTTTGTCTAGTTCCTGCGTCAACGTCATGCGCCTTCACCTGCCCCTGTTAATTCGATGAAGGCATCCTCCAGCGTTGGCTCTTCCTGGCGGAAGTTGACAAGCTTGATTTTCTCGCGGAAAAAGAAATCCAGCACCATCGGCAACGCATCCGCGTTCTCCAAACGCACCCGCAGCCGTCGTTTGCCCAAGAACTGAATCCTGCACTTCTGAAGCTAAACCCGAAACGCCCTCTAAACCTCGCAGACTATTCACCTGCGCTTCAGACATGTTCTTAACAACAATGTCGGCGACTTCACCCTTCTTTGCCATGCCCTTTAGTGCGTCGGGTGTGTCTAAAGCGACGATTTTGCCCTTGTTCATGATAGCCGACGCGGTCACACATCTGGGAAACCTCCTCGATGTAATGTGTAGTGTAGAGTACGGTTTTGCCATGTTTCTTGCTGAGGTCGTTTTTTATGAAGTCCCGAATGTTCCTTGAAGAAGTAACATCTAAGCCTGTTGTTGGCTCGTCTAAAAGCAGAATAGGCGGATCAGCCAGCAAAGCCCTAGCTAAAGCAAGCTTTCTTTTCATGCCGCCCGAATACTTCTGGAAAACACTCAAACGCCTTGTCCTGCAGCCCCACCAACTCCAGAACCTCCATGATTCGCTGGTGCCTGCCGCTTCGGGGGACATTGTTTATGGCGGCGAAAAATTCCAGGTTGCTGTAGCCGCTTAGCCTCCAGAAGAAACCGCGTTCACCCACGCTGAAAATAGTGCCAATTGACTGCTTTACTTTCATCTGCTGCTTGGCAACATCAAAACCATTAACTAATAGCTGTTCCTTGATCCGGAGGTAGCAGAGTGCAAAGAATCTTTACCAAGCGTGGTTTTGCCTGCTCCGTTGGGACCGAGTAAACCGAATAGTTCACCTTTTTTTACGTCGAGGTTGAGGTTGTCGATGGCGTTAACTGAAATGGTTTTGCGATTAAAGATGCTGGTGTTCGGGGTTTTTGACTTGTACGTCTTTGTCAGGTTGATTGTTTGGATGGCATATTCGTTTTGCAACAGTAACCCCGCTCATCGATTTTAATTAAGCAAAAATTTTGGTTAATTCTGTTAGCGTTAAAGCGGCAATTAAGTATTTCTGCCCACAGTTTTAGGTTGCTCCGTTAAGGTAAAATGCAAGCTCAGTAAATATCATTGTTTGATCAGCATGCTTAAACCCGACTGGAAATACGTTGAAACTTTACAAAAAAAGATTCGAATTAATAGAATTAGCCTTAAAGAACGACATGTGGATGCAGTTGACATGGATACTGGCTACGCATTATGCCTTGATGCCGACGAAAAAATCGATTTAGGCAAAATAAAAAAAGCTAAAATCTACCAAGCTATCGTCAAAGTCTACAAAGCTGAGCTAACCCCTGAACTCGAAAACCAATTAACCGAAATGGCAATGGAAGATACAGACCGGCTAAGAGCATTGCAAGCTATGAAGGCATCTGGCTCTAAGCCAACCAAACTTGAATTAGCGGCCATAAAATAAAAAAAGAAAAAGTTAGGGTTTTTTTGCTGAAACCTTGATGCTGACGACGGCATCTGAAATCTCAGCAATTTCTTTTTTCGTCATCTTTTGATCTTCAACGAACGCCTTTACGTCTGGCTCGTCAAGGAACAGTTCGGGCATATGGTTCTCAGCCACTACCTCAATATTTCTAAACCCGGCTTGCTTGATTTTCCTAAGGTAATCCTCTTTTAGGTCTGCGCCTGCAATGCACCCTACGTATGCCAAAACGCTACTCTTCACTCTGTCTGGCAACTCTTTGAGTAGAACCATGTCGGAAATCATTAATCGCCCGTTTGATTTTAGTACACGGTATGCTTCGTTGAAGACGCGTTGTTTGTCTGGCGAGAGGTTTACGACGCAGTTGCTGATTATGATGTCGGCGGTGTTGTCGGCAACGGGCATGTTCTCGATTTCGCCTAAGCGGAACTCGACGTTTTGGAAGCCGCCTTTCTTGGCGTTGACTCTTGCACGCTCAAGCATCTCAGCAGTCATATCGATACCGATTACTTTGCCTTTTGCCCCAACTTTTTTCGCGGCTAAAAAGCAGTCTAAACCGCCGCCTGAACCCAGGTCAATGACGGTTTCGCCTTCTTTGAGCGATGCGAGGGCGATGGGGTTTCCACATCCGAGGTTTAAATCTGCGCCCGCTGGAACCGAGGATAATTCGTTCTTGCTGTAGCCTATTTTCTGGCTGGTTGATGTGCAGCCGCATCCGCAGGGCTGGGCTTTTGTTTTCGCTATTTTGCCATACCGTTCTCTTACTACCTTGTGTACTTTTTCTTCTTTCATACTTTTTCAACTTCCGGTTGAAACACATTTTTAAAAACTGGCCCTAACAGGTTTTTGATAGTGCCTTCAAGTGCGTCGACTTTTAGCATCACGATGCAGCAGACTTCGCTGTCGCGTTGGAATCCGATGATTGCGAGTTTGTCATTGGGTTTTATTTTTGCTTTTTCTCTGAGATCTTTGGGGAGTACGATTTGTCCTTTAGCGTCTACTGTGACTATGGCATCGATTTTGCAACATTCTTTGTTGCAACATTCTTTGGTGGTCATGTGCTTTTCACTGGAGAAATGAGTTTCATAAGAATATTTATACTTTTCTTAAAAATAAGAATTATCTGATAATTACGACTTGGCAAGGAGCCAAAAGTGCCACTTTCTCGCTAATACCACCCAACCCAAACGATTCCTTCACCCGCCCCACACCCTGTGCCCAACAACAAACAAATCAAAGCCCTCGTTCTTAGCCACAGCCACAATCTCAAACGCTGGAGCTCCCTCACCCAACACCGGCGAAACCGCCACACTGGGCTTGAACGTTTTTTGCACGATCAACCGCTTTAATAAGGATTTCTTCATGAATCTTCCGCTGGTCTCTACCGAACAAAACCATGCTTTCACCAGAAACAGATGGCAGGTTCCATTGGAACCGCACCCATCGCTGGCAACTCACTAACATTCAAAACATAACGTAACTGCCGAATTTTTCTGCTAAATCCAACCCAAAATCCAAACCCCTGTCCGAATTTTCTGAACCATCCACTGCCACCAAAATCTTTCCAACCCAACATTAATCCCATAGAAATTATTGTTTTTAGGCTTAAGCTTTTTTGCACCTAACAAATCAAGATTTTGCCTGACTACTCTTATACTCGTCAAGTTTTAGTTGGCTGGTTACCCTTTAATATTATAAGCATAATGTGATATTTTATACTGAAGAAACCGTGGGGTTAAACAGATAAACAAAAGCACTCAAATCCTAATCATCCTACTTATTGGAGCTGCGGTTCTACCAGCGATCCATATTTACCCTGCTACAGCTGCCAACAGTTCAAGTGGTTGGAACACCCTTACACCTATGCCTACAGCCCGTGGAGAATTTGGTGTTGCAGTCGTTAATGGGAAAATATTTGCTATCGGAGGCATAAACGGAGACGGCTTACCCCTCAATACGAATGAAGAGTATAATCCTCAAACTGACACGTGGACGAGCATGACGCCGTTGCCTACCCCGAGATACGGCTTCGCTATTGCAGTTTACGATGGCAAAATTTACGTTATTGGCGGAACAGTTGGCAACGGGTTTGTTGGAAACAACGAAGTCTATGACCCCGTAAGCAACACTTGGGAACCAAAAGCGTCCATGCCTACCCCGAGATCCGACTTGAGTGCAAGCGTAGTGAACGACAAAATTTACCTTATCGGAGGCAAAAAATATTCAAGCGCAGATCCTTTCTTTAATGAAACAAGTCTCAACGAAGTTTATGACCCAATCAAAGATAGTTGGAGTCTAAGCAAACCTATTCCAACGGCTGTTTCGGGCTACGCCTCTGTTGTCGTTGATACCAAAATCTACATCATTGGAGGTGCCTTGAGATCAATTCCGCTTGGAAATGGACCGTCAACTTCAGCCAATCAAATGTTTGATACTCAAACGGGCAATTGGAGTTTAGCAACAAATTTGCCCAACGTTAACAGTTATGGAGTAGCTGCGGTAACTGAAGGTATTATGGCGCCATCCAGAATTTATCGTGTAGGCGGTTATTATGGCGGCGTATTGAGCGGTTTAACGCAGGCATTTAGTTTTGAGAATAATTCGTGGAATACAGTGGATACGATGCCCACGCCCAGAGCATACCTTGGGATAGCAGTGGTGAGCGATGTTTTATATTGCATCGGCGGGTTTGATGGAACAAACTGGCTTAATGTTAACGAAGCGTACAAACCAGTTGGGTACGGAACTGTTGGGCCGAAAGTGCAGATCACCTCCCCAGAAAACAAGACTTATGCTAATGTGACATTGGAGTTTACAGTTAATAGGGGCACGCAATGGATGGGTTACAGTTTAGACAACCACCCGAACATAACTCTGACCACGGAACCTACGCTTTCAGGGCTTTCTCAAGGGTCTCACAACGTAACAATCTACGCAAACGACAGCTTAGGAAACATGGGTTCTTCAAACACAGTTTACTTTTCAATCGACACTCTTTCGCCAATCATTGACATATTGCTTCCGCAAAATCAATCCTATGATTCAACTGATATACAGTTAACCTTCTCCGTAAACGAAAATGTGACTTACTTAGCTTACAGTTTGGATGGACAAGAGAAACAAGCGATTGCTGGAAATGTAACTTTGGCAGCATTAGCGAATGGATCTCACACCTTGACTTTGTATGCCACTGACGAGGTGGGTAATTCAGGGCAGAAATCAGTTGCCTTCAACATCGCACCGTTCCCAACTGTACTGTTAGTTGCCGTAATAGCAATAGTCACTATTGTTTTGGCTGGAGGCTACTTGCTTATTAAGCAAAAAAAACCCAGCAAGAAAGAAGCAAATACAACTTGAAAAAACTGCAAACACTATCTCTGATGGTTCACCAGAAAATTTTAATTATCGTTAATTGACGCATTTATAGAGGTCTCAGAATTGGGCTACGAAATCGATTATATTGAAGGCGAACAGATTGGCTGTTCTTCCAAAATAATCATAGCGGATAGAATATTCTACACGAAACTGTTCACGTCTGTTCCATCAAGATTTTTCTCTGGAGACCAACAGGGAGTAATACAGAAGGAAATATCAAAAGAAGAGTTCGAACTTTGGATTAGCATATTAGCTGACGACGAAATGCAAGTCGCTGAAATTCAGAAAAAAATTGCCAATGGAAAAAAATATTAACTAACTTTAACCGAATTTTATTTGCCGTTCCCTTTTGGTAACTTATTCGAAAAAAGAGATGTTGAATTTTGGAAATCCCCTTAAATTATCCGGGCAGAAGAAGCTAAGCGGTTGAGTAAAATGCCTTCTGACGCATCCAAAAAGAGATTTGCCGAAAAAAAAGATGCGATATAATTAGATGCGTTTGTGGGTTTGAAATAATGTTGGTTCCAACGATAGGGTCATGAACGACGCTATCGGAACACACATGGAAGAGAACAAACAAAAAGTAGCGGACCCAGAAGGCCGTATAGGCGATTGTTTGATAACACAGGCGTTTGAAGAAGCAAATAAAGCATAGTTTTGATGGACACTAAATCTCCCGCCATCTAGTTTTCCTTATGGCGATAAATAATATGACTGCGCAAACTCCTAACAGAACAGCCCAATCAAGAATCAACATGTTAGTTGAAATGTTCAGAAACCCTGTGGCAGAATGCATAATTTCAGCTGCATAAGTTGTAGGAGAAAGATAAGCTAGATAATTGTAAGGGTACGGCACATAGGTTATTGGGTAGTAGACAGGGGGAACCGTAGCAAACAGTAAAGACAGCAACCGAGAGAACGCATAACTCTGCACGACATCGCTTGAGAAAGTAGAGAGCATAAACCCAATTGCAACCGAAACCGCAAACATCAACAAAAGAACGATAGATAAGATTGCAGTTTGCAGAAGGTTTGGGTGCAGATAAATTCCTGCAAGCACAATAAGAATAACTAAGCCCGGAAGCGAATAAACAATTTCGGCTAATGCCATCCCACTCATGTATAAACGTGAATTTGTCGGTGAACTCACAATCATATCTTGAAGCTTGAAATCATTTTTTAGGTGTGATAAGTCTGATTGGAGAGCTATGCCGCTGGAGAAAAAAATCATGATTAAACCGCCTTCAATCGCTGTGCCAAAAAGAGCTCCGCCACTAACAAAAGTGATAACCGCCAAAAGTGAAAGCGGCGAAATCACTGTGCTAATCAGAATAATGGGGTAATTCTTCATTTCGTAGATAGCGTTGACCAAGACGCCTGCGAGGATTTGGCTTAGTTTACTGCGCTTCACTACTCATCCCTCGCTTTTTGCCCCACCAAACGGAAAAAGATGTCATCTAAGGTCACGGGGGCTATAGAGAATTTTACACCTTTTTCCGCGAAGTGCCTCGCCAAATTGAAGGCTTCTTCTTCATTTGTCATTATTTGGACGTAACCACTGCTACCAACTGTAACTTCCCCAACCTTTAAACCTGGAACAGGGGTGTTCGGGGACAACTTTATGCTATACTGAAAATGAGAGCTCTCTCTTAATTCAGAGAGCGTGCCCACTGAAACAAGTTTACTTTCTTTAAGAATTGCGATTTGATCAGCAAGTTGTTCAGCCTCTTCAAGGTAATGGGTCGTAAGAAAAATAAAACGAGTCTTTCCCAGTTCCCGCAGAATCGCCCATAATTCTCTTCTTGAAATCGGATCTAAACCTGTTGTAGGTTCATCCAAAAATATGATTTGGGCTTCCGAAGCCGTGACTGTGGCGATGAGAACTTTACGTTTTGTTCCGCCTGAGAGACGACTGTTCAATACATTAGCGTATTGTTCTAAGCCCAGTTTTGCTAGGGATTCGCATGCAAGCCTATTAGCTTCCCTGTACGAGTGTCCACGCCATAGAAGATACGAAAAAACTGTTTGTTTGGGGGTCATCCATCGGATTGTTCTTGCTTCTTGGGGAACGATAGCTATTTTTTCTCGCAAAGCATCGGTTTGGGTGAGTATGTCGTTACCATCTATGCTTGCAGTTCCAGAGGTAGGTTCCAATTCAGTGGCGAGGATGCGGATAAGAGTTGTTTTTCCGGCGCCGTTTCTGCCTATTAAACCGAAGATACCTTTAGTTTCCACTGAAAAAGATACGTTATCGAGCGCTTTTCGATTGTCATTGTAAATTTTTGTTAAGCTTTTGCATTCTAATGTTCCCATGAAACGTTTCTACCTTAAAACTTCATTTGTTTTGTTTTTATTGACTATTTTCGCTTGAGTAAAAATGTTGCGACCAAAATCCATTAAAGCCATTGCTTACACCAATTTTAATGATCTAAAATCCGGAGAGAATGACTTTGAATGTTCATTTAGTTCCCTGGAATACCAGCCATAACTTGCTGGAAGAAACCAACCGCCTCTACGATGAAGCAAAAACCTTTGAGGGTATACAGAAGGGAGACCTTGTAGCCATAAAATTGCATGTAGGCGAATTAGGCAACCCCTACTACGTGCAACCTGTTTTCGTGCATGACATAGTCCGCAGGGTCAAGGAGGCAGGCGGCAAACCCTTCCTCACCGATTCCAACACCGCCTATCATGCCCAACGAAATAACGCCTACGACCACATGCAAACCGCCCTAATCAATGGCTTCAACATGGCGCCTTTTATCGTAGCTGATGGACTCAGAGGCGAAAACTTTCAAGTGGTAAAAACCATGGGTATCTTGCAGGAACTTGAAGTTTCGGGCGCTATAGCTCAAGCAGATGCCATGATTGTGGTTTCACATTGCAAAGGGCATGAACTCAGCGGGTTTGGCGGCGCCATAAAGAATTTGGGTATGGGCTGCACGCCAAGCGCTGGCAAGATTAGGCAACATAGAACTATTGGGCTAGAAATCGACACTTCAAAATGTCAGGGATGCGGAAAATGCAAAGAAGCCTGTCCAACTCAGATACCTGAAATCATTGAAGGAAAAGCACACAACACCTCAACTCAATGTATGCGTTGCCCGATATGCATTGGCGCCTGCCCCATGGAAGCCATACATTTCGCCCATAAAGAAAATCTCAGCAAAGCCTTAGCATCAGCTGCTTACGGCGTCTTGTCTACCTTCAAGCCCGACAAAGTGTCCTATGTAAGTTTCGCCAAAGACATCTCTCAATATTGCGATTGCTTGCCCAACCCCGGTGAAATCATTATGAAAGACGTCGGCGTTTTTGCTTCTAACTCGCCTGTTTCAATTGACGCGGCGTTTTTGCAATCGGTTGATTATCAAAAATTAAACAAAGCAGCAGAAGTTGACTGCATTGTGCAGGTTAAAGAGGCAAAAATCCTTGGCATCGAAGGCGAAATCGAGCCGAAAATAAATGTGATCAATTAGTTTCCTTTACTTTGCTCTCCACCATTCTTTTTCTTCTTCGCTTAACCAAGTAACCAACAATTACGACTGCCAATGCACCTATAACGGCGATGAGTATGTAGTGGGAAACGCTTGCTACTTCTGCCCAATTTTTTCCTAAGTAGTAGCCAACGTAAATCAAAATGCTGTTCCACAACAAACATCCTGCAGTGGTATACAACAGAAACTTTGTCAGGGGCATCTTTGCTGCTCCCGCTGGAAACGATATCAAAGTCCTGATTCCAGGGATTAAACGCCCAAGAAAAATTGCTATGGAACCATATTTGCTGAACCATTTTCCTGCATAATTCAGTTGATCCATCGATAACAATGCCCTTCCCAACACTTTGCGCTTTGTTAATGCTTCAATTCCTTTTAATCCTATGTAATAATCTATCAATGAACCAACTATAGCGGCAACGGTTGCCACAACCACGGTTTCAAAAAAATTTAGTTGCCCTGTGGAAACAAGATAGCCTGAGAGGGGAAGAATTACTTCGCTGGGTACAGGTAAGGAACTAGATTCAAGAATCATTAATCCAAAAATTCCAGGATACCCCCAAGACGATACCGTATCTTTTACGTTGCCCGTGAATGATATGATGGCGCTAACCAAGGGACCACTCGTTAAGGGGGCACCATCGATAAACACATCCTCTAAAAACTCGAACGAAACATAGACAGCAATAATGATGATTATTGATGCAGCGATTATTTGCGGCGCTTTTCGTCGCAATAATGTAGATCTCAAGTTAGACACTACCAATAGTCATCGGGTGACTTTAACGCTGAACTTCAATTTATCTTAGCCTATACTCAAATAGAATTTTCAATTAGTATTTATATCCCGTGAAACTAACAATTTTATTATAAACAGAGGTTTTTTGATGGAGATTATTGAAGGAATCCACAGAATAGATGAAGCAAGCAGTAACATGGCACATAGCAACGTTTACCTAATAATTAACGGAAAAGAATTATTCGTAGTTGACACTGGAACTCCAGGAAACGCAAAGAAAATCGTCGAGTACATCCAAAAAATCGGTCACCAACCCAGCGAAGTCTCAACCATTATCTTAACCCATTTCCACATGGACCATGCTGGTAGCGTCAAAGACCTCAAAGACTTAACCAATGCCAAAGTAGCTGCATCAACGGAAGATGCAGAAATTGTTTCAGGCGCAAAAACCTATCCAAAACCCAAAAACCTTCTGTTGCGAGCAGCGTCATCACTCATCAAAGTAACACCAACAAACGTTGAAATCAACCTTAAAGACGGCGACAAAATAGGCAACTTAACCGTCATCATGGCACCAGGCCATACACCAGGAAGCATATTCCTTTACGATTATGAAAAAAAAGCTCTCTTTTCAGGAGACACACTACGTCTCGACGGCGAGAAAGTTGTCGCTGGTCCTAAACAGTACGTTTGGGATGAAGCAAAAGAGCAGCAATCTATCGCCAAGCTCACAGCTTTAGATTTTGACGTTATGCTGCCCGGTCACGGTGAAATTCTCAAAGCAGATGCCTCAAATAAAGTTAAAGAATTCCTAACCTTCAAAGAAGGAGAATAAGGCTAAAAAAAGATTTAACCAATGTCGTCTTATTCATAATTTCTTTTTGACCGAGCGCTTTAGTAAATGCTGGACTGGGCACTCTAATCATTTTAGTAAGAACAAATTCCTCTTTAGGAGAATTAATCCCATATTCCAAATTCTGATATATTAAGATAAGTGAAACATAGCTTATAACACAAATTTATCATCTCAAGCAGCATAGAACAAGCAAATCTCTGGAAAAAGGAATACTAATGACCTTACTGATAATCGACAGCAAACCTAAAAGACGTGATAGGCTCATAATTATGGCAGAAATAATAAATATTGCCCGAAAAGGGAGCTCGAAAACTCAAATCATGTTTAAGGCAAACTTGAGTTTCAGCCAACTAAACCAGTACCTATCTTTGCTTTTGAAAACAGCTCTTTTTGAAAAAATAAGGCTTAATGGAAAATTTGTATACCTACCAACGACGAAGGGCTTGGAGTTCTTGCGGAGACAACAAGAAGTTGTTGATTTATTGTGCGAAACTGACCAGGTCCATGAAAGAAGTACTAAAGGATATCACTCTGCAACTTGTTTCTATGTCAAAACTTCACTTCAATAATTAGCGGGCATCTAAACTTTATTCTTTCATATCCAAAAATTGCAAGATATTCTTCACGCGAATAGGTCAACAGATTTTATCGAATTTGAGCATGCGAAAATGCAGAGTTTCGGGAGACGCTTCTTGACCCTGAATATGAATCAGTAGTACAATATCAAATATTGTTTATTAATAAATAAAAGACTCGTATCTATTTGCACTGATAAAGTTGGAGCATATATCTCATTCAAATGGAACTGATTAGGCTAATACCGACAACATTAATGATTCATGAGATACGGGGGATTTAACAAACAAACATAGACAAACGTTCCAATTTGAAAAACTCGGCCATGACTACACGGGCACTTTCTTACTGACTAAGCCCACGGATTCTAGTAATGAAATGGATTGTAGGTTCTACACTTTGTCTTAATAGTGAGCAAGTGGAAATTAAGCAGGCCAAGAATTAGCGTATTTGATCGAAAACCCAAGCAAATAGGAATATTACCTGATGATTAGGCAAACGATGATAATTATAGGAAACCATTCTCCATCCAATATTAATCCTCCAGTAAATCTTTTGCAATTATTCTTAAAGAAATACCAGATGGCAAAATACCCGTATAAAACTCCAAAAAGGAGAGCGGGGAGAAAACGAACAAAGATTCCCATCAACTGACAATAGACTAACAAAAGAATACCTAAACTATTCATAACAATTAATAGCTTTTTGGTTTTATTTCTCCCAAGCTTTATCGGTATTGTTTCTATTCCAGACGACAAATCACCTTCGCTATCTAAGACATCACAAAGAATGGTACCGACGAATATTCGAATAAAAATATAAGCAAAAATAATGAGGCTTGCTTGAAGTTTCACAATAATATCTACTTCGGGTAAGAAACAGCCTGTTAAAGCCCAACTTACAGCGACTACGAAGCTTTTAATGCCTACAACTTCTTTAAGTCTTGGGAATGATTTTGAAATCTTAACACTGTAAATCACACCTATAACGACTGGTGTAAAAAGAACCATGAAAGCCATAAATCCCTGGTCTAGACCTATCAGGAAACCAATTACCATTGAAACGATTGAGAAAGTTAAAAAATAACTTGAAGAACTAGATGAGGTTTCAGGTCTATTAATTGAGTCCTCAGACTTATCGGTGACCTTGTTTAAACCGTAAACTGCAAACGTTACTAGAAATGCCGCCAGAAGTAAACTGGGGACAATTCTTAAATTATACAAGAAAAAGCCAAAAACAACTACCATCATTCCATTTAGAGCTAAAAGAAGGGAGCTTGACGTCATGAACTTTAGGACTGAAAAAATTGGTAGATAGGTCTTATTGAATGCAAAATTTTCATATTTCTGCTTTTGTGTTTTTATTGATTCCGTGTGAAAGGCCGGGTTTTTCACTTTGCCTGTCTCCGGCTAAATATGAATTTCAGGTATGTAATGACACTTATGAAGCACTAATTCATATTCAAGATAAGTGACCCGAGCTCTAATCAAAACTAAACTCGAAAATCAAAAACTTTTTCAAACACAACTAAAAATGTCAAAAAGCCAAAAAAAACTTAAGAAAGAAACTCTAATCCAATTCGTGTACTACGCCTAGCCACAGCTTCGAAAAGACGCTCACCCCACTCGATCGACTCAACGCTTTCTGATAGCAAATCCATGCGATCATCATACATTCCCGACGGCGAAAAAAGACCAAGTGAGAAACTATTCTCCGTTAGTGCAAGAGCAACTTTAACGTCTTCTTTTACATAGATCCGTAATTTGTCTTCTTTCAAATATTTCTTCACTAACTCTACGTCGACAAACCCTGTAATCTTTGTTAGAACGCCACCGCTAACGATTAATTCAATTGTGCATCCTTGGTCGAGCAACTGACCGAATAAAGAAATGAAGTCCGGATGGAAAATAGGAGATATTCCCTTGATCCTTTTGCATGTTTTAAGACCTTCAAGGACTGTTTTATGAACAATCCCCAGCTCTGTTGCCCCAGTCCGAACTAATTGGGCATCTTTTAATGCACCCAAGTTTTGAAGAAGATAAGCAGGTATATCATCCACATCGTGGGACAACCAAAAATCCTTAAATTTTTCAATCGCTTCTTCGGCTAGAAGGTACTCTTTAATAATTTTAGCTTCGATGACTCCAAGTGAGGAAAGAGTGTAAACTCCTTGAGTTTTTGTTATAAGATTGAGATCACCAAATTCTTCGAGAATGTGGAGAATAGTAGTGTCCCTTGTTTCGACATCAGATCTTAACTCAGATATTCTTCTTTTTCCGTTAAAGAGACTTAATAAAATTTTAAGTTTAAGTTCTGATCTGAGTAAAGATAAGTTATCCAAGGAAACCATCTTACATCTTAACATTGCGTAATCCATATATAAGCATTGGTTTATGGACATTTTATCAAATTTGTGTGGCTGAAATTCAAAATCATTTTCGCCGATGTCTGGGAAAGAAAATTGGATCCATATTTTGCTTGAACAATTTTTTTTTTAAAAAACAGTCAATCCTCTCACAAACCATTTTTTGCGCTGCCGATACGCCATAATTGTTTGTCTTTTTTATTTATTTTAATTCAAAAATTTCTATTTTTGTTATTTTGTTAACAAAAAGCATATTTGCTTGACTTAAGCAACAACAAAAATAAGAAACTTTATAAATATCTTGCGGTCAATAAGAAAGAGACTGATATGAGACGAAGCAAACTTGAAATTTACGCCGATTTGCTCAAGGTGCTAGCACACGAGGGTCCTCTAAAGCTGACACACCTCATGTATAAAGTCAATATTAATTGCACCGTGCTCAAGGAAGATCTTGATACCCTAATTAGGCTGGGTTTGGTTGAAGAGCGAACAACCGGCAACAATAGAGGCTTCTTCTCAGTCACTGAACGAGGCTTCACAATACTGAACTATTTCGGCCAAATTATCCAAGTGTTCTCAATCATTAAAGAAGAAGATACCAAGCCTCACTCATCAAGGCAGCCAAATTTTTCAAAATCCTTTTCTTCAAAACTTTAATTTTTAAGGGCGATATTTCATGATTTTTGCTGAAGCAATAGAGTTCTCAAAAAAAATTCCCGTTTGCCAACCTAAAATATTCTGGGCATTCACCGGTTGGAGCTTTAGTGATACTGGCACAACTGAATATGTGGTTATAGCTAATTTATCTTTGGCACATGAAAGTTGTTATGATGAGGTTGCGGATTATGTTAAGAGCCACAATTTAAGAATAGAACATTATAATGATTATTTGATGATTTCCACGATATCTTAAAACATCTGATTTTCAGTTTGAATCAAGCCATTTTTAGCAACTTCCAAAGCGATCAGATCAATAAAGAGGAAAAGTATTAATAAATCACTTTAGTAGCAGACAATTGGCAAGTTTTCAGATTAATTTTCAGTCGATAGGGTCATTTACTTGCCGCTTTCAGGACCTGTTCCGTTAAAAGAGCTGTCAGTTTGCCAGGCGCTAATTTTTCTAGGGTACCTTTTCCTTTCTTATGTTCAGCCACATGATTATCTATGGCACGGTCCATCGCTTTCAAATCAGGAATTACTAAAATTTTGAAGCCACATATGCATCTTGCAAAACGCATACTTTTTGTACTTAATTTGATTTTGGTAGCCTGTGCTTGGTTAGAATTGAAGTCTATATTTTGATTTTCTTTTTTTATGGTTACTTCACTTCTTTGCCTATTCTTACGATAACATTGTGACTTTTCCATTGCATCATATATAAATTGTAGTGATAGTCATCAGACAGTCACAAACCTCGTAGGCTGAAGTATATTCATCGAAGCCTTCAAGAGCATGTTAAAGGATCTCGCTCTTTTCTGAAAAGAGTCAATTGACAACATAATATAAAGGAGAAGCTTTTAAGAGAGATTACGTATCGAAAGTGTATAGAGCAATTGTAGTTACATAACAAAGACAACATATCTTTTTATCCTATTTTTCATCTATAAACTCGAATTATTGGGCAATAGGTGATTTACTTCAAAAGTACAATCATAATGGTAGACTGTCCCGTTTGCGGAAAAAGACTAAACAAACCAGAGAAGAAAATAGAAAACTCTGTCTTTTGCATTGGAACTTTCAAATGCCCCCAATGCGGCAACCGATTCAAAGCATCATGCTAAGCTTTTCAGAGTTTTAGAATAATAATGGTGAACCAGATCTAATTTACTAATAGAAATCAAACTCAATCGGTAAATTCTGTTTTTTTACAATGAGAAAATATTAAAAACATGAAATAAAATTTAAACAGCTTGATTTTGTGCGCTCGATTCTAGAAAGACTTTGGTTATTGCGTATTAGTTTGAGAACCTTGAAACGCGATTCGTATGTTGAGTGAGTAATGGCTTGTTTATCTTTGTTTCTTCCAAAATAGGCAGCGCTTGTTCTAGTTCACGGAAGTACTTCAATACTGTTTTACCGCGTTGGGTGATTTCGAAAACTATGCGTTCTTTTTTGATAGTTCGTTTTTCGATTAGGTCTTGTTTAATCAGGAAGTCTATGTATTCATTAAGTACGCTACAGTTTATGTTGGCTTTGTACATTATATGTGTCAACTTTAATGGTCCCCGCTGGCCCAAAACGTTGAGGATGTCAATGCACATTTCTAGTTTTGATCGTCTCATCTTTATTCCCTTCCCTTCATTTCATTATATATATTAGCATGTTATGTAACAGAATGTTATAAACATTACTAATTTACTATTGTTTAATTCAAGCAATTTTGCTTTTTATTAACAAATCAAACATTAATATTAAATTATGAATTAAATTCTATGTTAGCAAGAGAATGTTGATGGCAAATAATTATGACTCACGTCTGAATAGGTCTATGAAGAACCTTTTATTCCGGGCTTAATTTCAGACATGGCAATAGACGCCAGAATTATTTGTCTGAATGGTCATTGAGCTCCCTGCATGGACTATTTGCTATCTTGATTTTGTCAAACCCGTCAAAAATTTTATATCAGAGGCACAAACTATTTCGTCTCAGTAAAGAGTCTAAACCAAGAGAAGGTCAATTGTATAGTGAGCGAGCATGACAAAAAAAGCATCCAAAAAATCCACTTAACTTCCAATCAGGGCCCCAGAAGTGAATCGGTTTCTCATAAAACGAAATTGTGTACAATTCGATGCATATGCGGATCTGAAATCTTGGTCGTGCCAGACCTTAAAGCCATGAACAAGGCAGTACAGAATCATATTGCGGAGCACAAGCAAACTAAGGATGAACCAAATAAACTTACTTGGTTAGAGGATTTCTTGACAGAGCAGGTTCTGATTGTGGTCAGCAAGATAAAACTGCCAAAATAATCGTTGACAATCATGGGAATCTGATTTATGCGGCAAATCAGATGGCGGGGCAGAAAGGAAGAATTTAGTCATTCTTTTTAATATGGAGAAAAATCAGAAGACTATTATTTGTGAGAGACGTTTTATCAGAAAAATTGGGTGTGAAGTAGATTCATGGAAGCACCTGAACATTTTTGATCAGAAGTGTTTGTGGGAAGCAGCTTTGTGATTGTATCCTAGCAGTCACATCATTATTTATTGTCGCAATTACAATACAATGTATTAAGACACAATACGTGAGTTGTTTGGAATGTTTGAGAAGTGCCTTAACGAATCACTAAACAAAATCAGCATACGAAAAGGAAAACCGAAAGTTAAGCAGGCTATTCCAAGGTCTAACAATTTTAATAGAAAAACAGTTTTAGCAACATTATGCCTTTTAAGTATCATAATTCTCGGTGCAGTTATCGCTGATTTCGGTGCAAATAGAAATGTTGTTCAAGCAGATTCTGTAGTGGCAATAGGCGCTGGGATTTACTGGGATCAAGCTTGTACAAACAGAACTCTTTCGATCAATTGGGGATCAATAGAATTAAGTTCAAGCAATAATTTGACGGTTTACATCAGAAACGAATGTAATTCAGCCGTCTCACTAGAGTTGATTACAACAAATTGGACTCCATCCGCCACGTCGAGATACATTTCTCTAAACTGGAATTACACTAAACAAATTCTCAAAACAGGTGAGGTAATTCCAATAGAATTAACACTAAAAGTGGACCCCTCAATAGTTGACATAACTAATTTCAGCTTTGAAACAACTATAACTACGATAGAACAATAACACGGAGATTAAACTAATTATTTTTGAAAGAGGTATAAAGTTCGTTTAACAAACAGGTTTAGACGCAAATATGCGAAAATTTTTAAACCTTCAAGATTTTATTCCAATATGAATTATATACCGTTTTGTTGCGGTAACGTGTTTTTCTTGATAGCGTTTTAATCTTTCTTTGATTTTTCTATCACGTTTTTTGTTTTCAAGCACATGCAAGGAAGCAATCACGAGAACTGAAAACACGCGATCAATTTTCGTGATTAAGTCCAACAAGCTTTTCTCCTAAGTATTTGATTAATTGCAAGATTCAAAGTTCTTAAGGCAAGTTTCGAGAATGAGAAATACTTCATTTGGAAATATTCTCTTTTTTTCAGAATTGTTCTAGATCTAATTATTGATGGATGTATAGGACTTAACAAATTAGCGAAGAGGACTTTGCAAAAAGTTTTATCTTAAGTTTGGAGAGTATCCTTTTTGGGGAGTGGTTGCGCTGAAAATGAGCAGAGTAATCAAAATTGTCATGTTGTTACCTTTTCTTGTGTCCATCTTTCTTGTTGGACTATTCATGTCATGGACCGACAAAAGAAAGAGCACTTAAACAAAAAGTCAGGATCAGTTGGCTTGGTTAGCTCTAATAACGCGCTTAATTTGTTGTTTTAGTAAAGACAACAATATTTTATTGATAATACCCTAAAGTAGCAATCCAGCAAGCCAAAGACAGCGGGTTCGCCCTTCAATTAGAAGAAGGCGTTCACCTTCGACTTTCTATCCTCATTCTATTTTTAGCCAAGGCTTGGTCCAATCAATGAAGTCTTTGTTCCTTTCGGGTGATTTTACTAACTGCAGAATTGACTCCTTCCTATCTTAAATTTTTGTTACTGATCAACGAACTATTTTAATAGATATTCAAACATTGTTAGCGAGAACCTTAATGAAACATAAACAAATTGTTCTTGCAAAAGTCACTGGCCAATTTCTCTTCTTATTCGGTTTGTTATCTTGGTTTTATGGAATACTCTTTCAGTTTATTTTTCCAGAGTGGCTATCAGGCGGTCTATCGCATTTTACACCTTGGATTCGTGTAGACTCTTTTACAATAGTAAGTTTTGTTGCCGCCGCAATCGGTTTCCTTATGTGGAGGTTAGCCAAAGAGTTGCCTACTTCAGTTTTAGAAAAAGGAAGTTAATAGCCCCAAGGCTTACTCGATGATTCGACTTGAGCCAATCAATGATTCTTAACTCTGAGCATTAGTACTTTTGGATGTAAATGTATTATTTGTGTTCTTGCATCGGTATTTCTTCGATTGGAATTACCATTAACTCGACATTGTCTTGATAAGATGCTGGACTTTTTATTGGTTTTTGTGTTTGTTTCACTTTTGACTGTCTTGATCCCGTTAAGAAAAGCGCCCAACCGACGATGAAGACAATTAAGAGAATTGGGGACAGTATTGCGGCTGTGAGTTTACTACGTTTTTTTCTGTTGGCGGGTTTTGTCATAAATAGGGCCTACTGCTATGCTCTGGTTACTTGACTATCATTACTTAATTATTACTATATAAGTTTTGTTTATTTCTAGTTCTTTGACAAGAAACTTTTTGCAACATAAATAATGCTTCCCTCAACCATCAAAGGTGATGTGGTCATGAACCACAGTAAGATTTGTAATATAGCTAATTCACGTTCTTTTTGGAGACCGTCCTTACTAAAATTACCACTAATCGACCTATAGTTTATGTGAAACTAAAACGGGAATTACTGCTCTTAACTCTACGAAATATTCCTTCAACAAATTTTGGCCTTTCTGTGTAATTCGATATTTCTTGTGAGCTTTTTCAAATGAAAACTCCCAGCTAGAGGCCACAAGTCCCCGTTTCTCTAAACGCCCGAGCTCAGGATATATCGATGAAGCACCCAAATTAACACCGTACTTTTTTTGCATCATCTTCAGCATCGCATACCCGTGTAAACCTTGACCGGAGGTTTCGTTTATGAGGTTGAGCAGGATACTTTCGAGAATGGCTCCATGAAAAATTTTTCTGTTCATATTTATTTACTCCAAAGAACATATTTTTTTAAAAATTAAAATTGACTAATGTATTAAGAGTGATGATTGACGATATAAGATCTTGCTGTAGTCTCGCCACTACAACAAGCAACCAACCAAAAACACCTAAACAAAAACTTAAATCCGAATTCCATATTTAGAGTGTTAACTATCAGGGGTTGCGTGAATGCCTGATTTGGCAAAAAGGTTCTCAAAATGGCAAATTTTGTTTGGAATTTATACCATCAACGTGTTTCGACTATTGATAGGTTTCAACTAAATTTTGACAATTCGGTAGTTAAGAAACGGCTGAATTCCTACGGAAAAACCCTTCTTCTCTCAAACGCACACAAATCCCACTCTTAACTAAAAGAAGACCATGACCTGTACACATCTACTGTCTTCTTCTTTCTGCTTAAATCAAATTTCCTACAGCGAGGCATCTCTTACGGGTGAGCGAAGATTGCTGCATTGCCACTTCTTCGGTTAAAAATGGGTGACGTCAAAATAACTAGAACAAGCCATATGCAACTTTTATTGAATACTGAATCCACAAGTTTATTCTACAGTTACCTTTCGTTTCTCTCTTATTGTTTTTTTAGGAAGAGTTATCTCTAGTACACCGTCTGACAAGGTGGCGTTGACTTCTTCCACTTTTATTTCCTCAGGTAAATCAAATCTTCTGTAAAATGTCTTGCATGCGCGTTCTTTGCATATGTATAGTTGATCTTTCTCATCGTATTTCCATCCTGCAGTTCCTGTTATCGCGATTGCATCATCTTGTACTTCAATTTCGATGTCTTGCTTCTTAAAGCCAGGCATCTCCGCCTTTAAGCTGTACTCTTTTTCTCCGTCTTTAGATCTACTATCGGAACTCTGATTTCTGGGACAAACGAGAATGCCTCAGGCCAATTAGCTGGAAAAAGAAGATCTTCAAAATCGGTTCTGAATCGTGCGAAAGTATCATCAAAAGCTTGCCAAAGGTCTTGTGGCTGAACTTGGGTTATGGCTGCTTGCTTTTTTGAGGGTTTTATGGATAATTTTGTTTCTTTTTTGCTAATGGGTACTTCGCTCTTCTTCAAAATTTCAGGGTCTTTAACTGTTTTATTTTCTTTAGACATAAAAAACGCCTGTAATTAATTATCTATTTAAACGATTTATTCTTTGATCTAAAACATCGGTAGAAAACTTGCAGTTTGTTATTATTCAACAGTATAATTAGGTAAAAGGGCATCAACCAAAATATGAGGAGCCTGCCAGGGCGATCATTGTCCTATATCTCCTTCAAGCACCATTTCTTTTGAATTAACGGTTACTCCAAGATATGGTATAGGTATTGGGAGGATAATTTTTGCTGGACCGATGCTGCCACTGACTGGTAAGTTAATTGAAGCAAGCGGGCTTGGTCCCCAATTCTGTGATGTGGGGCTTGGTCCTATCAAAGGATCGGTTAGTTCGAATATCGGTGCTTGGCTGGTGAAATATTTGAGAAGTAGATCGTCAAGAGCCTGTTTAATTCCTGGGATATCGTTGAGAATCATGTCCGCGATGGTTTGAGTGACCGAATCTATATCTGTGAAGATATCCGATAGAAACGCAGATGCGCCTGTTAGAACTGCGGTTAGGGCAGCCTTTATTGCATCCACAACCGGGCCGGGGTTATTTCCGAATAGGTCGTTGAAATATTGGTTTATTCCTGCTTTAATTGCGTTGGTGAGGTTGAAACTGAACACCGGCCAGACGAAGATCGGAACTTGAGGAACAACGTAGAACTGCCATCTATTCGGGCACAGGTTATTTAATGGGTTGCCAGTCCCATAATAAACAACGGGTTCCGCTGAGAAGCTGGCTTCGCTGACTAAATTCAGTGGGCTAAGATCTATAAGCGGTATCTGAATGGTCCCTCCTGAAAAGGTCAGCCCCGGCCAGTCGATAGCAGGGATGAGAGTTATGGTGCCACCAAACGGGTTGGGGATAGTTACTGCAGAAGTATGGATACCTCCGACGGTAAATGAAGGTAAGTCGATGGAAACCTGAAACTTTAGTTCGTCCCATAGCATCTGCAAGTTATCAACTTGTATCGAACCGTTTGGCTGACCACTCACCGGATCTTTCAGGCTTATAGTTCCGCCTGTAAGTTGAACGCCCACTTTGTATTTTATTTGAATTGGGGGCGAATCAAACATACCCCAGGGTTGATTAGAGAAGGGGTGAACGGGGTTATAAACTCCAGAAGGTGCTGGAATTTCAAACATCGTTAATCCACTTATAATGTCAGCAAGAATCTTGTTAAACGTTCCACTTGATAGTGCAATAGTGAAGTCGGTAGGTCCGCTTCCGGGTCTACTGCGAAGAGCCTTTGAGACAGGAGACAACAAACTTGAGCTTGGTCCACTTGAGGCAACAGATACACCAGCATAGTTTAGGTCGAAGGATGTTAAATTCATAAACAGTTTCAGCTGATCATTTTCAAGAGCTGGATTATTCTGGTTTGGAATTGTAGCTGGAGTGATTTGAATATTATTTATTACCCCACCAGGGGTAAAGGGAAGTGGATTAGAAACTATGTTATCTATCTGAAGGCTCAGCCAACCAAAGACTTCGTTTGTCAAAAACATTGCGTAACAGTCGAGAATCTTCCTCAATCCATCAGGCTGGAACTCAGGTATATCCAGAGCTTTCATTTTTATGTCAAGGAACTTTGGCGAAGAAGAATTCTTGAGCGAGAGTTCAGTAAACAAGTCTATCAAAAAGCAGTTTATTAGCTCCGAGTTATCAGGACAAGAAAGCCCCAAAGCCACAGCTGCATGAATGGCAAGATTCTGAGAAGGTAACGGGTGGGGGACTGTTGTTGGAAGTGCAATAACATTTCCAGGACTAAAGTCCACTTGAAGCTTTGTTAGTTGAAAAACATAATTGAGGGAGTTTTGGGGTAATTGAATAGTTAGCGGTGTGAGTGGGATAGGTGTTTGCGGAAATTGCATAAGAAATGATTGATAAATACCGTTAGGAGGATAAATTTTCGATATGATTGGGTCACCATGTGCGGCTACGCTCGGGTCTGGATTGATTGGAACACAGGCGACATTGGAATTGAAATTAGTTTTGTCTGTGTAGTTGAAGAAGGAGGGCAAGAATTGCATTGCAAGGTTTATCGCGTCGTTAAATCCATTTTCATGAATTGCAAAATAAAAATCACTATGCTGGGTGTAAAACATAGAAAACAACTCTATAGAATTATGTATTTTGGAAATTTATAAACCTTGGTAAAAGTAATATACACATTAAAAGTTAATTGGTGTTATCGTCTGGTAATCGTATGCACAACTATGAATTGATGTTTAAATAAAATTAAAAATTCGCTATAACACTCTATCATCCGATAGAATAAAATGCAAACGTACATTTCTGAATTTCACCGCTTCAGGTTCTTTAATCAGATATGGACGCTGAAGAACTAATAGCTTTTATCAAAGCACAAGGCTACACAGACGCGAAAGTTGATTCATACAAAGAGGGCTTCAGGATTCAGTTTCGCTATCCAGAATACCATATAGAGGTTCATTACAGATTTCCGATTTCGGAGTTTCCACCTAAACCTGACGGGTCGGAAAATTATTGGCAGATAATGAAGGTTTTTCCATCTTTAAATGACAAAGCAGATTTATGAACATTAAAGATCTTGGTATATATTCGAGTCTTTGTAATAACATTATTTTTTGCATTCAGAGAATTTTTTCTCTAAAATAAAGTCTTCAAAAAAAGTGGTTTTTTATCCTCAGGTAATTTATCTAAAATAATATTGAAAACCTTTAGGGATTTCACTAATGGCGCCACGTTTCCTTTTCTTAAGAAAACTTTAACATAGTTTGCGGATAAAGATGTCCAAAACTCCATGAAGGCAAAATCACCCATAAAATCAATAGTTTTAACCTGACCTTCATTGAACATGTCACGTATTGCGATGTTCATTATATATTTACCAACATAGGACTTTCGATACGTGTCGTCATAAGCCGTTTTATGAATTAAAGCTCGCCCTCTATATTTAATAACATAGGTATAAGCAACTGCTTTGCCATTTATTTGTAAAAACCAAGCACTGCACTTAAATTCAGGTTTAGATTTGGCCACAATTTGTGATCCGAACAAAGCCATCAATATCTCTTCGGCTGTTACAATCAAAACCTTGGGTGTGTGCCCTTTCCAGCTCCGTTTCTCCACATTAAGAATCTTTCCAAATAAATCCGGGCGGTCACTAATGTCATCAAAATATTCGACTTCCCACTCACCAAGTTCATCCATTTTACGCTCAATTTGTCTGATAATTCTTCGTCGACCTTTCTTTCCTTGAAATTCTTCCCAGCTGCATTCAACTGGAATAATAAAATGCTTTGAGTGATCATAGGAGGAAAAATCGATTCCGTTTAATTTGCATTGTTCTTCAATAATTTCTAAGTTTGGAGATTCCGAGGGCAAATGAAAGGAAACAAAACTGCAATTCAATTTTTTAAACAAATATTCAAAAACGCATTTTATGCAAGCGTTTCTATATAATTCTTCTACAACGAAATCAGGAGAGAAACTGTAATCCATGAAGAACTGGGCGAACCGCATCTCCAACCGTTTCTTTATCATTAACGGAACTGTTCCCACAATCATTTCGTTTGATTTGACGATAAAAATATAGGGAGTCCATCCTCTTGTGCGATTCGACTTCATGAACTGGCTGATAAATCCAGCCAATAGAAATGGATTTTTACTCCATTTTTTAGTGAAATCATCTAGAACATCTTCCAACTCGAGAATTTCGGAAGGATCCGAAATCGCTTGAACCGTTAATTCATTTACAGTCCCGATTGTGATTTGTACTTGGAATTTGGTTTCCTGCATTAATTTTTTTGCACTTCAGGACTTAATTTTTGCAAACAAAATATAATCTTTGTTAATCATAGATCAATTAATTTTACAAATTTATTTTCAGATGC
Organism: Candidatus Bathyarchaeota archaeon; assembly: GCA_963809455.1. Taxonomy (GTDB): domain Archaea; phylum Thermoproteota; class Bathyarchaeia; order Bathyarchaeales; family Bathycorpusculaceae; genus Bathycorpusculum. The sequence continues at coordinate 44,679 of CAWEJP010000007.1, read as the reverse complement.
TACGGAGTTGGTTGAAAAAAATTTTAGAATTTATTGTGTTTGATAATAGTCAAGCCATAAATTATTTTTGTATTTTCAGTGAACTTGGGGAATAGAGTTATCGATGATTCGACAAAAGGCGGTCTTACTGTTAAAGGGAAATAGTAGCTGTTTGCAACTAATTTCAAGAAACCCAATTGACATCCATTGACAATGATAAGAAAAGAGATTGTTCGGAACTTTACGTAAATTGTGTTTTAATCCATCAGAGATTTCGTGTTAGAAAAAAATAGTTGCCAATCACGATCTGGAAATGATGAACCTTAAAGGGCAAATAGTTCTTCGGTACAAAAAATAAATTCTCGAGTGACTTTAAAATTGTTTTTGCAGTACTTACAACTGTAAGCTTCTATTTGAAATTGAGCGTTTTTTAGTGACTTAACAGATTGCCCAACTTCCTCATTGCATCTAGGACATTTTACCATACGCTTTCTCCAGCTCAATAGGAGGTCTTCAAATCTCTTGAAAATCTCTAAAATAAACCGAAAACATCAGTCCGGAAAAGCTTATTATCCCACAACAGATGAATTCAAGAAATGCGCAAATACTCGTTTCCGAAAGGAGATAAATGAAGAACAAGAGACTAACTCTATAGCAAATCTGATAAAGTATAGGCAAAAATTTGTAGTTCAATTTATTTTTGTGAAAGCTTCGTAACATCAATGCAGAATATTTGTTTTCTTATTATCCTGTCATATTCCAATATTCGAAACATGCCTTAAAAACATGAAAACACTGAGTTTGAGAGAAAGGGATAAAGTTATGAGGACTTTTAAGGAAAGGTTACGTCTTGTTTTTGGTGGTTGTCCTGAACGGAATACTTGTAACCTCCATCAAAATAAAAGCGAAACGTGCATTTATGGTCCCTACCAGTATTGCGGAAAATACCGTTCAGCTACTAAGTCAAAAAAGCCTATGCGCTGTCTAATTTCTTTAAACTTAAAATAATTGTTTAAATGGAAAATGTTGAAATAGTTGTTGCATCACGGTGCGACAAAATTCTTTTATATTGTTACATAGCGATAAGTGCTGACAGGCAAGATACAGCCAACAAGCAGAGCGCTAAGTGGATTAGGCTGCAAACATCAGGTAAGACATATTCCCCCTAAACTTTTGATCTTATAGATGTGGGCACACGGCCAAGTCCACTTAACATTAATTTTCTCTAAGAAAATATAAGCTCAATTTCCTGTAAAATCAAAAAATATTTTTCTATGGCTTGAAAATAACTAAGTATTTTTGCTCTTTATCTTCTTTAATGCTTAAGCCGAATTTTTTTGCATACTTTTCTATTTCTGACCTGTAATAATCGCTCTTTATCAGAAGCTGAAAATGATTGGGTTTTCTTTGTGACACACTGATAAAAGAGGGATCTACCATATTGACAGCAATTAATTCCTTCAAGAGAGCCATAGCCTCTGCCCTATCCAAAGAGTTTCCCCCATACTCATTAGGACGTAAAATAGTTTAAATCTATGCCAAATACTCCTAAAACAATTGTGTATAAACATAAGAGTAAAAAAACAAATTAGTTAACCAGCAGCCCTTGAACACAAATGGGGTAGGCCGCGGTATTTTTTTCTGAAATAAACCAATTGACTCCAGCTACTAAAAAAATAACTATAAATAACTAATAATTTCCATTTTGATACATCTATAAACCATATTTTTGAGGGCATTTTTCAACCAATTATTAACTGCTTTTTTTCAAAGACAACAACATCGCCCGATTCTTTGCTAGAGGGTTATCGCTTAAGAATTTAACAAAACCGTCCTGAGATATGGTTAATAGTATTTCTGAGATAGCAAATCTTTTATGTATCTTGGTATGTCAAGACATGACATATAATACAACCTAAAAGGAAGTGACACATAATGGATCGCTCATATACACTACCGTGCCAAAAAGGCGACTTTAGCAGCTGTGAAGGATGCCCAAAAGAAGAATGCCACTCAAAACATTACCCAGGCATGGAACCACAACAAATTTGCACATAATTCAACGCCATCCGCTCTCAGCCTACCGTAAGAAGTCAAAGAATACACAGAAAAACAGTAAATGTTGCAAACCTTGACTCTTATAAATCGCTTCACTGACTTCAAAGGGATTCAGAGCTTCTAAACGCCCGTTAATAAAGAGGTAAGATTTAGCAAATCAACTATTCACAGCCCTTGTCGGAACTCAAAGCCAGATCTCCTTTGAAGATTTAAAACATACTGACCGCTAAAGACTTTGTTGATTCAGAACTTCAGCCAGGATTTCTTTGCGGTTCTTCTTTTGATTCTTCATGGCTAAGAAGAATATTTTCTTTCGAAAATAAAAGCTTTATTGCGTTTTCTGTTTTGATTTTTTATAACTTTAGATTGACTTGCTCAGTATAGACTGTTGGATATTTAACGCGGGCTACTTTGAAGATGTGGCTGCATTTATCACAAGAGTAGTGTTTCAATGAGAAGTAATCGCTTTCATGACTACTTTTTAGTTTAGCGTTTTCTTTTTGGCACCTTGGACATTTGACCATTTGAACTGCATCTGTAAGACGAGGGTTTACATTGGACGATAAAAGGGTTCTGTGCCGTAGAAGACAATTTCTTGCCTAACATGTATGAAAAACTACATGTTCCAAAATTGTGACAGTCAATTCTTGGGATGGCAAAGACCGCTATTCAATCTGCGAAATCTTAATCGTCAATTATAGTAACTCTAACCTGCAGCTTTAAACGAGTAACCGTTTGGGTACGTTACAATCATTTTTGATATTGGAATCTTATTACTGATGTTTCTAAATACTGATTACTTCAACAAAAGGGGGAGTAAGTGTTTGGTACGGATCAAAGCACGTTTTGGTGCAAATGCGTCAAGTTTTTGTTTGATTGGGCTAAATAGCCTCCACATCCTGCCAACGTTGACCCAGCCAAACGATTCCTATTTATGAGATCATACTTCCCGTTTTAATTATATTCCCTGTTTTTTGTTAAAGGACTTTTTGTTGTGTTTTTTGTACTTCGTTATTTAATATAATAGGGGTGTGCAGAATTTAAGCTGCTTCCCGTTTATATTGTAGCATGGAAGCCTGTGAAGTTGTCAGGCTTATCGTCAACAAAGCAATCATTTCTGCAGAACCTAAAAGACGCGGAAATCCAGGTTACGGACGTCTTAGAGCCCTCAGAGTTCTCGTGTACGCTAGATTGAAAGGATTAGAGAACGACACTCGCGTGGTTGAACATCTAAAGAAGCATCCGGATGCTGCTAGAACACTTGGGTTGTGCAAAGTACCCAATAGAACCACTGTTGGAAGATGGTGGCGACGCCACCTTGGCCTTCTTGAAGAGACATTTGAAAAGATAGCCAACATGCTTCAACTCATAACACCAACAACTTTTCTAATCGTTGACTCAACTCCACTAGTAGATCTCTACGATATGGAAGCAGGCTGGGGTCACACAGGCAGAGGAAAATTCAGAGGCTTCAAACTTCATGCAGCCGTAAACCAGCTTGGATTGCCTCTAAAAGCAATGGTCACTTCTGGGAACCGTTATGATTCCCCTTTTCTGCCAAAGCTTATTGAAGATTTAGAGGCAGACTATGTTTTAGCAGACGCTGGATATGATTCAAGAGCGAATAACAGAGCTGTCAAAGCAATCGAGGCAGAACCCGTTATTGCTTCCAATCCCAGAAGAGGCAAACGCAAGAGAATCAAACATGCCAAGTTCTTGAAGACTAGGCGTTATGTGGTTGAACAGTTTAATGGGCATCTTAAAGCTAACGTTTTGAAGCAATGCTGGATGAGGCCAAGGGGTTTGGTAAAGAAGGCTGCGATGGTTATGGCTGCCTTGATAAGCTATGATGCTGAAGCAATAAGATCGCTCATTGTTGGCGAAGAAAGTCTCAAGAGCATAAGCAAGTACTGGGCTTGACCCAATAACAAACGGTTATGGAGCCTGCGAGACACCAAACCAATGGTATTTACGGGTTCCAGCCCAGACCTGCTCAAAGATAACTTAGCTAACAGAACTATAAAAAATGAATAGTGCACACTTCTAAATATAATAAAAGGGAAACAAAAGAAATCGTGATTTAGGAAAAAGAATTAAGTGCTGATGAAGATTTTCTCTTTTTATAACTATTCGGGTCTGAAAAAAGAAGGCTAATAACATTGCATGTGCTCTAAACGGGTTGATTTTCTGAGTATGGATAAACACGTTTTCGTACGCTACTCGAATTTGTCAAAACATGTTTGAACTCCTAACAAATTAGGACATGCATTCTTTGGGATGATAAGTTGGGGCACTTTGGCTCCAATAGATGCTTAATAGATTTTATTTTGCCGTATTGAATTTGAGGAAAAAATATGTGGTTTGCTTTAAGGTCTTTGTAGTTATAATGGAAAATTCTTCGATTCATGGAACGGTGAACTCTGCGATGAACTGTTCTTCGCCAAATTGACTGACTCATCTTGTCAGCGCAAGGTCAAATTCCCGTGGGTAGGAAACAGTATCGGTCTTTCGATAGCACTATAGCAAACAGCTTAACCACACACCTCTAGTAAACAACTCAATATCCACATTTAGCTCAAGCAATGACTAAAGCTTTCACGATAGTTTTGTTTCCAGTCTAATAGTTAAAGTGATTCAATAGGGTAAAAAATTAGGTTCAATAATCGTTGTTTGAAACATCTGTAAACGGTTCTTGACTGGTCTTTTTCCTGAAATCTCGTGTTTTAATCTAAAGAGCCAAGATTTCTGATTCTCAGGCTTTCACTATTCAACAAAAGGTGAAATCTCATTTATGGTTTCTATGATGACTTTTAGGATTTCCTGCGTTAGGCTGTCTATTGTTAGTAACTGTCCAGTTAATTTTCTATGCTCAACTATATGATTCTCTATAACTTTATCCATTTCACGTAAATCTGGAATGACTAAGATTTTAACTCCACATGAACAACTAAAAACAGGCATTTTTCCATGAATTTCATCCATACGATTTGCTGATTTAGAGCTTACTTTCTTTTGATGATCTCTAATTATGTTTATCACCTATGTCGTCTTGAGATTCGTTTATCGCAAGATAATGTTTTTTACAATGTCAACTTCGCTTATTTTGTGTAGATGGCTTCGCAAGGTTGCAAAGTTAAGTTGACAAATCTCGTTATTTCTACTTCTTAACAAACTTTTTCTAATAACTTGGCTATCTAAAGAAACGGGTTATTGGTTGTGACCGGTTACTCCTATTCTCCCTTCGGATCTGGAATAACAAGTATTTCCTCGCCACATTCACACAAAACTATCGATAAATTTTTTCCAAAACTGTGATTCTGTTTCATTAGGTTACAATTAACGTATCTGAAATAATATTAAAATATTTTCCATTAAAATAACAGAAAAAACATTCGTTTTTCCGTAATGTTGAGACGCGATAAAGCGCCGAAAAGTCAGAGTACCATGGATTAAGCCTAAGCTTGTATGCGAGGTAATCTACTATGTTCTAACGAGGGATTGCAAATTAAGAAAGCCCCCTCTCAATAGGATAAGGAACGATAAAGACCAAGCGAATGCAACATTGACCAAATTGAAATAGGGTGTAGTCCTTTAGTACCTGAAATTGCAAATTGTTACGGTTGTCAAATGAATCCAGATACGTTCCAGAGTTGGATAGTTTTACGCAATATTATTACAGGTCGACTCAAGAGCGGTGATTCATTCGCGTTTTTTCTTTATCGGTAATTCGATTCATTCGCAAAACAAAAATCATTAGACAAATGAAAACAAGTGCCATGATTGAACCTGCGATGGTTCTTTCTATGGAACTTTGCGATTTGTAAAACCAAAGTGCAAAAAGGATTTCTGCCACCAATAGCATCACTGCAAGAAGTGAATAGGGATTTGATATTTTTGTGGGGTCAATTCTGTTTCTTTGGTAGATAATTCTTGTCAAGATAATTTCTCCTTAAGAAACCAGGCTGCGAGGTTGCCTATTACATTGATTGATGAGATTTTCAACGTATTATCCGAGGTAAAATCTTTCTAGACTAGAAATGCTTTGGGTAATATTCCAAAATCAGCCTTTATATACTAAAATTGCTATCTTTAAAGCAAAATTAATAGTTTTGGTGCGCACAGAGGCAGTTTTTGTCGATGTTCTGAGGGGGTGATTTCTAGGCTTAGAATTGTTTTAGTGGGTATATTTCTGGGATAAAAAGTAAACTTACAAGATAATCTTGGCGGTTGCGGGAGCGGAACTTAAATCAAATGGAGTTATCTAAGACTGTTACTTCGAAGGTCCTTTGTCGATTAAACGCACACAGATAATTTTATCTTCCCGGCTTGCTTTGATTTCCAGTTGGCGGTTCCGAAGACATTGCATCATTTCGTGAAGTTCTTTAGGAAAGTTCAAAGAAACCTGTTCGTACTGATAAACTCGTTTGCCATTCTTGTACCGTTTTATTATCTTGCTAAATCGTAACTTCACCATGCAATTCACTTCATTTCTTACAGTACTTCAAGAGGTTGTTTTGGTTTTTTCCTGACAACTGTCTCATAGACCGATTGGGTTGTGTAGCCTGCGAAGCTAAGCAAATTAGCCGCTGAGGCATAGAGTAAAGACAAGTACCTCTTTGATGTCTGGGTTAGTTCCTTCCACTATGAGTTGAGCTGCTTTGACTCTTCGTTCATGCCGTTTATCCTCTGAATGGGTGAAAACAAACTTTACGCTGTTACCAGCATGAACTTCGGAACCTTCTTTGATTAACTGCTCAGCCGCGATAACTTGGCTTACATGTTGCTTGTAGTGTTTGGGGTTTTTCGATAGATGCTTAGAAATAATTAAATCGCCAATGGGCACATCACCGTCGAGCAGCTTTTGTCGATAAGCCTTCACAACATCAAATGCTTTAGGAATCTTTTGCATAAACTCCTTTGAATTGTTAGCTTCACAGAAGACGTTAATCATGTCCATTTGGGCATTGTAAACAAACTTTGGAGTGTCATGTTTGCGCACTTCCAAGCCTCTAACTTTGAGTTTTCCGCTCTCCATAACCCCATAGTAACGGTTCAAAACGCCAATGTTTGGATGCATCTTGGAGGGCAAAAACACAATCCATTTGTAGCGTCCCTCAAAATTCAAAGGAACCTCAATAATCCTAGCTTACATACTTGCATAAGTCGTTGTATTCTTCCAAAGTGGCATCTTCTTTTTTCAGCCACAACGAATCCACTATTCCATGAAGCACCTCAAACCCTCGACCCTCAGAAATCCGAGCAGCCCTAAGAAACGCATCCCTACCAAACGCACAAACCCCAATATGCCCATCAACCGTTCCAAACTTTGCGTTTCTATAACCCAAATAACCAAAACAAGTAACAAGAATCCACTTCAAAGCAGTCTGCCTGTTATCGAACATCTCCTTAAGTTTTGGATCCTTAGTTTCATCTCTTAACCTCTTGTAGAGCAACCGTTTGGAAACAACAAGCTTCAACGCTTTAGGAACAACACCTTCCCGTTTCTCACAAATATTATAGTTTAACTCTGGGATGCGCAGGTGTGAGTCTGGGCAACACTTGCAAAGAACCGTTTCAGCAGAGATGTTGTTGTTAACCATTAAGCTTGGATACATCGATGAAAAATCCACTTCGCCCGTGTTGTCGTGTATGCCTACTTTTGGTTCGTAAACAAAGCCGCCTCGGTCAGCAACGAGGAGTTCATAGGCTGATTTGAAGGCTTCAGGGATGCTTTTGTTTCTTGGAATCAGAATTTCTTGTTTAAAGGCTTGGTAGAACTGCAGCGAAGACATGCTTGATCCGATTGAAGATCGAGAAGAAGTGTGCAGTGGTGCTCGGCAGGTTCTTGCTATTTCGAATAGGCCTTGGAAGCTGGCTTCATTCAAAATGAAAGTGTTGCCTGCGTCGATGTGGACTCTTCCATAAAGCCGAACGGTTGCAGCTCTGTAGAATGTGCGTCCATAGGAAAAGAAGGTCTTTCCCTGCGCAGCTTTAGGAACAAAAGGCACCTCATCTCGGCTTAAAATAAACTTGTCTGAAACTCCGCTGACGATTGCCCGTTGGAGCAAGTACGAGAAAAGATATGAGTCCCCACCATTAGTCACTATTAAATCTGGGTCAAGATCCTTCACCATTTTACTTAGCTGTAGAAGCTTTTCTCCTTCATCGCCTGAGTCGATGATGATTTGTTTTTCATCTTGGTTCAAAATTATGCTTGCGATTGGGTCTTGGAGATTTGCGATTTTACCCGATTTAGCGATCTCAACCTTCAACTGCATTATTCGCAGCGGAGGAATCGAGTAGTTTACGCTTTCAACAGAATCTATGAAGAGTGTATTTTAGGCCAGTCTTTAGGACTTCAACCTCTAAGAAAGCAAGAGGGAATAAATCATGCTCAAAAAAGTAGGTTCTGATCACCACGCAAATCGCTGTTATGAACTTCATAAGTCAGGTAATCGCCTAATTTCAGGATTTGATTAGTTAAGGATGAAACTTTTCTGCAATCTTTGAGCGTTATCTCTAAAACCCTTGATTTTTCAGAATCTATTGGGTTCGCAAATTTGTAGACAAAACTCCAATTGGCAATGTTTTCGTTTGAATAGATTCGCCCGACGAGTTTTTCGACATCTTCTTTTTTGCCTGAAACGTAAATCTTTGGTTGAAACTTGTCAGTTAATCTGATTCTTTGTCCATTTTCGCTTATGATCCAGACTGCCATTTCTCCAACGTTAGCTGGGTAAACGTCGAATATCCAGCCTTTAATTTTAAGGCTGCCGCTTGATTGCATCCAAAGCCTTCTCTAATCGGCCAATCTTCACTTGCTGAGAGAGTAGAATCGACATGACCATGGGTTCAAAAAGAATTGGATTTGTAGCGTTGCTTCCTGCTGATGCATAACTTCTGCAAGCATCCATCAAAGCGTCAAATGCTGCCTTATCCTCAATTCGCAAGGCTTTTCCAAAGCCATTCCACCGAATAATTTCATCTTCAATGCCATGCGGTAGGATTCAACTGTCTTACCCATTATGCATTACCCTCCGCAAAATCCGCCAACGTCAAGTCTTCTAATGGTAATTCGGCAACAGCTCAGGATAGAGATATGGGTGTTTTTCTAAAACAAATTGCCTGGAATAACTGGTTCTTCTTAAAGAAAAAACAACGTTTGCTCTTGAACATGTTTGCGTTGTGAAGAAAGTTGTTTCTTGAGGTGTCTTCGTGTGGGGGATAGGTTGCAATTACTATAGTTTGGGTTTCTCTGGCAAAGTTTGAAAGGAAAGTTGTGACTTGGCTAAATATTCTTTGAGCTTCATCTTCTGGAATGTCCTGTGTCTAAGAAGAATCCGGCAATATCTGAAATTATGACCAGTTTAGCGTTGTACTTTTTGATAGCTTCTTTTAGATGATGCATAATGAGTGCACGTTGCTTGGTAGGCTGTGAAGGCTCTTGAAATGTAAATGTTGTCTAAGACCTTTTTTGGGTTTAAGATGGTGAAGCTGGGCTAACTGCGCTATTTGATAGAGTCTAAAGGTGTTTCCACCATCGATGAAGATAACGTTGCTCTGTAATCCACCTAGTTGAGTGGGAAGCTGAGCTTTTACGCACAACAAGGATGTTAAAGACGAAACAGATGATCCCTTGGAGAACTGCAAAATCGCCTAATGCAAATCCTGGAAAAATCTCGTTTACACTTCTTATGTTCAGTGGAAAAACCGGTTGAGATAGCGCAGGCTTGACCATTATGTTTTGTGTCAATTTCATAATTCTCTCCTAAACGTTGGGAGACTTCAAAAGGCACTTTTGATGTTTAAACTGTCACTTCAAACGACTCAATTAGGCAGTAGGGTCTGTGGTGAAAGTGAAGCAAGATTCAGGCTTATCGCTGAAAGTGATCTTGCATAGCATTTCACCTGGAAATCATGAGAAAGGAGGAAAAAAATAGAACCTAAAAGGTTTTCAGGTGGGTATTTCGAGCTTTAGCTGATTTTTTAGCAACTTGTACCTGTTTCTGACCGTAACTTCGGTGACTCCAGCCGCTTCTGCAATGTCTTTTTGCGTTACCCTTTCGTTATTTTGGACACATGCTATATAGATTGCAGCTGCAGCCATACCCATAGGGTCTTTTCCTGCTGAAAACCGTTTTTGCCGAGCGTCCCTAAGTATCGCGATAGCAGCGCCCTGTGTTTTCCCTGATACTCTATTTTTTTCGGCTATTTTTGAAACAAAGGTCAACGGGTCGGAAATTGGCATGTGAAAATCGAGTTCTTGCAGAAGCAGCCTGTAGCATCTCGAAACATCTTTCTTATCCACCAGGCTTGCTTCAGCGATTTCGCGAAGCGTTTTGGGGGATCCGCCTTTGCGGCAAGCAGCGTAAAGTGCTGAGGCAGCGATTGCATTGATTGATCTTCCTCTAACTAAGCCTTTGTCAAGTGCTTTGCGGTAGATTAATGCAGCTTTTTCTCTAATCGGCGGTGAAATACTTACTTTGCTCGATAAACGTTCAAGTTCAGCCATTGCTTGTGCAAGGTTTCGGTCTACAGATGAATGAACGCGACTGCGTATTTGCCATTTCCTAAGACGCCACATCTGCAATCTTGTGGAGATAGGTAGTTTTCGTCCAAATGCGTCTCTGTCTATTTGGCTGATGGTTGTGGATAAGCCTTTGTCGTGAATTGAATATGAGGTGGGCATGCCGACTCTGCTTCTTGACGCCTTTTCTTGTTGGGTAAAAGCGCGCCACTCGGGTCCTTTATCTAACATCTGTTCGTAACAAACTAAGCCGCAGTCACCGCAGATAGTTTCGCCGGTGTCATAGTCGTGAACGAGATTTTTGCTTGAACACTCTGGGCAATTATCAGCTACCTGATGGGTTTTAGAGACTTCTTTATTCAAATTAGTTTGGGTTATGCTCATTCTATTCAAACTCAATTTATTTGACCAGATTTGTCACGTCATCATAAAACCCTTTAATGGGAATTACAAATGAATAATACAATCTGCGTAATTAATTCAAAGAAGATATGTGGCTTTTATACATGATTTTGTTTTTTAGACAAATAGATGGTGAAAAACAAAAAAATTAATGAATAAAGAGTTCAACATTTCGAAAGTATACTCATGCAACATTTCATCATATGGTAACGAAAGGTTAAATCCAAACTCAACAATAACAAAGTATTGAAAAAGTCAACCGGAAATGAAATTATGAACTTAGCGATCGAGCTTAAGAAACTTCAAAGCAAGCGTTTGACAACTCTCTACCAAAACAAACCTTTTGAAATTACCCAAGTTTCAACTGACCAAATAATTCTCAAAACGTCCAAAGACTCACATCATCCTATACCCATGAAAGAAATAAGACTTGCATGGAACCATTTAGAAAAATATAAAAAATTAACTCGATCAGAAGCTCGAGATTTGGGGGATTCTGAAATAAACCCTACTTATATAATGGCTATTCTCGCAAGCTTGCCCGGAGTAACTCACAATCTTAGTCCAATCATACTGAGGCTCCCTGAATAAAGCTTGTAACGTCTCTGGCTAATATTTAATATCAACTTGGAGTTTAAACCATCAAGATTTTATTCGAAGAATCGGGTTCTATTCGTGCGTCCCAAAGACGATGTAAAGCTAAAATTGGATGGTAAAGAAACATCTTAGAACTGCTTTTCCTTAAGCGTTTTTATGACCCTGTCATCATCGACGTATAGATAAACAAAATTAGTTCAATTCTAGGAAGTCAAGGACTTAATGCTCTTCGATTGTATTCTTCACTTTCAATATCTCTTGAAAATTAATCTTTATCACGCTTTACAATAATGAAGCCTAAAACTATGAACCCAAAAGCAACCACATATAAAAGCCCTATAAAGAAAACTCTCAGAATACCAAACCAATTAGACTGATTTAGGACAAATTCTGGAAAGACTAATGAAATTATCGTTAAAATAACAGCGGGAACTAAGGCAACTATTCCGATGCCAATTAAGTATAGTGAAACTTTGCCCATAGAATTCTATAGATTTTGAATGATTTAACTTTTTACAAGTAAGTACATCAGCCGAAGGGGAGAAATCATTTAACGCGTAGAAGAAGAAGATTGCTGAATTGCCACTTCTTCTTCTCCTATGTAAGAAGACCAGACGAAGGCCAGCTCTAACAGACTTCCGACTACCTAACAATCCCACCTCATTCCATCTTAAATCCTTTCACTCAAACTCTGTATTTCAGACAGCATTCTCCTATCAGCGATCATAGTCGCACATCGGCTTAAGCCAACAGCAAAGGAACTTCATTCTTTCAAAAGCGGTCAAGCCGCAGAAGAAGACAGAAGACATCCCTTGCCACTTGTCCTACTTTACCATGAACTCTTGCTCACACGTCCAAATATGCCAAATCACATTAACCAACTTACGAGCAACAATCTTAATCGCATCACCCTTACAATTCTTTCTCCTACAAGCCTCCGCATAGACCAAAGCTAAACGACCCTCAGGACAAAAACGCACATGCGCCCACGAAGACTCAATCAAAATCAACTTCAACCACTTATCACCCTTAGATTCCCTTCCCATACTAGTATGCTCACCAGACTGCCTAACCTTTGGAACCAGCCCAGCATAATGAGCAAGCTTATCAGGACTACTAAACCGTTTAATATCACAAATCTCAGCATACAAAGTCAAAGCAGAAATGAAACCAACTCCAGGAATAGTCATCAGCAACTCAACGGGCCTGAGCTTACCATATTTCTCAAACAGCAGCTTCTCAACTTCCTTTTCCTGACGTGAAATCAACTCCAAAAGCTCCATATTTTGAGTAACCTCAAAAACATCAAGGCCTAAAGCAGCCTTCCTACCCTTAATAGTACCAAGATTAACATCCAAACCAATATCCCGCTTACCGAACTCAGAGCGGGTTCTGTTTCTTACGCCTGTAGAGAGTCTAGTTCGATAAGCTCTATGACGCAACAGACTACGCAGCCAACGGAGTTCAACAGGCGGAACATAGCATGTCGGTAACCAATTCATCCTCGTCAAGTCAGCCAACGTTTTACTATCCACTTTATCATTCTTAATATCTTCCGCCCGCAACTTCACCTTCAACGGATTAGCAAGCAAAACCTCAAAGCCTAGCTCTTCTAGAAAGTCAATCCAAGGCCAGCAAAAACCAACAGATTCCAAAGCGACTTTTGAGCCTTTAGGCACAGATTCTAGGGCTTTTTTAAAGCCAGCTTTGCTAGTAATTACCCTTTCTTTTTTCACTATTTCTCCATTCAAATCATTCTTCATAATTGTCACCTGAGTATTTTTCAGGTGAACATCCAACCCAACGACTACTTCACTCATTCTTAGTACCTCCGATATCTAGGCTTATCGGAGGTCTATTTAGAAAAAGTCTTTACATCCCGTCTTTTAAAATGAGTTACAGATGAAGTTCAGACTCAAGCTTTGTTAATACGTTCAATTGTTGGGTAAAGTTCATTCAGAGTCTTCGAAATCTCATCAACAACCCCGTTCAAAACATAAGCAAAATCTTCCCGACTTCTCCTAATCACTTTACTAATTAAGTACTTGTTCGCCGTCAGGGGGGCTCCTTTGAGCTGTCTTGTCTCTTCAATAGCATTTTCGATACTTATCTTGGTACTACCGTAAAGAGTGAGACACCATTGAAGAGACTGCAAATTTCTTATATGATAGTGCCAAAAGGTGTCACAAAGGCAGTACCCCGTATCTTTGCGGTTGAGCGCCTCCAACTCGTTCATTAATTCCCCATTCAGTAGCATTTCATAATATCTTATCCTATACTTGTGCGCTTGAGTTCCAAAATTCAATCCTATCCTAATATCAAGAGGTGTAAATGTTACTCCAATACTTGCCCTCTCAATGTGTACTCTTTTATCATTTTTTTCAAGCGTCACAAAAGGCAGCCATATTCCGCCCGTATTAGGAGTGAAGCCCGATATTTGTGCACCACGCAATGAGACCGTTAATCTTTTTTCTATTTCCAGATGCAAGGCTGGACACTTCTCGTAGAGTTTGTCGAAATTGTCAAAATCCGATTCAACGAGCTTCTCGTAATTCTCGTTTGCGACAGATTGCTTTGTTCCAAGGGTTGCTATGTCCTCGAATATTCTATTTTTGAGTTCCTCATCTTGGTCCAAGCCCGCCTCAGTGCAAAGAAAATGCAAGATCTCTTGAGCTTTAAGATTAGATTTTTTTGTGGCGGTTTGAGAATTGGTATTCATTAGAGAATCATGAAAATCAACGTATTCTCTTAGTTTCTGGGCTGTTGTGGCATTTATATGGCTTTTCTGCTCCAAGAAACGGATAACCTCATTGACTCGTATATCTTGGGGATTTTCTTTCTGAAATTTTGGAAATTTTAGTCCGGTCTGGATTAGTACCTTGTCGAAAGATACTGCACAAAGATACTCGTCTAAGCCTTGAGGTCCAACCGAATATTCGTTAAAACGTCGAAGTGCTAGGATGTAGCGAATCATAGCTATTGTATCTTGTTCAAAAACAAAAACCGACATATACACATTCTCCATATAACGCGACTTTGAATTAGCTTATTTTTGAATAGCTTAATTCAACTGCGCCTGAATTAAAAGTCTTTGTGCCGATTAGTTTCAGATTCTGTCTAACATTTAGGTCTTTTAACAATAGTTTTTTCTTTACCAAAAATCAATGGATGGCCAACAACCGGATATTCATCGATCAACGCCAGTTTTGCAAAAGTCGGCGCTGTGGTTGCGTCTCCTGCAACAACTAAGTTCTAAAGGTTAAAGATCTTTAGAGTTTTCTAAATTTAATGATGAATTTAGTTCCTTTGCCTTCTTGACTTTCAAAGGAAATTATCCCGTTCAAAGCTTCAACCAATCGTTTGACAACAACTAAACCAAATCCTTGACCCTTCGCTTTGGTGGTAACCATCGGATTAAAAATTTTGGTTTTAAAATCATCCGGAATACCTACGCCGTTATCTTCGACCGCAATTTGAATTTTGTTTTCTTCTTCAAATCCGCTAATTCGTAATTTTCCTCCTCTTGGCATAGCTTGACTTGCATTAATAATTAAATTACTTAGGATACGCCTTAGGAGAGTGGGATCCGAGTTGAATGTTAATGATGGGTCTATCTCTATTGAAAGCTTCAAGTTTTCTGGTAAAGCGATTGGTTGCAAAACATGTGCGACCAAATCAGACAAATTAATTTCAGCAAACTCTGGTTTTATGGGTCTTGAATAATCCTGCAAGTCAGCCACAATTTTATTGATATAGCTAATATTTTTCTCAATACTTTCTATACTTTCAACAACGCCTTCTTTTGTATTACAAGCCGGCATAGAAGTTATCTCATCTTTAAGCAAGAATACATCGTTAATCATCGCTTGGAGTGGATTACGAATGTCATGCCCAACCATGCCTGCGGTAGCACCTATAGCTGATAACCGTTTGGTTTTTTCCTCCTCCGTTTTATCTTCAACGATTATAATTATGCCTTGATTTGATGGATAAGTAGAAATTTCAAAAATTGACTGAAATCCAGTTTCTCTGCTTATTGTATTCATCATAAAACGTACAGGTTTGTGTTGCTGTAAATCTTCAAAGTATGGTGTAATATCTACTGTGGCCATTTCAGGCAACACCGCGTAAACTTTTTTACCTAACGCATCCTCTGCTTTCACTTTTGTAACCTTTTCAGCGACTTTATTCCAGTGAATAACGTTGAGTTCCCAATCCGTAGCTATGAAGGCTTCACCAAAACTTTCATACAACTCTCTATAGTTTTGCTCGCCATCAACTATCTTCTTTGTTCTTTCTACGACAAGTTTCTCTAAATTATTCGCATATTCCTTAAGCATAACTTGCGCTTTTGCCAATGCCTCTTCTGCCATCTTACGTTCGGTAATATCTCTTAAGCCGCCTATAATGCGAATGACCTTTCCACGCTCGTCTTTAACCATTTTCGCGGTATCGTGAACAGTGATGTAGTTACCTTGTTTGCATTTAATTCGATATTCAAGCAACTTATCCCTCCCACTTTTAACTGCCTCGCATGCGCTCTGTTTAGTTAGAGCACTATCATCTGGGTGTATTTGACTGAACCACCATCCAAAGGTTGCAGGTATCTCCCCTTGATCATAACCAAGAATTTCTTCGCCTCTAAAAATTTCAAACTTGTTATTTACCAAGTCAATTTCATAAACAAACACCTTTGCAGCTTCTGCCACCAGCCTAAACCTTTCCTCGCTGTCACGTAATTCATTCTCAGTTTTCTTGCGCTCAGTAATATCGTAACCAACAACAAGTGAGGAGTATAGTTTACCTTTTCTGTAAACGGGCTTAACATAAAGAACTGTCCACAAATGTCGCCCATCCTTAGTGGTAACTTTGTATTCAACATCCTGGTCTATGAATTCGCCCGCTAACCTTTTTCTAATTCTATCTTTAAGCAGCTCCGAACTTTCCGCTCCTAAAAGCTCAAATGGATTTATTGATAATAATTCTTCTCTTGAATATCCTATCAACTTACACATTGCATCATTTACTGATTTAAAACGTGGACCATCATAATCTACTTCAAAGATTGCAGTTGGTGCATACTTTAGTAAATATCTGTAGTTTTCTTCCGCTTTCATGAGAGTTTTTGCTGTGCACTCCCGTTTTGTTAGCTTTTTCTCAGCTCTGTTACTATTTCCCATACTCTATTAACCCGCCAAAAGTGATGAGAGATCAACTAATGTAAATCTGCATTCTTAAGTTATAAGACCTTCGTTTTTTCGTCGCTATTAAGTTGTATGTGGAATGAAACTCGAATTTTAATAGTTTGTCTGTGGCTTGAAAATGACTATGTATTTTATTTGATTGCAGAAAATTGAGATTACCTTTTTCAAGGTGGCACAGTCTTTTCAGGCTCATCTTCCTTTATGCCCAGGCTGGAAAAATTTTATGGAAATTCTAAAATGAGTTTTTAGGGCTTTATCTTCCAGAGATCGATCCTACATCCTAAAACTTACTGTCCTGTTTCTTTTCCTTGAATGCAATAGTACATTTTCTCTAACCCGTATTTTTCATAGACGGGGCATGTTGGGCAGAGGCAAGATGAACTCTTTACTTTTTCTTTTGCTTTTTCCCTGGCACAATAAAGTGAACCGGTTAGATTCGAGTTTTTGTAGGTTGGGCACACAGGACATTGGCAAAGTTTTCCGTTTTCTTCAATATCTGGCACTGAAATTGTCATACTACCACTCAAAAAAAGTATTTGTAAAGAGCTAATATCAATATGTGACTGCCTACTGGTAACAACATAAAATTGTTTAAATCAAAATTACTGGAACTTTGATTAATGGCATTCTAATATTAAGATTTAATATATGCAATTAGCGTGTTTTTGAAAATTCAAACTAACACGTTAAGACGCTGACTTATTCGAAATCAAACAGATGAAAAGATTACCAAACCCTGGTGCAACAATTTGTTTAGTCCAATCTTTGCAAAGTAGCTTTATCTGCTCCATAACTGCAAGGCGGCTTTTTCTTGTTTATTTTTGCGGATAACCATATTTCTTTGCGAACGCCTGAGCGGTACAGAATCAACTTCATTAATAACTCTAATGTTCAATGGAAAAATCGGTTGAGATAGTGAAGGTGTATCCAAATGAACTGGGCGCGTCATATAATGACATGCTAATTGGGGTCAGAAAGGAATTATCCAACTAAGTAATAGTATATTCGAGATTAAACCTGAATTACAGTGCGGTTGTTTTGCGGTCGCCGAGTTCAGACCTGCAAACAAATATTTTACTTATTCAAGAAAAAACCCAATCAGGCCACGTCAGATTAATTTTAAAAATAAGGCACTTATTTCTCATCCTCATGAGCCCCTAAGTTCCCTTATTCGTTCATTAACGAGCTTTAATAGTTCCTCTCTAAGCTGTTCCCAATGCAAACCTTTCTTTATTAAGCACATTCTGTTGCCAAGTTCTTCATCTCCAAGAGTTTTAGTTATCCAAAACTGAAAGTCACCTCGCGGATAATGAAACTCAACAGAAACAACATCAACAACGTCTAATTTCTCAGCAAAATCCTTCAAGCTTGAAGACGTCACGTTTGTATAAACTCCCACATCAGTACAAAACCGAAACCCGTTTTCATACGGCACTGTACGCTGAACCCTTGAGGCATCAACTGTTTTTGAAACTTGACTCATGACATTTCTCGCCTTCCTACCACTCCCATCAAAACCCATAAACTTTTGTTATTGCATCGTACCAATCACACATTTATTTAATCTAAACATAAGGTGAAACATCGAAGGAACAGCAAGAAACTCTAATTTGGCGAATCTGAGTTAACAACAGCCGCTAATGACTCTCGTTTTTTCTCCCTTCCAAATATTTTTAGCGCTCTGAACAAATGGAAAAAAAATAAGAATGGAGTTGCCAGAAAAATCAGGGTGCCTTTGAAGAAAGCACGAAATAAAGAGGACTGAGGTTTGAAGAAGTCCCGTCAGAAGTCATTTTTAGAGTTTAAGATGGAAGGCGCCATTTCTCTGTATTTACAGAGGTAAAGCACCTATGAAGTGACCGATCAAGAATCCTGCAAGACCAGAAGTCAACCCGATTGCCGCCATCTGCAAGCCGCTTCTCCATAAAGAGCCAACAGTGGTCTTGGCTTCATATATTCCAATGCAGAATAACGCAGCTCCGCTGAAGATCACTGAGACTTCCGTTCCTAGGAGAATATTTTTTCCCACGAAAAGATATGGCAATAGAGGGATGAAAGATCCAAATATGGTGGAAGAGCCGACAATGAAGGCGCTTCGCCGAGCTTCAGACTTTTCAACCGGTGCTAGATCGAGTTCGTAAGACATCATTAAATCAAGCGTAGCCTTCGGATTTTTAATTATGTGATCGGTCAAATCTTCAAGTTCATTCCCTTCGTAACCCCAGCGACGAAAGATTTGTCTCACTTCTTCTTTTTCAATTTCTGGAACATCTTTCATCTCTTGAGTTTCTCTATTGGCTTCTTTTAGATAGACTCGCCGCCTCGCCGAAGTCGACGTGTAAGCAACTGCTCCCATCGATATAGATTCGGCTCCCAGAGCGGCGAGAGCGGCTACGAAGAAAATTCGGACATCAGTGGTTGCTGCCGTCAACCCCAGGAGAATACCCAAAACATTTACCAGACCATCCTGACTTCCAAGAATAAAATTGGATAGAAGTGTGGGGCGTGAATGCCTTTCATTTTTGACTTTGGTCGGAGCATTCTTTGTCGGAACCATGTTCTCGACTTTCTCTATACCTTGTTCAACCAAAAGCCATTTCTCCATATTTCTTTTTGTTTTACCCCCATATGATTCTTTCCTCAGCACTCTTACGGTTGTCATTAAATTTTTTTTCCCGATTCCTTCCAAAGTCACATATTTTTAGGGGTTCAAAATTTTGAACTAACCATTAAATTGGTTGGTTTTCTCTCTTCGACTTTGGTAATTTGCTTGGGTCTTTCAGAAAATTCTGAAGAAAATCTTGAACATTTTCATGTAAATGGATAATCTTTTTTTGGTTTTCTTCTTTGGTTTGCGGTTTTGGTTGAAAATAACCTTGTTCAGTCATGTAAAACATTAGGCTAGAGAAATCTCCGGCCAGAGCACAATCAACTTCTTTCTTTCCCGATTCTAAAAGAGCGTAATACCTGTGATGACCATCTAAAACTGCGTATACATCAAATTTTGGATGCTTAACAACGATTAAGGGTCCAATTTTCTCCCCGTTTTTGATCTTCTTCTTGTACATCTCTATGGCTTCCGGATCAACTTTTGTATCGGCGACGATTTTTTCTATTGGTAACCGTAGCAAGTACTTCTCGGGATTAGCAAACACATCAATGTTAATTTCTCGTCCTCTATGCCTAGTCAACCGCATAATTCTTAATCCTAACGAATCCACGATATCTAAAACACGTTTTTCCATGGCATCACGGCCCTAACAATATGGGTTATCAAAAGATATTGAATGAACTAACGGAATAATCATGATCAAATGTCCCCAACAATAGTAATTTCAATATATTTTGAAAAAACACCTAATTTAACTCGGGTTCTTAATAATATATCTGTTGCGGAAAATTCCGATGGCCCATTTTTAGTTTTCATTGGATCCTTTCGTGTTAATTTCGTAAAGCGCAAATCACGTTTGAAAATAAGTTATAACCCTTGGTAGATGCCCAACGCTGAACCTTCAATAAAACAGTTTATAGACTAGCTTTCAATTAATAATTTTAGGCATAACAGTTAACTGCCAGGCGTTTTCTCTGAGTAATCAAGATAACCAAAATCAACAATTATTCTGGACCGTTCAAACTTCTGAACTTCTTCAGCAACTGCAGACGACGCAAAAAGGCTTGACTCAAGATGAAGCTCACAAAAGGCTCACAAAATACGGTTCCAACCTTCTTAAGCCCAAGAAAAGATCAGACACGCTAACACTCCTGTTAACTCAATTTAAAAGTCCACTTATACTCATCCTCATCTTTGCAGGTGCGCTGTCATTCTTTCTAGGCGATTCCGTGAATGCTGCCATTATCCTGACGATTATCCTCATAAGCAGTCTTCTCGGATTTTGGCAGGAGAGGGGTGCTGCAAACGCTGTCGAAAAGCTGCTGGCCATCGTTCAGACCAAAGCAAGTGTATTTCGTGATGGAACCCAAAAGGAAATACCTGTTGAGGAAATTGTGCCGGGCGATGTCATTCACCTCAATGCTGGGGATTTGATTCCTGGAGATTCAATAATTCTCGAATCAAAGGATCTCTTCGTTAACGAATCATCCTTGACTGGCGAAACTTTTCCTGCTGAAAAAACTGCTGGCGTTCTGCCTCAGGCAACAGGTCTTAGTCAGCGGACAAACAGTCTTTTCATGGGAACCAACGTGGTTAGTGGTGACGCCCAAGCAGTTATTGTAGGAACAGGGTTACAAACAGAATTCGGCAAAGTCTCTGCAACGACTAAAACTCAGACCGCCTGAAACAGAGTTTGAACATGGGGTCCGGCATTTCGGCTATCTCCTCATGGAAGTAACGTTGGTGCTTGTCGTCGTTACTTTAGCCATAAACGTGTATTTTGCCCGTTCTGTGCTAGATTCTCTTCTCTTTTCCTTAGCGCTCGCCGTTGGACTAACCCCTCAACTATTGCCAGCAATTATCAGCATTAACTTAGCTCACGGCGCCAAGATCATGGCAACCCAGAAGGTGATTGTTAAACGGCTTGCATCCATCGAGAACTTCGGCAGCATGAACGTACTCTGCTCCGACAAAACAGGAACCCTCACAGAAGGCATCATAAAAATACAGTCTATACTTGACTTTAACGGGAACCCAAGCCCAAAAGCGCAACTTTACGCGTTTCTTAATGCTTCTAATCAGACAGGTTTCACGAATCCGATTGATGATGCTATTTGTGGTGCTCAGGTTGATGCTTCTGGGTATATGAAGCTGGATGAGGTGCCATACGATTTTATTCGAAAGCGTCTAAGTATTTTAGTGACAAAAGACAACAAGAATTTGATGGTCACCAAAGGTGCTCTTCAAAATGTGCTTGACGTATGCACCTTAGTTGAAACTTCCGAAGCGACGATTGTCCCGGTAGCAGGGGTTCAAAACCAGATTGAACAACGTTTTGGAGAACTAAGTAGTAAAGGTTTTCGCGTTCTAGGGATAGCCTACAAAGACATCGGCTCCGACAAAGTTATCGCCAAAGAAAGTGAAGCAGGCATGACTTTCTTAGGGTTCCTTGTTCTATTTGATCCTGCCAAGCCAAAAATCGCCGAAACTGTCAAAGAGTTAAAACAGCTCGGAATTTCCCTAAAAATTGTAACTGGAGATAATCGATTGGTTGCAGCTAGCATCAGTCAACAAGTCGGGTTTCCAACGCCAAAAATTCTTGCAGGTCCAGATCTCAGCATCTTAAGTGATGAGGCGCTGCTTCGTCAAGTAAATGAAGTAAATGTTTTCGCAGAGGTTGAACCAAACCAGAAGGAACGCATCATTCTTGCACTCAAGAAAGCTGGAAACGTGGTTGGCTACATGGGTGATGGAATCAACGATGCTTCTGCCCTTCACGCCGCTGATGTTGGTCTATCGGTTGACAGCGCAGTGGACGTTGCCAAAGAAGCCGCAGATATTGTCTTGCTTGAAAAAGACTTAGCTGTTCTGGCTAATGGAGTAAAGGAAGGAAGAAAAACCTTTGCTAATACCCTGAAATACGTGTTCATGGCAACAAGCGCAAATTTCGGAAACATGTTCAGCATGGCAGGTGCATCCCTCTTTTTGTCATTTCTACCTCTTTTGCCTAGGCAGATTTTGCTAACTAATCTGATGACGGATTTCCCAGAGACAACCATCGGAACAGACAACGTGGACAGTGAAATGGTTGAACAGCCTCGCCGCTGGAACGTCAAATTCATTCGCAATTTCATGATAGTTTTCGGCATCCTGAGTTCAGTTTTTGATTATATTGCATTTGGCGTACTGCTTTTTGTTCTACACAGTTCTGTGGACCTTTTTAGGACTGGATGGTTCATAGAATCGGTTATGTCTGCAAGTTTAATTGTTCTCGTAATTCGGAGTCGAAGACCATTCTTTAAGAGTTCTCCGGGGAAGTATTTGCTTTTAACCACCATAATTATTGTTGTCGCCACACTTATTTTCCCATTTACTCCGCTTGGCCAACTATTTGGTTTTGCACAGCCCTCTCTCTTACTCCTTGTTTTGATGTCAATAATTGTCATATTTTACATAATCTCGGGCGAAGTAGTGAAAAGAATTTTCTATAAGCGGGTAAAATTCTGAAAGTATCACGCAAAATTAAGACAAATGAAATACAGGTCAAAGTTTATCGGTTCTTAACCAAACTGAAAGTGAGCAAATGGGTCTTTAGTTAAAATATCAGCGTTTAGCCTGAAAATGAGGAAAGTTATTGGATTCGTAATCATTTTTCCTTTCAATCAAATCAGAGATTGCATCAAATTTGCTTGTATAGGTCATCGGTAGGTTCTGCCATATTTTAATTAAAAATAACTTTGTTAATTATAAAAAAAGTGAGGCTCCTAAGAATAAGCCTATCAATTTAGACGGTCAAATTCAAATCGCATCTATGCTCTTTTGGTTATCACTACAATGATTCCAATTAATCCTCCCAAAACAACTAGTAGTCCGCCTAGTCCTCCGCCAATGATTCCAACTATTATGAGTACGATTGCCCAGATGAGAGTACTTGCGCTTCTGGCACCGATGATTGCAATAACGCCGCAAATTAGAGAAACAATACCCGCATAAGCAAAAGCATAGAAACTAAAATGGACAATTGCCAATCCGGTGAAACCAATCAGATCCAATAATCCAAAGATTACTAGCAATATTCCTCCTATAAGAGCCAAAATATATGCTATTCGAGAAATTGACGTGTCTGCCATATATGAATTCACCTCCCTTATCCAATAAATAAGGGATTTAGAACTGTTTGAAGGCAACATAATGCCTGCATAGTGAAGTTTTCAGTTATTTTGACAAGAACTGAATTCTGTTCTCCATCAGGACTTAGTTAGTGCTGCAAACAAAAATTCTACAATTACTCTTTGGTTTAGCTCGAATAAAAAGGTTAGCCCTATGTTAAATTTATAAAAAGTTTTAGCAAATAAATCTTTTCCGTCAATGTCTCAAACTGCTGTTCGAACTAATTTTTGAGAGTCAGAAAATATTAATTTAATTGAAAACTATATTATTTAGATAATGTTGCCCCTTTAGAAGGTGAAGGTTATTGAATGCTCTCTCTATAGTTCTGGTTGGTTTAGGTCTTTGGCTAATCATAGATGGAGTTTTGAGCATAATTAAATATTCAAAGCAGAGTTTTCCTGAGCAACTAATTAGGGCGATAAGGACAACAGTTGGAGTCATAATAATCATTATTGGAATAGTTCAAAATTAAATAATTCCTACAGAACCGATGCTACTGTGTCCGTTAAGGATTTTGAGCTATAATTGGCCGGGAAAAAGTAAAGTTCTGAGGTTAATTACCTTTATATTAATAAAATTACCCAGAATTAATTGGTCAGTCAAGTCGACGGTTGTTCCTATGAATCTTTCTACTCATATAGTGTTTGGCATAATTGTTGGAGCTTTATTGTTTGGAAGACCCGAAATAGCGCTAATGGTTGGAATCGGTTCTGCAATTAATGATCTTGACCGAGAATACGGTTTTTTTAGCAAAGAGTCATTTCGACGTCGACAAATACATCGTGCATTATTTCACAATTTCTTGTTTATCGGAATAGTGTATTTGATAAACCCGTTTTTTGGCATCGGAGCCTTTCTACATTCATTTTTAGATTCATTTACAACAACCAGGGACCGAGGCGTCGAATGGCTATCCGTTTTCAAGAATGGTATCCAAAGCAGTATATGATTCGAACGGCAACAAATTACCTCTTGATCCAAAACATAAAATCTATTTTCTTTCAAATGACCTGCCCGGACTAACACGAAGAACTACAAAAGATATTAAACCAGGAGAAACACCTGTGCCTAACAGACGAACTTACGGTCCAGCACTCTCAGGTAAGTTTCTTGACAGAAGCATATTTTTCGGGTCCATAACTCTTTTTTTCCTACTGCTTCTTTTTTCCGTCCTTGGCTTGCGACAGTTCATCGATTTAAGCTTACATAACATAACGCTTTCACTTATCCTTCCATTGCTGATAGCGTCAATAGGAATTTTCTCGAATTTTCTTGTCGGCGAACTTGACAGAAAAAAACTTGTTAAGACTAAGACCGATAGACCCTACAAGTTTTCTTTTGTTTTGTCAATTGGAATTATTATTTTTGCAATAGTTATTGGGGGGATAATGAATCCCACTGCTATATCCAATACACTAGGCATATTGCCATACATTGCTGTTGGAATAGTCGTTGTTGTTTTGGTCTCATTTGGGGTTCTGAGATTTTCTACGAGGGGGTTTTCTGTAGACAGTAAGAAAGAGTCACTTATCGTATAGAACTGCAAGCTATGCCTTGGCGCTTCAAAAGACTTTGGTGAGTACATTGCATTGAGCATTTCGAGTTAACATATAATTTTTTTTGTGAATTCACTTGGATTAGAACCCAGCTTCAAATGGGCGATTTCATCCAACACATTTGTACGAAAAAGCGGAGAGATTAATTTTGCTTATCAGGTTTTTCGGGAGATCTCAATTGATTTCGTATGATGATGAAAAGCGCAAAAAAGAAAACACCGGCTATAATGCCTGAGGTGATGCCCATGATGTACAGTGCCTCCCACGCTGGCATTGAAGTGCTGAGGTACTTGAACGACCCGATAAGTATGAACAAGGAGGCTGAACCTATAAATGAAATTCCCAGAGCCATCAAAACACTGCCAATTATGCTTATGATTATAAGTTTCTTGAGGCGTTTCTTTACAGCCGCCTCTGTTTCATTCATGTATTCTTTGAGGATGGATTTTATCTCGCTTAGAATTGCTCCAATTATTTCTTTTAATGAAATCTTTTCTGACATCTAATTATTACGCCTCATCCAAAAAACAAATCTACCTAACACTAAAAATCGTGTTATTCACACACGATAGCTGAGTAAGAATGTTTCAAGATTCTTATATTTAGTTTAGCTTAGTATCTATTTTAAGATTGTGACTGTGTATCTGCAACAACGTGTGCTTAATAGTCTCTGTAGTCATCCCTTACTTGTTTGGAGTTGCTGATTTTGGGCGCGATAGATCAAGTAATTAATTTTATCACCTCAGGAAGCATAGGTGGCATTCCACCATTAGTTTTGATGATTATTCCATTTGTCATCGGACTTATCGTGGGTTACCTAGTCCACAAAATGTTAAAGATCGCCATTATAGCAGCCATCATACTGGTCGTGGTTGCTTACTTTGGGTTCTTCGGTTTAAGTCTTGGAGCCTTGAAAAATATTGCAGACACATATGGTCCTATTGCAATTCAATATGGGGTACTTCTCATGGGTATTCTACCGCTCGGTTTAGGACTCATCGTCGGTTTTATCATCGGCTTCATATTATCATAAGTAAACATCCGTCTGTGGGAAAGCTCTGGTAATCGGCGTAAAGGAGGTCTGAGATTATATCATGTGTGTATTATCTGCAGAAACCCAACAAAAAATGTAGTAGTGCAAAAAGACAAAAAACAACCAACTCCTGTAACTACACTTAATCAATCAATTACTCCTTAAATACCCCTATTTTCCCAAGCTCGAAATAGGTTCTTGCATTTAAGAAAATCCCTACAAGATACCATAAGCATTTGACTACAAATTAATACAAAAGAATGTTAGGCAGAATTTCTAAAATTAAAAGTGTTTCATTATAAAATCCCTAATGATTCTATGAATAGTCATGAATTCAACTATCTTCTTTGTAGCTTGCGTTATTTGAGTATCAAATAATCTGGTTACGGCCAAGGAAAATACAAACACAAAAGTGCCGATTATTATGCTTCCGATGACATTTATTGAACCAAGATACCATATAATAAGATATGTAACTGCAGCACCTACAAGCCCCATGAGAAAAGATCTTATTATAAAATAAAGTCGTTGCAACCACGTAGAAAACAACAGAACCTTGATCACCGCCCTTTTTTCTACCTCATTTTCAGCTCCTGATTTATCATCGCTCATCTTTTGGAGCACCCCTTTTGCGTAATTGGCGTCTGATAAATGAAGCATCATTTTTGCATAACGGGCGTCGGATAAATCTGTGGTCCTTGCGGATTCAAGTTCGAGCAAAATCCTCCGTGCTATTTTATCTATTTCATCATTTTTTCTATTTTCATGTCTCTAGTTACCAATATATACCCAACACAAAGATTTTTGGTTATGAGATTTCTAAAATTATCTTATAAAAGGGGAGTTAAGCCACAAACACCAAAAAAATGAGTGCTGATCTTAACGAAACAGGGTGTTTGTTCACCAGGTGCGTTAAGGCGTACTACTTCTTTTGTCTTACAGCGACCTTAGCTTTCATTTCAAAGATAGTGTCTTCGCCGGTTTTTCCAACACCAAAGTTCCATTCTAAGACTTCTACTTCCATGTCTTTGAAGTGGGAAACCCAGGTTTTCTGGAATTCGTTCCATTTTTCGCCCATCTGAGCCATCTGTTCTTTGATGTCTATATGTTGTTCTGGCATAATTTGTTACACCTCCTAAATACGCTAAAAAATGTTCAGGCTTACTTTTTAATTACTGGGCTTAGGTACATGTGAAGTTTGTCTTTTGCAACTTTTAAGTGCAATCCATTGTCCATCCACATGCCGGTTCCTTTCTCTAAAGCTGAAAGGTTAAGCATGTTATGCACTCCGCCCTTCTTAGCTCCGAGCACTGACTCAGCCACAGCTTTGTCCAATTCAACCTCAAGATGAGTAACTTTCCACTCATTAGCGTCTACTTCAATTTCTTTGATTTTGCCGATTTTTTCATCTAAAGCAAAAACATCTTTATCCATAAAATCTTTACTTTTCATAATAAACTACCTTGTTTTAACACCCACAAACGTGAGTTACTTTATAACATGTCATTGGTTGGTTTAAGTATGTGTGACTGTGAAGCTGCAACTACAGGCGTAAATCTAATCATTGTTCAAAATATGTTGACAAAACATCAATTAAGAAAAAAAGAAGTCAAATAAGCCGAAAGCAAACTGTTACTGTTTACACGCAGTCACACATCTTAAAATAGACTGGCAAGTTAAAGGTAAGTAAGGTTTTTCGAAATGGGACTACTTGATTTTCTTTTCGTCGTTGCTGCGATTCTTGTCATACTGTGGCTTCTAGGCTTTTTTATCTTCAACCTTGGCGCCATCATATGGCTACTGCTAGTTGTAGCTGTCATCATAATACTTTTCCGACTACTTACCGGACGCAGAGTATAACAGCAACCAAAGACGTATACGCAGCGTTAGACGCTGCTTCCCAACTTTTTTGTAAACAAAGAATCGCGTTTGTTTAGGATGTTTGGAAAAATAATTAAGTTACAAGGTCTTCTGCTTGTTGATTTCCTGAGTCTTGTTTCTAACCAACAAAGATTGGATTTTTGAAATAAGAGTGACTTTGTTGCCGCCTTGATACAGTCACATATACTTAAGAAAGTTTGAACCCGCTAATAGATTGTTAAGGTGTAAGTCATGCGCAAAAAAGAAACACAGCAACCTCACACGTCGGGAGCGGCGTCATCTCAAGAGATACCAATTAGTGGAATAGAACCAAGCCAGATTCCTTGTCCAGACTGCGGCAAAACCTTCAAGACCCACTCAGAAATGGAGAGACACAGAGATACAACGCACCACGAAACAAAAGGACACGAGGAATAACCACTAGTTCAAAAACAATATAATCAGCACATTCAAACAATATCTTGTCATTGCTGGTTCCAGTCACTCTTTTATTGGAAATTAACTCGTTTTCTGTAGGTGCAATTCTTGGAAGAAAGCAACAATAAAGGCGAACTTCTAAAACGAATAAAAGCTGAAGCTGCAGGTTTAGATGTACTAAAACGACTAGAGGTTGAAGCTAAAGGTTCAGATGGAAAAATCAACGTTAAAGACCTCTGTGTTCCACTAGATATAGTTAGGATTAGCTTGGTTGAGGCTTCCAAAGAAATAACTAATCATTTGAAAATGGCTGATCGCTTACGAAAAGAAGCAAATGAAGAGGAGTGGCATAAAGAGTGTCATCGATTGTTTGATGAATGGTTCCGAAAGTGGTTTTAGAAAAAATGATTATAAAAAAGTTCTTTAGGTTTCCCCATTGCTTCATTTGTTATCATAGTTACGTACTCCAAATGTCATATAGGAGTTATTCAGATTTTGATGGATTGCTCAACTGCTTTGCAGCAATCCGAAGAAATCATAGGGTAGAAATGAGAAATAACAATGTAGTGGAAGAAGATTATGAAAATAAAATTCTTAGGCGCAACACATCAAGTCACAGGATCAAGCTACTTACTGGAAACTGCTGAAATGAAAATCCTCGTCGATTGCGGAATGTATCAGGAACGAGATTACGCTCACAGAAACTGGGAAGCCTTCCCTGTTCCTCCAGACCAGATCCAATATCTCCTCCTCACCCATGTTCACCAAGACCACTGTGGACTTATTCCTAAGCTTGTCAAAGACGGGTTTCACGGAGATATCCTGCTGACCGCTGCGTCTAAAGAGTTGTTCCCAATAGTGATTTTGGATTCTGCTCGAATTCAAGAAGAAGACGCTGCCTTCAAGAAAAACCGCAACGACAACGAAGAACAAAAGGAACCCTATCCAGAAACCCCTTTATATACAGTCCAAGATGCAAAAAAGTGCTTTCCCCTCCTGAAAGCTGTTCCCTATGAAGAGTTTCTTCAGCTAAACAACCAAGTCAGGGTTTGTTTCCACGATGCCGGACACATCCTTGGCTCAGCCATGATTGAAATCGTTTTCCAAGAAGAGAACGGATCGCGAAACATCATTTTCTCGGGCGATATCGGCCAGTTTGACACGCCTCTTCTCAACGACCCCACAGTATTTGATCAAGCAGATTACGTGGTCATGGAGTCAACGTATGGAGATCGAAATCACGATAACCTACAAGATATTGATGATAAACTCAGTAAGACGATCAATGACACCGTAAAAGCTGGCGGAAACGTCATTATCCCCACCTTTGCTATTGAACGAGCCCAAGAGATCTTATACCATATTAGCTTGTTGGCGCGTGCAAAAAGAATTCCTTACATTGTTACGTTTCTTGATAGTCCTATGGCTATCGAAATCACGAAGGTCTTTGAACAAAGCAAGAAGTATTTTGACAAACAAACTCTGGAACTCTTTAAGGATGGTCAAACACCCTTTGACTTTCCGGGATTGAAGCTGGTCGAATCTGTTGAAGGATCCAAAGCGATTAACCTGATCAAAGGGTCAACAATCATTATGGCTGGTTCTGGGATGATTACAGGAGGACGAATTAAGCATCATCTGGTCAGAGAGATAACTCGTCCTGAATCCGCACTTATTTTTGTGGGATACCAAGCGGTTGGAACGCTGGGGCGACAAATCTTGGATGGCGTTTCCCCCGTCAGTATTCTGGGTCAATCATATCCCGTGCTGATGAAGATCGAGAACATTAATGGTTTATCTGCGCATGCTGGCATGAATGATTTGGAGCGCTGGCTTAACAACTTCAAAGCTCCGCCGAAGCATGTTTTCTTGACTCATGGCGAAGAAGGAGCGATCTTGAGCTTAGAGAACTATTTGCGTTCAAAGGGCGGATGGGAAGTGACCGCCCCAGTGTACTTAGAAGAATATGACCTCTGACTCCTGTAGATTGTGAGGCTTTTACTGATTAGAGTTTATTGTGCCAATGCGTTTTTTGAAGGATTTACTTATCAATTAAAGGTTCACTTAACCTCTAATTTTTTCGATTAGCCGCTAAACCATAAATCGTTAAGGCCAATCCGATTATAGCTGCGACTTCCCCGCCAGCTGCCATAAACTGATCTTGAGCTACCTTATTTCGAACATCCGCAGAAAGAGATTGCGATATTTGACCAAACAAACCGCCGTACTGCTGCAAATCTGAATAGCCAAGCCAGAAAATCACAATACCGATAGCCAACAGGAAAACGCCGAATCCTAATGCTCCAGCTCTCATTTTTTTTCTGCCTCGCACCCGCCTTAGTTTTAAGATAGGCATAAGCCGTCTTTATTACATAGGCTTGGGGGAAATACTTCTTGGTTTGTGGCTTTGAGTTCACTTATTCTAGTTTGCACTATCTTTAACAGTTCTTGTCTAAGATGTTCTCCGGAAATCTCTCGCTGAATAAAACACATTCTGCCTGCTAACACATCGTCTTTTAAAGTGTCGCGTATCCAAGCTTGAAAATCGCCTCGTGGATAATGAAACAAAATAGAGCTTTCATCTATGCTGTCCAATTTGGCTGCAAAATCTTGGAGGCTGATTGCAGAAACTTTTGAGTAAACTCCCTCTGCAGTGCAAAAAAAGAAAGCCTTCTCCTCGGGCACATTGGATAAAATATTTGAAGCATCTTGATTTGTAGGATTTTTGCTCATTTCTAATCGCCTTTGTACATTAAACCTTCGCGAGGCTACGGTATATCCGTTTGTTGTTGGGTTTCGACAGTTACAATTATGCTAACAGTTCTTGACAAAGCAAGTGTACAGTTTGTATACTCCATTTGACCCTTAAAATAATAGCTTGTTGTTTGTTAGTGCTCGATAGCAGTCACATATGTTTAATAGAATGGCGGAGGCACCGTCTTTAGTGAGTTTTTATGAGTAAAGATGAAGTTAAAGGTAAACTCAAAAAGGAAGAAGGCAAGATCCGTGTTGGCGCAGGTAAAGCTACTGGCAACGTTGGTCAAATAATGAAAGGTGAAGCCGAAAAAGTTAAAGGTAAAATCCAAGAAGACGTCGGCAAAGCCAAAAGAAAACTCTAACAAAACACCCGCTTTTCAACGCCTTTATAACCAGCCGAAAACAATTTTCAAGAAATCGAAAATGCTTAAACAACTTTGAAGGCGTATAGTTCCTCTTTTTCTCTTTTCACATCAAGTATAACCATTACGAATGGTGAATATTTTGACTATTCAGACATAGAGACTTAAGCTGCTTCTGAATTTTTTTGATAAGAACTTAAGTTTAGAATCAAAATTAAAATTTAATCCAATCAACACCACATACTTTTCCATTCGATATAATGCAAAATAATTAAATAGATAGTGCAAGCCTATTTAGTAAATACTCCTTTATTTGAGGGATACTATGCCAAACAAGCTTAATGGCGAATTTGCTGGAACTGGGATATATTCAATTTTGAAACTCGTTCCAGTAGGCGTAATTATTCTTGAAAGTCCGACTGGAAGAATAACATACGCCAACGACCGTGCCATCGACCTTTATGGTGCCAACCCTGTCGAGCTTGATGTCCTCAACCAGTCAACAAGAATTGTAAAGTTACTAAAACCGAATTGCGAAATTTGTTTACCTGAAAACCTTCCAGCAAACCGTGCCCTAAATGGAGAAAAAATAATCAATGATGAAGCAATAATTGAAAGACCTGAAGGTTCCAGAATACTTGTTTCTTCAACCTCAGCTCCACTGAAAAATGCAGAGGGTGAAATAATAGGGTCGGTTGCCATTTTTGAAGACATCACCGAAAAAAGAAACCTTGAAGAAAAACTCAACAAGCATATGGTTCATTTAGAGAAGCTTGTGTTAGAGCAAGTTAACCAGCTTAAGAATGCTGAAAGGTTGTCTGCAATTGGGCAAACCGCAGGCATGATTGGACATGACATAAGAAATCCACTTCAAGCCATACTTGGGCAAACATTCTTGTTAAGAAATGATGTTGACTCTTTACCTTATTGCAAAGCTAAGGAGAGCCTAATTGAAAGCATTGATGGCATTGAAGAAAATCTTTCTTACATAAATCAAATCGTAAGCGACTTACAAGACTATGCCCAGCCTTCAAAACCGACTCTGCAAGTAATTGCTGTTGGAAAAATCGTTCAAGAAGTATTATCAAACGCGTATATTCCAAGCACTGTCCAAGTTAGCCTTTCATTAGAAGATGATTCTCTAAAATTAAATACAGATCCAATATACATCAAAAGAATATTGACAAATTTGATTTCTAATGCCATACAAGCTCTGCCTAACGGTGGAAAAATATCTATAAATATTAAACGTAAAGAAAACAAAGCTTTCTTGAGCATAAAAGATTCAGGAAGCGGCATACCAATCGAAGTAAAAGACAAGATTTTCACTCCCTTTGATCACGACCAAACCTAGAGGTCAAGGTTTCGGTTTAGCCGTGGTTAAGAAACTAACAGACGCATTAAACGGTTCTGTGGCATTTGAGAGCGAGTTAGGAAAAGGAACGCAGTTTAACATTGAACTTCCCTTAAACGAATAGCCAGAGTCATCGTATCAAAATCAAATTGCATTTTTTGTGGAATCAAAATAAAAGAAGAAATAAAGAAAGTAGTTTCAATTCTTTATTTCTCAACATTTAAACCTATTTCAAGGACTAAGGGGTTCTTGGTAGTGTCATCAATCGATTCTGCTAATATGGGAAAAGTGGATTTTAGAGGGCAAAGGCTGGCAGGTATGCTTGATAGAACCTGCCTTTGAGATAGTAATCTTTTGCTATTTGCACTCTGTAATCTCTTGAGAACTTTCCAACTCTTCCATTGTCCTGGAAATCGTCACTACATGTGCGACTGCTTGAACCATACCAATTGGAAGGCAAATACTAGAACTTCTGAACCTTTTCTTCAGTCCAAGATTCTCAGCTGCCTCACCAGTAAGTTTCACGTTCAAATACTTTATTTCCCAAGTCGCAGTGTCAATTTTTACTCCTTTTACCTCTCCAATAATATGTGCACCTGAAGTTACAACCTGTAAACCCACAATTTCTTCAAAATTTATCATATATTTCACCTATATTTATGTTGATTTGTTCTAAATATATGTTTTATCTTTTTAATTTCCCGTTGGATGGGCGGCATGTTACGTCAAGATTTATTCACCACTAGGTTCATATTTTTTGTGGCATTCAGTTTGTGAAATCACAGATTGCAGTCCATTACTTTTTTGGTAAAAGTTCAGAAAGCTCAACAGTAGCTACGCATAATGCACTGTCAGCGCCACCGTAGTAAATTAGAAGTTGGCCGTCCATCATAACTTGCCCACAACTGAAGACTACGTTAGGAACTTTTCCATAGCGTTCATAATCTTCAGTCGGCGTCAGTATTGGCTCTTCGGATCGATAGAGAACTTGCTCGGGGTCATTCTTATCCAGTAAGGCAACTCCTAAGGAGTAAACCCTGTCGACACTCACTCCATGATAGATTAGAAGCCAACCTTCATTTACTAACATGGGCGGTCCTGCAGCGCCCACTTTCCAAGAATCCCAACTTTTCTCACGTGGACCCAAGATGTATTTTAAGCCATACCACCGGCGCAGGTCGTTGGAGCGCGCGATGCAAAGGTCAGGCTCTAACCGTGAAACATTACATAGTCGCCGTCGAACTTCTGGGGAAACAGCACTGCATCTTTGTTGTGGATTCCTGGGAAAGCCAAAATTCTTTCGCCCCATTGCCACTTTCTTGCGAGAAAATCTTCTGTGTTTATGGATGTTAAGGCAATTTGGTAGACTTGATGTTGAAAATGGTTTCCAAATGCGGTGTATGCCATAATTAGGGAATTGCCAAATAGACTTAACCTTGGGTCTTCGCAACCTTGATTTTCTGTGTCGTTGGATGGGCTGAAAACCGGTAGGGGTAAACGTTCATCTATGTTATAGCCATCCGAAGAAGATGCTAATCCTATGCGTGAAATATTATCAGTGCCCATTGCTCTGTAGAGAATGTGGACACGGTTGTTAGCTGCAAAGACTGCGGCATTGAAGACTAAACTTGATTCCCAAGCATGTGAGCCTATAGGCTCAAGTATAGGATTGTGCGAGTACCGTTTCATTTGTTGTGTCTTCTCCGGTTGTACTTTTGTTTTGAAGTTAGAGTCCACTTAGCTCATCTAATATATGTCTAACGGATATCAGCCCAACTAGTTTTCCATCTGTGTCAATCACTGGGAGATGCCGAATCTTTAGAGGATGTAATAATGCTCTTTGCTTCTTCAAAAATTGAATCTTCTTTAACAGTAAAGGGGTTTTTAGTCATGATTTTTTCAACCGGTGCATCCAAAGGCACATTTTGTGCCACGACCCTAATAGCGTCTCGTTCAGTGAAGATACCTATACATTGATTCGAATCGTTGATAATTACTACTGACCCTACGTGCCTTTTGAAAAGAAGCTCAATTGCCTCTTTAGCAGGAACGTTTCCATTTGCAGTAACTACATCTTTTAACATTAAATCGCGGGTCATCATCATATTCGCTAGTCTCCATCTTTAATCTGGGATTCCGGATTAATAAACGAAAAGAGAATTGTTGTTATCTTGAAGAATTGTCAACAAACTTTTGGATCTATTATTACGTTGCTCTCAACAGATTCTTCTGTTGTTTTAGCTCTTCGAGGTTTAGTCGAGCTTGGAGATAAGATATGGTTGCTTCGGCACCTTTGTTTTGATTTAATCCTTCAGGTGTTATTCCATCGCAGCAGCTCCCGTTTTCTTGATCGTACAAAGTTAGACCTTGCAAGTTCCCGCCGAAGAACCATTCAAAGGCTTCGTGAGCTGCTAGGAGGTAGCTTTTTTCGTTGGTGTTTCTAAAAGCAGCAATTGCGGCTTCTGTTGTGCATGCTGCTTCAACAGATTGTTGGTCGTAGATTGCCCGCTCAGATCCTTTTTTATACCAACCACGATTTCCTATAGGAACGAAAACTCCGTTTATTGTTTGGGTATTTATTAGAAATTTCATGGATTTTGAGGCTACTTGTAGGAACCTATCTTCTCCCGTGGCTTCGTAGGCTAAGAAAAGCGAATGTGGTAATCGGGCATTGGAATATGTAAGAATGGATTCAAACCAATCCCATCCCTGTGAAGATGCCAGTCTAAATTGTTCCGTTAATTGATCAGCGAGTGATATGATATTTAATTTGACATTTTGGTCCTCTGGATGGGCCTTCTGATAATGAAACAATCCCATAATTGAGTAAGCTTTTGCTCTTGGTGATGTGAAGCTTGGAAGTCCAGCAAAAAAGTTTGTCAAAAACCTCTTTGGAGAGATGTTTTGTTTCTTCAGGCAATTTTGAGTTCAAGCAGTATCCACATGCCCAGAGTGTTCGGCCCATACAATCCTCAGATCCTATTTCATCCAGAAGCTGACGATCATAACTTAGGTAGTTGTGCATTTTACCGTCTGATCTCTGCAAGTAGAGCAATAGGCAAAGGTAAGTGTCAATCAGTTTCTTAACATTTGGATCGTTAAACAACATGAAGTAATTTGTAGTTGCAATAAGAGCTCTTGCGTTGTCATCTGTTGTGTATCCTTCTTTTTTGTTAGGTGTTGCATATTTCGAATGCTGGAGCATTCCCACATCATCAGTCATTGTTCTTACAAAATCTAGGTTTATTGGAAAAGTTGGCAACTTGAGCTCACTCGTTCTTCTCAGTTATTGTATTAATGAGATTTAGGTATTTTTTCGCTACGTTTTTCCAGAGGAAGCGTCGACTATATTTGTAAGCTTTTCTTTGAACCTCGCTGCGGAAGTTCTCGTCTAAAAGTCTGTTTATGCCTTCAGCAACCGAAGCCGAATCCTCAAATTTGCACAATATCCCTCTATCGTTAGACAAAACCTCTATGGCATGGTAATATGGAGTAGACACAACTGCTTTTCCAGCACCAAGGGCATAGATAAGGGTGCCACTGCTGATTTGGTTAGGAGAAATATAAGGAGTTACGTAAATGTCGGTTGCTTGAAGAAACTTGATTAGTTCACGTTTGGTAATGAATCTGTTTGTGAATCTGACGTGTTCTTCCAATCCGAGTTCACTAACAAGCCTCGTTAATTCATTTCGGTATTTTTCGCCCTCATGTTTTCTAACTTCAGGGTGAGTTTCTCCGATGATGAGATAAATTATTCGTGGTTCTTTTTTAATAACCTCGGGGAGAGCTTGAATAGCGTATTCAATTCC
Source organism: Candidatus Bathyarchaeota archaeon (assembly GCA_963809455.1). GTDB lineage: Archaea > Thermoproteota > Bathyarchaeia > Bathyarchaeales > Bathycorpusculaceae > Bathycorpusculum. Next base: position 7,962 of record CAWEJP010000007.1, on the reverse strand, counting down.
TTTGCCGCTGCTTATTAGGCCGAAAGTGGATGCAACCAGGCGATCCTCTAGACCAAGTGATTCCTTGATTGATTTGTTGTTTGTGCAGTCAATGCTTGGGCAACCATGTGGAATAACAACGCATTTCTTGTAGGGTATTCCTTGGCGTTTTAGCATGTCGATTGCGGCGTGGGCGATTACAATAATTGCTTCGCTTCTTTCAACTATGTATTTTAAGACTTCAATCGCTTTTTTGTCAAAATTAGGCTGCACCGTGTGAAGGGTTGTGATTACTGGTTTTTTGACTTTGTCTAAGAAGAGTTTAATGTGTTCGCCATAATCGCCTCCATAGAGGCCAAACTCATGTTGAACAACTAGTAGCTGGATATTTGAAGCATTAACGTATTCGGCTGCCTTCACGTAGTCTTCGGCATCATCTCGATCTATGTTCCACTTGACGCGTCTATCATAATCGTAAAGTGCGCCTTTTTCGTTAATAGCAATTATAGAACACTTAAAGCCAGATAAGTCACTTATACCATCAATCAAGTCTTTTGTGAAGTTTGCGATGCCGCATTCTCTTGGAGGGTAAGTGCTAAAATACCCGATGCGCTTTGCGTTATTATCGAGAACGAGTTTTTGAACCATTTTGAATAAGCTCACTTTTCTCTAATGTTAAAATAACCAAAAATTCCCTTTTAGCAATTCAGGAGAGTTAAGGATTTCTCAAGATTAAAGCGACTGGAGTCTTAGCGACGAAGCGAATAGGGGTAGTTTCTGGTTGAGGCTTTAAGTTGCTGCTTTGCCTCTTTGAATATTTACCTTTCCGACCTTAATGTTTGTTGTGTCTGCTCAACATCATTTTTGTGAAGAAATAAAGTTGAATACACGTTTTTTCCAGTCATCAGATTTGAAAACGCTATTTGTGACTGTGGGGTTCCAATCACGGAAGTTAATATGCTATTTTAACAATAATATCTTTAACAATCTTAGTAAAGTGAACCTCTTTGAAAAAGAAATTAAGTGGACAATGCCCTTGCGGTTATAGTTTTGGTACTTTCGATGACGAGAAAGATGCCATAGTCAAGGTAAGATTGCACTTTGATCGCTTTCACAAGGATTTTCTTCCTTTTGGAATTACCGATGCCGAAGCTTTGGATTTGTTAAAGAAAGGAATAAAGTATCGACAAAAATTAGTTTCCTCAAACAATTTTGGGTCCCTCAAGCAAAATCGAAAATTTGTTCAACAAGTACATTAATTTTAAAAACGGGCATTGCACAGTAGTAGTCAATTTTAAAGGTTTGACCCCCTTTTTTTAAGTTTTCATTTTAGATATACGCTTGCACATAGATAGAGGAATAGTCGATAAAATTCAAGGCGTTAGGCTTCAACCTCTTTAGAACATTTGAAAATCACTTAAACAATTAATTTCTGAACTAACAATCAACAAATCTCCACCAGAAGGTGTGAATAGAGAATGGAGTTTGTGGTGGACCGGGCCGGATTCGGACCGGCGACCTTCTGCACGTCAAGCAGATGTCCTAACCAGGCTAGACGACCGGTCCACACATTTGCATCTTTTCCTATGCGCCCTTACTATATAGGCACTTCGTCTTGGATTGATTGCAATACTTGATTTTCCAGCTTATATTAAACTATTTCCCAAAGGCTGTTTGCTATAACAGCAGTTTTAAGGCACCCTACACATATTATGTCTGATTGGGTAAGAGGCTATGGCTAACAACGACGAAGTGCTCTCTTTACTAGTCGAATTCATAAACAAAAACTCCAACGTCGTTGATGTTCAATGGGACCGTCGTATGAGCCCACGCTTACTCTTTAACCCATACTCAGAAAAATATGAAGATAGAAAAATTGTAGCCCACTATTTTTTGCTTGCTGCCTCAATTCTTGATGATACCGTTGTTGGTTACCCTGAAAACGCGCGGATGCTTATGGTGTATTTGCATGAAGCTTTTGGGAGCAATTTCTTCGAAATAAAAAAAGCACATTTATTCGAAGAAGAAATCGTAAAAGCCGACTTCTACCATGACCTTGGACCCAACAAAAAGGCCGCTTCAGAAATTTTAGCTCAAATCAACTTATTCGTTAGGGAAAAAGCAGAAAGGAATATGCTAAAATACGCTCAAAAATTCACTAAACCCAAAGACTTCATAGAAGACATGGCAAGAAACGTGACTGCGCTTAGTGGACCGCATAAGGACCGAGCTTGGATTTATTTGCGGTGGATGGTGCGACCCCAGCCTGACCTGCAAATCTACGACCACCTCCTTCCTGAAGACCTTTATGTGCCTCTAACAAAGGAGAACGCCAACGTCGCTGCAAGTCTTGGCGTGATAAATTCTGCGTTGCCATCCCTTTGGCGCGATGAACAAACAGCTGCAGATGCCCGTCAGAAATTAACTGATTTTGCTAAACGCCTATTCCCAAAGGATCCTGCGAAGGTTGATTACCCATTTTTTTTGTTGGGGCGTTGGCTTAAACAAAAAACGCTCAACCGCTATACCCTCAAAACCGCCCTCGACTTTCTGGATCGCATGCAAAAAATCACGGGTCAATCTCAAGCGTATTATCAAAAGATGAGTCGTTATAAGAGCGGATGGGAGAAAAAAACTGCTCTGACCCTTTTGAGATTGCACATTCCTTACGGGTATGAAACCATCAGTTTTCCTTTGCCTGATGAGGTCTACACTCCTGACTTTATCTTAGAAAAGACGGTTAATGGGCGGAAGATTGTTCTTGAACCCCATTTTGAAATGACTAAAAAACAAGCTCGCAAATATGCGCTCTTCAAGCGGACATATGGGCATAAGTTCTTGCTTATTCTTCTGTTGAAAAACGATTTTATACCCATGTATCATCAACGAAAAATTTTAACTGACGACGTTTGCGACGATGTTTGGCCGATTGAATTCGTTCATCTGTTGGCGGAGAAGATTAGGCGAGGAACCTACGGCCAATAAACCATTTAATTAAGTGGCAAACCCTTGTAGGTGTGATTTGGTATGGCGCAGGATAACTTTAAGCCCCTTGTGGTTTGGCTCATCATCAGTGGGAAACCTGAAGAAGCTCTTGAGTTGCTTGCGAAAAACCACAAAGTAAAGGTTCCTGCCCTCAAAGTAGGGTTACCGAAAGGACACAAGATAACGGCATTTGGCTGTTATACATCGAAAAACCAGACTATCTCCGTTTTAAACAGCGACGTGCTGCTTAACCCCTTCGTCATTCTCCACGAATTCTATCACCACTTACGAAGCAAATCTGTTGATAGGATGCATAAGGGCACTGAGAGTGGAGCTGATAAATTCGCCTTAGACTTCATAGCGGAATATCAAATGTTCGCAATAAAATCTCAGGATTCTTTTTAGTAAAAATCTTCATCTTTGCATTCTATTGGATCTGTTATTTCTATTGGTACTCTATCTCCGTTTGAATCATACGCTGCAATACAACCTTTTCCCTCGAAGGGAGGACCCACAATAATCAGGACACGACCAAAGAAATAGTTCAAGTCTACATGGCTTGGCGAAATGTTGCCTGATGGATGAGAGTGGATTGTTCCAACTAAGGAGTAGTCGCCAGCAAACATGTAGGGGTTAAAGTGGACAGCGTCTTCTTCGTGAGCGGCAAACGGCGCTAAAACCAAGTCGGTGATGCTAATGACACCTTTCTTTTTTTTGCCTCGCAATAGCAGAAAGCTTTCGCGCGGATAGAGTTCTTTGGCGCCCGCATAAACGGCGTCTAAAATGTTGCTCGGAATATGCACGGTTAGGTCTGCTGTCATGCAATCAACGGTTATGTTTGCGGGTTAAGTACTTTTTCCCAATGAACCGTTTGTTTGAGTTTCGGTAAACATTTAAGACACAGTGAACTAGAACTGTTGACTTATAGTGCCGAGGTGGCAGAGTGGTTAACGCGCGGGCCTTGAGAGCCCGTGGACTCTCGAGTCCGCATGGGTTCGAATCCCATCCTCGGCGCTCACTTTAGTGCGACAATATACCGTTTTTCTTTTTTTATCGTCATCTAATAATTCTTTAGATGCTAAAGTTTTCAAGTGTATAGATTGCGTTTTTTGGTGTGGTCGTTGCGCGGAGCCTATCTTGAAGGGTAAGAAATCAATTAATCAGCTAGCTTCAAGCGGTGCGTGCTCTAAGTTTCAGCCCAGCGGAGGCGGAACCTAATGAGCTTCGCCGCTGATTCGTTTAAGCCTCCATGTCTACTCGGATACTATCCCTGCCTAAGTAATCCATCATCAAAAGACTGCGCAATAATCGACACCTGCTCTAAAGATTTGTATTTTTGCAAATTTGCGAAGTTGCAGTTCGCAAACGGAACTGATATTTCGTGTAAGCGGTACAGTTTTTCTAATCGGCATTGCACGCATGGTGGCGGTTCTTGTCCGGGGCGGGGAGCTCTTGAACGTAGGCGTTTTGGAGGCAGATAACAACGATTCAAAACGGCGATAATTCAATAAGAGAGAGAATTAAATCTGATGTCTTACAAGAAATTCAGCGCATCCTACTGACTTATGAAGAAAGAATTGCGGTTATAGAAAAAGAAAACCGATTGCTTTGGGAAGAAAAAAGGAAACTTTGCAGTGCGTTAGATGACCTAACGTTTTCTATTGACGCTTTCGAGGAAGAAATGAAAGCGAAAATAAATAATGCCGTATCCAACTGGGCGGAGACTTGATTTTTTGCAGAGCAAACTTGAAGATAGAAGTCAAAATATTTCGCCTTCAAAGTCAAAAGTCAAATTTGACTTCTGTACCGTTCGCACTCGCGTTCTACCTATCCTCAAAGGCATTGAGGTTAAAATGTATCCTGCCAAGATTGGACGTGCCCGTGGATGGAAAAAACAACATGTAGCCTACTACGTGAAAAAGCTTGAGAAGGCAGGGTTAATTCGCAGGTTAAAGCGCAGCAACTTTGTAGACTACGAGCTAACAGAGCAAGGTCAAAACTTTCTCATATCATGTGAGGGAGTGCTATTTAGCAGCGGAGTATTTCGGCTACATCGTTGCTTCTTCAAGTTTCCCGTTTTACGTGAAGGTGTTTATCCCGCTGCTGATTTTCGGAGGATTGAAATGGTGAATTGGACTGCCCTTCTGGGGTTAGAGCAGGGCGTGAAGGTTCGGCATACGACGACTTCTTGGATTGTTCATGTTGAGACGCTTTATGGTCGTAGTCCTGGGGAGTTGGTGACTTTGGCTAAGAATTTGGCTGATCGAGTCGCTAAGGGTTTAATGAGTAAGTACGGTTGCGTTTTGGGTGACGGCCAGATTAACAAGCGCCATGAACTCGGCGTAGATGATCCCGTAGCAAATCTTCTGAATCGCTATTTTACGGTGAGTACTCCAAAACGAGTAATAGATGATAGTCCAGGAGAAGATGAAGGCGAACTCGATCATGTGGGGCGAGATGCTGCAGTTGAGTATTTGCTAATGCCCGAGCGGGTGAAAAAGTTAGAGGGACAAGTAGACAATGTCCTAACTGACTTGGCAAAGATTTCCAGCAGCCTCGAAAAGCTGGAGAAGATGGGTTACAGTATAGCTAAGGTTGCCGAAGCATTGGGCAAGCTTACAGATTTTCAAACTAATCAAGAGTTACCGACAAGTCCTGGAGGCAAACAATACATTGCTTAGTTTAGCGTTAAGGCAAGAAATTAGTTCGCTTAGAGGAAAAGCCTGCAAGCGCGTCATAAAGGCAGCTTCACTAAATGACGCCTGGAACATGAAACGGTATTCTACAATCAATAGTTATCTGGCTGAATTAGATGGGAGCGGTGTTTAATGTCTGTGAAAAGTTGTTCAAAAGGTATTTCAGCGCAACACTTAGAGCATGGGAAAAGTCCATGCTTTTCACAAGTCACTTTTCTATCACTGGTTGGTCCTGATTACCCACTGTCAATTTTGCCCTGTATTGATGTTGGAGAATTCTTGGAGTGTGCACTCTGATATGGAAACAACCGAAAAACCTGTTCAAAACACCAAAAAGAAGCGAAGCCAAAGCGATAAAATAGGTCGTTTAAAGTACAATCAGCAACTCCTCAAGCAAACCTTAGCAGAGGTTGAAGAGGTTAAGCTTATGCTCCGCACTATCTTTGCGGGGCTGAAGGGTTCTTTTAATTTTGAGCAGTCACTCATTGAACGTGTGGCTTGCGAAGACGAGGTTGACCGGGAAATTCTGCGCTTGCTCTTTGAGGCAGGCTCACTTGGTTTGTTGCCGAAGGATTTAGCCGTAAAGCTTGTGAAGTTCAAAGTTACGCGTCACCAAGTTAGTCGTCGGATCCTGCGAATGAACAAACGCATAGAAAAGGAATTTGGGCAACAAGTTGCTGAGCAGAGAGGCTGGCATTGGGCATTAACGAATTTTGCTATTGAAGCTTGGAGCAAGAGCTAAAAGAGAAGTCGAAGAAGACCTAAATTAGACTTTTAAATAACACGCAAGGAGAATATTCGTATTTGGGTTAATTTATACCGTTGTTCATGCAAAAGTAGCAGATAGTCATTTTCAATCCGATACCAACTATGTTTAAATTATTACGCGCAAATAATTTTGGTTAAGAAATTATATCGCTTTATTGTCTGTGAGGCTTGTAGGTGGACACCAAAAAGAACAGTTTGAACCAGCAAAACCCTTCTGAGACCAAAATTGGAAATGAGTTTCCTATTGTTGGAATTGGTGCTTCTGCAGGCGGATTAGAACCGATAACGAAATTGCTGGAAAATTTACCCAGCCCAAACAGGTTTGTCTTTCGTGGTTATCCAACATTTGGCCACTGGTCAAGAAAGTATGCTGCCCGAAATTCTTTCAAGATCAACCAAAATGAAGGTCCAACAAGCCACAGACGAAACGAAGGTAGAAAAAGATCACGTTTACGTTATTTCTCCCGGAGCAACCCTGACATTAAAAACGGGCGAGTAAAACTTCTTCCCAAGAGCCTGCCTTCCAAACCCATAAATGACTTTCTGGTATCATTAGCTACAGAGAAAAAAACACAGGCAATCGGAGTAGTGCTCTCAGGAACGAGCAATGACGGAACCGAAGGGCTCAAAGCAATCAGAGCTGAAGGCGGAATAACCTTTGCTCAAGATCCAGATACAGCGCAATATCCGGATATGCCAAAGAACGCCATAGCGGCCGAAGCCCCTGATTTTATTCTTTCGCCAGAACAGATAGCAAAAGAGCTAGTAAGAATCGCTAAATCCCCGCAACTCATTCATTGTAAAACGAAGAAGACCGAGCAAGAGAAAGTCGAGACTGACTTTAAAAAAATCATTACGATGCTCAAAACTTCTTTCGGCGTTGATTTTACTCATTATAGAGAAACAACCGTAAATCGACGAATCACACGTCGAATGGTCATCAACAAGACCGAAAACATGAAAGAATACGTCGAGTACTTGCGTGCACAGCCAAGTGAGAGGCAAGCATTGTTCGATGACATGTTGATCGGCGTAACAAGCTTCTTCAAGAGCCAGACACTTTCGCGGCTTTGAAAGAAAAAGTTTTTCCACTCCTTGTCCAGAACAGGACTCCCGACGAATCGGTACGAGTTTGGGTTCCAGGCTGTTCAACGGGCGAAGAAGTTTATTCCTTAGCCATAGCAATTCAAGAATTTCCTAGAAGAAAAAGCCATAACCGCTATGCGAGTTCAAATTTTTCGAGCCGGGGCTGGAATTCCGAAATGAAAAGAATATTGAGAAAGCTCGTCAAGGAACATATCCCAAAAGCATAGATGATAAGGTCTCCGGAATTAGGTTAAAACGTTTTTTCACTTCTGACAATGGGCACTGCCGAATAGCAAAATCCATTCGTGATATGTGCATTTTTGCGAAACAGGACATAACAACCGATCCGCCCTTCTCCAATGTAGACCTGATTATGTGCCGAAATGTGCTAATTTATTTTGATTCTCACCTGCATGAAAGAGTATTGCCTATTTTCCATTATGGATTA
>CAWEJP010000006.1:0-119088 GCA_963809455.1 Candidatus Bathyarchaeota archaeon | reverse complement strand
ATGCACAGGAAATTTTCCTCTGAAAAATCAGGTTGGCGAACCCTTACAGAAATAATAAAGGGCGCAAAAATTTCCAAATTCAGTGTTTATGGAGCCAATCGACGAAAAGGACGAACATTGTTAGAGCTTGAAGGACGAGGCCTAGTTGAAATGAGAGTTTTTCATGGTGAGAGAGGTCGGGGAGGAAAAATAGTAAAAGCTCGAATTTGTTACGAGAAAGATCCTATTAAACATTTTAGAAGTGTGCGCAATTCATTTTTTATAGTTCCGATAGGTAAGATATCTTTGAGCAAGTCTGGGATCGTACCCGTAAATACCATTGATTTGGTGTCTTTGAGGGCTCCATGATCATTTGTTATTGGGTCAAGCCCAGTACTTGCTTACCGTTTTTAGACTTTGCTCGCCAACAATAAGCGATCGTATTGCTTCAGCATCATAACTAATCAAGCCAGCCATCACCATAGCCGCCTTCTTCACCAAACCCTTAGGCCTCACCCAGCAATTCCTCAAAACGTTAGCTTTAAGATGCCCATTAAACTGCTCAACCACATAACGCTTAGTCTCCAAGAGTCTAGCATGTTTGATTCTTTTGCGTTTTCCCCTTCTAGGATTAGCAGCAATAACTGGCTCAGCTTCAATGCCCTTAGCTGCTCTTTTGTTTGTTTTTGAGTCATAACCCGCATCGGCCAAAACATAGTCTGCCTCCAAATCCTCAATGAGACCGGGAAGAAAAGGCGAGTCATAACGGTTACCAGGCGTAACAACTGCTCTCAACGGCAACCCCAGCTGATTTACTGCTGCATGAAGCTTGAAACCTCTGAATTTTCCACGGCTCGTGTGACCCCAGCCCGCTTCCATATCGTAGAGATCAACAAGAGGTGTTGAATCAACAATTAAGAAGGTGGTCGGTGCCACAAGTTGAAGTATGTCTGCTATCTTTTCAAATGTCTCTTCAAGAAGGTCAAAGTAGCGTCTCCACCATCTTCCAACGGTAGTTCTGTTTGGTACTTTGCATAAGCCAAGTGTTCTAGCAGCGTCCGTATGCTTCTTTAGATGTTCAATTACACGCGTATCGTTCTCTAATCCTTTCAACCTAGCATAAACCAGAACTCTGAGTGCTCTGAGGCGTCCGTAGCCTGGATTTCCGCGTCTTTTGGGTTCTGCAGAAACGATTGCTTTGTTGACGAAAAGCCTGACAACTTCACAGGCTTCCATACTAGAACATAATTGGGAAGCAGCTTAAATTCTGCACACCCCTAAAAACTTAACTTAATTGAAAGAGATAATGCTTAAAGGGACAATAAGATGAGTAGCATCAAAAGACGTGGATTAAACTTCTATAAACATGACTTTTCAAAAGGTTTCGAAGTATCAGTATATGAAAATGACCTAACTCTCGGAACAGAAATAAAAGGGGATGTAAGAGTCAAGTCCGACGTAGAGGTTGATATTGAAAAAATTTGGGTTAAGATAAGCTGTATAGAAAGAATAGAAAAAGATACAGCAATTCTTTTCAATGCTACTTTGCAGGTTCTTGATTCACTTCATGTAGATGCTGGATTTGATAAAGAATTTCCCTTTGTTTACAAATTGCCATCAGTTGGAAGAGAAACCTACCACAGCATTCACCAAAATGTGCAATGGTTGTTGGATGCCTGGGTGAAAATAAAACAAATACGAGACGCAATAAAAGCTGAGGGTAGCGGCGAAATTTTCATAACAAAACCCTCAGTATCGACTGCACAAGTTAGAGAGGTGCAAGTTAAAGAAGTTGTTCGTGAAGTTGTTTTGATACCTTGCGCTTACTGTAGCGGGTTGATGCCTCAAACATCTGTTTTCTGCCCTAATTGTGGGGCAAGAAGGAAATGCTAAAGAAACAGAAGAAATTCAAGGACGATTACCCTTATTTTTTAGTCCAAAACCTTAAAACAGGTTTGCTTGAAATAGCCTATCATGGAAGATAAGAAAGTTAACATTAACAAAAAACGCAAACTCGAATAACAAAAAAAGAAATCTTAAAATGGCTAGGATTATACGGTCTGATTGTTCTTGTCTTATTCCTCATTGTACTTGCAGTTATTACAATCATTAAATTGTTTCCTGATTATGTTCCAGCAACAAGTGCAGATAATCTTCTTCAAATCTGGATTACAACCAATGGCGTTCTCATGGGATTTATGGGTATTATTTTTGCTCAATTATTGTCATCAACTATGGATTTACAAAATACTTTGTTTCAACGGATTCTTGAATCTGAACATCATCTTAAAAGTAGTGAAGCACTTTTGAAAAAAAGAATAAAGTATCTTGATAATAGAAAAATTACTTTATCGGCGTTTACTGCTTTATCACTAATGTCTATTGCATATTCAATTCTTCTTTCAATGCAAAGTATTGCTAAAAATTCCTTGTTAAATACGTCAGACTCGTTTGCAGTCAACGGTTTTATGTTCTTACCATTGTTTTTTTCTATTGGAGGAATTGGTTTTCTGATTCTTGCATTTTTGTTGCCTTCAACGCCATCACTTGATGAAAACTAATTTTATCAGACGTTAAAAACGTTCCCACCATTCGCTAAATTAGCAAGAAAAAACTATAAGTTAGATATCAGTAAAGAAAGGCATCAGCTAAACATGACTGAATTAAGAGTAAATTTCAATATTAATAGTATTGGCACTCTTAAATTATCCAGAAATCGTTTAGGTATAAACAATTGAGTTGAGATGTCTTGGATATAGAGAAAAAAATTGAGCTTATCTGTAGACCGCCCACAGAAGAAGTCGTGACCACAGAGGATTTGCGCGGGCTTCTCGAAGCCGAGGAACATCCGATCGCTTACAACGGCTGGGAACCTTCTGGCTTGGCGCATTTAGGGACGGGTGTTATTTGCGCTTACAAGATGAAAGACTTCGCCGAAGCAGGCATACATTTCAAAGCTTTTTTGGCAACATGGCATGCATGGTTAAACAATAAACTCGGAGGTGACCGAGAACTAATACGAAAAGCCGCGGACCTCTTCCGCCACTCTTGGCTTGCCCTCGGTGTTCCAGGTGACAAAATCGAATTCATCTATTCCGATGAACTCTACAAGGACATCGATTACTGGGCTAAAACGGTCATAATCGCCAAAAACCTCACTTTAGCACGCACAACTCGAACTCTCGAAATTGCCGGGAGAAAAGAAGGCGAAGCCCACTACGTCTCCGACTACCTATACACGCCCATGCAGGTAGCGGACATTTTCCAAATGAAAGTCAAAATCTGCCAGTTAGGCATGGACCAACGCAAAGCAAACATGGTTGGCCGCGAAATAGGCGAAAAAATCGGCTGCTGGAAACCCGTCTGCGTCCACCACCATCTACTGCAGGGATTGGCGAAACCTGGAATTTGGCCAATTCCCGAGGGGCAAGAAAGAGAAGCAGTTGCCTCCGCAAAAATGTCTAAAAGCAAACCGGAAACCTGTATCTTCATCTACGATACACCCGAAGAAATCAAGCAAAAGATGAGTAAAGCGTTCTGTCCGGAACGAACTGTGAAATTCAATCCCATTATGGATATTTGCAAGTATATTGTTTTCCGTGAAAAACCAGTCTTCACCATTGAGCGCCCGGCTAAATTCGGCGGAAACATTGACTTCCAAAGTTTCCAAGAGCTTGAATGCGCCTATTCAGAGGGCAAACTACACCCTATGGACCTTAAAAACGGCGTAGCAACCCAACTCGCAGACATCCTTGAACCAGTCAGACACTACTTCAAAAACAACCTTGAAGCCAAAGACTGCTTAGAGAACATTCGCCAAGCTAAAATAACTAGGTAAAAGCTTGTCTACGCATCTTAAGGATAAACTTGAAAAAATCGAGCAGGTCTTAACCAAGTTAATTGAGGAATCTGAAAAAGGTAACCTCATCGTTGTCGAAGGAAAGAAAGATGTGCAGGCACTCCAAGACTTGGGAGTAAGCGGCGCAATCTTAACTGTGAAAACAGGCGGTAAATCTTTCCATGAGGCTTTCCAAGAAATAGAACGCTTGGAAGCTGAGGAAGTTATTCTTCTTTTGGATTTTGATAGACGGGGCAAAGAAGGTATTCAGCGGTTGCAGCAGGATTTGGAGCGAGCAAATATTAAGTCAGACTTGGGTTTTTGGCGTGAATTGCGGGGGTTGGTTGGTCGAGAAATTAGCTGCATCGAAAGTTTGCCTTCTTACTTGGTGACTATTCGGGAAAAGGCTGCTTAACTAAAAATTCAACTTTGAAAAGACGAAGGTTTAATTTGGTTTTCAGAGCACTGGGTTTTTAGGTACCATGTGTATTTGTTTCTAGTGAATTTTGCAATAATGTCAATTTTTAAGGTTGTTAGGGATGGAGAGAAGAAGTTTTTACCGAAAATTAATCGCTGTTTCAATAACCATAATGCTCTTGGTTCTTGTTTTCGTAGGAATCTACTACTTCATTGAAAGCCAACCTAAGATGTTGTATCCAGGAGAAATCCGCAACTACCAAGGACAAAACCTCGCATCGATAGCTGACGTCAAAGAAAACGCCATCAAAGGTACACAATATCTTAACAATTCAGACTATCGCTTGACGATATCGGGATTAGTAAACAAGACCGTTGAATACACTTATGACCAGGTAATTAATGGTTTCCAGAAATACCAAAAAGTGGACACGCTCTACTGCGTGGAAGGTTGGAATGCTACGATTCTCTGGGAAGGCTTCCTTGTAACCGATTTAATTAAGGAAGCTGGCGTTAACTCCAGTGCAGTTGGCGTAATCTTTTATGCCTCTGACGGGTATTCCACCGAGCTGCCCCTCGACTACATCACAAACAACCATATCATAATCGCTTACAAAATGAACGGGCTGACTATTCCGCCTGAACGCGGTTTCCCCTTCCAACTTGTTGCTGACAACGAATACGGCTACAAATGGATAAAATGGATAACTGGAATTGAACTCACCGACAACCCCAATTACCTGGGCTACTGGGAAAGCCACGGCGGTTACCCCAACAATGCTACCCTCAGATAAAAGGTGGTTTAGTTTTTTGATTTTTCATTTTGGCTTGAAATAGAATATTTTCTTCTAACACTAGTCTGAAGCAAGTAACCCACAACCAAAACGCTGTATGTAATCTCTCCAAACCCTGCAAACTTCGGAATCCCAGGAATGCTAGGCAAATTCAGAAGCGTCAAAGAATCTGCTACAATGACAAATAATGAAACGGCGACCGTGCCAACCCACCCCAACTTTTTTCCTTTCCAAATGAATACGGCAAAAACTATGGTTAACACGCTAAATGTAATTGTGTAAAAATCATAAATTATCGTAGCTTGGATGAATAATAGGTTTTCAAACGCGAGCAGCAGAAAACCGAAGAAAACGTGGATAACGCCGATAATTAGTTGAGCTACTGTTAAGATAACAATGCCTAAGTTTCTACCTTTGTAAATGATTGTTGGTGGTTTTTTGCTCATTCAATCGCCGCCTTACAGATTAGCTTGACCGAAGCAGTCAAATAGCTTTTCTGCTATTTCTTCTAGGGAGGACTCGTTTTGGTAGTTAAAATGGAGCGCAGCGCTCTCTCAACATCGTTGTTAGTGTTGTTTGTTTTGTTTACAATTCAGTTTTTCTTGGGTATGGCCCAAAACCTTTTGATCATGATTCCGATGACCACTTTCCCGCAGGACAACACTGCGTACACCAACGCTCTTAACTACATAGTGTCTGGAGGCGACTTGGCTTTAACTAGCCACTTTTTTGTGGACATAGCGATAATTGCCGTTGGAATATTTAATTTGGCTCTTGTCATCCACAAAAGCAACGTTTACAAGGCTCTTTCAATTGTAAGTTTTATTGGTGTGCTATTCGCTTTTGTCAGTGGTCTGCGTTTTGCAGCGGTCAATTTCAGTCAAGACCCAATCTCTTTTCAGATGGCAACGGGGTTCATTATAGCGTTCATTCTGTATTTTGTGATGGCGATGCTGATGTACCGCGATGCTGCAATCCAAAAGCGCTAAGCAAAATCGAGCCGTTTTGAAGTCTGCCATTTCTTTCTCCACAACCAAATAAACGGTAGAATAATTGATACCAAGATGGCACCGCTGATAATGGCGATGTTCGTTTTTCCGAACTGCGAGATTCCGAAGAATTTTGCAAACTGTTTGGGAAAGAAGTAACAGACGTAACCATGGTTAAGTAGAATATGACGACCGTTAAGCCCTTGATGGATAGATTAATTTTGTTTAATCAGGTGGTTTTGGAACTCTTTTTTTCCATTACCCTAGCCAATATTTCTATGAATTGTCCCATGCGATCTCGGGTTCGGCCAAAATCGATAATCGAGGTTATAGTTGTAACTGGAGTTTCAGCATTTAGTAATATGCGAGTGGTGTTTTCATCCACTGATTTCACTTCAACATCCATGCTTGATCCGTAAGCCATGAAGCCGCCCTTTGTTTTCACTTTCATCTTGTGAGATGAATCATCTTTTTCTTCGATTGTCCATTCCAAAGCTTTGACGGCTTCAGGAATTGCTGTCCAAATCTTTTCCAGTGAATAGTCCACTTCGACGGTATCTTTTTCGTTGCGCAAGTAAGCCATTTGTCTTCACCAAATGTTTTGGGCCGTTATACTTAACTCTTCATCCAGTCGACGCTCTTTAATTATTTTATACCTAAAATCGGCCAACCGACTAAAAAAACTGCCAAAGCTACAAGCATAACTGCAATTCCTAATTCTGCTCTGATTGAGCGTTACCTTGCTGCTCAGGTTATTTGAGTGATTCTTTTAGCGCTTCGAAGTAAGACATGACTTGTTGCATTTGTGCTTCAGACATGGATAGGATTGCTTGGACGGGGGCTTTCTTTGGAGCCGTCGTCAAGGTTGCTAAAGCATAGTCTAAACTTGTGAAGAGGGGATCCCATGGAATATTCACCCGTTTGCCCTTTAGGTTGTATAGGGCAAGAACGAAAGCGCTGGCTCGGCTTAAACTATCTTTGAATGATTGTATGCTGGAGCCGATGACTGAAACGTCATATTCTATTCCCGCTGTAAAATTCGCTATAATTTCGTAATTGTGCTCTAAATTCTGGATTTCAGCAAGAAGATCTTGCTTAATTTTTGTTTCAGCGTTGTTTTCCATGATGCATCGCTTTTCTGTATGTTCCCTCAAGTAAATAAGACTTTTTTTAGAGTTCAAACTGTCATCGTGAAATCAAAATTTATTTTGGCCGATAACACCAAATAACTTACAATTTTTAGTTCTTACGAAGAACTTTGAAGATTGAACTAACTTTGTGCCTGCTTATCCAGAACAACCCTGAAATGGCAATTGCGAACCCAAAAAACTGAATGCTTGTCTGAAGGGGATTTCCGCTTGTGGGGGCAGATTTAAAAAGTGAATAACCAACATTTACAGTTGGTTCAACCCTGAAAATTAGATAGTTTGCACTGGAAAACAAGTTAACAAAACGCATGTTGTAGAAAATTGATGCTATCACAAGAAAAAACCCTGCCACAGCAACCGCATAGAGCAATATTTTGCTTACCTTCAGCTTTGTTTTAGCAGAATTGAACATTAGGAGACTTTTGCTTATCAAGGAGGCAGCTAAAAGACTGAAGAACGGGAGCGTTTGAAAATCATATTTGACTGCGTCAAGGTAGGGTGCTTTAAGGTTTAACGCTACTCCTAAAATGGTGTTTATGCTTAACGCGCATACCATTACAGCTACGCAAATCATGTCGAAAACAAGAAAATTGCGTGAAAGATTTCTTTGAACCAAATAAACCAGTAGAGAGAGGACAATTGCGT
The DNA here is from genome assembly GCA_963809455.1 of Candidatus Bathyarchaeota archaeon. GTDB lineage: Archaea > Thermoproteota > Bathyarchaeia > Bathyarchaeales > Bathycorpusculaceae > Bathycorpusculum. The sequence goes on along the minus strand of CAWEJP010000006.1, from coordinate 111,278 downwards.
CGATGAAAAACCAGCCTAACCCATAGCTAATCAAAAAGTTGGTGGCAAAGAAGTAAGTTGGCATAAAACCGGCGGGGTTGCTCACGTTAAAGTCGGTATGGCCAAACATGGAAAGTAAGCCCAATCCTGTAATGGTTTGATACCACAAGTAAGAAAAGAATAAGCCTGGAAGCGCAAACCCCACAACCCAGAGTATCATCTGTTTGGGTCTTTTGGGACCCCGATAAAGAAAATAGACTAAGAGCGGAATTAACATGAAAGCAGCGTAAAGTTTTGTGCTGAAAGCTGCGGCGAAAATGAAGCCGCAAGCGACAATTAGTTTAAACGACCCCTTCTTAATTGCCACTATTCCCACGAACAAGCTTAGAAGACTAAAGAATAAGCATTGAACATCAATCAAAAAAGTCCTCGACAAAATCAGTTGCCATGGACTAAACGCAAAAAGTAAAGCAGCAAAAAAACCTGTTGTTTTGTTATAGACTTCTTTGCCAATCAAGTAAACCAAAATGACGGCTCCCAGCCCAAACAGGGTTACCAAAAACGTGCCGTTACCAAGGGACAAGCCGAATACTTTAGCGAAGACTGCTTGAATGTAAAAGCCCAGCGGCGGCTGATCCATCAAGTAGAAACCGTTCGTGTAGGGTAACCCATATTTTATTACGCCCTGCACAGCTTGAGTTTCCCATGCAGTATCACCGTTATAGTAAGGCCCAATTGAAAAGGCAACCAGCAGATACCCTACGATAACCGCAAAGATTTGGTAATTTTCGATGAAGAAATTTTTAACATTTATATTGTCAAATATGCGTCCTTTCGACGTGCATGCTGGGGTAGTTGTTTCTTTAGTTGTTTTCAAATACGGTTTGTTTCCTTATGCAGATTCGGTGTTTTCAAGATTTAATATTTGCCTTATTCCACTTAAAAGCCGAAATAAATCAGATTAAAGATTTTTTGTTTTGAGATTTAGCCGATTATTCTTTTCACGTAAGGTATTTTTTTGAGCGGAACAATGATTGCAAGACATATGAGTAAGGTAACTACGGTAATTAACGGAATTTCGATAATTGGGTTAATGTTTGTTACACTTATTTTAAGTCCCAAATACCCTTTCTGGAGAGTTTCAAGAACAATTATATGGAATAAGTAGATTGGCAGAGTATTCTCGCTTATAACCTGTAAAACCCGTCTGCCCTTTGGAAAGAGAGTTTCGATTTTTTGGTTGGGAACAGACGCTATAATAAGGAACAAAGAAACTGCAGCTATTATTACGCTGAAGCTGGAGGCATCGAGGAAAAATTGGCTGTACTGCTCTCCTAAAGATGCAATTAAGAAGTAAGTGCCAACTATCGTAAAAATTGTACTTAAAGTCAGCATCAAAGCCAGTGTGGATCTGCGCAATGTTAATTTTGCAATGTAAGCTCCCAGAACAAAGTATCCCAGCAGACCAACCAAAAGGAAAACGTTTTCCCTAAACCAAACAACCTGAGGGGTAATGCCTGCGTACAAAGTTAAAAGGGGCAGTATGCCAGTACCTACGAACCAAATTATCAGAAAATACTTAATGGTGCTCCATTCCGCATGAGCCACTATTATCCGTAGAAGAGGCGTAATTAGGTACAGACCAATCAGAACGTATACATACCAAAAGTGAACATAAGGACCTGCTAGTATTCCTTGAAAGACATAGAGCAATGTTGCTGGTTGACCTTTGACAAGAAAGTCCCATGCGAAGAATATTACGCCCCAGAACAAAACGGGGATGCCTATACGGTTCCAACGTTTTTTAAAGAAAACTCTAAGCGGCTCATCTTTTTTGGTTGGCGTAAGCAAGAGGGCGCCAGTTAACATGATAAACAACGGTACAGCAGTCCGTGAGATGGAATCGTAGACGTTGGAGGTCCACCAGAGTTGTATTCCTGCAGGGGACATTAAACTCAAGTTTGGGTTAGGTTCGATGGCTGCGTGAAGTAGGATTACCAGAATTATCGCTACTGTGCGAATTAGATCAACTGGTAGAGTTATGCCCTCATTCTTAGGTTGTGAGGTATGTTCTGGTAACATTATGTTCTTGTAGTTATGATTTACTAATTAATGGTTTGCATTTTGAATCAAAATAAAGTTATAACTTGAGCGTGCAATTTGCAGAAGAAAATCAACCGGAGTATCCATCGCCGAATTGAGTGGTGTCAGGAGCTCCATCTGGCAACGTTATTGCATCGTACACGTGGGAGGCAATCAATGAAGCGCCCTCACCGTCGGGGTGAACTCCATCCATGAAATAATCTGAGTGATTGGCGAAGGCGCTGTACATGTCAACGGTGGGAACTTTCAGTTGGTCTGCTACATTGTCAATTTGAGGAAGTACATTGTTTTCAAGGTAAGTGTTGTTGTAACTTGAGTTGTTGGCGAATATTGGCGGCGACTTAACGACCCAAATTAATTGCCTACCTTCAAGCTGTTCAAAAGAATTGATAAGCTGTGAATAATCCGTTTCAAAGCTAGACTCGTTTTGAGCTATATCGTTATTAGCATCATTTGTTCCCAGCATTATAACAACGATGTCGGGGTGGTAATCGATTGCTTCTTGAAACGCAGCTTGATCCATGTAAGGCCTGATAGAATGAGTTGTCACCGTTGATCCGCTGACTCCAAAGTTAGCTACCGTGTAGTTTGGACCGAGTAATTGGTGTAGCATACTTGGGTACCCGCTTCCCTCAGTTATGCTGTCACCGATGCAAGCTACGCGGATTGGTTTACCTTCAACATTCGTTTCTACAATGCTAAAAATCGCAATGCCAAACAAAACTACGATGAGGAGGGCTCCAATCGCTTGAAATTTTATCTTTCTATTCAGTTTTTATTTTGCCCTCCACACTATCTTTGAGCCAATGAAAGCTAATGGAATGTTTAAAAAGAAAATAAGTTCTTTCAATATAAGATTTTAGGTAGATTAGTTCTTTTTCTTCTTTAGCTTCAATTTGCAATTCAAGCTCGGGTTTGTTCATGATTTTATTTGCGCTAAAATTTTCATGCAGCATCAATTGACCCGCTCATCAAAGGAGCCTACTGCCGATTGTGAATAAGTTGACCGCACCGCATTCGAACTGCCCATTAAACGCTTAAGTGTGGTCGTGTTTATTTAGGTCTTCAGTTGTTTTGCCGAATCTTCTGACGAAGAACTTGCGAATTTCTTCAGCGAACACAACTATCAACGCCAGCGAAATCAGGAATAGCCAGTCGGTAAAGCCCAATGCGACTGTTCCGAAAAACTGCTGCATCAACGGGACATAAACCAGGAAGGCTAGGATTGAAAGTTGTGATACAATGCCCACGATTATCCATTTGTTGGTTTTGAGGCTTGTTTTGAAGATGGATTGTTTGCTGGTTCGGCATGCCAACACGTTTCCTGCTTGAGCAACCACTATACCAGCAAACATCATCGTGACGCCTTTGAGGTAAATCGGGTCAGCAGTTATTCCGTTTACACCGAATTGCCAGTTTGTGGGAACAGGCATTCCAATGTGCCATCCGCCTGCAGCCCAAGCGTTTAGGCACACAATCATGGCGCCGGTAGCGATGATTACTCCGATGAATACTGATCGGGAAAGAACTTTGCGTGTAAATAATCTTTCTTTTATGCTTCTTGGTGGCTCTTGCATGATGCCTGCTTCTGGTGGCTCACGACTTAAAGCAAGACTGGGTATGACGTCTATTGCGAGGTCGATGGCTAACACTTGAACCACAAGCAGCGGCAAGGGAATTCCCAAAGTCGCATAGAGCACGAACGGAATCAATTCTGCCCAGTTGTGGGAGAAAACATAAACGATGAATTTGCGGATGTTCTCATAAATGGCTCTGCCCGATTCAACCGCTTTAACAATCGACGCGAAGCTGTCGTTGAGAAGCACTATGTCTGCGGCTTCACGGGCAACATCTGTTCCTGACAAACCCATGGCAACGCCGATGTCCGCTTCCTTGAGTGATGGCGCATCGTTTGCTCCATCACCAGTAACTGCAACAACTTCCCCGCTTTTCTTGAGAACCTTAACTATGCGAAGTTTCTGTTCTGGTGAAACCCTGGCGAAAATTACGTTGCCTTTCTTGACTTCGTCCACTATGGCTTGGTCGCTTAAATCTTCAAGGTCCACGCCACGTATGACTTGGGCGAAGTCTTTTCCGACTATCCCGACGTCTTGAGCTATAGATTGAGCGGTTGGACCATAATCGCCAGTGATTATGACTGTTTTGATTCCTGCTTGCTTTGCTTTTTCAACTGCCTCTTTTACTTCTGCTCGGGGTGGGTCACGCATTCCAGCTAAACCGACAAAGATAAGGTCTTTTTCAACTTCTATACCCTTCTTATATTCGGCTTTGGGAATTTGCTTGTAAGCCACTGCTATAACACGTAAGCCTTCGTTGGCGAATTCGTGGATTCTTGATTCGATCCAACTCCATGTTTTCCTGGTTTAAATCCATCAATTTTGCCGTCGACAAGCACTTTACTGCATACGTCAAGAATGTTTCTTGGGGCACCCTTAGTGTAGATTAAGACGTTGCCGTTTAGTTTATGAACAGTAGTCATTCGTTTTCGCTCAAAACTGAAGGGTAAAACATCCAGAATCGGTTTTGCTGCTAAAGCATCTTGAATGTTAACGCTTGATTTTAGTGTAGCAACGAGTAAGGCGCCGTCGGTTGGGTCACCGATGACGTTCCAATTTTTGTTTTTGTCAGAGGGTGGGTCAAGTTTTGCGCCGTTGCAGAGAGCGGCAATTTCAAGGAGTTTTTCCAAAGAGTGTGTTTGATCTTCTTGTAGTGGTTGGCCGTTTACGGTGAAGTCGCCCTCAGGTTTATAGCCTGAACCTGAAACGTCTACAACATAGTCGAAAACCCAAAGTTTGTTAACGGTCATTTCGCCCTTGGTAATGGTGCCTGTTTTGTCAGTGCAGATGACGGTGACGCTGCCCAAAGTTTGCACGGCTGACAACCGTTTAACCACAACATTCTGCTTTACCATCTTGAGCACGTTGATGGCTAAAGCGCTGGAAACTGTAACCTGCAAGCCTTCAGGCACACAAGCACACCATTACTCCAATCATGAAAAGAAAACTTGTTTGAATAGAAGCACCTCAAGAAAAGATAACTAACAGCAAAGAAAACCGTGCCAACAACGACTGCTATGATGAAATCGTACTTTGCAGTTAACGCTATTTCCTTCTGTAATGGACTATCTGCTTCTTTAATCGTCTGAGTTAAACTTGCGATTTTGCCAAACTGCGTATCCATGCCTGTAGCGTAAACAACTGCTTTTCCCTGACCCTTAGCCACGCTTGTGCTCATAAAAACGAGGTTGGGCGCATACAAGTATGCTTTCTCAACTACTTTGACTGCTTCAGCAACTCGCGGTTGTGGTTCAGATTCCCCGGTTAAAGGAACGTTATTTGTCCATAAATCAAAAGCTTCCATCAAACGTGCATCTGCTGGAACACGGTCACCTTCTTCCAAGAGAGACGATATCTCCAGGAACAATTTCTCTAACAGAGATTTTCTTTAGTTCGCCATCTCGGATAACTTTGGCGTACTCAGGCATCCAGCTTTTGAGTGTTTCCATGGCTTTTTCTGCACGTGACTCTTGAAAGATGCTGACGAAAATGTTAACGAAAACGACTGCAAGGATGATTAAGGCAAGTTCTGGATTATCAGGACTTGAAATATACGAAAGAATGGCTGCTACAAGTAGCAAGATGCCGAATAAGTCTTTTAGATTCCGTGATAAACTTGTGTACGAATGGAACCTGTCTTTTTTCAGAAAGTCTGTTGTAACCGTATTTTTTTAGTCGAAGTTTAGCTTCTTCGCTTGTTAATCCGTTTTCTGATGTGTTTAGGTCATCGAAAACCTTGTCAATCGGCAAAGAAGCAGCTTTTTCCAATATTATTCCGCCAAAACCTCAAGTACAGATTTGTTAGTAACAACCTCGACTAAAAGCAAAGATGACCGGTGCTAAGGACATCTTGGAACAATTGATTATTTTCCTGATGCATCTGTTTGAAGGTGCATTCATATCCTCAGCGTTTTAAATCTACATCGTCAATTTTGATGGATTTAATTTTTGGTTATTGTCGATTGTTGCATTTAAACTAATCGCAGGGAAAGCAGTCTTTAACTCTGAAAGAAATGAAAGCATGATGATGAATTGTATGCAAGTGACTTCTTTAGTCATTTAATATTTTTTTCTCCTTTAGGCTCCGAATTCTTTGCTAAATAGGAAAATAAAATAGATTTATCCTTTTTTGCGAATTAGCCTTAACCAACTTGCAAAGTTCAATTAATCGCTTACACCTTAGCAAAATTAATCACAAACCAATATTTCTTGCAGAAAAATCATGCCAAGAGCAAATAAGGATGGTATTTTTTGCCTCAATTATTTTTAAAGAATCATGCCATAAAGTTAATAGGCTACAAACTCACTTTCCATGTAGTTTACCATTTCAGAGAGAGTAAATAATGCTTCAAATAAGTAAAAAACAAGTCTTTCAAGTAATAAATTCAATTAAATTGGAGATTGATTAATTATGGCGCGTTATAGGCAAACAGAAGAAATTGTAAAACTAATGGAAACCCCTATTTTCGTACGCAACACCAGCATCATCGCTCACGTTGACCATGGAAAAACAACCCTGGCCGACAGTCTTCTGGCAGCCGCAGGAATCATCAGTACCCAAACGGCAGGACAGAAACTGTTCCTCGACTCATGGGACCTTGAGCAGAAACGTCAAATGACTGTCTTTGCCTCAAACGTCAGCTTAGTCCACACTTACCAAGAAAAAGATTACTTAATCAACCTAATCGACACACCCGGTCACATTGACTTTTCAGGAGCTGTAACAAGAAGTCTGCGAGCAGTTGACGGCGCACTCGTAGTCGTCGATGCAGTTGAGGGACCAATGACCCAGACCGAAACCGTTCTAATGCAGGCCCTAAGAGAACGAGTAAAGCCAATTCTATTTATCAACAAAGTTGACCGTTTGATCAAAGAAATTAAACTCTCCCCCCAAGAAATCCAGAAGAAATTTGCAAAGATTCTCCTAAGAGTTAACACTTTAATCGAGAAATATGCACCTGTCGAGCACAAGAAAGACTGGCAAGTAACAATTGAAGATAGTCGTGTAGCATTTGGTTCAGCCCTTCACAAATGGGGCTTAAACCTTGACCATATGAAAATGAAGAAAGTCACCTTCCAAGATATCATCGATGCTTACACTGGTGACCCAATTGAAGTTGGTAGAAAAGTCGATGAACTCAGTAAACGAGCTCCTTTGCCAGAACCAATCTTGGACATGTTCGTTAAACATCTTCCAAACCCCTATGATGCTCAGCCCTATAGGCAGCCTCAAATTTGGCCAGGCGACGTATCCAGCCCAACAGGTCAGGGAATGGCAAAAGTTGATCCTAAAGCGCCATTGCTCATGTGCATCTCAACCATTGAAGTTGATCCACACAGCGGAACAGTTGCAATCGGCAGAATTTTCAGCGGTGCAATCGAGAGAGGCAAAACCGTTCAGCTTTTAAGCAGCAACCAAAAAGGCACTATTCAACAAGTTTTCATGAGTATGGCAACAGACCGAGTACTCATTGACCGCGTTCCAGCAGGCAACATCGGAGCCATTTCCGGTCTTACCATCTATCCACGTAGGCGAAACCATCGCTGAAGATAGGTGAAGAAGTCCACTCTTTCGAAGGCTTAAACTACGTTTCAGACCCAGTCGTAACAGTTGCAGTTGAACCAGAAGACGTCAAAGACTTACCCTTATTCGACAAAGTCATGCATAAACTCACAACCGAAGACCCCAACTTGCACTTCATCATGAACAAAGAAAGCGGCGAATTCCTCCTATCAGGAATGGGTGAACTTCACCTTGAAATTACCGCTTACCGAATGCAGGAAGCAGGCTTAAAAGTTAAACTCAGCAAACCAATTGTCATCTTCAGAGAAACCATAAGCCACGATTACAAGGGACCAGCAATCATGGGTAAAAGCCCCAACAAACACAACAAACTCTGGATAACCATCGACAAATTATCCGACGAAGTCATCGAAGCAATTAAGTCTGAAAAAATCACTGACATGCAAAGCAGAGACGAACGAACCAAAACTTTGCGCGCACTCGGCTGGGCACCAGACGAAGCCAAAGGCGCCGTTGCAGTTGAAGAAAACTGCATACTCTGCAACCGCATCCGCGGACGCCAATACGTAGAAGAAATCATCGACCACATCAAAACTGGATTCCGCGAAGCAGTTCACACTTCACCACTCGCCAAAGAACCAGCATACGGCTTAAAAATTAACCTTAGAAGACATAGTCCTCCATGAAGACCCAGTCCACCGTGGACCAGCACAAGCTATCCCCATGACTTGGAGACCAATCTACTGCGCCATTCTCTTGAGCGATCCAAAACTGCTTGAGCCATTGATGAGCTTCGAATGCAAAGTTCCAAGCGAATATGTCAGCGCCGTCATCACAATGCTAAACAAACGCCGCGGAAAAATCCTAGACATGCCCTCAGAAGATGACATAATCACCGTTAAAGCAGAAATGCCAGTTTCCGAAAGCTTTGGCATAGCTGATGAATTGCGCGGTTCAACTTCAGGCAGAGCATTCTGGGCAACACAGTTCGCTCGTTGGGCATATGTTCCAGAGCAGATGCAGGCTGACACCATAAAGAAGATTCGCGAACGCAGAGGATTACCACCAGTTCCGCCAAAGCCAGAAGAATACTTCGAGAAAGAATAATCTATCTTTCTTCTTTATTTTCTATTTCTTTTATTCTGTTTTTAATATTTTTTTGAAAACGCCATATTTTCTCTTTTCCATTTGAAGCCAATTTTGTAGGAAAGGGAAGGCTTTAAAGCAAATTCCAAGTTAACGTTTAGTGACGCTTATGATAATTGGAATTTGCGGTAGTCCACGAAAACAAGCCACCGAACACGTTCTAGAAGAAGCCCTAAAAACGCTCTGCAGAGAAAGGGTTATGAAACCAAGTTCTGGACCGTCCGTGGAAAATGGGTTGACTACTGTGCACACTGCGATTACTGCCTAAAAAACAAAGAATGCGTTGTCCAAGACGACCTGCAAGAACTCTATGCATTGTTGTCCGAGGCAAAGGAATCATCTTTGCCTCACCCGTCTACAACGGCGGAGTAAGTGCCCAAACCAAAGCCGTCATGGACCGAATGCGAGCAGCGGTTGCTGCCGACAAAAACTTTTTCAAAGGCAAAGTCGGCATGGGCATCGTGTGCAGGCGGCGACCGCAATGGCGGCCAAGAATTTGCCCTGATGCAGATTCACAACTTTTTCATTATAAACGGAATGATTCCGGTAGGCGGCGGATTCTTCGGCGCAAACTTGGGCGCAACTTTCTGGAGCAAAGACACATTAGATGGCGTCAAACTAGATGAAGAAGGGTTCCGAAGCCTAAAGAAAACCACTAAACGGTTCGCCGAATACCTGGAACTTTATAGTAAAAAACAGTGATGAGAATGTTATGGCTGAAGTTAAAATTAAGAAACTCAAAGTTGCCTGGGGCATCACAGGCGCAGGTGACAAAATCGCTGAAATCATCGAAATCATGAAAGATCTCAAAAAACAATCTGAAGACAAAGTAGAAATTGATGTTTACCTCTCCAAAGCAGCCGACACAATGCTCAAATTCTATCGTTTAGACGAGGAATTAAAGAAGAATTTTGCCAAAGTCAATCTGTTGAATCCAACTCAAACTCGCCTTTCCTCGCTGGTATGGTGCAGAGCCGCAAATACGAGTTCCTCCTGATTATGCCAGCATCATCAAACACCGTTGCGAAACTTGTCAACGGCATCGGCGACACCCTGCTCACAAACTCAGCGATTATGAGCCTCAAAGCATTCGTACCTGTCTGGGTTATGCCTGTGGACTTCAAAGAAAGCATCATTTCAACCAAACTGCCCAACGGCAAAGAAATGAAAATTCGTGTACGCAAAGAAGAAGCAGAGCAGGTGCGCAAGCTGGAAGCGCACCGAGGATGTACGTGTGTTTGAGAATCCTGCAAAGGTACGTGAGGGCTTTTTAGAGTGGCTAAAAACCGTCAAGGCATAAACTAATTCACTATTGCTGCGAAATGGCGAGTCTTTCTGAGCTCTACCGAAGAACTCTTAGGTGAATGGTTCTTTTCCGCACTCATGATCCTCAAATAGAAAAAGCCAAACCGTTATCAAATTTCCTACTTTTGCTTGTACAAGAGTAAAAATTTATTTTTGATGTTGGTGGAATAGGTCGGGCTTGAACCGACCGTTTGGTTTAGTTGAATTCTTTTCTTTCGAAGAGAATCAAGCCCAAGATTGCGGTGACAGCGAAGTATATTGCCATGATAGCGAGTCCTTCGGGAATTGTTGCGTTGTATGTCGTTAAGGTGGGTCCGCCTCCGCCAGGACGTAGGCTGGTTGTGGTTATGTGGGGTGGATATGGCGATGTTAATACGTTGCCGATGATTTGAGAGCCATATGTCAAGATGAACCAAGGCTCAATTTGGACAAGTCCAGCGACAAGTGATTGTATTAGTGTGAAGACGAACAGGAAAAGAATCGCCGTAAGCAGGATAGACATGGAGCTGCTTTTGAAAAGTGAGCTAAAGAAGAATGTGAAGCCAAGAACTGCAATAAGGTACAGCAATGCGAACAGCAGTGACTCAACGAATTGATATGGTACACCTGAGAAATAGTATAAGCCGTTCCCTAATGTGACAACTGTGAAGACACCGAGAATGGCGATTGACGCAAGAAATGCCGCAATCCATTTTCCTATATAGATGGATGACCGCCTGATAGGATTTGGCACTCCGAAGTACCCTGTTTTGTTTTGGAATTCACCTGAAATTGCGTCGCCGCCAAAGAAAATCCCCGAAAGAATAATTACAAATGTAACCGAGGTACCCCACCAGCTACTGTAGAAGCCAAGCTCAGACGTCAGAAAGCCAACTGGCCGGTAGTATCCAACAAGAACAGTAAGGAGTACACTTATCAAAGCTGTTATTATCAACATGATAAAGAATCGACGGGACCTTACATAGTCGAGAAGAGTGTACTTGGTGATTATGCCCACTTGGGCAATACTGCTTGGTACGACATTTTTTGATTCAAAGTTTGTTTGGGTCATGTTTATCACAGCGTAGCGGTTATGAGTTTAAGGTAAACATCTTCAAGTTCAGATGAAGCAGCTTTGTAGCTTACGACTCCAATGTTAAGTTTGACTATGTCGTTTAGGAGACGTTCCTGGACAGCTAAACCGCCTTTGAAGCTTATCTTGAGGTCTTTATCGTCTATTTTTTCGGCATTAACCACGTCTGGCAGGACGGCGATAATTTGGGTTACGATTTGGGTGTCCACTGGACGCGCTAATCCGATTTCGACAACGTTGTTTCCGCCTGCGAACTTTGCTGTCACGTGGGGCAGGGTGTCGTAAATGATTAGTTTGCCGTGGTTTATCATGGCGACTTCATCGCAGACATCAGAAACCTCGCTTAGAATGTGGGAGCTCATGAATATTAGGCGGTTTTTGCCTTTGAGCCCTTTAATGATATCCCTGACTTCACTCATACCTCGTGGATCAAGCCCCGTGGTGGGTTCATCTAAAAGAATCACTTCTGGATCACTTAGCAGAGCGGAGGCAATGCAGATTCGCTGTTTCATGCCCTTAGAAAACTTGCCTACACGCTTGTCAATCCATTCTTCCATACGTAATTCTGCGGTAACTTCTTCCACACGTTTCTTTTGCGCAGCATGCGGTATCCCCCGTATCTCCGCTATCATCGTTAAGGATTCTCTTGGCGTAAGTGACGAATAAATTTCTGGAGTTTCAATAAGTGTGCCAACGCATTCAAGTGCTTTTTTCTTGTGGGTGTGCACGTTTACGCCGTTTATTAGGGCTTGTCCTTTGGTTGGTTTGATCAGGTCGGTGAACATTTTTAGGGCGGTTGTTTTTCCTGCCCCGTTAGGTCCAAGGAAACCGACGCATTTTGTACCCTCAATCTTCAAGTTCAAATCAGAAAGGGCGCAGAATGATCCGTACTGTTTTGTTAAATTAATTGCTTCTATTGATGGCATCGATATCTCTTCTTCGCAAACCTTACGAAACGGCTGCTTAAAAGGCATACTCAACGAAATTGATAAAAAATCTGATTTCCCCCGTCATTTTCTATGGGATTAATTTTTTGTTTTGGGAAAGTATTTTAATCAACCCTCTGGTACTTGGAAGCATGCTGGTGCCAATTTGAAGTGGATAAAACTTGAAGCCCGCATAAAATCAAGGTAGGATCTACTATGCCCCTTCAGAGTGCAACCGAACATGTTGTTATGCGATTTATCCGCTTATTTACCAGGTTACCTTTGAGGGGACTTATCCATTTAGTTTCGCAGCAAGGAAATTTTACGGATTATTTTGTGGGATTTGAGAAAAACCGTGCGGTTCAAGGAATATTCGGGGAACAAACCGAGCACGTTATCAAACACCTCAAAGTGGATTTCATCTGGTTCGGTTACATGGGCGTCAACGATGATGACGGGCACTTGATGGTGAACAAACGATACGTTTCCACTGGACGCAAACTAGACATTTACCTCGATGTTATCCATGAACTGTGCCACGTAAAACAGCATATGGATGGCAGGGAACTTTTTGACCCCCGCTTCGACTACGTGGATCGTCCTACAGAAATCGAAGCCTACCGCTATGCCGTACAAGAAGCCAAGCGCATCGGGTTAAACTCAGCGGATATTCGAGTATACCTTAAAACTGAAATGATGAGCACGAAAGCGTTGGAGAAGCTAATTGGGAACATGGGCGTAGACCTCAAAGAAAACTGATTTTCTTTGCAGAAATCAACTTTTTGTCCAGCTTTTTGGTAGGCCGGCTGGATTTGAACCGACGACCTTTACCCGACGATTGCGTTAAGCCAAAGTTTACGGGTTTCTTCATGGCGCTCCGGAAATTCTTCAGTCTACTTGCGGAGTCAGCAAACCGTTGTATGTTTGTCTTTCTGATGCCCGTTGTCAAACCTGCTTTTATGGGGCTAGCTAATTGCTCGTCCCTTTTGTCATAACTTTATTTCTGTGTGCACTTCGGATATTTGCGACGAAGAAGAAGAGCACTTTCCATACTGCCTCAATACTGCTTAACGTTTTTATAATTCTGCTTGTACTTGTTGGGGTTGTATGGGGTTGTAGTATAGCCAGGTAGTACGGCGGGCTCCAGAAAGCATTGATTGCTTGACCCGTTAGGGGATGACGAAATTCTGGAGCGGTCTACTTTGGGGAAACCCGTTGGTCATCGGTTCAAATCCGATCAGCCCCACCATTTTCCTCAAAAACAACAGAAGAGTGGACCAACATGACCAGCAGCTCCAACAACACAAATGAATTCGTCGTCATCCGCAACCTAGCAAAAAGCTTCGGCGGTTTCCATGCTCTAAACGATGTGTCCTTCGATATTAAAGAGGGGGAAATCTTCGGTTATATCGGTCCAAACGGCGCTGGAAAAACTACCACCATGAAAATCCTTGTTGGCTTAATCACCGATTTTCAAGGTGAAGTTTCGATAGGCGGCTACCTAGTTCCCAAAAGAAAAGATGAAATCCACAAGCTACTGGGTTATCTGCCCCAGAGCGTGGCTTTTCAAGAGTGGCGCACCGTAAACCAAGCACTTATAACATTTGGGAAACTCTCAGGTCTTAGCGACCAAAAAGTTAAGGAACGTATTCCCGAAGTTTTGGGCTTACTCGGATTAGCCGAAGCACAAAACAAGAAGGTTTCGCAGTTGTCGGGGGGCATGGTGCAGAAGGTGGGGTTGGCACAAGCGCTTTTGCATGAACCAAAGTTTTTGGTTCTGGATGAACCGTTGAGCGGATTGGATCCACTGAGTCGCTTCCAGTTTAAAGAGACTGTTTTGAAGTTATCCAAAAAAGGAACAACTATCTTGTTTTCTTCACATATCCTAAGCGACGTGCAAGATGTCGCCGACAGAATCGGCATCATCAGCCACGGAAAAATCAAGCAAATTGGCACACTCAACGATCTAAAATCCCGACTTGTATCTCAAAAAACAGTTCAGGTGTTGCTTTCGTTTGCCAACGAAAAGTGGCAGGGATTCGGAGCCATCAAAAACGTGAAGAACGTTGAGCAACCTTCGCCGGGAAGAATCTTGGTCCACATTGAAGCCGGAGCAGATGAAGATCAAGTTGTAAACGACATCGTTCAAAGCGTAGTCAAACTGGACATTCGTGTGAGGGGGGTTTCTTTGCTTGAACCGTCGTTGGATGAAATTTACCTAAACTACGTTTCGGAGGCGGAGAATTGATGAAGACAGGTCTTCTTTTTGTGGATGAGTTGCGGGGATTCTACAAGTCTAAAGTCATGATTTTCCTATGGGTCGGTTTACCTGTTATCGCATTGCTGTTTCGCTTTATCTCCGCCGGTAGCTCAGGACAGAGCATTCCCTTCACTGTGATTTCTGCACTGGTAGTTTCCAGCATTGGCGGTACGCTGGCTTCAGTCATGCTGGCGGTCTTCATAATCAACGAGAAAAATAGGCGTGTCTACGACCTCTTCCTTATTCGACCGCTAAAACGAAGGGACATCTTGTTAGCAAAATTCTTCTCAGTTTACACCTGCGTTGCCATAGCGAGCTTTATCGCAGTTTTGGCAGGCATAGTAACGGATTATGCTACGACGGGTGCATTGTCAACTACTATCTTGACCGATGCGGGACACTCCCTGGCGATAAGCTTATCCATGATTGCCGTTTCGTGTTCTGCTGGTGTACTAATTGGAATTGCTTCACCCACTGTTCTTGTCGGGGCCATACTGGTCATTTATGGAGGAAACCAGATTTCAGTCATTTCTTTAGTGCCGACTTTGCTGAATCTACCAGATGCATCAGTTTTCACAATTGCCCTCGCCGCATTGGTAGCAGTGATATTGCTTGCCACAGCGATAGCGGTGTTTAATCGAAAGCAGTTCTAAGACAAGACTCAGGCGACCCTAATTCCTTACAGTTCATCGACGGAAAACGATTAATGATTAAAAGGAAGAAAAAAGCGGGTATTCTGTAGCTTATTTGCGTTTGAGCATGTTTTCAAGTATTGGCTTTAACTTGGCGTTTTCTGCTTGAATCTTCTCTTTACCCAGTGCCTTCATGTCAGCATCGATTTCCTTGATTACTTCAGCGTAGTGGATGCCTTCGGCAGCTGAAACGTATTCTACTCGGAACCGCTCGGGACTCATGCCCAATTTGGTTAGCATGCCTTTGAGGGCGTCGGTTCGGGCTTTCATCTTGTAGTTTCCGCTGATGTAGTGGCAGTCGTAGGGTAAGTGGCATGCGCCAAGAAGAACCATTCCTGCACCCAATCTGAAGTGCTTCGAGAACGAATTCTCTGGCAACTCTTCCACTGCACATGACACGGATTGCTCTTACGCTAGCTGGGTAGTCACATCGGCTAATGCCTGCAAGGTCTGCGCCTGCGTAACTGCACCAGTTGCAGAGGATGGCAAGGATTTTTTCTTCCGGCTTATCTTCAAGCGCCGCTCGGATTTGAGCTATGATTTGTGCGTCTGTGAAATGCATTTGGGTTATGGCGTGTTGTGGGCATTCGGCTACGCATGTTCCGCAGCCATGGCAGCTTGCTGTGATTATTTGTGCTGGTTTTGGCCTTTTTCTAACCTTATTGCGCCGTAGGGACATTTGTCTACGCAGAGGCCGCAACTCTTGCATTTGGTTTCGTCGATGACTGAGATGATGGGTTCTATCTTCCATTTTGGTTTGCTGATAACTGTCGCTGCCCTGGAAGCTGCTCCGCTTCCTTGGGAAACACTGGCTGGAATGTCCTTTAAGCCGGCACATGCACCGGCGTAGAATACTCCGTCTGTTGGTGCATCCATGGGTTTAAGTTTGGGGTGTGCTTCCATGAAGAAGCCGTCTGAACCTCTGTGAGAGGTTGAGGATACGTGCTATGTCTTCAGAGCCTTTCTTGGGTATAGCTGCTGTTGCTAGAACAACCATGTCGGCTTCAACTTCGATGGGTGTCCCAAGCAGTGTATCTTCGGAGTGAACAGTTAAGTTATGGGTATTAGGGTCTTCATCGATGCGGCTAACTCGTCCTCGGATGAAGTTTACGCCTCGTTCCCTTGCGCGGTCATAGAATTCTTCGTAGCCTTTTCCTGGGCTGCGGATGTCCATGTAGAAAACGTAGACTTCTATGTCTTCTTTGTACTTCTCCTTTAGCTGTACCACGTGTTTGAGGGTGTACATGCATCCGAAGTTGCAGCAGTACGGGTAGTGGGTTTTGTCTCGGCTGCCAACGCATTGGATAAAGACGATTTTGTGTGGTTTTTGTCCGTCGGATTGGCGGATAACTTTGCCACCTGTGGGTCCAGCTGCAAGGATTAATCGTTCAAACTCCATGCTTGTGATGACGTTGGGGTATTTCCCGTAGCCAAGCAACGGCATGTCATAGGGTAGGTAAATGTCAAAGCCTGTGGAAACGATGATTGCTCCCACATCAAACTCGACTTCTTCAGGTTTTTGGTTAAAGTCGATGGCTTGGCGTTCGCCGCAGGCTTCCGTGCATTTGAAGCATTCAATACAGTAATCGCGATTGATCGAGTAAATCAGAGGCACAGTCTGGTCGAAAGGAACGGAAATTGCTTTCCGTGTGCCCAAGATTCATGTCCCATTCGTTGGGGTACTCGATTGGGCAAGCATCCTTACATTCACCGCAGCCTGTGCATTTGTCGGTTAGGACGTAGCGGGGGTTTTTACGGATTTTTACTTTGAAGTTGCCTATGTAACCATCAACTTTGACTAATTCTGAGTTTGCGAAGATTGTGATGTTTGGGTGACGTGCGCAGTCCACCATTTTTGGTCCTTCTATGCAGATGCTGCAGTCGAGGGTGGGGAAAGTTTTGTCGAGTGCCGCCATGTGTCCGCCGATGCTCTGAGAGTTCTCGAGCATGTAGACTTTGTAACCCATTTCGGCTAAATCTAAGGCTGCGTTCATACCTGCGATTCCGCCACCGATGATAAGTGCTTTGTTGGTAACTGGAACTTCGATGGTTTGCAGCGGCTGCATCAGGCGTACTTTTGCGACTGCCATGCGAACAGAGTCTTTGGCTCGTTCGGTTGCGGCTTTAGGATCGCTTTGGTGGCACCATGAAGCAAATTCTCTAATGTTTGCCATTTCGTAGAGGAAGGGGTTTAAGCCAGCTTCAGAGACTGTTCGGCGGAAGGTAGGTTCGTGCATTCTTGGTGAACATGCGGCGATGACTACTCGGTTTAGGTTTTGTTCTTTGATGGCTTTTCGGATTTCTGCTTGTCCAGGGTCTGCGCAGGTATAACGGTTTTCTTTGACAAAAACCACGTCTGGAATAGTTTTTGCATATTCGGCTACTGCTTTAACGTCTACTGTTCCTGCAATGTTTAAGCCGCAGTGGCAAACGAAAACGCCGACTCGCAATTCTTCTGGTTTGCAAGCGACGCATGTTTCTGGTTGTTTAGTGGGTGTTTGTGGATTACTCATTTGTATTCCTCTGTTTTGAGCGCCTCAGAGACGAATCGTTTCTCAACGACTTTGCGTCTGTTCTCGGCGGCTTGGGCTTTTAGTTCTTTAGCAGCGTCAGCGGAGCTTGTTATGCGTTCTAAGGCTGTGTTCCAGGTGCCTGAATGGATGGGCGTATGCAGAACCTTGGTGCGTTTCACACACAATGCTTCTTCTACTGGGCAAACATTCTTGCATGCACCACAGTAGGTACATAGTGCTTCGTTAACGTGAACTTTCTTGTCTTCCCCAAGCACCAATGCTCCTGGAATGGGACAAACATCTAAACAATCTGCGCATCCTTCTGGACACTTCTCCTGCGTAATGTTAATTTTTCCTTCGATTGCTTTTTTGACTTTTAACGCGCCAAGTTTACATTTAACTTCGCATATCTTGCATGTAGGGCAATAGTCTTTTTGAATGTCAAATGAAAGTTGGACTCTTTTTTTCTCGTTAGCTGAGAGCGCGGTAATGTCTTGGACTGGTTGACCGTCAAAGCCGACTTTGGAGATTTTTATGAGTTTGAGTGGACAAGCGTTTTCGCATTCGACACATTCTTTTTCACATTTATGTGTATCCACGACAATGTTACGGACAAGTTGTGGGTAGCTGTCTTTCTCCAAAATGGGCAGGTTGTGTGAATCATTTAAAGTAACCTTAATTGCGCCATATGGACAAGTAACGTCGCAGATTCCGCAGAAATTGCATTTTGCCAAATCAATGTCCACTTTAGCTTTCTTTGCCTTTTCGCCTGGAATTTTTGGCTGCTTCTGGGTTTTTATGGCTTCTTTTGGGCAAGCCACTGTGCATACTTGGCAGCCGACACAGCGGTTCTTGTCAAGAGTTAACTTGTAATCTTTAACTTGCAAAACCCATTCTAACGTTAAAGCGTCTGCCGCATCTTTCTTTATGGTTTTTAACGGCATTTATTTTTCACCATCTTAATATGCGTGGTACAAGTTAGTCCAACGCCTACTAGATTAGTTAGAAAGTTGAATAAAGTGCTTTTGATATAAATATTGCTTGGAAAAACTCCCTTTCCCAAGGTAAAAAACCAGAAAACAAGAACATGCTAGACAATTAACAAAAGCAAACAACTTTTAACTCAAAAACTCAGACAAACCCAACAATACGTAAAAAACCGTCACGAGAACCCTAACCACCCCCCGATTGACTCCAGATCCCGTAGTCATCTAAACCTGGTGAAGACACCATATAGGCTTTAGTTCCAAAAATGGAGCTCTCTTGATTGCTATGCATGCAGGGGGGTTTGCAATGTTTAAATTCCACGTCTCATATTAGCTTTCCAGTGATTATTTATGAGCACATCTGTCACTGCCAAGGATGTATATTCCAAAGGATTAAATTTTGTACAAGACAACGATACACTCTCCAGATGCCTAGAAGGCTTCAAGCAAGGTATGCCGCCAGTGATGGCTGTTTTGGATGAGAAAGGAAAATATGTCGGGATGATAACGCGCCGCGCAATTTTGCGTTCGCGACTTGATTTCACTGTAGCAAAAGTTCGTTCGCTTATGCAGGTTGCACCGACAGTTGAGCCAGAAGTTTCGTTGGGGGAACTGGCGAAACTCATGATTGGAAGCGGTATGCGTCAGCTACCCTTGTTCGAAAAAGGCAAGTTACTCGGATTTGTTACTGATGAAGACGTAATTCATGGCGCTGTCGGCGATGACTGGGGACGCACCACAGTTGAAAAAGTTATGACAAGGGCTCCTCACACGATCGAGGCAGGGCGTAGTGTCGGCGCAGTTTTAGGGTTGATGCGTGAATTCGGCATCTCGCATGTTCCAGTCCTGGAAGGCGGCAAGCTTGCGGGTATGGTAAGCATTGAAGATATTCTGAGAAGCATTTACTGGCCGCAGCGACGCCAAACCACCGGCGATATCGTTGGCGAAAAACTTGAAACCCTCGGAATTGCCGTAAAAGGCATAATGGATTCACCCGCCATCACCGTCGACGCCAAAACCAGCCTCAAAGACGCTGAAAAACAAATGCATGACCGAGATGTGTCATTTTTATGCGTCGTGACTGCAGATCGCTTGGTCGGAGTGGTAACAAAGCTTGACTTCCTTGAACAGATCTCCCAAGTTGCAGCGCCTGCACGCAAATTAACAATCCAGTTCGGCACCAAAGGAGTAGACGTCACAGAAGACCAGCAAGCGTTTATGATGAACGAGTTCGATTCATTCTCCCACCGATTCCAGGAAGCATTCCAGTTGGGCACACTATTCGTGTACATGAAAAGCCATGGAGACAACGGCGTCCGCGAAACTCCACTCGTCCATTGCCGATTGCAGTTCCGCACGGTCCGAGGTACATTCTTCGCAGCAAGCGAAGGCTGGGGTGTCGAACCCACGTTCCGCGTCGCACTTGTCCGCCTCGAACGCAGACTCTTACGCAGCAAGGAACTGTTAGCCTACAACCCAAAATACGCCAAGGACTACTTGCGTAAAATTGGGCTACCTTCAGAAGAAGAATAAACCTCTTTTTTCTTCTTTTTGTTTTTAGCACTGTTTTTAAACGGTGTGGAAGGGTTTTTTTAGGGTCTTTGATGGATAGATTGGTGAGTTTCAGTTATTCCACGTGTTTTCCAAATAGATTTCATTTACTCGGGATTGCGAGTTTGGGTTTGCCCGTTCTAAGGTGCTTATAGTTTTATTATTTTTCGGAGTTCTCGTTATCGCCTTATCCTTGCCTGTGAGTAAGTAGCCTTCTGACATTTTTGTTAAAGCGATGTTTTTGCCAAGTTTCTTTCTTATTTCTATGGGCAGAATAAGTTTGCCTTCGGAATCTAAGTTAACTCTAATTTTTTTATTGACTGCTTTTCATTTCTTCCCTGAAAGTTTCCTCGAGCATTTTCTTGTTTATCCCAATCTCTTCGGCTAACCGTTTTACTTGTTTTACGTAGGTGCGGAATAAGCTTTGCAGGATTTCGGCTTTCTCCGTGTCAGGAAGCTCTTTTTCTTCTGCCATGAGCAGCGCGAACCATTTGCCGAGGTTGGTGAGTTGATAGATTTTGATCCAGATGATTCGTCCTTCTTTGTCGTTTTTTTCCATGGATTCGTTTAGGACGCCGAGTTTGGTGAGGGTTTTGAGGTTTTCGATGATTGTTTTGTTTGAGTAGTTGAGGGTTTTGACGAGGTCTTTTTGGTAGATGTTCTTGGCGACGCCTTGATGGAGGCTGAAGCGGAGGATGTCGACGCCTGCTTTGCTGCCGAAAATGGCAGAGAGTATCTTATCTTTTTTTTCTGTTTTTGGAAGAAATACTACATATGGATGTAACTTTTCAGTCAAGGAAGGTTCATCTAATTGCATATCCGCCGATTTTGCTTTTAAGAGTTGCCCCCCCCCAAAGCCATAGCCTATACAGACGATGCGCTGCTCTTATGCGGCGAGGCCATTTGTGGGGTAATTTTGAAAAACTGTTTTATAGAACATGTCTCGTTTTGTTGAGCTAAGAGAAGTAGAGAGGGGCATTTCATGAAAAAATCCGTAATTTATACATTAATCCTGTTAAGTCTGTTTGCGCTTTCCTTAACGATAGTTCCGTCGGCGCACAGCCAAACTTTAACCATTAAAGCTACAAATTATACTTGGTACATTGACAGCTCAGGGTTTTTGGATGTGGTAGGCGAAATAGAGAACGTGGGCACAAGCACCTTCACTTCGGTTATCTTGACTGCTAAAATGACTACGACCACGGGTGGTACGCAGACGACGCAGGCTATGGCTTTCGTGAATGATATGTTGCCTAACCAGAAAGCTCCGTTTTACATGACGTTCGTTTTGCAGGCAGACCAGACTACCGGAATTCTTCCCTCAGTAGCTAATGTAGAGGTCTCCGTAACGCAGGCAGCCACCACCACAAACTACCTCTACCAAGACGTAAAAGTCATCAGCCAACAAAACAGCATCGACACCACCACAGACAACAAAGGCGTCTACTGGGTCACTGGCACCGTCCAGAACACAGGCACACAAACCGCTACAGGCGTGCGGGTTTTGGGAACCTTCTATGACTCCAATGGAAAAGTCATCGCGTACGGTGGATACGACGGTCAAGATCCATTATCCACATCTTTGGCTCCTTCGGCGAAAGCAGATTTCAAGTTTGGCGCCTACGACTACAACCAAACCATCGTTCCTTCAGAAAAGAGAATCGCCAGCTACGTTATCCTAGTTCAAGTGGCTGGTCCAATTCTTTCGGGAACGGCACCACAGATTACGCCTGGCCCCACTTCATCCGCTACCTCGTCGCCAAGCGTGACCACGGCACCCAGCAGCTCAGCCTCGCCAACGAATGGACCAACAACCACCACCCAGCCCAGCCAAACCTCAAGCAACCAAACCCCAACCAATACCTCCACGCCAAGCTGGCTCATTCCAGCTATAATCGTAATTGTCATTGCAGCAGCCATCGCCGCCGTAGTTCTGGCACTTAAAAGACGCAAACCTGCACCCGTCGAGCCGACAAAAAAGAAAAAATAGCAACAACTCTTTAGCGGAATTTGCATTTGCTTTAAATATTTCTTATGTGTAGAGGGTATTTTATGAGTTTCAGACCTCAAACGGGTTCCCGCCGAAACAGCGGCAAACAGTTTTCGAAGAGCACCCACGAAAAAAAAGCCAAAGAAAAAAAGCAGCGCGCAGGCGCCAAGTACCTAATGGAGGAAACTCCAGAATTTTCAGCTGATGAAGTGGTACAGAGAACAATTGGCAGCTTGGGAAAATTAGGAAACCAGATTTTTGCTATCTCACCGTTTAGCCAGTACTTTGATGATTGGTTGGTAACACTGCGCCAGGTAGTTTCAGAATTTGAATCTAACCCCGCCATCACAGTAGATGAAGCGTTTACAAAGGACCGCGCGCAAATTTTCCTTGACGCCGAAGCAGCACTCGCCGAGAACCGAATAAAAGAAAATAACCTAACCTCAGAAGCGAAAGCCCTCGCCGACGTAAATCACAAAATAGTGGAAGCCGACAAACAGTACGCTGAGACCACTAGGGAGCGCAGCAACAAACGAAACAGCGAAGTCCAACGTTTAAGCAGCAAAATCCGAGACTTAGAAGACCAACTGGCAATGCAGCAACAAGTCAAATTCAGCTTCTACAAGTTCAGCGCCAAACGCAAAGCCACTCAAGAACTCGCAGATACCACCCAAAACCTCAAAGCCGCCAAAAACGAGTTAGAAGTCACGTTGCAAACGTTTACGGCGGAACAGGAAAAACTCCACGATAACTACGAGAAACAGAAGCAAGAACTAAACGAGGAATCCGACCGCTTACACAAAGAACTGGAGAAACTCGAAACCGACACATCTACAGAGGCAAGGCAAACAGCATGTAATGCTCTCAGTAAAATTGTCGATGATTTGCTGAAAAGAACACCTACGCCGCCCAAAGAATCATAGAATTTAGATTTTTATCTTGTTTGGTGCAATCGTTTCTGGTCCGTTTACCTGAATCTTGAAGGTTTTAGCTTCTTCCCGTAGGGCGCCTACTTCGATTTCGAGAAACACCGCTTTTGCGTCGGCAATTTTCTTGAGTTCTTCATTTTCAACTGATAAGCTCTTTTTTTCAGCTTCTAAGGCTCTCATTTTTTCGATGGTAGTTTTTAGGTTGCTGCTCATTTAAGGATCCTTCTGGAGTTAGATTGTCTATTTAGCGTTTAAGACATTTGTATTACAATTAAGAATCAAATAAGCGAAACTGTGCAATATTGTTTTAAAAGTAAAGATACCCTAACTTCAAAAATCTTTTCCACCCACAACCTAGTCACGCCAACATAGACCACAACCCTCAACACCCAACCTATTACAGGAGTGGCCCACAACCAATCCCTCCCGCAACCCGTCAGCAAGCGAAAACCAGCGAGAATTCAAAACACAACTCAAAAACTAAGTTAAGATGTGAAGCATAGCTGCCACCCATAACCACCCAAAACAAAATCTAAAAATTGTTTGATAGATGCAGTTTTATATAGGTATTAGCAAATTAAAGATGATAATTTAGTTCGTATTGTTGGATTGTGTCTAAATGAGGAAGACCATATTCAAAAAGCTCGAAGCTCAGGGACTGATTGCCAATTACAACCGGTTACGAAAGAATTTGCCGCCGAAGCTTCCTGACCGCGTATTCATCTGGGACGAAACCTTTCGGGAAGGCATCAAAGCGCCGACGGTTTACTTAACCTATGTGGAGCAGGTTAGGCTTGCAAAGTTGATGGATGAATCAGGCGTCGCCATCATAAACGTGGGGTTCCCCGCGTTGTCCGAAGACGAAAAACGCACCGTCAAACGCATCGTTAACGAAACATTTACCTACTCCAAGTTGACCGCTTCAGCAGAAGCTTCAAAGAATAGCATAAACGCCTGTTTAGAATGCGGCATCAAAGACATAACAATAGAATCCCCCATCAACGGCTTAAATCTCCAGTACAAACTTAAAATAACTAAAGAACAAGCGCTTCAAAAAATCGTTGA
The DNA here is from genome assembly GCA_963809455.1 of Candidatus Bathyarchaeota archaeon. GTDB lineage: Archaea > Thermoproteota > Bathyarchaeia > Bathyarchaeales > Bathycorpusculaceae > Bathycorpusculum. The sequence continues at coordinate 87,160 of CAWEJP010000006.1, read as the reverse complement.
CAGCATCGAATACGCCAAAAAACACGGAACAACCGTAAACTTTATCCTCATGGATGCAACCCGAACACCGCTAGAAGATATATCTGCAAGTTTTTGAAGCTGCGGCTAACGCAGGAGCCATCAGGTTAGGTGTAGCGGATAGCGTAGGTTTCATAAGACCCCTATCAATGCGCTACTTAATTTCTCATATCAGAGATGGGTTGCCCGACACAATTAAAAAGAAAGTGCCCCTCTCAATCCACTGCCACAACGACTTTGGCTTAGGCTCCGCCAACACCTTGGCAGCTATGGAAGAAGGCGTATCTTACTTGCACACTTGCATCGCAGGTTTTGGAGAACGCGCAGGTATCGCACCCTTCGAAGAAGTCGTAACCGCAGCTGAACTGCTCTACAACGTCGACACAGGCATAGACTTGGGAAAAATCTACCGTATCGCCCAGACAGCCGAAAAAGCATTCGCATTACCAATCCAATTCCACAAACCCATAATCGGTGAAAACATTTTCACCCACGAAGTTGAAGAAGAAGTTGAAGAAATGATGGCTAACCCTCTGGTTTTTGAGCCTTTCCCGCCAGAAATCGTGGGCAGAGAAACAACGATATTCATCGGCAGAAACACAGGGCAAACGCTTATCCAAAAACTGCTCGAGAAAGCTGGAATCCGAGCTTCACCAAGACAGATGGATGAGCTCTTCAGACGCATCAAAGGTCCACAGGAAAGCCTCGACAAAGGCGAAGCCCAAATGACCTACTACCAAGTCAAAAAACTCATGAAAGAACTCCTCAAAGGCTACACCATGGACGAGTTCTGGCGCTTAGTAGAACAGGTTACAAGGCAAAAACCCAAGATGCCGAAAACCAACAAGAAAACGTCCGAGCAAACTGCTGACCAACTTTTAACTTAGTTGTTTTTTTATTTTTTCAATCTCTTCTTTGTTTAGTTTTTTTGGGTAGTTGTAGATTGGGCCGCTTGGTTTTTCGTTGTAATAAGGTCGGTTGCAGTCGGGGCAACCTGAAGTTTGAAAAGGTAAGCCGCTTGCAATTATTGGTTCTAAGGATTCGTTAGGAAGGGAATATCCAAAAATTTTTCCTTCAGAGCTAAATTGTATATTCTCAACTCTTGCCTTGTTCTTGACAATTAGATATCTAGCAAGCTGCACACGTCGATAAGATTCAAGATCTGGAGGCAATTGATTTTCTAGAGATGTGCCTCGAACAGGAGTAAAAGCAAAAAGTGCAGGCAAAACATCCATATCAACACACCTCTGAATAACTTCAGCTGCTTCCTTTTCGGTTTCTCCCAACCCCACAATTAAATGAGTGGACTATACGTTCCCTTTCCGAAAACCGCTAGTGCATCCCTTAGCTGTGTGAACTGGTTTTGCCAAGTGTACGAGCCGCCTGCGTCTTTGCCTTTAACTTTGACGAATATGGCTTCGGTTGCCGCATCCAACGCTATACCCAACCTGTGAACGCCAGCCTTTTTCAAAAGCTTAATGTTTTGGGTATTAATCGGTTGGCAGGAAACAGAAACAGGGATTAACGAATGCTTTTTGATTCTTTCTACAAGCGTTTCAAGGTGTCCAAACACTTCCGGGTAGTTTAGAGCTTGGATGCAAACACGCTTGATTCTTCCTTCTTTTGCCGCATCTGAAACCGCTGTTAAGACTTTGAGTGTTGGGAAGGTTGACCATGAGACCCGAGACAGCAGTTCGGCGCTACTCTTGCTTGCTCTAGCCTGTGGACAGAAACCACAATTGGCGGTACACTTTCCCAACCTGTAAGTCATTAAATAAGCGGTCGTTGGCTTTGCATCCAATTTACCGTCTAAAAGCCCAAGAACGATTGCTGTGCCTACTGAGACGCGAATTAGCTCTGGCAAACATGTTTGGTTGTCGCAGGATTGTTTAATCAAGATAAAAGCACCGGGTTTAATGAGCATTAAGGGAGAAACGCTATATTAGTTTAGAGTTGCTACGCGCGTTTTTTTGTCAGACTTATCACGCGGCTGGCAATGGATACCAAAAAGAATCCTACAAAAGCATATTGCACAAACTCGAAGATCGCTCCAGATGGCCAGAGAAGGGTTAAGACGACGCCTACATAGAGGGCGCTTCCAAGGTAGCGTCCCACGGGGTCGTAGAGTTTTTTAGCGTAGAAACTTGTAATTATAAATTGACTGAATGCTGCTACAATGAGTACTAACAGCCAAACTGGATAAAAACCAATGATAAAGAAAAAAGTAAAAAGCCCTAACATAAGAATGAAGTCGGTTGTGGCATCGTAGTAAGAGCCAAACGTCGATGTTACATTTAATCTTCTCGCGAAGAAACCGTCAAAAAAATCTGTGACTGCACAAAACGCAAGCAACCCCAGACAAGCAACTATGTTTCCTTGGTTGTAGAGGTAAATAAATAGCGGAAGGGCTATGATTCGCAGTGAACTGATAGATGTTGGGATTAGGATTAATTTTTGCATGGTCGCACTTTACAGGTGACAGGTCTTGTTGTAAATGTTGTATTTACTTCTGAAATGATTAAAGATGCTTAAAATAACCTTCCGTGAGTGTTTTCAACTTACCGCATACATTCAAATGCAAAATCCGTCAAACGCTCAAACGGCTTGCCCAAAACCCCATAACCAATCTTGCCAAGATAGCGCCGCCCATAAAACTGAGCCTGCCCCTTACCAATCGCAAACTTTAGTTTGCCCTCGCTAAAGCCTGAAGCATAGAGGAGTTTGTGGCGGATTAAACGGTAGTTTTTTGGTTCCTCCCAATCCTCAATCGAAACCCCATGGTCCTTTACTCTTTCGTAAAGGGGAGTTCCAGGAATCGGATAGGGCATAGTGAAAGATAAGTAATCAAGCGGGAGACCTGAAGCAAAACGCACCGTATCGAGCACTGTTTTGTTGCTCTCGCCTGGATAGCCGATTATGAAAAAGGCGCCGACTTTTAATCCAGCAGCTTTAGCAGCATGAACAGCCCTTTTGGCTTGTGAAGTGGTGATTCGCTTCTTCATTAAACCCAAAACTGAATCATTCCCTGATTCAATCCCAAAGAACACCCCAATGCATCCCGCACTTTTCATTCCCTCTGCAACTTCAGCATCCATCGTATCAACACGCGAAAGGCATTCCCAACCAATATCTAAACTCCGCCGTTCGATTTCTTTGCAGACATTCAACAAATGATTGCGGGTCAATGTGAAACAGTCATCCGCAAACCAAACCCTATCGTACCCCAAAGCGGTAATTTCTTCCACTTCATCCACGATACTCTTTACGGAGCGTGTGCGCATATCGGCTCCAAAGATGGGTCGACTGCAAAAGTCACAGGAAAAGGGGCAACCCCTAGATGTTATCATAGATGTGATGGAGTAGCCGAAGTGGTCTCTGTAATACTTTTGGTAGGCTTGGTTGTCAAAGAGGTCGCGGGTTGGAAAAGCTAAACTGTCTAATTCCGCAATGAATTCTCGGGGACCAGTATTGATTATGTGTTCGGCTTCCTTGAAGATAAGACCCTTTACGTTAGTCAATTCTCTGCCTTGTGAGATGCAATCAGTGAGTTCCATCATGGTTTGCTCGCCCTCGCCTACCGCAACTGCATCGAAAACACCTAAAAAGCCCTCTGGTGCCCAAGAAGGCAACGGACCACCCACCACAAAGAAAGAACCATTCAAACCATCATTTCTAAGGGCGAGGGCAAGTTCGAGGGTGGTTTTTTTCATGGAAAACATGGAATAGAACCCGACAATCTGCGGTTTCGCCGTTTTGATTCGCTGGATGGCATCATTGAATTGCAAAAAGGTACAGTCAACCAACTCCACTTCAATTCCGTGTTTTCTGAGTTCGGCGGCTATGTATCCTAAGCCTAGGGGTGGGAATCGAAAGATTGAATTGTCGTTGGCTGGATGAAAATAAGGGTAAACTAAAGCGACTTTTGTAGGCATATTTATTTTTTACCACCGAAACTGGGTTCTCAATCAAGAAAGCCCTTCAAAATTTTTGTTGCTAATTGAATAGTCGTTCTATACTTTAAAAACTTTACACAGTTCTTAACTTAGGAAGAAACTAATTTGGGTTAAGTGTTTGCTCGGCAAAACTTTATTATTCGACTGTGAAAATTTACATTCGGTTGAAAAAAGGTGCATATGACCTTCTAACTTGGCTATGTGGGGTTGAATGATGAAGCTAACCGATTTAGGATTCTCGAAAGGAACAATTTTTGAGAGTATCCTCTCAACCTACAACATAGACGGAATCCCAAACGCTGCACCCATGGGCGTCACCATGCTGAACCAAATTACCTTAAACCTAAATATTTACAATTCCTCACAAACCAGTCGCAATCTAAAAAATAGCAAATGCGCAATTGTCAACTTAACAAGCGACATAAACGTTTTCTATAAAACAACCTTCAAAGAGGCAAACCCAACTGGGCGGCTACCGCAGGAATTGTTCGAAAAGGCAGAAATGGTGAATGCACCTAAACTTCGGCTGGCAGAAGCAACTATTGACGTTTCAATTGTTAACATGGAGCCATTTGGGTCAGATAAAACCAAGTTTTCCTGCAAGGTTGAAAAGATTAACGCTCCCAAGATGCGCCCGCAAGTAATCTGTCGCGCCAAAGCGTTAACTCTCGAAGCCATCATACATGCAACCAGAGTAAAGGCATATGCCAACGATGAAAAGCAGCAAAAAAGCGTCAACAAACTCTTAGCTACGATTGAAGACTCCAACGACATAATAAACCGCATAGCACCAAACTCAACGTATAGCGCTGTCATGACTGATTTGATGCAAAGAATCGATTCATGGAGGAACAAACTTGAAGGTACAAGTTAAGACACCCGCCCGACTCCACCTCGGACTCATAGACATGAACGGCGATTTGGGACGAATGTTCGGCGGCTTAGGAGTAGGCATAGACCACCCAAACTTCATCGTCGAAGCAGAAAACGCAGAGAAATTCTCGGTTACAGGTAAAGAAACCGAATTAGCAACCATCCTGGCAAAACGGTTCCTTTCCAACTACAAAATCCAGTCTAAAGTACGCATTCATGTTACCGAGGCGATTCCATCCCACATCGGGTTAGGGTCAGGCACCCAGTTCTCCATAGCCGTGGCGTTTGCACTCGCGAAACTGTTTAGCGTGAAAGCCTCTATCCCAGAATTAGCGGTCTCGATGGGACGAGCAAGAAGAACAGCCGTCGGCACATCCATCTTTGAATTTGGCGGATTCGTGGTTGATGGAGGCAAAAACCTCACAACACAAACTTTCCCACCCCTCATCTATCGCCAACCCTTCCCAACAGAGTGGCGCTTCATCGTAGCAGTGCCAAACCTAAAAGAAGGGTTATCAAACTCCGAGGAAAACCATGCCTTCGAAAAACTGACCAAAATGCCAGCAGAAGACGTAGGGCAAATCTGCCGCTTAATTATGCTAAAACTCCTGCCAGCCCTGGATGAACACGACATCGAAAACTTCGGGGATGCAGTAACAAGAATTCAAGTCCTAACTGGTAATCATTTTGCGCAGGCTCAAGGCGGAACCTACTCCAGCCCAGCCGCGGCAGAATGCATCCAATTCACTAAGAAAGCTGGTGCTTACGGGGTTGGACAGAGTTCTTGGGGTCCAGCACTATATGGCGTGGTAAAAAAAGAAGAAGCCAGAGCAGTTCTCACAAAAGTCAAATCTTACTTGCGAAAGGGCGTCGGCGGAGAAGCCTACATAGCCAGGGCAAACAACCGTGGAGCAACAATAAAAGTAACCAATGAGGCAAAACAGTGAAAGTACTCCTAATCACAGGGGCGCTTGCAGAGGAAGCGGTTAAGCGTTATGCAAAGGAAAGCGATGTTGAAACTGAGACGTTGGTGCTTAAGATGGCGGTTGCCGCGTTGCTGACACCTCAAATCATCGCCAATCAGCTCAAAACAAAGAAATTAGCGAATTTTAACATGATTCTAACACCTGGGTTAGTCCGAGGAGACACCTCAGTAATCTCAAAAGCCACGGGCGTCCCAGCCTTTAAGGGTCCAAAGTACGCCGCTGATTTGCCAACAGTTCTTGATTCGCTCAGCGAAATCCAACTTTCTACGACGGCATCAGCGGATGATTTATTACGCGAAAAGCTCCAGCAGAAGGCGTTACAGGAAATAGAGAAGACTGAAGCTAACCGCGAAGAGTTGTTAAAGAAACCAGGAAACATGCTGGTTGGCAACTTGGCGTTTGGCAAAGATTTTCCAATGCGTGTCCTCGCTGAGATCGTCGACGCTGCCTTAATGGACAAGGAAACGGTTCAGCAGACAGCGAAACACTTCGTCATGGCGGGGGCAGACATCATCGACGTCGGCATGATCGCAGGCGAATCCCAACCGGAAAAAGCCAAACGCATCGTCAAATGGGTTAAGCAGGTTGTCGATGTTCCGGTTAGCATAGATACGCTTGATCCAGCCGAAATCAAAGCGGCGGTTGAGGCAGGCGCAGAACTTATACTTAGCGGCGACGCTGGAAACATCGAAGAAATAGCCCCGTTCGTCTCCAAATCAACGGTTGTTTTTATTCCAACTAATCAGCGCAAAGGTTATTTCCCCAAGAAAGCCCAAGATCGCGTCAAATACCTTGAAGAAATAATCAAAAAAGCAAGCAATCTAGGCGTAAAAAGCTGCCTTGCAGATTTAATTTTGGAGCCTTCCGACATTTTAGAATCATTCATCGGATTCAAGGAATTCGCGGCCAGAAACCCAGCTGTTCCGCTTTTTGTTGGGGTTTCAAACGTTACTGAACTTTTCGATGCAGACTCCGTAGGACTCAACGCCATTCTTGCCAGATTATCTTCAGAAGTTGATGCCAGCATACTATTGGCAACAGAGAAAAGCGCCAAGGCGAAAGGAACCGTCGCCGAAGAAGTTGCAGCTGCTAAAATGATGTTTCTCGCTAAAAAACGTGGTTCAGTTCCAAAAGACCTTGGTATCGACCTTTTAATCCTAAAAGATAAACGAATTCACGAAGAACTTTACGACAAAAAACTCGAAATAGGAGCGACAGTTATCGCCGCACCTGAGAAATCGGAGAATCCTTTGGATTCTGAAGGCATGTTCAAAATAGCCATAAACCGTAATGAAAGCGTTTTAGTTGCAATTCATTATACCTCGATTGACATGATCAAACCTGTAAATATTATCAAGGGAAAAACCGCTGAAATTGTTTACTTAGAAATTGTGAAAGCAGGTTTGGTGTCGCAGTTAGATCACGCTGCTTACTTGGGTAGTGAACTTTCTAAAGCAGAAATCGCACTCCAGACAGGAAAAGAGTATGTCCAAGATACTTCTTTGTTTAAGAAGCAATAGCTGGCTGCTGTGTTGAAGTTGTTTTAGGTTTCTCTTGTTTTCCAATTTGTAGGAAATGGTTTTTCCTGATTGCCCAAATCAGCGGGACCCCAACTAGTGTGGCGCAAATAATCAGTATGGTTCGCTCAACTGGGTACGCAAATAGTACACCGGTCCATTCTGCTGGCCACGCAGCCGTTGGAATTATAGGCGGGTTACCTATTTGTCCGAATGATATTTCAAACAGCAAGTTTCCTGTAAGATGCTGCATCATCGTGCTTATGAAAGCCAAAATCACCATTCCTGCAGTAACAAGTTTAGCTTTACCTTCAGTTACAACCCATTTTCCTGCCCATCGTCCAAGGGGTGAAAGCAACACTATGAATGCTGCAATATGTAGCCAAGCGAACGGAATTGAGATTGTTGTTCCAGGTATAGTGACAAATATGCTTGTCAATGGGTCAACAAAAAACAACGCTAATAAGCCAGCGTTTAATGCGACTACCGGCCACCATTTTCTTTTTACAAGGAAACCTACTGATACAGCAGCGACAAAGTCAGGTAGGAAATCTAAGAATGGGAGAGCTCCAAATACAGGGGCTCTTCCAAAACCAAGTGCTCCAAAATTTCCGAGCAGCACAGCTAAGCCACCGAAGTATGGTCCTAAAAGAATGCCTATTATTGGTGCGAGGAAGTCGGAAAACGAGAGGTATCCGCCGGCTCCTCCTATGAGCATGCTATAGGGGATGAATCTAAGGACGATGTATAGTGCGGTGAAAATAGTTAGTAAGGCGATTTGTTTGGTTCTCTGGCTTCTTTGGGCTGGGTTAAACAAGTTAGCACCTTGGAAATTTTTGCATTGCTGTGTAATTTTTTACATCGGACTGCTATAAAAAAGTTTCCGCAAATAGTGCTCCGCACAGAACAAGCCCTTGCTTTTAACAGATAAATGTCAAAATTGCACAATCACAGAGGTATGTTAAAAGCCCGTTCTACTCAACTGTTTTTAAGGCTTATTCAGAGTATATCACCTATTATCAAGTCTTTTTAATAGACTGGGCAACAGCTACAGGTATTAGCAAATTTTAAATATAAATTGAAGCCAACAATAACTTTGAGGTTATTAACGTGGCGAAAGCTCCAAAAAAAGACGACAAAAAAGCCAAAAAGAAGAAATAAACCGCTTTGAAGTCTGGTTAAACCCTCACTTTTCTTTTTCCCGTAATAATCAGTATTTTCTATTTTTGTTCAGCCACTTAGACATAAAGAAGATTTTATCCTCCTAATTTAGCTGCAAAACCAACGAAAAAAAACCTTTATCTTATTAAAAGTATTAACCTAGATTGTAAGGTGAATTTATTTGGATAGCAATCCGTTAAGCATAGGCTTTGCTGGTTTAGAACTGGCCAATCCAACGATTCTGGCTTCAGGAATCCTGGGGTATTCCTCTGACTCGCTCAGTCGCATAATCAAGGGCGGCGCAGGCGCTGTGGTCACAAAATCTGTCGGCGCAGAACCCCGAGTAGGCTATTCTAATCCAACGGTGGTTCAGGCAGAAAGCGGACTCATCAACGCAATGGGCTTACCAAATCCCGGCATCGACATTTACGCTGAAGAAATCAAATTTTCCAAAACAGTTCTGCGTGTTCCCCTCATCATCAGTGTGTTTGGTTATTCAGCGGAAGAATATGCAGCAGTTGCCAAAAAAGCCGCTGATGCAGGCGCCGACGCAGTGGAACTTAACGTTTCGTGTCCCCATGTTAAGCAGACTGGTGCCGAAATTGGCCAGAGCCCAAAATTTCTCTCGGAAGTTGTGCAGCAGGTTAAAGCCGCGGTCAACAAGCCGTTGATTGTAAAGTTGTCTCCTAACGTGGCAGATATTGCTGTGTTGGCGCGGGCGGCGGTTGAGGCAGGGGCTGATGCGCTAACGGCGGTGAATACGCTTAAGGCGATGGCGATAGATTCAGAAACCATGCAGCCGATTCTGAGCAACGTGAGGGGCGGTTTGTCGGGTGCAGCAATTAAGCCTGTAGCGCTAAGGTGTGTTTTTGATATTCATGAAGCATTACCTGATGTACCCATCATTGGCTGCGGAGGCATATCCGAATGGCGGGATGCCGTAGAGTTCCTGTTGGCAGGCGCATCGGCTGTGCAAATTGGAACGGCTGTATGCCGATAACACAGATATTTTTCAAGCAGTAACTAAAGGAGTAGAAACGTACTTGCGAAAGAAAAATTATAGGAGTGTAAAAGACATTGTCGGCCTCGCTCACCGCAAATAATTCTCTGCGGACAACTCAGATTGTTCGGGTTCAAACTGAGAGTCCAACAGTGAAGACTTTCACGTTTACCGACCGCCTCTGCAGCAAAGCAAAGCCCGGGCAGTTCTTGATGCTTTGGATTCCAGGGATAGACGAGATTCCGCTCAGCATCTTGGACGCAGACGACAATTTGGTTTCTGTTTCGGTTAAAGCAGTTGGCGACGCCACACGGCATCTACATGCTTTGGAAGCAGGTGCAACAATTGGAGTACGAGGACCTTTCGGTAACTGCTTCACTGAGAGCCGGGGAAGAGTACTTTTGGTCGGCGGTGGAACAGGCACTGCACCGCTACTTTTCCTTGCAAAACAGCTCTTAACTAAAACGGAACGGCTCTCGTTTGTAGAAGGCGCAAAAACCAAGGAAGAACTCCTCTTCGTACAGGAGCTTCGCGGAGTCTGCCAAGAGAAAAGCCTTATTACCACCACTGAAGATGGCACCGCAGGACTACAGTGTCTAGTTACGCAGCCACTTGGGGAACTACTTGACAAAGAACGCTTTGACATGATTTACACCTGTGGACCCGAAGTTATGGTGAAAAAAATCTTTGAAATGACAGAGAAACGCAAACTGCCCATCGAAGCTAGCCTTGAAAGGCTCATGCGCTGCGGTATTGGCTTATGCGGAAGTTGTATGATAGGCAAGTACCGCGTCTGCCGCGATGGACCAGTCTTCAACGCAGCACAACTACGGGAAATCCAAGAAGAGCTGGGAATTTCCAAGTTAGGCTTTGATGGGTCTCGGATACCGATCTAATGCTGCCTGATTCAGATTTGGAAACACTTGTTCAGAGGACAATTGCACTCTACAACCGCACTCACAGCCCTAAGGCAACAGCCAAAGTTGTAACCCTCGCCGCCCCATTGCGTGTGGTACAGTTTACCAGGGGATTCTGTTATGGTTGCGGCGTTTTTGACTATGTCAAGGGGTTCGCCGACCAGTTAAGATGTTAAACGGCAAATTTGAGTTGAAAACAGGCAAAACCCACCAGGTTTCGCCGCAAAGTTTCGAAGCAAATTACACCATCAAAACTAAGTTAGATTTAGCTATCAGTCTTCTTTTTGAAGCTCATAAACCAGGCGCCTTGTAAAACCAAAAATCAAAGCTCCAATCCAGACTACAACACGCAACGGAATACCATGTCCAGCAACTTGGAAGGAATTAACTTCAAATACAGGCAAAGTGGAGACAACGAAGATGGTTGCAGTTAAAAGATCGTAGTTTCGGTCCAAACGGAATCGTTTAATGTACTTTTTTGACGCTAAGGTTTTTTCTTCTTTGCCCAGTGAATGATTGAAAAACCCTAAAATTAGAAACATTACAGCCAAATCAGCTCCGTAAAGGATTGATATATTGTTCCAAAAGTCGCCGCTAATGATGAAAAGTTGGTTGAATAGGTAGGGTTCTATGGACACCGTAAAGAGGAGCAAGATGTTGAGATTTACTAGCAGCCCAGTTTCTACTGGAAGAACTGATAGTATGGTAGAGTAGGAGCGCCAAACGCTGACTAAAACCAAAAAGCTAAAACTATAAAACAGCAAAGAAGCAACAACCGACTGGAAATTTGTAGGTTGTTGACCAATCAATGTTAACGCACCTATGGAAAGGGCTAACCCAAAAATCAAGTCTGAGAGGGTCTGAATTCTTGGCCGCGGCTTAAGCCCTGAATTTTCTTCGAGCATATTACAAATTCCAGCGTTAACTAATGGCATAGCAGTTTGCTGTATAAATAAACTAGCAAACCCCAAATTGTCATCAACACTATTTTTGACCACCCAACCAACAAACTAGAAATTTTTCAATATTCGGAATACACAAATCTTTTATTCTTTAAAACTAAACTTGATGCAAACGAGTTACCGACGGGCAGGACGGCGAATGTAGGGGTCATGACTAAAAGACAAGCAAATAGCTCTCATGCGTTGGCAGAAAAATTCAAGAGCCAAGACGCCAAACGCACCCAAGCGGCTATTTCGGAATCCGAATTCTTCCAAAACGCCTTAAACAACACCAGCGACGGCGTCATCGTCGGAGATCTCTATGGCTACATAACCGATGTAAACGAATCCATCCTAAAAATGTACGGCACAACTGACAAAACCGAGTTCATAGGCAAAAACGTCCTCAGCTTCGCAATAAAAAATGACAAACAACGCGCTGTAAACAACTCCCTAAATATGATAATAGCAGACCAAGGACAAAGAAGTGAATACCGAGCAATAAGAAAAGACGGCGAAGAGATCCAAGTGGAAGTTAACACTGAATTCATAAGAGATGAAAACGCCGAAAAAATCGGATTTATAAACACTATCGCAATCATTCCTTTTATTTCAGAAAAGAAATAAAAAAAAGATTTAGAGCTTTTTGAAAATTCATTTTTAATTGTTAAAAAAAATAAAAGTAGCGGAGGTTACCGTTTTTTTGGCATGGGTGGTTTTGTGGGGTTTGGAGATATTGTTTGAGGGGGAGAAGGGAGAGCGTGCTAAAAATTAATGTTCTCCAAGCCTTTCCACATTGTCCATCCTTACGGTTTTTTATCCTCCGTTATAGTGCTTTGAATGCTTCGAACCAACGGTTGTATTGTGACAGCATATCCAGCGACACGCTTGGTTTGCGTTCTTCGAAGATCTGTTGGAAATCAGCCATCGTCAGTGCTCGCGGTTTCGCTTCTTTGTCCATTGCTTTGCCAGATTCAAAGAATTCACCGATTAAGCTAAGTTGTGCGGATTGACAGACATCGCGTATGTCGCTTCCCGAGAAACCTTCAGCTAAACGGGCTAACTCCGTTAAATCTACGTCGTTGGCAATTTGCAGGTTACTCGAATACAGCTTCAACATATTCAACCTTGTTGCATGGTCAGCAAGTGGCACCAAGATACGTTTCTGGAATCGCCTGATAAATGCCCAGTCCAAGTCCCAGGGCTTGTTTGTTGCACCGATGACGTAAACATGAAGTGCCTTCCCCTTGTCCACGATGCCATCCATCTCTTTTAGGAACTGGTTTTTAACACGGATTTCGCCGCCAACCTCGTTGCTGTGGTTGCCCATGAGTGAATCTAACTCGTCCACGAACACGATAGCGGGTTTGCCTTCAGTTGCGGATTTGCGGGCAGATCCGAATAATTTTGCAACGTTCTGTTCAGCTTCGCCAAGCCACTTGGACATAATCGATGCTGCGTCGATGCTGTAGAAGTTTGCGTCAATTTCTGTTGCAACCGCCGCCGCCAGCAAAGTTTTGCCGCAGCCAGGTGGACCGAACAATAGAATTCCACGTGGCCAACCAAGCGGAAACAGATCAGGGCGCTGTACTGGGTAAACGATAGCTTCCTTCACTGCCTTTTTCGCAGTATCCAAGCCGACGACTTCACCCCAGTTAACTTTGGGTTTCTCTGTCATCACTAGTTCCTCGTTTGGTTTCCCGCCGCCATTTCCACCACTGCCGTTTCCGTCCATAGCTGCTCCTCCACCTCCGCCTTGAGCATCGTCGTTAGCCGCCTGATTCATCTCATTAGATGAGACAGTTCCTTGGAGAGCTTTGATACGCTCTTGATATGCAATTGCCCGTCTGCACGTATACCTTGTTTAAGCCGTATTCGGGGTACAACTGCACAAGTTGCAGCAGGCTTTCGATTGCTTTTTGATAGAGGGTAATGGCTCTTCCTTTTTGCCCTTGCTTATCTAGGCGTACAGCATCTAGGGCGTAAGCTGTTGCTCCTTTTTCAAGTTCATTTGATGCGCTCATTTATTTTATCTCCTTCTCTCTTTATTCGGGTGAACGTAACTCAATCTTTATTTTGCCTTTTGTTCCTAAGTTTTCGAGGGCACGCTCAATTTCCTCGTTAGAAGTCTTCAGTTCATTGCGAGCATCGACTTAAATCAATTTCGCCGTTAGTTTTACGAACATATTCCATCAGTACATCTTCTAGGCGGGTTTCTCAACTGCCTTTTCAACTTTAAGTGAGAATTCTTTAATCTCAGATTTCTTGTAGGTCAAACAGAGTCTTTTCTGGGTCAAAGCCGGTCTCTTCCACAGTTTTACGAGCAAACACCTGAGAGGAACTTGCTGTTAAAGCAACGAGCTCTCTGATGGGCATTTTCTCTTTCACAGGAGATGCTGTTGGCGGCTCTGGAAGTGTTTCGGAGAGTTTTTGCTCCATGAAACAGGAGACTTCTTTAAGGATTTCTTCACCCGCCTCCGTTTTCTTGCCAACTGGAATGATTGTTTCGTCGCCAGTAAGTTTGGTGGCGTGAAGAGTATCTTGGATTGTTTGGTTAACAGTACTTAGTTCTGAGCTAACGTCAGGTAACACCTGGAATAATTCTTGTGAAACGCCTTGCAGCAACTTCAACGCTGGTTTGAGATCGGCAACGATATCGCCGAGTTCCTTTATAGTTTCAAGGCGCAGAACTACACGTTCAATTGCTAACTGAACGTTGTAGAGAAATTTTACGAGTTTTCGAACTTCCGCAATCTCAGTTGCGCACATTGCAGCTTTTTCTTTATTGTTCTTTTTTAATGCAAACATGCAAGTTTCAAAAAGAATTCGATCCCGCTCTTTTAAGCGAAAACTTGCCTGTTCGAGTTTTCTTGCTGGACTTTTAGGGTACAAATAGATTTTGTGGCAACTTCACGGATAGGAGGAGGGGTTTGATTAGTAAAGCTTTTGATTTTTTAGCCCTCCACACCCACGTTTACATTGCTTAAGTCTAATTAAAGTCCGGCTTTTCCCATTTCTTTAACGTAAACAACCACTGGAGGCTCTGGCAGCTTCGATGCGGCGTTGGTTACTTGTTCAGCGTAGACTTTGTTGATTTTCTGTGCAGTCTGTGATTGGTCACCTAGCAGTACACCTGAGAGTTTGCTCTTTGTGAGTTCGAAGTCAGTTTTTTCTGTAGTTGCACGTCTGAGGGTGTCTTGCAGCAGAGCGAATGCCATGCGGTAGTTTTCATCGTCGACTTTTCCGATTTCATGTTCAATTTCAAGGTTTGCAATGGCATAGCTTAGCGAAGTTATTTCTTCTGAGCAACGTTCGATTTCTATGGTGGATTCGTCGATGATGATTTGGGCGTCTTTTTTAAGTTGTGTTAGCACGCTGTTAAAGCTGTTGTGCAGGTCCTGGCTGACTTCTGAGGTAATTTTCTTCTTTTCCAAAAGGTCTTTTAGGGCTTCGTCTTTGCGCCAGATCAATGGAATGTGATCGCACAAGAACGCCTGCTTGAGTTTTTAATTTTTGAGATGATATGTGATTTCAGCGCCATTAAATCGTAAGCTTTCCATGGGCTGTTTTGAGAATTGTCCATCGCCAAACTCGATGTATACTGCGTCGAATTTGCCGTTTGGAGTTAATGCAAAAGAGGCAACTTTACCGATTACTCGTCCATATTCATTCTTTATTGGTTTGCCAATAGAAAGAAAAAGATTGGAGTTAGACATTTTTGTGTTTTATCCTCCTTATCTTAGAATGTTGTTTTTTCTGCTTGAGTAACCTGGGGATGATGGCATTCCTGGTGGCAGATCTGGGAACTTGTCTTTTATCTTCTGTTCTGCAACTGTGGCTGCTTCGGTTAGAATCTTTGATGCATCTTCGTTAACTGTGTCGAAGTTCAGTGTCATTCCGCTGCCTTGGCCTGCTTCAATCATGATTCCGCTTAACATGTTGCCGATTTCGCCTAGTTCACTTTCTGCTTCTGGAAATACGCTGACTAAGCCTGCTTTGACTGAACGTAGAACACCCACGGCTGGCCCGAGAGTTGAAACAACGTCGCCTAGTTCGGAAACTGTTCGTAATCTTAATGTAATTTGCTCGAGAGCAAGTTTAGCGTTCATTATTAACTTTGACATTTTCCTGACTTCAGCTAGCTCGTTGGCGAAAACGTTTGCGCGTGCACTGTCATGTTTTGTGTATGCGTCAACGATTCTTGCGAAGATTGCTTTGTCTCTTTGGCTGAATCTGTCTGTTGCTTGGTCAAGCTTCTGTACTTGAAGCTCGATACGTCTGACTGCGAAGTCGAGTCGTGGTTTTAGTGGTCCTGGTGGTTTCACTGCGTCTTTAATGCGGTTTGCGAATGGCTCATCTTCCCGTTTACTTTCCCACTTTTTAGCGAATCTTTCTGACAATTTGATTACCTCTGTAAGCCGTAGAATACACGAAAATAATCTATACATTGTTAATATGATGGAAATATGCACGTATATATGTACAGCTATACGTCATGGCAAAATTGCGCTTATTGCCTTTAACTAGAAACGTTAAACATGATATCAGCGCTTGAGGGATTATACAGAAACGTGTAAGTTAGACTAAAAAGAAGCGCCAACTAACTGCTAAAATAAAAAGGTGAATTGAATGAATAGCAGATTAAAAATATTCGGTTTAATAGCTGTTTTAGGCTTCGTAGCAGGCGTCATCGCACAAGTCACAGCAACATACCTTATTCCTTGGCTGATCATAGTATTGCCATCACTAGCTGGTTTAACAAGCTTCATGGTCGCAGGATTTGCAGGTGCAGTCCTAACAGTAGCCATCGTCGGCGCTTGGGCATACATGACTGGCAAGAAAGACCCATACTAAAACAGAGCTACCCCAGCCCCTTTTCTTTATCCCCAAACATAGTTTATTCTTTCTTAATTTTTTTGAATTTCTCCAAGATTCTCAGTTTTGCGCATTTTTTGGTTTGCTTAACGAATAAAAGCAAGAAAAACTAACTATAACCAAGAACGCTAAGAGAAGATTAAAATGGCAATGGTAGATGTTTCAGGTAAAGCAGAGATTTTCAGAGAAGCAACAGCTGCAGGAACGATAAAGTTGAAGCCCCAAACCATCGATTTAATCCAAAGTGGAAAAATCGCTAAAGGCGACCCCCTCTACACCGCCAAGATTGCAGGCGTGCTGGCTGCCAAAAGGACAAGCGATTTGATTCCTCTTTGCCACCCGTTACCTTTAACGAATGTAGAAGTGGATGTGAAAGTCACAGAAAAAGGCTCCGTATCCGCCACTGCAACTGTAAAAACCAAGGCGCAAACTGGCGTGGAAATGGAAGCATTAACAGCAGTTTCCATAGCATTGTTAACGGTATGGGATATGACTAAGCAGTATGAAAAAGATGTTGCAGGACAGTACCCTTCGACAGCAATTGAGAATATTCATGTTGTTAAAAAGTTTAAGCAGGCATAACCATGAGTGAAAGCTCCAAATCACACAAAGCAAAAGCGCCCAAAACCTTGACGTTTGGCGTCTTTATCTGCAGTACCTCACGCTACAAACAGATTGAAATGGGCGAAAAAGACGTCAGCGATGTCGGCGGCGACACAATTGTGGAACTGCTCGAGAACGCTGGGCAGAAGGTTCTTTTCAAAAAAGTCATTTCCGACGACGAAACCATGATCCAGGATGCCGTGATGTATGCGACTGGTTTGAATGAGGTAGATGTCGCCATCTTTTCAGGCGGCACCGGCATTACTCCCACCGACATCACGATTGAGACGGTTTTGCCTTTCTTTGACAAGGTTTTGCCAGGGTTTGGCGAGTTTTTCCGCAGAATAAGCTACGACAAAGTGGGCTCAGCTGCCGTTTTATCCCGCGCTGTAGCTGGAGTCGCAAAGAGTAAAGCTATCTTTTGTATCCCTGGTTCGCCTGATGCAGTGAAAACCGCTGTGGAAATGCTTATTTTGACCGAGGCGCCTCACATCGTTAAGCATGCACGTGAATAACGATGAGTTTAACGGACAATTGCGGCAGACCTCTCCTTAATCTTCGGATTTCGATTACCCAGCGGTGCAATAACCGATGCGCATACTGTCATCGTGAAGGTGAAGTGCAGCGCGCCAACCGCTCAGCCGAATTGATGTCAGTGGAAGAAATTGTTCGAATGACTAAAGTCGGAGTGGATTTGGGGATTGCGCGTATAAAGTTGACTGGGGGAGAGCCACTTATGCGTAAAGACCTGCCAGAAATCGTTTCTGGCATCGCAGCAATTCCTAGCTTACGAGATTTATCGTTAACAACAAACGGACTTTTACTCGTCGATGGTATGGCAAAGAAACTACGCGACTGCGGACTTAAGCGCGTAAACATTAGTTTGCCCTCGCTGAACCCTGAAACTTATCATAAACTAACAGGCGGAAAATTGGAAGCCGCATTAGAAGGCATCAAAGCAGCAATCGCAGCAGACTTTTGCCCAGTTAAACTCAACACTGTGGTTTTGAAAGACGTTAACGTTGGCGATGTTCCCGACTTAATCGAGTATTCAGGAAAAATCGGCGTTGTGTTGCAACTAATCGAACTTGACCCAGTAAACGTAGGCGACAAATACTATAGTGAGCACCACCGCAGCCTAGACGAACAAGAAGCATTGCTCAAAGCACAAGCGGTCTCCATCGAAAAACGCCCCTTCATGCATAACCGCGTGGTCTACCACCTGCCAAATGCAATCGTCGAAGTTGTTAAACCCATAGAAAACACCGACTTTTGCATGCACTGCACTCGCATGCGCATCACAAGCGACGGCAAACTCAAACCCTGCCTCATGCGCAACGACAACCTAACCGACATACTAACGCCCATTCGTCAAGGTGCCAGTGATGATCAACTGAAGGAATTGTTTAAGCAAGCGAATAAGTTAAGAGAGCCCTACAACAAGACTATTTCAACTTAGGGCTGAGCACTTATGTCTCAGCTGGAATTTGGTGCGTATTTGTTTCTGAACCTGTTTTGGGCAGCTTTAAAGTCGTTTTTTATGGATTCGTTTTCGGATTGGGCCCTTGCTGCCTCTTGTTTTTCGTTGCAGCTCTTAGTTTGCATGATTTTGTCGGCGATTTCTTTAGCTTCTTCCTTTCGATTCAGCCTTGCCAACATTATTCCTTTTCCTAGGAGGGCATCAGTGAAATCTGGTTTCAACCGAAGTGCCTGCTCAAAAGATGCAAGCGCTTTCAGGTTATCTGCCATGTTGCCCCACATCAAGCCAATGTAGTAGTCGATTCGGGCGTCAGTTGGTCGCTGAGTTTTTGCGACTTCGTAGATTCTGAGAGCGCTCTCGAATTTTTTGAGCCTTTGAAACGCGATGGCTAAACTCAGCTGGTACTCCAAGTTGTTCGGGTTTAATTCTACTGCTTTTTGGAAACATTCGACGGCTTTTTCATGCTGATTCATCGAGGTGTACGTGGCTGCCTTTAGGCGATAAGCATCTGCGAATTGGGGGTCGAATTGGATTATTTTGTCATAGCATTTGAGTCCCTCGCTGTATTTTCCTAGTTTGCCTTGGATTACGCCTTTTACGAGCCAAGCGTCAACGTAGTCAGGTTGGATTGCGAGTGCTTCTTCAAGAGACATTAAGGCGCTCTCATATTTGCCTGTGCTTTCGTATGCTACAGCATTCTTGAGTTTTGTTGCTGCTTTAATGAAGTTTGGCGGTTCGTTGTTTGTGTTTTGGTTAAACATGTCTCAATCCCTGGTTACTGGTAGTATGCGAAGAGACACAATCGGCTAACTTGATTTATAGGTAATCGCCTCAAAAAATGCAAAATACAACAAAGGAAAATCAATGTTTACTATGCAAATTTACAAATTAATGAAGCTATGTCACTATTCGATGGAAAAAGGACCATTAACCTTTGAAGAAGAGAGACTCTTGCTATAAATAGCATTTTACTGCGACGACTACAAATCGATGATTCTTGCTTGTCTTGTTACCGTATCTAGGATTGCAAGTGTGGGTTTTCCCGTTAAGTACCCGCAGAGTTCCCCCGGGTTTACACTAAGAGTTTTTCCTTTCTGCTCTATGCCACTGTTGTGGGAGTGCCCATGAATCACGGCGTCGAAGTATCCACTATCAATAATTGCGTTGAGGAGTTCGGTTTCGTTTCCGTGGAGCAGTGCAATTCGGTAGCCTTCTATGGTTGTTTGGGTGAAGCGGTCGTGGATGGTACAGTTAATGGTTTCGCTGAAGCGTTTTTTGATGAGTTCTTGGTCACCGTCGTTGTTGCCGAACACCCCTATGAGGGGGCAGTTTAGTTTTTCGAGTTTTGGTACAACGAAGCCTGCAACATAGTCGCCTGCATGAAGTACCAAACCTACTTTTTGCTGGTTTAGGATCTGCACAGCTTTTTCTATAAGTGGCAGGTTGTCGTGGGTGTCTGAGATTGCACCGATTAACATGCTTTCACATGTGCAGTTTCTCGCTGGATCAAAAAAGGGTTTCTGTATCGGAACTAACCTTCTATACAACTAATGCATAAGAAAAAGAAAATTCTGGTAAACAAATCGTAAATTTTTCTTAAAACTTATAAGCAAATGCAAAACATAGGAATGCAGGGGTGTTTGCAAGAGTGCTGGAAACTAAGCTTCGAAGACGTGACCAATTATGCATCATAGCAGACATATTAGACATAACCAAAAGAGCCACTCTAAAAACACAGATAATGTACAAAGCTAACCTCAGCTATACTCAACTAAACGAATACCTAAAATTTTTACTCACTACCGACCTAATAGCCCAAACCGTCGTTGAAGGAAAAGAAGTTTACAAAATAACTCCTCAAGGAATAAATTTTCTGCATAAACACAATGAACTAATTCGCCTACTAAAAACAAAGAAGACCTAAGAAAATAAATATCCAATCAAATCAATAGACAAAGCCTGACTTAGAACTTTAATAGCGTTCGAGCAGCAGGGGCAATTCATTCAGGTTCTTGATTGTATGGTCGGGCGAAAACTTCTCCGAGGGCTTCTGGTTTCGACGCTCAATGTAGATAACTTTCATGCCCACTGCTTTTGGTCCCTCAACGTCGGCGTCAACGGTGTCGCCAACAAAAATGGCTTCAGAAACAGAGACACCCAACTCTTTAAGAGCGCTTTGGAAGATTTCTGGGCTAGGTTTACGCTTGTTAACTTCAGCAGAAACCAAAATCACATCAAACAACTCATATAAACCGTCACCTTTGAGGAGTTTTAAGACGCATTCAGGTATGGCAAAGTTGGAGATTATGCCCAACTTATATTTTTCATGCAACCCTTCAATCACCTGTTTTGCGTGTTCGTCGATGCGAACGTACTTCATGAATTCCTCACAAAATTCATTCGTCGCCGCCACCACTAAGGGGTTTGAAATGTCGTAGTTGAAGCCTAAACTTTTCAGCGCCTTTGAGACGCGGACATTGAAGTGGGGTTCCTCAAAATTCAAATCTGCCTTAGCGTAGAGTGAATCACGAGCGGTGATGTAGGCTGCGTCGAATTTATCGAAGGATACGTCGATGCCGTTTTTGTTGAGATATCTATACATCCGCATCAAGGCTGGACTATAGAACTCATGATTCTTTTCGATGAGCATTAGGGTATCGAACATGTCGAATAAGACAGCTTTTATAGGCATTGGATTTTTCCTATCTTTAAGCCTTGTTGAGCCTTAAAATTCTTATCGCAATCTAAACTGTCAATTTCTCATGTTTCTGGTTCATCATTTTCCGTGCGGCATAGTAAACGGTACCAACAATCAAGAAAACAATCCCAACCAACCATGCACCAGTTGAGGCTAAAAGGATAAATGCCAGAAGCAAAATGCAGGTTGCCAACCCCAACAGAGGAATAATCTTGCTTCGACGTGTACCACCATTCTTCAGTTTGAAAGCCGCAATGTTAGTGACTGAATAGTTGAAGAGAAGTGCGAACGTACTAATCGCCACGACCCGTGTCAAATCCACAAACAAAACCAGCACCGCCATCAACACACCGCTAACCAAAATCGCGTAATAAGGCGTCAAAAATCTGCTATGCAACCGAGCCAAAGCTGATGGCAAATCGTTGCGTCTTGCCATTGAATACGCCATGCGGGAAACCCCAAGTATCGCAGTAAGCAAAACGCTCGCCGTTGCCACCAATCCTCCTACAGCAACAACCTGAACTGCAAGTGAGCTTCCTGTAACGCCGATAGCTGAACTCAAAGGCGAAGCGGAGCCTGCAAGACCCACAGGACCCAGCAAACCAACCGCGACCAACCCAACCAAAACATAAACTATCATAGAAATCCCCAATGACAACAACAGCGCACGGGGCACATTTCGCCTCGCATCTTTGACTTCTTCAGCAACCACTGACACCCTCGCAAAGCCGCCGTAAGCAAAGAAGATAAAGAATGTGCCATAAAGCACGCCACTTGAAAGGGGCACAAACGGACTAAAATTACCCGAATCAATATGTAAAGCTCCGAATGCAACGAAAAAAGCCAGCACAGCCAGTTTGATGGTGACTAACACGTTGTTCACTCTTGTTGATTCTCTCGCACCAACCAGGTTCAAAGCAGTGAATGCCAAGCATAAAGAAGCTGCTACCCAATTTGTGGGCAAACCGGGGAAAGCCACTGTCAAATAATAGGCGAACCCAAGCGAAACAGCCGCTCCAGTGAAGATGTTGGCGACCAACCACATCCAACCAGCCAAAAACCCAGCATACGGCGAAACCAACTGACGCCCATACTCATACACGCCTCCTTCTATGGGTTGCCAAGCCGTTAACTTTGCAAAGCTCCAAGCCGTTATGAAGGCGATTATACCGGCGATGACCATGGATACAACGAGTGCTGAGCCGGCGTAACCTGCGACAATGCCGGTAACAACGAAGATTCCGCCACCTATGATTGCGCCAACGTTGATGGCAACTGCACTCCACAAGCCGATTGAACGCTTCAGCTTTCGAGGTTCCTGCTTCTCCACAAAGACCACGGCTAAAGCAAACTCAAGCGGCTTATCTATTAAAACCTTGCAAAGCAACTAATGGTGTTCATCCCAAATTCTTTGAGACTTCCCTCGTGGAAAGAATAAGAAACATAGGTTGTTTGACAGCTTATCCCTAAAAATAACAGAAAAAATTCTTCAAAAAGCAGCTAAACCGAATATTGTCGTAACAACTATTCCCCGAAATTAGAGAAAATGGTAAACATTAAGAAGTTGCTGGATGAAAAAATTAAAGAAAGGAACCCTGACCTTGTAAAGATAGAAAAATAAGACGTTTATTTATCCCAATATTCTCTTGTCCGCAGATACTGCACCTTCGCTTTGAGTAGATCCATGTAGAAAGTGTCTTCGTCAGAGTGCATCCTTCCCAAAATCCGCGATGCTGTCTCTGGACCAACACCTTTCACCTGCAGTGCGCGAACCGCTTGTTTGCCGTAGCTTAGGATGAGATCGGCTTTTCGTCTGGCGTTGCTGAGGTCTTTTAGTTCTTCAGGCGTAAGTTCCTTGCCTTCACGGCGTTTCCGCAAATCCTCAACGAGCTTATCCGCGTCCTGGCTAAAGTAGAGCAGCGTGAGAAGGCGGCTGTGGCAGTTTTCGCATTCAGGCCCCTCGGCGAGGTCTTTTATGGGGATTTGTTTGGTCCATGCGCCACAGTTCATGCAAAGCAGTTTGGCGACTCGGGCTTCGATGGAGCGCTTCATTCGGTCAATGTTGGTTAGGAGCAGACGTTCGGGGGCCATGAGTTCGGCGGTGTCAGCATACTGCATCAAGATATGGTAGGCGAAAGGTGTAGGTTTTTCACGAGTGATTATGCTTAGTGCGATTTTTCCGTCTCTGATCCCGCGAAGTATCTGTTTGACCTGTGGCAGATCAACCTTGTCCATCATGGCTTCTCGAATGGTCTCATCATAAATTGGGGTATTTTTGAAGGCGGCTTGTAGCTTTTCAGCGCGGTCTGAATGCGCCAACGTTTTTCCTCTGGGCAAAGCGCCAAAACGCTCCGCAACAGCTTTCATTCGGCTTACAAAGGGAAATTTGGAGTTAACATAATTGAGGAAAGCCTCATCTACGCGCTCATCAGATAAGTCAAAAAGTTCTTTCTGCAAGCCTTCAATCTCTTGTTTGGATGGCTTGTGGCTTGTCTCGATTAGGATTCGGTAGCCTTCAGTCCACCAACCCGTAATCGCTTCCCGCTCGGAAAGAACTGAATCAAAAATTCCGCCGAAAGTTCGATTAACGAGTTCGCCAAAGCATGCGTGCACAATGATGTAGCGATCCAGGACTTCGATGACTATCCGGTTTTGAGTGGGCAATGGTGCGCCATTTTTTAAGTGCTCAGCAATTTCCAAAACCGTGTCAAGAAGCGTTTCCTTGTCTGTCTTCAGCTCTGCGGCTAATTCTTCCGCTGCTGCCTCAGGTTTCTTGCCCTCTTTAATGAGTTTGCCGACTTTTTCCCGCATCGCACCGGTCTGTTGCGCTAAATCGAACGGGACAGGCAGGATTTCTCCATCCCAACCAGGAATCGCCGCCGAGGGGTCTTCCGCAGGCAAAACATGCACCGTTGCCGTTTCATCTTCAATTTGTACGATACGCCAAACCTTGCCCCGCATAACAAAATGCAACCCCACACGCGCATGCAGTGTCATAAATTCGTCGCCTAAAGTGCCGATTTTTCTATCGCTGATTATGTTGATTACTGGATAGCGTTTTTCGTCAGGTATCATGGAAAGGTTACTGTAGTAGTATTCTCGTGTTCGACCAGTTTTCTTCAAAATACTTCCTTCCTCTTCGGTTCTTAATTTGTGGAGGCTTTCTAGAAATTTCACTACATCCGCAAGTTGGACTTGGGTTAGAGTGCTATAAGGATAAGCCCTCTTGATTAAATTGAATAAGTCATTTTGGGTTATAATTTCTTTGTCCATTAGGATGCCTGCTATTTGATGCGCCAAAACATCAAGGGCGTTTTTATGGAAGAGTACTGGTTCTATTTTGTTGGCTTTGGCGTTTGCGACTGCAGCCATGGATTCCAAGGTATCGTCTGGAAAGGCGGTTATTATTACTCCTTCCGAGAGCCGCTCCAAACTGTGGCCGCTTCTGCCCACTCGCTGTATGAGACTGCTAACTTGCCTTGGCGACATATACTGGATAACTAAATCAACTTGACCAATGTCAATGCCCAGCTCCAGGGTGCTTGTGCAAATGATTGCTTTGAGTTGCCCTGTTTTGAAGGCATCTTCGGTTAGGGTCCTTTCTTCCCGCGACAACGAACCGTGGTGTACAGCGATGTCTGTTCGGTTAAGCTGGTCAAATCGGTGTCCCAGCAACTCGGCAATGGTACGACTATTTACGAATACCAAGGTGGATTTGTGGCTGTCAATTAATTCGAGTAATCTGCGTATTCTTGCGGCTGCTTCAGGCGCAGTTTCCAATTTAGCGGCTAATTCATAGTCTTTTTCGGTTGGCGTGGTGTATTCGACGCAGTAACGGTAGTTCTTGGTTAAAATTGCTTGCACGATAGCAATGTCTCGGTCGGTTCCAGCGATGAAACGCGCCACCTCCTCAGGGTTGCCAACGGTTGCGGATAAACCGATTCTCTGAAACTCCCTCTCCGTTGCCTCGACAACCCTTTCAAGCGCCACAGTTAGCTGGGCACCCCGTTTGCTCTCTGCCAAATCATGCACTTCATCGATGATTACGTATTGTACGCTGCCGAGGTGGAGGCGCATCTGAGAACCTGGCAAAATCGCTTGCAGGGTTTCAGGTGTAGTAACTAGAATTTGGGGGGGTTTGAGAGCTTGTTTTCGGCGAATCTTCATCTCGGTGTCGCCGTGGCGAACCTCAATTGTTATGTCGAGTTTTTCGCTCCAAAACGTTAACCGCTTAAACATGTCACGATTCAACGCGCGGAGAGGCGTGATATAAATGACTTGGATGCCCTTCTGCTCGAGGTTTTTCTGTTCAACAAGTTTTGAAAATATAGGCAGCAAGACGGCTTCAGTTTTACCGGTGCCCGTCGGCGCAATCAAAAGCACATTCTTGCCCTCCAAAATCGGCGGAAATGCCAGAGTTTGGGGCAACGTGGGCTCGGTGAATCCAAGCGATGCCAAAGCTTTGCGAACGGGTTTGATGAGTAAATCGAAAACAGAATCAACGACTTTGCCGTGCATCTTCTTCTGCTTAGGTTACCTGAAACGTTTGCTTTAACTCTTTAGAAAAGAAGCCAAATTTGCCTAATAAAGGGGCATAGAAAAATATCGGACGTAATTATTCGAGGTAGATTGCTGGTTGGTAGGGCATCGCCATCGCTGCACGGTTTTTGGGGTCAAAGCGTTCTTGTTCGTTTTCGCCGTAAACGGATATTTCTGCGTTGAAGCGTTCGCCCAAAAAGGCAACTGCACCTGCCAAAACAGCCTGCTCATCCACCGTCTTGATTTTCTGCATGTTGGCTTTGCGTTCGCCTGAAATTTTCGTTAAAGCCTTAATCACTCGTGGAACCAACCCTGCAATGTCTTTCATATGTGGTTTTAGGTCTTTGTCTGCGGCAAATTCTTTCATTAAATCGCCGATTTTTGCTTCACCAGTCAAAGTTTTATCTACGATTTTTAGGTACACCTGCCATTTCCAAGGTGCCGCTGTGTAGAAGCATATGCGTTTGGGCGTTATCTTCGTGGCTTTTAGGATGTTGGATGTGTCGGTCATCAGATCAGTGATTAGGGTTTCCTGCTCTTCTGCAGCGAGATCTATTTTGGAAATGTCAAACTTTGGCCACTCTGCAATGCTGATGAAGCCTTCCTCGCCAGTTTGGCTCCATAGCTCTTCGCAGAGGAAAGGGGCAAAGGGCGCAAGCATTTTTAACCAAACTTTCACCGCTTCGACCAAGTGCTTTAGCTTGGGTATTGCCTTTTCGTTGTATGTACCAGCGCAAATCATTCCAAGTTTCAAACAAAGCTACTTGCAGAGCAGTTCGAGTTTTAAGCTCATCTAAGCTTGCTGTGACTTCTTTTATTCGGCTTTGAAGCTTGCTCTGTAGCCATCGCTCAAGTGATGTTTCTTCATCGTTTTTGGCAGATACAATTATCGAGCTTGCAAAACCCATTAAGCCTTCAAACTTGCTCTGTAAGTCGCTTATGTTTTCAGCTCGCCAATCTGGGTCATCCATGCCTTCAGCACCCAACAGCAAACCGCATCGGGTGGCGTCAGCACCGTATTTTTCGACTGCGCCTTTCATGGTTATGAAGTTGCCTTTGCTCTTGTGCATTCCTTGGCCTTCAACCATGAGCATGCCATTGACGCTGATGGCTTTTGGCCAATGTTCGGGCGGGAAGAGCGCTGCATGGTGGAAGATGCAGAAAGATAGGTGATTGGGCACAAGTTCTTTGGCGGAATTTCGCAAGTCAAATGGGTACCAATAGAGGAATTCGTTTCGCATTGAATCAAGCAATTCAGTTTTAATTCCTATGGTTTGGCAGAGTTCTGTTTTGTTGCCTTTGCCGTAGAATATGTAATCAAAAACTTCAGGGGTTAGGGTGGCGGGGTTAATTTTGTTTTGTTTTATGTGTTTGTTTATAGTGTAGAACGCCATGTAGACTGTGGAGTCGCTTAGGGTTTCGATTATCCAGCCTTTGCCCCATGGAAGAGGGGTTCCGAAGCCTGTGGTTCTTGCGCACGCCCATTCACGGAGCCAATCGATGACTGTGTTGAACGATGACTTAGCGGAGTCTGGGTAAATTGTCATTTGAGCGACGGCGGCGTGGGCTTGTTCTTTCCATTTTTGATCAGAATAGTTTAGGAACCATTGATCAGAGAGAATCTTTACTATGCATTGGGTCATGCAGCGGCAAACCACGGGTTCAGATAAATCGTACATGCCGTCGGCTACCCCCATCTGCTTGAAATCTTTAATTAAAATATCTTTGACTTCACGCACAGATTTGCCCGCGTAAGGGCCGCAACTCTCCTTCAGTACGCCGCCGTGAAACTCTTTTTTGTAGAGTGCTTTAGTTGCTTCGCTCTGCTTTAGGGTCGTTTTGGTCTTTTATGCCCATTTTCTCGACGATTTCCATTGCAGGAAAATCGCCGTAGCCTTCCACCTTGATTATCGAGATGGGTTTAATCTGCTTAATCATTTCGGGGTCCATTCCAAACTGGGCGAGAACTTCGGGTTTTTGCTGCAGGTCCCTCAAGAGCCAACTAGTCGTAGGGTGCATGTGCGGGCACGCTGTAAACTACGCCCGTAGCGGTTTTGGGGTCAACGAACCATCCTGGCAAAATTGGAAACTTGAGTTTTGTAACTGGGTTCTCAAAGGTTTTGCCGATGAGTTCTTTGCCTTGGAAACTACGTTTTACATCGATTTTTCTTTCCTGTTCTTTGAGTTTTTCTGCGGCTTCCTGGCTGATTATCCAGCATTCGCCGTTTACGGTGGCTTCCACGTAGATAGCGTCAGGGTTTATCCATATGTTTGTTATGCCGTAGATGGTTTCCGGGCGGAAAGTGGCAGCTGGCAGAATGGTTCCGTCTTCGAGTTTGTATTTTATTAATGTGTATTCTTCGGGGGTGACGCCTTCGCCGCTTTGGCGGTCATGGTCACCTGTGGGGCTTTTATCTTTGGGGCACCAAACCACTGGGTGCGTGCCTCGTGTAACGTATCCTTTTTCTTTGAGGTTTTTGTATTGCCACTCAATAAATTTTTGGAAGGTGGGCATCACTGTGGTAAATTCTCGTCGCCAATCCACTGAGAAGCCAATGCTCTTTGACGGCTAAGCGTCCTTCATCAGTGTAGTATTGAGCCATGTAGAGTGGGTCAACGAATTTTTTAATCGTTCCTTCCGGCACACCATCGACTTCGCGCAGGACACGGATATATTCTTGGTCACCTCGAGCCACACGTTGGCTTGCTCCAAGTAGCGGTTGACCAGTCCAATGCCAAGCCCAAGGCCAAAGCACATTGATAACCCTGCATACGCTTAAACCGAGCATAAGCGTCAACACGGGAAGCCGTGAAAGTGTGCCCAACATGCAATGGACCATTCATGTACGGAAATGGAAAAGTAACCATTACTTTCTGTCTTTTCGGGTCAGGGTCAGCTTCAAAAACATGTGGTGCTTTCCCATTTGGCTTGCCATTTCTGCTCGAATTGCTTGGTTTGGCTCATGAAACCTTCTGATTAAAGATTTAGCTATTAAGAGTTTTGCTTGATTTGCTGGCTACATTTTGGGTTTGAAAATAAAGAAAACCTAAAAAGACAAATATCCAGACATAATTAACGGTAAGCGACCTATATGTCAACTGATGAAGAGCTAGTGGAGCAAGTAAACGTTATTTTGGCTGAACGTGCCAAAAAAGCTTTAGAATTGTCAAGACAAGCAGTTCTAAAAGAACAAATAAAATATGCACCTCTGTGGGAGGCATTAGAATATTTTATGGAGGAAATTTGTTATGATACTTCGCATCCAACGCTTCTCTCTTTAGCATGTGAAGCCGTTGGAGGAAATCCGGAAGCAACTGCTGAAGTTGGAGCTGCCATAGTGTTGCTTGCTGGAGCAGCAGACATTCATGATGATATAATAGACCAGTCGAATAACAAACAATCAAAGCCAACTGTTTATGGTAAATTTGGGAAAGATATGGCAATTATAGTGGCCGACATCTTATGGATTAAAGGTGTGCAAAAGCTAAACGCGTCTTGTGAACAATATCCTATGGAAAAGAAACGGTTAATTCTTAGATTGGTTGAACAAGCCTTTTTTGATTTGGGCAGTGCTGAAGCAAAAGAAGTGCACATGCGAGGCAACATCGATTTGGACCCAAATGAGTACCTAGAAAATATAAGGGAAAAAATTGCGATAGGTACAGTTTCCGCTCAAATAGGAGCCATAATCGGAAACGGAACATCTCAACAGATTGAAGCTTTGAGGCAATATGGAAAAACTCTTGCACTCTTGATGACTATTAGGGAGGACTTCATAAACATGTTTGAACCCGAAGAACTTACAAACAGGTTCAAGAATGAATGTTTACCGCTTCCCATTTTGTACGCTTTCCAAGATGTTTCTTTAAAGCTGAAACTCCTTGAATTTCTAAAACGGGATATCCTATGTGAAGCTGAATTCGAGAAAATGTTAGAGCAAGTTTACAATGCTCCAGGTGTCAAAAATCTAAGCAAATACATGCAATCCTTGGTGAAAGAAGCAACTCACAATCTTAATTACGTAAAAGGAAATCAAGACACATTCATTCAGCTTCTAAAGTTCTCACTACAGGGCTTACCTGTATAAAAAAAAGGTCAAAAAATAAATAGATGAAGTTTACATCCACCAACTTCTAATAGGCCTGATTGGTTTGTTCGTTCTCCTTTCCTCCTGTATTTATGTTGGACGCATATTCTTTAAAAAGTTTGCGGTAACTTGATTACTCAAGATATTGTTTTTGGCTACATAACGCTTATTTTAGATACTTAAAGTAGTAGCCATATTGGATTTCTTGTAATAGAAAAGTGTCAAAAAATGAATTTAAACGAAAACGTACCCCATAAAAAGCATATTGCTTTACAAAGCGTATTCTTAGTTATAAATACAATTATCTATTATTTTCTTGCCACAATTATTTTTCAAGATATTTTATCCAACCTTAGCTTGAATTTCTTACAAGTTCAGTTAATGTGGGTTATTCAATTTGGAACATTAGCAATCAGCCTCATAGTTGGGGCAATGCTCATGAAAAAAATTAAGCGCAGAAAACTATTTACTCTTTGGACCATAATCGGTGTGTTCTCTCCAGTACCCTTACTGGCATTAAATTTTGCTCCGGCAGCTATAGCTATGTTGTTCGCCATCCTTTTTGCCCTTTCCACCGGATTGGGAATGCCAAATTGCATGGAATATTTTAAACGATCAACAGATAATGTAAACCGCGGGCGATATGCTGGATTAATTTTACTTTTGGGGGGTGTGGGACTTTTTTCATTGCGTTTGGCAGGTAGCGCATTTGAAATAGCTATTTTTGTACTTATTATCTGGAGATTAGCAGGTCTTTTTGGAGTATTTCTAGTTAGACCGTTCAAAGATAGCGTCGAGAAAAGTAACAATGTTTCATATGGTGAGGTATTCAGTCAAAGGGCTTTCATTTTATACTTAATCCCTTGGCTGCTGTTCTCTCTGGTAGATTATTTGAGCATACCCGTTCAGGTTACGATCCTTGGGCAATCCACAGTTACATTCTTACAGATTATCGAAAATATTATCAGCGGAGTATGCGCTTTAGCGGCAGGTTTCCTGATTGATCGCTTTGGAAGGAAACAAGCGGCTATAGGCGGATTTGCTTTGCTTGGACTCAGCTACGCCGTCTTAGGTCTCTATCCCAACGAATTAACCAGTTGGTATGTTTATACTGTCTTTGACGGAATAACTTGGGGAATACTGGGTGTTTTATTCGTATTCGTTATTTGGGGAGAAATTAACCAACACTCCTCATCCGACAAATATTATGCAATAGGCATATTGCCCTTTTTCTTCTCAAGATTTCTAGGACTTGTTTTGACCAACTACCTTTCAGTAAGTATTACTTCTTCGTATGCCCTTTTTTCTTTTATCGCCTTCTTCTTATTCTTAGCCGTATTGCCGCTGGTTTATGCGCCTGAAACTCTGCCTGAAAAACTCATGAAAGACAGAGATCTCAAAAGCTACGTTGAAAATGCGAAAAAACGGGCACAAAAAGAAACCGATAAAACTCCCAAAAATGAAAAACTGCCAGAAACACAAGCAAACGAAGAGTTGGAAGGAACCAAAACCAGCGAAGAATATGATGCAGCTAAGAAATTGGCGGAAAAATACTATTAAACCAGCATACCATACATTGCACGCATGTTCTTCCATGTGATACTTACCAGTGACTGCAACCTGCAGTGCAAGTACTGTTTTGGCGAGAGCCTCGACGACTTCGACGAAGACTTCGGCGACGACATAGAAATAGACTACGACCTGCCCCGTAGGCTCAACTACGATTTGGATTTACTCAAAGAATTCTGCCGCAAAGACCCCGAATGCGTTTTAACTTTCTACGGCGGCGAACCTTTGCTTGGGATAGATAAACTGCGGCAAATCATGGATGTTGTAGAGCCTAAACATTTTATGATCCAGACAAACGGTTTGCTCTTGGACAAGTTGGAGCCAAAATATGTAAACCGCTTCCACACTATCCTTGTTTCCATAGATGGCCAGGAGGATTTAACGGATTTTTACCGTGGAAAAGGAACCTTCCGAAAAGTCATCGACAACCTAAAACTAATCAAGAAAAACGGTTTCAAAGGAGAATTAATTGCCCGCATGACTATAATGGAGCAAACCGACCTCAACAAACAAGTCCGATGGCTCCTTGATAATGATGAGTTTTCTTTTTCATCTATTCATTGGCAGCTTAACGCTGGTTTTTGGGGGAACGATTACCACAGACGCAACTTTGAGGAATGGACCAAAACCAGCTACATTCCTGGCGTTCGGGAACTTGCACATTTTTGGGTTGACCAAATGCAAGAGAAAGGTGTTGTGTTGAAGCTTTATCCTTTGTTAGGAATTGCAGAGTCGCTGCTGCATGAAGAAAAAAATGCGTTGATGCGCTGTGGCGGCGGCTGGATAAACTATGCTATTCAAACAGACGGTTACATCTTGCCTTGCCCAACCATGTGGGGCATGAAAAAATACTATTTAGGACACATCAAAGACGCTGACCCACTTAACCTAAAAAAATTGTTCGTTGAAGAAAACCCTTGCACCCAATGCTCTATCCTCGGTTTATGTGGCGGCAGATGTCTATACACCAACATCACAAAGCGATGGACTGATGAGGCTTACAGCAAAGTCTGCGACACAGTCCAGCAACTTATCGAAAATGTTAAAGGAGAAATTCCAAGAATCCAGGAATTAATCCGAACGGGAAAGGTTACAATCCAAGATTTCGATTACTTGAAGTACAATGGATGCGAAATTATACCATAGTGAGGTCTTTTTACGAAATATATAAGGAGTTCACGAAAATAATTAATACGAATCAAATCATGGTGACTCTGCATGACATCATTAACCCGCAGTGTAAAAGTCCTTTTAGCCGCAAGCTTACTCTCGTTAATGGTGTATGTGGCCTACATTCTGAATGGCAGCTTTACGATTCTCTTCGGCTACTTTGCCAATGTACATCAAGATGTTAGCTACGTTAGAATGACGGGGCCTGTCTTCTGGTTGGGCTTCGTTCAGTTGGGAGGACGGTTTATTGCGGGTGTTCTTGGTTTAGCAGCGGCGTATCTTCTCTGGGCTAAAGGAAAACCCTTTCTTAGAGTAAAAAATCTTATTGCGCTATCACTATTTTTGGAAGGTCTGTATTTTCTTCTTTGGATTCCATCAGTTTGGTTCCTGTTAAGACCCGGCTTTATTAATAATTTGCCTCTTGCAATCAATTATGTCCTACAAATTTTGTTTACAGTGCCATTTCTCTGGGCGTTGGTTTTTAAAGTGGCAACGTACCGAGAAAGTAACCAAAAACCCGTTTTATCAAAGTTCGTTGCAGTTGCGTTTGTTGGCTATGTGGCAGCCTTAGCTGTGAATGAGGTTTCTAGATGGACTAGCATGATTTCCGCTGAAACGTTAAAGTTTCTTTTTGAAGGGATTCATGCAGTTGGATTTTTAAACGCTATTGTACTCATGCCTCTTGGGGTGGTTTTGGCGATTGTATGGGCTGTTAGACTATTTCAACAAAAGGAATGTTCTGCCATCATGTGGCTGGGTGCATCTTTAGCGGTAGTGGGGCTGAATTATGTGATTTTCGTTATCTATTCGTACTTCGCAAATTCACTCAATAGTTTGCCATTGGTTGACGTTTGGACAATACCTCTGTTGGGTTTAGGGATCGCTTTAATGGTTAATTCTCGAAAAAACTAATCCCTAATCACGTTTCATCGGGTTAAAGTTTCGTATATATGACATCTTTTTCTTTTACGGATTGAGTTACTTTTAAGCCCACGCTTTGTCCGCCTACAGCACTTTGAATGTTGTTTCAGTCATTCTGAATGCAATCAACAGTTTGCTCAAAATCAGTTAATTAATCCTTTATCAAGATTCAGTCGTTAATTGACGGAAGCAGCCTTAATTCTACTTTGTCAACATTGATTTTTGGGAAAAATGTTTGATGAGCCCGATTTCTATTATAGCTTCAACCAAACGCTTCGCCACTTGCTTAGCATACTGCGTAAGAATATGATTTATTTTATCTAAAGCAAAAAACTTTGGAAATTTTTTTTGTTTTTTGGAGCACCTTGTTATCTGTTTACTAAAAAAGAAAAATTAAGAAATTTTTACCAGCCAGAGGTTGCGTCGTCTCCTGTTTGCCCTAAAGCCTTCTTTTCTTCTTCGCTGACATCAGAAGGAATATCAACTTGGTGTTTGCCTTCCTCGATTATTTCGCGTTTCTTCTTTTTTTGCTGGATTGTGAATTCTCCTTTCTTGTTTTTTTCTGGAAAAATTATCACCTCCACGAATCAAAACTAAAATTTGGTCTATTTCTTAATTGATATTCATATAGAGTACTAAAAGATCTCGTATTAATCTACGTGACTGTGTAAAAGCAACAACATCAAACCTTCAAGCACACCAATTAATTCGTGAACATTTAACATATTTCGGCGGTCATAAAATACCAAAACCCGAATCCACGAAAATAATCGTGTTCGACAGATGAGTTTCTTGTTTTTTGAGGGGAAAAATATAAACCACCATGCACAGTTTAGGGTTTCTAAGGCGCCAATACATAATGAAATGTCAAGCATGCTCACAAGAAACTCTTCTTCCATTCCGCTGCCCTCATTGCGGTGGCCAATTCTGCGGTGCTCATCGTTTACCAGAGAATCATGCATGCCCAAAAATCGACAATGCACGTGCAGAAAGACAAGGACAAGTTCTAAAGCCAGAATCTTACAATTCATACAACTACAGCTATGTTTTTGGTCAGCAACCTTTCAAACGCACTCGTCGCGTCATTTTTAGCCAAAAAGAAGTCAAACATATCGGAGTTGCGGCGTTGCTTGTAGTCGGCATCGGCTTCTCCATCGGGGTGTATGGAAATCTTTTCGGTGGTTTCTCCCAGGCTTGGACTTGGGAAGTTATGGCTGGTTTCGCTGTTATCATGACCTCTTCTTTTCTGATTCATGAAATAGCCCATAAAATCGTTGCTCAAAAGAAAGGCATGTGGGCTGAATTCAGGCTGACAACTTGGGGTGCAGTCTTAACTTTAGTTTCAGTTTTTCTACCATTCAAGATGATTTCCCCAGGTGCTATGATGATTGGCGGTTCAGTTCCAAGCGGTGAAGACCTGGTTAAAATATCCATCGCGGGACCTATTACTAACCTCATCTTCTCCAGTGCGCTCCTTGGATGCGCATTTACATTACCATCATTCAATCCAGTGGCTCTTATGCTATTTTTTGCTGCTTACATTAACGCTTTCATGGCTGTCTTCAACCTGATTCCTTTCGGAATTTTAGACGGATACAAAATCTTCAGCTTCAACAAGAAGATTTGGGCTTTTGCGTTTGCAGCTGCTGCAACTTTAGCTATAGTAACCTATCTGCAAGCTTTCGGTTACTGATTCAACGAAATAGAAAATAGATGTTTTATGCGCCTCTTTCGAAGAGCAAATAATGATCAACAGTGTAATTCCGTGCTCCACCCATTCCAGCGGTACTTTACAAGTTCAGTCGCCAACCTTGCTGTTCCCACTGATTGTTTTGCCAACATCGTCATAATAGCTGTCTAAGACGCATCTCCACTCGTTCATTCGCTTTCAACTCTCATTTGATTGAGCGAACCAAAAGAATTTAAGGCGTATGCTGAACAAGTTAGAAATACAAAATTAAAAATAATTAAAAATTTATATGAGTTCGATTGTGACGTGGACTTCTTCTGGAACCCGTATACGCATGATTCGGCGCATGACGCGTTCTTCAGAGTCGATGTCTATTAAGCGTTTGTGAATGCGCATTTCCCATCGGTCCCATGTTGCTGTGCCTTCTCCTGATGGACCTTTAAGAACTGGAACACGTAAACGTTTGGTTGGTAGTGGTACTGGACCATTCATTTTTACG
Organism: Candidatus Bathyarchaeota archaeon; assembly: GCA_963809455.1. Taxonomy (GTDB): domain Archaea; phylum Thermoproteota; class Bathyarchaeia; order Bathyarchaeales; family Bathycorpusculaceae; genus Bathycorpusculum. Next base: position 51,662 of record CAWEJP010000006.1, on the reverse strand, counting down.
CCTGTTTTTGAGGCAATGCTCTTTAATTCTCCACATACCTCTTCTAATTTACTGTAATCTGTACTTGTGAGGCGGATTCGTGCTTTTCTGACCATTCTTTGATGTCAAATCCCGTTTGTTGCAAACCATAGACACAATAGCCAAATATAAAAGCCTATCGACCAACAAAAACGAAGGCTACACCCCAAATCAAACGTGATTTGACAAAATTGGGCTTGAAAAGTTGGTTTTCAAAAATAGCAACTGTTTACTTATGGGTTGATTCGTCGATTTTTTTCTTGATTGTTTCGTGCTGCTGGGGTGAGAAAAGTTCTTCTTCGCAATCTGGACACTTAAGCGCCTTAACATTATGCAGAATGACGCCATCTACTTCCAAGTCAAACTCGACTTCAACGTATTCAACGCAACAGGATGGACAAAGCAGGGCACCTGCCCTAGTGCCCTTGGATTTACTGGGTGAATTTTTTTCCAAGCGCTTCTGCCCAAACCTCAACCTTAAACAAATCGACCGTGTCAAAAATCTTTTTTCCGAGAATACTCATTCTTCCGCCGAAAGCCTCCCAACTCACTGGTTTGATATTGGGATACCTGGTTAAAGTGTTTTCAGCAAACTTGGCTTTCGCTTTCTCATATGTTTCAGGACTCCCCGCTTGACCAGCCGAAACAAAAAAAGCCACTTTTTTGCCGGTAAAATCGTTTTCAAGACACTTCAACGCCTTACCGTAGACTTTGCCTGCTCTCACACCGCCGCCGACAACGATGTTTTGGTATTGGGTGCAATCTGAAATGTTCTGCTTGCCCAAATCAACCAAATCTACTTCCAATTGGAACTTCGAACGCAAAACATCGGCTATTTTTCGTGCTGACTCTTCAGTGGCTCCACTCTTAGATTCATATGCCACTATAGTTTTGCCACTCATATTCTCAAGTACTCCGACGAGATTCTTCTGCTGACGCTACCTTTGCTCCACAATTATGGCAGAAAACCGCGCCAGAGACATTCTTGGTTCCGCAACTTGAACATACAACTGTTCCTTGAGAGTTGGAGGCGGTCTTTTGTTGCACGTCTGCGCTCACTTTCTTAAATGCCGCTTGAGTTTCTCTTGCCACCAAAGTGAATGCTTTTTCAAGTTCGAGTCCCACTTGATAAAAGGCATCCCGTAACTCGTCTGCGGGATACATGGCTTTTGCAGTTTTGCCTACTTGAGTTTTTGTTCCACATTTAAAACAGAAATATGCGTCATCATCTAATTTCGTGCCACAGTTAGAACAGTAAGCCATCTTTTTCACCAGTAAATAGCATTTGTGTACTAGGAATTTAAGCCTTTACAAAAACTAAATTTAAGGAAAAAAAAGAAAAATTGCTGATGCTAATCTACGAGTTTTCCTCTGGCGTCCTCAATCAGCTTTACTGTTTGTAGGCGCCATGGCTCGAAACCTTCGGGCGACGTTGGATAGGTGTTGTAGTGTGCACGTAGACCCTTCATCATTGTAACCGTTAAGCGTAGTCTGTTGAGGAAGCCAACTCTGCGTAAGCCCCTGAAGACACGTTTTGCCGTTTCGGTGATATTTAGGTGGAAGTCGTCGCCCATGCCTGCTTTGAGTACGTCATCTTCGGTCATCAGTTTCTCGTTCATGCCGTAATTGAGGTCTTCATCGCTGCATGAGAGCAAAAACATCTTAAAGATGTCGAGGGTGCCCTGTTTTTTGCCGTAGGTTTCAATGTATTTTTTGTTGTAGCCCCAGAGTGCTTCTTTGGTGGGTTCTCCCTTTGAGAGTGCATCTGCGATTTGTTGTCCTGCAAAGTAGCCGCTGAGCATTGAGGGACCAATGCCACCCCCGTGAATTGGGTTAACAAGAGAAGCAGCGTCGCCAACAAGCATGACCCCGTTAGAAACCATGTTGTCCAACGGTCTGCGGACTGGATCAAACCAGGACCCAGCAGTCAAAACCAACGAGCCCTCAAAGACTGGTTTCTTAAATGCGGTGTTATAGAGTTGAGTTTTTGGATTTGGATATTTTCCTCGCATGCATATGCCTAAGCCGACGTTTACGCGTGCACCGCCTTTGGGGAAAACCCATATGTAGCCGCCTGGCGATGCGGTTTGGTTTAAGTAGATTTCGCAGAAGTTGGTGTTTTCATTTTCTTGTTTGAGCTGTCGGATTTCTCGATAGCAGGCTTCTACGTCTTCGTTGGCTACATCGCGGTCGATTCCCATTTCCGGTGGGAGTTGTTTGCGTACCATGCCGAAGTAACCGCTGGCGTCAACCACAACTTTGCTGCGCATCTCGGAGACTTTGCCGGTAACCATGTTTTTCGCGGTTATGCCAACAACTGCGCCTTTTTCGATGATCGGTGAACGGAAGTTAATGTTGTCCTGGAGAATTGCACCTTTGTCAGTGGCTTTTTTCAGAAGCCATTGACCAAACAGTCGCCTGTTGAGTAAGTAACCGATGAAGTCTTTATCTGCAATCGTGAAAACGGTGTTTTCGTCTGGTGAGAAGATTTTTATTCCGTCAATTTTGGCTTCGAGTTCGCCGCCCATGGGCTTCTCGAGCCCTAGTGTCTTTAGGTGGTGTTCGCCTAGGGCGTCGCCGCAGATTTTTTCTCCGATTTCTTCACGCTGCTTTTTATCTATTAAGCATACTTTTAATCCTTTTTCAGCGATGGTTTTTGCTGCCAGGCAGCCCGCTGTTCCTGCGCCCACAACTATGGCGTCATATTTTTCCATGTGATTTATCCTCTGGTTAACTTTACTTTGTATACCTTGTTGTATATGTAAAGCTTAATAAATTATGAAGTAAGCAAAACCACACCGAGTGTAAAGCAAATGAGTGCCCCATTGACTTTGAGTGCTGAATTCCGCAAACTCGTTGAAGCCCAAATGGACAAAGTCCTAAAAGGCATTGAAGTAACTTTCAACGAAATCATAGAAAAACAAAAAATCACCCCAACCGAACTCAAAGACGAGCTTGAAAGCCTCGAGGAAAGATTCAACTTTCTTTTTCAGAAATGGAGCCTCGAAATCCTATATTCCCTAATGCTCAAAGATTCTATCGGGTTTGGAGAAATAAAAAAAATATTGACTGTGAACTCCAGAACGCTCTCAGATAAGCTCAAGATGCTACAGAAACACGGTTATATTACACGAAACGTCACTGCTGGACCACCCTTGCGAGTGGAGTACACATTGACCTCGAAAGGAAAAAACACTGTGCTTTTGGCTTTACCCTTGTTGTACTACTCCAGTTCCGCTTAACTATTGTTTCAACTGGTTTTTCCGAAACATTTGCGGCAAACTAGTGGATTCTTTAACGGTTTCAAAAACCATGCAAGTCAGCGTCTTATCTAATCCTTTTATCAACCGTAATTTGTCAACGACAAATTTGCCGACTGCTTCCACGTTTTCTCCACGCAACTTAACCAACAAATCCCAATCGCCGGTGATGATATGGACTTCTTGAACTTCGGGGAACTTTGCGATTTCTTCAGCGACTTGTCTTTGGGAAATTGGGGTTTCATCTTGGTTTCTTGCGCTGTAGGAAACTGATGCTAGGATGAAGGCGGCTGTGCCGAGGTTGAGTTTTTCTGGGTTGAGGATGGCGCGGTATTGTTTGATTATGCCCATTTCTTCCATGCGTTTGGTTTTGGCGAAGACTGTGGTGATTGGGGTATTGATTTTTTTGGCGATTTGATTAGCAGTTAGTTTGCTGTTTTCTTGGATGAGTGTTAAGATGGCGAGGTCTTTTTCATCTAGTTTAGCGCTCATATGTAAATATTACATGTTTCAAGTATAAAAACGTGTATTTATTGTAAATTATCCATGTTTTATTGTATAAAATTTATTACCTGCCCTTCACAGTGTACATCAAAACAAATTCACAGTGACCTAAATGCCAAAACAAGAATTAATGGAAATGCCCAAACCGTTAGACCAACTAACGGCAATGGAAATAGAAAGAAAAGCCTGCATAGGCAAAGTCATGACTTACACATTAAAAAGCCTCTCAACAACTTTTGTTAACAAAGGTTTCCAATGGCTCTTGCCCGTGGCACTGAGCCAAAGCACCGACCCTCTATGGCCTGACCCAGGTGCATCAATCGAGAAACGCATCGAAGTAGACATCTATGGCAAACCAGTCCGAACAACAGCAAGCATGATTATCCACAAACTCGTCGCAGCCTCAACAGCCTACCCTAAACTCTTCATCCTTTCACCAAACATCCGGATTGAGAAAGCGGAACGTGCCAAAACAGGAAGACACATCTACGAATTCACACAACTCGACTTTGAAGCCCGAGATGCAACCTCAAAAGAGATTTTTGGTTTAGTTGAAGAAGCAATCGGCACCCTCGTGAAAGACTTAAAGAAAGATATGAAAGGCGAATTAACCACTCTATGCCGCTGCGACACCCTCAAAGCGCCCAAGGCACCATTCAAAATCTACGACCGTGTAGACCTTGAAGCAAAATACGGCGCAGACTGGGAAGCAGGTATATCTGAAGAAACAAAGGAACCTGTTTGGGTAACCAACATTCCAAGAGAATTCTACGATTTCGAAGACTTCAAGACGGGCAAATGGGACAACTATGATCTGTTCTTGCCGCAATTTGGCGAAGTACTATCAGGCGCTAAACGTGAGTACGAATACGCTAAAATCCTAAAGAAGATTGAGCGTGACCAAGTTAAGAAAGAAAACTATGCATTATTGCTCAAGATGGCGAAGGAAAGCAGACTAAAACCCACCGCTGGCGGAGGCATAGGCATGGAACGTTTAGTCGGATGGCTAGCAGGCGTCAAACACATCGGTGAATGCCAACCGTTCCCACGTGTCCCTGGAACAGTACACGAACTCTGAGGAAAGACGCACAATGAATCCGTACCTAGAAGCATTACAAGCCAAACTTAGCCCAGCAGATTTCCAGAAACTCAGTGCAATCGACAACCCCATCGTCCACGAATTCATCGCCAAAGAAAGCGACCTCTGCCACCCTGAAAAAATCTTCATCTGCAGCGACTCCGCCGAAGACATAGCCTTTGTGCGCAAACAAGCAATCGCAACTGGTGAAGAGCAAGCAATTCTCACTATTCCAGGTCACACTGTCCACTTTGATGGCGAACAAGACCAAGGTCGAGACCGCCAAGCCACTAAATACCTCGTTCCCAAAGGCCTCACATTGAGCAAAGCTCTCAATCAGATGGATCGCCAAGAAGGACTCCTTGAAGTTATGGCGTTGCTCCGCGGCTTGATGGTTGGCAAAACCATGATTGTACGATTCATCGCCCTTGGACCAGCGGATTCGATTTTCACTATTCTGGGTTTACAGTGCACAGATTCCTGGTATGTTGCCCACTCTGAATCATTGCTGTACCGACCTGGCTACGAGCAGTTCGTAAAAGCAGGAACAAAAAGTGATTTTCTCCGCGTTCTACACTCAGCTGGAAAACTCAACAGCGACATGGTCAGTGTTGACTACGGCAAAAAACGCATCTACATTGACCACATGGACAACACAATCTACAGCGTCAACACTCAGTACGCAGGCAACTCAGTAGGCTTCAAAAAACTTGCTTTCCGCTTAGCAATTCGCAAAGCCAGCAGTGAAGGTTGGCTAGCAGAGCACATGCTACTCATGGGCGTGTTTGGTCCAGGTGGACGCAAAACCTATTTTGCAGGAGCTTTCCCAAGTGCTTGCGGAAAAACCTCAACGGCCATGCTTTCGGGCGAAACCATACTTGGAGACGACATCGCCTATATCCGCGACATCGCCAGCGCTGCCCGCGCAGTGAACGTTGAATCAGGCATATTCGGAATCATCCAAGACGTTAACCCCAAAGACGACGCATTAATCTGGAAAGTACTAACTAACCCAGGCGAAATCATCTTCTCAAACATCCTTGTAAAAGACGGCAAACCTTACTGGCTGGGCATGGGACAGGAACTGCCCAAAGATGGATGCAACTACAGCGGCACATGGTACGACGGCAAAAAAGACGAAACAGGTAACGACGTTCCAGCAGCAAACAAAAACGCACGTTATGCTGTAGCGCTTAAAGCACTCGAAAACGTTGACCCAGAACTGGATAATCCCAACGGCGTCGAACTTGGCGGCATAATGTACGGCGGACGAGACGTTAAAGCGTACGTTCCAGTGCAACAAAGCTTCAGCTGGGACCACGGCATAGTCGCATACGGTGCCTCGCTAGAAACAGAAACCACGTTCGCAACCATCGGCAAAGAAGGCGTACCAGAAATCAACATGATGAGCATCCAAGATTTCATCAGCATTCCAATGGGCAAAAACGTCCACAACAACTTGGACTTCGGAAGAAAACTCAAAAAACAACCAATAGTCTTCGGCGTCAACTATTTCCTTAAAGAAACTGGCACCGGTAAATACCTCAACAGCCCACAGGACAAACACGTTTGGATCAAATGGATGGAACTGCGAGTCCATAATGAAGTCGGCGCATTAAGAACACCAACAGGATACATACCGAAGTACGATGATCTCAAAAAACTATTCAAATCGGTCTTAGGCAAAAACTATGCAAAAGAAGACTACATCAAACAATTCACCATACGCGTCCCCGAAAACCTAGCAAAGATCGAGCGCGTCCAAAGATTCTATCAAGAAAACGTCACTGACACCCCGCTGGAAATGTTCGGCATACTCTACCTACAACGCCAACGTTTACTCGAAGCCAAAGAGATGTACGGCGATTATATCTCGCCCGAAAACTTTGAAAAAGAAGCAGAGAGTTAATTGGAAAGATGGCGAATAAAACAAACTTTTTTCCCCTTTCTTGCGTCATCCTTTTAAATGAATGTGACATAACTGAATTAAAAATTCATAATTGTTAATAAATAAAAACAGTCATGAAAATTTAAAGATAGAGTGATAGAAAATGATGATGAAAAAGCTGGACAAAAAAACCTTGACGTACAAAATAAACATGGCCACTGTTGAAGAAGATGGTTCGTTCCAGTGTCCCAAATGCGGACTCTCGATATCACCTGATGACGAATCGGAAGAGAACTATCAAATCTTGGAAACAAAAATCGTCGACGACGAACTCGCGGAGTTAATGATTAGCTGCAACAAATGCGGAAGCACCATAAAAGTTACTGGTTTCCAGTAAAACTTAGAAGATTAAACCTTTCGACCAATTCTTTAGTCAATTTTTATTTGTTGGCGAAAGCTTGGAAATTTTTTGAATTAGATAGCGTTGTTAGCGTAGCGTAGCCTGTTCTTTACATTGAGTTCTGGAGTTAAAGTTGAAAGAAGAAAAAATCGTTATTTCAAAAAATTGTCATTCTTCTTCTGATGGACAGGGGTCTTTCAACAAAAACATGAGACTTCAGAAGCCTGCAATCGCTCCTGTCTTTTGTTAGAGGAAGCGGCTGTTCCTACGGGAAAGTGTTGTCCTTCTTCTTTAAAGACCATTTACTCTGCATTTTTCTAACTGAGAGAAGAAGAAGACAGTGGCGCCACACCATGACTTCTTCTTTCAGAATATTCTGCTGACTCTAACAGTAGCGGTCTTTCATTCCCAGTTAAGCCCAGAAACCCGAAAGTTTCAGCTGATTTACACTGAAAGTCAAGTTGTCAACAGCAGTCAAGGCAAATATTTTATTCTATCCTCAAACTGTATTTGTTTGGGATTAGAATGCTTGTTGAAACTTTTACTGTGGGCATGTTGTCAGCGAACTGCTACGTCGCGAGTTGTCCAGACACAAAAGAAGCCATCATAATTGACCCGGGTCTTGACTTTCCTTCCGAAGCTCAACCAATCTTTGAGTACATAGAGGAAGCCCAGTTGAAAGTCAAATTCATCGTTGACACACATGGCCACTCAGACCACGTAAAAGGCAACATTGTTTTCCAAGAAAAATACAACGTTCCAATCTTTATTCATCCCTTAGATGCCCATTTCATCGAAGGAGCAGAAAAAGGCAAGCTCCAAGCCAACGTTATGATAAATGAAGGCACTTTTCTCCAATGCGGAGGCGAAACCCTGAAAGTCATTCATACACCAGGACACACTCCGGGCAGCATTTGCCTTGTGGGCGAACACCTCATTTTCACGGGAGACACATTGTTTGCAGGGGGCATTGGCAGAACCGATTTTCCAGGCGGCTCAATGAGCGATATGGCAGCTTCTTTAGAGAAACTGACCCATTTACCCGATTACTTATTGTTGTATCCTGGGCACGGGGAAACTTCTATGCTTGGAGAAGAAAAAAGAACAAACCCATTCCTGAATAACAAAAGCGAAAAGATGCTATTTTAATTATGAGTTGGGTGGGTTTTGACTGATTTCCTGTAGAGCCCGTAACCGTTTAATTATGTTAGGGTGGGTAGAGAATATTTCTGCGAACTTGTCGACCGACGAGGGCTGTTTGCTAAGGGTTTCCCGTAGCAGGTCTTCTTTGTTTGTTATGCGGTTTGAGTTTTGTTCTGCATAGTCTGCAGTTGCGCAGTCGGGGTCAGCTATAAAGAGAGCTTTGTAAGAACTGTTGCTTTTCTTCTTATCCTTGTTTGGTTTGCCAACGCGTTTGCTCTCTTGGACAATTGTTACTAAACCTGTGGAGAGTTTCTGGGCGCCATTTTCAACGATTAATGCGCTGTGCCTGTCGGCGTAGTATTCGCGTAGGCGGCTTAGATAGAGTGTGAATAGGGTTAGGACCCATGAGAAAGCCATGAATGCGATGCCGAATAACGCGTTGTTTCCGCCGCCTCCGTTTTTGCGGTTCGTGTTGCCGCCTCCGAACATGCCTGAAAGCATCATGGAATAACCTATATAGTAGAACAATGCGGGTAGGAAAGAAACAACCATCATAACTTGAACGTCACGGTGTTTTAGGTGACCTAGTTCGTGGCCTATTACGGCTTCGACTTCTCCATTGTCAAGGTTTTGGAGGAGTCCTTGGGTGACGGCGACACGGCTTCCAGTTAAGGGTGAGCCGTAGGCGAAAGCGTTTGGCAGTGGGATTTGGGAGAGCATGAGTTTTGGGGCTGAAATTCCGCTTTTTCGGCTCAAATCTGAAACCATCTGGTGGACTTGGAGGTTTTCATTCTGAGGCATTTCTTTTACTTTGTAGATCCAACCAACAAGGTACGGTGATAACAGCCACTGTCCGACGTTAAGGACTACGACTAAAGCGCCTACAGTGATTAAATTGAAATATCCTACCCAAAGGAGCACCGCTGAGAAAACCAAGGTTGTTAAACCAAAAATGGCGGCGAGTGTAGCAACCATCGAAAAGCGAAGCTTCCAAGCATTCATGCATCGGTCACTGTTCACCACACGTCTCAAGGACGCTTATAACTTTTATGCGCTAACGCTAACGATTCATCCTTTAAAGATTCACCAGAATATCATTTCGTTTCAACAATTAAGATGAGGCGAGGCGATTGAGAGCTGAATTTTCCATTTTCGTAATCGCCATAAACTTCCTTAACTTCAAAACCAGCGTTTTCCAACATGCCCTCAAGCCCAGTGCGCTCATACAAACGAACCTCATGTTCAAAAGTAGACAGCTGACCGCTTAACTTATCTTGAATAATCCACAAATCGCAGAGCCAATCGGCCTCGGGGCTAAGGGTCCTTTTTTGTCTTAGGAAAAAGCGGGGGTATTCTTTCTGTTTGTCAGGTTGGTTTTTGTCTTTGTATTTTTGGGTTAGTTCTTGGCGGTTAAAAACATCGATGACAAAAACGCACCGTTTTTCCAGAACCCTTTTTATTTCAACCAAACTAACCATATCCTCCACTTCCGTAGGCAAGTACCCAAAGCTCGTGTCTACACTAATGGCAGCTCCAAATGCTTCAGCCTTAAACGGCAAAAATCGCATATCTCCTCTGACCAATTGCGTTTCTTTAGAATGCTGCTTGGCGATTCTAAGAAGGTTCAATGAAACATCCAACCCCACCATGCGATACCCCTGTTGGCTTAGAGGAATTATATGGCGCCCCGTTCCACAAGCAACATCCAAAACAATCATACTGGGGTCAAAGTGTTTTTTTAGGAATTTTACCTGCTTTTCCGTTTGGTTTTGATCCGCCATGTCAGCCCAGTAAACGCCCATTTCATCAAAAACGTTCATGCTGCCGTTTCCGCCTTACCAGTAAAAATGCCAAAATTCCAAGCGCAATTATAATTGCAAGGATAATGGCTGCAATGTATTCAGGGTTTGTTGAAGTTCGAGTTGGTGAAGTTGTAGTGGTTGGCGAAGATGTGGAGAGTGGTGAAGGGGGCGCTGGACTTTGGGAAGGTGCTGCTAATGGAGTTAGGGTTGAACCTGCGGCTATAGGGTAGTCTTGTATAGGGGCAGCTGAGTTTGGCGAAGTTAGAAATGGCTCATAAGTAACGTTTCCCAGGGAAGAGTTATTTTTGCTGCCGTAGATGGTTTGGTTGATAGCTTCGGTGTCATTTGTTCCCCACCAGTTGTTGGTGGCATCAACATTTCCGGTTAATAAATAATTGCCGAATTCGCCTAACGCAAAATTATATTGACTGCTGTTTTGAATGTTGTTATAGCTGCAGTTGGTTCCAAGGACACCATAACTGTTATTGAAGAGGGTATTTTCAGTGATAATGCCTCCCAAGACGCCGTATTGATTTTTAGTGATTAGGTTTCCCTGGATTATGCTTTGAGAGTTTGCCTGAATTCCATAAGTGTTGTTTGAGATGACATTTTCCATGATTGTAGCTTTATTACCACCCGCTAATGAACTCGCCGCTTGATTGTCTTCTGAGTTAACAAGAATTCCAGCGGTTGAACACCCAGAAATGATGTTCAGCAAAATTGTTGCTCGGGAAGACCATCCATAAAGAGCTGGGTGGAGGTCTGATTTCATGTTTATGCCGATTTGTGATGCGGTAATTTCGTTGTTCTTGATTGTGGTTTCAATTAAGCCTGCGGAGGATGAGGGAACTATGTTTATTGCCGTATCCATACCGGTAATTGTATTGCTGGAAATGGTCGATGTCCCGCTTGAAATGGTAATGTTCCCTTGAATGAAATTATTTGAAACTATGCAGTTTCCAACAAGGTTTAGGCTTCCAGTTATGTTATTATTTTGTACTGAAGCAAACGGGGCAACGTCACCCAATATATTATTGTTTAGAATTGTGTTGGCGCTTACATCGCCGATAATGGTGCTGCCTGAAATAACATCACCACTGACTTCTCCATTTACGTCACTAAAGGAGATAATGCCTGACCCACCATTCACGGAGGCTGTAATTGTGCATTGATTTACTTTTGTAGTATTATCGCAAGATAGTGTTGTAGCGTTAAGAATTCCATTCTGTATTATGCAGCCGGAACCTGTCTGTTTATTGTAGCCGTTGCAGTCTGATGTGAAGCTAAGAGCGCCTGAATTGAATTGCACAGGATTATTGATAGTGCCTATGGCGATTAAAGTGCCGTTAACTTCAAAATCGTAGCGTCCCAGGTCCACTATTACTCCAGGCTGAATTGTTAAGGTTACGCCTTGATTGACAAAAACATCGTTCGTAAGGACAAATGGGTTGCCTGAAGGCAGCCAAGTTATGTCTTGACTTATTGCGCCATTCACGTTTGTGGAACCCTGCACTAAATAAAGCTGCATAGAGCCAACTAGCATCGATCCAATGACCATTACAGCTATCAGAGAAGCGCCAAAAAATGAGTACTTACTCATAATGCTCAACTATCAGGGTTACATTAAAATTTATTGACTCTTGTCAACTTCATATTATTTTGAAAAAAAGGGCAATGTTTTGGCGCATGCGATTTCAGTCGGTGATTTCGAGCCGCTTAAATATTCAACTAATCATTTCTAAGTCATTGGAGAACCATGCGTTGACTGATAAACAAGAGTGGCAGCACCTCTACATGCTCCTAAAACTCGCTGAAATGGGCGCCTACAAGCGAACAGCTAAAATCTCAACTGAATACCTGGCGAAGAAACTTGGGATTTCCCAGCAAACCGCATCACGCTACCTAATAGACCTCGAGCGTAAGGGCTGGTTACAACGCAACATATCTCCTGATGGCAGCTTAATTAAAATTGAAGAGCAGGGAATCAGGGAGCTACAGAAGTTATATTTGGGTCTTAAGGTTTTGATGGAGAAATCCTACCCGCCTTCAGTAACTTTGGAAGGGACTGTTTTTACAGGGCTAGGTGAAGGCGCATACTATATTGGAAAAGAATCCTATCGAAATCAAATCATAGAAAAATTAGGTTTTGAACCCTACCCAGGCACGCTTAACCTTAAACTATCATCAGATTATGACATCAAAACCCGTATGGAGCTGGATGGATACCCGGCCATTGAAGTGAAAGGCTTCCAAAACCAGGACCGAACCTTCGGGCTTGTGAAATGTTACCCAGCGGTGATTGGCAATGAAGTGAAAGGAGCATTAGTCACAGCTCTGCGTAGCCACTATGACACTTCTGTACTGGAGATAATTGCGCCCGTTTGCCTACGAAAGGCTTTGTGCCTAAAAGACGGCAACAAAGTCAAAGTCGAAGTTTACACTCAAAGTAGCTAAAAAGGCAAATTAGACTGCCTGTACCTGAATTCGGTTTTCTCATTTTTGATTTTGCGTCTTGAGGCTATAAAATAACCAGCTACTAAACCAAAGACCAGCCCACCTAAGTGTGCCAAGATATTTACGCCTGGTTCCACGTTGATGAAGAACAAAAAGAAGGCGAAAACTAGGGCTCCAAGAATGGACTGCCTCACAGAGCGCCGGTCATAAATCACGCATGCGCCAAAAAGTGCGAAGATTGCGCCGGAAGCTCCAATACCCGCGACATCAAGGGGTCCAAACCCGAGGTACAAGAGGTTGCCTGCTAAGCCGCCTAGAAGATAGATACCAAGGAATTCGGGCAATGAGAACATTTCTTCTCCCCTTAATCCAAAGATAAGAAGGAAAAGCATGTTTCCGACTAGATGGAATATTGAGGCGTGGATAAACATTGATGTGAGCAGTTGGTAGTATGCGCCTCCATACAAAACTAAACCGTTAACTTGCCCCCACTGTGCGTAGATGGAGCTGCTTGTTTGAATGGCGTCTCCACCGATTATTGCGCCTACAATGTATATGGCTACGTTTAACGCGATTAGAATGTATGTTGGCTTGTACTTCTCGCATCCCATAAGCTTGCAACCAATTATTCGGAAAGTTTGTCTATTATTTTCTGTTTAATCTTGGATGAACTATCTAAAGCATTCTCCGCAAACTTAGCGATTTTCACGACTTTCACGGGCAGTTTATGCTTTGCAATGTATGATTGGACTGCAGTTTCCATATCGGTCTGATCGTAGCCTAAAGCGATTATATCTGGCTTGACTTTGCCAATGACCTCACCGATATCAAAGTCCTCGTAACCCAGAACTGCTTGGTCAACAACCTTTAAAGACTCTACGAGCGCACAACGCTGATCCTCAGACATTATGGGTTTTCTGCCCTTCATCTTTTCCACAGTGCTGTCACGTGCAATGATAACTATGAGTTTAGAGTTTTCTCCCCCTACCTTTTTAGCTTCTTCCAGAAACCGCACGTGACCCAGATGCAACAAGTCAAAGACACCTGAGGCTAAGACAACTTTTCTTTTTGATTCGTTGGCCATTCGAAGTTCACTGCGCCGATTAATCTTAATGCGTCAAGTAGCCCTTCACAGTAAGCTACCGAAGTTAAGCTGGTTTCAAGGTTACCCTGAGCCTTATAATACTTTGCATCCTCCAAATAATCCATCGCATAACTCAAAACAGAAGTTACCATTTCCCCAGATAAGCCGATGGGAGTTTTGTTTTTAGTGAGTTCGCTGAATACTTTTTCAGCCATAGAAATATATTTGTTAGTAAGCGTCTCTAAACTCATTTCACAAGCGTCCTAAACTCTGCTGGAGCACCCGCAAATGCAATCAACGAATCAACCTCCATAAAATGCAACTCGCCCGGGATAATGAGGCTGTAGGGGGGTTCTCCAAAATCAAAATGCGCTATGTCTTTTATGAAGTCGGCTTTTAGAACGGGGTTATCGCTGCCTGCTCTTGCGATTCCAACCCCAACGGTGTCGGGGGTTATTACTCCGTTTTTCTTTTTCTGCTCAACCTCTCTCAGAAGCGTTATGGCTTGGTTAATGGTTAAGTACTGGTTTTCCTTGGCTTTCAAATCTAAAAGGCAAAGCGTATGCAACCCGATTTTTTTGTTTTGAGCGATGACGTTGTAAGGTGTTTCAGAAAAGTTCTCTGGGAAGGGCACGGTAACGGTTTTTCCAAACTTATAGTTGTGCAACCCAGAGAGGCTTATGATTGCGGACATAATGGATGTTCCATGGACTATGCGGGTTTTTATCCCCTGTTTTTCCGCGTCTATTCGTAGAGTAACGTGGGTTGTTGCGATGAAGGGGTCGCCTGGAACTAAAAATACTGCTTTGCCCACTTTGGCGGCTTGCAATATCAGTGTCCCATTTTCATCTTCAAGCGTCTGCCTCGAAACAACTTGGACTTTTTTGCCGCATAACATCTCAAACCGCTGAAGGCTAAAGTCGGGCATACGGCTCGTGTAGTTCTCCATAAAAACGCTGTCTGCCAACTTGGTTTCTTCTAACCCTTTAATGGTTATCCCTTTTTCGTCGTTTAATCCTAAGCCTATGAAAACAAGTTCATTCAAAGTGAGCCCTAATGAAGTAATTAAATAATTAAAATTTAAAGCTATTTTTCTTTGATATCGCCGTTTTCAACTAGAATGTTGTAGTAATATTTGCATGTTCCAGAAGAAAGACCATGGCGAGAACAAAATATTGTGAGAAGTTCCTCGACGGATTGGTTTGGGGATTTGTCTTTAACCATTTGCCTTAACTCTTGAATTTTGTGTTTATCTAGTTTTTCGCTCATGCGCATCAACCGCTCAAAACGTTTACACTATCATTGTTTAGCTTGTTCAAAACCCTTTTGCTGAAATCAAACCCCCTACTCATTATGCGAAATTAGTTAAAATTTATAAAGCAAACAAAGGCATATCCACTTGAGTGCTTTAATGACAAAAAAACTTACAACTGTCATTCTCATTTCCAACGTTATAATGGGTTTGCTTCTTTTTCTATCAAGCCAATTAGTACTATATGCCCTTAATGGAAAGATTGTGCAAGGCGTAGGTTTTTTTATAGATTCTGGTTTTTCTTACTATCCGATTGAAAATGCACCTCCAACAATAACTGCGCCACTGCCTAACCTCCCATTATACCTCTTTATTTTTGATTTGTTCATCAATACTTACTTCATCATGCGGCTAAGAAAAACGCAATGACACCCTTGAATGCAATTTTCCCTTTTTTGTTTCTCAAAAATCCTTTTACTGACAAGTCTTTTTGGATGGAACATCCAACCAAACATTTATATCATTTATGTTAACAAGAAACCTTGGAATTTACGGCGCAGCTGAAGGAAAAAACTATTGAAGCCCATTGAAAGCCTAATCAAGGATAACGTCAAAAATCTAAAACCCTGCGTTCACGGTGCAGAGGTTTTAGGAGCTGCAGAAGAAAGTGGTCTTTTGCCTCAGGATATTTTAGATTTCAGTTCCAGCGTAAACCCGTTGGGTCCATCCGAAAAAGCATTGGATGCCGCAAAGGCAGCCTTCAGTCAAATTGCAGCTTACCCCGACTCAAACTCCAACGAGCTACGACAAGTCATAGCTAGCCACAATGGAATCAACAAAGGGCACATTGTTGTCGGGAATGGCTCGACCGAATTGATGTATTTGTTTGCTGAGGTTTTCCTAAAAGAAGGCGACAAAGTGGTTATGCCAGCGCCAACTTTTGGCGAATACGAAAGCGCTGTCCGTAAAACTGGGATAATACCCAAATTCGCCAAACTTAACAAAGATTTCAACATTGACTCAGAAGCCTTCAAACATGAGATGGCGAATGCAAAACTGGTTTTTCTCTGCAATCCAAACAACCCAACTAGCAACCTCATCCCAAAACAAACCCTGATAGACATCACTGAAACAGCCCTAAAACAAAACACTCTTGTTTTCCTTGATGAGGATTTTTTAGAGTTTGTTGAAGACGAAAAGAATCTGACAATGATTGGCAGAATCAAGCAGTATCCCAACCTGTTCATTCTGCGATCGTTCACTAAGATTTATGGGTTAACGGGTCTGCGTGTTGGTTACGGCATTGCGAACGAAGAAATTATCAGCGTGCTCTCTTGTGCAAAGATTCCTTGGAATGTTAACTGTTTAGCTCAAGCAGCTGCAGTTGCTGCACTAAAGGATGAAGAGCATCTTCGGGTGACACGTGAGCTTATTAAAAAAGAGAAGTTGTGGTTGCATAATGAATTGAGTAAATTTGGGGCTTTCAAGTTTTCTCCTCCTGACGCCAATTTCTTCTTCATCGACATTCGCAAATCCGGCTTAACTGCAACTAGAATAAAAAACAGTGTGCTCAAGCAGGGTATTCTAATCCGTGATTGCACCTCTTTTAAAGGGCTCGATGAATTTTACATTCGAGTTGCCGTTAAGACACATGTGGAGAATGAGAGGTTGATTGAAGCTTTCAAACGGACAGTAAAGGCAGTTTGATTCATAGCCATGTTTACGCTTAACCCCCCATTGCTCTTGGATTCCGTCTTAATTTTTGCTTTAGCTTTCTTGATTGACATGGTTTTCGGTGAATACCCTGACAAGATTCACCCAACCATCGGTATTGGCAAACTCATCACCTATCTAAAACCCAAAACAAAACATCCAAATTCACGAGTTGAGAAAACAAACGGCGTCTTAATGGCGCTAATAATCATGCTCATCGTTGCACTTCCAGTTTTTCTGTTGCTTTTCTGGCTAAGAACACTGCCCTATGGCGAAATACTCTACATAATAGTCGGCGCAATTTTGTTCAAAGCCACATTTGCCATCCGAGGCATGGGGCAATATACCCTTCCCATCGCAAAAGCACTCAAACAAAATGATTTGGCCGAGGCACGAAGATGGTTACCCTACATCGTTAGGCGTGACCCAAACAGCCTTAATGAGCGACAGATTATTTCTGCAGCAGTAGAATCAATCGCCGAAAGCACTACTGACGGCATAACGGCACCTTTCTTCTTTTACGCGTTGTTCGGGGTTCCAGGAGCTTTTGCCTATCGAGTCATTAACACTTTAGATTCGATGGTTGGCTACAAGAACGCAGAATTCAGAAACATCGGCTGGTTCTCCGCAAAAATGGATACAATAACCAACTATATTCCCGCACGTGCTACAGCTTATTTGATGGTTGCCACAGCATTTGTTCTGCGTGAAGATTGGCGAGAATCCTATCGCATTCTGCAACGCGACCAACACAAAACCGCAAGCCCAAACGCAGGCTTCACAATCTCCGCAATGGCAGGAGCCCTAAACACCCAGCTTGAAAAACAAGGTTACTACACGTTGGGGGATGACCATGGAATTTCATATGAACACATTACGAAGGCTCTACGGATTATGACTGTGACCGCTGCCCTATTCGGCTTGGTTGTGGTTGTGCCTTTTTTGGCTTTGAGAATTTACTTCTTCGGGCTTTGATTTCTCCGGATTTCAAATAGGAGTTCATCAAGTAATCTATCAAGAGTAGATCGTATCGGTGTTTCAGCACTCATTAGCACGTTAAAAAAAGATCAACTTTGTCCAAGGAAAAAGACATAACATAAAACATGCAAAAACGCTTTAAAACAAGCCAGACTAACTAACACATCATAAAGGGGAGTTTGGGAGCCTTGCCAGTTTGAAGCCGTTTAGCTTTGTCCACGCCGCAGACTTGCATTTGGGGTATTCGCAATATGGCTTAGAAGCGCGAAGGCAAGACTTCGACGACGCATTCAAAGAACTCGTCGACAAAACAATTGAACTCAAACCTGACTTTATGATAATCGCCGGTGACCTTTTTCATCAGGCAAGACCATCCAACCACACCCTCGAGAACACCATACGGAGCTTCAAACGGCTCAAAGATGCAGGCATCACTGTTCTAACGGTTGATGGATCACATGATTCCGCCCCAAACACCATAACAAGCACCATCCTCTATCCACTTGACAGCGCAGGCTTAATTATCCATCTGCCTAGGCATCAAGGTGCATGCTGGAGCAAGCCGGATTGCTGCTACGTCTATGGCATCCCCACCTACCATAACAGGCATAAAACGCAAGAGGCGCTGCCAAAGTTCATGGAAGAAAATCAGCCAACCCCCAAAGCAGGAGTAGCCAACATCTTTGTTTTTCACGGTGCTTTGGATATACCGAGCCTTAAGGGCCCTTTTGAAGCAGAAATCTTGCCTGAGGAGTTGCCAAGCGGTTTTTGCTATTACGCTGCTGGGCACGTGCATGAAAGATACCTTGGCAAGTTTAAGGATGGAATTTTGGTTTACAGCGGCTGCACGGAAACGGTTAGTTACGGCGAAGCCAAGTACCCAAAAGGCTTCTACCATGTGAAGGTAGACGAGAAGGGCCAAGTTCAACCTGAATTAATTGAGTTGTGTTCGCCGCGTAGATTCGTCATCGTCGAGCAAGATTTCTCTGGAATGTCCTCAGCCAAAATCACTGAAGTGGCCACTCAGTTGGTAAAAGATGCGGAAGCTGAGGGCGCAGTGATAATTCCTGTTCTCAAAGGAACACTACCACCTGAAGCAAGCCGCACAGAAATTGACATTTCAAAAATTCGAAATGCAGCTTCAAAAGCCCTTCTTGTTCACCCAATTGTTCTGCTTAAGGAAACGGCGGTTGCAGATGAAATCGTACGTTCCATCTTCGAAAGCGGCTTCAAAGACCTAAAAACAAAGGGCTTTGAGTATTTTGTGAAGATCTTTTCGGCACGTTACGGCAAAGACGAAGCTGAAAGAATTGCCAAAGCCGCTCTAGGATTAATTGAGCCTTTAACCCGCAAACAAGACGACAAAGTCAAACAAACCATTGAGGAGCTGACTAAATGAAGATTGAGATTGTTCAGCTTGAGAACATTCGCAGTCACGTCAAATCCACTGTGCCCTTCACGCATGGATTTAACTGTGTAGTTGGCGGCGTAGGCTGCGGTAAATCCAGCGTCATGTACGCAGTGGATTTCGCCTTGTTTGGGGATTCGATTGGCAGAAGTTTTGAGTATTTGCTCCGGGAAAGCGCTGACTATGCCAAGGTTACACTCCAGTTCACACACAATGGCAGCACATACAAGCTTACAAGGGGATTAAAGAGGAAGGGCAAAAGCATCAACCAAGACTTTGAAGCCCTCAAACTCTATGAGGACGAAAAACTCGTGGCAAGCATGAAAACCGACGCCATCGCTGAACAATTAAAAGCCATCACGGGTTTGGATAAAGACCTTTACCGCGAGATCGTCTGGTTTAGGCAAGAGCACCTCAAAGAGCTGCTGGACTCTGCACCGCGTGAGAGACAAAGGCGCCTCGATGACTTGTTCGGTCTGTCAGATTATGAAGTGGCCTGGAGCAACATAGCCCAGTACCAACGTGACTACGACACTGAAAAGCGGGTTTACGAGAAAGACCCCGACGTTATAGGCTTAGAAAAACTCAGCAACGACTACAACAGGGCAAGCGAAGAATTCACGTTTTTAGAGATGGATTTAGAGACAACAACCCAGAAGTTGACAGTTGCCAAAAGAGCGTTAGATGAAGCAAATGTCGAACTTAAGCAACTTGAAGAGAAGAAACTCGCTGTAGAAGAGCTTAAGCGCAAAGAAGCACGATTAAACGCAAACATAACCAACATGACAGCAACGTTGGCTTCTCTCAATCAGCGCATGGAAGGCAAAAAAACTATCGTAGATAATTTGCAACAGCGCAAAAGCTCGTTGGATTCTCAGATGAAGCTGTGTATGGTGAAACTTGAGCAAGCAGGATTACCCGCCAATCAATCTATGGAGCAGTTGGGTTCTTGTTTAGCAGGATTTGATGATAAAATCAGCAGTTTGAAAGCTGAGCAGGAAGCCACTTCCAGAAGTATGCAGACAGACCAGAAACGAGTGGGGCAGCTGGCGCAGGAAGATAAGTGTCCGCTTTGTATTCAGCCCTTAACTGGCGAGTACAAGACAGGACTACTACAGAGGATAAAGCAGGAAAACATCGAACGAGAAAAAACGATTAACCGACTTCGACTTGAAGTTGCAACTTTACAGAAAACCAAATCCACAGCGTCAGAGGCATTTTCGAGTTTGCAAACTTGCATCACTCGCGATACAGATTTGAAATCAAGATTAGGGGAAGAAGAAAACAACCTTGCCAGCCTCACATCTGAATTGGCTGAGAAACAGAAGGTTGAAGTGGATTTGCGGTCGCAGTTAGAGGTTGTGCAGTTTGAAATTGGCAAATTCAACATCTCAGATGTTGAGGAAGCCCGTGCGCACAGAGAGCATGCACTCAAGCAGTATTATGCTGTAGAATCAGATTTGCGAACCAAGGAGAACCGCAAAAAAGACCTCGCCCAACGTTTAGACGACATCAAAGAACGCATCAACCTTGCCCAAGAAAAAATGGAGCGCATGGAGAAAATCCGCAAAACCGTCGAAATATTGGGCGCCATTCGCGACGCTTACCGCAGCATCCAGCCGAAACTGAGAAGCGAGTTTGTTAAGGTTCTGCGCAATTTTGTGCAGCAAGTTCTTGATAGCTTAGTTTGCGGCGAAACGCCAATGCTTAACGTAATTATCGACGAGACGTACACGCCGTATGTGAAGAGCGAAACAGGTGTGGACCGTGAAGTCGGTAACCTCTCAGGCGGAGAACGTACGCTTTTGGCGTTTGCCTATCGGCTAGGCTTAGGGCAACTGATTATGCAGTCGAGGACGGGTCATGGTTTGAGTTTGTTGATGCTTGATGAACCTACCGAGAATTTAGGAAGCGAAGACGGCAGCATTGAGCGTTTAGCTGAAGCGATTAGCCGATTCAAAGCTATCGAACAAATAATCGCCGTCACCCACAGTGAAGCGTTTGCAGCAAAAGCTGACCATGTTATTACTCTTGAAAAAGAAGCTGGAGTCAGCAGAATTTCTATCGAAAGATAACTCTTTTTATGTATCTTTTTTAAGCGGTTTAGCGCTTTCTAGACAAACCTTATATCTAATTTCTATGCAAAGAGAAACCAGAAAAAATCGGTGATTCGATGATTAAAAAAACTATGTATATTATCGTTGCGGTTTTAGTGATTGTGATTATCGTTGCAGGCGCAGCTGCCTATGTTTTGATGAATAATGGAGACGGCGGAACGACAAATCCGACAACTTCACCCTCACCAACACCTGCCCCATCTGTTGTGGGCGCAAGTACATTGCAATTCAAAGTTAACGAAACCACCAGTGGACAACTTGTAAGTTACAACTTTGCAGCTAAGAACGTAAACACTACAACTGAAGTGCTGAGAATGGACATATTGGGTGGCAGTGCAGGCAATTACAGCTACATCGTAAACCTTGGTACTCAAAAATCCGATTCCAAGATTAATGATGGCGCATGGACTACAAGTGACTTCAACACTGATTCTTCATATATTGTAGCGTTTGCTGACTACCAAACTGCTCTAATCAACTGGACTGGCCAAATAAGTTATTCATACTCTGCCCCAAGCGGTGCATCGATCGTCATCTACGATATCCAAGTGAATCCTACACTCAGCGACTCACTTTTTGCAACCAGTTAAATTAACCGCATAAATGTTGGTCTATCCCCAACACATTTCCTTTTTTTAATTTTTGCTTAAGTAAACGAAAAGTTTTCTGTTTGTATGGTTCTAAGGTAGTTTCTGGAAATGTGGGTAAACAACGGTTTGACTGACTTGATTTCGTATTCACCGCCGAAAGTCGCTAAATTAAAGCATACACGATAATGACTACACCAAATACGATGCTTGCGGAACCTGTGAGAACTTGAATTATCTTGTGCACTCGCTCAAGGTTCGATGATGTGTACGCCATAACGGACCCTACTAAACAAGCAATACCCACCATGCCTAAGATGACGCCGACTCCGAAGAGAAGAATAAAGACCGCTCCGACCTCAACTGAATTAACCGTTGAGAGGGTTACTAACATTAGGGCGGCGGTACCTCCTAGTCCCTGCACAGCACCTGTGAGGGCTGATTTATGCAGATGAGAGTGCCCATGGTTATCGTTGGTGTGGTCGTGTGGATGTGTATGCGGATGCGTGTGTGGGTGGGCATGGCTGTGTTCATGGATAATCTGGTTAGAGTGAACTCGTTGGATAATTAACGGTCTAAGGACGAATGCACCCAGAATTATAAGCAGAATTCCGGCTGCCACGTCGAAAATTTTAAGGACCGTTGGATGAATAACGACGCTGAAGGCAAGCACCAGCAACCCAACCACCAACAGTACCGCCGAGTGCCCAATGCCCCAGACTGTGGCGGAGGTGATGGATTTGCGTAGGCTTTTGTTGTTGCATAAGAGGGTGGATACTGCGACAACATGGTCTGGGTCAAGGGAATGCGCTAAGCCTAACCCTATGGCTGTAAGAAGGATAAAGATTATCGATAGATCCATAGCTACGCATACTATTTGATGAAATAGTAATACCTTTCGATATTAAAATGAAAAACTCACTAACAATTACGAGCGGCCAACGCGAGCTTTCTCGAAAACCGCCTGCAAAACACATTTTGTATAGGGACCCAATTGCGCTTCATCTTCAGGCTTCCCTTTGCTCAAAACAAATTCATCAGGATCAAGCGAGGAGCATTTCGACGCCGATAGAACAATCTCTTGAAACGAAAGCTGATTCACTGTGTCAGCGTCTTTTTTAGGAAGTAACCCTTTCGCTAAATCTTCATCAAGCCTCAAAGCAGCAAGCACAAGCAAAGCAACCTTTCTATCAATCAGAATCGATTCAAGCTGTTTTTTGAGTTGCTGGTATTCGGGGCTTTCAATCGTTACCTTTCCATCGCTGACCTGAGATACAATAGTTTCAAGTGACAGGCATCTATCTGCTAACCTATCAACGAGCGGTCGATTCGGGGCAATATCCTCCTGTTTAAAAATAGCGGTCTTTACGCCCTCCCTCACAGTTTTCCCAATCAACTCACCAATAAGTGTGAATGTTCCAGCGTACTGTATGGGTTCTCCTTTTTTGGTACAAGCTACTGCGACACTATCTGTCAATGTTCCAGTTGCAAGGTCGCCTGAGAACCGACTCCTAATATCTAACTCTCGAATAGCCACTGTTTTTGCTTCAGTGGCAGTTTTTACTACCTCGACCATGCTGCCGTCAGTTAAATTTCCATCAACAACAACTATGATGTTTATGGTGCCGATTTTTTGGAGTTGACTTTTTGAAGCGGCGGGTTCGCCGGCCGTAACTGCAACGGTTGCGCCAGCTGTTACAAAAACCGCTAAGGGCACATTATCATATTTTTTAGTCGATGCCATGACATTCTTCATTTTGGCAGCGGTCATCAATCCAACGACTTGGTCCTTTGGAAGTTGCAACTGGTTTGCAGTGTTGATTAGAAAGTTTTCTGGACCCATCCAATGCATGTCGTGCATGTCTTTGCCGGAGCCTTCGGGGACCTGAACGTTAATTATTCCATTAGCCTCAACCAAACCGCCATTCAAAAGAGCGGAACTGAGAACCCTGAGCGGTTTTTTTGACCATATGAGTAAAGTTTGGTTCTTGACTTCAGCAGTTATGTTCGAGATTCCTGTATCAAATTTCATTGAGGTAGCCAGCTTTCAATTTTGATGGAAGGTGAAGTTTTGATTATTTAAGGCTTAAGTTTAAGGTTAATCTATTAAGAGCAAAGCGAAGGTTTCAGGATTCTTATCAAAAGGCAACGTGAATTTTATGCCCGCTTTTTCCGCCGTTGCTTTAACGTTAACTCCGACGCCTTCTTCAGAATATCGCTTCATCGTTGGGTGGATGCAGACGCCTTTTTCAACATTGCACTTTTCACATAACTGACACGCCCCGGATACCAAACCAGCAGCGAGTAAATATCCTTCTTTTGCAGCGGATTTTTCGAGGTCATGAACAATGTCGAGCAACTTTTTCATTTCGTCTTTCCAGCCAGACCAAAACTGCTCCACTTTTACCTTCATCTCTGCTGGAACCGAGGGGTCATCAGCTTTAGATAGATACTTTATGAGTTCGGAATCTCCCTCGACTTGCGTATTAAATTTCATAAACATGGCATAATGATATTCGTTGACGATTTTTCGGAATTCCTCAGGCGTTGGAGCGTGTGGGGGGCACGCGAGGGTTTTGCCGTATTTTTCGCAGCCTAGTTGGCATTTGAACACCACGCGATCTTCGATTACGATTTTTTTTACTGGAATTATTTTTGTGTCTGCTGCGCCTAGTTCATAAGCGCGCTTTTTTAGGAAATCAAATGATTCGCTCTTGGCGGCTTTTGCCATTTCATTTGCCTCTTAATTTTTTCCAAACGCGGCAGGTCGATAGACGCATGCGGGGTCTTGGTTTAAACTGTCCTTGCTAAAGATGTAAGCTCGAGCACGGCAACCGCCACAGATAATTTTGAATTCGCAGACGCCGCATTTGCCTTTGAGGTTGTTGCGGTCTGCTAACTTCTTTAGTTTTTCAGATTTTGGCATGCGGTCCATGATTTGCTGGATACTGTCGATTCGTATATTACCGAATTCCAAGCCTAATGGGGCACAGGCGTAGGCTTTTCCATCCTCAAGAATTTCTAGCCACTCGCATTTTTTGAGGTTATCACACATGCTACATGTGCTTCTTAGCTCGCGAGTTGGTTCTTTGGTTTTTAGGATGCGGTTATTGAACATTTCGTAGGGTACGATGAGGATTTTGTCTCCAACTTTTTTGTTGAGTTCGTAGATTTCGTTGAGTTGGTCTTCTCTTTGTTGTGCAGTTGGTTCTAATGGTCCTAGAATTTTGAACTGGTTTTCCACGTCGATTGGCTGCGGAATCAATGATGCAAGATGGAAACTTCGGGCACCCAAAGTCATTGCAAGTTTAACTAAGTCTGTGACTTGGTTAGCAACGTATTTAGTGTTAATGACGCTTATGGCGAATGGAATATCGAATTCTCTGCATAAAGTAACAGCATTAACGCTATCTTCAAAAGCCCCTTTCCCACGCAGTTTAGCATCAACTTCCTGAAGCCCCGCAAAACATATGATAGCCTTACAGTTTGCGTCAGCGAGCTCTTTTGCAATTTTAGTGGTAAAATGCCAACCAGTAACTTTCACGTAAGGCGAAAGCTTCAATTCAGCGATATAACGGATGATTTCTACGAAGTCCTCGCGCATCAGCGGCTCTCCCGTCCAGCCAGCTCCAGAAATGAAAAGGTTATCAACTCCAAAATCCGCGGCTTTCTTTAGCATAGCCTTTGCTTCAGCAGTGGTTAATTCGTTAGGTAAGGGTTTTCCGTCACCGAGAGAAAAAGCGTGCTTAACCGGATAAGCTCGTGTACATGACCAGATGAAATGGTCAAGTTTATTGCCACGTTTCTCGGCACCGAAAGGTTGTTTATAATTTTCTTTTGAGGCCAATTAAGGTATCTCCTTTTGGTCAATAGTTTGAGTGATTGGTTTAGGTTTATCTTTGATGTGCCCTGGAATCTCAGTTTGCCGTTTAAGCAATTCCATCTTGGCATGGGTTGCATTAACAAGCGTTGGCAATTCGGAGGGGTGCTTGATGAATATGGCGCCTGCTTTCTTTAGCTCCGCCATCAGGACTGTTGCTTTACCAGCTGTGAAATCGCGGCTTTCAATAGGCACTTCATCGATCACATATGTTTTGATGCCCCGTTTAACCGCGTCAAGCGCCGTCTCCAAATTAGAGAGGTTGCCATATCCAAACGGAACGGAAGTCACAACGATGATGGCAGATTTTTTTATCATTTCTGAAAGTTTCTTTTTTGATTGCTCAGTTATGGGTGAAAAAGGTGCCTCGCTAACCGTTGGAATCTTTAGAAGCTCAGTCGTTTCGTAGTCAGTATCTAGCATGTTGAGTACACCAGCCGTCACTTCGTAACCCTCATCTACCAACGCCTTCATCACAACTGTTCCCGTTCCTGCCCCTGCAATCAGGTGAATGGCGCAGTTACGTGGAGGAGACGGCTTCTGAGGAGTAAGAGGAATAACAAAAAGAGAGTTCGTTACCAGACTTTTCTTGACGATTGCGTCAACATGGAAGACCTCTCTTATGTTTTCACTTGTCAAAACATTTTCCACAGGTCCAGCGGCGAAAATTTTTGCGCCTTTAAGAAGCAAGATTGAACTACAATAGCGTGCTGCCAGGTTTAAATCGTGAATAACTTCTAAAACAATCAAACGTTCCTTAACGCACAATTCTTTTATAAGGTCCATGATTTCAAGCTGGTTAATCATGTCCAAATGGGTCAAAGGTTCATCCAACAACAGAACCTTTGGTTCCTGCGCTAATGCGCGTGCGATGACGACCCGTTGTTTTTCTCCTCCGCTTAACTCGTTTATAGGTCGGTCCGCGAGATGCCAGGTATTTGTGCGATTCATCGCTTTTCGAACGATTGTAAGATCGGTTTCTGATTCCATCTGGAACCTCTTCATGTGTGGGTTGCGTCCCATCAACACGATATCTAACGCACTAAAGCTAAAGCCAATGTTACTCTCCTGCGGAACTATGGCCATTTGTTTGGCTAAATCCACGCTTTTTAAGCTGTAAACGTCGGATTTATCGAGAATTATGGTTCCTTTGCAGGGTTTGAGGGTTCGGCTAATGCTTTTTAGTAGGGTAGTTTTTCCTGAGCCGTTGGGTCCAATTATTCCAACGAAGTCTCCTTCGTTGACGGTGAAGTTAACATCTTCCAGTATCTTCACCGAACCATACCGGCATTCAACGCCATTTACGCTAAGTACTACCATGTTCCATCAGCCATCCTACAGTGAGTAACTTGTTTTTCTTTTCCTAAGCAGATAGATAAAGAATGGGGTTCCAGCTAAAGCAGTTATGACGCCCACGGGCAGCTCTGATGCTCCAGTTGCAACACGAGCAACTGAATCACAAAGTATGAGGAAAATGGCACCAACGATTGCAGATGTAGGCAAAAGAATTCTATGGTCAGGTCCGATGACTAACCGCGTCATATGAGGAATGATAAGACCAACAAACCCGATGACGCCACTGATTGATACCACGGCACCTGTAATTAAAGAGCTAATCAGCAGTAGAATCTGCCGCACCCTCTCAGTGTTAACACCTAAATGTTGTGCTGTATCATCGCCCATAGAGAGCATGTTAAGATCTTTAGTAAAAAAATATGCAAGGACAATCCCAATCAAAACAAATGGAAAAACAGCATAAATGTCCAACCAAGTAATGTTTGAAAATCCACCTGCTATCCACGCAACAATACCTATAAGGGCCTTACCAGAACGCAGCTCAAACACTGTTTGAAGTGCCAAAATGAATATGTTTACAACGATACCTGAAAGCAGAAGTGTAGTTATGGGCACTTTGTTTCCAACGCGTGACATAAAGTAAACAAGGAAAACTGTTAAAACAGCACCTATGAAAGCAATTATCTGAAATATTCCAAGTCCAAAAAAAGTTAAGGCAAGGGAGCCTGCATAAATCGCAGTTAAAGTGTAGCCAAAAGATGCCCCAGCTGAAGCACCCAAAAGGTAGGAATCAGCCATCGGGTTTCTAAAGACGCCTTGGTACATGACACCGGCGGCTGCTAAACCTGCTCCTACAATAGCACCTGCTAGAATTCGAGGTAGACGGATTTGGAGAATTATAGCTTGATTAACGGTTGACACTGATGAAGAGTCTATTGAGCCGTTTAGAAAAGGAATTTGCTTGCCCAATATTTTAAGAATATCTGAGAAATTGATCGGTGCGTAACCTATGTTTAAACAAAGAATTATCGTAGCAATGAGAGCAACTATCAAAGCTAATAAGATCAGTTTCCATCTTGAAGGGCGCTTTGAATATTTACTCTCTACTTTGTCGGCCGTCATATCTTAACACAAAAAAAGATTAAGGGGAAGTGGAGTTAAAAAGGTCTGGGTAGAAAGCTTGCGCAGCAATTGCAATGTTTTCGGCGATGTTGGGACCTGCTTCAGCAAATAGATCGCCGTCGACGACGATTATTCGATTGTTTTGAATTGCACTAATCGAACCCCAGCCTGGTCTTTCTTTCACCTGCTCCACACTTCCATAGAACGGTTTGTCTCCCGGGTTTGCCATGTCGGTTGGTAACAATATAACATTAGGGTTCTTTTGAACAATTGTCTCTGAGCTGACGGTAGGATATTGCTGTGTTTCGTTTTCGAAGATGTTTATTCCTCCGGCTTTTGCAATTACATCATTGATGAACGATGTTGAACCCGCCGACATTAACGGGTCGGGATACCATACCTCATAGTAAACCAACGGTTTAGTCTCATTCGCGGCTGCTATCTTTGCTTCTATGGAATCAATTTTATTGTTTATGGAATTCACTAATGTCGTTGCGTTTTGGTTTGCTCCTGTCGCTTTGCCAACCATTGTGATGTCTTTGAGCACTCCATTAACATCGTTGGGATTTAGGACCAACACTTTATCGCCTAAACTTCTAAGTGTAACAACGTCAGGATCGTTTAGGGGGGTAGCAAGAATTAGGTCTGGGTGCAATGAAGTAATGGCTTCTTTGTTAGGTGTGGAAAAGCCTCCAACACTTGTCATGTTGCCTGCGGCTATCCAAGCGGTGAAATTGTAAGGGAGATGATCGTAATCGGTTACACCTACAACTTTGTCGCCCACGCCAACGGCGAAAAGAATTTGAGTGTTACTTGGAGCTAGCGAAATGATTCTTTGAGGAACTGAGGTCAAAATTGTTGTGTATCCTTCGTCATCTATAACCGATAAAGTTTGAGAACTTGTTTTGTTTGAACTTGCATTGGTATTTGTGTAGATGAACGCGCCAGAAACTATTACGACTATTATTAATACAACGGCAATAGAAATTGTAACTATTTTGTTCATTTTTTCCTTTAAACCCCGTATATCTGGATGGATTATCCAGCCCAATATATAAAGTTTGACACAAAAATCAATAGAGGATCAAACCCCAAAAAATTGATGCGCATTTGAATTGTTGTTGTATCGATACAGCCACTTACGTTTAAGAATGCAATCGTTAACCAATAAGATAGTTTTAACGATCGTTTTTTGATTCTTGAGGAGGTGGATTTATGGAAACAGCAGAAAAAGCCGGTAAAGTAAAGTTTACTTTTGAAATGGAACTAAACAAGCCAGTGATGGATCTAGTTAGGCAAGACATTGACATGATGATGGATTTAGCTGCACAAGGCGCTGACATCTGGAGAAAGAACATGGGAGAAAGAAGAAAGATGGGCCACGGCATGGGCATGATGATGCATGGCCAAGAATAAGCTCTCGAGCTTAAAGGTAATCCATGCTAAACGGCGGTTCATCCGCTACCGAAGCAATAATTTGCTCGGCAAATTCCTCTTGTTCTTTTTCGCCAGTGACAACTATCCAGCATCCGCCTTCTGCACCGCAAACTCCACCAGCGGCAATTAACTCCACGTTGGCTGCTGTTAGAGCTCTCAAGGCATCTAATTCTGTGAAAACTTCGCCAATGATAGGCAGTAAACGGTATCCACTTGCCCCAGGTACATTGAGCTTCTCAGCAAGGGCATTCAAATCACAGTCTACCCGTTTCTCCAAACCAACTGGAACAATTAGTTTTAATCTGCGTCCCACGATAGCGGGTAAAGCTAACCCAATCGTTCCTGCTTTGGGGTGACCAATCAAAATAGCAGCTTGTTTACGCGTTAGATCCAGGGCATTTGCTCCTTTCAAGATAACATCGCCTTCTTTTAGAGAGTCGATTACATCAGCGATTGTTTTTCCTTTTTCCCAGGCGCCCATTTGTTATGACGACGTCGCCAGGAAATTTGCTTTCATCCGTTAACCTGCCTTCCTCGGACACCTTTTTGGATGGCGGCAAAGTTAAGCCCCGGAAAAAGTGTTTTCTTGAGAAATCATTGGCTATTTTGTGGATTTTGAGGATTTCTTCAGCTACATAACCATTTGTTGTTCCAGCAACAATTACTACTGTTCCATTTTTTAGTGCTTTTGTGATGGCTGGATGACTTGCTAAGGTTCTGGCGATTAAACGTTTTCCTGCCTGGGGAGTTAGGTGAAATTGTTTCATTTGACCTCATCCTGATTCATTAAAACATTTAATGGTCAATAAAAGTTTTGTACATATAACTCACTTCGCAGAAATCTAAATGTTTCTTTGGTTGGATAGAACAGCTTTAAATGCAAGCACGCCTTAGAATGGGAGGTTTAACGGTGAGTATTTTGGCTCAAAAAGTTCATGGAAGAATAACTAATTACCGTACTGGGATTAGAGAACAAACATCTCAAGAATGTTTAATTGAATTTGAAAATGTTACTTCAGTTGCTCTCGCAAGTAAACTAATTGGACAAAAGGTTACATGGCAGAATGGAACAAAAAAGCTTGTGGGAAAAGTAAGGGGTCCACATGGAAAGAACGGAATGGTTAGAGTAAGATTTGTACGTGGCGTACCAGGCCAAGCAATCGGTTCAGTAGTTGAACTAACTAGCTAAAAAAACTGTTTAGTTTTTTTTAAAAAAATGTTTTTATAATTCGCCTTCGTCGGGACCTTCATAGACGTATTCGATTATTTCGATTTTTCCATCTCTTATTAGAACTTGGTAGTCTGCCTCACATATTGGACAAGCCACGATTTCGCCGTCTTTTAGCCCCTCTCGTCTGAAAGTGTTTCCACAGTCAGTACATTTTAGGATCATATTTTGTTCTCTTACTCCATTTTGAGGTAGTTGTGGCTTCTTAGCCAGTCAGATTGGTTTTTGCGGTAACGCCAAAAGATGTCCCCTCTAGTGTCGGATTGAAAATCCCAAGGCGAAACTAGAACGACGTCGCCTTCGCGAATCCAAACACGCCTTTTTAGTTTGCCGCGAACTCTACACATTCGTTCTTTGCCATCTTGACATTTAACCGTGATTCTTTCAGCACCGAGCATCTTGACCGCCACACCCAACACATCGTTTGAGGAAGGTAGAACCATGCTGTCGAGGCTGCCCTCGTTTGTAATTTTTCGTTTACCCATTTTTTACACCTATTTGGCTTATGCCAACTAATAATCAGAATAGTTTTGAGAAAAAGCAATAAGTGGTCTAACTCTTCCTCTAAAGAATTCTAACCTTAACCACTATGGGATGTAGCAGGTATATTAGGTTAGCTTACTCAAATTGCTTTTTTTACATGATTTTAAGACATTTTTCAAAAATAAATTTTAAAAGACCCAATATTCAGAAATCACCCTGAATTTTTTTCCGTTTTCCAAAAAAGTCTTTTATTATCCATTCCTTTATAAGCACGCAACGACACTCAAGGGTGAAGAGTTTCTTTTATCCTCTTGGATAACCTGATTGAATAACGGATCCTTTTCAAAAAAACAAATGAGAGGTAAATAGCTTTGTGTATGTTAAGAGCAGGTTTAGTTAAAAATTGCCGCAGATGTAAATCATCAGTCCGACTAAATTGTGTCCTAAGGAAGAAGTCTGGAAAGAAGAATTACACCGACAACAAGAAACGAACCGGTTCAGAATAAAAACCAATTTCAACAAAAATAACGAGTCTTTTCTCGTTCCTTAGATTTTATTTTTAGAATTGTTAAATTTTTAAAATCAAACTCAATTTTAAAGTCAATCCTTCGTTGATTGGCACAATTTTTAAAAGATAATAAAAATAAAAAAGAAAATTATTAAAGATTCTAAAGATATTTAGCTAAAAGCTTAGTATCTTCGTGGTGGTCTTCGTTTTGAGTAGCACTCTCGGCAGTAAACTGGCCTTGTACCGTCTGGCTTGAAAGGAACATCACATTCTTTTCCGCAGTCAGCGCAAGTTGCCTTGTGCATCTCTTTGTTATTATACATTCGCTATTTCAACTCCTACTACTTTGGCTGTGCAAAAGTCTCTTCCGCACAGTAACATCTAACTATTGTTCGATGCTTATAAATTGAGTGCTTCAATAATAATAATTTAAAACCTTAGGAAAAACGTTTCACACACTCAAATTCCTATTTAAGCCTGAGAAAAGGACTCTTCGGGAAGAAAAGTTGTTTAGACTAAACTGCTTAATTCCCGATTTCCATCGTCAACCTAATATAGTTAACATTGTATTATTAGGTAAATACTCGGGTAATTGAGAAAAAGTGTGAAATGGCATCCCTGCGTTTGCTTTTTCTCTTAACTTTGACTATAATTTGAGAGGGGTAATTTGAGACAGAAAAAATCAACATTAGGCGAGCATCTTGCGCTTCTTTCAGTGAAATACAATATTTATCCTAACGAAGTTTTTCAAGCTTTGATTTCCGCAAGAAACAATGAGAAAGCAGTCTGCGGAAACCTGACAGTTGAATACCGAGGCAAAGTGAAGGGCGAAACAATTTTTCTAATAACAAAGGATAGCGCGGTTGTTGCACAGTTCCGTGTTGGCGAAGAATTTCTCCTCAGAAAAGATAACCCCTTCGAAAGTTGGATGAGTACCGACAAAATTCGCAAGAAAATTGCTAAGCAAAACACTGAATCTATCTACACTTCAATCCATGATTTGAGGGCAGGTATGAAACGGGTTAATTTGAAAGCAGAAGTCATAGAGATTCCTAAACCAGCTCAAGTTCACACCCAATTTGGCAATACGGTCATGGTAGTCAACGCACTGGTTGGAGATGACACTGGAAAAACCAAACTCTGCCTATGGGAAGGACAAATAGGCACCATCGCAGTCGGTAACAATATTGAATTAAGGAATGCTCAGGTCTGCGTTTTTAGGGGCGAAAGACAACTGCGGCTTGGGAAGAACGGTGTTCTTAACGTGTTGTCAGTCTCAGCTGAAAGCGCAAAGCAGCAATTAGCAACTGCGTCAGTTAGATAAAAAAAAATAAATTTTTTTTTAAGAAAACTAATATTTTTTATTTCTGTTATTTCCAGTCGGTTCTACGTCTGGACCAAGCTTGCTCTTTGTTAGAATCAGCGCTTGAACCTTTATGTTCAGTGCCCCTTGGTGTGCTATGTTTAGCTAAGCATTCTCGACAGTAAACTGGTTTTCCAGCTGTTGGTTTAAAGGGAACAGTGGCGGATTTGCCGCAATCACTACATTTAATTTCGGTTACATTTGTTCTTTGAGACATTAAATTACTCCATATTATTGTGAAAATTCGGAAAAAATTCCTATTTTTCGAGTATTTAAAGGTGGAAGTTTGACTTAAACTTTTCCATTAACTCAACAACTAAAGAAACTGGAAAAACAAAGCCCGGCATAAATGCATAAAGATATAGGTGAAAGCTTCACCAAACGAATGCTGGAACAAGAATAAATAAACCGATAAAAGAAAACATCAGTTGACCCTAAGCTGCAACAAGACAACAAAATAGGTCTCCTGCCGTAAAAACAAACTAAACAACCCACAAAACAAAAGAAGAAATTCTTAACAAACTTTGAAGCTTACCCAAGACAACCGTTCACTCAAACTTTTTCCAAACTCATCTTACGGTGAAACCCCTGAAGTAGATGTGAATCTCAATTTAACAACACCAAGGTTTAATCCGATTGCTCCAATCTACAAACATTAAAACAAAAGATTTTCCCAGCTTTTGTTGGAGTTTTAGGAAGACGGTTTTTATAGATGTATGAAGTATTTGGTGGGGTAAGAGAGAAGAGGGAATAGTGTTAATTGACCCTTATTGTTGATGATGCGGGCAGCGGCGATTTACTATACGGAGTTGTAGTTGGCGCGTATCATGAGCCGACGGACGAATTCAAATATGACTTAATCGACGTCAGGTTCTACCAAGACATTTTTCGCGAAAAAGAGTACCTGCAAGAATCCAGCCGCGTCGTCTCCAAGCTTGTTTCGAAGTTTAATCTGGCTCCCGAAGAGGAAATTCACATTTGCCAAGGCTGCATATTCGACGTTGCCGCCGAGGAACTCCAAAAAGTCTACGGCGAAAGCCGCGTCAAACGCATCCGTGTCGTCGGCGAAACGCAACGGCTCGTAGAAATCGCATATCTGGATGAAATCCGCAACTTAGGCTATGAACCACTCGCTGAGCGGGAGGAAAAGCGAGGTAAAAGTTTCTTCCATATGATGCGTTGGCTAAAAAACAACCCAGAAATGCTACAGTATGCAAAAACCGGTTGGCCACGCCTAAAGAACTATCAGATGTTCAAGCAGTTCCAAGCCTCACAAGCCTTCAAAGCCGTCTGCAGCGAATGCGGAGCCGAATGTGAAGTACCCTTCAAACCCAAAACAGACAAACCCGTGTACTGCCAGAAATGCTGGTTAAACCATAAACCTCAACGTAAAGGAAACCAAGTAAAACATTAAACTTTGGTATAAAACATGAATGTAATCTTCAGTTTCAATTCAGATTGGTATGTCCTCCTGTTCGGGTTCTTAGCAGCCTGGGCTTTCTTGATGGTTATTCGCGGTAAAGGAATAGCAAAACACGAGCTTAAACAGCAGGTGTTCCTAGCGTTCGGAGGAATGATTTCACTGTCACTCATGGAATTCTTCGCCGTGTCCACAGGACTCTGGAATTACACTCCCGGTAACTGGCCCGTGATATTGTGGCCCACCTACTTCGTCGCAATCCTCTTCGGTTACCAACTGCTCCGTAGTGTCGAAAGCATATTCCCTCACCGACCCGTCATCTAGTTTTTGGGCTTGAATGCTTAAATAACGATTTACCTACTTTTTCTAGTGGTCTTGTTTTAGTTTGGCTTCCAACATTAAACAAGTTACTCACGAGGTTGTTTGGGCAGGTAAACCATGGATTGCTCCAGCAGCCATCGTTCGAACCGTCACCGTCATCGTGCTCTTGATCATTTTTCTATCGCTTGAATTCTACTCCGGCGGAGCCTCGTTGGGTATGATTGGATTGCCAGTTTGGGCTTGGACGATTCTGCTGTTTGGTCTAATTTGGCTCATCACCATGCTTGAACTCTTAGTTTTCCGCGCCTCAAACAACTATATTCTAAGACAGGATGGATTAGAAGTCAAGCGCGGAATATTGCGGCTGAATTCGTTTGTGGTTACGCCGTCGGGTTTCGGGGACTTGCTCGTGTTCCAATCTATCGGGGGCAGAATCTTCGGCTACGGCGACTTAACGGTTAACTCGCAGGGGGAAAGAGAAACCAGACTGAGGCTTGTTCGCCACCCCTACAACGTAGCAGACATGATGCGTGACATAATGGGTAAACCCATCGTCCGCGTTGAAGGCCACGTCTAACACATTGAGTTTTATTCGATGATTGCAGGGAACCGGCTGCATCACATCCCAATGTTCCGAGAGTTTGCGTCTTGGTGTGTAATTGTTTAAGGTTGAAACTATGGAAAAATGTTTAGGCTCATTTGTCTATAAGAATATCTTTGGCAATATGCACTTACGCATCTAATTTATTAATTGTTCGACAATTGGACATATTTTCATAAATGTTATGAACATTTCTCAAAACTCTTTAAATCCCATCCAGCACACTCAGTAATCAGAGCAAAACAAAATGCGGTGGATATGGTATGCTGGATTTAGCAATTCAAGAATTGGGTTGTGAAGGCATGTTTACCTTGCCCTTCATATTCACGGGGACCCCAGCCCCTGCTTCAGTTCAAGCCAAGAGCAGTAAACAAGGTGAACTTGCATGAACAGAACCATTATCTTGGATTGCCAAACCAAAACCGCCATTCCCTGCTCCGAAGACTGCATCGCCTATAAAACCTGCAGTGCTCACACCCAAAAAGGATAGCGGCGTATACATGGGCATGTTACATAGCCTTATAAGCCAATTTCACCGATGCACGATGTCTCAGGAGGAGGCGAAAAAAAAGTGTTGAGTAGAGATTGCGACGGCTGTACACTTCTGCACATGTGCAGTGAAAGATACAGACGTGTCGGCAAAGACGAGAAAGTTTACTGTCCAGACGGAACCGCACACTTAGTAGACCAAAATTAAACCCCACCTTTTCCTAATTTTTATTGTTTTATGGGGCAAAAGCAGAAATGCAAGCGTATCGCAATATCGTTTTGATTGGTGATTGTGTGGATAAAGCCGATTTCTTGATGTGGAACCGCAAGTACGATAAGGCGTTTGGTTGGCAGGCGCAACGGGAGCGGGAACTCGGCGCAAAATTCCGCAAAAACAAAGCTTTGACCTGCAAAGATTTAGCGGCCATTGTTGAATGGAAATTCAAGGGCGATGAAGAAAAGAAAGCGCGGAGCTTGGAGTTGGTAGCTCGCAACGACGAAGCCACGGTCAGTCGATTAACAAGCCAAGCGTTGAGCATTCCGGGTTGCGAAGACGGCTACCGCATGAACTGCCTCACTCTGCTCGAAGGCCTCAGCCCAATACTCGCCAGCATCATCCTCACCTTCTTCGACCCCAAAACCTACTGCATCCTCGACGCCCACACTTGGAAAGCGCTATTAGGAAATGTACCCCCAAACATGCAAACCACCCAAAACTACCTCATCCTACTCGCCGTCATCAGAAAAACTGCAGCCAAACAAAAACTGGATGTCAGGATAATCGACAAAGCATTTTTCAAAAAAGCCCTCGACGAATCCAAGTAGAATGAAGAGATAATCAATTCTCGCCTAGTTCAGATTCAACGCAGTTTTTTCGATAAGTTATTAAGCGTGATTTAGCCCCAACTAGATTCACCGTAAGGTTGAGAGTTTGAGGAAAAAACGCATCATTCTAGCCCTCGCTGTCATCTTGGTTTTGGCTTCTGTGGGTTTAGTTGCTGCAGATGAAGCAGGCATCTTCACCATAAACATTTTCAACAGCCCCAACAGCCAACTAACCACCAACATTTCAAACAGCACCATACAAGGACAAACAAACTACACCAACAGCCAAGACGCCGAAAACATAACTTTAGCCAACTCTACACTGACCCTTAACGTAAACGGCCAAAACATCACCATAACCGACCGAGGTGACAACATAACAATTAATTCACCCAACCAAACCCCAATACCCGAGCCAATAGCAAATCCCACACCTACCGGAACACCAACCCCCACCTCAACCGCAACAGCAACCCCAACACCGACGGTAACGCCAACTGGCACCCCAGCACCAGCTCTTTTGAGTGTAACCTTCATCAGTTATGGCCCAAACCATAGCCCTATCGGAAATGGAACCCAATACGACTTTAACGTAACCGTGAACGTTCCAACAAGCCTAAACTACCCTTGGGGAAAAAACATAACCCATGACAAATTGGGCCAAGCGATAGTCCCCTTAGCCGCCAAATACAACTTAGTTACCCGCAGTAGTAGCGGTTTCACGACCGCCGCATGGCAAAATATGGTAGTAGTGGACGGAGAAAACACCTTCAGCCTCTGGAGCATCACGCCCCTAACAACAGACCAAATACAATCCCTAACCTCCGACCTCTACAACGCATTTTTCACAGCAATGCAATAATATCTTGCTTGCTTGATCAAAATCGAAGTTTAAGACTTAAGCTAACCGCCGATACAACCGCAAAGCTCTCAACAAGAAAGGCCTACATGAAACCTTTTTCGAAGAAAGAAGGTTTGAGGGAAGTATTCAATCAGGTTAAGAGTTTAAGTTACTGCCTTACTTGAACTACAGTTTTCGATCCTCTGACTTTTTAATAAGTTTTATATGATTCTGTTGTCCTCAATTATAGTTTCAAGGGAGTCTCCAATGGACGAATTTTCCCGTAGCCAACCTTCAGTTGCTACGCCTAAGCCTAATTACACGAATACTGAAGAGAAACTTAGAGCAAGCGAAGAACGTTACCGCTCCCTGTTCAGCAACATGATGGATGGTTTTGCTTTCTGCAAAATGATTTTTGACGCAGAAAATAGACCGATTGATTTTGTTTATCTTGAAATTAACGATGCTTTTGTTAGAATAACTGGGCTGAAAAGGGAACTTGTTGTAGGAAAGAAAGTGACGCAAGCCATTCCAGGAATCAAAGAAGCCAACCCAGAACTGTTTGAAATCTACGGAAGAGTTGCCCTATCCTGCAGAGAAGAAAAATTTGAAGTATTCTTCAAGCCATTATACATGTGGCTATCCATATCTGTTTATTGTCCGCAAAAAGGATATTTCGCTGCTATCTTCGAAGATATAACTAAACGCAAACAGATTCAGGAAGCATTGGAGAAAAGCGAGAAGCGCCTTAACCGAAGCCAAGAGATAGCGCATCTGGGCAGTTGGGAACTCGACTTGAAAAATGACAAATTGACCTGGTCGGATGAGGTTTATCGCATCTTTGGGTTAGAGCCCCAAGAATTTGGCGCAACCTACGAAGCCTTCCTCAGCTACATTCACCCAGATGACAGGGCTGCGGTGGATGACGCTTATTCTGGTTCACTCAAGCAAGGAAAGGACTCCTATGAGATTGAGCATCGAGTAATCAAAAAGCATACTGGCGAAATAAGGGTTGTTCACGAAAAATGTAATCATATCCGAGATGAATCAGGCAAAATTATCCGATCTATTGGAATGGTTCACGATATAACGGATCAAAAGAAAGCTAGAGCAAGATCTTCGCCGGGCAAAACAGGATTGGGAACGCACTTTTGACAGTGTTCCCGATTTTGTTGCTGTTTTGGATAATAATTTTAGGATTGTGCGTGCCAATAAAGCTATGGCTCAGCAGTTGGGTGTGTCTAAAGAGCAGGCTGTTGGGTTATTCTGTTATCAATGTGTTCACGGGCTGGATAATCCTCCTGATTTTTGTCCACACGCGCAAACAGTGAATGATGGTAAAGAGCATAAAGCTGAAGTGCATGAACCACGTCTGGGAGGTGACTTTTTAGTTAGCACAACTCCGCTTAGAGATGACGAAGGAAACCTCGTTGGTACAGTGCATGTCGCCAGAAACATTACTGAACGCAAAAAAGCTGAAGAAACTCCTCAGGAATCTCAACCGTCACCTGAGAGCAATCGGCAACAGCAACGAAGCCCTCATGCATGCAACCGACGAAGACTCTTTAACTCAAGAGGTCTGCAACATAATCGTCCACGACTGCGGCTACGCACTCGTTTGGGTAGGAATGGCAGAAAACGACAAAAACAAAACTGTGCGCCCAGTAGCTTATGCAGGCTTCGACAAAGAATACATTGACCAACTCAAAATAACATGGGCCGATAAACCGCGTGGACGAGGACCCACAGGGACTGTTATTCGAACTGGAAAACCCTACATTTGCAGAAACATAAACTTGGATCCAAAATTTGAACCGTGGCGAGAACAAGCTGCAAAAAGAAAATACACTGCTTCACTTGTCTTGCCGCTTTCCTCGTTTGAAGGCAAAACATTTGGCGCCCTAAACATCTACAGCCAACAAAAAGACCCATTTACCGAAGAAGAAAGTAAACTTCTAACAGAATTAGCCAATGACTTTGCATACGGCATCGAAATGCTTAGGCTTCGAAAAGAAAAAGATGCCGCTGCAGTGCAATTGGAAAAATATGCTAACCAGATGGAGGAGCTTGCTAAGGAACGGGCACGACAGCTCAGCCAAGCTGAACGGTTGATTGCTATTGGTCAGACTGCAGGTATGGTTGGACATGACATTCGTAATCCCTTACAAGCCATAGTTGGTGAACTTTACTTGGCAAAAGACGAGATAAACTCAATGGATAATGCAGACGCCAAAAAGAGTTTACAGGAAAGTTGTGCTTTTATTGAACAAAACTTGTTTTATATTGACAAAATCGTTGCGGACTTGCAGGATTACACTAAACCGTTGAAACCTAACTGGGAAAAAGTTAAGGTTGAAAAAGCCATCGAAGAAGCATTACTCATCGTCTCCATCCCAAACAGCCTGAAAGTAGATATTGCAATAGAAGAGAGCTTTCCACAGTTTATAGCTGACTTTTCCATGCTAAAGCGTGCCCTCATCAACCTAATCCAGAATGCTGTACAAGCCATGCCTAACGGTGGCAAACTAAAAATTAAAGCAAAATGCGAAAACAACCAAGCATACATCAGTGTTCACGATACTGGCGAAGGCATTCCAGTTGAGGTTCAAGACAAACTTTTTACGCCCCTATTTACTACAAAATCTAAGGGTCAAGGCTTCGGTTTAGCTGTCGTTAAGCGTTTGGTCGAGGCGCAAGATGGAAAAATAACTTTTAGTAGCAAACAAGGAAAAGGCACCACCTTCAACATCCAAATCCCTATAAAATAATTTTTTTTTAAAAAATGAAAATTAAGTAGCGGTGGACCACTGCGGTTTGACGTCCAGAATCCGTCTGAAGCCTCCAAACCCTACACTCTTACCCGCACCCCCTTGAGCGCATAACGTCCAAACTTAGGTTGCTCTCTCCCGAGCCTAGCCAGGTTCGCCTGCCAAACGACGAAGTAACTTCCCTACGGAAGCCACCCATCGACCGCCAGCCCCAAAGGACGGATAGTCACTGGTTCGGAAATGGAAGTTCAAGCGGCCACTGACGCCTCATCCGCAGATGTTAGCCCGTCATGTAGAGGATTTACGGTACAATGGACCCCTAACCCACCGCCTAAGATCCACCGCCGCACATAGATGGATTAATCGGACTTTAAAACTTTCCCAGTGGCGATAGACAGTTTCAAGCTACTTCGACTTTCGTGTTGCCTTCTTGAGGGCTTGAGCGGTGGTTTGGAGCTCTTTTAGCATGGTTGGGCTGTTTTTTTGGATGATGTTTATGAATGCGCTTCCCACGATTGCCGCATCTGCTCCTGCCTCAATCACGCGTTTGACATGCTCGGGTTTTGATATTCCGAAGCCTACTGCCAACGGAATCTTCCCTGCCGTAAAGGGTTGAATGCGCTTGATAAGGTGCACCGTTGAATCTGCGACATCGGATTGGGCGCCGGTTACCCCGAAACGCGAAACAAGATAGAGGAAACCTGATGATGCATCAACGATTTTGGTGAGACGCTCGTTTGAGGTGGATGGGGAAGCAAGGAAAACTGTGTCCAAGCTAATGTTGTCGCTGCTTTTCGGTAGTCATCTGCTTCTTCGACGGGTAAGTCAGGAACGATGAAGCCGTCCACTTTGTGGTTCTTTAGCAGAAGCCATGAACTTGTCAAGCCCCAGATGGAATATAGGGTTATAATACGTCATTACCACGATAGGCACGTCATGTTGAATTTTGATTTGTTTGGCAATTTCCAGCACTTTCATGGGTGTTGTCCCAGCGTTTAGAGCGCGTACGCTTGCAGCTTGAATTGTGGGTCCATCCGCGATAGGGTCAGAAAACGGCAATCCCAACTCAAGAATGTCGACTCCACCCTTGATTAGAGCATCAGCTATTTCGGGTCGTGATTTCGGGTTTGGATCTCCAGCCATGATGTAGCCGATGAGTAAGCCATTTCCTTCTGCTCTGGTTTTTCTGGAATGTTTCTATTGATTTTGCTCATATTTTCGCCCCGATGTAATTTGCGATTGGTTCAACGTCTTTGTCCCCGCGTCCCGAAAGAGTCATCACGATGGATTGGGTTTTCTTCATTTTCGGCGCCAACTTCATAGCATAAGCTATTGCATGCGATGACTCAAGCGCTGGCAAAATACCCTCTTCCTTAGATAATGTGAGGAATGCGTCTACAGCCTCTTTGTCTGTAGCTGAAGTATAGTTAGCGCGCTTAGAAATTTTGAGAAACGAATGCTCAGGACCCACACCTGGGTAATCAAGTCCTGCTGAGATGCTTTGGGTGTTTTGGATTTGCCCATTGCTATCTTGGAGCACGTATGTGAACATGCCGTGGAATACTCCTTCAGAGCCAGCGGCAAGCGTTGCCGCATGTTTCCCCGTTTCAATACCTTCCCCTGCGGCTTCCACACCATAAAGCGCCACTTCCTTGTCATCTTCAAAAGGATAGAAGGTACCCATTGCGTTGCTTCCTCCGCCCACACAAGCCACCAAAGCATCGGGCAACTCGCCAGTTTTCTGCTTAAACTGCGCCTTGATTTCCTTGCCTATGACGCTTTGAAAGTCCCGCACAATCATGGGATAAGGATGTGGACCCATTGTAGAACCAATCAGGTAATAGGTGGTTTCGAGGTTGGTTACCCAGTCGCGGAAGGCTTCGTTGATGGAGTCTTTGAGTGTTTTTGAGCCAGATTCAACGGGGTGCACTTCTGCGTTTAAGAGTTTCATGCGGAAGACGTTGAGTCGTTGGCGTTCGCAGTCTTCTGTGCCCATGAAAACGACTGCTTTTAAGCCTAAAGCAGCGCATGCTATGGCTGTGGCTACGCCGTGTTGCCCTGCGCCTGTTTCAGCGATGATGCGTGTTTTGCCCATGCGTTTGGCGAGGAGAGCCTGTCCGAGGGTGTTGTTAATTTTGTGTGCTCCACCGTGTGCGAGGTCTTCGCGTTTGAGATAGATTTTTGCTCCGCCCAATTTACGCGTCAAATTCTCAGCGAAATAGAGTGGCGTGGGTCGCCCAACAAAGTCAGCCAAATAATAATTTAGTTGCTCTTGAAATGTGGGGTCTGCTTTGGCTTTATCGTAGGCTTCTGCTAGTTCATTAATAGCTTCCATTAAAATTTCGGGGACAAACCGTCCGCCGTATTTGCCGTATTTCCCATTAACCGGGTAGTCGCTTAGTTTCATGCATGTACAAACTCCTTGACTTTTTCTTCAATGTTTTCAGTTAACATTATGCTCGATCCGATGAGGAAAGCCTTTGCACCTGCTTCACGTAGAAAACGTAGGTCTTCGGTTGTTTTGATTCCGCTTTCACTCACCACAACTTTGCCGCAATTACCATTTTGTTTGAGGATTTCTTTTGTAGTGTTTAAGTCGATTTTTAGGGTTCCGAGATTTCGGTTGTTTATCCCGATTAGGTCTGCATCTGTTTCAACTGCCGCTTGAAATTCTTCTGCTGTGTGGGTTTCAAGCAAAACCTCGAGTCCCTTTGAATGGGCAAACGCTACAGTCTTGTCCACGCTCATTTCACTGCATCCCTTATCAAAAAGCCCTTGAATTAGCAAAACCGCATCTGCGCCAATCTGTGCAGCAACTTCGATTTGTTCTGCAACGATGATGATGTCTTTCATCAATATGGGCAGTTTAACTACTTCTCTTGCTTGAATCAGTGCGGACAGGGAGCCTTGGAAGTGTTTGGGCTCGGTTAAAACTGAAATGCCGACGGCGCCGCCTTTTTCCATGGAGTGAGCAATTTCTTTTGGGTTCACTTGACTTCGGATCGTGCCAAGAGAGGGAGAAGCTGCTTTAATCTCAGTTATCACCGGGTTAGCTTTGCATTGCAAGATTGCGTTTTTTAGGCTAACCTTCGGTTTGTTCGTGGACGCCATGGTTTTGTAGTATCCGCTGTCAATTGTTTTCGTCGCATCCATGGCTAAT
The DNA here is from genome assembly GCA_963809455.1 of Candidatus Bathyarchaeota archaeon. Taxonomy (GTDB): domain Archaea; phylum Thermoproteota; class Bathyarchaeia; order Bathyarchaeales; family Bathycorpusculaceae; genus Bathycorpusculum. Next base: position 8,234 of record CAWEJP010000006.1, on the reverse strand, counting down.
GTGTCTAGGAAATCAATCATATTTTGCTTCCAGCTCCTCAAGTCTTTGTAAGCTGCCATTTGATATTTTAATTAATTCTTTTAGTTTGTTGTATGCCGCTCCGCTCGCAATGGATTTTCGCGCTAATTCCATGCCTTCTGCAAAGTTTTCTGCTTTGCCGCCAACGATTATTCCTGCAGCACTGTTAACGAGCACAATCTCTGCCTTCGCATCATCAACGATTTTGCCGCTTAAGATTTTATAGAGAATTTCAGCACTCTCTTCGGACGAAGACGACTGCAAATCAGCTATCGCTGCAGTTTTTACTCCAAAATTGCTGGGAACCAACTCCAGTTTCGCCACGTTGCCTTTCTTTAAGTGGGCGATGACAGTTTTGCCTACAGTTGAAATCTCATCGAGCCCGTCAAGCCCATGAACCACCATCGCTTCAAGGCAACCCAACTTCTCCAATGTAAAAGCCATAGGAACCACCAGTTTTGAGTCATAGACTCCAAGCAGTTGGGCATTGGCACATGCAGGGTTTGTTATGGGTCCAAGGATGTTGAAAACGGTTCGGATACCGATCTCGCGTCTGGTTTCGCCAGCATACTTCATGGCTGGATGAAACGTTGGAGCAAACATGAAGCCTATCCCGATTTTTTCAATGATGCCTTCAACGATTTTGGGTTCCAAGTTTATGTTTAAGCCCAGTTTTTCGAGAACATCTGCGCTGCCGCTTTTGCTTGTAACTGCCCTGTTTCCATGTTTAGCGACCGAAACCCCAGCGCCTGCAATAACAAACGCCGATGCCGTGCTCACGTTGAAGGTTTTTATTTTATCTCCGCCCGTGCCACAAGTATCCACTAAACGTCCATGCACATTAGGGTGAATTTGACAGCTACTGCTCTTCATTATCGAAGCGAATGCAATTAGTTCCTCAACCGATTCGCCCTTCATACGCAAAGCGGTTAGAAAAGCGGCGGTTTGAGCGTTTGTGGCTTTTCCGGACATAACTTCTTGCATGATTTGGCCTGATTCCTCAGACGTTAAGTTTTTGGCTTCGATGAGTTTTTGGATGCCTTCCCGAATCATTGTTTATTCTCCAGAAAGTTTTTGATTATGAGTTTGCCGTCTTCACAAAGGATGGATTCAGGGTGGAATTGAACACCGTAGATCGGGTATTTGACGTGGCGGATGCCCATGATTTCTCCGTCCTCGACAGATTCTGCGGTGATTTGAAGGCAGTCTGGGATAGATTCGCGTTCGCCCGCAAGTGAATGGTACCTGTGTCGCTGTCAGTGGGTTGCGGACTCCTTTGAAGATCGCTTTTTGGTTGTGTTTTATGGTGCAGGTCTTGCCGTGCATGAGTTTTTTAGCGTGGACGACTTTTCCGCCGTATGTATGGATGATTCCTTGGTGCCCAAGACAAACACCTAATGTAGGTATGGTTGGGCTTAGCGTTTGCAGGATTGCTTTGCAGACGCCAAAGAACTTGTCGTCCTCGGGGTTGCCAGGTCCAGGCGAAATCACGATGCGGTCAGGCTTGAGTTCTGCCGCTTGTTTTAGGGTGATTTGGTCGTTGCGGTAAACCACGGTTTCCGCGCCAAGTTCCCCTATGTACTGGACAAGATTGTAAACGAACGAATCATAGTTGTCGATTACGAGGACTTTCATGGTTTTTTACCTCCTGCGGCATGTTCAAGCGCTTTCATGAGCGCCTTGGCTTTGTGGTCAGTTTCAAACCACTCTTTCTCTGGCACTGAATCAGCGACAATGCCCGCACCCGCTTGAATGTACGCTTGGTTACCTTCAGCGAATAGGGTGCGTATGGTTATGGCAAAGTCAGCGTTGCCGTTGCAACTGAAATACCCGACTGCACCAGCATAAGGTCCACGACGAGAAGGCTCAAGTTCCTCGATTATCTCCATGGCGCGGACTTTTGGTGCACCCGAAACTGTACCTGCTGGAAACACCGCCTTTAGGGCATCAAAACTTTCTAATCCATCCTGCAAGTCGCCCATAACTTGAGAAACGATGTGCTGGACATGGCTGAACTGATGGACTTGCATAAACTCGGGAACCGATACACTACCGTATTTGCTGATTCTGCCAATGTCATTTCTTGCTAAATCCACGAGCATCACGTGTTCGGCGCGTTCTTTTTGGTCTTTTAACAGTTCTTTACCAAGACGCAAGTTTTCTTTTGGGTCAGCGGTGGAGGGTGTTGTGCCTGCAATTGGAAAAGTTACGACTTTTCTGTTGTCGATTCGGACGAGCATTTCTGGGCTGGCGCCGACGATTTGGCGTTTGTCAGATTTGTAGTAGAACATGTAGGGTGAGGGGTTGATTTGGCGTAGGCTTTTGTAGAAGGTTAGGAGGCTGCCGGTGTATTGGAATTGGAAGCGTTTGGAGAGGACAACTTGAAATATGTCTCCAGCGGTCACGTACTCTTTGGCTTTTTCGACTGCTTTCTCAAAATCCTCTTTTGAGATGTTAACTGCAGGTTGAGAATAGGTGAACTGTTCTTCTTTTGCTGCGGGTTCTTTGAGTAGATCCTCGATTTCTTTTAATCGGTTTTCTCTTCTAAAGTAATAGTAAGCTTGATTGAGGGTGTGGTCAAAAACGATACCATCCTCAAAAATCCCCATCTCCAAATCTGGAAAATGGAGGTAATCGGGTTTTTGGTTGGGCAGTTTCTCGATGTACCTTATGGCGTCATAGGAAATGTACCCTAAAGCACCGCCTAACAAAACGGAAATCCACCATGTCGTTTGCGTAGGGTTGCATTTGCTCTTTTATGAATTTGAAGGGATCGCTGGTTTGCTGGGTGGTGGTTTGTTTGGTGTTCTGGTTTGTTATTGTGACTGAGCCGTTTTTGGCTGTTATGGTGATTTTTGGGTCGAACCCTAAGAATGAGTATTGGGCGAGTTTTTGGGGTCCTTCGATTGATTCTAAAAGGTAGGCGGTTTTGTATTTTTGGTGGAGTTTTGAAAATATTTCTATGGGTTGGTTTGTGTAGTTGAATTTAACGTAGTTTAGTGGGTTGACTGTGATTTGGGTCTGTGTTGGTGTTTTGCCAAAGGCGATTCCCCATTTTGTCATGCTTCCCTATAGTTCAGAAGTATACTGAAATGTTTTATTTAAGGCTTATCAGTACAAAAGTGTACTCGGGATAATGGGTAATGAGCATCTGCTTGGCGAACCACCAAAACGAAGAAGAGCTTAATCTTGGAATAGCAAAAGAAGGGAGAAGCTCTAGAAACGGCTCTTATAATGTATAGTGATTTTTTCTTGCATCATTCAACGTTCCTCTTTTTTCCGTTAAATTCAGACGAGTTAGACTCTATTTTTTGAAATCCCTTTAAAAATCCACTGAACACCAAATTTATCAAAAAACTGTCCGTATGTTCCGAATGACATTTCATGCAAATCTTGAAACCATTCTTTTTTTGCTCCTACCGCAAGCTGGTCAAACACGTTTTTCAATTCCTCATATGCTTCTCCGATAACAAATATACTAAACATATTACCCAGAATAGGCTCAAGTGCGGGGGATGCCATCCAATCTGTAGCAGAAATTTCGATAGCGCCACTAACCAAATGAGCATTGATTATTCTGCTATGCTTTTCTGGCGGAAACTGGTCCTTCATAGGAGTATCGCCAAGCTTAGTAAGAGTTAATTCGCCTCCAAGAGACTTTTGATAAAAGGTCATTGCTTCAGCACAATTTCCATCAAATAAAAGAAACGGAATACAACGTAACATTATTGTCACTCATTTATTTATTAGATTAATTATTTTAAAAAGTTATGACTTAGCTCACCGCTTTCTTCACGAGTGCGCTGATCTTTGCCTCTTCGGCGACAGTCAATTTCTTGAGTGCAAAAGCGACTGGCCACATGTTGCCTTCGTCAAGGTTCGCCTCGTGCTGGAAGCCGAACGTTGCGTACCTCGTTTTGAACTTCTCCGAGCTTTGGAAGAAGCAAACGATTTTGCCGTTCTTGGCATACGCGGGCATCCCATACCAGGTTTTCGGCAAGAGGCCTGGTGCGCTAGCTTTGATGATATTCATGGAGGCGCTCGGCTATGGCTCGATCCTGCCCCGACATCGCGGCGATCGCCGTGAGCACTGCGCTTTCCCCGTTCGCCTCCTGCTTTGTGGTGCTTTTTTCTTCTTGGCTTTGTTGCTTTTCTTGCATAATAATTCCTTCTTTGAGGCTACCGCCATCTTAAATTAAAGAGTTTGTGATTGTAACTGAACAATTACACGAGTATTGTTTTTCAAGTTTCTTTCTCGGAATTGCTTATCAAATTCGCCTTTGCCTATCCAGCTTATAATTATGTATTAGTGCTTCTAGCTTGCAAGGGACACTTTGTTGAGGTTCTAGTTTGGCCGCAAAATCTATTGATTGTATGAGGGATGTTCTCAAATCAGATGTTTCAATATTCAAGGCTCCAGAACGTCATTTGAGCACTTCAGCCATCCAACCCAAATAGGCCTTTGAACCCTCAACAATCGGAATCGCCAAAACCTCAGGAACCTCATAACTATGCAACCCCTTCAACCGTTCCGCCAACTCCCCAAACAAATCCCGCCGAGACTTCATAACCAACAAACACTCCTCCGCCCGATCAATCTTACCTGACCAAAAAAAGAAAGAGGTAACTGGGTTTATGATATTGGCGCAGGCAATTAGGCGTTCAGTTAGAAGTGCTTGGGAGATTTTTTCTGCTTCTGCTCTTATTTGCTGTTGTAACAAAAACTATGATGTACTCGGTATTCATGAAGGTCATCAGTTAACTTGTGGATTTAGAGAAATAAAAACTTGCCATTTAACAACAAGCGTATTAACACCTTTAAATTTCCCAATTCCCTAATATCATGCATAACAACGAGGCGAAGTTTCTTGAAGGAAGTACAAGTCAGAATTCTAAAAACTATGAACGAAGCCACCAATCGCATGGACTTAACCATGTTCGCGCAAGCCGTTAACCTAAACCCAAACCAAGCCATAGCAGAGATACAAGATCTTGCCAAGGAAGGGTTTTTGCGCAAAGTAGGCGGTGGATTCGGATTAACGGAAAAAGGCAAAAACGTCATGAAAATTTTTATGCAAGCACCAAACGAGTCAGGCTTTAACTTTTACGTTGATTTTGGAAAACCACTGGGTTTTACAGCGTTGTCGATAGAGCAGTTTTACAGGTTCATCATGCAAGTCACAATGGATTCTCTGGAATTCCATCTTTATCGAGGCGATTTTGAGAATTGGTTAAAAGAAGTAGTCAAAGATGAAGAGTTGGCGCAGACTTTTGGGGTTTTAAAGACTGCAGGGTTGAAGGGCGAGGACCTTCGAAAAGCGCTCCTAAAAGCTATCGATGCCAAATACGGCGTTGGAGAACTACTTTAGTTTTTGCGGTTGTTCACTGTTGAGTTTTTTCCACCAATCTGGAACACGAATGTTTTCAGCCATATCCCAGAAGTCATAAGTTTTAATGTCCAAGATGGGCGTCCCGTTGTAAGCATCCAAACCTCTCACTGTCAAAACATTGCCCTCTACTTTAACAAGTTCAACCAACGTTAACCCGATAGGATTTGGACGCAGCATAGTTCTTGCCACAAATACGCCTACTAAGGGCATGTCCATTCTGCCTCTGGGATGAACACTCAAGGTTTTCTTTTGTTCATCGGTGACTTGGTTTAGGTAGAACAGCACAAACAGATGCGAATAGTCAAAGATGCCGCTCAAACCCTCAACTAAATCATCGCGAAGAACAATCTGTGATAATAACGCTTTATCTTTCACTTCGTCTCCTTTGGCAATGGTTTTGACGTAACCTATGGGATTTAGAACAATTGTTTCTTGAAAAGACATCGTGACTCCTCATTGTTTGAGTGAGATGTGAAAATATTTAAGCGTTCAATAAACGGGACAAACTTGTAAGAGAAGTTGTTGCTGCTGTTGCTGCTGCAACTGATTCTGCAGACCGGTTGCAGCAACAATCAAAGATAAACCCAAATTGCCAAGTTTGCCCTTAATGAAACACAAGTCAGATCCACAGAAGATGATGCTGATGAAGATGATACCAACCAATTCTGCACAACAACAGCATCATCAATCAATGTTAATTGCTTCAATTAGTCGGTGGATCAGTTGAATTTCAGCAAGATATTATTCTCAGGTTAACCAAGTTTATATTATGTTGCGTGTTGGTCATCGTGGCGCCAGAGCTTATGCTCCCGAGAATACGTTGGCAAGTTTTAAGAAAACCTTAGAAATCGGCGTGGATGCAATCGAGTTGGATGTTAGAAAAACCAAAGATGGTCAACTTGTTGTTATTCACGATGCTGATATTAAGCGGACTACTAACGGCGAAGGGTTGGTCAGCGAACTCACACTTGCGCAAGTCAAGGGTTTTTCTTCGGAGGGTGGAGAGAAGATTCCAACTTTGGCTGAGGCGCTTGATTTTTTGGACAAGAAAGTGAAAGTTTTAATTGAACTAAAGGAAGCGGGCATCGAGGAACAAGTGCTTTCGATAGTTCATGCGGGCGGTCTTGAGAAAAACGTTGTAATCATTTCCTTCCTTGAAGAAGCCCTAAAGAAAGTTAGAGAACTAAACAAAAGTGTCGAGACAGGTTTGATCTATGCAAAACACAGCAACCCCGTTAAAGCAGCGTTAGAACTCAAAGCAAACTATCTTATCGCACTCTACAGATTCACACATACAGCCACGGTACAGAAAGCACATGAAAACGGATTAAAAATCATCGTTTGGACCATAAACACCCCGCAAGAAGCCCAAGAATACGCTAAAAAAGGCGTCGACGGCATAGCCAGCGACAAACCAGACATACTAAAAGACATCAGTGCATAGTTGCTTATGCTCTTAGAACCTGTTCGATCTTCTCTACTTCCGCTTGGCTTTCACTGTTCAGCGGCATCAACTTGATTTCATCAACTGATTTAACTCCTAAACATAGCTCGGCTGCCCGTTTCAGCTGGTCCTGCTCAAAAATGCCTGCTTCGCCCACTTTTCCTTTGGCACCGTACATCTTTAGAATTGCTACCCCAACTGCGTCGATGGCTACTCGGTCTTTGCTTGCGAGTAAAAGGTTTGGTTCAACGACTTTGCCGCTTTCTGGTCCGCCTGTAACGAACGCTTTTATCCCATCCATTACGACGAAGTCGAGGTTGTAGTGGCTGTTTATTTCGGCAATCATCTGTCTCTGGAACGGTGAACCGTGCAGTTCCCACATGTAATCGTACATGCCGCCCGGAACCTTCTTGGCAACTAAGCCCACAGAGTTTTTCAGTGATAGAGTGAAGTGGCCGCCGAAGCGGTGAGTTTTGAGGCAGCAGGTTTGAACGATTTTGTCAGCGTCATGGAAAACCTTTGCCATATAGAAGCCGTTTAACCAATGGGTTTTGCCGCGTTCAAATTTAATCCAGCCGTCTTTGCCAATGCTATCTAAAACAACCGCGTTAAAACCCAGCTTCCGCGATAGTGCAAAGACGCCCATTTCCTCAAGCACCTGCTGTGGTGTCGCCCATGCCGCTGCGTTCAGCCAACGTTATCCCGCCTGCACCAGCGTCTTTCAGGGTTTCCACGATGGCTCCCAAAGTGTCCAGGTGTGTTGAGGCTGGAAACGGATCAGCACTGTTAAAATTTGCTTTAATCGCCACCTGCTTTCCAGCATAATCATCTAAACCAAACTTTTTTAGAAGCGCAGGAACCCCTGTTGCCCTGTCGGTTGTTTTTAAAACAAAAACCTCACCAGAAGAATCAGCCATAAAACTCGCCACAAAAACTAAAGCGCTACTTTCTATTTAGTCTTCTCTGCATCAGGCTGCAACAACAAAACCACAAGCTCTATATTACTCAATGAAACCCTTTTTCAAACCACGCGGGTCCGTAGCTCAGTCAGGCTAGAGCATCGGACTCTTAATCCGAGGGTCGCGGGTTCAATTCCCGTCGGACCCGCCACATTTGGTGGCGCTGTTACATGTTTCCCGCTGTTTTAGTTGTTTTAGTCGTTTGCTTAGGTCTGATAATTTTGGGCAGTCTTCCTTAATTTTATTTTTTGAACCAAAAAAATTAACAAAATACTAAAAATAAAAAATAGCGCACGACGTGCGCATGCTTTAAAATTAGGGAAAGTTATTGTCGCTTTTTCCTGCGGATGGCAACTGCAACTGACGTCACAATTATCATTGCGGCAATCACTGATACAAGCGCTGCACTGCTGAACTCTGGAA